>NZ_CP100454.1:1200000-2400000 GCF_024228315.1 Halomarina pelagica
CGCGCGCCTCCCCCGTGACCGCCTCCTCGGCTATCTCGTCCTCCCAGGCGGCGATCTTGGTCGCGAGGTCGGTGAGCGTCCATCGCGATCGTTCCTTCAGCGTGTAGAGGAGATACCGCCGCCGCGAGTGAGCGAGCGCCCGAAACACGTAGTCCAACTGTAAGACGCCGAGCGGAACGGCCCCCTCGTCGGTACCCTCGACGGACCGTCCCGTCTGTGCTCCTTCCCCCTCTTCATCGGGGTTTCGATCCTCCATATCGCCCGATTGGGGGGGGGGGAGTGAAATCAGTTCGCACGAGATGGATCGAACGGTGTATGTACGGATCGGAGTACCGACGGGGACACCGACCGTTCTCGATGCCCGAAACGGGCACCGTGTCGGTTCGGAGCGGACGGCCGTCCGGACGCCGACCCGTGAGCGTTTTACGTCACTCGCGGGACGGACAGGTATGCCCGGACCGGTCTTCCTGGAGGGCGAGGCGGTCACCCTCCGGCCGATAGAGGAGGAGGACGTCGAGTTCCTCCAGCGATGCATGAACGACCCGCGCGTCTGGCGTTACGCGCTCGACGTGAACCCCACGAACCGCGTGCAGACGGAGGCGTTCTTCGAGGACGTGCTCTCCGGCGACGACGGCGTCCACTGCCTCGCCTGCGACGGCGACGAACCGCTGGGCGTCGTCTCGCTGACCGGCTCTCGCTACGGCCCGGACGAGACGGCCCGGGCGCGCGCCGCGGAACTCGCCTACTGGTTCGCGCCCGAACGCCACGGTCGGGGGTACGGCTCCGACGCCGCCGCGACGATGGTCCGGTACGCCTTCGAGGACCGGAACCTCCGGCGCGTGAGCGCGCGCCTCGGGAGCTTCAACGACGCCTCGGCGGGCCTGCTGGAGTCGCTCGGCTTCGAGCACGAGGGCACCCTGCGGGAGGCGGCGTGGTTCCGCGGCGAGTACCACGACGTGCGCTGGTACGGCCTCCTGCGCGAGGAGTGGCGGGCGCGGGAGGAGGGACCGCGACCCGACGACGGTACGTGACGAGCGTCCGTCGCGGGCTCCCGCCGTTTCCGGTACCGCTCTCCGCGCTACTGCCGTCGAATCGTCGTCGTTACGCTCGAATAGCAGCGGTCGTCGTCCCCTGACGACCGATGTCGAACCCCAAGACTTACCGGCTCGCCGGCCACCTGGGTCAGGGTATGACCGACGTGATATTGGCCGAACAAGAAATCGAACCCGGACGGACGGAGGACGCCGTGGCCCTGTTCGAAGAGATCGGCCGAGTGAGAGACGCCGATGACGTGATGTCGGCCCTGGAGAGAGAGGGCGTCCACACGGAGTCCGCGTTTCTCCGGCGAACTGACGAGGCCGACTACGTACTGTACTACATCGAAGCCGAGGACGGTGAGCAGGTGTACGACGTCTATCGGGACATCGTGACGGACCCCGAGGGAGAAGCGGAGGGGCTCGCGGAATTCGTCCGCGAGTTCAACGACGTAATGGCGGGCGAACCGTCCGTGGTCGAGGCCGACCTCCTCTATCACCTCGTGACTCCCGACCGTCCCTGAGTTCGGGAGGCGACGGACGAATCCGCCACGGAGGGGGCGCTGGCCCCGTCGTGACGGTAGGACGTAGCGCACTCGTGCGGGCAAAAGCTACGTTCAGCCCTGGAGAGCCGAAACCCCGTACTCGACAACGACGCGCTCGACGATGCCGCGCGAGCGCCGAGCCGGTATCGTCAGTTCCGTGAGATCGTCCTGGTGTTCACCCTCATAGACGTAGAGCCGCCGTGTGAACCGCTGTAACCGTAAATTAGCGTCTGTTCAACACGGCAGAAGACACCAATTCAAGACGACCAGGCACCTAGCTCAGGTATGCCTTTATCTACCATGGACAAACGCGCCTTCCTGAGAGCGGTCGGTGCGCTCTTCGCGGGGGTCGCGTGGAGTTCGAGAGCTACCGGTCGGGCTCGAGCCGACGACATCGTCGAGTTCCGGCGTGGACCGACCGATCGGTGTACCCGCTTCGTCGAGTACGAGGAACGTGACGGAGAGGAGTTCGAACACTGTGACGGACCCGACAGGGAATTCACCGAAGAGATCGACGACGACGGCGACGAGGAGCAGACGGAGGTCGAGCGGAACGGGCCGGTCCGCCGGACGACCGAAGAGGAGGACGGCGAGGGGGAGGAACGGATCTACGACGAGAACGGAACCCTCCGGTTCCGGCGAAAGGAGGACGACGACGGCGACGAGCGGACGTGGCGGTTCGACGAGAACGGGACGCTTCGCGTGTCCGAGGAGAACGACGAGGACGGCGACGACAGCCGCCGTATCTACGACGCGAACGGCGCTCTCGTCGACTCACACCGGGACGACGACGACGACCTCTTCGACGACTGAAGGCGGAGTCCGAGTAGCGTCAACCGGTTCTGTCGAGTCCGGACGCGGCGACAGAGTTGCCTATCGCTGGGTCCCGTTCACCCGGCAGTCGTCGTCTCTTCGACTGGACCGTCTCCCTGTGCGCGACGGCGTACCGATACGTGTTCTTCGGGGAAACTGCTATATTCGGTCACGTCCGTATCGGTTCGTATGCCGGTCGGAGAGACCATCCTGCTCGGGTTCGCGACCGGTCTGTGTCTCCTGTTCGCGTGGGCGATCGACCGCCACGGTGCCGTCTCCCTGATCGCCGGCTACCGAGCGGGCGAGTTCTCCCCGGCACGGGAGCGGGAACTCGCGGTCGACGTGCGGAACGTGCTGCTGGCCGTCGCGGGACTTCTCGGACTCCTCGTCGTCGACGCGTGGACCGGTCGCCTCCCGTGGGCCGGCGAACTCGTGACGATCGGAACCCTCCTCCTCGCCGGGTGGATCGTCTGGAAATACAACGTGGGAAACGATGAGACGGAAACGATCTGACGCGGACGACGCTCCGATGTCGGCGGCCGACCCCCGGGGAAACGAGCCGTTCTACGTCGACCCGGACTGTTCGACCTGCGGGACGCGACTCGTCCTGCTCGACGTGCACCGGCAGAGCGACGTCCCGGTCGAGCCGGGGGAGATCTGGCACGACGAGTGGTGGTGTCCGGCGTGCGAGGACGGGATTCACATGGACTGGCCCGAGTCCGCGTTCGAGCGACTGACGGAGCTATCGGAGGCGGAGGCGAGACCGTTCGAGGAACTGTGAGTTGCTGAGGGTAATCCGGTCGATAAGGAACAAGTCGAGTTCGTTCTGAACTATCTAGGATGGTTTGTGGACGCCTCTATGCACCGTTGCTGTCGGTTCTCTGGCGGTGTGGCGTACGCTCAGGGACAATCAGGGCCTTCGACGTCGAGGACTACGACCGGGAGAACGAGTGGCTTCGTGCTGTCCACCGGGAAGGCACACCGCTCAAGAACAAGGAGAGGAGAGAGCGGCTGATCGCCCTAAGCCTGGATACCTGCCAAGTCTTGAACGACTACGTTGACCACACTCGGCACGACGTCACTGGCAAGGTAGAGCGAAATCCCTTGTTTGCCACTCAGTTTTCTTGGAGAAAGCAGGAGGTATTTGGCCACAGAATAAAGCGAAGTGGCTTCAGCGCCGCCTCACAGAATGTCCAGAAATTCTAGAATTTTCGTCATTTGTGGCAAGAATTAGGCATTGACAGGGCAATCGAGGTTGTCACCCTCTCGATTGGCAACGCTTGGGCATCTACTTGTGACAACCTTGCTTGGTCAGTAGCGGCAACATCTCGCCACAGAACTGAACGATATCGTAATTACTGGCCGTTGGAATTTGGGGGCACTGCCAACCAATCAGTTTCCGTTCTGTAGTAAAATGAATCGTGTGGGCGGCTTCCTGACGATTTCCATTTGTTGACAAGTGGTAACCGTCAATGGACTCGGGTAGGTTCGTCAAGTTGACTGCATAGTGCAACAGCGGCGGCAGTGATTTTAGGAAGAGTTAGAGACTAATGGTACACTATGACCGTTCGATCAAAAAGTACCACTGCGTATGAGTAGATATATCATCTCATGGGTGTTCAGATAAGAACAACGACATGGTGAATGGCGTCTTCACGAAGTGGCTATCCAGCAGTACACCAAAATTGGATAAGCTGCTTAAGGTCCCATTCGACTATCAACCAGAGGCTGAGGACGAATGTGTGATCTACTGTATCTGGATGGCACTACATTACTTTAAAAACAAACACCCAAATGTAGATCTCAGAAAGGCTACGGAATCACTATCGCCAGACGAAATCATGGAAGACATGACGATCGTAGAGGGAGGATGGAAGCCGAACCAAGACGAGCTCACGGTCGTTTCCGAGCGGACAAATACTCTGCAGTTCAGTCTCAATGCTTGGCAGGACGGCGCTCCTAAATCTCTATTCAGCATGGTGAAAGAGAACATACAAAACGAGCGACCAATCATTCCGTTCATCAATGGCTCCCGATTACGGGAGAAGACACGGGAAAATGACGGTGTTCATGCGGTCGTTGCATCTGGCTATAGCCTGCCTCAGGACGGAGACGAATTTGTAGCAATCCACGATCCATGGGGATATCCAGAAGACATCGTAGAGAGGCAGAAGTTAGAAGATGCTTGGGACCCGTGGTTCAATCAAGTACTCACAGTATCCCTCTCAAGAAGAGGCTCGAAAATCGTGGGTGGAAATAAATGAGTATCGAACAAGCCAACATCTCGGAAGATGATGCGCGCAAGAAGGCAGAGTACATACTCAGGTTCAAAATCGGACCACAATACAGTTTAGGCGATATAGAAGTAAATGGGTCTGACTTCGTGTTCCCTATCTTCATTAGTCCACCCAGAGTGATCTTTGACGAGCTTCGTCAGAACCCAGTTGACGTGGATTATCTTGATCCAACTAGGGTCGGTAAAATTCGGGTTAGCAAAAAGGGAGAGACGGAATATACCCACCCACAAACCGTTTACAGGAGAGTACGCGACTATGAGAAAGAGATCCAACAAGCGGTAGAGAAAGCGCTCATCAGCTCTGCGGCAAAGGACTTCACTCAACTTCCTTTCCCCGAAAACCGATACGCGCCTGTCGAGGATATCCTTGCAGAGGTGATCCTTCGCAACACTGTACCACTTGATGAGATTGAAGCTCTGGATTCGCCAGATGACAATGAACGTGGTAAATATGCAAAGTACGTTGAGGAGCTAGAGAGTATTGATTTACTCAAGACACGAGACGGAGTTGTGGGTGCTGGCAATTTCCTTAAAGAAGCGCGTAGGGATAATGATAAAAATCACGAGATTCTAAATACAGCTCTCGCACATTACTTCCGTGAAAACGTGAATGATCTTGAAAAGATACACGGTGTGTTAGGTCCTTATTTAGCAGTAGCTGGGTTCTATTACCGTTTGGCGATCGAGTCAGACACACTTCCAAAGGTTGATGAAAGTAGTCTACGAGATGCTTTCGAAAAACACTACCAAGGCAAAGGCCGTCAGACCGATCTGAAGCTATTCAAACTTTCTCGCTACCTGCTTCATTTAGAGCGCGCAGGTATCCTCAAACCGATTACGCAGTCCAACCGCCGGGTATGGTATGGGGTCGATAAGATCAAGGACGATTTGGAAGAACAAACACACTATGTCGGCGCAATAACTGCGGTATAGTGCGCTACAATAAGTGTTCACAGACTGCAACGATAAACGCAGGAACTCCCGCGGAGAGTGCGAACACCAACATAATCTCTTTCGAATAATTGAACTCTAGACCATCTTCGCGCAGATAAGACAAGACAGCCACAATAATAGTTGATAACGGCCCCCAGAAAGTATAAAAAATTGCCAAAGAGGTACAGCACATTCTACAACCACCCTAATTGTGACAACAAGGCGGGGATTTGAAGTAAGATCGCCAAAAAATATCCGATATACTGTGGCTCAATACGTGAGCGAAGGGAACTGGCTGATTCATCAGGTGGCCGGCTTCCTACTGGGATTTCGCTTGGGTGCGATGGTGGGGAATCACTGATTGTACTCTCGGTGGAACTAGCAGCCCGGTAGTAATCAAGACTTGCAGTTATTAAGAGCAGTAGCCCCCCAAGAATCGAAAGATCAAGATAGGCCATAGGATGTGGATAGACTAAGAATATATCAATTTACTCAATCCATGTCGATTAGGAACCTGAATACACTCGATTACAAATCCAATCGAAGATGTAATGTTGCTGTTGAGCCACTGGCGACCCGCCTTCTTGCTTAGTCAAGAACAGCAACGCCACTTCTCTCTAGCAGAATCACCGGTTCATGTTGAGTCGGTCCCGGACGAGCAAAGCAGTGAGCCTTGATAAGAACTATTACGCCACCTGGCCACGTATCTACAGAACCCCTTGACGGCACGGGGAGAAACACCAACGATGTGTGTATCAATGGCCAAGTTCCAGAGACTATTTAAATACTCACCGACGCCGTAAGGCGTATGCAGACCCACATCGTCCCGGTCGGGTTCGACTACGACCGGCTCATCGCGCCGCTCGTCCGGGATCGGCTCGACGTGGACCGCGTCATCCTGCTCGAGGGCGCGGTCGGCAGCGAGGCCAACGTCGAGTACTCCCGGAACCTCGCGCGGAAGCTGGAGAAGGACTTCTCGAACCTGATGGGTGCCGACACCGAGCGCTTCCTCATCGAGGACGTGTACGACTACGACGCCGCCTTCGAGCAGGCGTACGATCTCATCAACGCCGAACTCGACCGGGGGACCGAAGCCGAGTCGGGCGACGGCGCGAGCGAGGAGGGTGAGGGCGGCGAGGACGCCGAGGACGAGATCTGGGTGAACATCGCGTCGATGCCCCGCACCGTCTCGTTCGCGTTCGCGACCGCCGCCCACTCCATCGGCGTCGAGCGCGAGGCCGACCGCGACCGGATCCACACCTACTACACCGCCCCCGAGAAGTACCTCGAGACCGAACTCGCGGAGGAACTGCGCGCCTGCGTCGATCTCCTCGACGACCTCGACGCGGTCGAAGGCGGCCCGGAACTGGACGCGCTCGACGCGCGCGTCGCCGAGCGCCTGGGGAGCGCCCGCGACCTCCTCTCGGAGTTCGACGAGCGGGGGACCACCATCGGCGCGAAGCGCATCGGCGCGGGACACGTCGTCGAGTTGCCGGTCGCCTCGTTCTCGTCGGTGAAGCCGTTCGAGGAACTCATCCTGTTCACGCTGGGCGAGCACGGCGAGTTCGAGTCGGTGAGCGAACTCGCCGGGACGCTGGCGCGCGAACTGGGCGAGGAGTACACCGACAGCTTCCGCTCGAAGGTCATCTACAACGTCGATCGACTCGGCCCGGGCGGGAAGGGCTACGTCGAGCAGGACGAGCGGGGGAAGTCCTACCGGACCAGGCTGTCGCGGATCGGCGAACTCTGGGTGCGGGCGCACTCCGACCGGCGCGCGGAGGGGCGGTCCGGGGGGCGGTCCGACGAAGGACCCGGGGGTGGCGCGGGCGCGGACGCGGACCGGGAGTGACCGGGCTCAGCGTCCGCGCAGTCGGAGTTGCAGCTTCTCCACCCGCGTCGCGAGCGCGAGGAAGACCGGGAGGATCGTGAACAGCACCGCGCCGAGCGCGGCGACCTGGAGGGCGGTCACGCCGAGCCACGGGGCCGCGTCGGGGAGCGGCAGGAGCGTGTGGTGGGGGTCGCCGACGACCGGATAGAAGTAGTCGACGACGAGGTCGACCGTGTACCAGAGCGTGGCGACGGCGATCGCCCACACGGGGAACGCGGCGTAGCGGTGGACGACGAACGCCTGGACGACCATCGCGAGGTGACTCCAGAAGAGGAAGTTGTACATCGGGTCCCACGGCGCGTAGCCCCACTCGGGGAAGAAGGCGACGAGGACGTACGGCGTCCAGAGGCCGAGCTTGATGCAGCCGAAGAAGGCGAGCGCGTTCAGCGCCTCGTTGTTCCGCCCGAGCTTCCAGGCGGCGATCGAGAGGGCGATCAGCAGCGTCGCGAGTGGGCTGTCGGGGACGAACGGCCACATCTCGACCGGCGTCAGGGAGAACTGCGGCCCGTAGTACCAGAAGCCGAAGGCGGTCCCGACGAGGTTGATTCCCACGACGACCCACGCCAGCCGCAGGCCGAGGTCCTCCAGCAGCGCCGGGAGGGGCGCGACGTAGCGAGGGAGCGGTTCGCGCTCGGGGAGGTCGCCCTCGCGGGCGAACGCGCGCAGGCGCTCGGCGACTGCGTCCGCGCGCGAACCGAGCGCTCCGGAGATCGACATGGGAGGGAGTGCGGAGGCGGGGAGAAAAACGCTGCCGATCGGTCCGCCCGGCGCGAGCGGTCGAAGGACACGCGTTAAGTGCACTCCATTCGCAGGGTCGGGCATGAGCGACGCGACGAACCTGGAGGACTTGAAGCGCGGGACGGACCTCGTGAAGCGCGGGTTCGCGAAGATGCAGAAGGGGGGCGTCATCATGGACGTCGTCACCCGCGAGCAGGCGCGCATCGCGGAGGACGCGGGCGCGGTGGCCGTGATGAGTCTGGAGGCCGTCCCCGCCGACATCAGGAAGCGCGGCGGCGTCGCCCGGATGGCCGATCCCGCCGCGCTCGGCGAGATCATCGACGAGGTCTCGATCCCCGTGATGGGCAAGTGCCGCATCGGACACGTCACGGAGGCGCAGATCCTCGAAGCGACGGGCGCGGACATGCTCGACGAGTCCGAGGTCCTGACCCCCGCCGACAACGAGTACCACATCGAGAAGCGGGCGTTCACCGCGCCGTTCGTCTGCGGCGCGCGGAACCTCCCCGAGGCGCTCCGGCGGATCGACGAGGGCGCGGCCATGATCCGCACGAAGGGCGAGGCGGGCACCGGCGACGTCAACCAGGCGGTCACCCATCAGCGCGCGATCAAGAGCGCCATCCGGGAACTCGAGGGCAAGACCGCGGAGGAGCGCGAGAAGTGGGCGCGCGAGCACGAAGCGCCGGCCGACCTCGTCCACGAGACGGCGGAGATGGGCCGCCTGCCCGTGGTGAACTTCGCCGCCGGGGGGATCGCCACGCCCGCCGACGCCGCGCTCATGATGCACCACGGCTGCGACGGCATCTTCGTCGGGTCGGGCATCTTCGGCGCGGAGGACCCCGAGGCCATGGGCCGGGCCATCGTCGAGGCCGTCAACGAGTGGGACGACCCCGAGCGCCTCGCGGAGATCGCCGCGGGCATCGGCCGCGGCATGAAGGGCCAGTCGAACGTCGGCATGCGCGAGGAGGAGAAGCTACAGGGCCGCGGCGTCTGATCGCGGATCGCGGGTCGCGGGTCGCGGATCGGACTGGCGGGCGGCTCCTCCCCGACGCCGACGAGGAGCGGCGACGCGCCCCGACGCTCGACGCTAGGCTCTCGGCTCCCGGTGCTCACTCCGACCCGGCCGTCCGGACGGTCAACACCGGAGCCGGACAGGTCCGAACCGTCTTCTCGGTGACGCTCCCGAGCAGGTAGCGCTCGATGCCGCTCCGGCCCTGGGTGCCCATCACGACGAGGTCGACGTCGTTCTCGCCGACCGCGTCGAGGATCGCCCCGTGCGGCGGTCCGTACTCGACCGACGTGCGCACCTCGATGCCGTCGTCGCGGAGGGTCGTCGCGAGTTCCTCGACCGCCGTCTCCGCGGCCGCTTCGAGCGAGGCGACGAGGGCGTCAGAGCGGACGTCGAAGCCGAGCGTGGCCGTATCGACGGCCGAGAGCACGTGGACGGTCGCGTCGTACGCCGTGGCGATGGTGCGCGCCCAGTCGGCCGCGGCGGCGGCCCGCTCGCTCCCGTCGGTCGGGACGAGGAGCCGCTCGTACGGCTCGTACCGATCGTCGTCGGACGGCCGGACGGTGAGCACCGGGGCGTCGGAGAGCCGGACGACGCGCTCGGTGACGCTCCCGAGCAGGTAGCGCCTGACGCCGGTCCGTCCGTGGGTGCCGATCACCACGAGGTCGATCCCCCTGGCGGCCGCGTACTCGCGGATGGCGCGGTCCGGAACGCCGACCGTGACCTCGCCCGTCGCGGGGACGCCCGCGGCGTCCGCGCGCTCGACGGCGGCGGCGACGATCGCGTCGCCGCGCTCGCGCAACGGATCCTCCCCGAGGCCGAGATCGAGCGACCGCTCGTCCACGACGTTGAGGACGACGAGTTCCGCGTCGAAGCGGTCCGCGACGGCGAGCGCGTGCTCCGTGGCGACCGCCGCGCCGTCGCTACCGTCGGTCGGGAGGAGGATGCGTTCGAGCGTGGGCATGGTCTCTCGGACTTCGAGTTGGGCACGCGCGGTAATCAGTGTTCGTCGGCGGGTCCCGTTCGATCACGACGGGAGGACGGTTCGGACCCGGAGACCGTCCGAGAGGCGGCGTGGGGCACTGACGGCGGGTACTTACGCCGGCCCGCCGTAGTCGGCGCATGTACCGGCGGGTACTGATCGCCACCGACGGGAGCGAGGCCGCGGCGCGGGCCGCGACGCACGCCGTCGCCCTCGCTCGTCGCTGCGACGCGACGCTCCACGCGCTGTCCGTCGTCGAGACCAGGACCGCCTACGACAACGCCATCGTCGATCCCGAGGTCGTCCGCGAGAACCTCAGAGCGGAGTCGGAGGCCGCCGTCGCCGCCGTCTCCCGGCGAGCCGAGTCCGCGAACGTCCCGGTCGAGGCGACGGTCGAAGCCGGCGTCCCCCACGAGGTGATCGTCGACTACGTCGATCGGGAGGCGATCGACCTCGTGGTCCTCGGGGCGAAGGGGAAGTCCGCGTTCAAGACGGCGCTCCTCGGGAGCGTGACGGAGGCCGTGCTCCGGTCGGGGACCGCGCCCGTGCTCGTCGTCGACGGCGCGTGACGCGGCTCCGGAGCGCGGTCAGGCGTCGAAGGGGCGGGGGCAGCGCTCGGCCCGTCGAACCTCGTCGGGCTTGTCGAGTTCGGCGTACCGCCGCCCGAGCGCCTCGGGGGACGCGAAGACGGGGACCGAATCGATCAGCGCGCGGCCGTCGGCGGTGAGGCGGTAGAAGACGTAGGGAAGCCCCTCGCGGCGCTCGCCGGGCGGGAGTTCGCCGCGCTCGATCAGGCCGGCCTCCTCCAGCCGCGAGAGCTGTCGGTACAGCGTCGCCGGGTCGAGGGCGGAGGTCCAGCGCAGTTCCGCCTTGGAGGGCGCGCGGTGCGGGTGGGCGACGATGGCCTCGAGCAGCCGGAACCGCCGTTCCTCCATCGCGACCTCCAGCCGGGCGCGCCGTCGGTCGGTCTCGGCGCTCAGCGCGGAGAACGACTCGCGAGAGAGACCCCTCTGCGGGGCTTCGGTCGAAGACATGGACCGGCCTACGGAAGGGGGGTAGTTAATCGCTGCTACTCGGTTCCGCCCCGTCACGCCGGCACGCGGTACGTGTTCCGCGGCCGCACGGCTCGGGTCGGTCGTCGTGGGTCGGGCCGGGAGGTCCGGTCGCTACTGCTCTGCGGCCGGCGTCTCGGCCGCCTCGCCGTTCGCGCCGTCCCCGCCGGCCGACTCGCTCCCACTCTCGCCCTCGATGAGCGCTTCGAGCGGGTTGTCCTCGATGTCCAGCGGGAGGTCGACGCGACCCCGTCGGCGCGAGGACTCCCAGGCGGCGAAGGCGAGTTCCGTCCCGGCGAGGGCGTTCCGCCCCGAGATCTCGGGTTCACGGTCCTCGCGGAGCGCGCTCACGACTTCCTCGATGGCCCGCTCGTAGAAGGTCGTCTCCTTGAACCGCCGGGCGGAGACGCCGGGGATGCGCTCGGCGAGGAGGATCGCCCCGGCGCGGGCCTTCCCGTAGCTGGGCGCGTGGATGCTGTCGCCCGTGCTCACGGTCTTCCACTTGCCGCCGTCCTTGCGGTAGCGGAGCGCGGGGCCGCCGTCGACGCCCATCTCGATGACCCCGTCGGTCCCGACGAGGCGGTGGTAACAGCCGATCACGTCCTTGCCGTCGCCCGTGGCGGCGACGCCGTAGACGCCGTTCTCGTACTTCCACTGGACGAAGCCGTGGTTCTCGTTGTGCGCGCCGAACCAGACGTTCTCCTCGCGGAAGTCGATGCCCCCGAGCACCCACTCCGCCTCGGCGTCGTCGGTGTAGTACCGGCAGAGGTCGAACTGGTGGACGCCCGCGTCGAAGAGGTTGTCCTCGGCCCACTCGATGCGGACGAGGTCGCCGATCGTCCCGTCAGCGAGGAGGTCCTTCGCCTCGCGGAACGGCTCGCCGAAGCGGCGCTGGTTGTCGATGGTGAGCTGGACGCCCTCGTCGTCGCAGGCCTCGAGCATGCGCTTGCAGTCGCCCCAGGTGGTCGCCATGGGTTTCTCGCAGTGGATCGCCCGCGGGACGCCGCTCTCCGCGCAGCCGACGACGATCTCGGCGTGGATCGCGGGGGGGACGCAGACGCTCACGACGTCCGGTTCGGTCGCGCGGAGCATCTCCTCGTAGTCCTCGAAGACGTTGCCGGGGGGGATGTCGAAGTGGTCGGCGAACGCCTCTGCGTTCTCCCGGACGATGTCGGCGCAGGCGACGAGTTCGCAGTCGTCGAGGCGCTGGTAGCCCGGCGCGTGACGGTACGCCATCGCGTAGCCCGTCCGTCCCTTCTTCTCCGGGTTCGCCCCGGTTCCGATGATCGCGACGCGGTATCCCATTGTAACGCGATCCTAGATTCCCACGGACATGACTATGACGAGACTAACGCGAGTAGGCGACGACTATCGATCCGCAGCGCCGCGCTCGTAGGTTCGGGCCGTCTTTCGCGCGATCGTCTCCCAGTCGAACTGGCGCACTTTCTCGTAGTTGTACGCGCCCATGCCGTCGAGGTCGGCGTCGAGGGCGGCCGTCAGCGCGTCGCGGAGCCCGTTCCGCTCGTCTGGATCGTACGCGAAGCCGCCCTCCTCGTCGAGGAGGTCCGCGACGCACCCGCGGCGCGGCGCGACGACCGGGCGACCGAACGACATCGCGAGCAACGCCGTCCCCGAGGTGAGCACTTCCTCGAACGGAAAGACCGTCACGTCGGCGGCGTTCATGTACAGCTGGATGTCGTCGTCCGGCACGAACTCGAGGACGGGCAGCACCCGATCGTCGGTCGCCGCGAGGTCGAGGATCTGATCGCGGAGGGTGTCGTTCCACGGGCTTCCGACGACCAGCAGGCGCGCGTTCTCGTCCTCGAGGCAGCGGAACGTCCGGATCAGCTTGAGGACGTTCTTGTAGGGACGGATGAGCCCGAAGTAGAGGAAGACGCGCGCGTCCTCGTCCAGGTCGAGCGTCTCGCGGGCGGTCTGCCGATCGACCTCGTTCCGGTAGCTCCCGATGTAGTTGCCGTGGGGGACGATCTCGATGCGCCGGGCGACGCGCTCGGGGAGGTCGTACTCCTCGACGATGAGGTCGCGCGCGTTCGGACAGTGGACGATGACGCGATCGCAGAGGCGCGCGGTGACGTGACGGACCGCGTGCTCGACGCGCGGCGAGCGCCGCTCGTGGTCGGCCAGGTTGTGGACCGTCCAGACGACCTCGACGCCCAGCAGGCGGAGGACGAGCAACTCGACGAGCAACCGGAGACCGAGTATCGCGGTCACTACCGGCCGCTCGGTGACGAAGTACCGGTGGAGCCAGTGGACGTGAAACACGTCCGGTCGACCCTGTCGATACACCGCTTCGAGCAGCGGAAAGGGACGGTCGCACTGGCTCAGATGCACGTCGTAGCCGCAGTCGGCCAACCCGTCTCGAAGCTGTCGCTGGTAGGAGTTGCTGCTGCTGTAGTCCGGGTACATCAACACAGACCGCTCCGATGAACTCTCCCCCAACACACTCGTATAAGCCCTCGATTAGCGCCGATAATAAGTTTTTATCGCTGGGAATCTCATACCCCGCGTGTCGTTCTCGCGTCGAGTAGGGCGGTTTCGGGGCCGGAACGGCGACGACGCCGTCACTTCGGCGAACTCCCGCCCGTCGAGCGACGGATCGACCCACCCCTATAATTCATGATGGACCGGATCGAGTGACGAACCATGACACTCATCGAACGGAACGGATTCGTCGTCGTTGAGCGGAACGAGTACGTCGCCGCGCTCCTCAGCGGGACTCTCGCGGGGCTCGTCTTCGCCAGCGTCCTGCTGGCGCTCGCGCCGTCGCGGGTGCGGACGCTCGGCGCGCTGTTCGCCCCCGGCGCGTCGACGCTCGCCGGACTCCTCGGCTGGCTCGGCGTGGGGACCGCCCTCGGGGTCGGGTTCGCGCCCGTCGCCGCGCGGACGCTCGACGCGTACCTCGCGCGAACGATGCGGCTGACCGCGACGTCCGCCGCGCTCCGGCGCGTCCTCCGGCCGCTGATGGAACGCTCCGCGTTCGCCACCGTCGGGGCCGGTCTCGGCGCGCTCTACGGGCTCGCGATCGTCGGACTGTACCTGGCGCTCCCCCCGCTCGCGGCCGCCGTGATGGGGGGCTCCGTCCCGCTGATCGACGCGGGGCTCCTCGCCGCGCTCGTCTACGGCCCGATGCTCGGCGCGGGCTACGGCTACGTGCGCTCCGTCTACCGGTAGACGGTGGCCCCGTCGCCGACGCACGTCCGGTAGGCCTGCGACTCGATCCCTCGCTCCTCGAACGCGTCGATCATCGAGACGGCGACGGCGCGCTGGTCGCTCCGCCGGCACACGGCGATGACGGTCGGTCCCGCGCCGCTGATCGTGACCCCCGTCGCGCCCGCGGCGCGCGCCGCCGCGCAGACCTCGTCGTAGCCGTCGATGAGGTCCGCCCGGGCGGGCGTCACGACCGGGGCGTCCATCCCGCGACCCACGAGGGCGGGGTCGCTCCGGGCCATCCCCGCGACGAGCGTCGCCGCCCGGCCGACGGTCTCCACGAGGTCGGTCATCGAGACTCCGTCGGGGACGACCTTCCGGGCGTCGCGCGTCGAGACGACGATGTCCGGGAGGCACGCCACGAGCGAGAGGTCGGCGTCGATGCGCGTGACGCCCTCGTCTGTGACGACGGTGAACCCCCCGAGGATCGCCGGGGCGACGTTGTCCGCGTGGGCCGCGCCGGAGACGACCGCCTCGCCCTCGGCCGCGACGGGGACCAGTTCCTCGCGGGAGCGACCGCGGTCGTAGAGTTCGTTGAGGGCGACCGCGGCGGCGGCGGCCGAGGCCGCGGACGAACCGAGCCCCGACGCCGGGCGCACGCCCTTGTCGATCCGGATGCGGGCGGGCGCGGAGAGCGCCTCGGCGACGGCACCGACGGTGTTTCGCTTCGGGTCCTCGGGGATGTACCGGGACCCGACGCCCGTCACCTCGATCGTCGTCCGCTCGGCCTTCTCGACCCGGACGACGTCCGCCGGGCGGTCGAGCGCGACGCCGAAGACGTCGAACCCGCTACCGAGATTGGCGCTCGTCGCGGGGGCCCGGACGGTCAGCATGGCTTCCGCTTCCAACAGCGGAGAGAAAAACCTAGCGGAGTGCGAGACGGCGGGTTCGTTCGAACGCTAACCGCGTTACTGATCCCCGAGGCGTCCCCGACAGAGTTATCCCGGCGACGTCACGAACTATGTACAATGAGTACTACAGAGGAGGAACGGGATTCAAAGTCAGAGGTCGTCTCTGTGTCACGGCACGGCCAGGCGACGATCCCGAAGAAGTTCCGCGAGAAACTGGGCATCGAAGCGCCGGGGCGGGTCCGGTTCCGGGAGAACGACGAGGGCGAGGTCACGGTCGAGCGCGTTCCCTCGGCGAGTGACATGCGGGGGTACGCGAAGCATCGGGGGGACGCGACGACCGACGAACCCGCGACTGCGTTACTGCGCGAAAAGCGCGAGCGAGATCGAGAGACTCGCGAGGCGACGTTCGAATCCGGAGATAGCGACGAATGACGCCCCCGGGGCGAATCGTGTTCGACGCTGAACCGATCGTCGCACACGCGGACGGCGAACCGGGAAGCGGCACCGTCGAAGCATTTCTCTCCGCCGTCGAAGACGGCGAATCGACGGGGTTCGTGAACTACGTGAACATGACCGAGGTCAGGTACATCCTCGCCCGCAAGTACGATCGGAGGACCGCGGACGAGTACCTCGACTGGCTAGTCAGTTTCGGGATCGTCCCCGTCGGGATCGAGGAGATCTGGGAGACTGCGGCCGAGTTCGTCCTCGACGTCAACCCGGCACTCGGTGACTCGTTCGCCCTGGCGACGGCGACCGCGAAGGACGCGACGCTGCTCGCCGGCGGCGACGGCGATTACGACGGCGTCACCGACGTTCCGATCGAATGCTTTCGGGACGGACCGGCCTGATTCGGGAGCGTTCATGGTGCTCCGCTACGAGGACGAGCACGCATGACAGACAGACGCACGATAGATGACTCGTCGGTCGTCTACGCCTTCTCGCCCGACCTCGAGCCGACCGTCACCGTGGAGCCGGGGGCCGCGCTCACCGTCGAGACGCGCGACAGCCTCGAGGGGGCCATCCAGCGCGACGGGGACCTGATGGACTCGGTGCCCGAGGAGGTCAACGCCGCGACCGGGCCGATCGCCGTCGAGGGGGCAGAGCCGGGCGACGCCCTCCGGGTGGAGATAGAGGAGATGCGCCCGAACGAGGACCGCGGCCGCGCCGTCACGATCCCCGGCTTCGGACTCCTCCGGGACGACCCCGAGGTGGCCCACCCCCACACACGCGTCACGCCCGTCGAGGACGGCGCGCTCCGGTTCGGCGACCTCTCGGTGCCGCTCGACCCCTGTATCGGGACGATCGGCGTCGCCACCGCCGACGAGGAGTACACGACGCTCGTGCCCCACGACCACGGCGGGAACCTCGACACGACCGACCTCCGGGCGGGGGCGACGGTCTACTTCCCGGTCTTCCAGCCGGGCGGCCTGCTGGCGATGGGCGACTGCAAGGCCGCGATGGCCGACGGCGAGCACTGCGGCACCGGCGCGGAGATCGCCACCGAGATCGACGTCACCCTCGGCGTCGTCGCCGACGCCCCGCTCTCGCGCCCGCTGATCGAGACGGACGACGCCTGGAAGTTCCTCGCCAGCGCGGAGACGCTCCAGGCGGCCTGCGAACTGGCCGTCCGCGACGCGAGCGAGGCGCTCGCCCGGGCCCACGGCGTCGAGTTCACCGACGCCTACCTGCTCGCCAGCCTCGTCGCCGACCTCGAGATCAGCCAGGTGGTCGACCCGCTGAAGACCGTCCGCTGTGCCGTCCCGAAGGCGTCCCTCGCGGACCCGCTCGACTGAAGAGAAAGGCACATACGGCGGACCTCGAAACTCCCGGCATGATCGGCATCGTCGGCGGCGGCCTCGCCGGACTGGCGGCCGCCCACCGGTTGCGTCGAGCGGGCCGCGAGGTGCGCGTCTTCGAGGCGGCCCCCGAGGTCGGCGGCCTCGCCGCGACGTACCCGACCGCGGGCGACCCCGTCGAGCGCTTCTACCACCACCTCTCGAAGTCGGAGACGGCGATCGTCGACCTCGCGACGGTGGTGGGCGTCGGCGACCGGATCGAGTGGCGCGTCGGGAAGAACGCCTGCTACGTCGACGGGACCGTCTACCCGCTCGACGCGCCGTGGGAGGTCCTCGCCTACCCGGAGCTGAGCCTCTACGACACGCTCAGGCTGGGGCTGCTCACGCTCGGCGTCGACGTGCGCGGCGGTCGCCCCCGGCGGAACGCCTACGACGACCTCGCGGCGTTCGACGACGTTCCGGTCCGGGAGTTCCTGCTCGAACACGCCACGGAGGGCGTCTACGAGCGCTTCTTCGAGCCGCTGCTGGACGCGAAGTTCGGCTCGCGCAAGGACGACGTGAGCGCCGCCTGGCTCCTCGGCCGGATCCGGTTCCGCGGCGAGCGCGACCCCCTCAGGGGGGAGGTCCTGGGCTACGTCGAGGGGGGGTTCGGCGTCCTGCTCGACGCGCTCGTCGAGGCGGTCGGCCGCGAGAACGTCGTCACGGGTGCCAGGGTGACGGAACTCGACTACCGCGACCGCGTCGAGTCGCTGACCGTCGAGACGCCGGACGGCGAGGAGACCCACGACGTGGAGGCCGTGGTCGTGGCGACGATGCCCGACGTGCTGGAGGCGCTCACGGGCTACGCCTGCGGGATCGACTTCCAGGGCTCGGTCTGCGCCCTGCTCACGATGGAGGAGGCGCTCACCGACACCTACTGGCTCAACGTCGCCGACGAGGCACCGTTCGGCGCGCTCGTCGAACACACGAACTTCGTCCCGCCCGCGCGCTACGGCGGCGAGCACCTCCTCTACGTCGCGAGCTACGTGCAGGACCTGACGGAGGAACGCTGGACCCTTGACGACGACGCCCTGCGCGAGCGCTGGCTCGCGGGCATCGAGGACCTCTTTCCCCGGTTCGACCGCGGCGCGGTGACCGACGTCCGCGTCGCGCGCAACCCCCGAACCGCCCCCGTCTACGAGTGCGGGTACCTCGACGCGGTCGTGCCCTACGACCTCGCGGAGGAGGTGGCGGCGGGGGTCTACTACGCCGGGATGGCGAGCCGCGCGCAGTACCCCGAGCGGTCCCTGGACGGCGCGGTGCGGGCGGGCTACGAGTGCGCGGACCGGATCGAGCGGGAGGGCGTGGCGATCGGAGCGACGCCCCGCGGGCGTCGCTAGGAGCAGTCGCGGGCCGGGAGTGGGAGCGGGGGCGGGACGGGAGCGGGGGCTGACGGCGGGCTACCCCTTCGGGTACGCCTGCTCGAACGGGCGGGGCGGCAACCGGAGTTCCTCCAGCCCCGGCCGGTGTTTGACGTTGTAGACGACCCGCAGTTCGTCCGTGACCGGTACGCCGTTGCAGGACAGCCGGATACCGCGGTCTAGCATCTCGGCGGGGAGGATGTGATCGACCGGCATCGCCAGTTCCCCGTCCATCATCGCGACCGCGCAGTTGGCGCAGGCCCCGCCTCGACAGGCGTACGGCCACGCGAACCCGCGGTTCTCGGCGGCCTCGAGGAGCGATTCGTGGGGTCGGACGAGGAACCGACCGTAGTCCGCCGGATCGAGCCCCCGCGAGGAGGCCTTCTCGAACAGTTCGTCGTCGTCGAGGTCCCAGCCGTGATCGTCGAGCACCTCGTAGTTGAGGTACTCGACCCTGGTCTCCTGCCGCTCGTCGGTCGCCTCGCGGTCGCTCTCGGCGTCCGGCATCTCGCCGTCCCGTCCCGACCGAACGTGGTCGTACGCCGCCAGGACGACACGAAGCTCGCGCGCCGACCCCCCCTGATCCGGGTGCGTCTCCTTCACTCGTCGTCGGTACGCCTCCACGATTTCGTCGTCGTCCGCATCCGGATCGATCCCGAGAACGTCGAACGGGGAACTCACACGTAGCGATAGGAAAATGAGGCGGATAAATCCTCCCCCCGACCGCGAGATTCCCGGCCGGGGGCCCGCTCTGCGTCCCCGGTAACCGAGCCGAGCGCCGCCCCCGATCGGAGCGACGGACGCTCAGCCCGAGAGCGACTCGCAGGCGACGCCGTCGCCGTCGCCGTCGAGCCGGTGCGGATCGCCGGCGGTGAGGTACTCCTGCGCCTCGGACTGGGTGTCGAAGTCCGAGCAGTCGTAGTCCCGCTGTCCGTCGCCGCCGGACGGCGTGGGTTCAGGGGTGGGTTCGGGCGTCGGCGTGGGCGTCGGCTCCGGCGTGGGTTCGGGCGTCGACGTGCGCGGCGGCTCGTAGTTCCAGAGTCCGACGTCGTCGGCCTGGGCGGCCCGTTCCGCGCTCGCGAACGCGTCCCGCTTCGAGAACGACGAGTCGTACATCCGGGCGTACCCCTGCTCGATGAGCTGGCGGTTCACGTTGGTCCCGTCCTGCTCGTAGACGTAGACGAGGAGCCGACCGTAGGAGCCGCGGCGGTCGGCCCGCGGGTCGGTGGCGATGCGGACCGGGTCGCCGCCGACCCGGGAACGGGCGAACTCGCTCGCCTTGTGCCCCCAGTCGCGCAGCCACCGCCTGCCGTCCTCGGTGTTCGGGATCCCCTCGAACTCGGCCGGATCGGTCGCGGTGTGGACCTCGGGGGTGTCGACGCCGAGCAGGCGGACGTCCTCGGTGTGTCCGTCGGGGAAGCGCACCTCGTAGGTGTCCCCGTCGACGACGCGGACGACCTCGACGGTCCACTCCGTCTCCCCGGAGGAGTCGGGGGCGTCGTCCGCGTCCGACCCGCCGCCGTCTCCCGCGCCGGCGTTCGATCCGTCCGGGAGGCTCTCGCAGGCGACGCCGTCGCCGTCGGCGTCCAGCCCGTTCGGATCGCTCGAATCGCGTTCGAGGGCCGCCTGCGCCTCGTCCTGCGTCGCGAAGTCGCCGCAGTTCAGGTCACCGTCGCCGGCGGTCCCGTCGCTCGAATCGTCGCTCGAATCGCCGTCCGATCCGCCGTCGGTCTCGTCGGACTCGGTCGCGGTCGAATCCGTCGCGGACGGCTCCGTCCCGGTCCCGTCGTCCGTCCCCGACGGCGTCTCCGTCGGCGCATCCGTCGCCGGGCCGTGCGTCGCGTTCCCGCCCGGCGTCGACGACGCGTCGGTGTCGAGCGAACTGTCGTTCGTCGTGTTCGTGGAGTTCGTCGAGTTCGTCGACGGATCCGAGTCGACGTCGTCGCTCGACGGCTGGGGGTCCGGGGTCGTCTCGTTGGCCCCCGGCGTCCCCGAGCAACCGGCCAGAACGAGCAGGCAGACGAGCGCGAGCGCGAGCACGTCGGCCCGCCGTGAGAGATCGATCATTGACGATCGAATCACCACCCGCCGGTACAATATATGTTGTGGGAATTACATTAATCCGTGACTGTCACGGTATCGTGTTCGAACGGCGGAGAGGGCGTCAGTCGGCGTCCGCCCCATCGTCCTCGTCGCCCACTCCGGGGGCGTCGCGCACGCTCACGTCCGCCGGTTCCTCGCCCCCGCCGACGGTCACGTCGCCCGTCCCGTCCTCGACGTACACGTCGTCGGAGAACCCCGCGACGGCGTTCTCGTAGGCGGGGTCGTCGAGCTTCTCCGGCGTCGGCGGGGCCTCGGGGACGCCGTCGGGGGGACGGAACTCCCCGAGCGGGTCGTCGATGGTGATCCCGTGGCGCTCGAAGAACTCGCCGTAGCGGCGGTAGTGCTCCTCGAACTCCTCGGGCGGGATCTCCATCATCTCGGTCCAGCCGTGGTTGAAGAAGTCGAAGTTCGCCTGGAGGTGGGTGATCTCGCGCGCCTCGGCCTCCGAGTAGCCCGCGGAGAGCGCCGCGACGTAGGCGTCCATCGTGGCGTCGAAGAACCCGTCCAGGTGATCGCGGCGCTCCTCCCGGCGCGACTCCGCTGCTTTCCCGAGGAAGATCCGCGTGTGGAGCTTCACCAGTCCGTAGGTGGCGACCGCGCCGACGCCCGGCGTCGTCAGCGCCTTCTTCGCGGCCCAGTGACGGGGGTTCTGTCGGAGTTTCATCGACACGTGTTTGGAATGCGACGGTATTCAATGTTCGGCAGATCCGCCGGACGGCGGCGCAGTGTACCCGTTTCGCTCGCGAATTAAACAGATAGCAATCCACATTAAGGGGGCAGACTAACCGACGGCCATGAGCACGTCGCACGTGATTATCGGCGATGGCATCGCGGGGAGTTCCGCCGCGGAGACCGTCCGCGAGGCCGACCCGGACGCCGACATCACCGTCATCACCGACGAGGGAGAGGCCCTCTACAACCGCATTCTCATCAAGGAGTTCGCGAAGGGCAAGATGCCCGCCGGTCCGATCTCGATCCACGACGAGAACTGGTACACCGACCGCGACATCGACCTCCAGCTCGACACCCACGTCACCGACGTCGACACCGACGCCCACGAGATCCACACCCACCGGGGTGACGTCATCGAGTACGACGCGCTCCTCATCGCCACCGGCGGCACGCCGACCCAGCTCCCCGTCCCCGGGAGCGACGCGGAGGGCGTCCACCACTTCTGGACGTTCCAGGACGCCCGGGCGATCAAGGAACACGCGGAGGAGGCCGAGACGGGTGCCGTCATCGGCGCGGGGCTGCTCGGCATCGACCTCGCGGCCATCTGCGGCGCGCAGGACGTGAAGGCGAACTACCTCATGCGCGGCAACGCGTGGTGGCGCTACGCGCTCAGCGAGGAGGGCGCGGAGATCATCCACGGGGCGCTCCGCGAGAACGACGTCACGCCCGTCTTCGGCAGCGGCGTCGATCACTTCGAGGTGGACGACGGCCACGTCACGGGCGTCGTCGACCCGAACGGCGAGCACTTCGACGCGGACTTCGTCGGCGTCGCCATCGGACTGAACTACAACACGGAGTTCCTGCAGGGCAGCGGCATCGAGCGCACCGACAGCGGCTCGATCGTCACCGACGAACACATGCGCACGAACGTCGAGGACGTCTACGCCGCCGGCGACCTCACCTACTTCTACGACGTGCTCATCGAGGAGATGGCCCAGAACGGCGCGTGGGGCAGCGCCAAGGAGCAGGGGTCCATCGCGGGGACGAACATGGTCCACGACCAGCACGGCGACGGCGAGGAGGCGACCTTCGAGTGGGTCTCCTCGTACTCCATCACGCACTTCGACTTCCCGTTTCTCTCGTTCGGCCACCCGACCATCGGCGACGACAGCGTCGAACGGAAGTACTCCGACACGGAGTGGCGCCGCGTCGCGATCAAGGACGGCAAGGTCGTCGGCGGCGTGCTCATCGGCGACCTCGCGCCGCAGTCGAAGCTGAAGCGACTCGCGCGCGACCGCGTGGACGTGAGCGAGACGAAGGAGTTGCTCCTGGAGGAGACGATCGACCTGGAGAACTTCGAGGCACCCGAGGCCTCCAGCTAGGCCGGGGTCCCGCGCGGTTCGGACCGATCGGTCCCGTCACGCCGTGTTCGGACCGAAGTGATTTTGCGCGCGGCGGGTTACGGAACCGTATGAACGGCGGTGGCTCCTCAGACATGACGCTCGCCTTCGAACTGGAGGCGCTACAGCGACTCGCGGACCCCGAGGCGGTGTTCAGCGACGCCCGGACGTGGACGAAGTACCTCGGCGTCGTCAGCGAGAAGCCGACCTACGTGGTGACGAACTTCACCCGCAAGAACCGCATCCGCCAGGACTTCTTCTCCGGCCCGCGAGGCAAGCGGGAGAGCCTGGAGAACGTCAAACGGCAGTTCGACACCGACCGCCACGTCTTCGTCGGCACCTCGGCGGAGGACGAGGCGCTCGCCGAGGCGGTCGACTGGGAGTACCTCCCGCTCGAGACGGCCGCCGAAGCCGCGGGGTGGACGATCGGCGACCCGGAGCAGCCGACGACCGCGAGCGGGGAGTCGCGCGACGACTGGCCCTGACGGCGACGGACATACCTGAATCTTTATACGTTTTCCCGACCCGAAACGCGGTATGGCCCTGGATATCGGTTCTGCGCTGTCCGAGGGAGCGAGTCGCGCGTTCGAGCGGAACGGCCTGCTCCTCCTCGCCCTCTTCGCGACGCTCGGCGTCGTCGCGGGACTCGCGGGCGACGTCATCGCGAGCGAGTTGCTGCGACAGTTCGTCGAACTCGCGACCGAAGCGGCCCGCGAGCAGGGCGACCCCGCGGCCGCCCGGGAGTTCCGACAGAGCGTCCCGCGCGTAGATCCGATCGTCACGATGCCGATCGGCGCGGCGGTCGTCCTGGCGCTCGCCGCGTTCGTCCTGAACGAGGCGGCCCGCATCGTCGCCGACCGAACGTTCGTCAGCGACGCGACCGAGACCCTCTACGAGCCGACCCGGAACCTCCCGCTCGCGGTCGTCAACGGCGTCGTCGCGGTCATCGTCGTCGGGTTCGTCATCGTCGCCGGGTTCTCCGTCGGACTGCTCGGGCTGCTCGTCGGCGGTCCCATCCTCGCGACGTTCCTCGGCGTGAGCCTCTTCTTCGTCCGTCAGGAGATCGCCGTCGAGGACAAGAACTTCGTCGACGCGCTCGTGGGTAGCTGGGCGCTCGCGAAGGGCGACCGCCTCGAACTATTCGTGCTGGCGCTCGCGCTGCTCATCGTGTCGCTCCTCGTCGGGGGCGTCCTCGGGTTCGTCGTCGGGCTCCTGCCGGCCCCGATCGCGCTCGTGGGGAACGCGATCGTCAGCGCTGGCGTCGGCGTCTTCGCCAGCGCCGTCGTCGCCGACGCCTACCGTCAGCTCGTTGCCGCGAAGCGCGACGGCGACGCGGCGACGGACGATCGACTGCCCGACGCCGAGGAGTGGAACGACCCGGCCTGGTAGGCGGAACGCCTTACTTCCGACCCGACGTACGGACGCCCATGGCAGATCGGAGGAACGTCGACGTCGACGTCGAGGTGGAGGTAGAAGTGGACGAGCGGGAACTCGAGATCGAGGTCGGCGAGACGCGGACCGCGGAGGCAGAACTGGAGGTAGACGGCCTCTCCATCGAGGTTGAGATCGAGATCTCGGTCGAAGGTGACGAGGGAAATGACGACGAAGAGGACGAAGAGGACGAGGACGACGAAGAAGACGGAGACGAGGACGACGAAGAAGACGAGGAATGAGACGGGAATGAGACGGGGAGGGCGACGGTGAGAGCGAAGCGGGCGACGCCTCGTCGCGAACCGCCGCGCAAGCGCGGCGCTTAACAGCGAGACGGCGTAAGCTCTCTGTATGTCTGAACCTCGCGTGCCGGGCGGCCGCGGAGCCGAACTGTCGTTGCCCTGTGGCGAGTCCGTCGCCGTCCACGACCTCGACATGGGGATGCGGGAGTTCGCCTGTCCCTGCGGCGCGACGCACGCCGTCGTGATGGACATGCACCCGCTCGGTCGATGGGTTCCGGAGGACCTCGTCGCGGTGCTGCGCGAGACGGTCGGGACCTCGACGGGCGACGAGTTCGACACCATGCACGTCATGGGGATGGTGCTGGAGGAGTTCCCCGAGGCCGTCGTCAGCCTGGACGCGAGCGAGGACGGGCACGTCGGCTTCGCGCTCGTCTGGGTGACCGACTTCGACGCCCGTCGCCTGCACGAGATCGTCGTCGAGTTGCTCGTCGAGCTGATGGAGCACGCCGTCAGCCACGCCCGCGACGATCGCGCGATGACCGAGTTCGAAGAGCAGATGCTCCAGTTCGACGTGAGCGCGTTCGTCGAGGAGTACCGCGCCCAGCGCGACTTCGAGGACGAGTTCGATCGGCCGGCGTGACCGTCCAACCCTTTACGCGTACGGCCCAACGGTTATCACCCCCCACCGAGTGTGCACCCACATGCCCACGCGCCGCGGCGAGTTCGAGCGCATCCGGTCCGTCCTCGCGGACGCAGACGACCGAGAACCGCTGACCGCGCGTGAGATCCTCGACCTGCTGGAGGCCCACGGCGAGTCGTTCGAGAGCGCCCACCGGGTCGCCACGGTGCTCGGCAGACGCGAGGGAACCGACGTCGAGGTCATCCGCGACCGGCCCTATCGCTACCGCGTGATCGACGGGACGGACTGAACTCCCTCGACGGCACGTCGTTCCCCGCCGCTTCCCGACTCGTTCTGCGTACCGCGTGCCGTCCTCCCCGGCGGTACCCCCATCGGTTCCCCGCCGGTTCGTGTCTCCCGTCACTCCGCGTTCGTGTTCCTCGTCCGCTTCTGTGTTCCTCGTCCGTTCTATTCCTCGCGTGCGCACGCAAAAACCGTGAGAACGACGCACGGCCGCAAACGCCCCGATGAGGGGGATCGCTGCGGACCGCGTAGCCGTCAGGGGGCGTTCGCGAGCGCCGACGCCCGTTCCGAAATTCGTAATCCGATTTCGTGATTCGTAGCGATTCGTCGGATTTATTACGATGTACCGAGTCCGACCGTGTAATGAGCGACGAGGACGAGCTACGCTCGGCTGACGCCGGGACGGAGCCAGAGGAACGGACGATCCTGCTCATCGGAAGCGGCCCGATCCAGATCGGGCAGGCGGCCGAGTTCGACTACTCCGGCGCGCAGGCCTGCCGCGCACTCGAAGAGGAGGGCGCGCGAGTCGTCCTCGTCAACTCCAACCCCGCGACGATCATGACCGACCCCGAGATGGCCGACAAGGTGTACATCGAGCCCATCACGACCGAGGCCATCGCGGAGATCGTCCGGAAGGAGCGGCCGGACGGCGTCATCGCGGGGCTGGGCGGTCAGACCGGGCTGAACGTCACCGCCGAGCTCGCGGAGGAGGGCGTCCTCTCCGAGTACGACGTCGAGATCATGGGGACGCCCCTCGACACCATCTACGCGACCGAGGACCGCGACCTCTTCCGCCAGCGGATGGAGGACATCGGCCAGCCCGTCCCGCGCTCGACGACGATCGCGCTCGAGGAGGGCGAGTCGGTGACGAACCTCGACGAGGCGGCGCTCCACGAGCGCGTCGACGAGGCCGTCGAGTCGGTCGGCGGGCTTCCGGTCATCTCGCGGACCACCTACACGCTCGGGGGGAGCGGGTCGGGCGTCGTCGAGGACATCGAGGAGCTGTACGAGCGCGTCCGCAAGGGCCTCCGCCTCTCGCGCAACAACGAGGTCCTCATCACCGAGTCGATCGCGGGCTGGATCGAGCTGGAGTACGAGGTGATGCGCGACGCCGACGACTCCTGCATCATCATCTGCAACATGGAGAACCTCGACCCGATGGGCATCCACACGGGCGAGTCGATGGTCGTGACGCCGTCGCAGGTCATCCCCGACGACGGCCACCAGGAGATGCGCACCGCGGCGCTCGACGTGATCCGCGACCTGGGGATCCAGGGCGGCTGTAACATCCAGTTCGCCTGGCGGGACGACGGCACGCCGGGCGGGGAGTACCGCGTCGTCGAGGTGAACCCGCGTGTGTCCCGCTCCTCCGCGCTCGCCTCGAAGGCGACCGGCTACCCCATCGCCCGCGTGACGGCGAAGGTCGCGCTCGGAAAGCGCCTCCACGAGATCGAAAACGAGATCACCGGCGAGACGACCGCCGCCTTCGAACCCGCAATCGACTACGTCGTCACGAAGGTCCCCCGGTGGCCCAAGGACAAGTTCGGCGACGTGGACTTCACGCTCGGCACGGCGATGAAGTCCACCGGCGAGGCGATGGCGATCGGGCGGACCTTCGAGGAGTCGCTGCTCAAGGCCCTCCGGTCGAGCGAGTACGAGCCGAACGTCGACTGGGCGGCGGTGGGTGACGAGGAACTCGAGGCCGACTACCTGGAGACGCCGACGCCCGACCGGCCCTACGCCGTGTTCGAGGCGTTCGAGCGCGGCTACACCGTCGAGGAGGTCGTCGAGCTGACCGGCATCCACACGTGGTACGTCGAGCGCTTCGCGCGGATCGTCGAGGCCACCGAGGCCGCCTCGCGGGGCGACTTCGCGCCCGCCGCGAGCGCCGGCTTCACCAACCACGAGATCACGGCGCTGGCCGGCGGCGAGTTCGGCGACACGCACGCCTCCTGGCTCCCGACGGTCGGCCCGGACGACGCGGAGCCCGAGGCGCGTCCCGACGGCGCGGGGGCGACGGTCGACGAGGTGGAGGCCGACGTGCCCGGGCGCACGTACAAGCAGGTCGACACCTGCGCCGGCGAGTTCGCCGCCTCGACCCCGTACTACTACTCCTCGCGCCAGCCCGAGTGGTTCCGGGGGCCGTACGAGGGCGAGGCGGCCGCCGGCGAACTCCGCGTCGACCGGGACGTGGAGAGCGTCGTCGTGGTCGGCGGCGGGCCGATCCGCATCGGCCAGGGCGTCGAGTTCGACTACTGCGCCGTCCACGCGGTGCGCGCGCTCCGCGAGATGGGTAGCGAGGCGCTATACGCCTCGCACGATTCGAGCGGGGAACGCCCGCGAGACCACATCGACGCCCACGTCGTGAACAACAACCCGGAGACGGTCTCGACCGACTACGACACCTCCGACGGCCTGTTCTTCGAGCCGATCACCGCCGAGGAGGTCGCCGACGTGGTCGAGGCGACCGGGGCCGACGGCGTGATGGTCCAGTTCGGCGGGCAGACCTCCGTGAACATCGGCGCGCCGCTGGAGGCTGAACTCCGGCGTCGGGGCCTCGACTGCGAGGTCCTCGGGACGAGCGTCGACGCGATGGACCTCGCGGAGGACCGCGACCGGTTCAACCGCCTGATGGACGGCCTCGGCGTCAGCCAGCCCCGCGGCGGCACCGCGACGAGCGAGGCGGAGGCCCTCGAACTCGCTCACGACATCGGTTACCCCGTCCTCGTCCGCCCCTCCTACGTCCTCGGCGGCCGCGCGATGGAGGTCGTCTACGACGACGAGGAACTCTCGACCTACATCGAGGAGGCCGTCCGCGTCAGTCCCGAGAAGCCCATTCTGATCGATGAGTTCCTCGAGGACGCGGTCGAACTCGACGTTGACGCCGTGAGCGACGGCGAGGACGTGCTCATCGGCGGCATCATGGAGCACGTCGAGAGCGCCGGCGTCCACTCCGGCGACTCCGCCTGCGCCATCCCGCCGCGTTCGCTCGGCCGGGAGGTCAACCGTGAGGTCCGCGAGGTGACCGAGAAGATCGCCCGCGCGCTCGACACGGTCGGCCTGCTGAACGTGCAACTGGCCGTGAAGGACGGCGAGGTGTACGTGCTGGAGGCGAACCCGCGCGCCTCGCGGACGGTCCCGTTCGTCTCGAAGGCGACGGGCGTCCCCATCGCCAAGCTCGCGGCGAAGGTGATGGCGGGCGCGTCGCTCGCCGACCTCGACGCCGAGGAGCGGGTGCCCGTTCACACCAGCGTCAAGGAGGTCGTCCTCCCGTTCGACCGCCTGCCCGGCTCCGATCCGCGCCTCGGACCGGAGATGAAGTCCACCGGCGAGGTGATGGGGACCGCGCGGTCCTTCGGCAAGGCCTACGACAAGGCGCAGGACGCGACGAACCGGCCCGTCCCGACCGCGGGGACGGCCATCGTCGACCTTGACGTGGACGGGTTCGAGGAGTTCTTCGACCTGCTGGAGATCGAGGGCGCGGCGGCCCGCCGCGAGGCCGTCCGCGAGGGCGAGGTCGACCTCGTCGTCTCGCGCGACCGGCCGACGCTCGAGGCGTGCGTCGAGGAGGCGGTCACGTACTTCTCGACCGAGGCGAGCGCCGAGGCCGCGCTCGACGCCATCCGCGCCCGCGACGACCCGCTCGACGTACAGAGCGTCGACGAGCGCCCGACGCGGGTCGAGCGCTGGGGGCAGCCGAAGGCGGAGTAGGCCGAGGCGGAGTAGGCCGAGGCGGACGAGGCCAAAGCGAACGGCGGGGAGACGGCGACCCGGCGACCGAGGCCGACCCCCACCGTCAAGCGGCGGACGTGATGTAGTTCAGATGATGCGAACGGCAAAAATCGTTATCCGTTGCTTCTCCTAACGTCAGGGTAATGAGTTCCGACAAATCGCGCCGAACGCCGGGGCGCGCCTCTCGATCGTCGCGCTCGCCGTCACGCGGAGGCGGAGGCGGAGGCGGAGACGGGGGCGGAGACGGAGGCGGCGGCGGAAGAGGCGGAGGCGACGACGAGTCGATCCTGGAGGACATCGGCGGTATCACCGTCATCGTGGTCGCCATCGCGGTGCTCCTCATCGCCATCGCCGCCATCGGGTTCTGGGTCATCCCGTCGTTCTTCGGCGACGGCGGGGACAACGCGACCAACGCCACGAACGTCACCAACAACACCACGAACGTCACCAACAACACCACGAACGTCACCAACAACACCACGAACCGTACGGCGACCGACGCGCCGGCGACCACCGAACCGACGGAGGAGCCGACCGAGGAGCCGACGGGGACGCCGACGGCGACGCCGGAGCCCACGCCGACGGAGACGCCCGAACCGACACCTGAACCCACGCCCGAGCCGACCCCCGAGCCCACGCCCGAGCCGACGCCCACGCCGACGCCCGAACCCACCCCCGAACCGACGCCGGAACCGACCCCCACGCCGACGGAGACGCCGTCGGGGAACGGGACGAACAGTACGGGCGGAACGAACGGTACCGGTGGGACGAACGGTACCGACGGAACCAACACCACCGGCGGGGCGAACAGCGTCAGTGGGACAAACGCCATCGGCGGGACGACCAGCGCCGGTGAGACGGCCCGTACCAGCAGGGCGAACGGTTCCGGCGAAGCGAACGGGAGTAGCGGGGCCAGCGGCCCCGGTGAACCGAACGGTTCCAGCGGGACGGACGGTCCCGGTGGAACGAACGGCAGCGGCGGGAGCAATAGCACCGACGGGAGCAATAGCACCGGCGGAGCGAGCGATTCCGGCCGAACGAACGACACCAGTGGAACGAACAGTTCCGGCGTCGAGAACGGCACGACGGCGTGATCGCCGCCGTCAGTCGTCGCCCGCGGCCTCGGCCTCGACATCGACGGTCGGCGCGCCGTCGAAGCCCTCCGTGAGATCCGCGTCGCGCCACGTTCCCCGCAGGAACCAGAGGTAGGCGACGACGCCGCCCGCCACGTTGGAGACGGCGAAGGACACCCAGAGGCCGAACTCGCCGAGCGCGTCGGCCGCGACCCACGCCATCGGGAGCCGGATCACGCCGAGCATGACGATGGCGACGGCGGCCGCGATGAGCGTCTTCCCGGCCCCCCGGAACCCGCCGCTGTAGGAGCGCATGACGCCGATGAAGCCGAACGTCGGCGCGGTGATGCGGAGGAAGTCGGTCGCCACTGCGACGACGGCCGGGTTGTCGGTGAACACCGCCGCGATGGGGGCCGCGGCGAGGAAGATGGCGAGCCCGAGGGCCGTGAGCGTCACGAGCATCACCTTCGCGCCGTAGTGGTTCGTCCGCTCGGCGCGGTCGAGGTTCCGCGCGCCGATGTTCTGGCCGGTCATCGTCTCGACGCCCTGCGAGAAGGCGATGGCGGGGAGGAAGATCACCGAGAAGACCCGCGTGCCGATGCCGAAGGCGGCGACGGTCGTCGTCGGGAACGCGGCGATGATGAACAGCATGAGGTTCACCGAGAGCGCGCGGCCGGTCCCCTCGACGCTCGCGGGTAGCCCGATGTCGAGCAGCCGCCGGGCGTACCGCCGCTCGGGCAGGAGTTGCCCGAGACGGATCCGCACGCCACGCTCCCCCCGGAACATGATGCCGATTCCGACGGCGAACGCCAGCGCGCGGCTGAAGACCGTCGCGATGGCGGCCCCCTCGATCCCCGCCCCCGCGAAGCCGGTCCGGGCGAGGAGGGTCGCCTCGAGGCCGCGCGCGCCCAGGTAGCCGAACAGCGGGTTGTCGTCGAAGCCGAAGATGAAGATCGGATCGAGCGCGATGTTGAGCACGACCGACCCGAACATGACGAGCATGGGGGTGACGGTGTCGCCGTAGCCCCGCATCAGCGAGACGAACACGGCGAAACCGAAGACGAACAGCAGGCCCAGCGAGTACACCTGCATGTAACCGGTCGCCAGCGGGACGACCTCGGGTGCCGCCCCGAGGATCCGGAGGAAATCGTCGACCGCGACGTACCCGAGCGCGCCAAGCAGCAGGGAGACGACGACGGTGAACCCGACGGTCTGGGAGGCGGCGTACTCGGCCCGCCGCGGCTCCTCCGCGCCGGTGTACTGGGCGACGAGGACGCTCCCGGCCACCGACAGCCCGAGCGCGAGCGCGATGAGTAGAAAGACCATCGGGAAGGCGAACGTGATCGCCGCCAGCGCCTCGGTGCTGTACTGGCCGAGCCAGAACGTGTCCGCGAGGTTGTACGCCGTCTGCAGGAGGTTCGTGATGACGATGGGGACCGAGAGGTAGAGCAGCGGCTTCGCGATGCTCCCGGAGGTGAGGTCGAGTTCCTCCCGGTCCTTGAACAGCGACCCGAGTCGATCGCGGACGCTCACTCCGCGACGACCTCCCGTCCGTTCCCGTCGGCGAGCAGCGACGACTCGACGTACTGCCACAGCATGCGCCGCGTTCCGTCGAGGGGGTACTCGACGGCGACGTAGCGGCTCCGCGCGCCGTTGAGGACGGTCACGAGGAACTCGGCGGTGCAATCGGGATCGACGTCCGCCGCGAAGTGGCCCGACTCGACGCCCTCCCGCAGCACCCCCTCGATGCGGTCGTGCATGAGGCGGTCGAACTTCGTGAGCTTCTCGCGGAACGTCTCGTCGTACGGTCCCTGCGCCTTGATCTCGAGGATCGCCGTCTGGAACTGCTGGTGGGTGTTCTCGTCTCTCGGGGTGAGGAGGTAGTCGAGCAGCGCCGTCAGCTCCTCGATCGGGTCCTCGCCCGTCGGCTCCGCGATCCGCTCGGCGAAGGAGTCGTACAGGTAATCGAGGAAGGCACAGAGCAGGTCGTGCTTGCTGTCGTAGTAGTAGTGCAGCGTCGCCTTGCTCTTCGTCGACTCGTCCGCGATGTCCTGCATCCGCAGGGACGCGTAGCCGTGCTTGCAGAGCGCGCGGTAGGTCGCGCCCATGATCTCGTCTATCGTCTCGTCGGTCATGGTGGAGGGGGGCCGGTCGATCGACCGGCCGGTTCGATACCCTAACTGACTGGCCGGTCAGTTAAATACGTTCGGTTCGCGATAGGTGCGCCCCCCGTTGCTCCGCCGCACGGCCGCCCGGTACGCTCCCGGAGGACGGTCGGCGGTGGCGGTGGCCGCGATCGCGGTGATAGGGATTGCGGTGGCCACGAGTGCGGTGGCGGTGGTCGCGGTGGCGGCGGAAGGGGCGACCTACGGGAGTCGGTCGCGCGCGGCCTCGAAGCGGTCCCCGAAGGAGACGCCCTCGCGGTCGAGCAGCGTCGCGGCGGGGCGTTCGTCCTCGCCGTCGACCTGCACGCGCGCGAGTTCGACGACGCCCTCCCACGCGCCGACGCCGAGTGCCCCGCCGTCCCGGTAGAGCAACTCGCCGGGCGCGCAGAACACCCGCTCGTCGGACGGGGGGTCCGCCGCCCAGAGCGTCACCCGCCGGCCGTGCAGGTACGAGAACGCGCCGGCGTGGGGGCGACTCAGCCCCCGGATCCAGTCGTGGACCTCGCCCGGCGAGCGGGTCCAGTCGACGAGTCCGTGTCGCGGGTCGCGCTTCGGCCACCAGGTCGCCTCGTCCTCGTCCTGCGGCGTTCGCGGCACCTCGCCGCGTTCGAAGGCCGGGTAGTGCGCCCGGATCGACGCCCGGGCGGCCTCGACGACCTTCTCGCGGAGCGCGGCCGCGTCGTCCGTCGGTTCGATCTCGATGGACCGCTGGCCGACGAGGTCGCCCGCGGTGGGGTCCTCCGCGAGGTGGAACAGCGAGAGCGCCGTCTCCTCCAGCCCCTTGATGAGACTCCACGCGACGGGGTCGTGACCCCGACCGCGCGGGAGCGGGGCCGGGTGCACACCGAGCGCGGCGACGGACGCCAGTTCGAGTATCGTCTCGTCGACCAGGCGCGACCACCCCACGGCGAACAGCAACTCGGGGTCGCACCCGTCGATGCGCGACCTCGGTTCCGGCGCGTCGACGCTCACCTCGTAGAGCGGGACGTCGTGGCGGTCGGCGAACGACGGGAGGTCGACCGCGGCGTCGGCGGACGGCCGGGTGAACACCCCTCGAACGTCCGCCCCGAGGTCGATCAGTTCGTCGAGGCAGGCGAGGCCGACCTCGTCGTTCGTGAGGAAGACTACGCGCATGCTCGGGACGGTGACTGCGGTTCGATCTCGACCGGGCCCGCCCGGACGGTGATCGCGGTCATCCGTTCCCCGTTAGGGAGGCGGTACCATAGTTAGCGACGGGTTTTCACCCGCACCGGAACCGAGCGGACGCTCCGCGTGCGAGGGTCGGTGGTCTCTCACGCCGCTCGGATCGCCGGACGGTAGTGTCCGTCCGTCGTGAGCGAAACGGGATGTGCCTGCGGACGCAAATCCCAGCGGAGACTCAGAGAGAGATGGTGGTCGGACTACTGATCGTCGGACTGTTCGTGGCCGCGTTCGTCGGATACAACATCGGCGGTTCCTCGACGGGGGTCGCCTTCGGTCCGGCGGTGGGAAGTCGGATCGTGGGTACGGTCGGCGCGGCGGCCCTGTTCACCGGCTTCGCGTTCTGGGGGGGCTGGACCGTCGGCCGGAACGTCGTCGAGACGATGAGCGAGGGGATCGTGCCGGCGAGCCAGTTCACCCTCGAAGCGAGCATCGCCGTGCTGTTCTTCGCCGGGTTCGCGCTGCTGATCTCGAACCTGTTCGGCGTCCCCGCCTCGACGTCGATGACCGCCGTCGGCGCGATCGTCGGTCTCGGGGTCGCGACCGACACGCTCGACGAAGCCGAGATGTTCGTCATCGTCTCGGCGTGGATCGTCGCCCCCCTCACGGCCTTCTGGCTCGGCGTGATCGTCGGACGGTACCTCTACCCGCACCTCGACGCTCGCTTCTCGTTCGGCCGCATCGAGAGCGGCCTGCTCAGGCTCGACCGATCGGGGACCGTGCCCCGCCCGGCGCTCGGCGAGGACGTGACCGGGCGTAACGTCGTCGGCGCGGCGCTCGTCCTCGCCATCTCCTGCTACATGGCGTTCTCGGCGGGGGCGTCGAACGTGGCGAACGCCGTCGCGCCGCTCGTGGGCAACGGGGCCATCACGATCGACGAGGGGATCGTCCTCGCGATCGCCGCCATCGGACTCGGCGCGTTCACCATCGCCCGCCGGACGCTCGCGACGATCGGGGAGGGGATCACCGACCTGCCGATCCTGGCGGCGCTCGTCGTCTCGGTCATCGGCGCGACCATCATCACGGTGCTCTCGCGGCTGGGCATCCCGGCGAGCCTCGCCGTCAGCACCACCTCGTGCATCATCGGACTCGGCTGGGGGCGCGCGAGTCGGGCCGTGACGGTTGCCGAGGTCGCGACCAGCGCGGTGCAGGGCGGGGACGGCCCCGACCTCTCGGCGGGCGCGCTCGTTGCCGACGCCGAGGGGGAGGTGCCGCCTGGACCCACCGTCGGCGACATCGCCACCGGCGAGGCGGACCCCGAACCGCCAATCGAGCGCGAGGAGGCCCCGTCGAGCGTCCCCCCGATCGGCGAGGAGGACGCCGGCGAACTCGCCGGCGAGGACCTGTTCGACCCGGCCGCGACGGCCCGCATCGTCGTGCTCTGGATCCTCTCGCCGACCCTCTCCGCGGTCGGCTCCTACCTCCTGTTCGAGTTCGTGCTGCGGACGGGGGCGTGACCCCCGGCGTCGGGGGATCGTCCCGACTGCGTGATAAAACGTTTAGCGCGGCGAAGCCGTGACGTCGGTCATGGGTGAGCACATCCTCGTTCCGACCGACGGGTCGCCGGAGGCCGAGCGCGCGTTCGAGTACGCGCTGACCCTCCCGCACGACGAACTCACCCTCATCACGGTGATCAACCCGTTCGACGTCGACCCGATCAAGCCCGGCTACCAGTCGCCGCTCGGGAAGGCGGGGATGCCCGCCTTCTCCCAGGAGTGGTACGAGAACGTGCGCGACGACGCGAAGGGGATGCACGAGGAACTCCGCGAGCGGGCCGACGACCCGGACGCGGTCGGGAGCGTCGTCAGGTTCGGCCAGCCGACCCGGGGGATACTGAGATACGTCGACGAGGCCGACGTGGATCACGTCGTACTCGCGAGCCGGGGCAAGCGCGACCTCTCGAAGCTGTTGCTCGGTAGCGTCGCGGAGACGGTCGTCCGTCGGTCGCCCGTCCCCGTGACCGTCGTCCGGTGACCGTCCGTCCGGTGACCGTCGTCCGCGTCGGCGAGCGCTACTCCTCGAGGAGGGAGTCCACGAGTCGCGCGAACCGGCTGACCATCCGCTCGGGGAGCGACGGGGACAGGTCGGTGAGCAGGCGCGCCGTCGCCTCCGGCCGGGCGACGACGAGCGTGACCCGACGGCCGTCCCGGACCTTGTCTACGATTTCGCGCTCCGTGAGACGGTCGAGGTGCCACTCCAGCGTACTCCGGGCGATGTCGACCGCGTCCGCGACCGCGTCGGGCGACGCGGGACCGGCCTCGAGCAGGAAGACGACGACGTCCCGGGCCGTCTCGCGGCGCAGGAGGGCGAGCGCGCCGCGCTCCCACGGCCCGTACGCCGGCGGGTAGTAGTGCGTCTGACCGTAGAGGCGCGCCTCGACGACCGCCCCCTGACCGAGCAACCGTCTGAGGTGGTACTGGACCTGTCCCGGCGCGAGGTCGAGGTTCCGGACGACGGCGTTGAAGTGGACGCCCGGGTTGGTCCGCACGTGGTCCCGGATACGGGTTCGCTGGCGTGTCATGGATCGTGATCGAACTGTCGAGCGACCGTCCGCGCGTAGTAGACCGCGCCGACGACGAGGGCGACCATCAGCGCGTCGAGCGCGTGCTCGACGAGGTGGTGGTCCGTCGTCGAGACGTGGCCGGTGATCGAGAGCCCCGCGACGACCGACCGCGCGAGCAGCGCGGCGAGCGCGAGGGCGACGAGCAGGTACGACCGCGACTGCCGCCTGCGGAACGCCGCGACGCCGAGGCCGAGCAGCGCCGCCGAACCGAGGGCCGCGAGCGTGAGCACCGCCGCGAAGGCGAGGGCCGCGTCCGCCGACGGATCGGCGTGCATCCACACCTGCGATCTCATCGGTGCACCTCGACGCTCGAACCGTACATGCGCGTCGGTTCGCCGGGGCGGCCGCGATCGGGCCGACCGCCGGCGGTCCGGTCGCGACCCGTCGACCGCGGCCGACGGCCTATCGGCGGCAACCGACGACGGTCACCTCGTCCGTGCCCGAGTAGCCGTGTTCGCCGCCCGCGCGCTCCGTCCAGCGGAGTTCGGCCGCGTCGTCGGCCGCGTCGAACCCGGCCTCGTCCGCGCGGAAGAACAGGAGGAGGCTCTCGCGACCGTCGCCGTCGAGGTCGACGGGGCGGCCCGCCCGGACCGGGCGCGCGCCGCCGCCGTCCGCGAGGACGTCGGGCGCGCCGAACCGGTAGTGCTCGGGGCGCGTCGTCGGGTCGAAGACGACGCGCTCACCGTCCCGCTCGAACGTCGTGCGACGGACGGCGACCGGGACGAGGCCGCGTCCGCGCGCGGGGACGACGTTCCGGTCGCTCCCCGGGCGAACGTCGATAGCGAGTCGGTCCGGGAAGTGGGCGGCGGCGACCCCGCTCAGCGCCGGAACCGCGGCCGTCGCGGCGAGCGCCCCGGCCCCGACGCCGAGCAGTCGCCGTCGGGTCAGCTCCGCACGTGATTCGCGCCTTTCGGGCTCGGACATGTGCTCGGTAGTGCCGACGGCTCGACGATGGGCGTTCTGGTCCGATCGTCGAACGGCGGCGGCCACCGGTACGGCGCGCTCAGAACGGACCGAGGGCGGCGACCTGCTCGGAGAGCAGCAGGAAGCCGACGCCGACGCCGAGCGCGCCGGCCGCGAGGCGGAGGACGGAGGCGAACGCCGTGTCGAGCGTCCGGTCCCAGAGGACGGAGACGACGCCCATCGTGAGGACGGAGAGCGCCGAGAACGCGAGGAGGAAGGCGAGCGCCGTTTCGACCGTCGGCGCGGTCGACGCGAGGACGATCACGAGCGCGCCGCTCCCGGCCAGTCCGTGGAGGACGCCGACGAGGAACGAGTCGCCGTGGAGGTGGCGGTGGGACAGCCCGAACGACGCGCCCCCGACCCGGAGGTGGGCGTGGACCGCGCGCAACCCGTGGGAGTGCCGGTAAGCGTCGAGCACGCCGAGCGCGCCGAGGAGCATCCGCCCGCCGAGGGCGACCAGGACGACGCCGACGACGACCTCGAAGACGCCGGCGACGGCGTGGGGCACCCGGAGGCCGAGCCAGGCGAACGCCAGCCCGACGGCGAGGATCGGCAGGGCGTGGCCGACGCCCCACGAGACGCCGACCGCGCCCGGGGTCCGTTCGGTGCCCTCGTCGCGGACGAGCGTCGCGACGGCGGCGAGGTGGTCGGTTTCGAGCGCGTGACGGACGCCGAGGACGCTCCCCGCGGCGAGCGCGGCCCCGATCGACGTGGCGACGGACATGCGTGTTCCTCTCCGTGGGTCGGCGTTTCAACCTACCGAAGGACCGGCGGCGCTCGACGGTCGAGCGAGTCGTTACTGATCGAAAGGCCGCCCCGCGGTCCCGGGGGCCGGTCCCGCGCGGCCGAGCCGCGGATCGAGAGCGTGCGGCTACGTTCCGAGGGTACCGCGCGGGGCGGGGCGACTGCACACGAAATCGAATCGTCCGGCGTGCGAACCGTTACCCATGGTCTCCTCTCCACCGGACGTTCTCCACCGAGGAGTATCTAATGATAAGCGTTACGGATCCGGCGTCTTGGGCCGGGAGAACGCGCCGACCCGGCGGGGCGCTCGTCGAATCGGCTGCCGGGTCGGACCGGCCGCGGAGCGCGAGCGCCGATCACCGGGAGCGTCCGCGCGCCGCCGCGCCGTCGACGGTTCCCTGCGACCGGAGCTTGTGTCCCGCGGTGCGAACCACCGTGTACCCCTGCACGAGGGAGAACGCGAGCCAGAGGAGGTACCCGCCGGGTGCGCTGCCGACGACGGTGACGCTCGCGTGGAACGCGACGGTGTCGAAGGTCGCCGCGATAGTCCGATCGACCAGCAGGACCGAGAAGTAGCCGAAGAAGGCCGCCGCCCACCACATGGCGACGACGCGCGGCCAGCCCGGCCGGACGGGTTCGGGGAGGCGCGTCACGTTGATCACCTGCGTCAGGACGATGTACGGCCACATCATCAGCCCCGACATGGCCCCGCCGACGACGAGGAGGCTGAACGGGTCCTCGACGGGGACCGGCAGGACGAGGATGAGGACGCCCCAGCCCGCGAAGACGGTCAGCAGGACCCAGAAGATCCGCGGGAGGCTCCAGCCGGCGGTCCGGCCGTAGCTCTCGTAGACGATGTCGGCGCTGTTCCGGACGAAGGACTCGACGATGGCGAACTCCGTGGTGAAGAGCGCGAGGAAGAGCACGACGTAGATGAGCGCCCGCCCGAGGCCGCCCACGGCGGGGGCGATCTGGAGGAGCCACATGTCGACGCCGCTCGCGTCCGTCCCCGCCGCGAACGCGCGCGCGACGGCCATGAGCGCCGTCGCGCCGACGAGCAACCCGAGCACGAACGTCAGGAGGTGTTCGAGCCGGGCGACGCGCCACCACTCGCGCCAGCGAGCGACGTTCGTGCGCGTCGGCCGGAAGAAGAACCCGTCGCGCTGGACGGGTTCGGGGTCGTCGCCGATGAGCGGGTTCTTCACGCGACCCTGGTACCGACCCATTCCGTACCCCTTCTCGCGAACCCAGAGGCTCTGAGAGAGGTTGAGGTACCCGCCCGCGCCCGCGTACGCGAGCCCGCCGAGGAAGACCGCGATGTCGCGATCCGGCGGGAGCGTACCGACGCCGACGGCGGCGGTCGGGATCGCGGCGAGTTCGTCTGTCGGGGCGACCACGACGAACAGCAGCAGCGCGAACGCGATGGCGAGCGCGACGAGGACGATCTGGAACCGCTCGACGACGTTGTACACGAGCGGCGTGAGCTGGTACGTCAGCCAGATGAACGCCATAAGCAGGACGCCGAGGGTTCGCCACCCGACGAGGGTGACGCCGACCCCGGGGAGCCGGTAGTGGCCGAGGGCGAGCCCGGCGGCACCGATCTTCGCCGCGCTCGCGGCCCACCCGGGCCAGCCGAGGCTGACGAACCCGGCGACGAGGAAGAACCACGGCCAGTACGGGTGGACGCGGTCGTACGCGCGGAAGATACTCTCGCCCGTCGCGAGCGTCCAGCGCTGGATCTCGGTGTTGACGACGAACTGGGTCAGCACGCCGACGAAGAACGCCCAGTAGAGCGCCCACCCGTGCTGGGCGACGAGCAGCGGCCAGAACAGCGTCTCGCCGCTGCCGAGCGACGCGCCGAGCATGATGGCGCTCGGCCCGACGACGTGACTCACCTCGGGGACCTTCGGGAGGTCGAGGAGGCGAAAGCGGCCGCCGGTCCCCCGATCCGGGTACTCGTCGCCGTCGGGGGCGGTCTCCAGGTTGTCGTAGGCGACGGGAACGTACACCGAACCGCGGTACTCCGATCCGGCGTCGGAGGCGTAGACGTCCGACGCCGCGATCCCGCCACCCCCGTCGCTACGGTCGGTCCCGTCCGGGGTCGTCCCGTCGGCATCGTCCGCGTCGCTCCTGTCGCCCGCGTCGCTCTCCTCGCTCTCCTCGCTCTCCTCGGTCGATCGGTTCGGTGGGTTCGAGGTCATCTATCGACCTCGGCGTTCGAGCGCGCCGCCGACCGACCTCGAGCGGCGCGGCGGACGAGGGCGACGCGACCGATGCGCCGTCGGGGGGAGCGTCGACGGGAGGTACTCACACACATCGGCTATCGTGCGCGTGGATCCGCGCGTTACGTACCGTCGCGGAGGCGGTGCGGTTATATCTACCTAACCGGGGCTAGCCGCCCAGGAAGTGCCAGATGTGCCCCCGTTCCTTCGGCGGGTCGACGCCGGGGAGGTCCTTGAGGGCGGGCTGGATCGCGTTCCACCACCCCTCCGCCGTCTCGTACCCGGCGGGGTTCTCGGGGAACACGTCGCGGAGGAAGTCCGACTTCTTCGCGCTCGGGTGTTCTCTCAGGTACTCGTAGGCGGTTCGGAGGGCTCTGCGCCGGTCGGCGAGGGTCTCGCCGGTGCCGGGGAGGTCGACCTCGCTGGTGACCTCCCGCGGCGCGCCCGCGGCGCGCGACTCCCCGGTCGCGTCGCCGGAGCGCTCCATCGGGATCCACCACACGCGCCCCCGCGCGCCGATCTTCCGCGTCGCCAGGAGGTCGCGCTCGACTAGGTCGTTGAGTTTGTTGTGCGCCGTCCGGCGCGAACAGTCGAGCGCCTCCATGACATCCGTCGCGGTCAGGGGGCGCGCGAGATCGTCGCGCCCCTCGAAGACCTCCAGGGCGGCCCGAGCGGGGATCCGGTCTGCGTACTGGCCGGACTCGTTTCTCTCCCGCTCGTCCGACGGTCGACTCGCCATGCCACATCCCACTACACACGACTGCATAAGCCTTTGCACACGACTGTATCCCGGTGCACACGACTGCAGAGGGTGCGAGCGGGCGCGTGCGTATCCGTCGACGAGGGAGACGAGAGGCGGAGGGCTTTCGAAGAAATCGGCGGACGAAGCGGCCACATTCGTGTGTACAGGTAACGGCAGACGTTCCGATCGTCGGCGGAACGAATCGTGCTCCCCCGCCGGCTCCTGTGAACCGCCCCTGGGATCCGGGGCTCCACAACGGAACGTCGGCCCGTCGGACCGCCCATCCGCGTCGCGACGGATCGACGACGCAGTACGCCGTTTTCCCGACAAACCTATCGAACTGACGACGACAATCGGTAAGTATAAAACCGTACAGATTCGATGCCAGATTCATGCCAGTCGTGATCGAGAACCGTGGCTGTGCGACGGTCGGTTTCGAGGTGGAGTTCGGTGGCTAGCGCGGTCGAAATCGCGATGGCGGTCCTGCCGCTCGCCGTCATCGCGTATCTGATGGTCGGTCGGTACTGGCCCGCCACGCGGGCGATGCCCGTCGCGTGGTTCGTCGCGGTGGTCGTCGGCTTCGTCGGCTGGGAGATGACGCCGACGTGGATCGCCGCCGCGACGATAAACGGCTTCATCACCGCGGCGAACATCCTCTGGATCGTCTTCGGGGCGATCCTCCTGCTGTACACGCTGAAACAGACCGGGGCGTTCGACGCGATCAACGCCGGGTTCACCTCCATCAGCGAGGATCGCCGCGTGCAGGTCGTGCTGCTCGTCTTCCTGATGGGATCGTTCATCGAGGCCGCCGCCGGGTTCGGTACGCCCGCGGCGGTCGTCGGTCCCCTGCTCGTCGGGCTCGGCTTCCCGCCGCTCGCGGCGGTCGTCGTCGCGCTCACGGGGAACCTGATGGCGATCACGTTCGGGGCGGTCGGCACGCCGCTCATCATCGGCCTCCAGGACGTCTTCGAGACGGCGGGCGTCGAGACGCCCCCGGGGATGGGGGTCGAGCCGTGGATCGCCGAGATCGGCACGTGGGCGGCCACGTTCCACGTCGTCGTGGGGGTCTTCCTCCCGTTCATCGGCGTGGCGATGATGACGCGCTTCTTCGGCGAGGAGCGCTCGATCCGGCCCGCCCTCGAGGTGCTCCCGCTCGCGCTGTTCGCGTGGGCGTCGTTCGCCGTCCCCTACTGGCTCACGGCGTACCTCATCGGTCCGGTCTTCCCCGGCCTCATCGGCGCGATGGTCGGCATGGCCGTCACCGTCGGCGCGCTCAAGGCGGGGTTCTTCCACCCCGACGAGGAGTGGGACTTCGCCCCTCAGAGCGCCTGGCCCGACCACTGGGTGGGCGACATCGAACCCGGCGAGACCGGCGACCGCGACGGCGCGATCGCCGCGGACGGCGGGTTCGTCACCGGCTCGCCCCGACAGTCGGGGTCGATGCCGCTCTGGAAGGCGTGGACGCCCTACGCGCTGCTCGCCCTCCTCCTGGTGATCACGCGCGTCGTCCCCCCGGTGACGGCGTTCCTGACGAGCACGCTCGTCCTCGGCTGGGAGGACATCCTCGGGACGGGGCTCGCCAACGACTTCGCGCTGCTCTATCTCCCGGGCGCGGTGTTCGTGTTCGTCCACCTCGTGACGATCCCGCTCCACGGGATGAGCGGCCGGGAGGTCGGGGACGCGTGGGTCGAGACGGGGGAGAAGGTCGCGCCGGCCGTCCTCGCCCTGCTGTTCGCGGTGGCGACGGTCCAGATCATGATCCAGTCCGGCGAGGCGGCGAGCACGGAGAGCATGCTCCGGGTGCTCTCGAACACCACCGCGAACGCCGCGGGCGGCATCTACCCGCTGTTCGCCCCCTTCGTGGGCGCGTTCGGGGCGTTCCTCGCCGGCTCGAACACGGTCAGCGACATCCTGTTCGGGACGTTCCAGTACAACGTCGCCCAGAGCCTCGGCGTCTCGCGGACGATCGTCGTCGCGGCGCAGGCGGTCGGCGGTGCCATCGGGAACCTCATCGCCGTGCACAACGTCGTCGCCGCGCTCGCCGTGGTCGGCCTGGTCGGTGAGGAAGGACGCGTCATCCGCTACGAACTCATCCCGCTCGCCTACTACGGGGTGACGACGGGCCTGTTGACGCTGCTGTTCGTCTACGTCCTCTTCCCGGGGACGTTCTGATCGGCGTCGGTTCGACCCCCCGACGGGATCCGTCCGTCAACGCATCGCGTCGAGGTCGTACCACTTGTCCGAGACGACCCACCCCTGATCGCCCGTCGTCAACTTGATGCGGTAGTCGGATAGCTGGAGGAACTCGATGTCCGGACCGTCGGCGTCGCGTTGTTCGGTGCTCATTGTTTCGTTCTCGTGGTGCCAGCCGCCGGATCGCTAGCGATCACCGGTTGGCCGTCGGTCCCCTTTGTTACGTCTCGGTTATCCGTATCGTCGCCAGCCGCGCTCGGATGGGCGCGAGCGTACGACCCTCGAACGGACCCCTCGGGCGGAGGCGGACCAGGATAGCGTTTTCCGACCCGTGCCGCCCGCTATCGTCGGTGAACGGACGGTTATGAGAGCGTTAACGTGTACCGAGGCGGCGCGCGAGGCCCACCGGGTGACCGGGGCGGGAGGACCGTCGGGCAGGTCGACGCCGGTTTCGTTCACTCGGGACGGAGTAGTACGAACTGATCATAATACTACAACACAGAATGTCACGACAGCAACAAACTTATTACAGTGTCTTTCCGGTTGGGGCATATGTCCGACGTGAGCACCGATGTCGTCGAAGCGATCTCGGCCGAACTGGCGATCGATCCCCTCCGTCTTCCACCGCTCTACGAGTCGATCGATCCGGACGCGATCGACTCGCTCGCTCGGGACGGGGTCTTCATCGAGTTCACCCACGCCGGGTGCGACGTTCGGATCGTCGACGGGATCGTCTCGGCCACCGCACGGATCCCCGAACGCGGCGAACGCGAGCCGTCGCTGTCCGACTGCTGACTGTGCGGGGCCACTGGCCCGAGCGGCGGCACCGTGAGCACAGGCGACCGTCTATCCGAACGTGTCAGACGGTATGAAGGCGTGTTCCTCAGTTCGGGGCAACGAGTCGTCCGGCGGGAACGGACGGCAGAATCACGCGCGATAGTGACTGCTACATTACATTATTGATCCCATGAATAGTTTCGTTTCGTGTAAATGGTACCATACGGTAGCGTAACTCACCGAATAACTCCCTCTCGCGGTCCGTCTCACCGCTCTCCTCGTTCGACGCCCGATCGTCTCGACGGCCTCGCCCGTCCGGTTATCTCCGATCGTTGCAGTAGTTAAAGCAAGAATATTCGTCCGAGTCGAGCGCGACGGTTCGTTTCGCTGCCCTTAGCGGCAACTCCTCGAGCGTAAGCCGCAGAAAACGGCGACAGGGCGCTCGGGAGGGGCCGACTAACAATGGTACTACCAGAAGAACGGTCAGTCGCCAATGACGCTCTTCGAGTTGACGGGCTTCCAGCGGGACCTGCTCTACGTCATCGCAGGTGAGGGCCGCCCGTCCGGCCAGCAGATCAAAGAACGAATCGAAGCCGACACCGGCAACGAAGTCACGCACGGTCGTCTCTACCCGAACCTCGACACGCTCGTAAACAACGACTACGTCGAGAAGGGCCAGATCGACCGCCGAACGAACTACTACACGCTCTCGGATAAGGGACGTGACGCTCTCGACTCCCGTCGGCAGTGGGAGAACTCCTATCTCCCGGACGAACGGTAACCGGCGGCGATCGGACGGCGCGTCGGCCGGAGGTCGTTCGACGAGCGCCGCTTCGATCCGGTGACGGCCGCCGCCGTCGCGACCGCCGCGCGGACCGGGAAGCGGCCACGAGAGACGTCTGCGTCGTCCGGGCTGCCCATCGAATCCGACCCGCTGGACTCGAACGGCCCCGTCAACGCGACGTCGTTCGACGTCGCTCTCCCCGATTCCTGAGCGATGGGCCACTGTCCGCGCGCTCGCCGATTGGGTCGCCGGACTCACGCCCGTCGCGACGGGCGTGAGTCAGAGACCGACGAAGACGAGACGACCGGCGAGGCGCTGAGACCGTCTCGCCCCGAGCGGTCGAGAGAGAAGCGTACCGTCGCCGTGGTACGCCCGGTAGGGGGACGGGTTCCATGGTCCGCCACCGGGCATCCGTCCCTCTAGAGTGTCAGATGATAAACTCTACGGAGGGTCAAACCGGCGTTTGACCAACGGACTCGGCCGGCGTTCCGCTGGCCAGCGGTCGTCGACGGCAACCGGCCGGAGGAGCGCCTGTTCGTCGATTCGGTCCGAGAGAAGGTTGATCGTGTGCGTGCGGTGCTCGCCCGGTTCGACGGTTCGGAGAAGCGTCGCCCCGGTTTCCCCGCGAGGTCGACGCTCGCCTCTCTGCCTACTGGCCCTTGAGCCAGCCGCCGATGTTGCGTCGGGCGTCGTCGAGGAACAGCCGGATGTGTTCAGTTCGGTTCACAATCGTTACTCGGATCCGAGTAAATTTATATCTGGCGGTGAGGGCGAAGCCGGGGCGGTTCGAGCGACCGCGTCCGCGCGCTTCGCTCGAAGGACGGCGGCCGGAAAACCGATCGCACCGTGCAGGCGCTCGCTTCCGTCGGACATCGACGCATTCAACTGTGGTGCTGGCAGTCGTCGCCGTGGAGGCGTCCGGGCGTGCCAGTTCGTCCACGCCACGGCCAGCACCCCGGCCTCGCTTCCACGCGCTTACGCGTCCCGCTCCGCCGCCTCCGCCGCGATCAGTCGTCCACGCCGAGCGCGGCCGTCGTCCCCCCGCGCAGCCGCGGCAGGTAGACGACCAGTCCGACGGCGAGGAGACACACGACGACCGAGGCGGCGAAGACGGCCGTCAGTCCCTCCGTCATCGCGGCCGCGAGGCCGTCCGGCGGGCTGCCGGAGGCGAGCAGGAGTCGCTGGAGGTCGCCGACGTTCGACACCCGGGGGAGCGACGCGAACCGCTCCCGGAGGACGACGTTGAGCGCGACCCCGAGGACGGCGACGCCGACCGTCCCGCCGAGGTTGCGGAAGAACTGCTGGGAGGAGGTCGCGAGACCCATGCGTTCGGTTCCGAGGTGGTTCTGGATGGCCGTCAACAGCGGCGGCGTGAGCGCCCCCATGCCGACCCCCATCACGAACACGTTCGCGACGATGACCGAGAGCGGCGTCCCGACGGTCCACAGCGTCGCCGCGCCGAAGCCGAGGGTCATGAGTACCGTACCGGTCGCGATGAGCGCGCGCTCGCCGAACCGGTTGACGAGGCGGCCCGAGACGAAGCTCGTCCCGGACCACCCGATGGAGATCGGGAAGACGGCGAGGGCGGCCGCGCCCGCCCCGCCGCGCAGCGCCTGCACGAACAGCGGGACGTAGGTGATCGCGCCGAAGATGACGAAGCTCGAGAGGAAGCCGACGGCGTTGGTCACCACGAACACGCGGTCGTCGAACAGCGAGAGCGGGAGGATCGGCACGCGCGCCGACCGCTCGACGCGGACGAACGCGACCAGGGCGGCGACGCCGACGACCGCCAGCGCGCCCGCCGCCGCCGTCCCCACCGTCTCGAAGAGCTGGAGCGCGAGGAGGAGCGCGCCGACGCCGACCGAGAGGGCGAGCGCGCCCGCGTAATCGACGTGCGGGTCTGCCGCGCCGGTCGTCTCCTCCAGCGACCGGGCGATGAGCGCCACCGCGCCGATCCCGACGGGAACGCTGAGGTAGAACACCCAGCGCCAGCCGAGCGTCGTCACGATCAGGTAGCCGAGCAGCGGGCCGACGACGCTCGATATGCCCCAGACCGCGCTCCCGTAGCCGATGGCCCTGCCGCGCTGTTCGGGCGGGTGGATGACCCCGAGGATGGTGTAGGGGATGGCGAACATCGCGCCCGCGCCGACGCCCTGCACCGCGCGGAAGGCGATGAGCTGAGGCATGGTTCGGGAGAGCCCCGCGAGCGCGCTCCCGAGGACGAAGACGGCGACGCCGACGTAGAACAGCCGCTTCCGGCCGTAGATGTCGGACAGCCGGCCGAACAGCGGCATCGAGATGGCGGCGAACAGCATGTACGCCGCGAAGACCCACGAGTAGAGGCGCAGGCCGCCCAGGTCGGCGACGACGGTGGGCATCACGGTGCTCACGACGGTGCCGTCGATACCCGCGAGGAAGATGCCCAGCATGACGCCGAGCGTCACGAGGCGGCGATCAGACGTCGGAGCGTCCATGCCGGGGCGACGGCCTCCGGGGGTAAAACTCCGACCGACGACCGCCGCTCGGACGTGTTCGCGAACCGAAAGTACTTGCCACGAACCGCCCACGTCGCGCCATGACCGCGCGACCGTCCCCCCGTCGGGCGATGCTCCTCACGATCGCCGCGACGGGCGCGCTCACGCCGCTGGCCTCCGGTACCGCCGCCGCACAGCCGCTGCCCCCCGGCATCCCGCCGATCGACGCCGCGCTCGCGGTCTACGGGACGGTGCTGGGGATGGTCGTCGGCCTCGCCGTCCAGCTCGTCGTCGGCGGACTGCTCGTCTCGGCGGCCGAGCGGTACACCCTGGCGGTGACAGACGAGATGCGACGCGAACCGGTGGCGGGCGCGCTCGTGGGTATCGCGCTCTTCGTCGGCTTCGTCGCCGTCTCCGTCCTCCTCGCCGTCACCGTCGTCGGTATCGTGGTCCTGCTCCCGCTCGCGATCGCGTTCGCCGTCGTCAGCCTCGTCGGTCTCGTCCTCGCGAGCGTCCTCGTCGGGCGGCTCCTGCTGGAACGCGGCGGCGAGCCGCGACTGATGGCGAGCCTCGTCGTCGGGAGCGTCCTCGTCGCGGCCGCGGGCGCGATCCCCGTGCTCGGCGGCGCGATCGACTTCCTCCTCGGGTCGCTCGGCACCGGAACCGTCGTCGCCCGCTGGTGGCGGCGGAGAGGGGGTCGGCGACGAGGACGACGTTGACCCACGTTCTGACCGCCGAGCGACCCGACAGGCGTTCTCGCCGGAAGCGACTCCCATCCCGGAGCAGACCCGCGGACGGCGCGTTCGAGCGCGTTCGCCCCTGGCACGACGACTACTCGCGCCCCTAGCGACCGGGGACGAGGTCCGCCCAGACGAGCCGGTGGTCCGAGGCCGCCTCCGCGTCGGCACCGAGTCCGCGGCGTGACGACGACCTCGCCGGCCAGACGACCCCCGTCCCCCGGCGGTCGAGGTCGGGCGAGGGGAGCACGTAGTCGATGGTGATGGTCGAGTCGAACGTCGCACGCGGGTTCCCCCGACGCGCGCCGCCGGGGCTGGTCGGCAGGGGTCGCGCGTCGAAGTCGGGGGTATCGAGGAGGAACTTCGTGGCGGCGTCGAAGTTGTCCGCCTGACCGGGGTAGGCGTTCATGTCGCCCAGGAGCGCGTAGGAGGCGTCCGGGTCGAGCCCGCCGCTGACGCCGTCGTCGTCGTAGAGGTAGTCGGCCCCGGCGACGTAGTCGGCGAACAGGCGCACCTCGTCGTGACAGCGCCGGCCGTTGAAGTTCTCCGGCCCATCGAATCCCGACGGCGTGGGGTGGGCGAGCAGCGCGTGGACGGTGCGGTCGCCCACCTCGATTGGCACGTCGACGTGCGTCTTCGAGGACAGCCGGAACCGCTCGGCCTCCTCCTCGGTCAGGTAGACGTCGTAGTCGTCGTCCCGGACGATCAGGTTCCCGGGCATGTCCTCCCAGACGAACGTCCGGAACGACCGCACGGCCGCCTCGTCGAGCGGGTACCGACTGACGAGCGCCAGCGCGTACTGGCCGGGGTACTCGCCGTATCCGAAGGCGTCGTTGCCGTACGTCCGATCGCCCGGCGTGTCGTCGACGACACCGTTGTTATCGAGGTCCATCCCGCTGTGGACGCCCGTGTTGCTCTTCGGGACGTAGACGTGCTCGTAGTCGATCCCCCGGAGGAAGTCGCGCTGCGGAACCGAGAGGTAGTTCTCGACGAACGCGCGGGCGTTCGTGCGGTCGGTGCGGACGCCCTCCTGCCGGTTGTTGACGACCTCGTTGAGCGCCAGCACGTCCGGCCGAGCCTCCTGGATCACCCGCGCGGCCGCCTCCGCCTGCGGGTCGCCGGGCGTCTGGACCTGCTCGGTCGTGAGGTCCCTGATGTTGTACGTCGCGAATCGAACGGGATCGGGCGTCGCGCTCGCCGCCCCCGTGACCGACGCGAGCGACGCGCCGGCCGTGGCCAGGAATCCCCGTCGCGTGAATCGGATAGACATTCGATCGGAGATTTCACTCGTCCGTATTAAGAATTATCACATATCGTGAAGTATGCGAAAATATATCGATAGGGGGACAGGCGACGGGGAATCACCGTCGAATCAGCGCGCGCCGCGGGATTCCGAAGCCGCTTCGGTCCGGGGGTGCGAGGCGGTGGTATGAGCCACGTAGACCTCGACCGCGCGTTCCCCGAACTCGCCGCCATCGAGGACGCCGACCTCCGAGCGGGCGTCCGCGAGGCGTGGACGATCGCCATCGACGACAACGGGATCGACGACCTCGCGGCGGTCCCCTGGTTCCCGCCCGCCCAGCGGCGGCTCGACCTCCCCGACGCGACGCTCGTCGAGCACGTCCGCGACGTGACCGCCGCCGCCGTCGCGCTGGCCGAGACGCTGGTCGAGCGCGGACACGACCCCTCGATCGACCTGGTGCTCGCGGGGGCGCTGGTCCACGACGTGTCGAAGCTGTACGAGTTCGACGGCATGGACGAGACCGCCGTCGGTCGGCTGCTCGGCCACCCCCACTACGGCGCGGCGGTGGTCGACCGCGCCGGCCTGCCGGTCGAGGTGGCGCACGTCGTCCTCTCGCACACCCGCCGGACGGCGGTCGAGCCGGCGACGCTCGAAGCCGAGACCGTCCGCCGGGCCGACGAGGTGGCGGCGAGCGCGCTCCGCCTCCGCGCGGTGGACGACCTCCGGGACGCCTGACCGCGCGAAAGGCCGAAGGAGCCGGGGGCCCTCCGTCGACGTATGAACGAAATGACAGTACTGGTCGCCGGGGCGAGCGGCCGGACCGGCCGCGACGTGCTCGACGTGCTCCTCGACGCGGGGATCCGCGTCCGGGCGCTCACCAGTTCGCCGGGGAAGGTCGAGACGCTTGAACTCCAAGGCGCGGACGAGGTCGTCGTCGGGGACCTCCTCAGCATCTCGGCCGCCCGCGAGGCGGTCGAGGGCGCAGACGCCGTGATCTGTGCGGTCGGCTCGACGCCGGGGGCGAACCTCCTCCGCGGCCCGCTCGTCGACCGCGAGGGGGTCGTCAACCTCGTCGACGCCGCCGCGGACGAGGGCGTCGATCGGTTCGTTCTCGTCTCCTCCATCGGGGTCGGCGACTCGAAGGAGGGCATGCCGAAGCCGTTCCGTGCGCTGCTCGACCTCTTCGGCATCCTCGACGCGAAGGAGGCGGGCGAGGAGCACCTCCGCCGGTCGGGGCTCGACTACACGATCGTCCGCCCCGGCGGCCTGACGAACGACCCCGCCACCGGCGACGTGCTCGTCGGGGAGGGCGGGGACACCGTCTCGGGGTCGATCCCGCGCGCCGACGTGGCGCGCCTGCTCGTCGCGGCGCTGTTCACCCCCGAGAGCGAGAACCGCACGTTCGAGGTGGTGAGCCGGGAGGGCCGCCGTGGGAGCGCGACGGGCGTCGTGGACGTCGACTGGCGGCACCCCGAACCGGTCGTCGAGCGGTAGCGCCCGGCGTCGGTCCGAGGGCGGTAGCGGCGCGCGGTCCCCGGCGAGTGCCGACGAGCGCCGACGCCGGTCGGTATCGACCGGCGACGAACGCTTATGTTGGGTGCCACCACAGCACGGTCATGGTCGCCGAATCGTTCGTACTGGCCGCGGCGCAGGTCGAACCCGAGTACCACGACAAGGAGGGCACCCTCGACAAGACGTGTCGCTGGATCGAGCGGGCGGGCGACGCGGGCGCGGACCTCGTCGTCTTCCCCGAGACGTACTTCCCGGGGTACCCCTACTGGCGCGGCAGCGTCTCGATCCCGCGGTGGACGGAGCTGATGGTCGAACTCCAGAAGAACAGCCTCCACGTGGAGGACGAGGCGACGGCGGTCCTCGGCGACGCGGTCGCCGAGGCGGACCTGTACGTCGCCCTCGGGACCAACGAGCTGAGCGACCGCCCCGGCAGCGAGACGCTCTACAACTCCATCTTTTACTTCGATCGAACCGGAGAGTTGCTCGGCCGCCACCGCAAGCTCATGCCGACCCACCAGGAGCGGGCCATCTGGGGCCGCGGCGACCCGGCGCACCTCCGCACCTACGAGACCGACCTCGGTCGCCTCGGCGGCCTGGTGTGCTACGAGAACCACATGACGCTGTCGAAGGCGGCGCTGACGGCCCACGGCGAGGAGATCCACGCCGCCGTCTGGCCGGGCTTCTGGGAGCAACACGGCCACCCCGGGGACAAGAGCCGCGCGGCGGACGCCGGCGCGCGCGACACCTGCGACGTCTACCCCGCGATGCGCGAGTACGCCTTCGAGACGCAGTCGTTCGTCGCCGCCTGCTCCGCGTACGTGAGCGACGACGTGGCCGGCGAGTACGCCGACGAGCTGGGGTTCAACGTCGCCGCGGGCGGGAGCATGCTCGTCAACCCGGCCGGGATCGTGAAGGCCGGCCCCGCGGTGGGCGAGGAGGCGCTGCTGACCGCCGAGTTCTCCCGCGACGAGCGCCGCGCCACGAAGGCGTACTTCGACGCGATGGGCCACTACACCCGCTGGGACGCGGTGCGCCTCGACGTGAGCGACGGGGCGCTCTCGCCGGTGCGCGAGCGACCGGAGGCGCGTCGACCGTCGCTGTCGCCCGCCCGCGCCGAGGAACTCGCCGCGGAGTACGGGGTGCCGGTCGAGGCCGTCGAGGCGGTGGCCGAAGAGCTAGCTCCCTGAAGCTCCCTGAAGACTCGTTGGAGGGGAGAACGGGGAGAGAGCGATGGGAACGTAGACGAACGGGACGGTTCGGCGCTCAGTCCGCCGCGACCTGCGTCCGTGATCCCGTCATCGCCAGCACGTCGTCGAAGAAGCCGAGGGTGTCGTGCGGGCCGGGGTTGGCCTCGGGGTGGTACTGGCGCGTGATGACGCGCAGGTCGTCGCTCTCCAGGCCCTCGGGGGTGTCGTCGTTGACGTTCACCTGCGTCACGTCGAGCGGGCCGGGGTCGGCGACGGTGTAGCCGTGGTTCTGCGTCGTCATCACCACCCGCCCGGTGCGCAGGTCGCGCACGGGCTGGTTGACGCCGCGGTGGCCGAAGGCCATCTTCTCCGTCTCTCCGCCGAGCGCGTCCGCGATGACCTGCTGGCCGAGGCAGATGCCGGCCATCGGGATTTCGCCGGCGAGGTCCCGGACGAGGTCCTGGGTCGCCCCGAAGTTCGCCGGGTCGCCGGGACCGTTCGAGATGAACAGCACGTCGGGCGCGAGCGCCTCGACTTCCTCGGACGTCGCGTCGTAGGGCAGGCGGTGGACCGTCGCGCCGCGCTCGACGAGCGAGGAGACGATCGATCCCTTCGCCCCGCAGTCGATCAGGGCGACGTCCGGGCCGGAGCCGTCGGGGTTGTACGTCGTCGGCTCGCGGACCGTGACCTGCTCGCCGATCTCGGTGTGTTCGCTCATTCCCTTGCACCGCGAGAGCTGGTCGAGCGCGTCCTCCGGGGTGACGTCCTCGCCCGCGACGATGCCGCACTTCATCGCCCCCTCCTCGCGGATGCGGGTGACGAGGTCGCGCGTGTCGAGGCTGTCCACGGCGGGGACGCCCTCGCGTTCGAGCCACGCGGCGACGTCGTCGGTCAGTTCGCGCGCGACGACGGCGCGGGGGTGGACGCGGTCGGATTCGAACCGCTCGGATCGGACGCCGTAGTTACCGATCAGGGGATACGAGAACGTGAGGACCTGCTCCTCGTAGGAGGGGTCGGTGAGGCTCTCCTCGTAGCCCGTGTAGGCGGTCGTGAACACCAGTTCTCCACGCGTCTGACCGGGAGCGCGAGCGCGCGCTTCGACCACGCGCCCGCCCTCCAGTGCCACGTAGGCGTCCATCGTTACGAAGAACATAGAAACAGACCCCTATAATCGTTGTGTTCGAAGCAGCGTTACGAAATTCGTAATCGTCAAGTACGAGAGGTGTGTACCGACGCACCTCGATGGACAACCTCGACCGGGACATCCTCGACATCCTCCGACGCGACGCGCGGACGCCCTACACGGAGATCGCCGCCGAGGTGGGGACGAGCGAGGGCACGGTCAGGAACCGCGTCGATCGCCTCGTCAAGGACGGCGTCATCGAACGGTTCACCGTCGCCACGCGCACCGGGAACGTGAAGGCGATGATCGAGGTCGGCGTCGACGTGAGCGTCGACACGAGCGAGGTCTCCGAGCGGATGGCCGAGTGGCACGACGTCGACTTCGTCTGGCAGGTCTCCGGCGAGGAGGACCTCGTGCTCATCGTCGACGCGGCCGACACCCGGGGCATCAACGACCTGATCACCCGCGCGCGCGAGCAGGACGAGGTCGTGAGCACGAAGACGCGCCTGATCCTCGACGAGCGGCTCGGGTAGCCACCGGGAGACGGACCCCCGACGCGCGTCGTACGTCCGGCGGTCGGACGGGGACAGCCCACAGTATATCTCCGCCGGCGGCCAACGCTTCGGTGAGATGGCTCGGGCGACGGGGAGTGGCGGGCGAGGAGACGAGGGGGATCGCGTCCTCGTCCTCAATCCGAAGAGCGGCGGCGGACGCGGCACCGACGCGATCGGGGCGTTGGCCGCAGATCGCGGGTTCGCCGTCCGCGAGGCCGAGGGCGCGGCGGTGGTCGAGGCCGCGCGGGGGGCCGCCGAGTCCGGGGCGTCGCTCGTCGTCGCATGCGGGGGCGACGGAACGGCGAGCGGCGTCGTGAACGGCATCGCCGACGCCGACGCGTTCGACGACGTCGCCTTCGGCGTCGTCCCGAGCGGGACGGGGAACAACTTCGCGGGGAACGTCGGCGTCGGGAGCGTCGAGCAGGCGTTCGACGTGCTCGAGACGGGCGAGGAGCGCCGCATCGACGTCGGGCGCGTCGTCCTCACCGACGCCGACGGAACGACCGACGAGCGACTGTTTCTCAACTCCTGCGTCGCGGGGCTGACCGCCGACGCGAGCGAGCGAACCTCGGCGGAGTTGAAGCGACGCTACGGGGCGTTCGCCTACCTCGCCACCACGCTCGGTGCGGTGCCGACCTACGAGTCCCTCCCCCTGCGAGTCGAGGGGCCGGCGGACGACGATCCGTGGCGCGGGGACGCGCTCTGCGTCTTCCTCGGGAACGCTCGCGGATTCCCCCGCGGCGGGAGCGTCCGGCTGACGCAGGCGAACGTCGAGGACGGTCTCCTGGAGGTCGCGCTCGTGAGCGACGCGTCCGCGCTCGAACTCGCCGGGGACGAACTGATCCGGCGACTGTTCCGGGGGGAGACGGTCAACATCGAGCTACGGTCGCTCCCGTCCGTGACCGTGACGACGGAGGGCGAGCCGATCCGCTTCAGCCTCGACGGCGAGATGGTCAGCGCAGAGCGCCTCGACGCGGGGACGCTCCCGCGGACGCTTCGCGCCCGCGTCGGGGCGAGCTACGTGCCGGACCCGCCCGCGTGAGACGGGCGACCCGCCGCCGAGACGGCGGCGGGAGTCGGGAGATCGGGCGGCCCGTCGATCAGTCGTCGTCCTCGCCGGGCGGGCGTCCGACGCCGGGAGTCGGGGCCTCGTCGAGCCACGCCGGCGTCTGGAGGTGGCGCTTCTGCTCGTGGACGCGCCGGTAGAACCGCCGGACGAGGCGGTCGGTGAGGTGGGTGCCGACGCGGGGTTCGACCCGCCCCTCGCGGATGGCGGCGACGACGTTCTCCGGGGTGAGTTCCTCGGCGTCGACGCGCGTGTACGCGCGTCCCACCTCGACGGGGTAGTGGGCGTCGCTGCCGCCGACCAGCGGGAGGCCGTGGTCGTCCGCGAGCTGGCGCACCCAGCGCTCGGTCCGGGGGTGTTTGCCGTTGACCTCGATGGCGTCGAACGGGGCATCGACCTCGCGGACGGTGCTGTTGCGGTAGGGGTGAGCGATGATCGCCGCACAGTCGCGGTCGTGGGCGAGCGCGACCGTCTCCTCGGGGGTGAGGCGCTCCGGGCGGGTGAACCGCGGCGGATCCGGGCCGACCACGAGGACGTGTCCGCGGGTCGTCGTCACCTCGATGCCGGGGACGCGGACCACGGGATCGGTGGAGAGCGGTTCGTAGTAGTCGTGGTTGGTGAGCGCGACGCCGTCGAGATCACGCAACTGGGCGACGACGCCGAGCGCCCGCGAGCCGACGGGGTCGAAGGGCGTAGAGCGGGCGGTAAACCCGTGGAAGAACCGGGTGTGCGTGTGGAGATCCAGCGCGAACACGACCGGCGCTACGAGCGCGTACCTCTTTGTGGTTCCGCCGAGAACGCCGTCCCATGACAAACGACGGGCGCGCGCCGGGGGGCAGATCCGACGGGCGCGTCCTGATCCTCAACCCCGTCAGCGGGGACGGCGAGCACGCGCCGCGCGTTCGCGAGCTGGCCGCGGACCACGGGTTCGCCGTTCGCGAGACGGAGCGCTCGGGCGACGGCATCGAGCTGGCGCGGGAGGCCGCGAGGGAGGGGGCCGACCTCGTCGCCGCCTGCGGGGGCGACGGGACGCTGAACGAGGTCGTCCGGGGGCTGTGGAACGCGGACGCGCTCCCGGGGACCGCGTTCGCCGTCGTCCCGGGCGGGACGGGGAACAACTTCGCGGGGAACGTCGGGATCGAGGGGATCGAACACGCGTTCGAGGTCGTCGAGTCGGGCGACTGGCGCACCGTCGACCTCGGCCTCGTCGCCGTCGACGGGGGCGAGCCGCTCCCGTTTCTCAACTCCTGCGTCGGCGGGCTGACGGCGAACGCGAGCGCGAGCACCTCGTCGGAGCAGAAGGAGCGCTTCGGCGTCCTCGCGTACGTCCTCAACACGCTCCGCGAGATCGCCTCGTTCGAGGGGATCGCGCTCGACGTCACGCCGGTCGAGGGGGGCGAGGGGTGGCACGGGGACGCCCTCTGCGTGCTCATCGGGAACGGGCGTCGGTTCCCCGGCGGGGGCGACGAGCAGGCGAACATGGAGGACGGCCGGCTCGACGTGACGATCGTCGAGGACTACCCGACGGTGGACCTCGCGAGCGAGGCCGCCGTCCATCGGCTGTTCGGACGCGAGACGCGGAACATCGCGCGGCTACAGACGACCGAACTCGACGTGACCGTCCACGAGGGCGACCCGGTCACCTTCAGCCTCGACGGGGAACTCGCCTCCGTGCGCCACCTGCACGTCGAGTCCCGGCCGGGGACGCTCCGCCTCCCCGTCGGCGACGCCTACGATCCGGCCCCCGGCTGACGCCGGCCGCGCGACTCGAAGAGTCCTTAAGACGCCTCACCGAGAGGCAGGTATGAGCGTGGACGACGCACGTACGCAGGAGCGGTCGGAGGGAGCCGCCGACCACGAGCACCAGAACGCCCGACAGGACGTCGTCGCGGTGGACGCGGACGACAACGAGCAGGGGGTCGTAAACCGCCTCGACGCCCACACCGGCGACGGCATCCGCCACCGCGCGTTCACCGCCCTCGTGTTCGACGACGAGGGGCGCATCCTGCTCGCCCAGCGCGCCGCCGACAAGCGCCTCTGGGACACCCACTGGGACGGGACCGTCGCGTCCCACCCAGAGCAGGGACAGAGCCAGGAGGAGGCCACTCGCCAGCGGCTCGAGGAGGAACTCGGGATCACGCCCGACCAGTACGACGACCTCCGCGTGACGGACAAGTTCGAGTACAAGCGCTACTACCTCAACGAGGGCGTCGAGCACGAGGTCTGTGCGGTGCTGAAGCTCACCCTCGACGACATCTCGCTCGACCCCGACCCCGCCGAGGTCGGCGGACTGCTCTGGGCCGACTACCGCCACCTCTACGAGCACCCCAAGCTCTACCGGCAGCTTCGCCTCTGCCCGTGGTTCGAGATCGCCATCCGTCGCGACTTCGAGTGACCCGCCGTCGCCGAGGTGCGCATCGGACGACACTCACGGGGCCGTGAGATACCATCGCGAGTGAGATAACCTCAAACGCGCAGCAGTCGTACGGAAAGACATGACGACGGAGTTGTACGACCGCCTCGACGGGCAGGTGGCGCTCGTCACCGGGGCGACGCGCGGTATCGGGGAGGCGGTCGCGGCGGCGCTCGCCGACCTCGGAGCGACCGTCTACGCGGGTGCCCGGAGCACGCGCGACGTGGACGACCCGGACGCGATCCCGGTGCGCCTCGACGTGACCAACGAGACGACCGTCGAGAAGGCGGTCGACCGGATCGACCGCACGGAGGGTCGCCTCGACGTCCTCGTCAACAACGCGGGCATCGAGGGGCCGAAGCCGCCGCTCCACCGCGTCGGCACCGACAGCATCGACGCCACACTCGACACGAACCTCCGGGGACCGATCCTCGTGACGAAGGCCGCCCTCCCGCTCCTGCTCGAACGCGAGGGCGGCCGCGTCGTCAACGTCTCCTCCGGGATGGGCGCGCTCGGCGAGGGGATGAGCGGCGGGTACGGACCGTACCGCATCTCGAAGGCGGGCCTGAACGCCCTCACCGTCTACCTCCACGGCGAGTACGGCGAGGAGGGCCTCATCGCCAACTCGGTCTGCCCGGGGTGGGTGCGGACCGACCTCGGCGGGCCGGACGCCACCCGAAGCGTCGAAGAGGGGGCGGACACGATCGTCTGGCTCGCCCGCTTCGAACCCGGGAGCGAGTCTGGACGGTTCTGGCGGGATCGGGAGGCGATCGAGTGGTGAGGAGAGACCGCGAGCGAGTGTGACGAGCGAGCGGTTTTGTCGTGCAGGGGTTTGGCGGGGTTCGACGAGACGCGAGCGGAGGGAGCGTCGAGGAGGACCCCGCGAAAGCGGTGCAGGTGGCGGGTCTGGCGGGATCGGGAGGCGATCGAGTGGTGAGGAGGAACCGCGAGCGAGTGTGACGAGCGAGGGAACGCGCTGACGTACCGCTACAGCAGCGTTCGCTGTCCCGCTTCGAGGTGGAGAAGGCGGCGTTTCAACAGCGCGCTCCGCGTCCCGCCCGCCGAGAACCCGCCGAGGGAATCCGCCCCGACCACCCGGTGACAGGGCACGACGATCGGGACCGGATTCCGCCCGCAGGCCGCGCCGACCTCGACGGGGGTCGCGCCGAGGTCGGCGGCCAGTTCGCCGTAGGTCCGCGTCTCGCCGTACGGGATCCGCTCCATCGCCGCCATCGCGTCGCCCGCGAGGCCGGCCGGGTAGGAGAGCGCCACGTCGAACGATCGACGTTCGCCCCGCTCGTACTCCCGAACCTGCTCGCGGACCGTCGCCGCCGATCCGTCCAGAATCGTCTCGTCGACGTCGACCGACATACCGAATATCTCTACGTTCATTCGTACTCGCGCTCGCTACCGTCGAGAGGGAGGGGACCGCGATATACTCCCGCCGCGGGCCGAAAGTGATCGTCGCCCGATCCCCGGGCGACGCCGCGGAACCGTACACACGCTCGTTCGGCCCGAACCCCGGGGCGGCTGACCTCTCGTGTGGGGAACGACGTCGAACGCCGGGGGGGGGCAGACCCCCGGAACCGAGCCGTCGCTTCGCCTCTGTCACTCCCGCGCTATCGTTCCTCGTCGGTCCCCCGCAAGTGCGCGATCTCGACCGTCCAGTCGGGCGTCTCGCGGTTCGCCGTCCGGACGCTCCACCCGCCCTCGACCTCGACGCCGTTCGCGTACGCCTCGTCGAGGAGCCGTCCGAGGAGAGCTTTCAGCTCCTCGATCGACTCGACGCGCGCATCGGGACCGTCGGCAGACGCAGTCATACGTGGTGTATCGACTATTGTTCGATCGGGATCGTGAGCGTGGACTCGATCCACGCCGCGGGGTTCTTCGGATCCGTGATCACGCCGATCAGGACGCCCCCGGTCGTGAATTCGGTGTACTCCTCCCGCACTCGGTTCCGCTCCGGACGATGTCTCGTTGCCATCTCGAATCACTCGTGTCGCCGTACCCGTCGCTCACCGAGCGACCCACACGGTATCGGTAGTAACGTCGGGCGATCACGGACGACCGCCGACCCCGTCGACCGGTCGTCCGGTTCGACGCGGCGGCGACGGCGGCCCGCTTCGGACCCTCGTTCTACGGTCGTAGGTAGTAGTCCGGGGGGGCTGAAGCTACGGGTTCAGCAGTTGCGCCTTTATATACCACTCCTCGTCGTCCGGTCGCGACGGGCGACCCGGCGATCGGTTCGTGGGGAACGAGGCCGCCCGACGGGGGAGGCGAGGGGGAGCGGACGATCGGACGACAGTCGGCGACGATCGTGCGGGCGACGATCGTGCGAGCGACGATCGTGCGAGCGACGATCGTGCGAGCGACGATCGGACGGCGACCGGGCGACGGTCAGACGACGGTGTGCTCGAGCAGGTTCGCCGTGCCCCGGCGGAGGCGTCGCCCGGTCGCGGCCGGCGAGATCCCGAGCTGTGCGCCGAGTTCCTCGAGCGAGGTCGCGCGGGGCTCGTCGAAGTAGCCCGCCCGGAACGCGAGTTCGAGCGCCTCACGCTGTGCCGCCGTCAGCCCGAACCGGGTACCCGGCGTCGCCTCGTTCTCGTGGTAGAGCTGTCGGACCGTGATCGAGACGTCCCGTGACTCACAGAACCTGCGGAACGCCGTGAACGGCCGCAGATCCGCCATCTGTAGCTTGAGGACCCATCCGCCGTCGTCGCTGTGGGCGTCGAGGATCTGGATCCCGAGTTCCGCGAGCGTGGGCGTGACGACCACCGCCCGGTCGGTGAGGTGAACGCGATAGACGCGCTGGCGGTCGAGATCGGCGATGAGCCGCGGGGTCGAAACGGTCGGGTCGCGTTCGAGGGCGGCGTCGAACCCGTCGAGGTCGTCGGGACTGTTGCCTTCGACGGAGAAGAACAGCACCAGCGCGTGTCGTACGCCGACGGGCTGGAACTCGCGGCTGATTCGCGCGGCCGGAACGCTCCTGATCGCGGGACTCAGTACGAGTGAGGGGTGTTCGAGGTGGATCTCTGCGATGGGCATGAGGGTTCGGAGGGGGAGACCGAACCGATCACGCGCGCGACCGTTCGTCGCTCGTCCTCGCAGGTGGCCCGTCCAGTCGTCGTTCGAAACGCGTTCGCCGACACCGTCTTCGAGGGCGCTCGGGGGGTGCGCATGTTAGTACGAGTATACCTACGTCCGGCCCGCGAGTAAGGGTGTCGGAGGAGAGCACCGCTTCACCGTCGAGCGGTTCGCTCTCCCCGGAATCCGGTCTGCCTCCGAAATCGAGCGTCTCCATCGCGTCCCCGATCACCGCCCGTCGCACGGCTCACCGAGCAGTTTCGCCTCTATCTTGCGCAAGTGTTCGTGGAGCGTCGAGGTCGTGATCCCGAGTTCGGCCGCCAGCTCGCCCGCCGAGGCTCGCCTCGGCCAGGCGTAGTACCCCCGGTCGCGGGCGAGTCGGAACACCTCGCGCTGTCGCCGCGAGAGCCGATCCAGGGGAAGGCCGCCCGTCCCGCCCGTCCCGCCCGTTCGATCCGCCCGCGTCACCCCCGTGACGGTGATCTCCGCGTCCCGCTCCTCGCGGATCTCCTCGAGCAGTCGTCGCACCGTCTCCCGATCGCGATCGGTCAGCACCGTCCAGCGCTCGATCCCCCCGCGCACGTCCACCGGTTCGGCGTAGACGAACCCGCGCGAGGTGAACGACGGACTGATCTGGGTCGTCCCGTCGTGCGCGACCAGGAGGTCCCTGGTCGCGTTTCCGGGCGTCGCGACGGATTCGAGACGGTAGCCGTGGGTCATCTCCGCGACGCCGTAGACGTGCGGCGACGCCCGGATCGCGTCGAGCGCCTCGTCGACGGTCGCCCGCTCGTCCGCGTAGACGGTGAAGAACGTGCTCGTTCGCCCGTCCTCCGCGGCGTGGATGCCGTAACCGAGCACGCCCACGTCGACCCGTTCGCTCGTCCGGATGACCCAGCAGTCGGGGTGCCACACCTCCATGGTGAGACGGAGCGCGTTCCCCTCGGCGCGGGACTCCATACCCTCCCTCGGCGGCTGTCGCGCGTGAACGTATCGCTCACGGCAAGCGGTTGACCTGTCGCCCATCGCGCTTCGTCCGTCGTCGATCGCGATCGCACCGCGTGACGCGACCGCCTGTCATAACAGGTCGTCGGGTTACGTCGGTCCGGGACCGAGGGGGAGGTAGCGACCGGGGCGGCGCGATCGATCGCGCTGGTGCGCTCGTCCCGCCGCCGCGACCCCAACCAGAGATCCATGCCGACGACAACCCACGACCGTCGATCGCCCGCCGAGTACGCGCTCTCGGGGAGCGCCGCCTGTTCGCACCCCCCGTCCGCCCGGACCTACCTCGGGCACAACGGGGCGCTCGCGTTCCACCGGTGCGATCGGTGCGAGGCGGTCGTCCTCGTCGACGCTCGATCCGGGTAGGGGCGTCGGGGTCCCGGACCAGCAGGCGCTCGCTCTGGCGTTACTCGACGGACCGATCCTCACGCAAACGGCCACTGTGAGACAGACACGGCCGAGTACTTCTACTACCGATCAGCCAACGATCTATCGAGATCGAACATACGGTACGTCGGGAGTCGTAGTCGTGAGTGAATCGTATGAACTACTCGCGTACGCTCGACCTATTGCCTACACGCGGGTTCTGAAGCGGTCGACGTCGTCGAAGTGGCCGGGAATCGAACTGCTCGACTCCACTGTGGTTCACGTTCCGAACTCACCCCGGGAGCCGACCTGTCGATCCCCGGGAACCAACCACTATCACGTCGGCGCGAGTGGAGTACTCCATGGACCGCGTGAATCCGGCCACCGGGGAGAAGCTGGAGCCGATAGAGGAACACACCGCAGAGGAGGTGGACGAGGCGCTCGCCGGGTCCGCGGAGGCGTACGCGGAGTGGAGCGAGCGGTCGATGGAGGACCGCCAGAGTCTCCTGAGCGACGCGGCGGACGTGCTCCGGGAGAACGTAGACGAGTACGCGGAGATCATGACCCGCGAGATGGGCAAACCAATCGCGGGCGCGCGCTCGGAGGTCGAGAAGTGCGCGTGGGTGTGCGACCACTACGCGGAGAAGGCGGGCGAATACCTCGCCGACGAGCGCATCGGGACGGAACCGCACGCGGAGGCGTTCGTCTCCTACGAGCCGCTGGGTCCCGTCCTCGCGATCATGCCGTGGAACTTCCCCTTCTGGCAGGTGTTCCGCTTCGCCGCGCCGACGCTCACGGCGGGGAACACGGGGCTGCTCAAGCACGCCTCGAACGTCCCCGAGTGCGCGCTGGCGATCGAGGACGTGTTCCGGGAGGCGGGCTACCCCGAGGGCGTCTTCCGGAGCCTCCTCGTCGGCTCTGACCTCGTGAACGACGTCATCGAGGACGAGCGCGTCAGGGCGGTGACGCTCACCGGAAGCGAGCGGGCCGGGCGCGCCGTCGGGAAGGCCGCGGGCGAGCAGTTGAAGCCCTCGGTGCTCGAACTCGGCGGGAGCGACCCGTTCGTCGTCCTCGGGGACGCCGACGTGGAGGTCGCGGCGGCGGTCGGCGCGCGGGCGCGGACGATCAACTCCGGGCAGTCGTGCATCGCCGCCAAGCGGTTCATCGTCGTCGACGAGGTGTACGAGGCGTTCCTCGACGCCTTCGTCCGCGAGATGGAGGCGCTGACGGTCGGCGACCCGACGGACGAGGACACCGACGTCGGCCCGCAGGCGCGCGAGGACCTCGTGGGGGACCTCCACGAGCAGGTGGAGGCGACGCTCTCCGAGGGGGCGACCCTCCAGACGGGCGGTGAACCCCTCGACCGCGAGGGCTTTTTCTACCCGCCGACGGTCGTCACCGACGTGCCCCGCGACGCGACGATGAGCTGCGAGGAGGTGTTCGGCCCGGCCGCGGCGGTCTACGGCGTCGAGGGCGAGGAGGAGGCGATCGACCTCGCGAACGACTCGCACTACGGGCTCGGCGGGTCGGTCTGGACGGAGGACCTCGACCGCGGGAAGCGCGTCGCGCGCGAGATCGAGTCCGGGTGCGTCTTCGTCAACGAACTCACGAAGTCCGACCCGCGCATCCCCTTCGGCGGCGTCAAGGACTCCGGGTACGGCCGGGAACTCTCGGATAAGGGGATCAAGGCGTTCGTCAACGCCAAGACGGTGTGGGTCCAGTCCGCAGCCGATCAGGACGTCTAGGGACGGCGGGGCCGTCGGACGGCTCGACGGCCGCTCACTCCCGGCCGACGCTGATGTTCTGCAGGGCGCTACCGCAGACGGGACAGACGCCGCCGTGGAGGCTCACGACGCGCTCGCCACAGTCAGTGCACTCGTAGTACGGCATGCCACTGGTACGCACGGTCGGGGGATGAAGGTTCCGCCGCGCTCGGATCGTTCGGGGGCGTGACGGGTCAGACGAGCGAGTCGGGGCGGTTCGAGAGGTACTCGAACACCGCCCCCAGGCTGAACCCGTAGACGAGGTGCGCGATCAGCGTGAGCACGAGGTACAGCACGAGCGTCAGCCCCTGGAACCCGGTGTAGAAGCCCATCGCGAACCCGGTCCACAGCGCGGCCCCGAAGAACAGCCCGCTGATCGGCGGGCGCTCGCCGGGGAGGTACGCCATCAGCGCCGCGAAGAGCAGGGGGAACGGCACCATCCCGTTGGCGAGGAAGATGAGGTACCCGACGGTCACCGGGGAGGCGACGTCCCCGAGACCGATCGGCAGGGTGAGCGAGGCGAACGACTGGAACGAGAACGCACCCATCGTCGAGGCGATGAACAGCACGCCGGTCATCAGGGCCGTCCCGACCAGCCCCCCGGCGGCACCGACGACGCCGTCGGCGACGATGCCGAACAGTCGATCGTACTTCTCCACCTGCTCGGCGGGCGTCAGGTCGTCGAACTCCGAGCGTGCTCCAACCATGCCGCCTACTACCACCGAAACAATGTTAAATGTTACCACAGAACTATACTGCTCGGCGGTGGCGATTCCCCCGGATCGAAATAGTGGTTGTCGGTAACATACCCCACATGCTAAATAGGATGGACGATAATGAAATATCCGTAGGAGGGCCATTCGGATGTACGGAGCGACACGCGCAGTCGTGCAGGCGGGCGACCTCGTCCCGACGGGGTCGCGGGTAGCCATCTTTCGGGAGATCTACTGGGTGTTTCTCGTCCTGGGGACGCTGGTCGGGGTGGTCGTCGTCGGCTACATGCTGTACAACGCCTACCGTTACCGGGATCGCGACGGGCGGGACGACGACGACGATCGCCCCCAGCTCGGCGAACTCCCCAGCGGGGGCGGGAAGGGGCGGAAGCTGTTCCTCTCGTTCGCCATCAGCGCGGTCATCGTCGTCTCCCTCATCGTGTGGACCTACGGGACGCTCCTGTTCATCGAACAGCCCTCGACGGCGGCCGCGGCCGAGGGGGAGGAACCGCTCGAGATCCAGGTCGTCGGGCGGCAGTTCATCTGGCAGTTCGTCTACCCGAACGGCCACACCACGACGGGCGAACTCCGGGTGCCCGCCGACACCCGCGTGACCCTCGTCGTGACCTCCGAGGACGTGTTCCACAACTTCGGCGTCCCCGGGTTGCGCGCGAAGGCCGACGCCATCCCCGGGCAGACGACCGAGACGTGGTTCGTCGCGGAGCGGCCGGGCGAGTACATGGCCCACTGCTACGAGCTGTGCGGCACCGGCCACTCAGAGATGAAGGCGACGGTGATCGTCATGGAGCCGGAGGAGTACGAGCGCTGGTACGCGAACGCGGGCGGCGGTGAGGGCGGCGGAAACGGAACGAACGGGACGAACGGGACGAACGGGACCGGCGGTGCGAGCGGTGCGAACGACACGGGCGGCGCGAACAGCGCGGGAGGGACCGGCGCATGAGCGACGAGGAGCGAACGGACGAGGAGCGAACGGACGAGGGACGGACGGACGGCGGTCGGGCGGACGGCGGCCACGCCGGCGTCGGCTCCGAGTTCGCGCTCCCGGTCGAGGAGCGGGAGGCGGTCACCGACCACGGACTCCCCTCGAAGGCGTCGATCCGGCGCTGGTTCGTCACGACGAACCACAAGGACGTCGGCGTCCTCTACCTGGTGACGTCGCTGTTCTTCCTCGTCTTCGGCGGCGTCCTCGCGCTGCTCATCCGCCTGCAGTTGCTCGAACCGGGCGGAACGCTCCTGTCGGGGGGCGCGTACAACCAGACCGTCTCGGCCCACGGGCTGTTGATGGTGTTCTGGTTCCTCTCGCCGTTCGCCTTCGGCTTCGCCAACTACGTCGTCCCGCTCCAGATCGGCGCGAAGGACCTCGCGTTCCCGCGCCTCAACGCGCTGTCGTACTGGCTCTATCTCTTCTCGGGGGTGCTGTTCGGCATCTCGTTCTTCCAGGGCGGGACGTTCAGCGGCGGCTGGACGATGTACGCGCCGCTGAACGTGCCCATCTACATGCCGGACGTCGGCGCGACCACGGCGATCCTCGCGCTCGTGCTGTTCGTCGCCTCCGTCACCGTGGGGTCGGTGAACTTCATCACGACCATTCACCGGATGCGCGCGGAGGGGATGACCCTGCGGCGCATGCCGCTGTTCACGTGGACGATCCTGCTGACGGTGTGGATGATGCTGTTCGCGTTCGCGGCGCTGCTCGCGGCGCTGCTCATCCTCTCGTCCGACCGAATCCTCGGAACGACGTACTTCCACGCCACCGACCACGCCGGGTCGCTCCTCTGGGCGCACCTGTTCTGGTTCTTCGGCCACCCCGAGGTGTACATCGTCTTCTTCCCGGCGCTGGGCGCGATGGCCGAGATCTTCCAGACGTTCACGGGCCGCCGCATCGTCGGGCGGAAGTGGTTCATCGCGGCGATGGTGCTCGTGGCGCTCCAGTCGTTCGCCGTCTGGATGCACCACATGTTCCTGACGAGCATCAACCTCCAGATCAAGACGCTGTTCATGGCGACCACCATCGGCATCTCGCTGCCGTTCGACCTGATGGTGTTCGCGCTTATCTACACGATGATCAAGGGGCGGATACGGTTCCGGACGCCGTTCCTGTTCGCGTTCGGCGCGCTCGTGCTGTTCATCCTCGGCGGCATCACCGGCGTCTTCCTCGGGGCGGTGGTGCTCGACTACGAGTTCCGCGGCACCTACTGGGTGGTCGCGCACTTCCACTACGTGATGGTCGGCGGGGTGACGGGGCTGATCGGCGGCCTGTACTACTGGTACCCGAAGATCACCGGGAAGATGTACGACGAGTTCCTCGGGAAGGTCCACTTCGCGACCTACTTCGTCGGGTTCAACCTGCTGTACTTCCCGATGTTCCTCGCCTGGGAGACCCCCCGACGGGTGTTCGACTACCCGCCCGCGTTCACCCCCTGGCACCAGCTGGCGACGGTCGGGGCGTTCCTGCTCGGCGCGTCGTTCCTCGTCATGTTCTACAACCTCTACGCGAGCCTCGCGACCGGCGAGGACGCCGACGCCTGCCCGTGGGCGTACGGGACCACTGCGGAGTGGACGGTCCCCTCGCCGCCCCCGCTGGACAACTACCCCGGCGTGCCGAGCTACAGCGGCGGGTCGCTGCACTTCCTCGACGAGGTTCGCGGCCGTCCGGCGAGCGGGGGAGCGCCCGCGGCCGACGGGAGCGGCGAGACGGAGACCGACGGCGGGACCGCGACCGCCGTCGATCACGATCACGGGGAGAGCCACGCGAGCATCTGGCCGTTCGGCATCGCGCTGGGCGCGTTCCTCGCTCTGCTCGGCCTCTCGGGCGTTCGCGACGCCGGACCGGCGTACGTCGGGCTCGCCGTCGCCGGGGGCGCGCTCCTGATCTACACGTTCGTCGGACTGGCGCGAGAGCGGTTCCACGGCCCGGCGGGGCCGTTCGGCGAGTCCTGGCCGTTCGCGCGCGTCGAGAACACGAAGCTCGGGATGTGGGTGTTCCTCGCGAGCGACGTCGTGCTGTTCGGCGCGTTCATCGGCTCCTACGTCTTCATTCGGGTGGCGTTCGGCTGGCAGGCGTGGCACGTCGTGCCCCACGACCCCATCCCGGGGCTGCTCAACACCTACATCCTGCTGACGAGTTCGTTCGCCGTCGTGCTGGCGCTCGTCGCGGCGGAGAAGGGGAGCCGCGCCGGCGTCGTCACGAGCCTGCTCGTGACGTTCCTGCTGGGGGTGGGCTTCCTCGTCAACAAGGGCATCGAGTGGTACGCGCTGTACCAGGAGGGAGAGTGGCTCTCGACGAGCATCGAGACCTCGACGTTCTTCCTGACGACGGGCCTGCACGGCGCACACGTCGTCGTCGGCCTGCTCATCGTACTTTACATGATCGCGCGGGCGTGGCGGGGGGCCTACCTCGACGACGAGCGCCCGGTGGAGTACTTCGGCCTCTACTGGCACTTCGTCGACATCGTCTGGCTGTTCCTCTTCCCGCTGTTCTACATCCTGTGACACACCACCATGAACACCAAACTGTACACGGCGATCTACGTCGTCCTCTTCGTCGCGGCGACGGCACAGGTGCTGATCGAGTTCGCGGGCCTCACCTACTGGACGGCCTTCTGGGTGATCATCGCCCTGTCCACCGTGAAGGCCCTGTTCGTCGCGGGGTACTACCAGCACCTCCGGTACGAACCGCGGTCGATCAGCTACGTGATGCTCGTCGGACTGCTGGCGGCGCTCGCGCTGACGCTCGCGGCCGCCTACTCCATCACCTAAACCATGACCGGAACCCTCCACGGAGCCGTCGTCGTCGGGGTCATCGCGGGACTCCTCACCCTCCTGTACGCCGAGGCCGCCCACCTCGGGGACGCGTTCGTGGTCGGCGGGGGCGTCCTCGTCGTCCTCAGCGTCGGCGTCCTCGCCGCCGCCATCGCGTGGGCGGAGGCGGGTGGCGATGGAGAACGGGGACTCGAAGGCGAGCGCGGGCGCGAGCACGGGGAGGACCCGGAGGCCCGTCCTCCGCCGTTCGAGTGAGCCGACGAGCCGGCCCGAGGCGATTTACGCCAGCACGAACGCGTAGGTGTACGCGAGGAAGAACGCGACGAGGACGATGGCCGCGATGACCTTCAGGTGGTAGACGAACAGGTCGTCGGCCTCGGCCTCGGCGGCGGTCTCCGCGGCCGCCCGCTCCCCGTCGGTGGACGCGTCGGCGTGGCGTTCGCCGACGTGGAGGGTTCGCAGCCGCTCGCGGGGGAACGGCCGCCCGCAGTACGGACACCGGACGGCCGGCTCCCCGTCGGGAACGCGCGTCGGGATCGGGTCGGGAGGCGCGGTCATAGAAACGGCGGTGCGGCGTACGGTTGCACGAGCAGCCACATGCTCGTCATCGTGTAGGCGACCATGAGGACGACGTAGGGGTACTGACTTCGGATGGGCTGGAGGCGGCCGGTGAACGTCTCGAACGCGATCGCGTGGGCGACCCACACCGCCACGAGGTGACCGAGGACGACGAACGCGAGTTGCACCCCGCCGAACCAGTTCGGCAGGGCGAGCACGACGAGGGCCGTCGGCGGCGCGAGCGGGTCGGTCAGCACCGCCGCCAGCGTCGGCGATAGCGCGAGGAAGTACCCGCTGAAGTGCGCGAGGTGGTAGCCGGCGGCGATGGGGAGCAGCGCGAGGACGAACCGTCGCTCGATCTCGCGGGTCGTCACGTAGGTGCCCGCCGACCGTCGGACCAGCCGGGACGCCCCCCGAAACGCGCCGAGGAAGAGCGCGAAGCCGCCGGCGAGCGCCCCCAGGTAGACGGCGAGCGGCGGGACGCCGGCCGCGACGATCGGACGGCCGAACGCGGCCCACGCCGGCGTCGAGACGAGGCCGTCGAACGTCGTCACCCACACTAGCGCGACGACGAACGCCACGTCGTCGAGTCCGTCGACGAGCGCCCGGCGGTCGCGTCCGACGCCCGCGCCGTCGGCCCGAACCGGTCGCCGGGCGTCGGACCGGGGGCCGGTCGGGACGGCGACGCCGGTCTCGCCCGCCGTCAGCGCCGCGCCCGGGACCCGGAGCGTGACGGACCCTCCTCGGCGCTGGAACGGCGCGAGCGCGCCGTAGTAGCGGAAGACGCGGGCGATCGGATCGACCGCGGCGAACCACGTCTCCCGGCCGACGGCGGCCGCGCCCGCGAGCGTGAGGACGGTGTAGCCGAGGACGACCGCGACGAGCAGTCGTGGGGCGTCCGCGAGCGGACTCACCACCTCGATCCACACCAGCCCGAGGAGGGCGGCGACGCTCGGCCACGCGCCCAGCCGGTCGGGGTACGGTCGGTCGAACGACGGGAGCAGTTCGGAGAGGGTCCGCCACGGGTTCAGCGCGGGCCAGGTGTCCCCGACGAGGTAGACCGTCATCGCGTAGCCGGCCCACCACCCGACCCACACGAGGAGGACGGCGAGGTTCGCGACGGCGGCGCTCGGGCCGACCAGTCCGACGAGGACGACGGCGAGGAGACCGACGAGGCCGACGAGCCGGAGGACGCGCCGACCGGCGGCGAGAAACGGGCCGACCGGGACCGTCGGTCCCCGATCGTGGATCGCCCGGATGAGTTCGCGATCGGTGACGAAGCTCGTGAACAGGAACGACGCGACGACCACGCCGCCGCCGGTGAGCGCGAAGAGCCACGAGGGGACCGAGACGGGTTCGGCGCTGCCGAGCGATCCCGCGTGCGCGAGCGCGGTCCCCGCGAGCAGCCAGCCCGCCAGCGCGCCCGCGAGTCCTCCCGCGAGCGCGCGCCGGGCGACCGACCGCGAACGCCCGGTCGGGGGCGTCACTTCCCCCACCTCCACCGCGACGACCGCTCCGGCACCCGGTAGAGCAGGGCGACCGCCAGCACGAACGCGGCCGTCGAGAGGTCGAGCGAGAACCCGAGCGCCGCGGTCGACAGCCCGGAGGAGGAGCCGACGGTCGCGGCGGCCAGGGACGCGAGGATGGGGAAGCTACAGCTGAGGCAGGCCGCCAGTCCGACGACCCCGGAGAGCGCCGCGGCGCTCGCGTCGAGCGCCCGGGCGTAGACGAGGTACGCGAGCGCGAGGTAGCCGAGCACCCGGTAGGGGACGAAGTAGACGTGGAAGGCGTGGCCGGCGTACGCGATCCGCGGCCCCCAGCCGGGTGCCGAGGGGACGAACAGCCAGCCGTGGAGGTGGGCGTGCGCGTGACCGTGTCCGCCGGGGTAGATCCCGATCAGCCCCGCGAGCCACGCGAGGACGAGGAAGTAGGCGACGGCGAGGAGGGCGGCCGCCCACCGGAGTCGGCGGGCGGCGGGTCGCGGCGGCGTCCGGACGGCCGCCCAGAGGCCGACGTCGATCCAGACGAACGGGTAGAGGACGTACCGGAGGGTCGTCGGTCGCGCGTCGGTGACGCCGAAGTAGCCGACGAGCAACAGCGCCTCCGCGAGGACGACGACCGCGAGCCACCGGAGGTCGGCGGGGAGGCGGGCGAACCGCCGGGGCGACGCGAGGCTCACGACCGACCTCCCGACGATCGACCTCCCGACGACCGACGAGCGCCCGACATGGCGCTACCCGACGAGGAGGTTGACCGAGACGGCGAGGACGAACAGCGCGCCGACGACCCAGGCGCTGACGGCGAACGCCTCCGCGCTGGTGCGACCGCGAAACCGGATCGTCCGGTAGATCCCGAGCACGAGGAACAGACAGAGCGCGAGGACGCCGAGGAGGGCGGCCGCGACCCCCGCCATCTGCCCCGTCGGGCCGCCGACGAGGAAGAGCACGGCCGCCGCGCCGACCCCGAGCGCGAGCAGGAGGAAGCCGAGGATCCACGTCGCCTGTCTGGTCGCCGCGGCGGCGAGGACGCCGTACGCACCGGTCAGCCGCCCCCCGCGATCGTCGGACGACGCCGGGTCGTAGCGCCGCCAGTCGCGGAGGCGGAGCAGCGCGACGACGATCGCCACCAGCAGGAGGCCCGTCAGAAACGCGCTCGCGATGTTGGTGACATCGTCCATGGTACGTGTAAGCACAACACGGCAGGTGATTTCAAACTATCGTCCGTGAGGGTCGTCGGCCGTGGCGAGTTTCATGTGCGCGGCCGACGAAGCGGACGTCGATGAAGACATCCGATCTCCTCGTCGCCTGCCTCGAGGCGGAGGGCGTCGAGTCCGTCTTCGGGCTCCCGGGCGAGGAACTGGAGGACGTGCTGTTCTCGCTTCGCGACTCGTCGATCGAGTTCGTTCCCGTGCGCCACGAGCAGGGCGCGGCGTTCATGGCGGACGTGCACGGTCGCCTGACCGGTCACGCCGGGGTGTGCCTCTCGACGCTCGGGCCGGGCGCGACGAACCTCATCACGGGCGTGGCCGACGCCCACCTCGACAAGTCGCCGGTGGTCGCCATCACCGGACAGGGGGGCCGCGAGCGCCTCCACCAGGAGAGCCACCAGCGGCTCGACGTCGTGGAGATGTTCGCCCCGATCACGAAGTGGAACGCGCGCATCGACGACCCGGACATCGTCCACGAGTCGGTGCGGAAGGCGTTCAAGCTGGCCGAGTACGAGAAGCCCGGCGCGACGCACCTGGAGTTCCCCGAGGACGTCGCCGCCGCCGAGAGCCGCGTCGAACCCCTCACGGCCGGCGAGCACGCCGTGCGGCGACCGGCCCCCGACCCGACCGCCGTCGAGCGCGCGGTCGAGGTGCTCGCCGACGCCGAGCGCCCGCTCGTGCTGGCGGGCAACGGGGCCGTGCGGACGCGCACCTCGACGCAGTTGCGCGCGTTCGTCGAGGGGACCGACGTGCCGGTCGTCGCCACCTACATGGGCAAGGGCGCGGTCTCCGACGCCGACGAGCACTCGCTGATGACGCTCGACTCGGGCGCGCGCGACGAGGCCGAGCGCGTCATCGAGCGCGCGGACGCCGTGCTCGCCGTCGGCTACGACATCGCGGAGCACGATCCGGAGAACTGGAACCCCGAGGGCGACAAGCGCGTCGTACACCTCGACTTCGAACCCGCCGAGGTGTACGAGCACTACACCCCGGACGTGGAGGTGATCTGCGACGTCGCCGCCGGCCTGGAGGCGCTCTGCGCGGCGGACCTCGACCCGATCGACACCGGCTGGTACGCTGACCTCCGGCGGGCGCTCGTCGAGGAGGTGACGCGCCCCCCGGAGGCGGACGAGCCCTTCAGCGTCCGCCGGGCACTGCCGATCGTCCGGGACGTGCTCGACGACGAGGACGTGCTCGTCTCGGACGTGGGGAGCCACAAGATGGCGATCGCGACGAACTACCCGACCTACGAGCCGAACACCTGCATCGTCTCGAACGGGCTGGCGAGCATGGGCATCGCCGTCCCGGGGGCCGTGGCCGCGGACGGCGTCGTCGAGGGGAACGTCGTCGCGGCGACGGGCGACGGCGGCTTCCTGATGAACGCCGCCGAACTGGAGACGGCCACCCGACTCGACCGCTCGTTCACCGTCCTCCTGTTCAACGACGACGACTACGGACTCATCCGCGAGCACCAGCTGGAGGATCGCGCCGACGCCTTCGGCACCGCCATCGGCAACCCCGACTTCCCGGCGTTCGCGGAGAGCTTCGGGATCGAGGGCCGCCGCGTGGAGTCCTGGGACGACTTCCGCGAGACGTTCGCCGCGGCCGTGGCGAGCGACGACCTCTCGCTGGTGGAGGTGCCCCTCCCCCGCTACGGCGAGCGCTGATCCGGATCGCTACCGACCCTCGTTCGGCGGGGGGCATCGGGGTGAGCCGGCGGCCGTCGCGGGCCTACTGGATCGAGATCTCGTCGTCCTCCTCGACCTCGTCTCCGCGCCAGTAGATGCCGAACTCGACGCCCTGCCGCCCGGCACCGAAGACGGGGTTGTTCCCCGACACCTCGACCGCGAAGTCGACCGTCTCCGGCGGATTGACGGTCGCGCTGTCGTTTCCGACGACGATCGTCACCTTTCCCGAACCCGGCGAGCGGTCCCCCTCGTCGGGTCGGCCGGAGCGGGTGGCCTCGCCCGCCCGCTCGCTCTCCGAGGAACGGGCGGCGTCGTCGGTTCCCGTCACCGTCGGCGTGCCGCCGGCGTCGCCCGTCGTCCCCCCGTTCTCAGCACTCCCCGCGGTCCGGGTGCGATCTGCCTCCGCGCCGCCCATCCCCGCCGAACCGCCGCCGTCGAGTTTGTCGGCGAACTCCCGAAGGTACGCCGCCACGTCCGCGCGGGACATCTCTCGCTCCGCCTCGAGCTTGCTCATACCTCGGGGAGGGGCGACCGGTCCACACGAGTTGCGCTTGCCAGCGCAAGGACGCAGGATCTCAGGCTCGGCGGCTCCCCACGGCCGCCCACACCGCCAGCGCGCCGAGCAGCAGCGCCGGGACGAGCGGTATCGTGAGGTACGCGTCCCGGAACGAGAGACCGAGCGAGGAGATCAGCGGCCCCGAGTAGGGTATGTAGAGCACCAGCGCCGGCGCGACGACGAAGGCGACGAGTATCATCCCGACGAGGATCCAGCCGCGCGCGCCGAACTCGGCCTCGTCGGGGTCGGGCGCGGCGGGGTCGCTCACGTACGCGCGGGTGGTGCGGGCGCTCGTCGTCCGGCCCCCGGGATCGTCGAGGCCGTCGGAATCGCTCGGCGACGGACGGCCGTCGGCGTAGCCCTCCCGCCCGTCAGCCATCGTATTCGCTGTCGGGCACGACGACGACCTTCCCGAAGCCCTCGCGCTCCTCGAGCATCGAGTGGGCGCGACGGATCTCGCTCATCGGGAGGACCTCGCGGACGTGCACCTCGAACGTCCCGTCCCACACGAGCGGGAGCACGTCGTCGATCTCGCCGGGCGTCGCCATCGTCGAGCCGAGGATCTGCTGCTGGTTCCAGAAGACGCGATTGAGGTTCGTCTCCGCGACCGGGCCGGTGGTCGCCCCGCAGGTGACGATGCGCCCGCCCTTCGCGAGGGACTTCTGGGAGTCCTCCCACGTCGCCGGACCGACGTGGTCGACGATCACGTCCACCCCGCGACCGCCGGTGAGGTCGCGTATCTCGTCGGCGAACGAGGTCTCCTCGTAGTCGATGAGGTGGTCCGCGCCGCACTCGCGGGCGTGGTCGAGTTTCTCCTCGCTGCTCGCCGTGGCGTAGACCTCCGCGCCGGCGTAGTCCGCGATCTGGACGGCGGCGTGGCCGACGCCGCCGCTCGCGCCGAGAACGAGCACCTTCTCGCCGGGCTGGACGTCCGCCCGCGTGATCAGCATCCGCCAGGCCGTCTGGAAGACGAGCGAGGCGGAGGCGGCGGTGTGCCAGTCCACGCCCTCGGGGACGGGGACGAGGTTCTCCTCCGGCACCGCCGCCCGCTCCGCGTGGACGCCGCGGACGTGCTCGCCCATGATGTGGTAATTGACGCACATCGACTCCTCGCCGTCGCGGCAGAACTCGCACTTCCCGCAGTAGCGCCCCGCGGCGACCGCGACGCGGTCGCCCTCCTCGAACCGCGTCACGTCCTCGCCGACCGCGCTCACGACGCCCGCCGCGTCGCTGCCGGGGATGTGGGGCATCTCCAGGTCGATGCCGGGGAGGCCGCGGCGCGTCCAGACGTCGAGGTGGTTGAGCGCGCCGGCCTTCACGTCCACGAGGACCTCGTCCGATCCGACGGTCGGGTCGTCGAACTCGTCGTAGTCGAGAACGCTCACGTCGCCGTGTTCCGAGAACTGGACCGCGTACATGCTCGGGGAGTCGGACGGGCGGGGCAAAACCCTGCCGGTGTCACCGCGTGACACGGCCACGCCCGACGGTTAAGGTGGAGGCCGTCGAACCGCTCGCACATGAGCGAGGAACATCACGACCACCACGAACACGGCGACCGCCACGGCCACCACGACTACGACGAGCATCACGAAGACGACGACCACCACGACCACGACGGCCACCACGACCACGGCGAGGCGGGCACGCACGACCACCACCACTACGACCTGGAGACGGTCGGCGCGGCGGTGATCACCGTCTCCTCGACGCGGACGGTCGACGACGACCCGGCGGGCGACGCCATCGAGGAACTGCTCGCCGACGCGGGCCACGAAGTCGTCGCGCGGGAGGTGATCCCGGACGACTTCGAGGCCGTGCGCGAGACGGTCGAGCGGGCGGTCGCGAACGACGCGGTGGACGCGGTCGTCACCACCGGCGGGACGGGGATCACCCGCGACGACGTGACCGTCGAGGCGTGCGCCGTACTCTTCGACAAGGAACTCCCCGGGTTCGGCGAGCTGTTCCGACAGCTCTCGCGGGACGAGGTCGGCACGCGCGTCGTGGGGACCCGCGCCGTCGCGGGCGTGGTCACGGTCAACCCCACCGAGGGCAACCCGGTCCACGGCGTCCCGGTGTTCTGCCTCCCGGGCAGCGAGAACGCGGCCCGGCTCGGAACGCGCGAGATCGTCGTCCCGGAGGCCCCGCACCTCGCCGGACTCGCCCGCCGGTCGTGACGAGGCGGGCACTCGTCGTCGGCGCGTCGGGCTTCCTCGGACGGTCGGTGGTCGACCGCCTGCGCGAGGACGGCGTCGAGACGCGCGGGACCTACCGGTCGAACCGCTGCGACGGCGCGACCTGTCGGTTCGACCTCTTCGCGGACGACCCGACGCGCCTCCCGTTCGACGGCTGCGACGCCGTCGTGTTCACGGCGCACGTCGAACGCACGGACCACGACCGCGACGCGTTCGTCGACCGGGTGGAGCGCCTCCTCGCCGCCTGCGGGGACCGGCTGTTCGTCTACGTCTCGAGCGCCGGGGTCTTCGACGGCGACGCGGGGCGCTACCTCGAGTCCGACGAACCGACCCCGAAGTCGAAGTACGGTCGGCGGCTCCGCGCGTTCGAGCGCCGGATCGCCGATCGGTTCGACCGGCACTGCGTCGTCCGGCCGGACTACCTGTTCGGGTACTCGCGGGGGCGACTCGACAAGCGCCTCTCGCACACCCGGGAGCGCGTCCTGGCAGGCGAGACGGTGGCGTACTTCGACGACATGTACAAGAGCCCCGCCGCGGTGACCGAGGTCGCGGCCGCGGTGGCCGCCGCCGTGACGGGCGACCTCCGCGGGCTCCTCCACGTCCCCAGCCCCCGGACGACCGCGTTCGCCTTCCACCGCGCCGGGATGGCCGCCCTCGGTCTCCCCTACCGCCGCGTCGTCCCCGAGTCGATGCCCGACGACCCGACGCTCCACCGCGACTCCTCGCTCCGCTCGGAGCGGTTCGTCGAGGAGGTGGGATTCCAGCCGCGGTCCGTGTGGCAGGCGATCCGTCCCCAGGTCGACCCCCCCGCGACGGGGTGAGGCGGTCGCCGGTCCCGCACGACCGCCCTACCGCACGACCGCACCACGTCGACCGCCGCGAGGCTCGGAGCGCGGCGCGGACGGCGTCAGGACGGGAGCGGACAGAGGCTCGCCGTCAGCACCGCCACCTCGTCGGCGTCGTTGCGCGCGCCGTGCGTGACGCCGCGCTCGTGGAGCACGACGCCGGGGGCCTCGACGACCTCCTCGGTGCCGTCCTGGATCACCGTCACGGTCCCCTCGAGGACGTGAAAGACGTTCGTCGCGTCGTCGTGCTCGTGGGGCGTCAGCTCCGCCCCCGGCCCGAGCGCGAAGTACTTCACCAGCACGTCGTCGGTGACGACGAGTTCGCCGGATTCGAGGTCGCCCTCGGCGGGCGTCGGAACGTCGTACAGATCGAGCGCCATGCCGGGACTCGGGCGTGCGGGATCTTATAGTGTCGGCCCACCCGTCCGGACAGGTTGATACCCCCGGTCGCGCTATCGGACGCTATGGACGAACACAGAGCGACGCTCGAGATCGAGTCGAAGGCCGACGCGCTCGCCGTCTCGGGTCTCCTGTACGGTCTCCACGATCGGTTGCGCGAGGAACACAGCGAGGCACACGGCACCTCGACCGACACGGAGCCGATGCTCGACGCGTTCGAGTCCCTGCGGCGGGCGGTGGAACGCGGACCGGGGGGTCGAGTCACGATCACCTACGAGGCGGGACCGGACGCCGCCGCGACCGACGACCGAACGGGATAGCCACGCGGAGCGGGCGGCGGACGCGGCCGTCACGCGGCCGGTCGATCAGCCCCGCAGGGCGTAGTAGTCCGACTCGAGGGCGACGTAGTCGTACGCCGCGACGAGAGTTCGGAGGCTCTCGGGAAGCGGGGCGTCGAGCGCGATCGATCCCGCCTCGGCGGCGCGCCGGACGAGGTCGCGCTCGTCGGCGTCGAGCGGCGGGACGGAGAGGACGTGGACGGCGTCGCCGCCCGTCGCGGGCCTCGGGGTGGCGTACAGGGTGCGGTACGAGTCGGCGGGGGCGGCGGCGACGGTCTCGAACGAGATGGCCGCGTCCCCGTAGGCGACGGCGGGAGCGCGTTCGACGCTCAGCTCGTACTGCTCTCGTCCGCCGGGCGACGGTCGCCCGGCGGGATCGACGCGGACCTGGCCGTCGGTGACCGCCGCGTCGACCCACTGCTCCAGTCGCTCCGAGACGATCGCCACGGTCGCGTCCTCCCGATAGGCCCGGTCGGGGACCCTCTCGGCGACGAGCGTCGGTGTCGATGCGGCGAGGCCTCCGTCCGCCGGGATGCATCCCGCGAGGGCGGTGAGCGCGCCACCGCCTGCGAGCAGCATCGAGCGTCGGGTAGGGGTAACCATACTCGGGGGGTGACAATCCGACGGTAAGTACTTTCGGTGACGGCGGGCGGCCGACCGCCCGGGTGTCTCGGTGTCGGAAGCTATTCACCCGACGAGGTGGACCCATCGCACATGGAGTACGCCACCGTGCAGGGAGTCGAAGTCCCGAAGGTCGGACTCGGGACGTGGCGACTCACCGGCGAGGACTGTCGGCGGGCCGTCGGAACGGCGCTCGAACTCGGGTATCGACACGTCGACACCGCCCAGGCATACGGGAACGAGCGGGCGGTCGGGGCCGCGCTCCGCGAGAGCGACGTCGAGCGCGACGAGGTCTTCCTCGCGACGAAACTCGCCGGCGGGAACCGCGAGTACGACGACGTGCTTCGCTCGACCGACGAGAGCCTCGCGAAGCTCGGGACGAGCTACCTCGACCTCCTGCTCATCCACTGGCCGAACCCGCGTACCCCCCTCGAAGCCACCGTCACGGCGATGAACGACCTCCGCGCGGAGGGGAAGGTCCGCCACGTCGGGGTGAGCAACTTCGGCATCGACCGCCTCGACCGGGCGCGAGAGCTCTCCGACGCCCCGATCCTCACCGACCAGGTACAGTACCACCCCTACTGGGACCAGCGCGACCTCCTCGACTACTGCGCCGTCCACGACGTGCTCCTGACCGCGTACAGCCCCCTCGGTCACGGCGGCGTCCTGGACGACCCCGTCCTCCGCGAGGTGGGCGAGCGACACGGCAAGTCCGCCGCCCAGGTCGCGATCCGCTGGCTCGTCCAGCAGGAGGGCGTCTGCACCGTCCCGAAGGCGACCAGCCGCGAGCACCTTGAGGCCAACCTCGACGTGTTCGACTTCGAACTCACGGACGAGGAGATGGAACGCGTCCGCCAGCCCTCGAAGCTCCGCACCCTGAAGGGGTTCGTCAAGGCGCGACTCTCGCGCTGACTCGCGCGCCGCGCCTACCCCCTCCCGCCCTCGGCCCTCGACCGCCGATCCTCGACCGCCGATCCTCGCCCTCGCCCCGCGGCACGTACCGTCGGTCGCCCCCCGACCGGTCCGCCGCCGAGACGATACTCCGGCGGGGGGTCAGCGACAGCATATATCCCTCGTGCGGGCGACAGTAGAGGCATGCCAGCGCGACTCTCGGATCACTGCTGGGCGATCGAACTCCGCGGCGTGAACGCCTACCTCGCCGAGGACGAACCGGAGGCCGACGGCGAGCGGGTCCTCACGCTGATCGACACCGGGACGCCCTTCGACGCGCGGACCCTCGCCCGCGAGATCGAGGCGACCGGTCACCGCGTGGAGGACGTGGAACGCGTGCTGCTCACGCACTACGACCTGGACCACGTGGGGGGCCTCGGCCGCCTCGACTTCGAGGACGCGACGGTCCACGTCGGGATGCCCGACGTGGACTACCTGACCGGCGACGCCTCCCCGCCCGTCTCGACGCACAAGGGGGCGCTCCAGCGCGCGCTCGGGCCGCTCGCGCGCACGCCCCGCGTGGCGGTCGAACCCGTCGCGGACGGGGACCGGGTCGGCAGCTTCACCGTCTACGAGACGCCCGGGCACACCCCCGGCCACGTGGCGTACGTGAGCGACGCGCTCTCGGCAGCGTTCGTGGGCGATCTCGTCGTGGAGCGCGACGGCGAACTCGCCGCGTCGCCGTGGGCGCTGAGTTACGACACGAACGACGTGAGAGAGAGCGTCCACGACCTCGCGGATCGGATGCCCGCCGTCGAGATTCTGGGGATGGGCCACGGCGTCCCGTTCGCGCGCGGCGGGAGCGTCCGACTGGCCGAACTCGGCGAACGCATCGAGTAGACTCCCCCATCCACGTTCGGTTCTTGCGGACCTCGCCCTCGCTCCTCGAAGGCGGGGTCTGCAGTAACAGAGACGTGCGAGAGGGAGACGCGGCGAGACGTTGTCACGAAGTCCTGGTCAGTACCCGCCGTCAAGTCCGAGGCTGATCCGGATCGCGTCGTCGACGCGGTCCATCGCTTCGGGCGACAGCCGCCCGAAGCGTTCGAGTACGCGATCCTCCACCGAGACCGTCCGGATCTGGTCGCACTGAACGGCGGTATCGCGGTCGACTGGCTCCTCGGCGGCTAGCAGCTCTACCTGGAACGGGAATTTCCCCGGCTCGTATCTCGTCGTCACGGGTGCGACGATCGTCGTCGGCGAGAATCGGTTCCCGGTATCGTTCTGAACGACGACCGCCGGACGCGTCCCCGCCTGTTCCGATCCCACCGTCGGATCGAGGGCCACGAGAACGACGTCGCCGCGCCGGAGGTCCGACATCTAGAGTTCTTCTCCCTCTCCCGGCGTGACGACCCCCTCGGCGTCGCCGAGACGTCGATCCGCTTCGACCGACGCGTGTTTCCACTCGTCTTCCGTCTGGCGGGCGAGTTCGGCGTTCTCACGGTAGGCGCGGGCGAGTTCCGAGTTGCGTTCGCGGAGCTTCTCCTCTGCGAGTCGATCGAGCGTCTGGTCGAACGACTCGCCGCGCTCTTTCAGTCGCTCGATCTTCTCGTGCGTCTCGTCGGAGACGCGAATGGACGTGCTCCCCATCGTGCATGATCGTATGCAAGTATACGGAATAAGTCTGTCTCCCTGCGAGACGGAGAGTTACGATCGGTACGTGGGGACACGTGAGGCGGAACTCGGCGAGCGCATCGAGTGACGGCGGTCGGCGACCCTGCGATCGCCGCCCCCAGCGTTACGCGGCTGGCCCCCGAACCACCGAGTATGAGCGAGGAATCCCTGCCCGACGGGTGGCACGAGAGCGACGTCGACCTGAACGTCACCGAGCGGTACAACCCCCGATCGCCGATCCTCTACGAGTCGGAGGAGAGGGACGTGAGCGTCCAGATCGTTCCCTACGGGCAGAACGTCTCCCACGGCGACCCCGACCGCTGGCGCGTCGCCCTTCGCCGGGGCACCACCCTCGATCCGGGGCGCGCCGAGGCCGCGACCGAGGTCGAGGGCCGCGACGCGGCGATGGCGGTCGCGCGCGACCTCATGGCCGCCTACGACGAGCACGGCGACGTGAGCGAGGCGCGCGACGCGGTCCGGTGATCCCGTAGCCGTTCGAGAGGGGCCCCGGTCGCCGGATCAGGCCAGTTCCTCGGCCACCGTGTCGGGGTCGATCAGGGCGGGATCGACGATGAGCGCCGTGCTGGCGCGGACGAACTCGGGGACGGAGTCGCGGGCGTAGACGACGACGCGCACGTCGGGGTTCAGTTCGCGGGCGACCGGGATCGAGGTGGCGAGGCCGACGTCCGTCACGGCCAGCAGGTCCGCGTCCTCGACGCCCGCGTCGAGGAGCGACGAGCGGTCTGCGGTGCCCGCCGCGTTCGTGACGGTCACGTCGTGCGCTTCGAGCGCCGCGGCCAGGTCCTCGGGGTCCGAGCCGACGATGATAGCCTGCATGGTCACTCGTACTCGATGGTCGCCGGGGGCTTGTGCGTGACGTCGTAGACGACGCGCGCCACGCTCGGCACCGTGCCGGTGATGCGACTCTGGATGCGCTGGAGGGTCTCCCAGTCGATCTCCTGGGCGCGGGCGGTCATCCCGTCGCGCGACTCAACCGAGCGGACGGCGACGATGTGGCCGTGGACGCGGTTGTCGCCCTTGACGCCCGTCCCCTTGCCGACGACGGCGGCGAACGCCTGCCACGGGTCGTACTCCTCGAGTTCCTCCTCGACGATGTGACACGCCTCGCGGGCCACCTCGGCCCGCTCGGGGGTGACCTCCCCGACGACGCGGACGGCCAGCCCCGGTCCCGGGAAGGGCATCCGCTCGGACACGACCTCCTCCAGGTCGAGCGCGCGGGCCACCTCCCGGACCTCGTCCTTGTAGAGGTCACGGACGGGTTCGACGATCCCCTCGAAGTCGACGACGTCCGGGAGGCCGCCGACGTTGTGGTGGGACTTGATGCCGCCCTCGCTCTCGATCCGGTCGGGGTAGATCGTCCCCTGGACGAGGAAGTCGGCGTCCGCGTCCCTCGCCTCGCGCTCGAACTCGCGGATGAACTGCGCGCCGATGACGTGGCGCTTCTCCTCGGGGTCCGTGACGCCCGCGAGTCGCTCGAAGAAGCGCTCGTGGGCCTCGACGATCCGCAGGCTCTCCATGTAGTCGAAGGTCTCTCTGACCTGCTCGGTCTCGCCCTTTCGCATCAGTCCGGTGTCCACGTAGACCGGCGTGAGTTGCTCGCCGATGGCCTCGTAGGCGAGCGCGGCGGCGACCGAGGAGTCCACCCCGCCCGAGAGGGCGATGATGGCGTGGGCGTCGCCGACCGCCTCGCGGATCTCCGCGGTCGCCTCCTCGACGAACGACTCGACGTCCACCATCAGGCGCTCACCCCCTCGGTCTCGGCCGGTTCGCGGTCGAGCGCGGCGGCGAGCAGGCCGAGGAACGGCGGGCTCGCCCGGCCGGGCCGCGAGCGGAACTCGGGGTGGAACTGCGTGCCGAAGAAGAACGGGTGGTCGGGCAGTTCGAGTATCTCCATGCGGTTGTTGACGCGACCGGAGAAGACCAGCCCCGCGTCCTCCAGGTCGTCGATGTACTCGGGGTTCACCTCGTAGCGGTGGCGGTGGCGCTCGACGCAGGAGTCGCCGTAGAGGTCGGCCGCCAGCGTCCCGGGCGAGACGTCCGTCTCGTAGGCCCCGAGGCGCATCGTGCCGCCCATCTCCTCGATCTCGTACTGCTCGGGCAGGAGGTCGATGACCGGGGTGGAGGCGTTCTCGTACAGCTCCGTGGAGTGCGCGCCGTCGAGGTCCGCCACGTTCCGGGCGAACTCGACGACCGCGAGCTGGAAGCCGAGACACAACCCGAGGAAGGGGACGCCGCGCTCGCGGGCGTAGCGGATGGCGTCGATCTTGCCCTCGGTTCCGCGGACGCCGAAGCCGCCGGGGACGATGATCGCGTCCGCGGCCTCGAGGCGGGCGCGGTGGTCCGCGTCCATCTCGTCGGCGTCGACCCAGAGGACGTTCACGTCCACGCCGTGTTCGAGGCCGGCGTGCTTGAGCGCCTCGTGGACGGAGAGGTAGGCGTCCTCGAGCGCGTACTTACCGACCAGCGCGACGTCGAGTTCGCCCGTCCGCTCGCGCGTCACGAGGTCGCGCCATCCGGTCGCCCGGTCCTCGCGTGGGAGGGCGCGCTCCGCCAGCCCGAGTTCCTCCATCACGTACTGATCCAGGCCCTCCTCCTCGACGGTCAGGGGGACGTGGTAGATGTCCTCCACGTCGGGGTTGGAGAACACGGCGTCGGTCGGCACGTCGCAGAACAGCGCGATCTTCCGCTTCACGTCGTCCGCGAGCGGCGTCTCGCAGCGCCCGATCAGGACGTCGGGCTGGAGACCGATGCTCCGGAGTTCCTTCACGCTGTGCTGGGTGGGCTTGGTCTTCTGCTCGCCGTTCTTCGAGTAGGGGACGAGCGTGACGTGCATCAGGAGGAAGTCGTCGGACTCCTGCTCGTGGACGAACTGGCGGAGGGCCTCGAGGAAGGGCATCCCCTCGATGTCGCCGACGGTGCCGCCGACCTCGACGATGCAGACGTCGTGGCCCGCCGCGGCCTCGCGGATGCGGCGCTTGATGTCGTCGGTGACGTGCGGGATGATCTGGACGGTCTTGCCGAGGTAGTCCCCGCTTCGCTCCTTCTCGATGACGTGCTGGTAGACCTTCCCGGTGGTGACGTTGTGGTCCGCCGTCATGTCGATGTCGAGGAAGCGCTCGTAGTTCCCGAGGTCCAGGTCCACCTCCGCGCCGTCCCGCAGCACGTACACCTCGCCGTGCTGGAAGGGGTTCATGGTACCCGCGTCGACGTTCAGGTAGGGGTCGATCTTCACCGCGGTCACGTCGAAGCCCGCGTTGGCCAGCAGGCGGCCGGTGCTCGCCGCGGTGATGCCCTTCCCGAGCCCGGACATCACGCCGCCGGTGACGAAAATGAACTTCTTGCCCAACGTGGGGTCGTACTCCGTGGGCGCTGTCGGCATACTGAGGGTGTGCAGGTCGCGGTGAAAACGGTTTCGGGACCGGTGGGCTTCGACAGAGGGTGGCACTCCGTTCTACCGCGCAGCCCTGTCGCGCCGGCTCCGCCGGCGTTCAGAGCGCCCGCCGCAGGAACGCCTCCACCCGATCCGCGACCTTCCCGCCCTGTCCGACGAAGTGGTGGTCGGCGCTCATCGCCTCGACCTCGTAGCCCAACTCGCGGGCGCGCTCGACGACCGGCTCCCACTCCGCCGTCGTGTCGCGCTCGCCGTAGACCACCTGCACCGGGCAGTCGATCGCGTCGAGCGCGGCCGCGGCGTCGAGCCCCGCCGGGAGGCGCGAGGCGGGCGCGAGCGCGCTCGCGGCCTCGACGTCCGCCTCCGCCGCGGCGAGCAGCGCCACCGCCCCGCCGAAGCTGTAGCCGAACAGCGCGACGCGGTCGTAGCGCTCGCGGGCCCACCGGACGGCGGCGACGGCGTCCGTCCGCTCGCCCCGCCCCTCGTCCCACTCGCCGTAGTCGAAGCGCAGGCAGGCGATCTCGGGTGCGAGGGCGTCCGAGACGGCGGTCAGTCGGCGGTCGCCGCGGCGCCCGCCCAGTTGCGGGTGGGGCGGGCAGGCGACAACGCAGGCGTCGGTATCGGCGTCGGGCGTGTCGAGGGTGCCGCGCACGTCGCGCGCGCCGCCCAGTACGATCGGTTCGCTCATACGTCGAGTTCGCGGTAGGCATTTTAATACGCAGGGATGACAAAACCTGCCCATGGGCATCCTCTCACGGACTTCGTACGTCATCCGCTCGAAGATAAACGCCCTCCTCAATCGAGCGGAGGACCCGACGGAGACCCTCGACTACTCCTACGAGCAGTTGCGCGACGAGCTACAGGACGTAAAGCGCGGCATCGCCGATCTCACCACGCAGAAGAAGCGCCTCGAGATCCAGAAGCGCCGCCTCGAGGAGAACATCGACAAGCACAACGAACAGGCGCGCGAGGCGGTGCGGCAGGACCGCGACGACCTCGCGCGGAAGGCCCTCGAGAAGAAGAAACAGAAGATGAACCAGATCGAGGAACTCGAGGGCCAGATCGCCAGCCTGCAGGACACGCAGGACTCGCTGGTCGAGAAGAAGGACCAGCTCGAGAGCCGCATCGAGGAGTTCCGGACGAAGAAGGAGTCGATGAAGGCGCGCTACGAGGCCGCCGAGGCGAGCGCGCGCGTCTCCGAGGCGATGACCGGCGCGGGCGACGACATGGCCGACCTCGGGCGCGCCATCGAGCGCGCCGAGGAGCGCACCGAGGACATGGAGGCGCGCGCGGCGGCGATGGACGAACTCCAGGACACCGGCGCGCTCGACGACGTGCTCTCGGATAAGGACCAGATCGACCGCGAACTCGAACAGCTCAGCAGCGACAGCGAGGTCGAGGCCGAACTCGAGACCCTCCGAACGGAGATGGGTCGCCCCTCGGCGGCCGGCAATGGCGGCGACGGAGCGGAGGAGACCGACGTCGACGCGACCGTCGAGGACCTCGAAACCGAGGTGAACGCCGGGGCGGACGCGGAGACCGAGACGGAGAGCGAGAGCGAGAGCGAAGGGACCGACGAGCGGTCGGGCTGAGTTCGAATTCGACCGGCCCGCGTTCGACGGCAGCGGGTACCGTTTTATCGGGGGCGCGAGTAGGCCGTCGCATGACCGACGCCGACCAGCCGGGACCGCGCCGTTCGCGTCGCCGGTTGTTGCAGACCCTCGCGGGAACCGCGGTCGTCGCGACCGCGGGGTGCGTCACGACCGACCTGTCCGTGCGCGCGGAGGGGGTCTCCGAGTCGAACGTGTTCACGTCGTTCTCGCCGAAGAGTTCGCTGTCCTGGGGGGGAAACCGGGCGTGGGTGAGCGCCTCGCTCACGGACGCCGCGACGACGGAGCTGAAGGTACGGACGCTGACGGTGGTCCCGAAGGGCGGGTCGGCGTTCTGGACGGGAACGCTGTCGGGCGGCGAGACGAGCGCGACGGTGAGCGTTCCCGTCGGGAAACCCGTCACGGTCAACGCCGTCGACGCGAACGACGCGCTGGTGGACGCGGTTCGCCTCCTCGTGGGAGGGACGCGCATCCCATGACCGGGAGCCGTGAGAACGCGGAGCGATCGCTCCGGGGAGGGGCCGCCCCGTGAGCGACCCGGACGACTCCTCACAGCCGAGCGACACGATGCGCGGTCGGGTGCAGGAGAGCCGCTGGAAGATCTGGGTGCTGATGGACGCTCCGCGCTGGATCGTCGCGGGGGGCGTCATCGCCGCGGTCTTCCTCTCGCTGACCGCGTTCAGCGTGCTGGGGCTCTCTCCGCTACGGGTCATCGTCCGGGAGCACAACGCCACGTGGTGGCTCTTCTCCCCGATGATCGGGGCCATCGTCACCGGCGTGACGCTGGTCGTCACGATCAACCAGCTCGTCGTCTCGCAGGAACTCGGTCCGCTCGGCGACCAGCGCGAGCGGATGCAGGGCGCGATGGACTTCCGGGAGGACGTGCGGATGCTCCTCGACACCGAGATCAGCCCGCCGGAACCCTCTGCGTTCCTCGGGGCGATCGTCGACGGGATCCAGACGTACGCGAACCGGCTGGAGGAGTCGGTCGCTGACGGCGACGACGATCTCCGGGAGCACACGGACGAGTACGTCGATAGCCTGACCGATCACGCGGCGGTCGTGGGCAACAAGCTCGAAGACACACAGTTCGGCACGTTCAACGTCCTCTTCGCCGCGCTCGACTTCAACTACTCCTGGAAGATCTACGAGGCCCAGCGCCTGCGCCGGACGTACCGGGACAGCATCGACGACGAGACCGACGAGGCGTTCGAGACGCTCATCGAGGTGCTCGAGTTCTTCGGCCCGGCCCGCGAGCACTTCAAGACGCTCTACTTCCAGTGGGAACTCGTCAACCTCTCGCGGGTCATCCTCTACGCCTCCGTGCCGGCGATCGTCGTCACGTTCGGCATGCTCCTGTACGTCGATACGAACACGTTCACGGGCGTCACGCTGGGGATCGACGACTTCGCGTGGGTGGTCAACGCCGCCGCCGCGCTGACGCTGACGCCGTTCGCGGTGCTGCTGTCGTACATCCTCCGCATCGGCACCGTGGCGAAGCGGACGCTCGCGATCGGCCCGTTCATCCTGCGCGAGACCGACCGCTCGAGCGACGTCAGCTGGGACGAGTAGGGGTCACTCGCCGAGGAAGTCCGGTTCGACGCGCTTCTCGTCGCGCTCGGTTTCGAGGTGCGCGAGGAACTCGTCGAGGGGGACGTCCTGTCGTTCGCGCTCCTCGCGGTCGCGGACGGAGACGGTGTTCGATTCCTCCTCGTTCCCCCCGAGGACGAGCATGTAGGGGACCCGACGTTCGTGGGCGTCCTGGATCTTCCGCCCGATGGTCCAGGAGCGGTCCTCGACGCCGACGCGGAAGCCCGCGCGCTCGAGTTCGCCCGCGACCTCCTCGGCGTAGGGGAGGGTGTCGTCCGTGATGGGGAGGATCCGGACCTGCTCGGGCGCGAGCCACAGCGGAAACTTCCCGTTGAAGTGCTCGATCATGACGCCCATGAACCGCTCGAAGCTACCGAGCAGCGCGCGGTGGACCATCACCGGGCGGTGCTCCTCGTTGTCCTCGCCGACGTAGGTCAGATCGAGGCGCTCGGGGATGTTGAAGTCGAGCTGCACCGTGCCGATAGTCCACTCCCGCCCGATGGCGTCGATAGCGTCGAGGGCGATCTTCGGGCCGTAGAACGCGGCCTCGCCCTCCTCGACCTCGTATTCGAGCCCCTCGGATTCGAGCGCGTCCTTCAGGGCCTCGGTCGCCTCCTCCCAGATCTCGTCGCTGCCGACGGCGTTGTCGCCCTTCGTCTCCAGCTTGTAGCGCACGTCGAGGTCGAAGTGGCCGTAGATGTCCTCGATGACGCGCAGCGTCTGGGTGATCTCCTCGCGGATCTGGTCCTTGCGGATGAAGGCGTGACCGTCGTCCTGGGTCAGCCCGCGGACGCGCAGGAGACCGGAGAGTTCACCGGACTGCTCGTTGCGGTAGACGGTGCCGAACTCCGAGAAGCGGATCGGCAGGTCGCGATAGGAGCGCTTCTCGCGGCCGTAGATGTACGCGTGGTTCGCGCAGTTCATCGGCTTCAGGCCGTACTCCGTGTCGTCCTGCTCCCAGTTGAACATCTCACCCTGCGCGGTGAAGTTGTCGTAGTGGCCCGTGGGCTTCCAGAGGTCGGCCTTGTTGAGTTCGGGCGTCCAGACCTCCTCGTAGCCCAGGCGGTCGTTCTGCCCGCGGATGTACTCCTCGAGTTCGCGGCGGATCCGCATCCCGTTGGGGTGGTAGTGGGCGCACCCGGGGGAGTGATCGGGGATGGAAAAGAGGTCGAGTTCGCGGCCGATCTTCCGGTGGTCGCGCTCCTTCGCCTGCTCGCGCCGCTCGAGGAACGCCTCCAGGTCGGCCTCGGACTCGAACGCCGTCCCGTAGACGCGCGTCAGCGTCTCGTTGCCCTCGTCGCCCCGCCAGTAGGCCGCGGAGATGTCGAGCAGGTCGAACGCGCCGATCTCGCCCGTGCTCTCGACGTGCGGTCCCTTGCAGAGGTCCTGCCACCCGTCCTGCACGTAGAAGGTGACGGGGTCCTCGTCGGCGGCCTCGCGCTCCAGGATGTCGCGCTTGAAGGGGTTGTCCTCGTAGATCTCGAAGGCCTCCTGGCGGGGGCGCTCGACGCGCTCGATGGGGTAGTCGGCCTCGACGATCTCGGCCATCTCGGCTTCGACCTCGCGGAGGTCGTCCTGGTCGAGGTCGACGTTCGCGACGTCGTAGTAGAAGCCCTCGTCCGTCCACGGCCCGATGGTGAGCTTCGCCTCGGGGTGGAGGCGCTGGAGCGCCTGCGCGAAGACGTGCGCGGCGGAGTGGCGGAGGACGTCCACGTACTCGTCGCTCTGGTCGGTGACGATCTCGATTCGCGCGCCGTCGTACACCGGCGTCACCCTGTCGACCAGGTCGCCGTCGATCACGCCCGCGACCGTGTCGCGGCCGAGACCGGGACCGATGGCGTACGCCACGTCCTCGACGGTCGCCCCCTCGTCGACGGAGAGGTCGGAACCGTCCGGCAGCGTGACCGTGATTTCGCTCATACCCGAGAGAGCCGAGGACGCGGGATAAGTGTGTTGAGACCGTGCTACGACGCCCACGCGGGGGCGGTCACCGGTCGGTCAGTCCGCCTGGACCGACACGCCCGACTGCCCCCGAGTGCGCTCGCCGTCCTCGCCCGCGAGCGCCGCCAGTCGGTCCCCGACCGTGTGGACGGTCCCCCCGTCGACGCACGGGGCGACGAACGACAGGTCGTCGTCCGTCCGATCCGCGAGCGCCATCACGGGAAGCGAGAGGTTCTCGTGGCACCCGCCGGTGACCAGAGACCGCGTCTCGCGCCGCTCGAACCCCGGGAGTTCGACGCCCGCGCTCTCCGCCCACTCGGAGAACTCCTCGACGCGCTCGCGGATCTCGGCGGCGGCCTCGGTTTCGGCCGCCCGACCCGAGAGGCAGACGCCGTCACCCCACACGCTGACGGTGAACCCGTCGATGTGCCCGTCGGACTCGAGGCGCGACAGGCGCTCCAGCGTCGCATCGAGGCACGCTTGTCGCTCGCTCGACGTCAACGAGCGTACGAACAGTTCGACCGTACGGCGGGTGTCGGCGTCGGACATGCTAGTCGGTGCCAAGTCGGAGGGGACCAAAAGCGTTCCTTGGGTTGTCACTTTATCACACCCACGCGCTACAGTGCCTCTAGACACCCTATTTGCAGGGCGTCGGACTAGTCGATAACGTCGACAGTCGCCGGGGCGAGCGCCTCCATGGTGGCGAGGCGCTCCTCGTGGGAGAGCCGACCGAACGAGCCGACGCGGACCGCGTCGAGGCCGTCGATCGACGCGAAGCGCTCGACGGTCGCGCGCACCTCCTCGGGCGTCCCGGCGGCGACGAGGTCGTCGAGGAGGTCGTCGGGGAGCGCCTCGACGGCGGCCTCGCGTTCCCCCTCCCGCCACAGGTCGCGGATCTCGTCGGTCACCGCCTCGTGGCCCTGGCTCGCGACCGACTCGCGGTAGTAGGGCCCGTACGCGGCGATCATGAAGGCGACCTGGCCGCGGGCGACCTCGCGGGCGCGGTCGCCGTCCTCGAGCGCGCAGCAGCGGAGCGTCAGGGCGACCCGGAGGTCGTCGGGGGCGCGCCCGCCGAGTTCGACCCCGCGCCGGAGGTCCCCCAGGCGCTCGCGCAGGCCGTCCGGCGTGAACAGTTGGGGCACCCACCCGTCGGCGAAGCGTCCGGCCAGTTCGACCGTCTTCGGACCGAGCGCCGCCACGTCGATCGGCGTCGGGCGCGGTTCACAGGTGAGCGCCAGCCCGGAGAGCGAGAACACCTCGCCGTCGTACTCGACGCGCTCGCCGGACTCCACGGCGCGGATCACCTCGATGGCCTCCCGGAGCGTCCGGAGGGGCCGGTCGAACGCCCGCCCGTGCCAGCGCTCGACGACCGGCGGCGAACTCGTCCCCAGGCCGAGGCGGTAGCGCCCGCCCGAGAGTTCCTGCAGGGTGGTCGCCGTCTGCGCGAGCAGCGCGGGCGAGCGCGAATACGGCGAGAAGACGTCGTTCGAGAGGCCGATGCGGTCGGTGTGCGCGGCGAAGTGCGCGAGCAACGAGACGCCGTCCCGCCCCGTGACCTCCGGGAGCGAGACGCGGGCGTAGCCGAGTTCCTCCGCGCGCCGTACCTGTTCGACCAGCGGGTCGAGGTCGTCGTACTCGCCCACCGGGAGGACGAGGTCCGCGGCGATCGTCATCGTCCCTCACACCGGACCGCGGGGACTTGAAGGGTGCCGTCTGCGCGCACTCCGTGAGCGCGATCAGTACGCACAGTTACCGCGTACACGGTTACCGCGCCCGCGCCCCGGTGCCGGGCGCGTCGACGCCCGAGAGGTCGACGCGCCCCTCGGGCAGCGGGACGCCCTCGTAGGGGTCCTCCGCGAGCAGCAGCGAGCCGTCGAGGTCGGCGTAGTCGAGCAGCGGCGCGAGGTGGCAGGCGGCGGCGATGGCCGCGTTCGTCTCGATCATGCACCCGAGCATGACCTCGAGGCCGTGGGCGCGCGCGGCGTGGATCATCTCGATCGCCTGCCGCGGCCCGCCGCACTTCATCAGCTTGACGTTCACCACGTCGCAGGCGTCGGCCACCCGCGGCACGTCGGGGAGCGTGACGCAGGACTCGTCGGCGGCGATCGGCACGGCGGACCGCTCGTAGACGTACCGCAGGTCGGCGGGGTTCGCGGGGGGGACCGGCTGTTCGAGGAACTCCACGTCGTGGGCGGCGAGCACCTCGCTCGTCTCGACGGCCTCGCGGGGCGTCCACGCGGCGTTCGCGTCCACGCGGACGCGGGCGTCGGGGGCGGCCTCGCGGACGGCCTCGAGGATCTCCTCGTCGCGGTCGGTCCCGACCTTGGTCTTGAGGACGTCGTATCCCGCCTCGACGGCCTCCTCTGCCTTCTCGCGCATCACGTCCGTCTCGTCGATCCCGATCGTGTACGAGGAGGTGATCGTCTCGCCGGGGTCGAGGCCGAACAGCCGGTAGAGCGGCACGTCGAGGCGCTTGGCCGCGAGGTCGCAGCAGGCGATTCGGACGGCGGCCTTGGCGGCGGGGTTGTCCCCGACGACCGCGTCGAGGCGGGCGTCGATCCCATCCAGGTTGTGGGGATCGTCGACCGCCTCGCACGCGGCGAGCAGGTCGGGCAGGACGGCCTCGACGGTGTCGGCCGTCTCGCCGTAGTAGGACGAGGGTGCGGCCGCCCCGACGCCGGTGTGCTCGCCGTCGCTCACGCGCACCACCACGTTCTCGGCCGTCGTCTGCGTGCCGCGCGAGATGCCGAACGGACGGGCGAGCGGCAGGGCGACGCGCTCGAACGCCGCGGTCAACGTCACCTGATCGCCTCCACGAGGTCGTCCGCGTCGAAGCGCACGGGATCGACCGCGGGCGCGTCGATGGCGTCGCCGAAGTCGGCGAGCGCCTCGCGGGCCGCGTCGTCGTCCGCGACGCCGGCGGTGTTGAGCGCCCCGCCGACCACCTCGGCGGGGTTGACGGGTTCGGCCAGCGACTCGTAGAGCGCGGCGGCCGCCCCCGGTTCCATCAGGTCGAACTCCTCGTAGCCGTGGACGACCTCGCGGCCCGCCTCGTGACAGAGCACGAGGTGGTCCGGCATCGAGCCGTGGAGGATGCCGCACGTGACCGTCGAGTAGGCCGGGTGGACGATGGAGCCCTGCCCCTCGACGAAGAGGTAGTCGTACTCCTCCGCCCGCTCGACCAGCATCCGCTCGACCGCGCCCGCGGTGAAGTCGCTGATCGTCCGGTCGATGGGGATGCCCCACCCCTCGATCATGATGCCCGTCTGTCCGGTGGGGACGAACCCGGCGTTCAGCCCGGCGTCGCGGGCCGCCTCCAGGAGTTCGAGCGTGACGGTCATCTTCCCGACCGAGCAGTCCGTGCCGACGGTCGTGACGATCGTCGCGTCGAGGTCGCGGGCGACGCCCTCCGCGACGGTGAGGTCGGCCGGGGGCCGGCGCACGTCCCGGAGTTCACAGCCGTGCTCGTCGGCGAGGCGGGCGAACTCCTCGTCCTCGGAGAGGAAGTAGTGCAGCCCCGACCAGACGTCACAGCCCCGCGAGAGCGCGCCGCGCACGTCGTCGCGCCAGGACTCGTCGAACCCGCCGCCGATGGGCGCGATGCCGATCACCAGCGCGTCGATCTCGGGCACGTCCTCGATGCCGGCGACGACGGGCGCGTCCTGCACGTCCGGCAGGTAGTCGGAGACGCGCGTTCCGGTGCCGTCGGCGAGGTCTCTATCCAGGACCGCCGCCACGTCGTGGTCGCCGTAGCGGAGCAGTCCGACCGCCGTCTTCGCGTCGTCGGGGAATTTCCCGTGCGCAAGTACCGCAATTCGCATACCGACCTCTCCGCGCGGGGGGCATTAAGCGCCACGTGATACCCCGGAAGGTGTTAGAAGATCGTTAGATGACCGCCAGTCGCGTCCGCCAGAACGCGCGGCGGGCGTCGGCGAGCGCGTCCTCCGGGTCGCCCGTCGCGTCCACCGCGCGCGTGGCCGCGGCGCGGTCCGCGAAGCGATCGAGGACGGTCCGCTCGCCGACGACGTAGAGCGGGATCCCATCGACCTCGTCGAGCGCCTCCGCACAGCGGTCGAGGTGGTCGCGGATCTGTCCGTCGCGGATCCGCTCGAAGCGCGCCTGCGAGAAGCCGCCCTTCGAGTGCTGTTCCTTCACGTCGCTCTCGAACCCCTCGAACGAGACGCGCTCGTCGCCGTCGTAGACGCCGAGCGCGAACGTGTCAGCGCGCACGAGCGCGAGGGCGTGGCGGCCCGCCGGGAGGAACCACTCGCGCTCGACGCGGAAGCCGTCTCCCCACTCGCAGAACGGGTCGGGGGCGAGCGGCGGCGAGAGCGCGACGCTCATCAGACGGGCGTCGTCGGCGTAGACGAGACACGGGGCCGCCCTGTCGACCAGCGCCCGCCGCTCGCCCAGCAGGTCCGCGAGGGCGTCGGGGACCCCGCCCCCGTCTCCGACCATCGCGGAGAGCGCTCCTTCCGGGCCGGTCGCGACGCTCTCCAGCCGATCGAGGACCGACTCGGTGCGGCGGCGGCCCATCGCCTCGCGGTGGCGGAACGCGAGGTCGGGGGCGTCGCGCTCCTCGAGTTCGCCGCGCAGGCCCGCGATCCGATCCTCGAGTCGGTTCACCCGCTCTTCGGCCTCCTGGCGGGCGGTGACGGCCTCGCGGCGGCGCTCGCGCTCGGCGTCGAGCCGCCGTTCGAGGTGTCGGCGCTCCTCCTCCAGGTCGTCGATGCGGTCGCGGAGGCCCCCGCGACCGAGCAACCGGTCGAGCATGGCCCGACCGAGGGAAGGGAACGACTAAATACCGACGGGGGTGCCCATGTCGAGCAGTTGCGCGGCGCGGTCGACCTTCGCGAGCAGCACCTCGCGGAGGTCGGGGAGGTCGTCGTCGCCCTCGGGGACGAGGTCGGCGGGGACGGCCAGCGTCCCCTCCGGGACCCCGCCCTCGCCGTGGACCGCGAGGTGCCGGGTCCCGAGTTTCATCACGAGGGGCGTGTCGAGTCGCTCTACCCCCTCGCCGGACGCGTAGTAGCGTCGGTTGACCCACTCGTGCTGTGCGCGTTGCATGACCGGCCGGTCGCCGCCGTAGGGCTCGACGTACAACCGTCCGAGGTAGTATCCGCCGGAGAAGCGTTCGAACATCTGTGCGTCGGAACGTTAGTCAGTCACTCGCATAAGGGTTTCCGGGAACGCTTATCACGGCGCGCTTTCAGACGACATCGCTTTCACGGCGGGCGACCGGCATGAGGTATGATCCCCGACCGGTGGGCGAGGTACTACCTCGAGAACGCGCCGAGTCTGGTGTGGTTGCTCGTCGCGAACGTCGCGGCGGTGCTCGTGGGGGTCCGCTACTACGTCGAGACGATACCGGGCGTGAACACGTTCGTCTGGCCGCTCTACGCCGACTCGCCCGCGGCGACGTTCCTCGCCGCGCTCTCCTTCGCCACGCTCCTGCCCAACCTCGGCCGATCCGTTGACGACGCCCCGGTGAACCGACCGCTCGCCTACCTCCACACGCTCTCGTTCGTCTGGCTGGTGAAGTACGGCCTCTGGACGGCGGTGGCGCTCAACCTCCGCGTCTCGCTCTACTTCCCCGAAGCCTGGGCCTACTTCGGCATTATGCTCACCCACCTCGCGTTCGTCGGCGAGGCGTACCTCCTCCCGTACGTCGGGCGCACCACCCGGGGCGCGCTGACGTTCGCGCTCGGCCTGGCGCTCCTCAACGATCTCGTCGACTACGGGTTCGCGACGGTGACCGGGAGCTGTGCGCTCGGCACAGTCGGGGAGCGGTGCCTCCTCTACCCGCCGCTTCGGTACGAGCCGGGGCTGGCCCTCCCGCTCCTCACCGTTCTCACGACAGTCGTCAGCGTGTGGCTCGCTTCGTCGGCGTTCGGTCGCCTCGAGGAGGATGAAACGATCGTTTAACGGGTCGTTGTTCGTTTTGAACGGTCCGAACGGAGTTACCTCCTTTTAAGCCCGCACCGCGAATTCGAGGGTGATGCTCAGGAAGGGGGTTGCGATCGCAGCGGGCGCGGTCGGCCTGGTCCTGTTCGCCGCGGTCATCGGCGGGACCGGCGCGACCGCGGGGCCGACGACGCAATCCAACGAGACCGATCGGGGACTGGGGACCGCCATCTCCTCGTTCATGCAGGTCAGCGCCATCGAGACGCAGCACGAAGTCGAGCGCGAGATGTGGGAGGCGGCGTTCGAGAACGCGAAGAGCCAGGCCGAGCGGCGGCGACTCCTGGAGCAACGCGAGCGGGCGCTCGAGCGGCGCATCGAGGCGCTGAACGGGAGCCGCTCCGAGGTCGGCGTGCGGACGGTGGTCGCCGCGCAGATCCGCAAGGCGGTCGTCGAGGCCCGGATCGACGCGCTCCAGGCCGACATCGAGAACGCGGTCGAGGCGTCCAACCGGACGGCGATCGACGCGCCGGGGCTCGCGAAACTCCGCGAGCGCGGCGTGGCGCTCGACCGGTCGACGCCGGACGCCCCCGCGCTCGTCGGTATCGACGAAGGCGGCGGTCCCGGCGGAGACGACGAGGGCGGCGGAGAGTCGGGGAAACCGGGAAAACCGGGGAAAGTGACCGACGAACCGCGATCGACGACGCCGACCGTACCGAGCGGCCCTCCGACGGGGACGGGGACGGAGACGGGAAACGGGACGGACGGGGCGGGTGACGCCGACAGCCCCCTCGGGACCGATCCCGTCGACGGGCCGACGATCGGCGTCGGCGACGGGGAGAACGGCACGGATACCGCGAGCGGCTCGAACGACTCGAACAGTTCCGACGGTTCGAACGACTCGAGTGAGTCGAACGATTCCGACGGCTCGAACGACGGGGAAACCGGGGCCGACGGGTCGAACGGGACGGGCGGGACGGACGGCACTGGCGACGCGGACGGTACCGCCGCTCCCGACGGTATCGACGGATCGAGCGGATCGGACGGCTCCACCGGTTCGACGGACTCGAACGACACGCTCCTCTAGGTGGACGGAAGCGTCACCGTTTTCACCGTCTGCGACTTACCTGAGGTAATGGACTCCGCCGCGTTGCTCGATCTGCTGGGGAACGAGAACCGTCGGCGCATCCTCCGCCTGCTGGCTCGAAAGCCCTGTTACGTCACCGAGATCAGCGAGTACCTCGGCGTCAGCCCGAAGGCGGTCATCGACCACCTCAGGAAGCTCGAAGACGCGGGACTGGTCGAGTCGCGCGTCGACGACCAGCGGCGCAAGTACTTCTCCATCGCGCGCAACCTCCGTCTCGAGGTGAGCGTCTCGCCGTACGGGTTCGGCGCGAAGAGCGCCTATCCCGCCAGCCGGGGGCTCGACATGACGCGCTGTCGGTACCTGACGATCGACGTCTCGAACCCCGACGACGCGGCCGAACTCGGCGAACTCGCGGGCGAACTGGAGCGGCTCGAGCGGCTCTCGAGCGAACTCTCGATGGCCCAGCGGTGGGTGCAGGGTCGGCTGACGGAGGTGATGGACGGCATCTCGGAGCAGGTTCGAAACAGCGCCACGCTGGGATCGCCGGACGGCACCGACGCGCGCTTCTACGCGGAGGTCCTCGCCGCGCTCGCCAACGGCGCAGAGCGCGTCGACGAGGTCGCCCGGCGCGCCGACGCCGCCCCGGACCTCGTCGAGGAGGCGCTCCGCCGCCTCGCGAAGCACGGCGTCGTCGAGCGCGAGGGGGAACGCTGGCGGCTGACCGGATAAGTTCGGGCGATACGGTCGGTTCAGGGGTCGAATCGATTCAGAGGTCCTTCGTCACGCCCGCCCGGAGGTCGCGGCCGAAGTAGTGGCCGATCAGGGCGGCGAGCGCGCCCGCGCCGATACCGACGGCCGCGAGGGTCGCCCCCGCGTCGGCGAGGACGGCGAGCATCACGTAGTCGGTGAAGACGCTCAGCGTGGCGGCCAGCGCGCCGGCGACGACGGCTTCGAGGTAGTGGCGGCGCGCGGAGAGCAGGCCGAGACCGAACGCGGCGACGAACACTCCCAGGAGCCCCGCGCCGGGGACGAACGGGAGGAACGCGCTCGCGAGGAACAGTCCGGCGACGGCGAGCGCGAGCGCCAGCAGGAAGTAACGTGGCGAGAACACCCGCTTCGCCCGGCCGGCGAGGCGGGCGCGACGGCTTCGATCCCCGGCGGACGACGACCGCTCGCCGTCGGTCGTCGTCTCGAGTTCGCGGAGGAGTTCGTCGGTGCGCGACATGCCCGACCGTTTCGTCCGCGCGGATATGTGCCTTTTCCCGGTCGGGGAGGTGGTGCGCTCCGCTCCGCTCCGGGTCGCGGTTCCGTGGGGTTAAGTTCCGTCTCGGAGAAGACCCTGGCATGAACTCAGGCGACCGCGTGCGCGTCGAGCGCGGCGACAGCGTCTACGAGGGCGTCCTCATGCCCTCCACGACGGCCGAGCAGGTCGTCGTGAAGCTCGACGGCGGGTACAACGTCGGCATCGACCGCGAGGGAAGCGACGTGACGGTGCTCGAATCCGACGTCTACGAGGTCGGCGGAGCGGGCGGCGAGGAGGCGACCTCGGAGGTCGAGTTCGACGAGGACCTCCCGACGATCGCGCTCATCTCGACCGGCGGCACCATCGCCTCCACGGTCGACTACCGCACCGGCGCGGTGACGGCGCAGTTCACCGCCGAGGACGTCCTCCGCGCCGTCCCGGACCTCGCGGGGCGGGCGAACTACCGCGGTCGCGTCGTCGCCAACATCCTTTCCGAGAACATGACGCCCGACGTGTGGCGGGACCTCGCGGAGGCGGTGTACGAGGAGATCGAGGCCGGCGCGGACGGCGTCGTCGTCATGCACGGCACGGACACGATGCAGTACACGGCGAGCGCGCTCGCGTTCGTGCTCGACACGCCCGTCCCGATCGTCTTCACGGGCAGCCAGCGTTCGGCCGACCGCCCCTCCTCCGACAACGTGATGAACGCGGTCTGTGCCGTGGAGGCGGCGAAGGCCGACTGCGCGGAGGTGCTCGTCTGCATGCACGCCACCGAGAGCGACGACCGCTGCGCGCTCCACCGGGGCACGCGCGTGCGCAAGAACCACACCTCCCGGCGCGACGCCTTCGAGACGGTCGGCAACCGACCGCTCGGGCACGTGGACTACGAGACCGAGGCGGTCACGTTCGACCGCGAGTACGCCCCCCGCGGCGGGGTCGAACTCGCCATCGCGCCCGACCTGGAGACGGAGGTCGAACTGCTGAAGTTCACCCCCGGGATGGACGAGGCGCTCCTCGACTGCTGCGCGGGGAAGGCCGGCCTCGTGATCGAGGGGACGGGGCTCGGGCACGTCAACACGGACCTCGTCCCGAAGCTCGAGTCGATGATCGACGACGGGACGGTGGTCGTCATGACCAGCCAGTGTCTCGCGGGGCGGGTCTGCGACCGCGTCTACGACACGGGCCGCGACCTGCTCGACGCGGGCGTCGTCGAGGGCGAGGACATGCTCCCCGGCACGGCGAAGGTGAAGCTGATGTGGGCGCTCGCCAACGCCGAGGCGGTCGAGGAGACGATGCGGACGCCGATCGCGGGCGAGCTGACCGGGCGGTCTGCGCCGTGGACGTGACCGACGCCGTCGAGGTACGGCGCGCGCGCGCCGAGGACCGGGAGGCGGTCGTGGCGTTCACCGCCGACACGTGGCCCGATCGCGGTGCCGGCGACTACATCCAGCACGTCTTCGACGACTGGATCGCGGGTGACGGCGACGACCAGCGGACGTTCGTCCTCGACGTCGAGGGGGAGGTCGCCGGCATCTGTCAGGGCGTGCTCCTCTCCCCGACGGAGGCGTGGGCCCAGGGGATGCGCGTCAACCCCGACTTCCGCGGTCGGGGCGTCAGCGTCGACCTGACCCGCGCCGTGTTCGACTGGGCGGCGGCGGCCGGCGCGACGGTCTGTCGCAACATGGTCTTCTCGTGGAACGTCGCCGGACTGGGCCAGTCGCGCGCCGCGGGGTTCGAGCCCGAGACGGAGTTCCGCTGGGTGCACCCCGAACCCGACGTCGACGCGACGCCCGATCACGGCGATCACCGGGTCGTCGCCGACGCGGACGCCGCGTGGACCTACTGGACGGACAGCCCCGCGCGCGAGCACCTCCACGGGCTCGGCCTCGATCCCGACGAGTCGTGGGCGCTGTCTGAGGTCACCCGCGAGCGACTCCGCCGCGCGGCCGACGACGGGGGGCTGTTCGCCGTGCAGGGCGGGGACGACGGCGGGACGCGGGCGATGGCCTACCGATCGCGCACATACGAGCGCCCGAACGAGGCGGGCGAGGCGGAGACGTGGGCCGAGTACGGCGTCGGCGCGTGGGCGACGCACGACCACGCGCGGGCGCTGTTCGCGGCCGTCGCCGCCGACGCCGCGGCGCTGGGTGCGGACCGGACGCGCGTGCTCGTCCCCGAGACCGTCGAGGCCGTCTCCGACGCCGCCTACGCGCGGGTCGCCGTCAGCGACGAACCCGACTTCGTGCTCGCGGCCGACCTCACGACCCGCTGACGGTCGCCGCGCCGCGCGCCGTTGACATCCACGGTGGCGACGCGTGGTACCGACGCGTGGTACCGACGCGCGCACACCGCCGACGCGGCCGGCGCGCCTCCGTGACGTCGTTCGTCGTTCGTTATTTGTCGTGCGTTCGTCGCGTCGTTCGTCGTGCGTTCGTCGTTACCCGCCGCTACCCGCCGCTGACCGGCGGGAACATGGCGAGTTCGTCGTCCGCGTCGAGCACCGTCTCGTAGCCGTCGTCGCTCACGAACGGGTTGCGGGAGTTCCGGAGGACGCGGACGTGATCCCGCAGTTCGCCGTCGGCGTCGAGCACCTCCTCGCGGAGTTCCGGGTGCGCCTCCAGCAGGGCGTCGAGGGCGTCGCCGAACGTCGCCCCCGCCTCGAGGTCGAGCGGGACCTCCCGCTCGCCGGCGGTCTCGGCGAGGTTCGCGAAGAGCTTCCAGTGCATACCGGGGGTAGCGGCGGCGTGCAGATAGGTCTACTCCTGCCCGTCCGCGCCGACGCCGCGCTCGGCGTCCGCCAGCGGCGGGTGGCCCTCGCCGCGCGCCGCGGCCTCGAGCCGCCTGAGGAGGTCGGGGCGACCGAGGGCGTACAGGGTCTCTCCCGGGGCCAGCCCGCGTCCCCGCTTCGGGATCGCCTCGACGCCGTCCTCGCTCCGGATCGCGACCACGGACGCGCCGAGCGCGCCGACGGTGAGATCCCCCAGCGGGCTACCGTCCTCCACGTCCACGACGCCGAGGGTCTCGTCGGCCGCCCGGAGGAGCGCGGCGAACTCGCGGTCCGATCGCTCCTCGGCCGGGAGCGTCACGAGTCGGTACCGCTCGTCGGCGTCGAGGCGGTCGGCGTCGGCCGCGTCGAGCGCGAGCGTGACCGTCTCGCCCGCGACGGCGCGGATCTCCGCCGAGGCGACGAGCGCCGGCGGCGCGCCGCCCCACACCTGCACGAGGTCCCCCGGGCTGGCGCTGAACGCGGGGTCGGCGCGGACGGCGACCGCGGCGCTCCCCGGCGCGAGCGTCGGGCCGATCCCGGCCACGCGACTCCCCACGGCGAGGTACTCGACCTCGCCCTCCTCGGTGACGTCGAGGTCGACGTAGCCGACGCCGTAGTCCGCCTTCAGTCGGGTGACGAGCCGCGAGCGCAGTTCGTCCACCGTGAGCCCGCGCGGGAACGAGAGGGACTTGCCCGCGAGCCCCGCCTTCACCTCCGACGGAACGGGGTCGTGGTCGTCCATGTCGGCGATCTCCTCGGGGAGCGTGACGGTGATGTGCCGCCCGACGCTCCGGACGATGCGCCCGACCTCCGGGAGGTCCTCGTCGAAGAGGTCGGTCGCGATCCGGTCGCCGACGCGACCGCCGACGACGGCGGCGACCGCCCCCGCGAGGAACGCAGCCACGTTGACGAGCGCCGCCGTCTCGTCTATCGACCCCACTCCCTCGATCACGCCGCCGAGGATCGCGGTCGTGTTGAGCGCGAGCGCGACGACGCTCACGCCCGCGAGGACGGCGAGCCCGTCCGGGACGGCCCGGCGTGCGTACCACCGGTGGGCGGCGGCGACGCCGGCGGCGACCGCCCCCGCCACGAGGCCGAGGCTGACGACGAGCGCCGCGGCCGCCCCGGCCTGCGCGACCGCCTGGAGCTGGAGGGACGGCGTCGGGATCACCCCGCCACCTCCGCGAACCGGGTCAGCGCGTCGCGCGACCCGACCGCGTACAGTTCGTCGCCGGCGCGCAGGCGGGTCGAGCCGCGTGGCGCGAACCGCCACGCGCCGTCCTGACGGACCGCGAGGACGGCGACGTCGTACTCGTCGCGGACCGCCAGCGCGCCGAGGGTCCGCTCCGCGAGCGGCCCGTCCCCGACGGCGATCCGACGGACGCGCTGGCCCGCGCGTCGCAGCACCGCCAGCAGTTCGAACTCCCGGCGCGTCCCCCGCGCCTCGACGACGACAGTCGCCGACTCGCTCCCGAGGAGGTGGCGGGCGTCGGCACGCGAGACGGCGACCGTGACGCGCCCCTCGCCGCCCGCGGTCGTCGGCGCGCCGACGGCGGGAGCGGAGGCGTCCGCGTCGGCCGCGTCGGCCCCCCCGCTCCCCTCGCGCCCCCCGTCGGACCCGCCCGCGGAATCGGGCGGGGGGACCTCGGGTCCGCGGGGCGGCTCGTGGGGCGATCCCCCCGAGCGGGCGCTCACCACCGTTCCGCGGACGCACCGGTCGGCGGTGCGGAGGGTCACCTCGTCGCCGCGCGCGAGGCCGGTCGGGACGAGCACGTCGAGCGAGACGGCGCGCTCGCCCGACGGGACGCGCTTCGAGAGCCCGGACAGCGGCGGGGCGGCGCTGATCCGCGCTCGCCCGCGCTCGTCGAGGCCGACGTGCACGTCGGCGAGGTCGAACTCGGTCCGCAGACGGTCGGCGACGCGCGATTCGAGTTCGGAGAGGGGGAGGTCCGCGGGGAGCCGCCACTCCGCCGCGCGGACGCGCTCGCGGAGGTCGGCGGGCAGGGGCGGGTACCCCTCGATGTCGCCCACGTCACCGACGACGACGACGCGAACCTCGGTGCGGCCGCCGACGAGTTCGACCACGTCGGTCGAGAGCGTCCGGTCGCGCAGTCCCCTGAGCGACACGCGCTTCGGGAAGTCCGCGGCCATGGCGTCCCCGCGGGCGTGAGCGTACAGCGACATCATCACGATGACGACGATGGCGACGGCGGCCCGCTCCCCGGAGGCGAGCACCGCCCGATCGCTGAGCGCGAGCAGGCCGCTGTTGACGCCCGCGATGGCGAGGCCGAGGACGACGACCGCGAACCCGGGGATCGACACGCCGGTGAAGTAGCGCACGACGAACCCGAGCACCCACGACACGAGCGCGGGGATGACGCCCGTCAGGAGGCCGAGGTAGAGACCGACGAGGAGTTCGACCGGGAGGGAGGCCATGGCGGGGGCTTGTCCGACGGGTACAAATCGATGACGATAGGGACGCTTTTCCCGGGGGGCATCCCAGAGAGACCGTGAGACGCGCGCGGCTGCCGACCCCTGCTGCGGTCCGCCAGCCCCGGGTGGCCGTCTTCCTGACGGGCGTCGTCGCGGCGGTCGCCGTCGCCACCGGCGTCCTCGTCCTCGGCCTGCAGGTGCTCCTCGCGACGGAGATCCCGGTCCCGATCGTCGGGGCGGTCCCGCGCGGCGTCAGCCTGACGGCGGCGTTCACCGGGACGCTAACGGGGTTCGCCCTCCTGTTGAGCGCGCGCGGACTGCGCGGGGGGAGCCGACTGGCCTGGTACTCGGCGGTCGCCCTGCTCCCGCTCGTCGCGCTCCTCGGCGTGCTCCAGGCGACCCCCGTCTCGACGCCGGTGGTCGCCCTGTCGTTCGCGGCGCTGGCGCTGCTCGTCGACACCCGGGCGGCGTTCTCGCGCCCGACGGACCTCACGCCGACGCAGCTCGCCGCCATCGGCGCGATCGTCGGTTCGCAGCTGTACGGAACCGTCGGCGCGTACCTCCTGCGCGAGGACTTCACCGGTATCGAGACGCCCATACAGGCGTTCTACTTCTCGCTCGTCACCGCGAGCACGGTCGGCTACGGGGACGTCGCACCGACGAGCGACATCGCCCGCCTGTTCGCCGTGAGCGCCATCATTCTCGGGACGTCGAGCTTCGCCGCCGCCGCCGGCGCGCTGCTCGTCCCCGCCGTCGAAGCCCGCTTCGAACGTACCCTCGGAACCATGACCGACAAGAGCCTCTCGCTGCTCGAACGCCACGTCATCGTCGTCGGCCACGGCGACCTGACCGAACCGATCCTGGAAGAACTCACCGACGAGGACGCCGACTTCGTCGTCGTCACCGAGGACCCCGACGCTGCGGGCGTCCTCCGCGACCGCGGACTCCTCGTTTACGTGGGCGACCCGAGCGACGAGGAACCGCTCCGGCGCGTCGGGATCGAGCGCGCCCGGGCCGTCGTCGCGGCGACCGAGGACGACGCGCGGGACGCGCTCGTCGTCCTCACCGCCCGCGAGCTGAACCCGGACGTCCGCATCGTCGCCGCCGCGACCGACCGCGAGAACGTGAAGAAGCTCCGGCGCGCCGGGGCCGACACGATCATCAGCCCCGCGGTCATCGGCGGGCACCTGCTCGTCCGGAGCGCGCTCGGCACAGGTGGCATGGAGGCGCTCGCGGACCGCCTGCTCGACGTCGACGACGCCCGCGACCTCTGACGCGACGGCGCGACGCGCCCCCTCAATCGCGGGCCGGGTCGCCCGGCGTCGCGTCGAGGGGTCGCTCGAGGTGCGCGTCGACGGTCGGGAGCGCCTCGATCGCCGTCGCAAGCGCCGTGGAGAGCGATCCCGTCGTCCCGAGGGTCGTCGCGACCTCGTGGTCGACCCAGCGGTCGCGGTCGGCGTCGTACGTCGTCGACTCGACGACCTCGACCGCGTACCCGACGTCGGCACCGTCGTAGCCGCCCGCGTACGGCACCGCCCCGATCTCGACCCGGCCGGTGTGGTGCATCAGTCGGACTTCCCGCGTCCCCGGCACCGCGCCGCGGAGAATCAACACCTCCCAACGGAACGCCGTCATCGTCCGCCGACTCGGCGTCGGGAGTGTTCAATCCTATCGATGCTTGCGTCAGTTCAGGTGCGAAACAGTTCGCAACGATCGTCCGAGGGGGCCGTCGCGCTCAGAGGCGGTGGTTCCGATCGAGGATCGCCACGTCGCAGCCGAGGTCCCGGAGGCGCTCGAACGTCGGCCGCGAGACGAACCGGGAGGCCGCGCTCCGGTCCTGGCTCGCCCCGATGATGACGAGGTCGTAGGCGTCGGCGTTCGCGTCGAGGAACCGCTCGATGGGCGACCGCGAGACGCGCGTCTCGACGGTCGCGTCGACGGTCTCGACGATGTCCGCGAGCATCTGTTCGGCGCGACGGCGCTCTGCCTCCCGATCGATGCAGTGACAGACCGAGACGCGACCGGTGCGGCCGGCGAGGCGGGTGGCGAAGTCGACCATCTCGTGGGCGACGTCGCCGGTCTTGCGCACGGGGACGAGGATCCGCTTCCACGTGGTCCCGTCGAGCGAGCGGTGGACGAGCACGTCCACGTCGCCGCGAAACAGCTCCCTGACGAACGGCGAGAGACGGCCGCTATCGGTCTCGTAGGGCGTGACGACGAGGTCGCAGTTCGTCTCGTGGGCGGTGGCGAGCGTCGTCGACGCGGGGTTCGGTCCCGCCTCGGCCACGACCACCTCGCACGGGACGCCGATCTTCGTCCGGATGCGCGCCGCCCGGGACTCGAGGTCGGTCGCGGCCGCGGCCGCGGCGCGACGCTGGATCTCGGAGCCGTCCTCGACGTCGTCCGCCACGTCCGGGGCCTCGGAGTCCGGCCGCGCGGTCGAGCCGCTGTCGGTCGTGACGGCGGCGGTCCGCGGTGCGTCGGCCGCGTCCTCGAGGTCGGTCTCCGTGACCAGGTCGAGCAGGACGACCTTCCCGGCCTCGTGGGCGGCGGCGAGGCGCGCGCCGAGCATGGCGGTCGCGTCGCAGTCCGGGCCGCGCATCGGGACGAGCACGTGGTCGTCGCCCTTCGTCGAGAGGTAGAGGTAGCGCGAGCGGGCGCTGTAGAAGTTCCGCCGCCAGACGACGAACGCGATCGCGATGAGCGTGCTCGACGCCAGGATGCTGACCACGTAGGCGAGCCGTCCGTCGAAGAGGTAGCGACCGCTCGCCGACCGCGGGACGTCGGCGATGAGGATCAGCAGCGCGCTGGAGAACGCGGACGGTTCCTCGACGTCGAACGCCCAGGTGACCGCGCCGGTGAGGAAGACGGCGAGCGCGGCGCTGCCGGCGTGGACGTCCATCGGATCGGCCGGGTACACGTACGTGCCGGCGACGAACGCCACCCAGCCGCAGACGGCCCCCGCCGTCAGCCCCGCGACGAACCGAACCGGCGAGGAGTACTTCCCCCGCGGGTCGGCGAAGAGGGTGTACGTTCCGGCGGCGAGCGGCGGGAACAGCAGGAACGAGAAGCCCTCGAAGCTGTTCGACACCATCGTGACGAGGGCGATGAGGAGGGGGACGAGCAGCAGCGCCGACACGTGGACGAGGTTGTGCGTCGCCTCGAGCCAGACGCGGAACTCGTGGAGTTCGCGGCGCTCCGCTCGCCGGAGTCGTCTGAATAGTCGGTACAACCGTTCCCCCTTCACGACAGTACATCGAACGAGGAGGGGTATTGGGCGTTTCGCCTACGACTCCGTCACAGCCTCGTCGCCGCCGTGAGCGCGATCTCGATGGCGCGCTCGACGTTGTTCCGCGCCTTCTCCGGGAGTTCCTCGTCCTCGGTCTCGCCCTTCTGGGTACCCTCGACGAGGTTGCCGTCGACGGTGCAGATCGCCCCCGCGCGCAGGCCCTTCCGGCGGGCGAGCGTGAAGACGGCGGCGGCCTCCATCTCGACCGCGAGGAGGCCGGCCGCCTCCCAGTCGCGGACGAAGGCGTCGTCCTCGGCGTAGTACGCGTCGTCGGAGGCGATTGGGCCGACGTGGACCTGACCCACGCGCCCGCCGTCGATCTCGGCGCTCTCGACGAGCGCGGTCACCACGTCGTAGTCGGGGACGGCGGGGTACTCGACGGACTCGTATCGCTTCGTCGTCCCCTCGTTCTTCGCCGCGCCCGTGGCGACGACCATGTCGCCGATCTCGATGCCGCGCTGGAGCGCCCCCGTCGTGCCCACCCGGAGGAACGTCTCGACCCCGACGTTCGACAGTTCCTCGACGGCGATGGCGGCGGAGGGACAGCCGATACCGGTCGAGCAGATCGTGAGTTCGCGCCCCTCGAACGCGGCGTTGACGACCCGGTACTCGCGGTTCTCGGCGACGACCTCGCGCTCCTCGCACCGCGCGGCGATGCGATCGACCCGACCGGGGTCGCCGGGGATGAGCGCGATGTCGGTCACGTCGCCCGGTTCGACGAGGAGGTGGGGCTGCTTGGCCATACCTGCGCCTCCGCGGCGCGAGGTAAAAGTGAGTCGGGTCGGGACCGTCAGGTCAGGAGGAGCACGCCGACCGGGAAGAGGAGCACCAGCGCGACGGCGTAGACGACGACGGAGATCGCCCAGTCGCCGCGGACGCGGCCGGCGTCGCCGTCGGTCCCCCCGCCGAAGCGCGGGTAGACGACGTAGCCGAAGAGCCAGTAGAGCGCGAGGACGACGACGAGCGCCGCGACGGCGGCCGGGACGAGCGCCACGCCGAGGACGCTCGATCCCGGTGGGAGCACCGCCTCGGCGACGAGGAAGGCGATCGCGAACAGCGCCCCGGCGAGGATCCCCGCCGTGTAGTGCGCCGAGAGCGCCTCGGTCTCCGTGAGGTCGTCGCGCGAGCGGCCGTAGAGGACCGACGCGGCGGCGAACGCGGGCGTCAGGCCCTCCGGGAGCCGCCGCATCACCGGACTCGCCACCAGCGCCGCGCCGAACCCCGCGAGCATCGCCACGGCGACGACGAGGAGGGGGGACGGCGCGGCCTGTAGTACCGTCATGACGGAAGCCGGGGACGGAGCCGGCATAGTAGTCTCGATCGCCCCCGTCGAGTCAGGCCGATCCGCAGCGCTCGGCGACGGCCGCCGGGTCGAGCGGCGGGCGCGCCCCGGGCGCGCCGGCGACGAGCGCGCCGCAGGCGTTGGCGACCGCGAGCGCCCGCTCGTAGCCGCCGCCGTCGACGAGCGTCGCGACGAACCCGGCGGCGAAGGCGTCGCCCGCGCCGGTCGAGTCGATCGCCTCGACGGCGTAGCCGGGGTGGGTGATCCGGCCCTCGGGCGTGTCGGCCGCCGCGCCGCCCGCGCCGCACTTCGTGACGACGACCCGACCCGGCGGGACCCGTTCCCCGATCACCTCGGCCTCGCGCTCGTTCAGGAAGACGACGTCCGCGAGCGCGAGCACCTCGTCGTCCGCTCGACCCTCGAGGCGGCGACCGGGGTCGAAGCTCACGCCCATGCCGGCCTCGCGGGCGCGCGCGGCGAGCCCCGCCGCCGTCGCGGAGTCCTGTCCGGTCAGGTGGAGGTGTTCCGCGCGCTCGAAGTAGTCGTCGGGGGCCGTCTCGACCGAGAACGCCTCGTTGACGCCCTCGGTGCCGAGGACGTACGTCTCGCCGTCGGGCGTGACCACGAGGTACTTCACGGCGGTCATCCCCCCCTCGACGACCCGGACGCCCCTCGCGTCGACGCCCGCCTCGCGGAGTTCTCGGCGGGCGTTCCGCCCCTCGTGATCGTCGGCGACCGCGCCGACGAGTCCCGAGGCCACGTCGAGGCTGGCGAGCGCGCAGGCGACGTTGGCGGCGCTCCCGCCCCCGCCCTCGCACCGATCGCCGATCCGGGCCTCGGCGTCCGGCGCGGGGAACGTATCGACGAAGAGGGTGACGTCCCAGTTGACGTGCCCGGCGCAGACGACGCGCATACCACGAGGAAAGGGACGACGGGGGCAAAACCCTGCTGGCCCGGGATCAGGGCGCGAGGAGCGGGAACGGGAGCGGGACGGCGGTCGCGGCGGACGGAACGGGAGCGACGGACGTGACGGAGACCACAGACGCGGCCGGCGCGACGGGATCGGCCATCGCGAACAGGACGAGGTTGTGCGCGCCGGGACCGAGCCCGACGGCGGTGACGCCCGCGAGCAGGAGGAAGCCCCACCTCGGGTCCTCCCGGACGTAGTCGGCGAGCACGGCGACGACGAACGTTCCGAGCAGGACCTTCACGAGGACGAACAGCCAGACCGATCCGACGTAGGGTTCGGTCGGCAGGGCCGCGCCGACCTCGATGATCGCCTGCGAGAGCGGCGTCTGCTCGCCGAAGCCGAGCACGTCGATGCCGACGGCCGTCGAGACGCCGTCGAGAGTGTGCGCGAAGACGCCGAGGAAGCCGGCGGTGGCCGTCGTCCGCACCGCGCCGGGGCGCACTTCGCGGAGTCCGATCCAGGCGAGCCCGGCGACGACGGCCGAGAGGACGAGACCGACGGTCGGCCAGAGGAGTTGCGCCGGCGGGTTCGCGAACGCGACGACGAGCGACAGGCCGAGGACGGCGCTCATGGCTCCGAGGCCGGCGACGAGGAGGGCGACGGTACCGAATCGCGGGTCGTCGTTCGTCAGCGACGCGAGCGCCCAGACGTAGGCCATGACGGCGAACGTCGTCAGGTAGACCGTCGGGGAGCCGAACAGGGGCGCGAGGACGGCGGGGATCACCGCCACCTGATACAGCGCGTAGAGGCCCGCTCCCGTGACCATCCACGGCGCGAACGCGACGACCGTGACCTCCGTGACGGCGGGGCGAGCGAGCGCGAGCGCGGCCAGCGCGAGCGCGACCGCACCCGCGACGAGCAGCAGATACGGTAGCGGTGGGACGGAGAACCCCGCCGGCAGTGGCATGTGAGGGAGACGGGGGCGAAGCCTCGAAAGTCTTTACAATCGGTTTTTGTACCGCCGGTCGGAGGGGAGGGGTATGGACCGCGAGGAGTTCGCCGCGCGAATCGATCACACCGTCCTCGGGCCGGAGACGACGCCCGCAGACGCAGAGCGCGTCGTCCGCGAGGCCGAGGAGCGGGGGATGAACGCCTGCATACCGCCGTGCTACGTCGCGGGGGTGGACGCGGAGGCGACGGTCGCCACCGTGATCGGCTTCCCGCACGGTCAGCACGCCACGGACGCGAAGCGCGACGAGGCCGAGACCGCCTGGCGCGACGGTGCCGACGAACTCGACCTCGTGATCAACGTCGGGCGGCTGAAGGCGGGCGACGACGCGGCCGTCCGCGACGAGATCGCCGAGGTGGTGGCGGCCACGCCCCTCCCGGTGAAGGTGATCGTCGAGACGGCGCTGCTCACCGACGACGAGAAGCGCCGCGCCTGCGCGGCGGCCCGCGACGCGGACGCCGCGATGGTGAAGACCTCGACGGGCTTCGCCGACGGCGGCGCGACCGTCGCGGACGTCGAACTCATGGCCGAGTACCTGCCCGTCAAGGCGAGCGGCGGGGTCGGGAGCTACGAGGAGGCGATGGCGATGATCGAGGCGGGCGCGGCGCGCATCGGGGCGTCGAGCGGCGTCGAGATTGTCGAGGGCTACCCGGCGGATCCGGCGGAGTAGACGGCGTCGAGTGCGCGAGCCGCCACCGACAGCTCGCGGCGGCCCGCGGCGGCAGTGATCGGCGCGGTCCTCCGCGCCGGCGAACGGTCGTCGCAGGACCCGAAAGCGGGCGGTCGTCGCGAGATCGTCCGGAGTTGCGCTCGCAGCCCTCGAATTTTTGCCCCGGAGTCGAGTAGACGCCGGCATGTCGCGCCTGCCGCTGCCGTCCGACCGCTCGCGCGTCGCGTGGTGGCTCCTGACCGGCGCGCTGGCGGCGCTGTTGCTGTTCGCCGTGTTCAGCCTGATCGGGACGGTCGTCCTCGGACTGTTCGTCTACTACGGGCTGCGGCCGGTCTGCCGTCGGCTCCGCTCCATCGTCGGCTCCAGGGGGGAGGCGGCGGCGCTGACCCTGCTCGCGGTCGCGCTGCCGGTGGCGGTGCTGCTGGCCTACGTCGGGGTCGCCGGCCTGCGCGAACTCGGGCCGCTGTTGCGGACCTACGGCTCGGTGCTCGAACCCTACCTGAACGTCTCGTCGCTCAAGTCCCACCCCCTCCGGACGCTGTCGCGGTTCCTCCGGAACCCCGGGACGCCCTCGCTCTCGCAGGTGCTCTCGGCGTGGGGGACGTTCGTCGGTCCAGTGCTGACGGGAGTGACGCACCTGTTCGTCGCCGTCACGCTCGCGTTCTTCCTGCTCAGGGACGACGTCCGCATCGCGCGGTGGTTCCGCTCCGAGATCGGGGACGCGGGGACCACCGCCTACGCCTACGCCACGGCGGTCGATCGCGACCTCGAGACCATCTACTTCAGCAACGTGCTCCTCGTCTTCCTCGTCGCGGGGCTCTCGCTGGTGACGTACCACGCGTACAACCTCGTCGCGCCCGCGAGCCTCGTCGTCCCCTTCCCGACCGTCCTCGCGCTGCTGACCGGCGTGGCAAGTCTCATTCCTATCGTGGTCGGGAAGGTGGTGTACGTCCCGCTGACGGCCTACCTGGGGTGGAAGGCGGCCCGGATCGATCCGTCGCTGGTGATCTACCCGGCGGCCCTGTTCGCGGTGGCGCTGCTCGCGCTCGACCTGATCCCGCTCACGTTCCTGCTCCCGAAGCTGGCGGCGCGCAAGACCCACGTCGGCCTCGTGATGTTCGCCTACGTCGTCGGGACGATCCTGTTCGGCTGGTACGGGCTCTTCCTCGGTCCGCTGCTGGTGGTCCTCGGGATCCAGGTGGTCCGCGTCGTCTTCAGCGAGCTGATCCACGGGGAGCCGGTCACCCCGACCGTCCGCGCGGCCGGCGCGATGGGCTCCGAACCCAAGGGCGACGCCGGGGAGTCGGACTAGGCGGTGTCCGCGAAGCGTCGGCCTTTTGCTCGCTCGCGCCCCAGCACCGGACGGAGACACGACATGGCCCGCTACCACATCGAGACCTACGGCTGCACCGCCAATCGGGGTGAGAGCCGCGTCATCGAGCAGGCGCTCAGGGACGGCGGCCACCACCGGGCCGAGGGCGTCGAGGAGGCGGACGTGGCGATCCTCAACACCTGCACCGTGGTCGAGAAGACCGAGCGCAACATGCTCAGGCGGGCCGAGGAACTGGAGCGGGAGACGGCGGACCTCATCGTCACCGGGTGCATGGCGCTCGCGCAGGGCGAGGCGTTCCGCGAGGCGGGCGTCGACGCGCGCGTCCTCCACTGGGACGACGTTCCCGGGGCCGTCCTCAACGGCGAGTGCCCGACGCCGACGCCAGACTCGGAGCCCGTCCTCGACGGCGTCGTCGGCATCCTTCCCATCGCCCGGGGGTGCATGAGCGATTGCTCCTACTGCATCACGAAGAAGGCGACCGGGCGGATCGACTCGCCGCCGATCGAGGAGAACGTGGCGAAGGCCCGCGCGCTCGTCCACGCCGGGGCGAAGGAGATCCGCGTCACCGGCCAGGACACCGGCGTCTACGGCTGGGACGCGGGCGAGCGGACGCTCCACGAACTCCTCGATCGCATCTGCGACATCGACGGCGAGTTCCGCGTGCGCGTCGGGATGGCGAACCCGAAGGGCGTCCACGGCATCCGCGAGGAACTCGCCCGGGTGTTCGCCGAGAACGAGAAGCTCTACAACTTCCTGCACGTCCCCGTCCAGTCCGGTTCGAACGACGTGCTGGGCGACATGCGCCGCCAGCACCAGGTGCGCGAGTTCGTGGAGGTCGTGGAGACGTTCGACGCGCACCTCGACCACTGGACGCTCTCGACGGACTTCATCGTCGGCTTCCCGACCGAGACCGACGCGGACCACAGAAAGAGCCTCGAGCTGTTCGAGCGGGTGCGCCCGGAGAAGGTGAACGTCACGCGCTTCTCGAAGCGCCCGGGCACGGACGCGGCGGAGATGAAGGGCCTCGGCGGGACGCTCAAGAAGGAGCGGTCGAAGGAGATGGTCGACCTGAAGATGCGCCTCGTCGGCGAGGCCCACGAGGAGATGGTCGGGGAGACCCACGAGGTGCTCGTCGTCGAACCCGGGACCGGCGACTCGGTGAAGTGCTACGACGAGGCCTACCGGCAGGTGATCGTCACGGACGCCGAGGAGCGCGGGATCGAACCCGGAGAGTTCCACGAGGTCGAGATCACGAGCGCCGAGACGGTCTACTGCTTCGGCGAACCGATCTGACGCTCGCGCCGAACGCGCGGCCCCGACGAGGGCGGACTGGCCTACGCGAGCGCGGGGTCGAGTATCGACCGCGGGAGGTGCTCGCGGACGAGCGGGATCGCCGCCCGGGGGTCCGCGAGGTCGGTCGGGGGGAGCGTGGAGACGTCGGTATCGACCATCCGTTCGAGGACGGCGGGATTGGTCCGCTCTGCCGCCGTCGCGCCCTCGAACTCGTTGAGGACGACGGCACGTACCTCGACGTCCCGCCGGTCGAGCGCCTCGACCGTGAGCGCGGTGTGGTTGAGCGTCCCCAGTCCGGATCGGGCGACCACGACCGCCGGGAGACGGAGGTCGGCGACGAGATCGACGACCTCGCGGTCGTCCGTCAACGGTACGCGCAACCCGCCGATCCCCTCGACGACGCCGGCCTCGGCGTCCGCGAGCGCGCGCTCGCAGCCGTCCCTGACGGCCGCGTACGACAGCGTCCTCCCCTCGCGCTCGGCCGCGACGGCGGGGGCGAGCGGCGGGCCGAACCGCTCGACGCAGGTCGCCGCCGCGCCGGTGCCGCAGGCGTCGGCGACGAACCCCGCGTCGTCGTCGGGGGGACAGCCCGTCTGGACCGGCTTGATCGCGCGGGCGTCGACGCCCGTTTCGCGGAGCCAGCCGACCAGGCCGGCCGTGACGACCGTCTTCCCGACGCCGGTGTCGGTCCCGACGACCGCGAGGCCGCGGGGACTCACAGCAGCCCCTCGGCGCGCCCCGCCGCCTCGAACGCGGCGAGACAGCGGTCGATCTCCTCGTCGGTGTGCGTCGCCGTGGGCGCGACGCGAACGCGACTGGTCCCGTCGGGGACCGTCGGGGGGCGGATCGCCGGGGCGACGATACCGCGTTCACGGAGGCGCTCGCCGAGCGACAGCGCGGCCGCGCGCTCGCCGACGACGACGGGGAGGATCTGCGTCTCCCCGCGGACGTCGTACCCCATCGACGTCAACCCCTCGCGGAGGCGCTCGACGTTCCGCCAGAGCCGGTCGCGGCGGTCCGACGAGCGAGCGACGCGCAGCGCCTCCCGGGCCGCCCCGACCGCCGGCGGGGCCAGCCCCGTCGAGAAGACGAACGGACGCGCCGCGTTCAGCAGGTGTTCGACCAGGGGCTCGCTCCCGGCGACGTAGCCGCCCTGACTGGCGAGCGCCTTCGAGAGCGTTCCCATCTGGACCTGCACGCGATCGGCGAGTCCCTCCCGCTGGACGATTCCGCCGCCGTCCTCGTACAGCCCCGTCGCGTGCGCCTCGTCGACCATGACCCACGCGCCGTGGCGTTCCGCGACGTCGCAGACGTCCGGCAGGGGTGCGACGTCCCCGTCCATGCTGAACACGGAGTCGGTGACGACCAGCCACCGCTCGCCGTCGGCTTCCGCCCGCTCCCGACGGGCGAGCGCGTCGGCGAGCGCATCCGCGTCGCAGTGGTCGTAGACGACCGTCTCCGCCCCCGAGAGCCGACAGCCGTCGACGATGCTCGCGTGGTTGGCTTCGTCCGAGAAGACGACGTCCGGCCCGAGCGCCGCGACCGTCCCGACGTTCGTCGCGTAACCCGAGGAGAAGACGAGCGCGCGCTCGGCGTCTTTCGCGCCCGCGAGATCCTGCTCCAGCGCGCGGTGGCAGCCCGTGTCGCCCGTGAGTAATCGGCTCGCGCCCGCCCCGGTGCCGACCGCCTCCGCCGCCTCCGCCGCGGCGCGTCGGGTGCGCTCGTCCGCGGCCAACCCGAGGTAGTCGTTCGCGGCGAAGATCAGTCGCTCCTCCTCGTACTCCGGCGCGGACCCCTTGGGGTCCGGAGCCATCCGCGAGCGGGACGCGACGCGGTCGACCGGCTGGAGATCCCGCCGAAGGTCGCGGGCCTCGCGCTCTGCGAGGCGAGCGGCCGGGTCGAAGCCGTGGGCCGTCCCGCCCGTCGGTCGCTCCTCGTCGGCCCCACCCGGCGGGGGATCGGTCGCTCGGTCCATCGATCTCAGAACTCCGGCATCAGCTCCGCCGGGCCGAAGACGCCGTACTCGCCCGCCCGGTTCCGTCCGACCGCCGCCTTCAGGTACCCCAGCGCGGGACCGTTGACGTTCGCCGCCATGCTCGTGGCGTCGTCCAGTCGGAAGACGTTCGTCCCCCGCGCGCCGTCGAACGTCGTGCCCGTCACCCGCACGGTCGTGGTCGTGGGCTTCTCGTCAGACGTGAGGTCGAGGATGCCGCCGACGGTGACGTCCTCGGCGTCGCAGATCCCCGCCCGCTCCAGCAGGACGTCGTCGGCGTGCGCCATGTCGCGGAACTCGAGGACGCCGTCGTGCTCGTCGACGATCGCCTCGATCTCGTCGTCGCTCATCCCGCGGATCGTCTCGACGTCGTACCCGTCGAGGTGCGCGACGTCCTCTCGGACCGTCCCCCGGTTGTCCTCGTAGCCCGATTCGAGGCCGACGCCCCACCAGATCTCGACCGCCTCGACCTCGACGAACGACTGGGCGGCCAGCGCCGCCGCGCCCGTCAGGAAGCCCGGCGTCGCGCCCGCCCCGCAGACGAACGTGACGCCGTGCTCCTCGAACGCGTCGGCGCGGTCGTCGAGCATCCCGATGACCCGCGAGCGCTTGAGCACGTCGACGAGGACGCCCGAGTAGTCGGCCGCCACGAAGCGATCTGCGACCCGCGGGACGAAGTCGTGTTCGAGGTTCGGGAGCGCGATCAGCACCGCGTCGATGGCGTCGCTCTCGGCGACGACGTCGTCGATCGGCGTGTCGGTCGGCACGGCCTGCGTCGAGGCCGCGACGCCCGTCCCCCCGCCCACCTCCTCGACCGCGGACGCGCCGCCGTCGGAGGCGACGTTACCCTCCGTCGCGGCCAGCAGTTCGTCCACGTCGAGTCCGTCGTGGTCGATCGCGACGCCGTCGCGGTCGCAGGCCGCGACGGGAACGAGGTCGTCCCTGTGCTCCGAGACGGCGAGCGTTCGTCGGCCGATACCGCCGGTGCCGAGTACGGCGAATGTAACGTCGTTCATGGTCGTGTCGAATGTGGTCGGTCGGTGCGTCGTCGGTCGGTGCGTCGTCGGTCGGCGTGTCGTCGGTCGATGTATCGCCGGTCCGTACCCGTCGACGAACGTCGACGGGCGTCGGTGGTCGTCGTGGCCGTGGGAGCGGTACTTCGGGTCACTCGCTCGGCCCCGCGTCGCTCGCGACCTCCGCCGTCCCCTCCCCGTTGCAGTCGCCCGCCGAGCGGGCCTTGACCGCCTCCGGGTCGAAGTCGTTCACGGCCGTGTTCGGCGACAGCCCGGCCCGCTCGACGACGCGGATGTCGTCGCCGGGCGACTGGCCCTCGGTGGTGAGGTAGTCGCCGGTCAGGATGCCGTCCGCACCGGCCCGGAAGGGGAGGTGCTGTTCGTCCTCGTCGAGGTTGACCTCGCGCCCGCCCGTGAGCCGCACCCGCGCGTGCGGGTGGAGCAGTCGGTAGACGGCGACGGTCTCGACGATCTCCTCGGTGGAGATGGCCGCCGAGTCGCCGAGCGCATCACCCAGCGGCGTCCCAACCACGGGGTCGAGCACGTTCACCGGGAGCGAGGAGACGCCCACCTCCTGGAGCGCGACGGCGGCCTCGACGCGGTCGGTGGGCGTCTCACCCATCCCGAGGATGACGCCCGCACAGAGGTCCATCCCCGCGGCCTTCGCGCGTTCGAGCGTCTCCACCCGGTCCTCGAAGGCGTGGGTCCCGACGACCTCCGGGAAGAAGCGCGGGGAGGTCTCTATGTTGTGATTGTAGTGACCGACCCCCTCCGCGGCGAGGATCCGCGCCTCCTCCTCGGTGAGGATGCCGAGGCTGGCGTCGACCGCCACGTCGGTCTCCTCGCGCACGAGGCGGATCGCTTCGAGCACCTTCGCCCACTCGTCGGGCCGACGTTCCTTGCTGACGCCCTTCTCGGCGACGACGATGCCGAACCGTTGTGCGCCGTCGCGCTCGGCCCGCCTGGCCGCGTCGAGGATCGCCTCGGGGTCGAGGAGGTCGTACGTGTCGATACCGGTGTCGAAGTGGACCGACTGCGCGCAGAACCCGCAGTCCTCCGCGCAGTTGCCGGCCTTCGCGTTCACGATGCTACAGGCGTCGACCGTGCCGTCGCCGAACCGGGCGCGGACGGCGTCGGCCGCCGCCGCGAGGTCGTCGGTCGGCTGTGCCAGCAACGCCAGCCCGTCGGTCCGGTCGAGCGACTCGCCGGCCAGCACCCGCGCGACCGCGTCGTCTATCGTCCGATTTCCCGTCTCGTAAACCACGAACTCAATAGCGGTTGACGGCGTGATAAAACCCAGGGGTGGGTGAGATTCCTACCAGACGTACTCTCGAACGAACGGACGGGATCGCGGCGGTCGTCGCGAGCGAAGCGGACTTAGGAGGCGTCCGTCGACCCGTCGAGGTCGACGCGCTCTCCGTTCTCCCCGCCCTCCTCCTTCCACTCGCCGAGTTCCCTCGGGTCGAGGTGGACGAACACGTCGTCGACCTCGTCGATGTCACGGATCGCCGTCACGACGGCGGTCTCGATGTCGTGGGCCTCGGAGACGGTGCGCTCGCCCTCGATCTCGATGTGGAGGCTCACGTCCACCTCGGGACCGACGTAGTGGGCGACGACGTCGTGAACGCCCTGCACTTCGGGGTGTGCCAGCGCCCGGTCGACGATCTCCGCCTGGAGTTCGTCCGACGGGGCCGCCCCGACGAGGTAGTTCAGGTTGTCGCGGACGATCTCGACGCCCGTGTAGAGGATGCCGAGGGCGACGACCGCGCCGGCGAGCGGATCGAGGACGCCGAACCCGGCGGCCGCGCCGAGGACGCCGGCCAGCGCCGCCGCCGCGGTGAGGATGTCCGCGCGGTTGTCGAGCGCCGTCGCCTCCAGCGCGGGCGAGTTGTACGTCGCCGCCATCCGGCGACAGTAGCGATAGAGGAGGTACTTGGCGACCGCGCCGACGGCGAGCACGCCGGCCGCGAGGGGGCCGTCGTGCCCGCTCGCGCCGCCCGCGAGCGCGGCCTCCAGCGCCTGCCAGAGCACGACCCCGCCGGCGGCGAAGACCCCGAGCGCGACGAACAGCGAGACGAACGGCTCGATGCGCTCGTGGCCGTGGGGGTGGACCTCGTCGGGCGGTTGCGTCGTGAGGTAGAGCCCCGCGACGACGACGAGGCTGTAGACCGCGTCGGCGAGGCTGTTGACCGCCTCGCTCCCGACCGCGATGCTCCCCGTGGACAGGTAGACGCCGCCCTTGGCGAGCGCGAGCAGCAGGTTGACCCCGAGAACGACGAGGCCGACGCGGCGGAGGGCGGCGACGCGGTCCATACCCCTCCCTTGGAACCTGACCGTAAAGTCGCTTCGCGTTTATCCGTCGAATCCGGGCTTTAGATGCGTCGAAACCCCCGTTTATGCGTCATCGACGCGCACGGCACCGTCCTCGTCGACGGTCGCCCCTTCCCGCGCCGCGAACGCCTCGTGGAGACGGTCGTACGTCTCGTCGATGGCCTCGACGATCACCTTCGTGTCGGCGATCACGGGCATGAAGTTGGTGTCGCCGCCCCACCGGGGGACGACGTGGGTGTGCAGGTGGTCGGTGATGGAGCCGCCCGCGGGGCCGCCGAGGTTCAGTCCGGCGTTGAAGGCATCCGGCCCGAGCGCGGCCTCCAGGGCGTCGAACGTCGCCTGCTTCAGGCGGGCGTGGTCGAGCAGTTCCCGGTCGTCGAGGTCGCGGTAGTCGCCGGTGTGTCGGTAGGGGATGACCATCGCGTGCCCGGGGTTGTAGGGGTAGTTGTTGAGGAGCACGTAGGCGTGCTCCGACCGGGCGACGATGCGGTTTCGTCGGTCGTTCGTTCGCTCCGGCAGTTCGCAGAACACGCAGCCGTCGACGTCGTCGGACCGGTCCCGTTCGACCCACTCGATGCGCCAGGGGGCGACCAGTTGCTCCATAGTTCGAGGACGGACGCGGGTGCGTAAAACGTGCGGATTCGGGGCCTTCAGCGGTTCCGACCCCGTCTTAAATATATTGGCTCGGAGGCTGATGAAACGGCCCGAAACAGTCTGAGCAACAATCGTGAACGGTTTCGTACTCTCTCAGGCCGTCGTTCACCGACTCCGTTGCCGTCTGTCGTTTTTACCGTAAACAACCCCCAACGAAAATCGGTTTTTATACCCCCGTCCGGAGTAGGCCGGGGCGATGGCAGCAACACGCAACCAGTCGAACGATATGCTCGAAGGCTGCGCCGACTGCGGCCGTGAGACGCCCCATTCGGTACGCCTCGAGATACGCACGGAGAGCCAGAAGTCCGAGAACGCGCAGTTCTCCCGCGAGCCCTATCGCGTCAGCACGTGCCGCATCTGCGGGGCGGAGACGGCGCTGCGCATGAACAACGCGTAGGTCACGCCGAGCGGGCGGCGCGTGAAACCACGCCGGTCCGCATCCCCCTGTCGCGTCCGGCCCCCATCGGTCGCTGTTTCTTCGGTACCCCCGACGCCGCCCGTACCGACGGTTTATCGTCCCCGACCCGTCCCCCACCGGGCTACGCCCGGCCTCCGCGCTCGTCACGACTCGTTCGAGGAGTCGCCGCTCTCCGACCCGTCGTCGGGATCGTCGCCCGACGGGGCACCGGGGTTGTCCGTCCCGTACTCGGTGCAACCGGCGAGCGTGAGGCTCGCGACCGCCGCGCCGGCCGTCGCGACGAATCGTCGTCGGTTCATGAGAGGACGTCGGGAGGAGGGTCGCGAGCCGATTGAGGTGACGGGCTGTAAATACAGGGTCGGCGGGGCGGTCTGACGGACGGAATCGGCTACCGCGAGCGCGTCGTCACTTCGCACCCGTCGTCGGTGACGACGATCGTGTGCTCCTTCTGGCTGACGAGCGTCCCCTCGGCCTCCTGGAGGACGGGGTAGCCGTGGAGGACGCCCTGCTGTTTCAGCCGCCGGACCGCCATCTCGGCGCGGTCGACGTCGAGCCAGCGGGTGGCGAACGGGAGCGTCCGGAACTCCTCGGTGATCTGTTCGAGCGCCTGGCGGGCCTGGCGGTTCCGGACGGACCGCTCGCGCTCGAGCGCGAAGATCTCCTCCGTCGGCCCCTCGCCGACCTTGCCGCTGCCGTCCGTGGCGAACGGTTCGATGGCGACGACGTCGCCGACGTCCAGTTCGACCCCGGATTCGACCGCCCGGTTGGGGATGTTCGGCGGGACGTGCTGTTGCCAGTGGCCCAGGCCGTGTCCGGTGAGGTTGACGACGGGGTTGTAGCCGTACCCGTCGATGACGGACTCGATCTCCGCGCCGATCTCACCCGTCCGGACGCCGGGTTCGACGACGTCGAGGGCGGCGTCGAGCGCCTCGGCGCTAGCCTCGGCGAGGTCGGCGTGCCCCGAGAGGTCGACCGTGATCGCGGTGTCGGCCAGCCAGCCGTCGACGTGCACGCCGATGTCGAGGTTGACCATCTCCTCGCCGAACGTCGCCTCGTCGTCGATACCCGGCGTGGCGTGTGCCGCCTCGTGGTCGATCGAGATGTTCACCGGGAAGGCCGGTTCGCCGCCGAGTTCGCGGATGCGCTCCTCCGCGCGCTCGGCCACGTCGAGGTGACTCGCGCCCACCTCGACGCGCTCTGCGGCCTCGTCGCGGACCCGCGCGAGGATCCGCCCCGCCTCGCGGTGTTTCTCGTACTGTTCCGACGTGAGGTCGACGTCGCTCATACTCGGGCACTCGCGGGAACGAGGGATAGGGCTTGTGTTGCCCGCCAGGAGATCTCGTGAGACCTATTGAGCGATACTGAACGGTCATAGCAACGGCTTATTCGGCCGCGTCGAACGGATCGGCACATGTCGAACACGTCGCGTCCACGGCGGGTCGCGCCGCCGCGGGGCCGGTCGGACGGCGGGACGGTGGACGGCGGGACGGTGGACGGCGAAGCGTCGGACGGGTCGGCGGACCTCCCCCCGCTCTCTCCCGACCTCGCCGCGCACCACGAGCGCATCGACGCGGCCGACTGGGAGCGCATCGCCGTCGTCGGCGACGTTCACGGCTGTCACGACGAACTGCTCGATCTCCTGGACCGCCTCGATCCGGGCGAGGACGACCTGCTCGTCTTCGTCGGCGACCTCATCAGGAAGGGTCCCGCCAGCCGCGCCGTCGTCGAACTCGTCAGGGACAGTCCGAACATGCGCGCCGTGCGCGGGAACAACGAACAGAAGTACGTCGACGACCGCGTGGAGTGCCCCGCGCTCGCGCCCGTCGCCGAGTACATCGAGTCTCTCCCGGTGGCCCTCTCGTGGGACGGCGCGATGGTCGTCCACGGCGGACTCGACCCCCGGCGGCCCCTGGTAGAGCACACGATCGACGACCTGGAGACGACCCGCGCCATCCCCCCCGGGAACGGCTACGACGGGCCGTTCTGGTTCGAAACCTACCGCGGACCGCCGCGGGTGTTCTTCGGCCACACGGTCCTCGACGCGCCGGTGGTGAGCGAGTGGGCCGTCGGGCTCGACACCGGGTGCGTCTACGGCGGCTCTCTCACGGCCTACGACTGCTCGACCGGCGAGGTCCTGTCGGTCCCCGCCCACGAGACGTACAGGGAGCGCGCCGACCGGAAGATACTGAACCCGGGCGCGACGGACGCGGGGACCGCGGATCGACCCTGACGCCACCGCCACCGACGCCGCGCGCCGACGCGGACGACGACACACCGACGCTGACACCCCACCGATGCCAGAGAACGACGGTACGACGGACGACGACACGACGGACGACGACACGACGGACGACGATACGACGGACGACGCTTCCGACCACGACGAGACGGCCCGCGCCGCGAACGGCCGCGGGGAGCGCGCCGCGGCGGTAGCGCGCGACCGACCCGACCCGAACGACCCCCCGGTCCCCGACGTGGACCTCGACGCCCCGCGGTACTACCTCAACCGCGAACTGAGCGAACTGGCGTTCCAGCGGCGCGTGCTGTTCGAGGCGCTCGACGAGCGCAACCCGCTCCTGGAGCGGGTGAAGTTCCTCGCCATCGTCACGCGGAACGTCGACGAGTTCTTCATGAAGCGCGTCGGCGGGCTGAAACAGCTCATCGCGGCGGGCGTCACGGAACGCTCCCCCGACGGTCGCACCCCGGAGGAGCAACTCGGCGAGGTGCTCGAGACCGTCAGACCGCTGTTCGAGCGGCAGGTCGAGTGCTACCGCGAGGAGATCAGGCCGGCGCTCGCGGCGGCTGGCGTCCGCGTCCTCGATCACGACGACCTCTCGCCCGCGGAGCGGGCCGACCTGCGCGAGTACTTCGAGGCGTCCGTGCTGCCGACGCTGACCCCGTTGACGTTCGATCCGGCGCACCCCTTCCCGTTCATCTCGAACCTCTCGCTGTCGCTCGCGGTGCTGACCCGCGGCGAGGACGACGACGAGCCGCGGTTCTCGCGGGTGAAGATCCCCGGGAACCGTCCGCGGCTCGTGCGGGTGGGAGACGAGGAGGAGGGGAGGAACGGAGAGGGCGAGGAGGCGCGGTTCGTCCCCCTCGAACAGATCGTCGCGGCGAACCTCGACCTGCTCTTTCCCGACGTCGAGGTGCTCGATCGCTCGGTCTTCCGCGTGACGCGCAACGCCGAGGTGCGCCGCAACGAGGAGGTCGCGGAGGGACTGATCGAGATGATCGAGGGCGTCCTCCGCGAGCGCCGGTTCGCGACGGTGGTGCGACTGGAGGTCGAGTCGGACATGCCCGCGCCGGTTCGGGAACTGCTCGTCGAGCAGCTCGACCTCGACGAGCGGGAGGTGTTCGAGCGGGCGGGACCGCTCGACTTCCGCGACTTCGCGGCGCTCTGCGACCTCGATCGACCCGACCTGAAGCTCGACCCGTGGACGCCACAGCCCCACCACCGGCTCGCGGGCGAGGAGCGCGACGTCTTCGCCGAGATCCGCCGGGGCGACCTGCTCGCACACCACCCGTATCACTCCTTCGAGGAGACCACCCAGCGGTTCCTGAGCGAGGCGGCCCACGACCCGGACGTGCTCGCCATCAAGGCGGCCATCTACCGCACGGCGCACGACTCGAAGGTGATCGAGAGCCTGATCGAGGCGGCCCAGAACGGCAAGCAGGTCGCGGTGATGGTCGAACTGAAGGCGCGCTTCGACGAGGAGAACAACCTCCGCTGGGTCCGCCGCCTCGAGGAGGAGGGCATCCACGTCGCCTACGGGACGGTCGGCTACAAGACCCACTCGAAGGTGGCGCTCGTCGTCCGCGAGGAGGCCGACGGCGTCCGCCTCTACTCGCACGTCGGCACCGGCAACTACCACTCCGAGACGGCGAAGACGTACGTCGACCTCGGCGTGCTCAGCGCCGACCACGACGTCGGCCAGGACCTCACCCGACTGTTCAACTTCTTCACCGGCCACTCGCTCCAGAAGGAGTACCGCGAGTTGCTGGTCGCACCCGTCAACATGCGCCGCCAGTTCGTCGACCGCATCCGGGAGGAGGCGGCCCACGGCGAGGACGGTCGGATCGTCGCGAAGATGAACGCGCTCGAGGACCCGGGGATCGTCGAGGAACTCTACCGGGCGTCGATGGCCGGCGCGCGGATCGACCTGATCGTCCGTGGGATCTGTCGCCTCCGCCCCGGCCTCCCCGACGTGAGCGAGACGGTGCGCGTGCACAGCGTCGTCGGGCGGTTCCTCGAACACTCCCGGATATTCTACTTCGAGCACGCAGAGCCGCAGTACTACGTCGGGAGCGCCGACTGGATGACGCGGAACCTCGACCGCCGGGTCGAGGCCGTCACGCCGGTCGACACGCCCGACCTCCAGTGCGAACTGCGGGACGTCCTCGACGCGATGCTCGCGGACAACCGCAAGCGCTGGGCGATGAACTCCGACGGCACGTACGAACAACGCCGCCCCGACGACGGCGAGGAGGTGCGGAGCACCCACGAGGTGCTGATGCGTCGCGCGCGAGCGCGAGCGACGGAGTCCGACGGTGCCGCCGACGGCGTCGGCCACGAGGGATCGCTCGCGGGCGTGCACGAGGGAGAGCGCGAGTGACCGACTCGCCGGCCGACGACGAACGCGACCCCGCCGTCTCGCTGGCGGCGGATCGGCGCTTCGATCCGATCCTCGTCGAGGGCGTCGTTCGGGAGGGAGGGAAGCGGCGACGCGCAGAGGGACGGTCGACCCGGGGGACGTCCGAGTGACGGGAGCGCCGCAACGGCTTACCCGCCGCACGACGAATCGATAGGTATCACCATGTTCGATCGAATCCTCCTGCCCGTGGACGGAAGCGACCCCGCGAAGCGAGCGGCGGCGGCCGGACTCGAACTCGCGGAGACGTACGACGCGGCAGTGGACGTGCTGTGTGCGATCGAACCGTCCCGGATGCGGGAGGAGGAGGCTGCGCGACGCCATCGAGAGGAGCGCGGAGCCGAGATCGTAGCGGAGGTGGTCGGGATGGCCGAGGGGTCGGGCGTACCGGTCGAGACGCACCTGGTCGAGGGACGGCCCCACAGGGTCGTCGTCGATCACGTGAACGAGCGCGGGATCGACCTCGTCGCGATGGGGCGACGCGGGCGGACCGGACTGGGCGAGCGCCTGCTCGGGAGCGTCACCGAGCCGGTGCTCCGGGGCAGCGACGCCCCGGTGCTCACCGTGGGCGGCGACGCGGACGCCGGGGGGTACGAGAACGTCCTCGTCCCGACGGACGGGAGCGGGATCGCAGAGCGCGCCGCGCCGTACGGGGCCGACCTCGCGCGGCGCTACGGCGCGACGCTCCACCTCCTCAACGTCGTGGACGTGCAGCGGGAGGGGGGACTCTTCAACGCCGGGGGCGTGGACGCCGCGTTCGTCGAGCGACTCGAGGAGCGGGGACGGGAGAAGGTCGACCGCCTCGCGGAGCGCGTGCGCGAGACGGACCCGGACGCGGAGCCCCGCACGGCGGTCGTTCGGGGCGCGCCCCACGTCGGCATCCTCGAGTACGCGGACGCGAACGACGTCGACCTCGTCGTCATGAGTTCCGAGGGGGAGTCGAACCTCGCGTGGCAACTCCTCGGGAGCGTCGCCGACCGAGTCCTCCGCACCGTCGAGGTGCCGGTGCTGATCGTCCCGTCCGGGTGATCGATCCTCGGCACGATTCGACCGTCCGAGCGGTCGACCGACGGCTACTCGCCGGCGACGCTCGTCTGCATCCCGTCGGAGTTGAACGCGCTTCCCGAAGCCCCGTCGCGGTCCATGACGACGACGCCCGCCTCGCTCCCCGTGATGTCCTCGAACTCCTCGATCGCGAGTTCGGCGGCCGTCCCCGGGTCGCGGCCGAGTTCGAGGTGGTCCACCGCGCGCCGGGCGAGCGTCACGCGGACGATGTCCTCGCCCGCGCCCGTCGCGCTCGCGCCGCCCGCGTGCGTGGCGAAGAAGCCCGATCCGACCTGCGGCACGTCGCCGACCCGCCCGGCGAGCGCCGCCCACCGTCCGCCGGTGGAGGTGCACGTCGCGAGCGTCTCGCCGTTGGTGGCGACCGCGCCCACCGTGTCGTAGTCCTCCGGTCGGGCGTCGTCGCCGGTCGCCGCGCTCCCGCCGAACTCGCCGACGAGCCAGTCGAGTTGCCCCCGCGGGTCGTCGCGGGCGGGCGGCGACGGGTCGAGGGCCGCCCACCGCTCGCGGGTGTCCTCGCTCCGGAGGTCGACGCCCGTCTCGATCCCGAAGGCGGCCGCGAGGTCGACCGCGTGGACGCCCGAGACGCAGACGTGCGGGGTCTCCTCCATGACGATCCGCGCGACCTCGCAGGCGCGCTCGACGCCGGGCATCGAGCAGGCCGCCCCGACCAGACGGTCGTCGGTCATGATCCCCGCGTCGGTGCGGACGACGCCGTCGGACTGGATCGCGCCGCCGACCCCCGCGTTGAACCGCGGCGAGGACTCGAGAACGCGGACGGTCGCGACGACCGCGTCCACCGGCGTCGCCGCCGTCGCACCCGCCGCCGTCGCCTCGTCGAGCGTGGCCTGCCGCCGCTCCGGTTCCTCGACGGCCCCGCCGGCCCCGCCGTGCGCGATGACGTACATGGGCGGAGGTGTGTCACGGGCCGGGAATAGTGCTTCTATACCGTCGGCCGTCGCGTCGGCTCTCGCGCAACGGTACGGCTGACGTGATCTGCGAGACGTATGCGCGACCCCGGTCGCGCGTTCGCGTCGAACGCACGTTCCGAAGCGACGACGACGTTCTCCACGCGGTGACGTACACGAAAATTGTCGGCAAATTATATCCCCTCGTGCTCGAACCTCTCAAACTGTTGTATGGTAGCAATTGACATCGAAACGGAGGACGGTCGGCGCGAGGCGCTCCGTCGGATGCTCACGATACGGGCGTTCGACAGCGCGGCATCCGACCTCTTCGCCGACGGGGAGATACCGGGGTTCGTCCACCTCTACATCGGCGAGGAGGCGGTGGCGACGGGCGCGTGCGCCGCCCTCGAGGAGCAGGACTACATAACCAGCACGCACCGCGGGCACGGTCACTGCATCGCGAAGGGGCTCGACCCGACGTTCATGATGGCCGAGCTGTACGGCAAGCGCGACGGCTACTGTAACGGCAAGGGCGGATCGATGCACATCGCCGACGTGGACGCCGGGATGCTGGGCGCGAACGGCATCGTCGGCGCGGGCCCGCCGCTCGCGACGGGTGCGGCACTCACGGCGCAGCTGAAGGGCGAGGACCGCATCGCGCTCGCGTTCTTCGGCGACGGCGCGGTGGCGCAGGGGCAGGTCCACGAGGCGATCAACCTCGCCGCGACGTGGGACCTCCCGGCCATCTTCCTCGTCGAGAACAACCAGTTCGGCGAGGGGACGCCGGTCGACGAGCAGCACAACGTGCAGGCGCTCTCCGAGACCGCGGAGGCCTACGACATCCCCGGGTTCAGCATCGACGGAATGGACGTCACGGCGGTGTACGAGGCCGTCGGCGAGGCACGAGAGCGCGCCGCGAGCGGGGCTGGACCGACGTTCATCGAAGCCGAGACGTACCGCTTCCGGGGGCACTTCGAGGGCGACCAGCAGCCCTACCGCGAGGAGGAGGACGTGGCCGTCTGGCGCGACCGCGACCCCGTCGAGTCGTTCAAGGCCCGACTCGTCGAGCGCGGCGAGTTGACCGACGAGGAGTTCGAGGCGATGCGCGAGTCGGCCGACGAGGAGATCGAGGAGGCGGTCGAGTACGCGCGAGACGCCGCCGACCCCGCGCCGGAGGAGGCCTACGACGACATGTTCGCGACAGTCGTCCCGGAGATCGAACAGTTCGCGGCCCGAATGCGCGCCGACGGGGGCGCGGAGCGATAGACCATGAGCACCGAGACAGGCACCAGTTACGACGTGGACCAGACCCGCACGATGACCATGCGCGAGGCGATACGCGAGGCGATACGCGAGGAACTCGCCCGCGACGACGACGTCTTCCTCATGGGCGAGGACGTGGGGCGCTTCGGCGGCGTCCTCGAGGTGACCGCGGGCCTCCTGGACGAGTTCGGCGACGATCGCGTCCGCGACACGCCGATCAGCGAGGCGGGCTTCATGGGCGCGGGTATCGGGGCGGCGGCGACGGGAACCCGTCCGGTCGTCGAGATCATGTTCAGCGACTTCCTCGGCGTCTGCTCCGAACAGGTGATGAACCAGATGGCGAAGATGCGCTACATGTTCGGCGGTAAGACGGAGATGCCGATCACCGTCCGCACGACCGAGGGCGGCGGGATGGGGGCCGCGAGCCAGCACTCCGGCACCGTCCACACCTGGTTCGCGCACTTCCCCGGCCTGCTCGCGGTGACGCCGGGCACCCCGGCGGCCGCGAAGGGGCTGCTCAAGAGCGCCATCCGCTCCGACGACCCCGTGTTCTTCTTCGAGAACAAGATGACCTACGAGCAGCAGGGCGAGGTCCCGGTCGACGAGGACTTCACGCTCCCGCTGGGCGAGGCCCGCGTCGAGCGCGAGGGCGACGACGTCACCGTCGTCGCCAGCCAGCGCCTCGTCGGCGAGTCGCTCGACGTGGCCGAGGACCTGGCGGGCGACGTGAGCGTCGAGGTGATCGACGTGCGGTCGCTCTACCCGCTCGACACGGACACGCTCGTCGGGAGCCTGGAGAAGACCGGGCGGATGGTGGTCGCCGACGAGAGTCCGCTCTCCTACGGCGTCCACGCCGAGGTGATGGCGCGGATGATGGAGAACGCGTTCTTCAGCCTCGACGCGCCCATCCAGCGCGTCGGCGTGCCCGACACCCACATCCCGTTCAGCCCCGCGCTTGAGGGGGAGGTCCTGCCGAGCGCCGACGACGTCAGAACGGCCGTCGAGCGCATCGCCTAGCGTGGCGACCGTTGGACTGGTCGTCAACCCGTCGGCGGGCCGCGACATCCGGCGGCTCACCGGCGGAGCCAGCGTCAGCGACCGCTACGCGAAGGTGCAGACCGCCCGATGCGTCCTCGCCGGGCTGACGACGATCGATCCCCCGCCGGACGTGCTCGTGATGCCGGACAAGGCGAACGTCGGCCAGGGACTGGTCGAGGAGGCCGTCGAGGCCGGGGAGATCGACGCCGCGCTCCTCGATCAGTCCGTCACGGGGTCGGGGGAGGACACCCGAAGAGCGGCCGACGCGCTCTGCGAGCGCGCCGACGCGGTGGTCGTCCTCGGCGGCGACGGGACGAACCGCGACGTGGCGACCGGGATCGGCGACGTACCCGTGGCGAGCATCTCGACGGGGACGAACAACGTCGTCCCGACGGCCATCGACGGCACGCCGGCCGGTGCGGCCGCCGCCCTCGTGGCCACGGGACGCGTGCCCGCGGCGGACGTGACGGTGCGCCACGGCACGGTCGTCGCCGCAGTCGACGACAACGGCGGGCACCGCCGGTTCGAGGGGCTCGCCGCGCTGTCGGTGCTCGACCGCCCGTTCGTCGGCACGCGGGCCGTCCTTGACCCGGGGGACTTCCTCGGGGGCGTCGTCTCGCGCGCCTCGCCGGGAGACGTGGGGCTCTCCGGGGTCGCCGGGACGCTCGGCGCGATCGCGCCGGACGACCCCGGTGGTGCGGGACTGCGACTCGGACCGCCGGACGACGCTCCCCGGACCGTCCGGGCGATGACGACGCCGGGCGTGGTCGGGCGCATCGGCGTGCGCGAGCACCGCCGCCTCGACGACGGCGAGGCGATGACCTTCGACGTGCCCGAAGGCGTGCTGAGCGCCGACGGGGAGCGCGAACTGGAGGTGCACGACGCGCACGTGGAGGTCCGCCCGCGCCCCGATGGCCCGCGGTTCGTCGACTTCGACGCCGTCTTCGAGCGCGCCGCGGACGAGGGGCTGTTCGTCGAGTGAGCACCGGGATCGCGCGGAACGTGACGGTTCCCCGGCGCGACCGGTCGCGTTCCGTGAGAAGCAGTGATGTGTGTCACCATTGAACAGTAACCGGTCATGGCGACGGACATACCGCAGCTGGACGTGGAGGTACCCGAGATCAGCCAGGTCGCGTTCGTGGTCGAGGACGTCGAGGACGGGATGGACCGGTTCGGTGCCGTCCTCGGCGTCGGCCCGTGGCAGCTCTACCGGTTCGAGCCGCCGGCGCTCCACGACACGACCTACCGGGGCGAGGAGCGCGACTACTCGATGATCCTCGCGCTCGCGACGGTCGGCGACACGATGATCGAACTCATCGAGCCGCTCACGGGACCGAGCATCTACACCGAGCACCTGGAGGAGCACGGCGAGGGGTTGCACCACGTCGCCTGCTTCGCGTTCGAGGACGCGCCCTCCGTGGTCGAGGAGTTCGAGGAGGCGGGGATGCCCGTCCTTCAGAGCGGCGTCTACGAGGAGACGCCGTACTGGTACTTCGACACCGCCGAGCGGTTGAACGGGGTGATCTTCGAGACGGCGGACAACGTGGACGCGCTGCCCGAGCCGGACGGTACGTACCCCTGAGCCCGCTCACGCCCGTCGCCAGGAGACGCCGAGATCGACGTCGTCGTCCAGGGCGTCGACGACGTAGCAATTGCGTCGGCCGAGGTCGACGACGTGCCGGAGCGTCTCGTCGTCCGCGTCGGCGTCGAGCACCACGGTGACGTCCACCCGTTCGAGCCAGCCGCGCTCGGGCGACCCGCGCGCCCGCACGTCCACGTCGTCGAGCGGGACCTCATCCCGGTCCGCCTGCATCCGCACGGCGAGCGCGACGCAGGCCGCGAGCGAGCCGAGGAACGCGTCGACGGGCGTCGGGGCGGTGCCGCCCCCGCCGAGGTCGGCCGGCACGTCGAAGTCCCACGCGACGGGGCCGACGGAGACCGTCCCCGCCGTCCCGTCGCGCATCCGCGCGGAGACCTCGCGCTCGGGGAGATCGAGCGTCGCGGACCCCTCCGGCCGCTCGACCGCCTCGGGGAGGAGCGGCCACGGGTCCTCCAGGTGGCCGACGAGCGTCTCCAGGAAGCGCGCGGCGTCCGCGCCGTCGACGACGCGGTGGTCGAACGAGAGGTCGAGGGGGAGCACCCGCCGGACCGCGACGCCCCTCTTTCCCTCGGCCATCGGGCGGCGGTCGAGGGCGTTCACGCCGAGGATGGCGACCTGCGGCGGGTTGATCACGGGATCGAACGACTCGACGCCGAGCACGCCGAGGTTCGTGACGGTGAACGTCCCCCCCGTCAGGTCGTCCATCGAGTAGTCGCCGGCGAGCACCCGCTCGGTGAGTTCGCGCCGCCGGTCGGCGAGGTCCGCGAGCGACGCGTTCCCCACGTCGCGCAGCACGGGCGCGATGAGGCCGGCCTCCACGTCCACCGCGAGACAGAGGTTGTGCTCCGCGTAGAGGCGGTGGGTGTCGTCCTCGAAGTGCGCGTTGAACGCGGGGTGCTCGTCGAGCGCCGCCGAGAGCGCGATCAGCAGGATGTCGGTGAGCGAGACGTCGACGCCGAGGGCCTCGGTCGACGCCTCGCGCGCCGCGAGGAGGTCCTCCGCGTCCACGGTCCGGTGCTCGGTGACGTGGACGGCCTCGCGGTAGCTCTCCCCGAGACGTCGGGCGATCGTTCGGCGCATCCCGTCGAACGGTCGCTCCTCGCTGAGCGTGAGGCCCTCGGGACCGGCCGCCGCCGGGGGCGATTCGGCGGCCGACTCGACGTCGTCCTCGGTGATCGACCCCTGCGGCCCCGTCCCCTCGATCGTCGCGAGGTCCACGCCCAGTTCCTCGGCGCGACGCTTCGCACGGGGGGAGGCCCTGACGTCGGCGCTCGCTCCCGCGTCGCCGCCGGCGTTCGACGCGACCGCGGTCTCGACGTCGTCCTCCGTGATCGCTCCCCCTGGACCGGTTCCGTCGATCCCCGATAGTTCCACGTCCAGTTCGTCGGCGCGCTTGCGCGCCCGCGGCGAGGCCCTGACCGACTCGGCGCGAGCGGCGCTCGATCCGTCGGCCGCGCGCTCGGACGCCGACGACGGGCCGGACGCGGCGGCCGCGGCGTCCTCGGCGGTTCCCTCGGAGGCGTCCGCCGCGGCCCCCTCGGCGGGTTTCGGTTCGGACGCCGCGGCCTCACCGTCGGCGTCCGCCTCCGTCCCCGCCCCCGCCTCCGCCTCCAGGTCCGCGATGTCCTCGTCCGATTCCGCGACGATGCCCATCGGCGTGCCGGGCGGCACCTCGTCGCCCGGCGCGAGGAACGTCGTCCGCAGGACGCCCGACTCGCGCGCGTCGACCTCGGCGGTCGTCTTCTCGGACTCGATCTCGGCGATCGCGTCGCCCTCGGTCACCGACGCTCCCTCCTCGACGCGCCACTCGAGGAGCGCGCCGCCCTCCATCTCCAGCCCGAGCTTGGGCATCCTGACGATGTACGCCATGTCGTGACACCTGCTGGCAAGAGGCATAAATCCGGGCGACGATCGGGGGCGTTCCGACCGATCGACCACCGCCGCGTGACGGTCACGATGCCGGAATCGGTCGCAAATCGCCGAATCGGTCGTATCAGCGGGACGAAACCGCGCTCGGATAACGGCAGACATTTTAGCCAGACGCTGGGAGAGGGACGTATGAGCTACGAGAAGGTCGACGTGCCGGAGGAGGGCGAGGCGATCACGGTAGCGGACGCCGAACGCGACGAGCTCAACGTCCCGGAGAACCCGATCATCCCCATCATCTACGGCGACGGGATCGGGCAGGACGTCGGGCCGGCCGCACAGACCGTCCTCGACGCCGCCGCGGAGGCGACGGGTCGCGAGATCAACTGGATGCGCCTGTACGCGGGCGAGTCCGCCCGCGAGAAGTACGACGAGAACCTCCCCAACGACACGATCGAGGCGATCAAGGAGTTCCGCGTGGCGATCAAGGGGCCGCTCACGACCCCCGTCGGCGCTGGCTTCCGCTCGCTGAACGTCGCGCTCCGCAAGAAGCTCGACCTCTACACGAACATGCGCCCGACCTACCACCTCGACGGCGTCCCCTCCCCGGTGAAACACCCGGAGAAGATGGACATGGTCAACTTCCGCGAGAACACGGAGGACGTCTACGCCGGCATCGAGTGGGAGGCCGGCACCGACGAGGTCGAGGAGGTCCGCGCGTTCGTCGAGGAGGAGATGGGCTACGACAGCACCATCCACGACGGGCCGGTCGGCATCGGCATCAAGCCCATCACCGAGTTCGGCACGAAGCGCCTCGTCCGCAAGGCCATCGACTACGCGCTCGCCCACGACCGCGACTCGGTCACCCTCATCCACAAGGGCAACATCATGAAGTTCACCGAGGGTGCCTTCCGCGACTGGGGCTACGAGGTCGCGGAGGAGGAGTACGGCGACGAGGTCATCACCGAGGACACGCTCTGGAACGAGCGCGACGGCGAGCCGCCGGAGGGCGCGGTCGTCGTCAACGACCGCATCGCCGACAACATGCTCCAGCAGCTGCTCACCCGCACGGAGCAGTACGACGTGCTCGCCATGCCGAACCTGAACGGCGACTACCTCTCTGACGCCGCGGGCGCGCAGATCGGCGGCCTCGGCATCGCGCCCGGCGCGAACATCGGCGACGGCCGCCTCCTCGCGGAACCCGTCCACGGCTCCGCGCCGAAGTACGCCGGCCAGGACAAGGTGAACCCCTCCGCGATGATCCTCTCCGGCCGCATCATGCTCGAGTACATGGGCTGGGACGACGCCGCGGACCTCGTGCGCGACGCCCTGGAGGAGACCATCTCCTCGAAGCAGGTCACCTACGACATCGAGCGCCAGATCGAGGGCGGCACGAAGCTCGCGACCAGCGAGTTCGCCGAGAAGGTCGCGGAGAACGTCCGCGAGCGCGCCTGAACCGGCACACTCGAACGGACCTATCACCTCCGGTGAAGCGTTTTGATCCGTGAAGCGACCTAAGTGACTCGTAGATTTTTACCGACACACCGGCCAGTGCGGCCTCTTTCCCTCGACCGGTCATAACGGCGAGGATGTCACAGGCGTCGAATCGTGTGTCTCCGCTTCGAGCGACGGCGTCAATGACCAACGAGTCGCACGGGCGAAGCCGCCTCGACGTTCATGTGCAAGCAGTGTGCATCGTTCGAAATCGTTATCCGTCTATGTGCAGAACTCCCACACGAGATGAGCGCGAGCGACGGTCCCCGGCGAGTCCACTTCCAGTCTCCGGAGTACCTGGTCGATCGACTCGATGCGATCGCCGATCTCTTCGATAAGGATCGGACGGACCTACTCGTGGACGCTATCCGCGAGTATATCGATGACACCACGGACAGTGAGAGGTTCCAGAAACTGGTCGCGACCAAGTACTACGACGACCAACTGGACTTCGAGACCGTCAAACGGTTGGCCGGGGCCGAAACCGCCCAGCGGCTCCGGTTGCTCAAAGCGGATCTGGAGGGCGAACCGTTCGACCTCGCTCCCCCCGACGACGTCGACGTGTACGACGGAGACACGACAACGACGTCCCCCGAGAACGAGTCCGACGGTGCCGACGATCGATGAGCGGTCAGCCCGGACTGCGAACGGTGGTCGCTGATACGAGCGCGCTCGTAAGTCTCGGGGTCCCCCGCGCCGACGATAGATACGACACCGACTCCGCACCGGATCCACTCCAGTATCTGCTCACTTCGTGTACCGTCTCCGTGCCACCGGTGGTCGTTTCGGAACTCCGTGACGTCGCCCAGTACCACGACATCCACGGCGCGGCAGCCAGCAACGTACTCGCCGCGCAGGATCACTACGCTATCGAAGATCCCTACCGGCGGACGGAGTCCCCCGATACGCGGCCGACGTTCGGTCTGGACGACGGCGAAACGGACGGTATCGTCCTGGCGAACGCGCTCGACGTCGACGGTTTTCTCACCGACGAGTTCGGCGGGACGAACTTCGCGCTCGTTCACGCGGGACTCGCCGGGCCGCGAATCGTGCCCACGCCACGGCTCATCTGTGATTACGCCCGTGGCGGCTACATGACCGACGGGGAGGCGCGGGCGCTCATCACCGCGATCAGCCCGCACCGGAGTTGGGGAAACAACCCTTACGTCACCCAGTTGTTGCACCTGTTGGAGTGACGCGCTACTCCGACCAGTCCGCGTCGAGCCGCGGCGGGGAGAAGATATCGACGCCCTCGACCAGCCCGTCGGTGTCGTTTCTGGCCGCGTGGGGTTCGTCGGCAGGGATTGCGTAGGCGTCGTCGACCCCGGCGCGGTGCTCCTCGCCGTCGACGACGAACGTGAGCACGCCGGCGGTGACGTAGCCCGTCTGCTCGTGGGGGTGGCTGTGCTCCGGCACCTCCGCACCCGGCTCGATGCGGAAGTACTGGACGCTCATGTTCTCGCCGACGACGAGCCGCGCGAGGTGGACGCCGTCGACCGCTTCGGTCGTCTGCCGTTCGGTCCGGGGAGCGATCTCCATGCCCTCCGCTCGCACGGAGAGGGCCTAAGCGTTCCCGTCCTCGCCCCCTCTCCTCTTCTCTCGGCCTCTCATCTCTCGTCTCCTCTCCCCTCGTTCCGCCGTCGCCTCGCCCACCCCGTTCACCTCCACCTCGACCCGGTGGTTTTTCCCCGAGAGCGGCGATAGCACGGATATGTACACGGTGGTGGGCTGTCCCGACTGCTCGGCGCTGAAGATCGTCGAGGGGCGACCGGAGACGACGCGGTGTCCGCGCTGTCGTCGGACGAGCACGTTCTCGAAGCTGCGGGCGCTCTACCGGAGCGACGACCTCGACGCCGCCCGCGAGATCCGCGCGCGCCTGCTCGCAGAGCGGAGCGGACACGCCGACTCGTACGCGGCGGTCGGGACGTTCGCGGCCACCGACGCGGACGCGGAGGGGGCCGTCGTCACCGACGAGGAGTACCTCGCGTCGGGTGGCGTCGACCCCGACGCCGCCCGCGAGGCGGGCGAGCGCGCGGCGGGCGGAACGAGTTCGCGGAGTCGGAAGGAGGTCGTCACCGACGCCCTCTCGGAGCTCGACCGACCCACCGAGGCGGAGGTCGTCGAGTACGCCGCCGAGCGCGACGTCCCCGCCGACTACGTCCGGCGGGCGCTCTCGAAGCTCCACCGTCGCGGCGAGGTCAGCGAGACGGGCGGGCGGTACCGCCTCCTCTAGACCCTCGTCCGGGGGCGGGTTAGTTTGATGTAGTGACACGTAGTAGGTCGTCGGATGCGCTCGCAGGTGGGGACGACTGCGGGGGTAGCACAGGCACTGGCCGTCGCGGGCGGGATCGCGACACTGCTCGCCGGATGGGTCGGCGTCCGGACGGTCGCCGGCGTGAGCGCGGCGGTCATCGCGCTGTCGTCGCTCGCGGCGGGCTTCCTCGTCGGGAGCGTCCGGTCGTGGACCGGGGGGCGACGCCGACAGGCGATCGCCGAGGGAGCCGGAGCGCTCGGGTTCGCGCTCGTCCTGCTCGGTGCGATCTCGCACGGCGGGGCGCTGTCGCTCGTCGGCGGGGGACTGGTCGCCGTCGCGGGCGTCGGGTTCTTCGCCGCGGGACGGTCGCGATTTGGCTAGCGGCCCAGCTGTTCGTGCGCGCTGGCGAGGTGGCTGGAGGCGAGCGCGCCGAGCAGCGAGAGTTCGCCGGCGAGCGTCCCGACGGCGATGACCTCGGCGAGGGCGTCGGCGTTCGAGCCAGGGGGGTCGCCGCCGCCGCGGACGCCGAGCACGGAGAGCGCCTCCGACTGGGTGGGGAGCCTCGTCCCGCCGCCGACGGTGCCGACCTCGAGCGACGCGAGCGTGACGCTGGCGTAGAGGTCCCCGTCCCGAACGTCGACGGTGGTGATGGCGTTCGACCCCTCGACGACCTGCGCGGGGTCCTGCCCGAGCGCGAGGAAGGCGGCGGCGACGACGTTCGCGGCGTGGGCGTTGAAGCCGAGCGCGCCCGCCTTCGCGCTGCCGACGAGGTTCTTGCGCGTGTTCGCCTCGGCGATCGCCTCGGGGGTGGTCTTCAGCACGTCGGCGACGAGGGCACGCGACAGGACGACGTCGGCGGCGACGGTGCGCCCGCGCCCCTCGATCGCGTTGATCGCGGCGGGCTTCTTGTCGGCGCAGAGGTTGCCCGAGAGGGCGACGAGGGAGGCGGGCGTCTCGGCCTCGACGGCCTCGCAGGCGGCCTGCGTGGCGATGGTGGCCATGTTCATGCCCATCGCGTCCTTCGTGTCGTAGGCGAACCGCAGGAAGACGCTGTCGCCGACGACGTAGGGCGTCACGTCGCGCAGTTCGCCGTGGCTCGTGGTGGCCTCGGCGGCCTCGCGGAGCGCCCCCTCGTTCGCGCGCACCCAGGAGACGACCTCGCTCGCCTCCCCCACGTCCGCGACGCGGAAGACGGGCGCGCGGGTCATCGCCGACTTGAGGACGCGCGCGGTCGCCCCGCCTCCCTCCCGGACGGCCGCACAGCCGCGGTTCACGCTGGCGAGCAGCGCCCCCTCCGTGGTGGCGAGCGGGAGGTAGTACTCGCCCGACGCCGCCCCGCCCTCGACGCGGACGGGACCGACGACGCCCATCGGCACCTGCGCCGCCCCGATCATGTTCTCGACGTTCGAATCGGCGGCCGCCGCGTCGAAGGCGTACGCGCCGACCGTCGAGAGGTCGGCCCCCGTCTCGGCTTCGAGCAGGACGCGCCGGGCCTCGGCCGCGACGTCGGCGTCGGCGTGCTGTTCGAGTTCGTGCAGTCGCAGGTCGCCCTCGCGCACGCGCTCCGCGAGGTCCTCGGCGGCGGTCATGCGCGAGGCGTGGCGGGCCGCCCGCCTAACGCTTGCTATTGGCCGGAGCCGACGAGGCGTCGGCGCGCCGGGACCGCCGAGATCCGTTCGGTATTCGTGAACGGTGTTCGGATCGTGTCGTCCGTTCGGGAGAGGAGAACGGCTCAGCGGGCGAGGTCGAGCGCCACGGCGTTCGCGCCGCTCAGGACCAGCCCGGCGTAGTCCTCCTCGAGTCGCTTTCCGACCATCCGCTCTGCGGGTCCGGCGACGCTGATCGCGCCGACCGCGCGCCCCGCGTCGTCCGTCACGGGCGCGGCGACGGCGCGCATGCCGCGCGACAGTTCGCCCCGATCGAAGGCGAGCCCCTGGTCCCTGACGGTGCCGAGCTGTCGTCGGAGGGTCGCCTCGTCGGTCACGGTGTCGGGCGTTCGTCGGGGGAGGCCCCGCTCCTCGACGTAGCGCCCCACCGCCTCGTCGGGGCGGAACGCGAGCATCGCCTTGCCGGGCGCGCAGGCGTGCAGCGGCGCGCGGAGGCCGTCACGAACGGGGATCTCGGGGTCGGTCGACCCGACGGCGTAGGCGTACACCGCCCGCCCGTGCTCGGGAACCACGGCGCTCGCCACGACGCCCGTGTCGGCGGCGAGGTCGCGGACCGTCGCGCGGGCGGCGACGACGAGCGGCAGTCGATCCCGGACGCGGACGCCGAGGTCGAGAAATCGCAGGCCCAGCCGGTAGGTTCCATCCTCCTTCACGACGACCTCCAGCCGCTCGAGCGTGACGAGGTGGTTGTGGACCGCGCTCTTCGAGAGGTCGAGGTGACGCGCCAGTTCCGTCACGCCAGCACCGTCGAGGTCGAGGAGGGCGCGGACGACCCGGGCGGACGTCCCGGTCGCGCGAACGGGGTACTCGGTCATGAACACCCACAGGAACGCCGATCACAAAGGCGTTCAGTAAGAGCGAACCGCTCCGGAGAGCGACGACCGACTGGACGATCGTGGGGATCGGTCCGAACGCGCTCCGACGGCGACTGACGGCCGTCTCCCGGCCGTTCGCCGGTACGGGGCGCGAAGGTACGTCCACTATTAGAGAACAGATCGAACATGAACCCCCGTGTTCCGTATTTGAAAACCCCATACGCGAGGGTCTAAGGCCAGATAGCCACGACTATGCAAAAATATTAAATATCTCTGTTTCATGGACGGGAACACCACTCACCATGTGTGCGAACTCGACACGCGGACGGCGGGCGGTCGAACGGCGGTCGATCCTGAAGGGCCTCGGAGGGGCGGGCCTGGCCGCGCTCGCGGGGTGCATCGGCACCGGCGACGCCCCCGGTAGCGGGGACGGCGGCGGCGACGGCGGCGGTGGCGGCAACAGCAGTGCCGGCGGCGAGATGGCGAAGCGGATCGAGGCGTGGGGCTGGGACGTCGCGGCGAAGTCGCTCGGGATCACGGCGTCGGCCTACGAGAAGGAGGCCGACGCCACGGTGGACGTGAAGCAGATCGGCCGCTCCGACATGAAGGACAAGTACAAGTCCCGCCTCCTCTCGGGGTCGGGCGCGCCGGCCGTCGCGATGATGGAGAGCGTCGACGCCGCCGCCTGGGTCGCCACCGGCGGCCTGCGGGACATCGGCGGCTGGATCGAGGAGGCGGGCCTGCGTGACGCCTTCGTCTCCGGGAAGTGGGAACCCCTGACGAAGGAGGGGAAGACGTACGCCCTGCCCTGGGACATCGGCCCGGTCGGGACGTTCTACCGCAACGACGTGCTCGAGCAACACGGCGTCGACGTCTCGAACGTCGAGACGTGGGACCAGTTCATCGAGGAGGGGAAGAAGCTCCCCGACGGCCAGTACATGCTCAACCTCCCGTCGAACGACTACGACGGGCTCTGGCGGATGCAGTACCGCCAGCTCGGCGGTCAGCCGTTCACGGAGGACGGGAAGGTGAACCTCGACAACGAGACGAGCGTCCGGGTGGCGCGCAACCTGAAGCGGATCCACGACTCGGGAATCGCCGACGACAAGGCGTCGTGGTCGAGCGCCTGGTTCTCGGCGTTCAAGTCCGGCTCCATCGCGGCGCTCAACGCCGGCGCGTGGATGGAGGGGACGCTCCGGGCCGAACTCCCCGGCACGTCCGGCAAGTGGCGCGTCATGAAACCGCCCGCCTTCGAGGCGGGCGGCAGCCGCGCGACCAACTGGGGCGGCTCGAACCTCGTCATCGCGGATCAGGTCGAGGAGGCGGCGGCCCGCCGGGGGTGGGACTACATGAAGTTCTCCCTCGGGACGAAGGAGATGCAACTCGCCATGTACGAGGAGTACGGCATCTTCCCGGCGCTGAAGGCGGCCTACGAGGCGGACCAGTTCGACCGGAAGAACGAGTTCTTCGGCGGGCAGCGCTCGGGCCGCCTGTTCGCCGAGATCGCCCGGAAGATCGAGCCGTACCGGTTCACCACCGCGACGCCCGAGGTGACGAAGGCGATCAACGCCCACTTCGGCTCGATGATGGGGGGCACGCTATCGCCCGAGGAGGCGGTGGCGAAGGCCGCGAAACAGGTCGCGGACCGCACCGGACGGGAACTCGCCTGATCCATGGCGAGCGACCCGTCGACGTCGACCGGCCTCCGCGGCGTCGGCTGGCGGGCAGCGGACGCGCTCCGCTACCGCCGGCAGGCGCTCGCGCGGCGACTGCCGTCGTTCCCGGGCGTCCCGTACCTCTTTCTGGCACCCTTCTTCGTCCTGTTCGCCGTCTTCCTCGCGTTCCCCATCGCCTACACCGTCTACCTCTCGTTCTTCGAGTTCCAGGGCGTCGGCGAGGGGGCGCTGCTCTGGATCGACTTCGGCCCCGTCTTCGTCCAGCTCCCGAGGATGGCTGACCTCCGCTTCGTCGGCCTCGCGAACTACGCCCGCCTGCTGGAGGACGCGCAGTTCCACAACGCGCTCTCGAATACGGTGTTCATCCTCGCGGTGCAGGTGCCGCTGATGATCGGCGTCGCCCTCGGGCTCGCACTCGCGCTGAACGCCTCGTTCGTCCGGGCGAAGGGGCTGTTCCGGACGGCCATCGCCCTGCCCGTCTCGGCGAACCTCGTCGCCTACGCGACGGTGTTCCTCCTGCTCCTCCAGGAACACGGGCTGGTCAACTACCTGCTGACGGGCGTCGGGCTCCCGGCGGTCCCGTGGCTCTCCTCGCCGTTCTGGTCGCGGCTCTCGATCGTCGGCGCGGTGACGTGGCGCTGGACGGGCTACAACATGATCATCCTGCTCGCCGGCCTCCAGACGGTCCCCGAGCAGCTCTACGAGGCGGCTGAGATCGACGGCGCGAACCGCTGGGAGAAGTTCCGCTACGTGACGCTCCCCCAGCTTCGCCCGGTGTTGCTGTTCGTCCTCGTCACCTCGACGATCGGGACGTTCCGGCTGTTCTCGGAGCCGCTGATCATCGACGAGGGCGGCGCGCCGACGGAGGCGACCCGCACGGTCGTCGTCTACATCTACCGGATGGCGTTCAAGCAGTTCGAACTCGGGTACGCGAGCGCGATGACCGTCGTGCTCGTCGCGATCGTCAGCGTCCTGTCGATCGTCCAGCTCAAGGCGGGGGGCGAGGACGATGCGTGAGGACGACCGGCGCGAGGGCGTCTGGCGGTTTCTCACGTACACGGTCCTGCTCGCCGCCGTCGTCGTCACGCTCGTCCCCCTCTACTGGATCGTCGTGGCGGCGACGCTCCCCGAGCGGGCGTTTCTCGCCGCCGGGAGCGACCCGCGCCTGCTCCCCGGCGGGCACTTCCTCGAGAACCTGCGGGCGCTCCAGGCGCGGGAGAACGTGGACTTCCTCGGGAGTATCCGAAACAGCGTCTTCGTCGCGGTGACGTACACGCTGCTCTCGCTGGTGCTCTGCTCGATGGGCGGCTTCGCGTTCGCCAAGTACGAGTTCCGGTTCAAGGAGCCGATCTTCTACGCCATCCTCGCGACGCTGATCCTGCCCATCCAGCTGCTCGTGATCCCGCTGTTCCTGCTCGTCTCGCGGATCGGACTGACCAACAGCTTCTGGGCGATCATCCTCCCGTGGGCGGCGAACCCGCTCGGCATCTTCCTCATGCGCCAGAACATGCGGTCGATCCCGGACGCCCTGCTCGAATCTGCGCGAATCGACGGCGCGACCGAGTTCCAGCTGTACTACCGCATCGCGCTGCCGACGATGAAGTCGTCGCTCGCGGCGCTCGCCATCGTCCTCTTTCTGTTCCAGTGGAACCTCTTTCTGTTCCCGCTGGTCATCCTGGACACCGGCAAGTACACCATCCCGGTCGCGATCAACCAGCTGGTCGGGGCACAGCGCGTCTACTACGACCAGATCATGGTCGCCGCCGCGCTCTCGATCGTCCCGATCTTCCTGCTGTTTCTCTTCCTGCAGAAGCAGTTCGTCAGCGGCATCCTCGCTGGCTCGATCAAGGAGTGACCCATGGCACGAATCACAGTCGACACGCTACGGAAGGAGTTCGGCGACGACGGGCGGACCATCGTCGCCGTCGAGGACCTCGATCTGACGGTCGAGGACGGGGAGTTTCTCGTCCTCGTCGGGCCGTCGGGGTGCGGAAAGACCACCACGCTCCGGTGCGTCGCCGGCCTGGAGGACGTCACTGGCGGCGAGATCGCCTTCGACGGCGAGGACGTCACCGACCTCCGGGCGCGCGACCGCGACGTGGCGATGGTGTTCCAGAACTACGCGCTCTACCCCCACATGAACGTCCGGGAGAACATCGGCTTCGGGCTGAAGCTCTCGACGACGCTCTCCACCGCCGAGATCCGCGAGCGCGTCGAGCGGGTCGCCCGCATGCTCTCCATCGAGGACCTCCTCGGGAAGAAGCCGAAGGAACTCTCCGGCGGGCAGCAACAGCGCGTCGCGCTGGGACGCGCGATCATCCGCGAGCCCCAGGTCTTCCTGATGGACGAACCGCTCAGCAACCTCGACGCGAAGCTCCGCGCCGAGATGCGCACCGAACTCCAGGAGCTACAGCACGACCTCGGCGTCACCACCGTCTACGTCACCCACGACCAGACCGAGGCGATGGCGATGGGCGACCGCATCGCCGTGATGAACGGCGGGAGGCTCCAGCAGGTCGGCACCGCGGAGGAGGTCTACCGCTCGCCGGTCAACGAGTTCGTCGCCGACTTCATCGGCTCGCCGAGCATCAACCTGCTCGACGCGGCCGTCGAGGGCGGGACGCTCCGCGGTCCCGGCGACTTCGCGTACGACCTCGACGACCCGACGCCGGTCGAGGGGTACGACCGCGTCCGCGCCGGGATCCGCCCCGAGGACGTGTACCCCGTCGACGTGGGCGGCAACGCCGCCGAGGCGCGCGTCGTCGAGCCGATGGGCAACGAGAACTTCCTGTACATGGAACTCGGCGGCGTGGAGCTGACCGCCCGCGTCCCGAGCGCGTTCCGACCCGAGCCGGGCGAGACGGTCCGGTTCGGCTTCGACGAGGCGGCGCTGTACCTGTTCGACGCCGAGACGGGCGAATCGCTGAAGACCAAGACCGACGAGGGCGGACCGACGACCGACGACTACGTCGTCGAACGCCCCGGAGAGTGAGACACGACATGCGAATCACCGACTACGAACTCTACGCCGTCCCGCCGCGCTGGCTGTTCCTGCGCCTCGAGACGAGCGACGGCCGCGTGGGCTGGGGCGAACCGGTCGTCGAGGGCCGCGCGCGCACCGTCCGCGCCGCCGTCGAAGAACTGATGGACACCTACCTGCTCGGGTCGGACCCCGACCCGATCGAGGACCACTGGCAGACGATGTACCGCGGGGGGTTCTACCGCGGCGGGCCCATCCTCATGAGCGCCATCGCCGGCATCGACCAGGCGCTCTGGGACCTCAAGGGCAAGGCGTTCGACGCGCCGATCTACGAGTTGCTCGGCGGTCGCGCACGCGATCGCGTCCGCGTCTACCAGTGGATCGGCGGTGACCGCCCCGCGGGCGTCGCCCGCGCCGCGAGCGACAAGGTCGAGGAGGGGTTCACCGCGCTGAAGATGAACGCCACCTCCGAACTGCGGCGGGTGGACACGCCGGCGGCCGTCGCCGACGCCGCCGACCGCCTGGGGGCGGTCCGGGAGGCGGTGGGGCCGGCGGTGGACGTGGGAGTGGACTTCCACGGGCGGGTGTCGAAACCGATGGCCAAGCGGCTGGCGAGCGCGCTCGAACCGCACGAACCCTTCTTCATCGAAGAACCCCTCCTTCCGGAGCACACCGACGCGCTCCCCGAGATCGCCGCCCACACCTCGACGCCGATCGCCACCGGCGAACGCCTCTACTCGCGCTGGGACTTCAAGGAGGTCTTCGAACAGGGCGTCGTGGACGTGATCCAACCCGACCTCTCGCATGCTGGGGGGATCACGGAGGTGAAGAAGATCGCGGCGATGGCCGAAGCCTACGACGTGGCGATGGCCCCGCACTGCCCGCTCGGACCGATCGCACTCGCCGCCTGCGTGCAGGTCGACGCGTGTTCGCCGAACGTGCTCATCCAGGAGCAGAGCCTCGACATTCACTACAACGAGGGCGGCGACGTCCTCGACTACCTCGCGGATCCGAACGTCTTCGAGTACGAGGACGGCTACGTCCGCCTGCCCGACGGCCCAGGGCTGGGCATCGAGATCGACGAGGACTACGTGCGCGAGCGGGCGGGGGCGGTCGACTGGCACAATCCCGTCTGGCGACACGACGACGGCAGCGTCGCGGAGTGGTGACCGTGGAGCGATTCGCAGACCGGACGGCGCTCGTCACCGGTTCGACCCGCGGCATCGGCGCGGGCGTGGCGAGGCGGCTGGCGGCCGAGGGCGCGTCGGTGGTCGTCACCGGGCGCACGCGGGAGGCGGGCGAGGCGGTCGCCGGCGAGATCAGCGAGGCGGGCGGCGAGGCGGCGTTCGTTCGCGCGGACATGCGCGAACCGGACGACATCGCGACGCTGGTCGACGCCGCGGTCGAGCGCTTCGGCGGCCTGGACGTGCTCGTAAACAACGCGGGCGTCGAGACGAACACCGCCGCCGACGAGGCGACCGAGGACGACTGGGACTTCGTCGTCGAGACGGACTTCCGGTCCTACTGGCTCTGCGCCAGGCGCGCCGTCCGCCACATGGACGACGGCGCGATCGTCAACGTCTCCTCGAACCACGCGCGCCTCACGATGCCCGAGATGTTCCCCTACAACGCGGTGAAGGCGGGGATCGACGGGATGACCCGGGCGATGGCGCTCGACTTCGGCCCGCGCGTCCGCGTGAACACCGTCAACCCCGGCTGGGTCGCCATCGACCGGACGACCGGCGACATGGACCCCGACTACCGCGAGCATCTGGAGTCGATCCACCCGACCGGGCGGCTGGGCACGCCCGCGGACGTGGCCGGGGCGGTCGCCTTCCTCGCGAGCGACGACGCGGCGTTCGTCACCGGCGCGAGCCTCCTCGTCGACGGCGGGCGGACCGCCGTCATGCAGGACGACGCGCTCCCGGACTACCGGGCGCGCAGGGAGGGCGAGCGGTGACGGACCCCCACCGCGCCGCGGACGATCCGACGACGACCCCGACGGCGACCCCGACGGCGACGACGCCCCGGACGGGCGTCTGCTACTTCCCCGAGCACTGGCCGCGCGAGCGGTGGGCCGAGGACGCGGCGCAGATGGCCGACGCCGGCCTCACCTACGTCCGCATGGCCGAGTTCTCGTGGGCGCGCCTCGAACCCGAACGCGGGGCGTTCGACTTCGGATGGCTGGACGGAGCCATCGACGCGCTCGCGGCCGAGGGGCTGTCGGTCGTGCTCTGCACGCCGACCGCGACGCCGCCGAAGTGGCTCGTCGACGAACGTCCCGAGATCCTGCAGGAGGAGCCGGACGGGACCGTCCGCGGGTTCGGCGGGCGTCGACACTACTGCTTCAACTCGCCGGCCTACCGCGAGGAAACCGAGCGGATCGTGACGCGGCTGGCAGAGCGCTACGCCGACCAGGAGGCGGTTGTCGGCTGGCAGACCGACAACGAGTACGGCTGTCACCGGACGGTGCGCTGTTACTGCGACGACTGCGCCCGCGCATTCCGCGAGTGGCTCCGCGAGCGGTACGGCGACGCTGACGGCCTCAACGAGGCCTGGGGGACGACCTTCTGGAGCCAGCGTCACGCGAGCCTGTCTGAGGTCGATCCGCCGCGCCACGCGCCCGCGGAGCACCACCCCTCGCGCCTGCTCGACTACGCCCGGTTCGCGAGCGACAGCGTGGTCGCGTACGACCGCCTGCAGGCCGACTGCCTGCGGGCCGCGAACCCCGACTGGTTCGTGACGCACAACTTCATGGGCGACTTCCCGACGCTCGACGCCCACGCGGTGAGCGAGGATCTCGACGTCGTCGCGTGGGACTCCTACCCGACGGGGTTCGTCCAGGACCGAAGACCCGGTGAGGCGACCGAGGCCGAACTGCGCGCGGGCGACCCCGACCAGGTGGGGTTGAACCACGACCTCTACCGTGGGGCGAAGCGCGCGCCGTTCTGGGTGATGGAGCAGCAACCCGGCGACGTCAACTGGCCGCCGTACGCCCCCCAGCCGGCCGACGGCGCGGTGCGGCTGTGGACCCACCACGCGGTCGCCCACGGCGCGAGCGTCGTCTCGTACTTCCGATGGCGGCGTTGCCTGGAGGGCCAGGAGCAGTACCACGCCGGCCTGCGGAAGCGCGACGGGAGCCCGGACCGGGCGTACGGCGAGGCCTCGCGGGCGGCCGAGGAACTCTCGGCCCTCGACCTCGCGCCGGTCGACGCGCCGGTCGCGCTCCTGCACGACTACGACGCGCTGTGGGCGCTCGACGCCCAGCCCCACGCCCCGACGTTCGACTACTGGGCCTACCTCAGGTCGTACTACCGCGCGCTCCGCGCCCGCGGCGTGCAGGTCGACGTGATCCACCCCGGGACGTCCCTCGACGGCTACGCCGCCGTCGTCGCGCCCGCGCTCCACCTCGTCGACGGGAGCGACGCCGATCGCCTCGGAACGTACGTCCGAGACGGCGGGCACCTGCTGCTCGGCGCGCGCTCGGGCGTCAAGGACCCCGCGAACAAGCTCCACGCCGCCCCCGCACCGGGGCCGCTCGCCGACCTCGTCGGCGCGACCGTCGAGCGCCACGAGAGCCTCCCGGAGCGCCTCGACACCGTCGTCACCTACCGCGGGGAGCGGTACGACTACCGCACGTGGGCGGAGTGGCTGGAGGCGACCGAGGCGTCGGTGACGGCCGAGCACGCCACCGGCATCGCCGCCGGAAACCCCGCCGCCGTCGAGCGGCGCGCCGGCGACGGGTCGGTCGCCTACTGCGGCGTCTGGCCGGGCGCGGACCTCGCGGACGCGCTGGTCGCCGACCTGCTCGACCGCGCCGGCGTCGACTGCGCGGCCCGCGCCCCGGACGGCGTGCGCCTCGCGGCGCGCGACGGCCACACGTGGGTGACGAACTTCTCCGACCGGCCCGTCCGCGCGACCGCCCCCGACGACGCCGAGTGGGCGATCGGCGGCGAGACGGTCCCGGCGTACGGCGTGAGCGTCGTTCGGACGGCCCCCTCGACCCTGTCGGTGACGCGGGAGTGAGCGCCCGCCGACCCGCCGCCCGCTGGAACGGGACGGGACGGGACGGGACGGGCCTCGGTGCGTGCGCCGGGGCGACCTTGATACGTCGGCCGCGAGTACGACCTCGAACGTCGCGATGAGTCAGACGCAGACCGAGACGACGTCCGCCGACGCGCGCAAGTTCAGAAACGTCCTGCGACAGCAGATAGAGAGCGCCATCAGGGAGATGCGCCGGTCGGCGGGCGCGCTCGCCTTCTCCGGACTCGCAGCCGGGCTCAACGTGAGCTTCGGGGCGCTGTTCATGGCCGTCGCGCTCACCTTCTCACCGGGGTTCGAGTCTGACCTCGTGAAGCAGTTCGTCCTCGCGAACGCCTCCGCCGTCGGCTTCCTGCTCGTGATGCTCGGACAGACGGAGCTGTTCACCGCGCACACGACGATGGCGTGGCTCCCCGTGTTCGGCGGCCACGCCGACCTGCGGGGACTCGGCCGCCTCTGGCTGGTCATCTACGTCGCGAACCTGGTCGGCTGCGCGCTCTTCGCGGGGCTGATCGCGCTGGTGGGGCCGCCGCTGTCGATCGTCGACCCGGCCGCGTTCGGGGCGCTCGCGAACGCTCTCCTGCCCTACTCGGGGCCGACGATCCTGCTGAGCGGCGTCGTCGCCGGCTGGCTCATGGGCCTCGCCACGTGGCTCGCGGCCGCCAGCCGCGACACCGTCGGCGAGATCGTCGCGGTGTGGGTCGTCACCGCGGGCATCGGCTTCGCCCCGTTTCACCACGCCCTCCTCGGGACGACCGAGGTGCTCGGCGCGATGTTCCTCGGCCAGGGCGTCACGCTCGCGGAGTTCGGCCACTTCCTGCTGTGGACGACGATCGGGAACGTCGTCGGCGGGACGGTCTTCGTCGCGCTGCTCAACTACGGGCAGATCGCCTACGGCGACACCCCCGACGAGGTGGACGTGGAGTCGATCGACTGACGCCGACGGCAGTCGGGGGAACGCGGGGATCGTTTGAAGTCAGACGGCGCGGTATCTCGCGCATGGTCGAGATCGAGGACGACGCCGTCGTCCCGTTCGTCGAGGCGCTGGAGGGATCCCGCTGCCCCGAGTGCGGCGCGACCGTCGAGTGGACGGTCAACCTGGACGCCGACGGGACGACGTACCGGGCTCAGCACTGCGGCAACGACTACTACCTGGTCCCCCACCACTACCGCTTCGTGGTGGACGAGGGGGGCGTCTACGAGGAGTGAGCGGACGCGGAATCGTGACAAAGTTTATGACAGTTCGGTCCGGGGGGCTACTCGATGCCCTCCACTCGCCGCGGCTTCCTCGCAGCGTGCGCCGTAACGACGCTCGCGGGCTGTGGCGCGCTCGCTGACGGCGAGCGCGACCCGCCGATCACCTGCGGACCCTCGGAGTACGACTGGCCGACGTTCGGTCACGACCCGTCTCGGACGAGCGCGCTCGGTGGGCGCGACCTCCCGCCGGACGACGCGCCGGTTCGCCGCCTCTCGCACACCGGGACGACACCGGACGGGGGCGGGAGCGTCGACGGCGGTCCGGTCGTCGACGGCGGCGTCGCGTTCGTCGCGGGTGACGTACGCGTCGAGGCGCGGGACGCGGAATCCGGCGACCGCCTCTGGGCGTTCGAGGACGTGGACGACGGCGTCGGGACGAGCCCCGCCCTCGCCTGCGGCGCGCTCTACGTGAGCACGCTGAACCGGACGTTCGCGCTCGACGCCGCCACCGGCGAACGGCTGTGGGGTGGTGCGGACGTCGGCGTCGCCGGCTTCGACGACACCGCGTCGCCGACGGTCCGCGACGGAACCCTGTTCGTCCCGGCCGCCGGCGTCGTCGCCGCGCTCGACGCGGAGACCGGGGAGACGCGCTGGACCGCCCCGGTCGACGGCGGCCTCGCCGGGGTGGCCGTCGGGGACCGGGCGTACGCCGCGGCCCACACGAACGACGGCGGGCACCTCGTCGCGATCACGCCGAGTGGCGAGCGATGGTGGCGAACCGACGACCTCGGGGAGCTGTACACCGCCCCGGCGGTCGCCGGGGGGACCGTCTACGCCACCTCGAAGCGCGGTCGCCTCTCCGCGGTCGCGACGGCCGACGGGAGCGTCCGCTGGACCCAACGCATCGCCGACGGGGTGTACGAACCGCCGGCAGTCGCCGACGGCCGAGCGTTCGTGTCGGCCGGAAACGGCCGGTTCGCGCGCGCACTCGACGCCGAGACGGGCGAGTCCCTCTGGCGGGCGGAGACGGGGCCGAGCGCTTCCACGCCGGTCGTTCTCGGTGACGAGGTTCTCCTCGGGAGCGCGAATCGAGGGGTCTTCCTGCTCGACGCGGCGACCGGCGAGGTCCGTCGGCGGATCGCGGACGAGCGCGTCGGGAGCGTCGGATCCCAGCCCGTCGTCGCCGACGGGCGGCTCTACTACCGCCTGGCGACGAACTCGGACGTGTACGTGATGGGCTAACTGCTGTCCGCCCGTCGCGCCCCCTCAGGACGGCCGGGGGGGGGAGCATTGGAACGCACAGGATGACCGGCAGTAATCCGCCGGGTGAGGTGCTACCACTGACGTTAATTTGTCCACGAAAGAGGATGTCCCCGGGACTCTCGCGCAGAATTGAAAGATAGTGAACATATATGTGGCGAGGGAGCGTATCCCTGGCCGTCCCCGGAAGGGGGCGGATACCCATGGAAGAGATGGAATGTATGGAGTGCAACATGATGATGCGCTCTGACGACATGGACGAGATGCGGGGGATGATGATGATGCACATGATGGACAAACACGGGATGATGATGTCGGAAGACGACATGAGCGGGATGATGCACTGATCGCCGGCCAGAGCATCGACGTCGAACCCGCTGATCGTCCCGGCACCGGCACTCGTTCTATCGTCGTTCGTCGCGCACCTACCGACGGGAGGGGGACGAACCGGGGCCGAACCACGGGCGGAAGATGGGCTAACCTTTTGCGGGCAGCGCGCGCCCTACCGCCATGACAGCGCCAGCGGATCTCGTGCTGACGAACGCGGCGGTCCACACGCTCGCCGAACCCGACGAGGTCCACGAGGCGGTCGCGGTGCGCGACGGTCGCGTCGTCCGCGTGGACTCGGCCTACGAAGTGAGGTTCCTCGAAGGGGCGGACACGAGGGTGATCGACCTCGACGGCGGGGTCGTCCTCCCGGGGTTCGTCGACGCGCACACCCACCTGCCGATGGTCGGACGGTCGCTGGTCCACGCCGACCTCTCCGCCGCCGGCTCCCCGGCAGAGGCGATCTCGCTCCTCCGCGAGTCGGCCGACGACGGGGACGCGGAGGGGCCGATCCTCGGGTACGGCTACGACGAGAGCGCGTGGGAGGAGGCGCGCTACCTCACCCGCGAGGACCTGAACGCGGTGAGCGCCGAGCGCCCGGTCGTCGCCTTCCGCGAGGACATGCACACGGCGAGCCTGAATTCCGTGGCCCTCTCCCGGTTCGTCGGGGAGATGCCCGACGGCGACGTGCGCCGGGAGGGGGGCGAGCCGACCGGCGTCGTCGTCGAGGAGGCGGTGGACGTGCTCTACGCCGCCGTTGAACCCGACGCCGAGGGCATGCGCCGCCTGATCGAGGCGGCGCGCGACCGGGCGCACGAACTGGGCGTCACCGGAATCCACGACATGGTGCGGAAGTCGGCCGCGCCCGCCGTCTACCGCGACCTCGACGCCGAGGGGGCGCTCGACCTCCGGGTGCGGATCAACTACTGGAGCGACCACCTCGACTCGCTGGTCGACCTCGGCGAGCGGACGAACTTCGGGAGCGACCTCGTGCGCACGGGCGCGGTCAAGAGCTTCACCGACGGGAGCTTCGGCGCGCGGACGGCGAAGCTCTCAGAACCGTATCGAGGAACCGAGGAGGACGGCCAGTGGGTCGTCCCGTCCGAGGAACTGGACGAACTCGTCGCGCGCGCTGACGGGGCGGGACTGCAGTTCACGGCCCACGCCATCGGCGACGACGCCATCGAGGCCGTGCTCGACGCCTACGCGGAGAGCGCGGGACGGCGCGGGCGCGCACCTGGAACGGGCACGGGATCGGCGGACGCGCGCCATCGCGTCGAGCACGCCGAACTCCTGCGCGACGACCTGATCGAGCGCCTCGCGGACCTCGGCGTCGTCGCCTCCGTCCAGCCGAACTTCCTCAAGTGGGCGCGCGAGGGGGGCCTCTACGAGGACCGCCTCGGCCGCGAGCGGGCGCGGGAGACGAACCGGTACCGCGACCTGCTCGACGCGGGGGTCCCGCTCGCCTTCGGGAGCGACTGCATGCCGATGGACCCCCTGTTCGGCGTCCAGCAGGCGGTCACCGCGCCCGACGAGCGCCAGCGCCTCACCGTCACCGAGGCGCTGCGGGCGTACACGAGCGGTGCGGCCTACGCGGGCTTCGACGAGCACCGGCTCGGCACGATCGAGGTCGGCAAGCGCGCCGACCTCACCGTGCTGGCGCGGTCGCCGTGGGAAGTCGATCCGTCGGCCATCGCCGACGTCGAGGTGACCCACACCGTCGTCGACGGGCGCGTCGTGTACGAGCGGGAGAACTGACGCCCTCGGGACGGCCTCACTCCACCAGCGACTCGCCCGTCATCGCCTCGGGTCGCTCGATCCCCATCAGCTCGAGGAGCGTGGGGGAGATCGAGGCGAGCCCGGCCCCCTCGCGGATCGCCCGCCCCCCGTCGGTCCCGTCGGGCGCGAGCAGGACGACGGGCACCGGGTTGAGCGTGTGGGCCGTGTGGGGGTCGTCCTCGGTCCCCATGTCGTCGGCGTTGCCGTGATCCGCGGTGACGAGCACGTCCGCCCCGGCGTCGAGGAGGGCGTCGACCAGGCGGCCTAGCTGCTCGTCCACCGCCTCGACGGCCGCCACGGCGGCGTCGAAGTCCCCCGTGTGGCCCACCATGTCCGGGTTGGCGTAGTTGAGGACCAGGAGGTCGGGGTCCTCGGTCCGGACGATCGAGATCGCCGTGTCGGTCAGCTCCTCGGCGCTCATCTCCGGGCGCTCGTCGTAGGTGGGGACGTCGGGGCTCTCGACGATCCGGCGGCTCTCGCCGTCGAACGCCACCTCGCGCCCCCCGTTGATGAAGTAGGTGACGTGGGCGTACTTCTCGGATTCGGCGAGGCGCGCCTGGGTCAGGCCGCGCTCCGCGACGACCTCGCCGAGCGTGTCCTCGGGCTGGCGCGGCGCGAAGGCGACCGGGAGGTCGAACGTCGCGTCGTACTCCGTCATCGTCGTCAGGTGGATCTCGGGAGGGTCGGTCTCGAACGCCCACTCGGGGCGGATGTCGGCGAGCATGCGGACGAGCTGGCGCGCGCGGTCGGCCCGGAAGTTGACGAAGACGACCGAATCGCCGTCGGTCAGGGCGGGCCCGCCCTCGATCAGCGTCGGCTCGACGTACTCGTCGGTCACGCCGCGCTCGTAGGACGCCTCGCACGCCTCGACGGCGCTCGTCGCCTCGAACGGCGCGTCGCGGTTCACGATGGCGTCGTAGGCGCGCCGCGTCCGCTCCCAGTTCCGGTCGCGATCCATCGCGTAGTAGCGCCCGCAGACGGTCGCCACGTCGCCCGTACCGGCGGCCTCGATCCGCGCCTCGAGTTCGCCGAGGAACCCCGCGCCGCTCTTCGGCGGGGTGTCTCGCCCGTCGGTGAAGGCGTGGGTAACGGCGTCGATCCCCCGCTCGGCGGCGAGGTCGACGAGCGCGCGGAGGTGTGCCTGGATCGAGTGGACGCCGCCGTCGCTGACGAGGCCCATGAAGTGGACGCGCCCGCCGCGTTCCCGGGCGTACTCGAACGCCTCGTCGATCGCCGCGTTCTCCGCGAGGTCGCCGCTCTCGATGGCGTCGTTGATGCGCGCCGCGTCCTGCTTCACCACGCGTCCCGCGCCGATGGTGAGGTGGCCGACCTCGCTGTTGCCCATCTGGCCCTCGGGCAGGCCGACCCATCGGCCGTGGGTCTCCAGCGTGGAGAACGCGCCGGCCTCGCGCAGGCGGTCGAAGGTGGGCGTCCCGGCGGCCGAGACCGCGTCCCTGCCGCCCTCTGAGACGAAACCGCTTCCCGCGCCGAGACCCCAGCCGTCGAGGATGACGAGCGCCGCTTTCATCGCCTAGTGGATCGCCATCCGGGCGTAACTAGGCTTCGACTCACACGGGGAGAGAGGTAGGTGTCAGGTTCGACGTTCGGATCGTGGCGGGAGTACTCGAACGCCCTCGACACGCTGCAAACGGTGTCGATAGTGCCTCGAAAGCCCTCAGGCTCGGAGGTAGAGGACAGTACCACCTCGAGAGCCCTCGGGCTTTCGAGGTGTTCTATTTGCAGCTCATTACGTAAGTGAGGGCTTTCGAGGTGGTTCCGACAGCGTCCACAGCACGCCGAGAGCGTTCGACGTGTCAGCTCCTCCCTGCTCGATCTATAGGATCGTTCGATATGCCCCCGACCCTCGCACGTCCAACCAGGATCGTCACCGCGACCGCGATGCCTTTTTCCCACCCCCGCGCGACCACCACGCGCATGACCCTGGACCCGGTGCACTTCGACGGCATCGCGCGGCTCGCCCGGCGCATCCGACAGGACGTCGACACGAGCGACCACCGGGACCTCGCCGAGACGGTCTGGCGCGACTGGCTCGACCCGCTGCGCGAGGGCGGCGACGTCATCGTCGAACCGATCGGCGAGCGGCGACGGCGGATGGTCGACGTGACCGAGGTCGCCCTCCAGGACGACCCGTTCCCGACCCAGCACGGGCTGGATTCGGGGACGATCAACCCGACGACGTTCAAGAACGGGCTCGTGCTCGACGTGGCGCACGCGGCGATGAGCGCCGTCCCCTCGGATCTCGACCTCCACCGGGGGCGGACGGTGGTGATGACCGTCCACTCGAACGACGCGACGACCTCGCTGACCGACGACTGGGAGGTGGACGACGGCGGCTACGTGCGCCAGCGCGTCCTCCACGCGCCCCGAGTGAGCCGGTACGAGGCCGCGGTGGTCCACGAACTGGCGCTCTACCTCGCCGAGAGCGAGCACGCCTGCACCAACGCCGACGTGGTCGACGACCTGCTGCTCATGGACGGCCCGATCTACCCGAAGGGGCTGCTCAACTGGACGAACCGCCAGCCGGAACTCGCCGACCTGCTCGCGGAGGACGAGCGCCCGCGCGACGTCGTGGAGAACTACCTCCGGCTGGTCGAACGGTTCGTCGCGCGCGACGTCCCCCTCGCGGGGTTCGTGAAGACGCCCGTCTCGCGCTCGATCACGCGCACCGTGCGCCGGGGGGCGGGCAACGCGCCGTGGGTGAACGACGCGGCGTTCTTCTCGCAGGTGCTCGAACGACGCGAGGAGGTGGACGGCGAGTGGGAGCGACGGACCGACGCGCTCACGTTCACCAACTGGTTCGTCTCCCGGGGCGGGGCGGACCGGGCGCTCTCGACGCTCGGCGACGCGTTCGGGCTGGAGCGGGAACTCGACCCCGCCGACTACGAGGTGACGTTCTGCGTCGTCTACGATCCCCGCACGGACGTCGTCTACCGGGTCGAGGCCCCGGCGGCGTTCACCCGCGACGAGGACCGCCGCGAGCGGCTGCTGCTGCAGGTGTTGAAGGGCGTGGCCGTCGAGCGCGGCCCGCCGAAGGCCGTCGCGAAGGCGGACAGCCTCGCGCGGATCGGGCGCACGGAGACGACCGCGATCCAGGAGGCGCTCGAACGCGCGTTCGAGACCGAGCGCGACACCGACTACGACGCCGAGCGCTGGGGCGTGAACGCGTTCGGCTACGGCGGCGCGGACTGAGGGTAGAGGAGAACGGAGGCGGCTCGGGCGTCCGAAGTGAGATCACGGGCGGGCGGAGTCGGTCGCGGTCGGCTACGGTCGCTCGTCGGGGTCGACCGTGATGACCTCGATCTCGACGTCGGACTCGGGGACGCCGACGCGCGCGAACTGGGTCCGGAGGTGCTCCTTGGCGGCGGCGACGGCCTGCTCGCGGGTGTCGAACCCGTGGGGGGTCGGTGCCTCGAAGGCGACGCGCACGTCCCGCCCGTCGATGCGCTGTACCTGCCCGCCGCTCTCGACCTGGTAGAACGCGTCGCAGACCCAGACGTAGGGGGCGTCCTCGTCGGGCGCGCCCCGAAAGTTCGGCGCGCGCTCGCCGCGCTCGAACAGGGTTCCGGTGAGCGCGGTGCCGCCGCCGTGACCACGGATGAGGAGCATAACCCCCCCTACATCCGCCCGGCGGAAAAAGCGTGCGTCGTTCGGGCGGGCGTTCGGCCGCGTCGCGGGGGGGTCACCGACCGTCCCCCGCGACCGCGTCCGTCGCGCCCCCGGCGAGCGTGAAGACGGCGTCGCGCTTGACGAGCGCGAACCCGAAGAAGATGATCCCGAAGCCGAGGAGCGTCGTCCCGTCGATCAGGTGCCCGAGGAGCAGCCAGCTCATCACCGCCGCGACGACGGGTTCGAGGTACCCGACGAGGTTGATCTCCGTCGGTCCCATCCGGTCGAGGAGGTCGAAGTAGAGCAGGAACGCGAGGACCCCGGAGACGATCGTGAGGTAGGCGAGCGAGGCGACCGCCGGGGCGGACCAGTCGATCGCGGCCATCGACTCGCCGCGGACGTCGCCCGCCGCGAACAGGAGACCTGCCCCGACGAGCATCCCCCACCCCTCCAGCGAGCGGAGCGGCAACCCCGAGTCGATCGGTCGGGTGAGTACCGATCCGAGCGCGAAGCACGCACCGCCGAGGAAGACGAGCGCGACGCCGAGGAGGGTCGAGCCGACGAGCGCGGCCGGATCGGGCGCGGCGACGACGACCACGCCGAGCAATCCGAAGGCGAGGCCGGCCACCTCGACCGGACCCAACCGCTCGTCCGCGAGGAAGGCGCTCGCGAACACCGCCGTCAGCACCGGCGAGAGGCTCACGATCACCGCCGCGATCGCGCCGGGGACGTGGAGTTCCCCGAGGTAGAGCAGGCCGTGATAGCCCGCGATGACGAACGCGCCGACCACGCCCACCGCGGTCCAGTCGTCGCGCGTGACGGGTCGCCACCGGTCGGTAGTCAGCGTCGCGTACCCGAGGACGATCGCGCCCGCGACCGCGTAGCGGAGCGCCGCGAACAGGAGCGGCGGGAAGTGCTCCAGGCCGACCTCGATGGCGACGAACGACGTCCCCCAGACGGCGGCCAGAATCACGAACAACACCCCATTCAGTGGTAGAAAGCTCCAATTCCGTGTCGAAATCATGTAGTCTTGTACAAGCCTCGACGACGGGGGATGTTAAATGTTTCTACAATCTAACCCCGTTAAGCCGTAGAATTATGTATATTTTAGCTATCTGGTTGAATAAATCGTGGTAGATCCCGCACGAGGCGCGGCGCTCGGAGTGAGGTAGATTCAATCCCTCGCCTTCCGACGTGACGGACATGGACGAGCGCGACATTCGGCTACTCAAGGCCATCGCCGACCTCGGCACCGGGAGTCCCGAGCGGCTCCACGAGGAGACGGGCATCCCGGTCTCGACGATCCACTACCGGTTGAACAACCTGAAGGACGACGGCGTCATCGAGAACGACCTCTACGACGTGAACCTGGAGAAGTTCGGCCTCGGTGTCACCGTCCTGGTGGAGGTGCTCGCCGACTACGCCGGGCCCTACCAGGAGGTAGGCGAGAAGCTGCTCGCGGTGGAGGGCGTCACGCAGGCGCACTTCACGATGGGCGAGACAGACTTCGTCGTCGTCGCGCGACTCACCGGGTCGGAGATGGTCGAGCGGCTCATCAGCGACTTCGAGGCCATCGAGGAGGTCGAACGGACCAACTCGACGTACGTCATCTCGACGCTCCGGGACACGCACAACGCCCTCCAGAGCTACAGCCTGGAGACGCTGATCGATGAGCTGGCGGAGGAGTGACGGCGCGGCGTGCCGTCGCACCGGACGCTCCGCCGTCGCTGACGTTCCGACGGGGAAACGGGTTTTACCGAGCGACCCGACGGCTCCGTCATGAGCGACCTCGAGGACTTCTCCGACTACCAGGCGGACGGCCGGTCCGAAGCGGCGACGAACGAGTCGGACGGCGACGGTACGGCGGAGGCGGAGGGGCGGGGAGAGACAGAGGAGACGGAGGAGACGGAGGAGTTCGAGCGCGTCGAGGTGCCCGACGTCGGTCCCGACCGCGGCATCGGGACGCTCTCGGCGTCGGAGGGGCTCGTCATCAGCGAGGACGAGCGCGACACCCGTCTGCGCGCGTACGTCACCGTGGGGAACCGCCGGGCGGTGCGCATCGGGACGTACCTGCTCGCGCGGTATCCCGATGGGGAGCGCCTGTTCGCGCGCGTGACCGCCCTCGAGTACGCCCAGGAGTTCCGCGCGGACGACGCGACGGAGATCCACGCCCGCCGCGCGATGCGCTCGGGCGGGATCGACGAGCAGGACTACAAGTTCATCGCGACGCTCGAACCCGTCGCCGTCCTCTACCGACAGGACGGGGAACTCAAGCGTCGGATGCCGGATCGGGTGCCGAGGCCGGAGACGGTCGTCCGACCCGCGACCGACGCCGAGGAGATCAAGACGGGACTCAAGATGCCGAGCGAGGGCGTCTTCCTCGGGCACCTCGCGGTCGGCGGCGAGACGGTCAGGACGGCGGCCGAACCGCCGACCATCGACTACCGCCTGAAGGACGACTACGAGGCGGGCGACCCGCTCGTCTTCCGCCACACGCTCGTCGCGGGCGGGACGGGATCGGGGAAGACACACGGGGCGAAGAACGTCCTCCGGCAGTACCTCGCCGGGGAACGCGTCTACCCGATCGAGTCCGGCGGCCGCACGGTCCGACCCGCAGTCGTCCAGTTCGACCCGCAGGACGAGTACGCACAGATGCACGACGACAACGACGACCTCGACGCCGAGACGGCCCGACGCTACGAGCGCGAGGGGATCGCCCACGGCGGTCACGACGACACCGTCGCGTTCGTCCCGACGGTGGGCGACGCCTCCTACTCGGCGAGCCACCACGACGCCGAGCAGGTGGCGTTCACGATCCCCTTCTCGATGGTCCGGGACAACAAGTGGCTGGTCGCCGGCTCCGGCCTCAACGACAACCAGTACGGCGCGCTGTCGTACCTCCTCGATCGCTTCTTCGGGAACTACGGCGACGGCGGAACCTACGACGAGTTCACCTCCTTCCTCGACGACCCCGCGCTCCGCGAGGAACTGCACGAGTCCGGGCGCGTCCACGAGGCGACCTACGACGCCGTCAAGCGCCGCGTCTACGGCTTCGGCGACGTGTTCGACCAGGAGGCCCCGGCCGTCACGGACCTGATCCACCGGTTCGTCCGCCCGGGCGGGCTGACGGTCGTCCCGACGTACCACATCTCCTCCTCGCGGGCGAAGGAGACGATCGTCCTCGCGGTCTCGAGCCTGCTCATCGACCAGAAGCTCTCGAACAGCCCGCGCTACGACCGCATCAAGGAGACGCCGCTCGTGCTGGGGATGGACGAGGCGCACAACTTCCTCACGGACGCGGAGAGCGTCCAGGCTCGGCGCGTCATCGGGAAGTTCACCGAGGCGGCCAAACAGGGGCGCAAGGAACGACTCGGCCTCTTTCTCATCACGCAGGACCCCCAGGACATCGCGGATTCGATCTTCAAGCAGGTGAACACGACGATCGTGCTCAACCTCGGCGACGAGGACGCCATCAAGTCGGTGAACATCCCCTCGACCCTGGAGTCGAAGGTCCCCTACATGGAGAAGGGACAGATGGTCGTCTACTCGCCCGACAACTCCGAACCGGTCGAGATCATCGGCCTCCCACACTGCCTGACGCGACACGGCCGCGACTAGCCGCCCGGGACCGTCGCCCCGAACGCCCGGCCGCCTCACGTCGTGCTACCACGGCGCAAGGGTCATTAGCGTCGGTCGAGAGAGGTCACGTATGCGCCACGTCCTTGTCCCGATCGACGGTTCCGAGCCGTCGGAGCGGGCGCTCGAACACGTCGCGTCGGCGTTCCCCGACGCTCGCCTGACGCTGCTGACGGTCATCGATCCGAGTTCGGGCTTCGCCACCGGCGCGAACGCACCCGGGACGGCCGAGGTCTGGTACGAGACCGTCCGGGAGCGGGCGGAAGAGCAACTCGCGGCGGCCCGGGAGGAGGCCGAATCCCGGGGGATGACCGTCGAGACGATCGTCGAGACGGGGCGACCCGCAGCGACGATCGTCGACTACGCCGAGCGCGAGGCCGTCGACCAGATCGTCATGGGGAGCCACGGACGGCGGGGCGTCTCCCGGCTCCTGCTCGGAAGCGTCGCGGAGTCCGTCATCCGACACTCCTCGATCCCGGTCACGGTCGTCCGCTGATCCCGCCGACCGATCGTCGGAGACCGTCCACCGACCGCCGAGGATCGCCCGCCGATAGCGTTCGCCGTGTCCGAACACGTTCGGGACGTCTGCCTTGCTCCCGCGCCGCCTCCCTCCGGTCATGAGTGCGACGGACCAGCGCGAGCGCGCGGAGGGGCGACGGGAGACGACGGTGAACGTCCGGTGTACCGGACACGTCCGGACCGCCCTCGGGACGCCCCGCTTCGAGTTCACCTTCGAGGGGACGACGCTGCGGGCGTTCCTGACGGCGCTGTTCGACGAGTACGGCGACGACCTGCGCGAACTGCTCATCGCCGAGACGGAGGCGGACTCGACGGCCCGCGGGTGGGCGCGTCCGCCCGCCGAACTCCCCGGCACGTGGCGGAAGAACCCCGAGGGCGAGCAGACCCGGGCGTACGCCCGCATCCTCGTCAACGGTCGGTTCAACGAGCATCTCGGCGGGTTCGACGCGGAACTCGAAGACGGCGACAGGGTCGCGCTCGTCTACCCCTTCATGTTCTGCTGTTAGTCGCCGTCTCCGCCGTCAGGGTGGGTGAGGACGCGAGGGCGACGATACGAGGACGGATACGAGGACGGATACGAGGACGGACACGAATACGAGGACGGACACGAATACGAGGACGGACGCGAGGACGGACGCGAGGACGACGCGAGAGCGGACGCCAGACGACAGGCCTATGCCCCGGACGCGACCGACCACAGGTATGGCTCACGCGCGACTCCGCGTGTCGCTCCCCGAGGGGACGTGGGTACGGGACGTCACGACCGCCCACCCGGAGGCGTACGTCCGCGTGCTCGCCGTCCTCTCGCGGACGACGGGCGGCGTCGGACTCGTCACCGTCGACGCACCCGACCTCCCCGCCTTCCTCGACGCGATGCGCGCCCACGAGGGGGTGACCGCCCTCGACGTCGTCGAGCGCGCCGACGACCGCGCAGTCGTCCGGTTCGAGACGCCCGATCCGCTGCTCGCGTTCGCCAGCGGGATGGCCGGGGTCCCCATCGAACCCCCGGTCGACATCCGCGACGGCGAGGCGACGCTGACCGTGACGCTCCCCCACGAGCGCCTCTCGACGCTCGGAACGTCGCTCGACCGCTTCGGCCTCGACCACACCGTCGAGGCCGTCTACCGCTCGGCCGAGGACGACCGACGGCTCACCGACCAGCAACACCGCCTCGTCGCGCTCGCCGCCGAGCGCGGGTACTACGACACCCCTCGTCGATGCACGCTCACCGACGTCGCCGAGGAGGTCGGGCTCGCGAAGTCGACCGTCAGTGAGGTGCTCCACCGCGCCGAGGGACGACTCGTCGAACACTACCTCGAGGAGGGAGCGGGTGCGGGACGGCCCGCGGGGTAACGCGCGTGGACGCGTCGCGACGCGGCGCGTCGAGGCTCGTTCGACGCGGAACGTCCCCTAATCGTCAGTCCTGGCCCCCGATCCTCGCCGCACCGTCCCGAGTTCCGCGCGGATCGCCTCGCGCTTGATGAGGACGAAGCCGACGACGATGACGAGAAAGCCGAGCGCCGTCCGGAGCGTGATGAGTTCGCCGAGGAAGAGAAAGCCCGAGACGGCGGCGAAGACGGGCGCGACGTAGGAGACCAGGTTGATCTCGATGGGACCCAGCCGGTCGAGGAGGTCGAAGTAGACGAGGAAGCCGAGCGCGCTGGCGACCAGCGAGAGGTAGCCGAGCGCCGCGAGCGCGCCGAGGGCGTCCGGTCCCGAGAGGGCCTCGAGCATCGGCTCGATCCGTTCGCCGCGGGCGGCGCTCAGGGCGTGCATCAGGAGCGCGCCGCCGAGCATCGACCACGCCTCCATCGACTCGATGGGGAGCCCCGAGTCGAGACGACGGCTGACGACGCTCCCGAACGCGAACGACAGCGCCGCGGCGAAGACGAGTGCCTTACCGACGACGCCCGCGGCGAGGAGGTTCGACGGGTCGCGGACCGAGAGGACGGCGACCCCGAGGAGACCGAGCAGGAGGCCCGCGGTCCCGGCGACGCTGAGGCGTTCGCTCGGGAGCGCCGCGCGGGCGACGGCCGTCGTGAGCACGGGCGAGAGGGAGACGATGACCGCGGCGGCGGCGCTCGTCGTGTTCTGCTCGCCGACGAACAGGAAGGCGTGGTAGCCGGCGATGAGGAAGACGGCACCGACGAGCACGTCGGCGACCTGTCGCCGCGTTCGCGGGAGCGGGTCGTCGAGGACGTAGAGGGCGTACGCGAGCATCACCAACCCGGCGACGTCGTAGCGGACGGCGGCGAACAGCACCGGCGGGAACCCGTACAGGTCGAGACCCGCCTTGATGGCCATGAACGCGGACCCCCAGACGGCGGCGAGAAGCAGGAACAGAGAGAGGTTGCGGTAGCGCACACCGACTGTCGGGCGGCGGGGCCGGTGAACGTTTCGACGGAGGCAGGGCACACGTTTATATTCGATCAGTGTCGTACGTTTGATATGGCCGCATACGGACGGCCGACCCTGCGAGACCTGTTCGACGAGTCCCCCACCCCGCACATCGCACACCCCCCGCACACGCACCACCGCGACTATTACCTGGCGTGCGACGGGTCGTTCCGCGAATCGGGCGGCGGACTCGGTGTCGTCATCGAAACGCGCGACGGACAGTGCGTCGCCCGCCGATCGCTGTCCGATCGCGTCCCCGACAACAACGTCGCCGAGTATCGGGCGCTCCACCTCGGACTCGACCTGCTCGCCGCGCGCGCACCGCGGGACGCCCGGGTCGGCGTCCTCATCGACCACGACGACCTCGCCGCGAACGTCAACCGCGCCGCCATCGCGGCGCGCCAGCCGACGCTGGGGCCGCCCCACCCCTACACGGTGCCGTCGGCCACCGGCCACCACTGGCGCGGCATCCGGGCGCGCATCGCGGGCTTCCGGGAGATCCGCGCCGCCCGCATCGACAGCGCCGAGAACCCCGCACACTACCTCGCGAACGCGCCGGGCCAGTACGCCCACGTCAACCGCGAGCCGGCGCGCTGCGTCCTCCCGCCCGAGCGCGCGGAGGAGACGACGCAGATCCCGCCGCCCTCGCGCGCGAACCGCCACGGCCACGGCCACGGCAACGCCAACGCGAGCGACTGAGGGGGTTCCCGACCGGTCTTCGATCCACCACCGGTCCGGCGATGGACGCGCTGAGGTCGGCCCGCTGCCGGCGATGGACGCGTCGCTACGAGACCCCCTCGCGGACCGCTCCGCACACCAGTTAAATCCACGCATCGCCTACCTGTTGTCATGGATGAACGAACGCGCGTGAGCGTCACCGTCGACGTGGCGCTCGACGAGGGGTCGCTGGGGTTCGCCACGACCGCGGTGGAGGAGGCGGTGGCGGACCTCGTCGGGGACGGCGTCGCCGGCGAGGTGCGCGTCGCGGTGGCTCGCGACGGAGCGTCGCCCAGCGCCACGACCGAACCGACGGGCGCGCCCGAGGGAGCGGCGGCGTCGGAATCGACCGACGTGCTCTCGGCCGAGGGGGACGGAACCGAACGAACCCGGCGGATCGAACCCGACGAGCTCTCCCGGGCGTTCGACGCGCTCGCCGAGCGCGAGGCCTTCGAGCTTCCGCTCGCCGACGCGCAGGCGTCGTTCGAGGTGTACAGCGACCGCGCCGGACGCTGGCGCTGGCGGCTCGTCCACGACAACGGCAACATCATCGCGGACTCCGGCGGGAGCTACGCGTCGCGGTACGGCGCGGTGCAGGGGATCAGGAGCGTCAAGCGGAACGTCCCCGGCGCGGCCGTCGAGTCGCGCTGACCGGTCGTCACGTCTGCACGAGGACGACGCCCGCGAGCACGAGCACGCCCCCGACGAGCGTGGCGAGCGTGACCGGTTCGTCGAGCAGGAGCGCCCCCAGCGCCACGGCGACGGCTGGTTCGACGGTGCTGACGATGCCGGTCCTGCTCGGCCCGATCCGGCGCAACCCGAGGAAGAACGTCGAGACGGGGAGCACCGTCGCGAGCACCGCGATACCGAGGACCGCGGCCCACCCCAGTCGAGACTCGGGGAGCGCCAGACGCCCGGTCGCACCGCCGAGCGCGAGAAACGAGAGCGCGGCCGCCGGCATGACGTAGGCGCTCAGCACCACCCCGTCGGTCGCGTCGAGCGCCACTCGACTGACGACGATGTACAGCGAGTAGACGACCGCGCTGCCGAGGACGATCAGCACGCCCGTCGGATCCACGCCGGCGGGATCCGCCCCCGTGACGAGCAGCACGCCGCCCAGCGCGAGGGGAAGCGCGACCAGATCCCGCCGCGTGAGCGACTCGTCGAGCACCGTCGCCGAGAGGAGAAGCACGAACACCGGGTAGGTGTAGAGCACGATGGTCGTCATCCCGGCGGTGAGGTACCGGAGGCCGAGGAAGAACAGCGCGCTCTGTCCGGTGTAGCCGACGAGACCGAGCAGCACCGCTATCGCGAGCGTCCGTCCCCGCAGGCGGAGCGAGGCGAGATCACCCGCACGGGAACGCGCGACGAGCAGGAGCGGCCAGACGAGCGCCGTGGCGATCGAGAAGCGTAGCGCGAGGACGGACGCGACGTTCAGTCCCGCGGCGAAGGCGTACTCGCCGAGGACGGCGAGCGTGCCGAACCCGACGGCCGAGCAGGTCACCAGCGCCGCGCCGACCGTCTCGTCGTCCAGCACTCCGTCGCACGGGGACATCGATAGCGGGTAGCAGTCGCTCCGGCTATATCGCTCCGGCGGTTCGCGGGCGGAGAGGGTGACAGGGGAGGGGGTGACGAGGGGAGAGGTGACGAACGGAGGATGGCGAACAGGCGACGCGCTGGTCGGGGGATCGCCGACGGGTGCGCCGCGCTCCCGCGAGGCCGTCGGCGGCGAGCCTTCAGGTCACGGGGACGCTGGTCCCGTCCTGGTAGATAAAATCGAGGGGCGACGGGGCAGAGCTCACCCGGGGCCGATCACGTACTGCTCGACCTCGTCCCGGGTGGGCATGTCGCCGTGCGCGTCGCGCACGTGCTCCTGCGCGCCCTCGACGACCACCGCCTCCTCGTTGTCCCTGTTCGAGTACTCGCAGTCGTCCACCGGACACTGGAATTCCCAGACCATGCGTCGATCCCGCCTCGGGGTACGATCGTCGGGGCGTTAATCGCTCGGCCGGCGACGGCATGCCCTCGAAGCCAGTCGCGGTGGAACCGCACGAGGGAGCGGGCGAGTCGGCGTCGGTTCCTATGCCAGGAACACGTGTCGCGGTCGATCCGCCAGCACGTCCCGGCCCCACTGCACGGTGTCGCGGAACGCCTCCGAGCGGAAGAACGCCATCGCGTCCTCGCGCCCGCGCCACTGGCTCGCGATGAACATGTCGTTCTCGTCCTCGACGTTCACCATCAGGTCGGTCTCGACGTGGCCCTCCATCCCGTCGAGGAGGTCGCCGACGGCGGCGAACCGCTCGACGAAGTCCTCGCGGTACTCGGGCTTGGTGGTGTAGAACATGCCCATCGTGCCGAACCCGGACTCCTCGCCCGCCCGCGCGACGACCCCGGGGAGGTCTGCGAGGTAGCCGCCCGCGGTGTCCGCGGCGCTCGCCGTCTCCCAGATGCTCACCACGGCGCGACGGTCGCGCCCGCGAGCCTCGTAGACGGACGTGCCGACGTGCGTGTCGTAGCGGTCGAAGCCGTCGCGCAGCGACTCGACCTCGGGGACGAGGTCGTCGCGGTCGGCCTCCGAGTAGAGCACCAGCGCGTGGACGTCCTCGCCGTGGGGCGTACCGGCGTAGACGCCGAGGTCCGCGAGTTCGTCGCGGATGTCGTCCGCGTCCGCCGCCCCGTCGGTCCCGGACGCCCCGGCCCCGGACGTCTCGGCCCCGGTCGCGCCGGCCGCGTCACCGCCGGCCGCGTCACCGCCGGAGCCGCCCCCGACCGCGCCTGTCGTCCGCTCGACGACCCCGGGGAGGTCCGCGAGGAAGCCGGCGGCGGTGTCGGCGGCGCGCTCGGTCTCCCACGCGCTCACGACCGCAGCGCCCTCGTCGGTCCCGTGGACGGTCGTGCCGCGGTGGCTGTCGTAGTGGTCGAAGTTCCCCCGGAGGCCGGAGACCGCCTCCTCGACCTCGTCCGCGTCGGCCTCGGAGCGGACGAGCACGACGTGCGAACCCGCCTCGACCTCCGCGCCGATGGCGTCGAGTTCCGCGCGGAGGGCGTCGTCCGTCGCCCCGTCCTCGCTCGCGCCCTCGCCGGTCGGGATCGGCTCGCCCGCGAGGAGCGCCCCGAGGTCGGCGGGCGGGAAGCGCCGCCCGAAGTAGAACGGGCCGAACTCGGCGTAGCGCGAGGAGGAGGGGTCGAATCGCATCTCGTAGAGCAGGTGCTTGATCTCCGTCGGGTCGTCGGCGAAGAGGGTGACGCCCCACTCGTAGTCGTCGAGGCCGACGCTCCCGGTGATGATCTGCGTGACCTTCCCGGCGTACCCCCGGCCGATGTCGCCGTGGGCGGACATCAGCTCGGCGCGCTCGTCGAACGGGAGGTCGTACCAGTTGTGGGGCTCCTCGCGGCGCTTGTCCATCGGGTAGAAACAGACGTGCTCGGCGTCGGGGATGGACGGCTCGATGCGCGACCGGATGTAGCGCCGGAGGCCGGGATCGACCGCCTCCGGGCCCTCCTCGAAGTAGGCGCGCGCGGACTCCGAGTAGCCCGAGGCCTCCGTGACCGAGACGTACGAGGAGGTCTGCTCGGTGAAGCGGGCGAGGGCGGTCCGCTCGAAGCGCCGCTCCGCGGTGTCGAGGTGGGCCGTCGTGGGCCGGAGGTGGACGATCAGCAGATCGGCCTTGTGCCCGAGGATCGAGAAGACGGCCGAGCCGCCCTCGTCGGCGTCGGCCAGGTCCTCGTGCGCGCGGAGGTACTCGACGCCCTCCTCGACGGCGCGCTCGCGCGCTTCGTCGCTCGCCGCCTCCCACGCGTCCCAGTCGACGGTTCGGAAGTCGTGGAGGGCGTACCAGCCCTCGTCCGTCCGCGGTGGTTTCGGCATACCGGGGGTTGGAACGGCCCCGATAAGGACGTTTGGAGTTTCGGTCGCCGGCGGCGCGTCCGGAGGCGGGAACGCGATCCGTCGCCCCGACGACACGCTCGTCGGCGCTTGACAATTCTTAAGCGGCCCACCCGGTTACGCCACGGCAATGAGAGCAGTCGTCTCTATCGGGGGGAGCGTCCTCGTGCCGGAACTCGACGGCGAACGGGTCGCGGCCTACGCGGACGTCGTCCGGTCGCTCCTGGGAGCGGGCCACGAACTCGGGCTCGTCGTCGGCGGGGGGCGCGTCGCGCGCGACTACATCCGAGCGGGGCGCGTCCTCGACGCCAACGAGATGGCGCTCGACCAGCTCGGGATCGGCGTCACGCGCCTGAACGCCCGCCTGCTCATCGCCGCACTCCACGGACGGGCCGCGCCCACGCCGCCGGAGACGTACGAGAAGGCGGCCGAGGCGATCTCCCGGGGCGACGTCCCGGTGATGGGCGGGATGGTCCCCGGCCAGACGACCGACGCCGTGGCCGCCGCGCTCGCCGAGACGGTCGGCGCGGACCTGCTCGTCTACGCCACGAGCGTCCCCGGCGTCTACAGCGACGACCCGGACGAGCACCCCGACGCGATCCACTACGACGAGGTGTCGACCGACGACCTCGTGGACATCATCGCGGAGATCGACATGAGCGCGGGGAGCAACGCGCCGGTCGACCTGCTGGCCGCGAAGATCATCCAGCGCTCGGGCACGCGGACGCTCGTCCTCGACGGCACGAACCCCGAGGCGGTCCGCTGGGCCATCGCCGACGGCGAACACGAGGGGACGGAGGTCGTCCCGTGAGGGGTGCCGATCGACTCGACGCGAGGTGGCGACCGTGAGCGTCGACGACGACGCGCTCGCGGCCGACGACGCCGAGCGCGGGGAACCCGGCGCGGCCCACCGCGCGTTCTGGGCGGACGCCGTCGCCGACGAGATCGAGGCGCGCGACCCCGAGGAGCCGATCGTGATAAAGGGCGGCGTCTCCCCCTCGGGCGTCCCCCACATCGGCCACCTGAACGAGGTCATGCGCGGCTACTTCGTCGCGGAGGCGCTCCGCGACCGGGGCCGCGAGGTCAGACAGGTGTTCACGAGCGACGACCGCGACCCCCTCCGGGGAGTGCCCCGCACCCTCGCGACCCTCGACTGGGAGGTCGTCTCGCTCGGCGAGACGGAGAACCCGGGGGCGCTCGGGCGCAACCTCGGCAAGCCGCTGACGAACGTCCCCGACCCCTTCGGCTGCTGTGACTCCTTCGGCGACCACCAGACGCGGCTGCTCGGGAAGATGGCGGAGGCGATGGACGTGCCCATCGAAGTCGTCTCGAACACCGACCTCTACGAGCGCGGCGAGTTCGAGGGAGTCACCCGCGAACTGCTCGAGAAGCGCGACCTCGCGCGCGAGGTGCTCTCTACGTACCAGGAGAAGGTCGACGAGGAGTACGTCCCGTTCAACCCGATCTGCGCCGACTGCGGGAAGATCACCGAGGCCGTGACGGGGGTCGACCTCGACGCGGGCACGGTGGACTACGTCTGCGCGGACATCGAGGCGGGCAACCGGACGATCGAGGGGTGCGGCCACGAGGGGACCGCCACGCTGCGGGAGGGAAAGCTCCCGTGGCGCTTCGAGTGGCCCGCCCAGTGGAAGGTCCTCGGCGTCGACTTCGAGCCGTTCGGGAAGGACCACGCCGAGGGGTCCTGGCCCAGCGGTGAGCACGTCGCCCGGACGGTTCTCGACTTCGAGCCGCCGGTCCCGATGGTCTACGAGTGGTTCACCTACAACGGGGACGCGCTCTCCTCCTCGAAGGGGACCGTCATCACCGTCGACGAGGTGCTCTCGATGCTCGAGGTCGAGGTGTTCCGCTACTTCTTCACGAAGCCGCCGAAGCGCGCCCGCGACTTCGACGTGCGCACGCTCGATCAGCTGGTCGACGAGTTCGACCGCTTCGAGGCGATCTACTTCGACGAGGTCGGGGGGACGGACCAGGAGCGCGCGATCGCCGAGCGCGCCTACCCCATGACCGTGGACGCGGTCCGCCCGGAGCGCGTGCGCCTGCCCTACACCTTCGCCGCCGTGCTCGGGATGACCGACGACGAGGACCTGCGCGAGGCGATGGCCCGCCGCGCCGGGCACGTCCCCGACGACGCGCCCGACCGGGCGGTCGAGGACGCGCTCGCCAGGGTCGAGAAGGCGCGGACGTGGGCCGAGCGAACCGACAACGAGTACAACTACCGCCTCGCGGAGGACCTCCCCCCGGTCGAGGTGGACGAGGCGACTGCCGCGGCGCTCGACGCGCTCGCCGCTGAGATCGAGGGGGGCCTGGACGACGGCGAGGACGTCCAGTCGGCCATCTACGAGACGGCCCGCGCCGAGGGCGTCGAGGTCGGCGACCTCTTCGCGACCGGCTACCGGCTGTTCCTCGACGAGGAGCAGGGACCGCGGCTGGGACCGTTCCTCGCGTCGCTCGAACGCGAGTTCGTCGTGGGGCGACTGCGCCGCGAGTCCTGAAGTGGGCCGTAGCGGTGCGGTCCCCGGAACCAAACCCTCTTAGGGTGAACGACCCTCTCTGACACCAATGGTCAGTACGCTGGTACTGGTGGCCACCGGGGTCGTCCTCTACATGCTGGTCGCGATGGCCCTCCGGGCGCGGGGGCTGTTGCCCGACTCCGTCCGCATCTCCGGTCCCATCACGACGATCCACACGCAGCGGGGGAAGGTGTTGCTCGACCGCCTCGCCCGCCCGAAGCGCCTCTGGCGGGCGTGGGGGAACTTCGGGATCGGCATCGCGCTGGTCGTGATGTTCGGATCCTTCTTCGCCGTCCTCTTCGCGGGCATCACCGCGCTCACGAACCCGCAGCCGAGCCCCGTCACCGAGCCGCAGAACGTCCTCGTCATCCCCGGGGTCAACGAGTTCCTCCCGCTGTCGGTCGCCCCGGAGATCGTCCTCGGGTTGCTCGTCGGCCTCGTGGTCCACGAGGGGGGCCACGGCCTGTTCTGCCGCGTCGGCGACATCCGCATCGAGTCGATGGGCCTCGCCCTGCTGACGATCGTCCCGGTCGGCGCGTTCGTCGAACCGGACGAGGAGTCGCGGAACCGCGCGGACCGCGGGGCGCAGACGCGCATGTTCGCCGCGGGCGTGACGAACAACTTCGCCGTCGCCGTCCTCGCGTTCGCGCTCCTGTTCGGGCCCGTCGTCGGCTCGATCGCCGTCGCGCCGGGGGCGGCCGTCGGCGACGTCGTCCCGGACTCCCCGGCGGCGGCCGCGGGCATCGAGCGCGGCGACCGCATCACCGCGGTGAACGGTCAGCGTGTGGACGGCGCGGCCGAACTCGACGCCGCGATGCTCGACGCCGGGCGGGCCGTGCAGGTCACGGTGGACGGGGAGCGGCAGGTGACGCTGGAGCGAGACCTCCTGCTCACGCGCACCACGCCGAGCGTCGTCGGCGACCTCGACGCGAGCGGGGGACCGCCGCGGATCGAAGCGGTGAACGGCCGGTCCGTGAACACAGAGGGCGAGTTCTACGACGCGCTCGCCGAGAGCGCCGTCTCGACGGTCCGAACCACCGGCGGCACGTTCGAGATGGTCGGGGGCGCGTACGTCGAGTCGGTGACCCCCGACGGCGCGCTCGCCGAGCACGTCCCGACCGGCGGCGAGCACACGATCATCATCACCCGATTCGCGGGCGAGCGGGTCGTCACCTACGAGCAGTTGAACGAGGTCCGCCAGCGGACGAGCCCGGGCGACACCGTCTCCGTGCAGGTCTACGTCGACGGCGAGCCGCGGACCGTGGAGGTGACCCTCGGCCGGACGGAGGGCGTCGAGGGCGGCACGCTCGGGATCGCGCTTCGCCAGGGCACGGGCGGCATCGGCGTCGACGACACGGGGATCCAGCCCTACCCGGCCGCCCGGTACCTCGCCGTGCTCTCGCAGGACGGCTGGAGCGTCGGCTCCTTCTTCCAGCGCGTCGCGTTCGCGCTGTTCCTCCCGTTCGTCGGGGCGGTCGGCGCGCAGGGGCTCACGTACAACTTCGCCGGGTTCGTCGCGCCGATCACCGACTTCTACGTCGTGCAGGGACCGCTGGCGTTCCTCGGCGGCGGCGTGTTCCTGCTGGCGAACGTCCTCTTCTGGGTGGCGTGGATCAACCTCAACCTCGGGTTCTTCAACTGCATCCCGACGTTCCCGCTCGACGGCGGCCACATCCTCCGGACGAGCACCGAGTCGGTCGTCTCGCGGCTCCCGCTGCCGAACGGCGGGCGGCGGCGGCTCACGACCGCCATCACGACCGTCATCAGCATGACGATGCTCGCCGGGGTCTTCCTGATGGTGTTCGGCCCGCAGCTGCTCACCTGAGGCGGCGGAGGGGAACCGTAAAGCCCCCGCGGGAGCGTTGGTTCACGTATGTACACAGTCGCCGTCGTCGGCGAGGAGTCGACGGCGCTCACCGACCGGCTCGCCTCCCGGCTCTCGCGTTCGGGGACCGTCGCCGTCGTCTCCGCGCTCCCCGAGGACCCCGCCCCGGGGTTCGAGGGCGTCGCCGCGTTCCGCGAGGCGGGCGCGGCCGCGGTCGTCGGACTCGGCCCCGGCGGATCGACGATCCACGGTCCGCCGCGCAACCTCGAGGAGGCGATCGACGGGCTGGCTCCGGAGCACGAGTACTGCCTGCTCGACGGCGTCGCGGACGCCCGCCTCCCGACGATCGTCGCGGGAGAGGCGGACGAGAGCGCAACGGACGACGGTGGAGTGGACGAACCGCTCGCGACCGTTTCGCGCGCGGACCGCGCGGACCTCGACGAACTCGCGGCCGTCATCGAGGGGACGGAGCCGCGGGAGACGCTCGAATCGCTCGTCGCCGAGGCGAAGCGGTCGCCGAGGGCGGAGCGATCGGGGGCCGTCGCGACGTTCACCGGTCGGGTGCGCGCGAAGGACAGCGAGGACGACGCCCGGACGGAACTACTGGAGTTCGAGAAGTACGAGGGCGTCGCCGAGGCGCGAATGGACGAGATCTGCGGGGAGCTAGCGGAGCGCGAGGGCGTCTTCGAGGTGCTGATGCACCACCGGACCGGCGTCGTCCGCGACGGCGAGGACATCGTCTTCGTCGTCGTGCTCGCGGGCCACCGCGAGGAGGCGTTTCGCACCGTCGAGGACGGCATCAACCGCCTGAAGGACGAGGTCCCGATCTTCAAACGGGAGGTCACGGTCGACGAGGAGTTCTGGGTCCACGATCGGGAGTGAGGCGCGCGCCGACGCGCCCCGGTGCGTCGCCGCCAACGAGAGCGACGGGTAACCGGCAATATCTACCTTATAATTCCTGCACGTAATATTATATATATATATTCTTTCATTAGGTATTCTAAATAAAACGTTAGATAGGCTCGTAAAACGTCTACTCCGAATTCGAGAGTTCGTTAAGGCCGAGCTTTACGCGATTTCACGGCGAATAATCGCGAACCGAGGCTAAGATTCCTCCCGGTATATCACCCCCTGAACGAAAGCGACTGACGAGGTTCAGCACATGAGCGCAACTGCACCCGCCGAGCACGCGACCACCGAGAGCAAAGAGGACCGCCTCCGCACGTACCTCCACCGTCGAGCGGCCGACGGCGAGATCTACTTCAAGGGCAAGTTCATCTCCGACGACGTCGGCCTCACGCCGAAGGAGATCGGTGCCCTGATGGTCAAACTCCGCGACACCCCCAACGACCTGACCATCGAGAAGTGGTCCTACACGAGCGCCACCACGTGGCGCGTCAGCCTCGCGTAGGCGTCGCACGCCGGCTCGGTCAGGGAACCGCAAGCGCAACGCACGAGAACGGCACACACCGACGCCCCGCGCCCGCGACGCCGGACAGGGGCTTTATACCCACGGCACCCCTCGTTTCACCTCGATGGACGACGTCGACGAACCAGTAGGCGGTCCGCCCGTCGAACGGTTCCGGTCGGTGTTTCGCGTCGTCGAGGTGCGACGCGACGACGACGACACGCTGTTCTACTTCGGCGAACCGACCGTCGCCCCGGACGTGCTCGAACGACACGTCTGGCCGCTGTTCCGCGACCGCGGCTACGAGGTCCGCCTCACCACCGTCACCGACAGCGAGACCGACCCGATAACCGGGGTCGAGGTGAAGGACCGTCGGACGGCCCTCGTCGCCACGCCGCACTCCTCGGGGATCGACGGCGTCCCGTGGCTCAACATCGCCTTCGCGCTACTGACCGTCGTGACCACGCTCTTCGCGGGCCTCGAGTGGTACGGCTACGACGTGAGCCTGGGCGATCCGCGAACGCTGCTGCGGGCGTGGCCGTTCGCCATCGCCGTTCTCGGCGTCCTCGGCGTCCACGAACTCGGTCACTACGTGATGAGCCGCTACTACCGCGTGAACGCGAGCCTCCCCTACTTCATCCCCATCCCGACCATCTTCGGGACGATGGGCGCGGTCATCAAGATGGACGGCCGCATCCCCGATCGGAAGGCGCTGTTCGACATCGGCGTCGCCGGCCCGCTCGCCGGGCTGGCGGCTGCCGTCGTCGTCACCGCCGTCGGGCTCCACCTCGATCCGGTCCCGGCGGGCCCCATCTTCCAGATCGACTCGCTGAACTACCCGCCGCTCATCCGGTTCATCGCGGCGCTGACGGGGCGACCGTTGAGCTACGCCGGGGAGCTGCGCGTCAACCCGGTCGTCGTCGGCGGGTGGGTCGGCATGTTCGTCACCTTCCTCAACCTCCTGCCCGTCGGCCAGCTCGATGGCGGGCACCTCGTGCGCGCGATGCTCGGCGAGCGCCAGGAGACCGTCGCGGCGCTCGTCCCCGCCGGGCTGTTCGGGCTCGGCGCGTACCTGCTCCTCGTCCGGCACGAGGCGCTACAGGCCATCTCGCTGTGGTTTCTCTGGGGGGTCATCGCCATGGGCCTCGCGTACGCCGGCCCGGCCCACCCCGTCCACGACGACGGACTCGACCGCAAGCGCATGGTCGTCGGCGTCGTCACGTTCGTCCTCGGCCTGCTCTGTTTCACGCCGGTCCCGTTCCGGTTCGTGTAGACTAGTTGTGCGTGAACCCCCGGTCCGGGAGCACCTCGCCGTCGAGGACCACCCCCTCGCTCGCGTCCGTGACGGTCCCGATCGCGGAGACCGGCGTCGGCGACGCCTCGCGGGCCGCGCCGGGGTCGTCCGTGGTGAACACGAGTTCGAAGTCCTCCCCGAAGTAGATCGCGAGGTCGCGCTCGTCGTCCGGGCCGTCAGCGACGTCGCGGACGCTCCCGTCGACGGGGAGGGCGTCGTACCCGACCTCGAACCCGCAGTCGCTCGCCGCGGAGAGCTGGTGGAGCGACCGGGCGAGACCGTCGCTCGAGTCCATCATCGCGCCCGCGTGGGGCGCGATCGCCCGTCCGGCGGCGACCCGCGGCGAGAACCGGAAGAGGTCGTTCGCGCGCTCGGGGTCGTCGGGGAAGAGGCGGACCGCCGCCCCGCTGCGCCCGAGCGTGCCCGTCACGCAGACCGTCTCGCCGGGCGTCGCCCCGGAGCGGCGGACGGGGGTCGCCGTCTCGCCGAGCGCGGTGGTGGCGACGGTGAACTCCTCGTGACCGTCGAGGTCGCCGCCGACGTACTCCGCGCCGGCGTCGTCGCAGACGTCGCGCGCGCCCCGGAGGAACGCGGAGAGTGCCTCGGGGTCGAACTCGGGAGCGCCGTAGACGGCGACGGCCGCGGTCGCCCGGGCACCCATCGCCGCCACGTCGGAGAGCGACGCGCCGACGGCGCGCCAGCCGGCGGTGTAGCGGGTCGTCCCGTCGGGGAAGTCGGTCGTCTCGTGGAGCATGTCGGTCGTGATCACGAGCGAGTCGACGACCGCGGCGTCGTCGCCTGCGGCGGGGAGCGTCTCGTCGATGAGCGCGAGCGCGGCGCGTTCGTCCATGTCACCGGTACTCGTCGGGGGGCGAAAACGCGTTCCGGTTCGGTGGCTTGAATAAGCGTTCCCCCGCGATGGAGGTATGAACGTCAACCTGCGGGCGACGGTCCTCGGGTTCCTCGCCGCGTTGGCGGTCCTCCTCCTCACGTTCGGCTTCGTCGGCCTCGGACCGATCGTGAACGCCGTGTCCATGGCCGATCCCCGCGTCGTCGCGCTCCTCCCGCTCGTCGCCGCCGCGTGGCTGCTGGCGTGGGGGCTATCGCTCCGGGTAGTCCTGGCCGTCATCGGGACGCCGGTCCGGGCGACGACCGCGGTGCTGGTCTACCTCGCGGCGACGTTCGCCAACAACGTCACGCCGTTCGGACAGGCCGGCGGCGAACCCATCACCGCCTACCTCATCGCGGACGTCACCGAGAACGAGTACGAGACGGGGCTGGCGGCCATCGCGAGCGTCGACGCCCTCAACTTCGTCCCGTCGCTCTCGTTCGCGGCCATCGGCATCGCCTACTTCGCGGCGACGGCGGCGCTCGGCCGCCACCTGCGGGCCGCCGCCGTCTCGCTCGCGCTCATCGCGACGGCCCTCGCGGCCGGACTCGTCCTCGGCTGGCGGTACCGGAACGAGGTGAGAGACGGCCTGACCGACGTTCTCACCCCCGTCTCGAGGGCGTTCGCCCGGCTGATCCCGGGGCGGACCGCGCCGAGTCGATACACCGTCTACGCCCGCGTCGACGGGTTCTTCGTCGCCGTCGAACGCGTCGCCGGTGACCGCGAGAACCTGCTGCTCGCGCTCGGGTTCGCCACCCTCGGGTGGCTCGCCCTCTCGACGTCCCTGTGGCTCTCGATCTACGCCCTCTCGTCCGCCGAGCCGGTGGCGTTCGCGGCGACGCTGCTCGTCATTCCTATCGGGAGCATCGCCAGCATCACCCCCCTGCCGGGCGGGCTCGGCGGCATCGAGACGGTGCTCATCACCCTGCTGGTCGCCCTCGGCGTCGATCCCGTCACCGCGGGCGCGGCGGTGCTCGTCCACCGCACCGCGACCTACTGGCTTCCCACCCTCATCGGCGGCCTCGTCACCGTGACCTGGGGCGCGGACGCGCTGTAGCGCCGGGCGCACGTGAACGTACACAAGAACTTTACCGATCGGTGTGTTAGCACGGTTCGTGACGTCGCACCGCCCCGGACTGGCGATCGACGGTCGTTCCCTGCTCGGTCGCGACCGAACGCGCTCCCGGTGGGGGATCGTCGTGGCGGTCGCGCTGTTCGTTCTCTCGTACGTCCTCTGGCGTTTCCCGCGCCTCTCCGAGGCCGCGTACGACCTCGGCGTCGACGTCATCGTCGGCGGGTTCGTCCTCGCGTTCGCGAGCGCCGCGCTCTACGCGTACGCGAACGAGGGAATCGTCGGGTGCTGGCTCCTCGTCTCCCTCCCGGTCCTCGGTGCGACGCTGAATCGCGTCGGGGTCGGCCTCACCTCCGCGACCCCCCTCGAATTGTACGGCCTCGCGGTCGCGATCGCGGTCCTCGCGGGAGTCGCCCTCGGAACCGCCGGGTTCCTCTTCGGGACCGGGCTTCGGCGGCTGGTCGCCGGACGGTAGCGGCGTCGAACGGAGCGGAGGCTATCGCGATCGGGGAACGAAGCGCGTCGGCGGGCCGCGGAGCGTCGTCCGGAGCGCGTAAGTACGATCGACCGTCGATACCAGGACGACATGCCCGGTACCGCGCTCGACGCGCTCGCCCTCTTTCTCCCCGCGGCGGTCGCGCTGATCCTCACGCCGGGGCCGGACACGATGTTCGTCCTCTCGCAGGGGATCGATCGCGGGCGGGCGGCGGGCGTGCGCTCCGCGGCCGGCGTGAGCACCGGCGTGCTGGTCCACGCGACGCTCGCGGCGGTCGGCCTGTCGGTGCTCGTCAGGGAGTCGCCGCTCGCGTACGCGCTCGTGAAGCTCGCCGGGGCCGCGTACCTCGTGTTCCTGGGGATCCGGACGCTCCGAACGCGCGAACGGGTCGAGACCGACGCCGAGACCGGCCGCCCGTACGCCCGGGGCGTGCTGGTGAACGTCCTCAACCCGAAGGTGGCGCTGTTCTTCCTCGCGTTCCTCCCGCAGTTCGCCGTCCCCGCGCTCGGGACGCGAACCTCGCTGTTCGCGCTCGGCGCGACCTACGCCCTCCTCACGCTGTGCTACCTGAGCGCGGTCGCGCTCCTCTCGGGTCGCGCGGGGGAGGTCCTCGACGCGAACGCGGCGCGCCTGCGGGCGGCGAGCGGCGTCGCCCTGCTCGCGCTGGGGGGATGGCTCGCCGTCGAGGGGTGGTCCGCGTGGCTCGTGTGAGCGCCGAGCACGCCGTTCGCGACGAGCCATCGACGTCTTTAAACGGCGCGCGGCGGACGTAGGGGTAATGACGACGTTCTACGACGTCCCGGCCGACGACCTCATCGAGGCCGTCGCCGAGGAACTCGACCTGGACGAACCGGAGTGGGCGACGTTCACGAAGACCGGCGTCTCCCGCGAACTGCCGCCCGAGCAGGAGGACTTCTGGAACGTGCGCGCGGCGAGCCTCCTGCGCCGCGTCGCCATCGACGGCCCCGTCGGGATCGACCGCCTGCGGTCGTTCTACGGCGACGCGAAACAGGGGTCGACGCGATACCGCGTCCGCCCCGACCGCAAGGCGAAGGCCAGCGGGAAGATCATCCGCACCATCCTCCAGCAGCTCGAGGAGGCGGGGTACATCGAGACCGCCGAGGGCGAGGGCCGCCGCGTGACCGGCGAGGGTCGCGCGCTGCTCGACGCCACCGCGAGCGACGTGCTCGAGGAACTCGACCGACCCGAACTGGAACGGTACGCGTAGATCCACGGCGTCACGGTTTTGTGGGATACTCTCCAAGGACCAGCTATGCCCGACGAGGACGAACTAGAGGAACTCCGACGGAAGAAGATGGAACAGCTCCGCGATCAGCAGGGCCAGGGTCAGGGCCAGGAGATGGACGAGGAGGCCATGCGGGCCCAGCAGGAGCAGGCAGAGGCTCAGAAGAAGGCCCTCCTGCGGCAGTACCTCACCGACGGCGCGCGAAAGCGCCTCAACACGGTGAAGATGTCGAAGCCCGAGCGCGGCGAGCAGATCGAACAGCAACTCGTCGCGCTCGCCCAGAGCGGCCGCGTGCAGGGCCAGATCGACGAGGAACAGATGAAGGAACTCCTCCAGGAGCTGACCCCGGACTCGAAGAGCTTCAACATCCGGCGGCGGTAGGCGACCGTCGCTCACCGCTACTCTCACCGCCGCTGGTCGGGCAACCCGCGGCGGGCATCCCTCGACCAGCGCCGGCCAGCGCGACGACACCGCACCGCGCCGCCCCTCCTGCGCTTACCGACCGCTCTCCGCGAACGCCTCGACGATCGCGTCACAGAAGGCGGGCAGGTCGTCGGGGCCCCGACTGGTCACGAGTCCACGGTCGGTGACGACCTCCTCGTCCACCCACTCGCCGCCCGCGTTGCGGACGTCGGTCCGGAGGCTCGGGTAGGAGGTCAGCGTCCGGCCGTCGACCACGCCCGCCTCGACCAGCGTCCAGGGGCCGTGACAGATCACGCCCATCGGCGTCCCCGCGTCGGCGAACCCGCGGACCAGGTCCACCGCATCGTCGTTCGCCCGGAGCTGATCCGCCCCGACCGCGCCTCCGGGGACGATCAGCCCGTCGTAGTCCTCCGGAGAGACCGCAGAGAAGGTCGACTCGACCTCGTACGTCCCGCCCGGCTCGAGGTCGTCGTTGACCGTCTGCACCTCGCCGGTCTCGGCACCGACGACGTCGACGGTCGCGCCGGCGTCCTCGACGACCTGCCTCGGTTCGGTGAACTCGACCTCCTCGGTGCCTCGCGGCGCGAGGAAGACGGCGACCTTCGCCTCGGAGAGCGGTCGGTCAGTCATGGCTCGATTCGAGCTACGCGCGCCCGACGCATCAAGTCGGAGCCTGCGCCTGCACGCCGTCGGCTGCGGGTGGTGTACGTCCGTCGTCCGCGCCGTCGTGCCGCGGCGTGGCGGACGACCGCGTCGTTGAAGTGTCCGCTTTGCGATTTCAGCGTATGTACGAGCGCATCAAGGGGTTCCGCGACTTCTACCCCGGCGCGATGGCCGCCCACCGGGAGGTCGTCGACACGGTCGAGTCGGCCGTCGCCGGCTACGGCTTCCGCGAGATCGCCACGCCCGCCCTCGAACGCACGCAGCTGTACGTCGACAAGAGCGGCGAGGAGATCGTCGAGGAACTGTACTCCTTCACCGACCACGGCGGCCGCGAGGTGTCGCTGACGCCCGAGCTGACGCCGACGGTGGCGCGGATGGTCGTCGAGCGCCAGCAGGAGCTGTCGAAGCCCATCAAGTGGTACTCGACGCGCCCGTTCTGGCGCTACGAGGAGCCCCAGCAGGGCCGGTTCCGCGAGTTCTACCAGACGAACGTCGACATCTTCGGCTCCGACGCGCCCGAGTCCGACGCGGAGATCCTCGCGGCCGCCGCGGACGCGCTCACCGCCTGCGGCCTCGACGACGACGACTTCGAATTCCGCGTCTCTCACCGCGACATCCTCGGGGGCGTCCTCCGGTCGATGGACGCCGACGTGGACGTGCCGGCGGCCATCCGCGCCGTCGACAAGAGCGAGAAGCTAGAGCGCGCGGCGTACCACGACCTGCTCGTGGACGCGGGGCTCGACCTCGCCCAGGCGGAGTCGTTCGCGGACCTGCTGGACGCGGGCGACCTCGACGCGGTGGTCGAGTTCGCGGGGACCGACGATGTGGCGGCGGCCGTCGAGAACCTGCGCGAAGTGCTCGCGGCCGCCGAGGACTTCGGCGCGCGGCGGTACTGCACGCTCTCGCTCGATACGGCCCGCGGGCTTGACTACTACACGGGCGTCGTCTTCGAGTGCTTCGACTCCACCGGCGAGGTCGGGCGGGCGGTCTTCGGCGGCGGGCGCTACGACGACCTCATCGAGAGCTTCGGCGGCCAGCCCACGCCCGCGGTCGGCTTCGCCGTCGGCGTGATGAACTCGACGCTCCCCCTCCTGCTCCAGCGCGCGGGCGTCTGGCCCGAGGAGGCCGTCTCGACGGACTACTACGTGCTCTCGGTGGGCGACACCCGACCCGTCGCCGCCGAGATCGCCCGCGACCTGCGCGCGCGCGGCAACGTCGTCGAGGCGGACGTCGCGGGGCGAAGCTTCGGCGCGCAGATGGGCTACGCCGACTCGATCAACGCGGAGACGGTCGTCATCGTCGGCGAGCGCGACCTGGAGAACGACGAGGTGACGGTGAAGGACATGGAGAGCGGCGACCAGACGGCGGTCCCCGTGGACGAATTCCCCGGCGAGCGCGACCGTCCGACCTACGACGACTACGTGTGAACCGCTCGGGTCGGCGCACCCGTCAGACCTACCTCCGTCCCGGGGCTATTCTCGGGCGATGCCCGACCGGAGGCCCAACGTCCTGTTTCTGCTGACCGACCAGGAGCGCGCCGACCTGGTCTCGCCCGACGGCCTGCCCGTCGAGACGCCGGCCGTCGACCGCCTGCGCCGGGAGGGGACGTGGTTCGACCGGGCGTACACCCCGATCAGCATCTGCACGAGCGCGCGGGCCTCGCTGCTGACGGGGCTGTACCCCCACGCCCACGGCATGCTGAACAACAGCCACGAGGCCGACGCGATCCGGCGGGACCTCCCGACCGACCTCCCCACGTTCGGCGAACTGCTCGCCGACGCGGGCTACGAGAACAGCTACGTCGGGAAGTGGCACGTCGGCCAGGACCGGGGACCGGAGTCGTTCGGCTTCGACTACTTCGGCGGCAGCGACAGGCACCACGACGACCTCGACGACCTGTTCGACCGGTACCGCGAGTCGCTCGGCGTCGAGGTCGGGGCGTCCGACCTGGAGGATCCGATCTACACGGCGGGCGAGGACCCGACGCTCGTCGCCGCGACGACCCCCGCGCCCCCCGAGGCGACGCGGGCGTACTTCCTCGCCGAGCGGACCATCGACGCCCTGGAGCGGTGGGCGGCGGCCGACGGCGACGGGCCGTTCTTCCACCGGACGGACTTCCTCGGGCCGCACCACCCTTACGTCGTCCCCGAACCGTACGCGTCGATGTACGATCCCGACGAGATCGAGTCGTGGGCGACGTACGCGGAGACGTTCGACGGCAAGCCCCGGGCGCACGCGAACTACGCCGACTACCGCGGCGTCGCGGGCTTCGACTGGGACACCTGGGCGGAAGCCGCGGCGAAGTACTTCGGCTTCATGACGTTCATCGACGAGCAGATGGGCCGCGTGCTCGACGCGCTCGACGAGTTCGGCCTCGCGGAGGGGACGGCGGTCGTCCACGCCTCCGACCACGGCGACTTCACGGGGAGCCACCGGCAGTTCAACAAGGGGCCGCTGATGTACGAGGAGACCTATCGGATCCCGCTCGTCGTCCGGCAGCCGGGCGTCGTCGAGCCGGGGACGCGGTCGGACGCGTTCGTCCGCCTCCATGACCTGATGCCGACGTTCCTCGACTGGGCCGGCGTCCCGGTTCCGGAGGGCCTCCACGCGCGGAGTCTCACGCCGCTGCTCGACGGCGCGGTGCCGGACGACTGGCCCGATTCGACGTACGCGCAGTACCACGGCGACGAGTTCGGCCTCTACTCCCAGCGGATGGTCCGGACGGAGCGCTACAAGTTCGTCTACAACGCACCGGACCGGAACGAGCTGTACGACCTCCGCGCGGACCCGGGCGAGTTGCGGAACCTGACCGACCATCCCCACTACGACGAGGTCGAAGACGAGATGAGCGCGCTGCTGGTCGAGTGGATGGAAGCGGTGGACGACCCCCTCCGCCGCTGGGTGCCGAAGACGCTGCGGTGACCGGCGGCGACGGCGTCGTCGCCGAGGGTCGGACGCCGGGGGTCGAACGCCGAGGTCTGACGCCGAAGTCGGACGCCGAGGTCTGACGCCGGCGGTCGGTTCTTTCGCACGATGCGACGGACGGCCTGGGACGTTACAGGTACCCGAGGTCGGTGAGGCGAGCGCGGGTCCCGGCGGACATCGACACGTCGCCGGTCTCGGCGTCGGCGTGCTCGAACGACCCCACCCAGTCGTCCAGTCGGGCGGCGAGCGCCCGCGTGCGCTCCGGTTCGTCGTCCGCGAGGTTCGTCCGCTCCTCCGGGTCCCCGTCGACCCGGTAGAGCCACTCGGTCCCGTCGGACCCCCGGATGTACTTCTCCTCCCGCGTGCGGACGGCCCGGAGCGTCCGGTCGAACGCGCGGACGCGGTCGGGGATCGACCCGAAGCGCGCTTCGAGCGCCTCCGGCGACGGTTGCGGTCCGAGGTACTCCGCGTAGACCGCGGAGCGCGGCGGGTCGTCCGCGCTCGGGTGGAGCGACCGACCCTGCGCCTCCGCGCGCAGGCGCGGGGCGTCGACGTCCGCCGCGTCGAGCAGGGTCGGGACGAGGTCGAGCGTCTGCACCAGTTCGGTCCGGCGGGCGGCACCGAATCCGCCGCCGTGGACGACGAACGGGACGTGCAGCAGGGTGTCGTGGAGGTCGTACTGGTGGCCGAAGAGGCCGTGGTCGCCGACGTTCTCGCCGTGATCGCCGAGCACGACGAACACGGTGTCCTCCCACTCGCCGGCCGCCGCGAGCGCCGCCCGCAGTCGGCCGAGGTGCTCGTCGAGCGCCGCCAGTTCGCCGAGGTAGAGGGCGCGGAGCATGTCGAACTCCCGCTCGTCGATCGAGTAGTCGCCGACGTCGTAGGCCCGCGGGTCCTGCCTGATCGCCGTCGCCTCCTCGTAACTCGCGCCCGGCGGCAGGTACGGTTCCGCGAACTCCCGCGGCGGTCGGTACTCGACGTGCGGCTCGATGTAGTTGAGAAAGAGGAAGAACGGCGCGTCCCCCGGGTCGCGGCCTCGCAGCCACCCCTCCACCCACGAGGTCGTCCGCTCCGCGCCCTCGTCGTCCGCGAGTTCGTTGTACAGCACGTTCACGGCGTTCACGAACGGGTTACCGTCGAACAGCCGGGCGCGGAGCGCGCGGAGCTTCGCTCGCGGGTGCTCCGCGCGGACCACCTCCCCGAGGTCGACGTCCGACTGGACGTACTGCCAGCCCCGGCGGAGGGTATCGAACCCCCGATCGAAGCCGAACTCCTCGGTGATCCACGTGTTGTTCGACACGCCGACCGTCTCGTAGCCCGCATCGCGGAACGCCTCCGCCAGCGTGGGCAACGAGCCGTCGAGGACGGTGTGGCCCCCGTGAGCGCCGTGTCTGGAGGGGTACGTCCCGGTGAACAGCGAGGCGTGCGCCGGCAGCGTCCACGGCGCGGGCGAGAAGGCGTTCGTGAACTCGGTGCCGGCGGTGGCGAGCGAGGCCAGCCTCGGCATCGGTGACGCGGCGGCCGGGACGGTGTCGCGACCCCGGGCGGTGTCGAGCACGACCACCGCGACGTTCGGTCCGCTCATCACTTCGCACCCGGTCCGCCTTCGCGCGGGCGGCACTGTTCGACCTCGACGGCGATACCCACCGCTCCGGGTCTACACCGGCCCATCACTGCCATACTGATCGATACCTCTCTCCGGGGTCGTTTTGCCTTTGCGGCGGCATACGCAAGGACGTCTGGCGTACGCCCGTCATCGACCGCGGGGCGGCGGAGCGCTCCGCGGCGGCGGGGCCTCCCGCGATCGGCGACGGATCGCCGACCGGGTCGCTCATTATCGCGGGGCGGCGACGGCAACCATGCGAGCGTTCCGGATCGCGTACGACGGGACGTCCTACTTCGGCTACCAGCGCCAGCCGGACGTTCCGACCGTCGAGGGCGAACTGTTCGCCGCGCTCGCTCGCCTCGGCGTCCACGACACCGACGATAGCCGACCGGCGGGCTACGCCGCCGCCGGCCGCACCGACGCGGGCGTCTCCGCGGTGGCGCAGACGGTCGCGCTCGACGCGCCGGAGTGGCTCACCCCACGCGCGCTGAACGGCGAACTCCCCGCCGACGTGCGCGCGTGGGCGAGCGCGGACGCGCCGGCTGACTTCCACGCCCGACACGACGCGACGCGACGGGGGTACGCCTACCACCTCCACGCGCCCGACGCGAACGTCGAACGGGCGTCCCGCGTCCTGGATCGGCTCTCCGGGACGCACGACTTCCACAACCTCACGCCCGACGACGAGGGGACGCGCCGGACGCTCGACGCCGCGCTGGACGTCGAGGGACCGTACCTCGTGGTCCGCGTTGAGTCGCCCGGGTTCGCGCGACAACTCGTCCGCCGGATCGTCGGGCTGGTCGCCGACGTCGCGCGGGGAGAGCGCGAGGTCGCCGTCGTCGATCGAGCGCTCTCGGGGGAGGTGCTCTCCGGTCCGGAGGGCGTCGCCCCCGCGCCGCCCGAACCGCTCGTGCTGACCCGCGTGACGTACCCCGACCTCGACTTCGTCGTCGACGAACGGGCGGCCGAGAGCGTCGAGGGGGTGTTCGAGGCGCGACGCGTCGAGCGGTTGACGGGCGCACGGGTGGCGGCGACGGTGCTCGAAGGGGTCAGCGGTGGGCCGCGTCGATCGGACGACGAGATCGTCTGACGTAACGTTATTACCACCCAACCGTAACGATAGTGCATGTCCTCCGTCACGATGAATCCGAGCCGAATGCCGCAGACCGTCGGGGCGCTCTCGCTCGGAAGCGTGCTCGTCGCCATGGGACTCACGGGGATCGTCGAAGTCGCCTCCGTCGTCCTGCAGACGCACGCCTACCTCGGACTGACGGGCGTGATCCTGGAGTCGCTCGTGCCCGTCGCGGCCGTGTCGGTGTCGGCGCTCGTGCTCGGCTGGATCGTCCTCGGGTACGGGCTCGTCGGCCTCCTCCGCATCGGCACCGCCTGACGGTCCGACGAGGGCGAGTGGGGGCCGAGGACGGATTCCGGGTCCGAATACCGAGATACTTAACGCGGGCGGGGCCAACGGCACAGGTATGAGTACCGTCCCCGACCGAAGCGAGATCGCCGAGGAGCACAAGTGGGACCTCGGCGACATCTTCGCGAGCGACGAGGAGTGGGAGGTCGCCTTCGAGGAGGCGGAGGCGCTCATCGAGGACCTGGCCGCCTACGAGGGGCGGACGACCGAGGACGCCGCCACGCTCCGCGAGGTGCTCGACGCCTACGAGCGGACGATGCGCGCCGTCTCGAACGTTGCCGCCTACGCCCGGATGCGCTCCGACGAGGACACCCGCGATCAGGAGTACCAGGCGCTGTTCGCCAGGGCGCAGTCGCTCACGTCGCGCGCTCAGAGCGCGTCGAGTTACATCGAGCCCGAACTCCAGGCGGAGAGCCGCGAGACCATCGAGGCGTACGTCGAGGAGGAGCCGGAACTGGGGGAGTACGAGCACTACTTCGACGACGTGCTCCGGATGAAGCCCCACACCCGCTCGACCGAGGTCGAGAACCTCCTCGCCGAACTGGGCGAGGTGACGGGCGCGGCCGGCGAGGTCTACACGATGCTGACGAACGCCGACATGGAGTTCCCCACCGTCGAGGACCCCGACGGCGAACCCGTCGAGATCACCCAGAGCAACTTCACGAAGCTGCTGAAGCACCCGAACCGGGAGTTCCGGCAGACGGTCCACGAGTCGTTCTACGAGGAGTGGGCGACGGTTCGCAACGCGGTCGGCGTGGCGTACAAGAACAGCGTGAAGGCGGACGTGAAGCTCGCCAAGGCGCGGAACTACGACACCGCCCGCGAGGCGGCCCTCGACGGTCCGAACGTCCCCGTCGAGGTGTACGACACGCTCGTCGAGGCCGTCCGCGAGAACCTCGGGACGCTCCACGCGCACGCCGAACTGAAGCGCGACGTGCTCGGCGTCGACGAACTCGAGATGTGGGACCTCTACGCGCCGCTCGCGGAGGGCGAGAGCCCCGAAGTGCCCTACGACGAGGCCGCGGAGCACGTGATCGAGGCGGTCGCACCGCTGGGCGAGGACTACCAGCGACGGCTCGCCGAGGGCCTCGAATCGCGCTGGGTCGACGTCTACGAGAACGCGGGTAAGCGAGCGGGAGCCTACAGCGGCGGGACCTACGACTCCCAGCCGTACATCCTGCTCAACTACCAGGACGACATCGCCTCGATGTTCACGCTGGCCCACGAACTCGGCCACTCGCTCCACTCCGATCTCACCAGCGAGGAGCAGCCGTACGTCTACAGCGGCTACGAGATCTTCGTCGCCGAGGTGGCGAGCACGGTCAACGAGGCGCTGCTGACCCACCACCTGCTCGAGACCGTGGAGGACGAGCGCTTCCGAGGGCACGTCCTCGACGAGTACCTCGAGCGGTTCCGCTCGACGCTGCTCCGCCAGACGATGTTCGCCGAGTTCGAGCACGCCGCCCACGAACTCGCCGAGGAGGGCGAGGCGCTCACGCCGGATCGCCTCGACGAGATCTACGGCGACCTGAAACGCGCCTACTACGAGCCGGCGCGCGTCGACGAGCACATCACCCGCGAGTGGATGCGCATCCCCCACTTCTACCGGGCGTTCTACGTCTACCAGTACGCGACGGGCATCAGCGCCGCCGTGGCGCTGGTCGATCGTATCCTCGACGAGGGCGAACCCGCCGCGGCGGACTACCTGCGCTTCTTGCGTTCGGGGTCGAGGGAGTACCCCCTCGACCTGCTCCGGGACGCCGGCGTCGACATGTCCAGTCGCGACCCCATCGAGACGGCGTTATCGACGTACGAGGAGTACGTGAGCGAGTTCGCTCGTCTGACGTAAGGCTGACGGTACCCAAAGTCACTTTTAGCTCAGATGCGTACCTTCGACAACCACATGTCACGCAGCCCCTCGATACCGGATCGCCCCCAGCTCGAACTCGATCCGGAGATGTCGCAGCGAGAGCGACTCGACGCGCTGCTGGATCACTTCAGCCGCCTGTCGGCGGTCAACGAGCAGCTCGAGGAGCAACTCGACGACGCCCAGTCGCGTCGGAACGCGCTGCGCGACGACGTCGACGAACTCCAGCGCGAGAACGAGGCGCTCAAGTCGGCCGCGCGGTACATCGCCACGGTCGAGGAACTCACCGACGACGAGGCGGTGCTCAAGCAACACGGCAACAACCAGGAGGTCCTGACGGACACGCCGCCGCGCCTGCGCGACGGCCTGGAGGTCGGCGACCGCGTCGCGATCAACGACTCGTTCACGATCCAGCACGTCCTCGAACAGGAGACCGACGCCCGGGCGCAGGCGATGGAGGTCACGGCGCGGCCCGAGGTCACCTACGACGACATCGGCGGTCTCGACGAACAGATACTCGAAGTGCGCGAGGCCGTCGAGGAACCCCTGCTCGACCCCGGCCAGTTCGAGGCCGTCGGCGTCGACCCGCCGGCGGGGGTACTGCTGTACGGCCCGCCCGGCACGGGCAAGACGATGCTCGCGAAGGCCGTCGCCAACGAGACCGACGCGACGTTCATCAAGATGGCCGGCTCCGAACTCGTCCAGAAGTTCATCGGCGAGGGGGCGCGACTCGTGCGCGACCTGTTCGAACTGGCGAGCGAGCGCGAACCGGCGGTGATCTTCATCGACGAGATCGACGCGATCGCGTCGAAGCGGACCGACTCGAAGACCTCGGGCGACGCGGAGGTCCAGCGCACCATGATGCAACTGCTCTCGGAGATGGACGGCTTCGACGACCGCGGCGACATCCGCATCATCGCGGCGACGAACCGCTTCGACATGCTCGACCGCGCCATCCTCCGTCCCGGCCGCTTCGACCGCCTCATCGAAGTACCCGAACCCGGCCCCGAGGGGCGAACGCGCATCCTCGAGATCCACACCGAGGGGATGGACCTCGACGACGACGTCGACTTCGCGACGCTCGCGGACCGCACCGAGGGACTCAGCGGCGCGGACCTCGCCAGCCTCGTCACCGAGGCGGGGATGTTCGCCATCCGCGACGACAGAACCCAGGTACGCATGACGGACTTCGAGGCCGCCCACGAGAAGATCACCGGAGACGACGACTCGCCGGGGACCCCGGTCGCGTTCTACTAACGCACCTTTTTGCTGCGCTCACTCGGCTTCGCCTCGCTCGCTGGCAAAAATCTGCACCAAAAACCCTCGTCGCTCCCGTTGGTCGCTTCTCGGTCCGCTCGCTCACGGATGCACCGCTGGTGTAGACGGTGAATCTCCGGTCGGTCCTCCGTACCTTTATACCCGAGAACGGGACCAGAGACCTCCGTGACGTGACGTTCGTCGCGGGGTGCTCGCGGTCGTGCGACGCCACGCCCCGCGAACCGGATCTCGCCCACGGCGTCGCCTGCACGCCCACCGTTTACTGCGCTCGGCGGCTTCGCCGCCTCGCTGGCAAAATCTGGACCACCGCCGCGACGCGATGCGACGCGGCGAGCACTCCCGTGGACCGCCCCGCGAAGCGCAACCGCTTTTCGCGCGCTCCCCCACGTACCGGTAATGGGACTGATTCGGGTCGTGCGGGGCACGGCGAACGCACCCACGCGGATGGCGTCCTACGACGCCGCGCTGGCGGAGGCGGGGATCCACAACTACAACCTCGTGGCCGTCTCGTCGGTGATCCCCACGGGAGCGCACGTAGAGCGCGTCGGCACCGCCCCGGACCTCGGACCGGCGGGAGAACGCCTGACCGTGGTCGAGGCGCGCGCGACCGTCGAGTCCGGGACCGCCGTGGCGGGGCTGGCCTGGGCCACCGAGGCCGACGGCCGGGGGATCTTCTACGAGGCCGGCGGGATCGACGAGTTGGAGGTGCGAGCGCGCCTCGAGGAGGGGCTGGCCGCCGGGAAGGCGCTCCGCGACTGGACGTTCGTCGACGAGGGGCGCGAACTCGTCGCCGTCGACGCCGCGAGCGACGGCTACGCGACCGCCGTCGCGCTCGCGGTCTACGGCGAGAGCGCGCCGCTCCTCTGATCTCGCATCCTTTTTATGCTCGCGCGCCGAGCATCGGGCGAATGCACGGCAACACCCCCCACGCGGGACGTCCGACGGAGGGCCAGTTCACCCCCGAGCAGGTCGAAACGCTGCGTGCGGACCTCACCGCGATGACGGAGGGCGTGCGCGCCCTCCTCCCCGCCGAGTTCGCGGTCGGCTCCGAACTCCGGGAGGGACTCGACGGCCCCGAGGCGACGGTGGCCATCCAGCCACCCGTCGGACCCGTCGTCTCGACCGGCGTTCCCACCGACGCGACCGAGGAGGAGCGGACCGCGCTGGTCCACGAACTCGCCGCCGGAGCCGCGATGCAGGTGAAGCACGCGATCGACGACGTCGCGCCGACGGCCGGATAGGGACGCCGACGGCCGATTCGGAGTCGCTCACAGGAGGACGCCGGACTGGAGGAGCGCGATGAGCGCCGTCAGCGTCACCACGCTCAGCAGCGTCGAGGTGAGCACGGCGGCGCTGACGAACTCCCCGCCCGACAGCCCCTCCGTCTCGGGGCCGAACTCGACGAGCAGGATGAGCGGCGTGATCGCGACGGGCGTCGCGCACTCGAGGACGAATACCTTCGCCGCGGTCGAGTTGGCGGGATCGAGCGCGAGGACGACGACCACGGCGACCGCGGGTGCGACGACGAGTTTCAGGACGTTGACGGCGCTCACGCTGCCGAGCGCCGCGCGCACGTCGGTTCCGGTGAGTTCGCTCCCGAGCATGACGAGCATGAGCGGGATGGCGCTGTCGCCGACGAGCTTCAGCGTCCGCATCGCGCTGCCGTCCGGGGGTGGGAGGACGCCCAGCCAGCGCAGTCCGACGGCGGCGACGACGGCGTAGACGAGCGGGATGGCGAACACGTGGCGGACGCCGCGCAACGGGTTTCCGCCGCCGCTCCGCGAGGCGATGTAGACGCCGACGGTGTACATGATGACGCTCTGGACGGCCGTGAAGAGCACGGCGGTGCTCCGCCCGACCGCGCCGAACGCGAACGTCGACAGCGGGATGCCGAAGTTGCCGCAGTTAGCGAAGGCGCTCGTCAGCACGAACGCGCTGAACAGCGGTTCGCCGTCGGCGGCGAACCGACCGACCGCCGCCGCGAGTGCGATCATGACGAGGACGAACGCGGTGACGCCGACGACGAGTTTCGTGACGGTGGCGGCGTCGAGTGTCGTCGTCGCGAGGCTGTGGAAGACGAGCGCCGGCGCGAAGACGTAGACGACGACGGTGTTCAGGGGATCGACGTCGAGGTTCCGCGTCCGACCGAGGACGTAGCCCACCGCGCCGATGGCGATGATCGGCGCGATGGCCGACGTGAAAATCGAGACGAGCGCCACAGCGCGTCCCTCGAACGGGGCGAGTACAAACGTTGCGTTCGACGGTCACGTCGCCGGCGGATCGACGAACAGCGCGTACCCCACCAGCCCGGTCGCGGGGACGCTCCCGATCGCGAGGCCGACCGCGACCGGGATCGCGAACGCGAACCCGACGAGACCGCCGACTGCGAGCGCGACGGCGACCGCTGCGAGCAGTGCGTCGTATCGACAGTGGACCGCGGCGCTCTCGGTCATGGCATTAGGACGGACGAGCGCCGGCTAATTAATAGTTATTACCGACGCGCGTTAATTTCGTCTCTCATCTCCTGTCTGAAAGGACGGTGGAGGATCGTCGGGCTGGGGTGGGTCGCGACGGGCCGGCGGTCACTTTCCCCAGAAGGGGTCGACCTTGCGCTGCCGCTCCAGGTACTGGCTGAGCGCCTCGCGCTCGTCCGCGGGGATGTCCTCCAAGACCTCCTGTTCGAGGATCTTCGCGTGTTTCTCGGGGAGTTCCGTCCAGAGTTCGTCGCCCTCGTCGATCTGTCGGCCGACCGTCGGGCCGTCGATGGCGGCGGCGACCTGTTCGCCGCTGCGCGCCTCGTCCACGTCCTCGCCCTGCGCTTGCAGGCTCTTGAGGACGCCGACGCGACGCGGGGTGTTCCCCTGGAAGGCGACGACGGGGGAGTTGCGCCGGAGCGTCCCCGACACGATCTCGACGCCGACGACGGCGGGGTTGCTCTGCCGGAAGACGTGATCGTCGAGGATGCGGAACCGACACGGCCGGGAGATCTTGTCCATCACCGCCGTCTGCTGGGCGCGCTCGATCTCGTCGACGTACTCCTCGTACTCATCGACGAGTTGATAGATGACGTCGTCGTCGAACACCCGGATGTCGCGGTCGCGGGCCTGTTGCTCGGCGTCGGAGAGCACGTCGACGTTGAACGCGAGGATGACCTCGTGCTTCGGGTCGTCGGCGGTGCTCGCGACGGCCACGTCGCGGGGGGCCACGTCGCCGACCTCCGCCCGGACGATGGGGACCTCCGCCTCCTCGAGCGCGTTGGCGATGGCCTCCAGCGAGCCGAGCGTGTCGGCCTTGACGACGATGCCGTTCTCGGCGGTGTCCACCTCGATGTCCGCGAGTTCCGCCTCGACCTCCTCGATCACCTCCTCGACGGCGCGCCCCCGGACGACGCGGACCGGCGCGCCCGCGAGGGCGTCGTCGAGGTCCGGGGCGGCGATCTTCACGCCGGCCGCCGCCGTGACCTCCGCTACCTGCTCGAAGCGCTTCTCCGTCCGGATCTCGGCGAGCGGTCGCGGCTTCAGGAGCGCGCGCACCTCGGTGACGATCGGTTCGTTCTTCGCGCCGATGACGATGGTGTCGTCGGTGCGGATGACCCCGTCGTAGAGCACCACGTCGAGCGTCGTCCCGAAGCCGCGTTCCTCCTTCACCTCGAGGACCGTCCCCGCCCCGGGGCCGGTGAGGTTCACCTCCATGTCCTCCTTCATGTACCGCTGTGAGAGCCCCATCAGGACGGTGAGCAGGTCCGGGACGCCCTCGCCCGTCAGCGCGCTGACGGGGACGACGCCGATGTTCCCCCGGAAGTCCTGCACGCGCCAATACATGTCCGCGGAGAACCCGTTGTCGCTGAGTTCGCCGATGATCTCGTAGAGCCGCTGGTTGAGCGTGTTCTCCGCGCGCTCGCTCTGGGCCTCGATCGTCCGGAGCGTCGGCGCGTCCTCCTGGGGGTTCCACCCGGGCGTCGTGTCGATCTTGTTGGCGGCGACGACGAACGGCGTCTGCGTGCGCTTGAGGATGTCGAGCGCCTCGAGCGTCTGGGGCTGAAAGCCGTCGTTCACGTCGACGACGAGGACGGCGATGTCGGCCAGCGCGCCGCCGCGCGCGCGCAGCGTCGAGAACGAGTGGTGGCCCGGCGTGTCGATGAACAGCAGGCCGGGCAGGTCGAAGTCCGAGGGGTCGATGAGGCTCCCCGCGATCTCGGAGATGACGTCGAGGGGGACGGCCGTCGCCCCGATGTGCTGGGTGATCGCCCCCGCCTCGCCCTCGATGACGGCCGACCCGCGTATCTTGTCCAGGAGGCTGGTCTTTCCGTGGTCGACGTGGCCCAGTACCGCCACTATCGGCGTCCTGAGGTCGTTAGCCTCGCCGCCGGCGTTCGGCCCGGTGGTGGTGTCCGTGTCAGACATAAAGAGAAACCCCGTATAGACCTACACCTCGTCGCTCCGGTTAAGTCTTTCAGAACGCGCCGCGTCTCACCGGACGGTCAGCGATCCGCGCATCCCCATCGACTTGTGCGGGACGCAGACGTACTCGTACTCGCCGGGGACGTCGAACGTGTGGGCGTACTCGAACCCCGTGTCGTAGAGCGTCGAGCCGTCGCCCGGCGTCCCGGACCAGTCCGCCCCGTCTGGCTGCGCGGTCGGCTTCACGTTGTGGCCGTCGTCCTTCCAGCGCCAGACGACGGTCTCGCCGGCCCGGATCTCGACCGACTCGGGGTCGAACCGCATCTGGTTGTTCGGCGCGACCGCCACCACCGCGGCGGGGGCGTCGCCTCCGGACCCCGTCGCGTTCTCCGACTCGTTCCCCGTCCGGTTTCCGCTCGACTCGTTCCCGGTCGCGTTTCCGGTTTCGTTCTCCGTTCCCGCGTCGGTGGTCGCGTTCCCGCCGTCTGTCGCGTTTCCACCGCTGGTCGCGTTCCCGTCCGTCGTGTCGTTCGTCGCGTTCGTCGCGTTACCGCCGGCCCGCGAGCCGTTTCCGTCGCCCTCGCCGTCGTCGCCGCCGAGACAGCCGGCGACGCCGACGGACGCGATCACCAGTCCCCGCCTGAGCACTGTTCGTCGATCCATACTATCAGGGACGGCTAGAGGGACTTAATTAACCGCCGCGAAACGCCGCTCAAGGACCGGATAACCGCAGGGGAGCGACCGTTGACCGGAGGGACCGACCACCGACTGGGGCGATCACTGACCAGGGCGACCACCGACCGGGGCGATCGATCGCCGCCCGCTCGCGGACGCGCCGGGAGACGACGCGTCAGACACCTCCACCGAGTTTATATCGGATCGACGGGAACGGTGCGGTGATGGCAGAGATACTGGCGGAGAACCTCTCGGGGAAGGACGTCATCGGCACCGACGGCGCGAAGCTGGGACAGCTCTACAACATCACGATGGACCTGAAGACGGGCGCGCTGAACGAACTCGTCGTGCAACCGCAACGGCACGTCCACGAGGTCGGCTTCGAGGAGAACGAGCAGGGGCACCTGCTCGTTCCGGTCAACGCGGTGCAGGCGGTCAAGGACCACATCGTCATCCGGCGATAGATGCGCGTCCTCGACGCGTCCGCGTTCATCCGCGAACACGCCGTCGACGGGCCGACCGCGACGGTCCCGGGCGTCCGGGAGGAACTCACCCAGCGGAGCGTCTACCGCTTCGACGCGCTCTCCGGCGGCGGGATGCGCGTCCACGCGCCGAGCGACACGTCGCTCGACCGCGTCCGGCGCGCCGCGACCGAGTCGGGCGACCGGGAGGTGCTCTCGGAGACGGACGTCAGCCTCGTCGCCGCCGCGCTCGACCTCGACGCGACGCTCGTCACCGACGACTACGCCATGCAGAACGTCGCGAGCAGGCTCGACGTTCCCGTGGAGTCCATCGAGCGGGAGGGGATCACCGAGGAACGGGCGTGGCGGTTCCAGTGCACCGGTTGCGGCCGAACGTTCGACGACGACGCGGATCGCTGTCCGATCTGCGGGAGCGAGTTGACCCGCAAGCGGTAGTCACGAGCGTTAGCCGCAGTCCGGTCCGGGGTCCGCCTCGATGCCGGAAGCCTCGTCGAGGCCGTCGTCGAGACTTTCGAGTCCCGCGACGACGAGCTGCCGGAGGACGTCCTCCTGTCTGATACCGTACTCGTGGGCGAGTGATTCGACTTCGCGCGCCAGGGACTCCTCGCAGAGCAGGGTGTACCGCCGCATGCGATGGGAGTACCCGAGCGCGACGCATAAACACCGGTCAGACGCCCGTCTGTCGCGGGTCAGACCCCCCCGGTGACCTGCAGGTAGGCGACGAGAAACTGCGTGGCGTTGTAGAGCCCGTGGACCAGCGCGGGGACGGCGAGCGTCCCGGACAGTTCGTAGAGCGCCCCGAGGACCAGCGAGAGGGAGAAGATCGCCGCGAGCGTTGCGACGACGGCGAGCGGTGATCCGGTGAGTCCGAAGACGTGGATCGGCGCGAAGACGGCGCTCGTCAGCACGACCGCGCCGGCCGGGCCGACCGCCCCCCGCAGGCGACCCTGGATCACCCCGCGGTAGAGGAGTTCCTCGGCCGGGCCGACCAGGACGACCGAGAGGCCCGCCAGCGCAAGCAGCAGCGTCGGGTTGGCGAGCCCCGCCTCGACGATGTTCGACTCGGCCAGGCCGACCCCGAGCGCCGCGAAGACCGTCTCGATCCCGAACAGCGCGGCGAGCAGTCCGAGGAAGCCGACGACGACCAGCGCGAGGTCGCGGGCGGTCGGCACCCGGACCGACAGGAGGTCGGTCCGACCGGAGCGCCGGAGGTAGACGGCGACCGCGCCGCAGTAGCCGACGCCCTGGATCGCGAACGTCCCGAGGATGACGAGCAGGGCGCGATCCGAGAGCAGGGCGACGCCGGCCGACTGGAGGGTGGCGGCGGCGACCGCCAGCACGACGTTGCCGGCCGCGTAGGCGACGAGCGCCATCCCCACCGCGAACGAGAGCGCCCGCAGCTGCTCGTCGAGGCCGGAGCGGGTCGTCGCGTCGGTCGCCTCGCTCATGCGCTCCCCCCGGCGGACCCGCCGTCGCGTGCGCTCATCGGCGGGGGTACGTCCACCCCGCGAATAGGTCTTTTGCGACGCGTCGCGCGCCGGGCGTCGCGGTCGGGCGACTCCGTCCGGGTGACCGCCTTCGCGCGACCGCGGTCCGACGTCGGATCGCGGTCGCGGTCACGCCGTCGCGTTCAGGTGCTCGACTCGCGGGCCGGTCCCCTCGGGTCGCTCGAACGTCGCCAGCGCGCGCCCGTCGACGACGATCCGAACGTCGTCGTAGTCGAGCGGGAGCGCCGCGCTCGCGGTCAGCGTCGTCCCGTAGCCGGCCTCGCAGTCGGGCGTACCGCCCTTGCCGCCGGGGACCGTCCACACGTCGAGGACGTACGCCCCCGGCGCGCTTCGGCGGAACTCGGCGCGAACGTCCTCGTCGGCGTCGTGTTCGACCGCGAGGTGGGCGACGAACGTCCGCGATCCGTCATCGACGGCGCGGTAGACCCACCCGTCGGTGTCGTCGAGACAGCCGGTTCCGGCCGAGATCGAACTCGGGATCGACTCGCCGGTCGTTTCGGCACTCGGCGGTTCGGCGCTCGACGGGCCGAACGCGGCGACCAGGCCCCCGCCGACCAGCAGGCCGACGAGGAAGGCGGAGAGGAGGGCAACGCGCGTCATCGTTCGATGCTTCGCTCGTGTCGGCATAACTGTACCGTCGTCTGAAACTACCCGATCTCGAGGCGCTCCTTCCCGGCGACGGCCTCGGCCTCCTCGAAGTCGCCCCCGCCGAGCAGGCCGCGGGCGGCGCGCTTGCCCCACTCGACGGCGGGCTGGGTGAACGTCGAGACGCCCATCAGTTCCCCGGCGAGGACGCAGGCGGCCTCCAGGTCGTAGAGCAGTCGGCCGAGCGACTCGGCGTCGAGGGCGTCGATCTCGATCCGGACGGTGGGGAGGCCCGCCGCCGCGAGGCTGGCCTCCGTCGCCTCGAACTCGGCGTCGAGCAGCGTCCCGAGGTCGGCACCGCCGAGGTACGACAGCCCCTCGATGTCCGTCTCCGGGATGGCGCGCTCCGGTCGTGCGCGCGGGCGGACGAGCGTGACGAGCTTGTCCCGGCGACCGGCCCGGTAGAGCTGGAGCTGGGAGTGCTGGTCGGTCGCGCCGAGCGCGCGGCCGGGCGTCTGGCCCAGCCCGTCCTTGCCCAGGCTCTCGGCCCACAGCTGGGCGAACCACTCCGCGAAGTACTCCAGGCGCTCTGCGTAGGGCATCAGCACGTTCGTCGTCGCGCCGCGCGCCTCGAGGGCGTGGCAGGTCGCGCCGTAGCCGTAGGCCGGGCAGTCGTAGAGGCTCGGCGCGAGCGCGTCCATCCCGGCGCGCCCCCCGGCGAGCAGCCCGTCGAGGTCGTGACCTTGGATCGCCGCCGGGACGAGGCCGACCGACGAGAGCACCGAGAAGCGGCCGGGGACGCCCTCGGGCACGTCGAGGGCGGGCAGGTCGTGTTCGTCCGCGAGCGCGCGCAGGGGGCCGTCCTCGCCGGTCGTGACGACGGTGCGCTCGGTCCAGTCCACCCCGGCGTCGGCCATGGCCTCGCGGACGACGAGGAAGTTCGCCAGCGTCTCCGCCGTGGTGCCGGAGCGCGAGACGACGTGGACCGCCGTCTCGGAGAGCGGGAGGGTCGCGAGGAGTTCGTTCGCGCGCCGCGGGTCCACGTTGTCGAGGACGTAGGCGTCGGCGTCGCCGCGACCGAGGGCGGCCGAGACCGTCGCCGCGCCGAGGGCGCTCCCGCCGATGCCGACGGTGAGGACGGCCTCGCTGTCCGCGAGCGGGGCGACGGCGCGCTCGATCTCGGCGGCGTCGGTCGCCTCGGGGAGCGCGAGCGCGGCGTACCCGAACTCGCGGTCGTCGACGCCGCGCGCGATCCGTTCGTGCGCCCGGGCGACGCGGTCGTCGAGGCGGTCGAGCGAGTCGCGGGAGACGCCCGGCCGGGCGACGCCGGCGAGCGCGTTGCCGATGTCGAGGTGCATGTGCGTGGACTCGCCGCGGGGGGTGATAGATGAACCGACACCCGACCGGCTCGCTCGAGCGACGAGGACCGGGCCGCTTAATCGGCGGGACCGCCAACGGGCGCGCATGACCACGGCGACCGAGGAGCGGACCTACCGCGGGGTGTTCGGGGCGATCCCCTACGCCTTCCGGTCGAGCGACTCCCTCCTCTTCAAGCTCTACGTCGTCGTCGGTGGGTTGCTCGCGTTCGCCGTCGGCGCGCTCTTCGGCCTCGCGCTGGTCGTCCTCCTCGGGAGCACCGCCGCCGCGGGCGCGGGGACGTTCACGTTCGTCCGGTCGCTGTTCGTCGTCATCGCGCTGTTCGCCGTCGCGCCGCTGCTCGCGCCCATCCTCTTCGTGGCCCGACGCCACCGCCGCGGGACGCACGACGCCCGCTACGACCGCCTGTTCGCCGCGACGGGCTTCCTGTTCATCCTCTCGCTCTACCTCGCGGCGGTCGTCACGACGCCCGCGGACCAGCAGGCCCGGAACGCGGGGGCGATCGCCGAACTCCTCTACTCGCTTCCCCGCGCCGTCGGACTCCTCCCCCCGGTCGCCGTCGCCGTCGGGATGTACCTCCTCCACCGCCGCCTGCGCTGACGAGACTGGTCGGCCGGCCTCGACCGCCCGCCGTCGATCTCGACACCGACAAGGGCCGCGCTCCCGTACCCGGAACCATGACGGAGTCGCAGGGCGAGAAGGAGGGTACGTACCTCGTCACGCACGCGGAGGCCGACAGCGCGGTGCTGAAGGACGTCCACGACGGCCAGGTGCACGCGCTCGCGGGGAACCCCGGCGTCGAGGAGCGCGACGTGCTGGAGGCGACGATCGCGCCGGAACCGCCGCTCGACGTCGCCTGGCGGGTGGTCGACGTCGAGTCGCGACGCTCGCTGTCGATCGAACGGAGCGACGAACCGCCCACCGCACAGGAGCGCGAGATCGCGGCCGACCAGGCGGTGGGCGACCTCACTCGACGGGAGCGCGCGGGCGTCGGGGAACTCCACGTGTTCACGGTCGAACCCGAACGGGTTCGGGTTACGGTCGACGACGTGCTCGAGGACGAGGCGACGCTGACCCGGGCGGCCCGCATGGGCGTCGACCGGGTCGAGGTGCGCGCTGCCGACGGCGTCGTCAGCGTCCGGTACCTCCCCTGACACCTCGTAAGCTGATTATAACCATCGATTCGTGCGAAAACAGGCGGCTCGTTCTCCACCCGGACACCACAAGACGTATGCTATCGTGATACACCCGGATTCGTAGAGGTCAGAAATGGGAGAACGTTTGGTGTATGATTCGGCATAATTACGCCATAACACTGAGAATGTTCCCAGCTACTGAGTGAAATAAGGATGAAATCAGTAACGTCAGGGCTGTATTCCCCATATATGCCCAATTTGAAGCCGAATAGTTTATCCGCGTGGAACCTGGCGGTTTAAGCGATGATTTCGGGCCGGGTTACGAACGAGAACGCGGTCACCACGCTCCGCGTCCTGTCGGTGGGAGCCCCGTGCGTCGGCACGGTGGACAGGACGGACGGGTTGACCGTCGGGCGCGTCGCCACGGGAGCGCAGGGGCTAGACCGTATCAGCGGCGGTGGGCGCATCGACTGCGTCGTCTGTAGTTACGACCTCCCTGACATGACCGGGGTGGAGTTCGTCGACCGGGTGCGGGCGCTCGACGTGGGGCTTCCCCTCGTCGTCCACGTCGCGCCGGACGACGACGTCGCGATCGCGGACGCGATCGCGGCGGGAGCGACCGACGTCGTCCGTTCCGAGGGTATCGTCGACGCGACGCTCTTTCGGGCGCGAATCAGGAACGCGGTCCAATCCCACGGCGGGTCGGACACGGCCGAGTACGACGAGGCGATCTCGTCGCTGCGACAGCAGGCGCTCGAGGGCGTCGTGCTCGAGACGCTGTTCGACGACGCGCTCTCGCTCGTCACGCGCGCGCTGGGCGCGACCCGTTGCGGGCTGTTCGAGCGACGGGAGCGGGAGGACAGCCTCGTCCTCCGCGCGGGCGTCGGCTGGGACGACGACGCCATCGAATCGACGCGGGCGAGTTCGAACTCCCTCGCCGTCGCCGCCCTCGGCGCGGACGAGGTGTACACCCACGAGGTCGACGGCGAGGTGCGGACGCTCGCCGTCGGGCTGTCGGTCGGCGACGAGCCGTGGGGTGCGCTCGCCGCCGTGGCACCGGACGACGGCGCGTTCGAGAAGCCCGACACGACGGTCCTCGACACCGTCGCCGGGGTGCTCGAACCCGCCATCGCGCGCGACCGGCGCGCTCGCGAGTTGAAACGGTACGAGACGATCGTCGAGACCATCGACGAGGGCGTCTACGCGCTCGACTTCGACTACCGCATCACCGAGGCGAGCGACGCGCTCTGTTCGATGCTCGGCGTCGACAGGGAGAGGCTCGTCGGCACGGACGTTCGGACGCTCATCGACCTCTCGCTCGAGGAAGCGGACTGCTTCGCCGACGCCGAGGAGCGAAACGGCCAGCGGATCGGGTCGTGCGAGGTCGAACTCGAGACGGCCGACGGGACGCTCCCGGTCGAGACGCACTACTCGGTCCTCCCCGAGGCAGACGGGGGGGAGATCCTGGGCGTCGTCAGGGACGTCTCTCGACACCGGCGGTACGAGCAGACGCTGACGGCGTTGAACAACTCGACGCACGGTCTCCTCCGAACGGAGTCCAGGGAGGAAGTGAGCGAGCGCATCGTCGCCACGGCGAGCGACGTGCTCGACCTCCCCGGCGTCACCGTTTACCTCTTCGACGGAGATACCGGCCGTCTCGAACCCGCCAGCGTCTCGGACGCGATGACGGGGCTGGTGGGCGACCTGCCGCCCCTCGGTCCGGGCGACTCGTCGCTCGTCTGGCGGGCGTTCGTCACCGGCGAGGAACTGCGTAGCGACGACGTCCGCGAGATCGACGAGGTCTACGACCCCGAGACGCCGTTCCAGAGCGGTCTGTACGTCCCGCTGGGCGAGCACGGCGTGCTCGTCGCCGAGTCGACGCGACCCGCCGCGTTCGACGAGACGACCGTCGAACTGGTCGACCTACTCGCCGCGAGCGCGGAGGCGGCGCTCAACCGCGTCGAGCGCGAGACGGAGTTGCGCGCCCGCGACCGCGAACTCAGCGAGCAGAACGCCCGTCTGACGGGACTCCGACAGACGAACGACATCATCCGGGCGATCGACCAGGCGCTCGTGCAGGCCGACACGCGCGAGGAGATCGAGCGGGCCGTCTGCGACGGGCTGGCGACCGCCGACAACTTCGCCTTCGCCTGGATCGGCACGCCGGCCGACGACGGCGCGACCCTCGAACCCCGGGTGTGGGCGGGGAGCGAACGCGGGTACCTGGACACCGTCTCGCTGTCGCTCGAGGAGCCGACGGAACCCGCGTCGCGGGCGACCACGACTCGTCGTCCCACCGTCGTCTCCGAGGTGACGAGCGGCTTCCGGACCGAATCGTGGCGACGGACCGCCCTCACCAACGACTACCTCTCCGTGCTGGCGGTGCCGCTGGTGCACGGGGACGTCCTCTACGGCACGCTAACGGTCTACGCGGACGAGGCGGGGGCGTTCGACGAGATGACCCGGACGGTGCTGAGTGAGGCGGGCGAGACGATCGCCCACGCCATCAACACCGTCGAGACCCAGCGCACGCTACTGGCCGACCGCGTCACCGAACTCGAACTCCGCATCGACGACCCCGACCTCTTCCTGCGGACGCTCGCGACCCGCCTCGGAACGCCCCTCGTCGTCGACGACATCGTCAACGAGTCCGGCGGCGCGTCGCTCGTCTTCCTCACCGTCGAGGACGTGGACGCGGAGGTGCTCCCGCCCCTCGCCGACGAGTTCGTCACCGTCGAGCGCGTCGACGTGATCGCCGAGCGCGACGACGGGATCCGCTGCGAACTGCGACTCGCCGGACCGACCGTCACGTCCGACCTCACGGAGTACGGGGCGATCACGCGCGAGCTGACGGCGGACGCGAACGGGATCCGTGCGGTCGTGGAACTCCCGCACGACGCCGACGTTCGCGAGTTCGTCGAGTCCGTGCAGGCGACGTACCCGAACACCGACCTCGTGGCGCGGCGCAGTCAGGTCTCGTCGGTCCAGTCCGAACGCGACGTCCGGGCGGGCGTGACCGACCGCCTCACGGACCGGCAGTACGAGGTGGTGCGGACCGCCTACGCGAGCGGCTTCTTCGAGTGGCCCCGCGACCGGACGGGCCAGGAGGTCGCGGCCTCGCTCGACATCTCCCAGCCGACGTTCAACAAGCACCTGCGCTCTGCCGAGCGCAAGCTGTTCTCGATGCTGCTCGACGACTAGCACCGATGACGATGCACCGCTCACGACGACGATACCGGTCGGACCGTCCCCCGGACCCGCTCGTGACGGGGCGTCGACGCCCGTCCCCCCGGGGAGGCGCATGAGCGCGAGAGACGACCGGGGGATCGCCGCTCGCCGACCGCTGGACGAGCGGATCGTCCGAACCGTCGCCGCCGTCCGGGGCGTCGACGCGACGTCGCTCGAACAGCGCCTCTACGACGCGATCGATCCCGACGCGCTCGAACGCCTGTTCGCCAGTCGACCGGACGGGTCCCGCCGGGCGCGCGGGCGGACCACGTTCGAACTGGCCGGCTGTCGCGTCGTCGTGGACACCGAGGACGGCATCACCGCCTACCGACTCGACGAGCGGCGCTGATCGGATCCGGGGCGAGAACGAGATAAGAACCCTTATTCGAGGCCCCCGCAGACCGTCGATATGGTTCGTTTCGAGGTGCCGGAGGTCGATTATACCCGGTACACGAACCGCCAGTTAGCGGCCGTCCCCGTGGCCCTGCTGGCGGTCGCGCTCCTGATAATCGCCGGGTGGTACGTCGCCACCGGGACTCCCGTGGCGCTCGGCGTCGACTTCACCGGCGGCACGGAAGTGCAGATCCGGACGACCGACTCGGCCGAGCAGGTCCGCGCGACGTTCGAGGAGCGCGTCCCCTACCCCGTCGAGTCCGTGCAGGCGGTCGGCCTGGGCGAGAGCGACCAGTACATCGTCACCTTCCAGGCGACGAAGGACAGCCAGGTCCGGGAGATCACCGCCGCGGCGAGCGACGCCGGGTACGACGTGCTCGCCTCGCAGTCGCGCTCGCCGACGTTCGGGGCGGACGCCCAGCGCCAGGCGCTCCTCGGCGTCGGCGCGGCGTTCGTCGGGATGAGCGTCCTCGTGTTCCTCCTCTTTCGGACGTTCGTCCCCTCCCTCGCCGTCGTCGCCAGCGCGTTCTCCGACATCGTGATCCCCGTCGCCCTGATGAACCTCTTCGGCATCAAGCTCTCGCTGGGGACGGTCGCCGCCCTCCTGATGCTGATCGGGTACAGCGTCGACTCCGACATCCTCCTGAACAACCACGTCCTCCGGCGCAGCGGCGGCTTCTACGAGTCGACCTACCGCGCCATGCGGACGGGGGTGACGATGACGCTCACCTCGATCGCCGCGATGGCGGTGATGACCGTCGTCGCCTCGCCGTTCGTGTTCGGGATCCCGCTCCTCCCGGAGATCGGGCTGATCCTCGTCTTCGGCCTCACCGCCGACCTCGTGAACACCTACCTCCTCAACGTGAGCCTGCTTCGGTACTACAAGTACGAGGGTGTCGCCCGATGAGTCGCCTCCGCGACAACTGGCGGATCCTCCTGCTGGTCGTCATCCTCGTCGCCAGCAGCGTGGCCCTGTTCGCGCCGCGGGGGAGCGGCGGTGCCGCGGCCGCGAGCGACGGGAACGCCACGGCCGCCGCCGCGACCGGCGGGGGACCGACCAACCTCGACTACGGCCTCGAACTCGCCGGCGGGACGCGGCTTCGCGCGCCGCTCGTCGGGCTGACCGCCGAGGGCGTGAACGTCGACCCGCAGGAGCAACGGAGCGCGCAGCGCGAGATCGCCTCGAACCTCGGCGTCTCCCAGATCGACGTGCAGGTGAGCGCGAACCCCAACGCCAGCGGGGGCGGCACCGTCGAGGTGTTCGCCGAGAACGTCACGAAGGCGGAGTTCGCGCGGGCGCTCCAGAAAGCGGGGTACGACGTGCCGAAGAGCGACATCAGAGACGGCGTCACCCGGCAGACGATGGAGACGGCGGCGGAGGTGCTCGACCGGAAGATACAGGGGTCCGCCGGCTTCGCCGGCGGCGGGGCGAGCGTCGTCACGTCCGCCGACGGGGAGTCGTTCATCCTCGTGGAGGCACCGGGCGTGAACCGCTCGCAGCTCGTCGACCTCATCGGCGACCGCGGGCGCGTCGAGATCGTGGCCGTGTTCCCCGCGCAGGGGAACGCCACGGGCGGCGGGAACGGCACGAACGCCACGAACGGGACCGACTACCGCCGCGTCTCGCTGCTCACGCAGAACGACCTCGCGGACGTGCAACCCGTCACGCGCGACCAGCAGGGGCGACCGGTCGTCCCGGTGGCGCTCGAACAGCAGGCCGCCCGGAACTTCTCGAACGCGATGCAGCAGTTCGGGTTCACGGGGCCGGGCGTCGCGAACTGCCGGTACGAGCAGAGCCCGAACGATCCGGGGTACTGCCTGCTGACGGTCGTCGACGGCGAGGTCGTCTACTCCGCCGCCATGGGCCCGAGCCTCGCCTCGAGCATCGAGCAGGGCGAGTTCGTGACCACTCCGTCGTTCCAGACGAGCGCGCGGAACATATCCGAGGCGCAGGAACTCCGACTGAACCTCGAGGCGGGGGCGCTCCCGGCCCGCCTCGACATCGACTCGGGGACGACGTACTTCCTCCAGCCGAGCCTCGCCGATCGGTTCAAGACGTTCTCGCTGGTGACGGGGCTCATCGCGTGGGTCGCCGTCGCGGGCGTCGTGGCCTACCGCTATCGCAAGCCGAGCGTCGCCGCCCCGCTCATCCTGACGGCCGCCGCCGAGGTGTACATCCTCCTCGGCTTCGCCGCCGCGGTCGGCCTGGCGCTCGACCTCTCGCACATCGCCGGGTTCATCGCCGTCATCGGGACGGGGGTGGACGACCTCGTCATCATCGCCGACGAGATCCTCCAGCAGGGGGACGTGCGCACGGGCAAGGTGTTCCGCTCGCGCTTCCGGCGGGCGTTCTGGGTCATCGGCGCGGCCGCCGCGACCACCATCGTCGCCATGTCGCCGCTCGCGGTGCTCTCGCTCGGCGACCTCCAGGGGTTCGCCATCGTCACCATCGTCGGCGTCCTCATCGGCGTGCTGATCACGCGACCGGCGTACGGCGACGTGCTCCGAAACCTGGTGCTGGGTGAGTAATACGAGGTCGTCTCTGACTGTGCTCACCTGAACTCCCCTCTCATCCGTCCGTCGTATCGAGGAGGTACCGTGCAGTGCCCGGATACAGCGTTACGGCAGGTTCTCGACGGCGTCAACGAGGTCCTCGTCGGTTCGCCATCGATACAGTCGTCCTCCGTCTTCGAGCAGTTCGAAGACGCCGTTCTGCATCCATCCGAACGGGTGGTCTTCGTCTTCGTATTCCCGTTTGAGGACGTGACTCTTCGCGAAATATTCGACCGTCCCGACGAGCAGACCCTGTTCGACGAGGAAGTCGCTGGGGTCCTTCTCGGCGACGCCCACGACGTACGTGACGAGATCGGCGATGAGACAGAATTTCTGAATGCTGTTGTCCCACTCACCGCGGATATCGACCATTCGGAATGCATAGGCATCTTCTCGGCGGTTCAGACGGTCGACTACGAGATTCAATCGACGAATCGGTTCGCGATCGTAGTTCCCGAGGACGAAGTACGAGCGGTCGTTCTCGTATACGGGCGTAAGTTCGCTCAGCGCACGGAGGATCTCCTCGTTGTCTGCCAGCGATAACTCGTCCTGATCGAGTCGATCCCTCACGCTTGTGAGGACTTCTTCGGGAACCGGTGACTCGTCGGTCATACTCAACGGATTGTACGGGAACTGAGCATGATTTACTGAGTAATCTACCGATTCAGGAACCTTTTGTTTACTCCAGAGTAATTTACCCAAGGGTAAATTACTTGCCGCGGCACCTCGTACAGGTCGGTATGAGCGTCGACGTAGGAACGCCCGAAGGCACGGACGCCCGCGAACTCGTTCACTTCGTGACCCAGCGGACGCGGTTCGCGCTGGTCAACAACATCCTCCAGCACCCCGAACAGCTCCCGTCGATGTACGAACTCGAGCAGATGAATCCGAGCGTGAGCGACGCGACGGTCTACAAGCACATTCAGAAGCTGATCGACGCCGGCATCGTCAGAGGGGTCGCGCTCCCGGACGACGAGCGCCGTCAGGGGTATCCGTGGAAGTTTTACGGGCTAACCGACGAGGGCCGGACGTTCCTCGAGGATCACAACCTCCTGGGGGCCGAGGAGACGCTCCAGCGCATCTACGAGACGATCGCCGACAAGCCCGAGAAGATGATCAAGTACGAGAACGCTCCCCGACCTGCTGTCGAATAGTCGGGTCAAAACGCGTCGAGCGACGACTGCTCGGCCGCCGCCAGCACGTCGTCGCAGGTCTTCCACGACGAGCGGGCGCACGCCGGGAGCGCCCCGTGCTCGCGGACGTACTCCCGAAGGAACTCGCGGGTGATCGGGTCGCTCGGGTAGCCGCTCCCCACCTCGCCGTACTCCGCCGCGATCCGGGCGACGCGGGCGTCGCGCTCTACCTTGGCGATCACGCTCGCCGCCGCGACGTGCGGGTGGGTCTCGTCGGCGCGGTGCTCGGGGTGGACCTCGACCTCGGCGTCGAGGGCCGCGGCGACCCGGCGGCCGAACCGCGCGGCGTCCACGTCGCCCGCGTCGACGACGCCCGAGAGCCCCCGCCCCGGGACGCCCGCGTCGGCGATGGCCTCGGCGTGGGCGGCGACCGTGAGCGAGTTCATGTCCGCGCCGGGGTCGTCGATGCGCGCGACCGGGATCCGTGCGACGCCGACGGTCACGTCGGCGTGGGCGCGGAGGGAGGCGGCGAGCGATTCCCGGCGCGCGGGCGCGAGGCGCTTCGAGTCGTCGATCCCGTCGGGGAGCGCCGACGCCGGGGCGACGACGCAGGCGGCGACCATGGGACCGAGCACCGGTCCCTTGCCGGCCTCGTCCGCGCCGAAGTGCATACTCGCCCCGGAGACGCGCAGCGACAAAGGCGTGTCGTCCCGGCGGGAGATAGATACGGGCGGCCGACGCACGGACGGACGATGAGCGCGAGCGGCCCGTGTGAGGTGTGGCGATGGCGGTAGAGGGCGTCGTGGCGGCGCTCGCGGCGGCGAGCCCGCTAGTGCAGGGGCTGGTCGGCGGGACGGTCATCGCGCTGTTCAACGCCTTCGGCGCGCTGCTCGTGCTTGTCTGGCGCGACCCCTCGGAGCGCGCGCTCGACGGCGCGCTGGGGTTCGCCGCCGGCGTGATGCTCGCCGCGTCGTTCACCAGCCTCCTCCTGCCGGGTATCGACTTCGCCTCGCGGCCGGCGTACCGCGCGCTCTCGATCGGCGGCGTCGCGCTGGACGGGATCGTCCCGGTGCTCGTCGGCTTCGTCCTCGGCGCGCTCCTGCTCGACCGGGCGGACGACTGGGTGCCGCACGTCCACGTCGTCGTCACGGGCGACACCCGCCGGGACCCCGGACGCGGGAACCCGCGCACCGCGTCCGTCCTGCTGTTCATCGTCGCGATCACGCTCCACAACATGCCCGAGGGGCTGGCCGTCGGCGTCGGGTTCGGATCGGGGAACGTCGGCGACGCGCTCGCGCTGATGCTCGCCATCGGCGTCCAGAACGTCCCCGAGGGCCTCGCCGTCTCCGTCGCCGCGATCAACGCCGGCTTCGGGCGCTACTTCTACGCCGCCGTCGCGGGCGTCCGGGCGGGGCTCGTCGAGATCCCGCTCGCCGTCTTCGGGGCGCTGGCCGTGACCGTCGCGGCCCCGGCGCTCCCCTACGCGATGGGCTTCGCCGCCGGCGGGATGCTGTTCGTCATCAGCGACGAGATCGTCCCCGAGACGCACTCGCGGGGCCACGAGCGCGTCGCGACCCTGGGGACGATGCTCGGCGTCGTCGTGATGCTCTCGCTCGACGTGGCGCTCGCCCCGTAGGGTAGCCACCGTTCGTCGCCGTTCGCGGCCGTTACGCGCCGATTACCGACGGACGCGCGGGACGTCGGAACCGTCGGCGCGCGTCACCGAGACGGGTTAGTGACCGTCACGTCCGCCCGAGTTCGTCCTATCCCGAACGTAACGATCGTGTAGACACTCACTTACGATGATACGTGACGGCGAGGGGTCGGACATGTCACCCGACAGGCGGCGGACGACCCGTCGCGCGTTCCTCGCGACGGGCGCGCTCGCGCTGGGATCCGGCTGTACCGGCCTCGTGGACACCGAGTCGACGCGACCGAGTCGGACGAACGGTTCCGATCGGACGCCGGGGGGAGGTGGGGGTTCCGAGACGGGGACGGACGCCGAGGCGGAGACGGAGACGCCCGACTCGAGGGCGGTCAGTCCGCCGTACCTCGGTCGGTACTTCTCCGGCGGGCGACTCGTGGACGACATGAGCGACCTCTCGCGCTGGTCCGGCGAGGGGACGATCGTCGCCGACCCGGACGTTCGCTTCGGCGCGTCCCAATCGCTCCGGTACGAGGGACGCCACCAGATGGTCCTGATCGGCGACTACGCCGACGACCCGATCGACCTCTCGGATGCGGCTCTGTCGTTCGCCTCGTACTTCGAGCGCCCCGCGAACTCCCAGCCGACGTTCACGCTCACCGCGTACGCGCCGGACGACGACAACTGGGTCGAGTTCGGGTACCCCTACATCGCGAACAAGGACCTCCGCTGGCAGCGGTTCGACCTCGCGCCGACGCGGACGAAGGGGTCGCCGGACCTCTCGAACGTCACGAAGCTCGTGTTCATGATGTACGCGGGGAACCACCGCCCGATCCGCCTCTGGCTCGACGACCTCCGCGCGCACCCGAAGCCCGACCGCGGGAAGCTGATCTTCCGGTTCGACGACAGCCACCGCCACCACTACACGGACTACTTCACGACGCTCCAGGAGTACGGCTATCCGGCCGTCGAGGCGGTCGTCAAGCGGGAGATCGGACGCAGGACGCGGCTCACGGTCCCGCACCTCCACGAGATGCAGGACGCCGGGTGGGACCTCTGCAACCACACGACCGCACACCAGAACGTCACGGAGTTCTCCGAGGCGGAGTTCCGGGCGAACATCGAGGAGATGAACGCGTTCTTCGACGACATCGGGATCACGCGGGGGACGAACTTCCTCGTCCGACCGTACGGAGCCTACGACGGGACGTCGATCACGGTCGCCGACGAGCACTTCGACCTCGCGTTCGGCGGGAGTTCGCCGACGAACTACGCGCTCACCAACCCGTTACAGGTCGGGGCCGACGACGTCCACGGCGACCTGGAGAGCGCGAAGGAACTGGTCGACCTCGCGGTGGAGCACCGCTCGCTGTCGATCCCCCTCTTTCACCGCTTCGAGGGGTCGAAGTTCGAGAAGCTGGTCGAGTACGTCCACCGGCGGGAGCGGGCCGGCGAACTCGACGTGATCACCGCGAGCGACCTCTGGGAGCACCTCCAGACGGTCGATCGCTGGTGAGCGCGAGTCCCGCCCCGTCGCCGGCGGGAACCGACGAACGGGGACCGACGAACGGGGACCGACGAACGGGGACCGACGAACGGGGACGACGAACGGGAGCGTCAGTCGTCGGCCTCGAGCGGGACGCGTTCGGCGTCCGGCTCCTCGTCGTCGATCTCCCGCGTCCGATCCAGCTCGGTTCGCGCCTCGCGTTCGTAGTGGTAGGCGTACTCCTCCGTGAAGTGGTGACACATGATGCTACACCCTACCACGTCATTGTTACTCAATATCTATAATGGTTGTGGCTCGGATAGCCGCGTACCGCACGCTCGGGGGTGAGAATCGAGCGGGAGGGAGCGTTCGGAGGCGTCGTCAGTGACGATCACATCGACCGAGCCTCCGTATTCGAACCCCGCTGGACGGGGAGGGAGATCACTCGACGGGTTCGTCGCGGAAGAACTCGGGCCGTTCGAACGGCTCGTCCTCCCCCTCCACGCTGAGCACGTCGAGCGCGGTCACCGTCGCGCCGACGCCGAGCAGTCCCGCGAGGCTGGGCTCGGTGCGCCCCTCGTCGCCGGAGACGAGTTCCTTCACGTAGAGCCCGCCCTCGCCGCGGATGTCGACGGTCGCGCGACGCTCGTCGGCCAGTTCGCCGTCGATCTCGTAGACCGTCCGGGTGCGGACGATGTCGGCGCGACGGTGGCTCACCCGATGGGGCGTACGCTGGTCGACCGTGGTCCCCTCGAGTTCGTCGAGCGCCGCGCGCAGGTCCGCCGCGGTCACGGGTTCGGAGAACTCGACGGTCGCGCGGTAGGTCTTCGCCGCGTCGAGGCCCTTCACCCGCTCGACCATGTCGTGGGTCGCGAGGCGGAGTCCCTCGACCTCGGCGCGGCCGTCGGCGAACTCGTTGATCTCGCGTTCGAGTCGCTCGACGTCGACGTCGCGCCGACGCGGCTCCTTCACCTCGATGACGAACGGGCGGCCGCCCTCCAGCATGAGCGCGTCGACGTCCTCGCGGCCCGCGCCGTGGAAGACCGCCTCGCTCCCGTCCATCGCCTCCAGGACGACCGGCGCGGTGAGTTGCTCGACGCTCGTCTCGTAGCGGTAGCCCGTCCCGCCGCACGTCTCGCAGGGTGCCCCGCGGCGCAGTCCCGACGCCCCGCAGTCGGAGCACGGCCAGCGCGTCTGGGGGATGTCGCGTTCGAGCTTCCGGTAGCGGCCGTAGACGAACGCGGAGTTCACCTGCACCTCGATCTCGTCGGTCGCGAGGTCGATCAGCACGAGCACGTCCGGGCGTTCGAGGTCGACCTCGGCGTCGGTGGCCGCGCCGATGCGCTTTCCGACCTCGCGGTTGAACTCGCCGTTCATCCCCTCGCCGGCGTCGGCGGGGAGTCCCGCGTCCTCCCGGAGGAAGCGGTCGTTCTCCTCTAACAGGGGTGGGACGCGCGTCCCCACCTGGTAGGTGCGGAAGTCCCGGCCGTCGAGCGCGGCGAGCGCGCGGTCGGCGTACTCCTCGAAGCGGCCGCACTCGCCCTCGCAGACCCAGCAATCCTCGACCGGGGGGGCCTCGTAGGGATCGTCCGCGGCGAGCGCCCGCGCGACGCGCAGGGCGTCGCCCCGCTTCTCGTTGGTCAGCCCGAAGCTCCGGTCCGCGAGGAGGCGGCCGAGACAGGAGTCACAGACGGGACCCGTCGCGAGCGCCCCCTCGGCGACCTCGATAACGTTCATCGGGAGGACGGACGCCGCCACGCACCTTTGGGCCTTCGGATTCGAGGGCGGGGCGGACGAAGCGTCCGGCGGGGAACGCCGCGTCCTCACGCTCGCACTCGATCCCGCGCTCGCGTCCCCGCGCTCGTCCCGGACCGGCACCGATCTCGTCGGTCGATCCGACGGTCACGACGCGGGCAACAACGGTTTTCCCACCGCGTCGAGAGGGACCGGCAATGCGACAGATGGAGGTGCTGGTGCCGACGGACCAGCGCGAGGCGGCGGAGCGGGTGTTCGAGGAGATGGGGGTGAAACACGTGATCGTCGAGGCCGTCGAACGCGACGGCGTCGTGTTCCACGTCCCCGTGCCGACGGGGGCGGTCGAGGTGGTGTTCGAACGCCTCGAGGAGGCGGGCCTCGACCCGGGCGCGCACACGGTCGTCACGTCCGCCGAGACGATCGTCGGGGCGAACGTGGACGGCCTGACCGAGGAGTACGTCGAGGGACCGCAGGGACAGTTCGGGGTCTCTCACTCGGAACTGCGAGCGCGGGCGCAGGACCTCTGGCCGAACCGGCCGACCTACGTCGTGCTCTCGGCGCTGTCGGCGATCGTCGCCGCCGCGGGGCTGCTGCTCGACTCCTCCATCGTCATCGTCGGCGCGATGGTGATCGCGCCGTTCGCGGGATCGACCCTCTCGGGGGCGGTCGGCATCGTCATCCGGGACCGGAAGATGGTCGCCGACAGCGTCGGGTCGCAGGCGCTCGGTCTCTCCGTCGCGATCCTGACCTCGACGGTCGTCAGCGTGGGGCTCGCCCGGCTGGGGTTCGTCCCGCGGTCGCTGCAGGTCTCGCAGCTCGAACAGGTGGCGTTCTTCCTCACGCCGAGCCTGCTCGCGCTCGCCATCGCCGTCTGCGCGGGCGCGGCGGGCGCGCTGGCGCTGGCGACGGACCTCCCGGTCGCCATCGCCGGGGTCGCCGTCGCGGCGGCCATCGTCCCGTCGGCCGCGACGGTCGGCCTCGGCGTGGTGTGGGGCGACGCGCTGATGTCGGTCGGCGCGCTCGTCCTCCTCCTGATGAACATCGTGTTCATCAACGTGACCGCCTACGCGACGCTGCTCGCGCTGGGATACCACTCGTCGGTCGTGAGCGGCGCGTGGGGCGACCTCGGGTTCGACCTCCGGAGCGCGGCGTACGTCGTCGCGGTGACGTCGTTCGTCGTCATCGGGGTGGTCACGGCCGGGGCGACCTACCAGCACATCACCTACGAGCACGCCGTGGCCAACGAGGTCGCTGGGACCGTCGACGAGGGCCAGTACCGCCAGCTCCAGCTCCTCGGGATCAGCACGCAGTACAACGACGTCGGGCTGTTCGAGCGCCCGGAGACGGTGACGGTCACCTTCGGGCGCACGAGCGAACGGGAGTATACGAACCTCGCGGCGACCATCCAGCGGCGGATCCTCGAACGGACGAACCAGTCGGTCGAGGTCCGCGTTCGGTTCATCGACTACGAGGTCGCCCCGCCGAACGAGCGGCGATCCGGGAGGGGGCGCGCGCCGCGCCTCGCCGGCCGCCCGCCGCTCACAGTATCAGTGCGATGACCGCCAGCACGAGGAACACGAGGACGAGGATCCGCGCGATCTCCATCGAGAGTCCCGCGACGCCCCTGAACCCCGCCAGTCCGGCGACGATCGCCAGCACGAAGAAGATCAGCGCCCAGTAGAGGAACTCGCCGCTGAACTGGAGCGGCAGGAGGGCGGCCGAGAGCGTCATCGGCGGACCCCCTCGCCCGCCGGGCTCGTCCGGGTCGCTCGGATCGTCCCGGTCCCCCGGGTCGACGGGGTCGTGAAACGCGCGTCCGTGGTGGTAGTTCGTAGCACCATACCGGAAACAGTACGCGAGCAGGATATAACAGTTGTCGCCAATACGACAGAATCTGGAGACGAAATCCTTGCCTGTGCGTGGCGAGGTCGAACGCCGGGTGGAAAGTCACAGACGGGTGAGAGTGCCGCCAGCGATCAGGAGGGCCGCGAGGGTTTTACTCCCGACTCGTGTAGTGTCACGCCATCATGGTCTCGGCATCGAGCGAGTCAGCGGCGGACGGGCGGTCGTCGGACCGGCAGAAGTCCCAGGAGGACATCCTGAGCGAGCAGATCCGCGAGGGCCTGAGCGAACTCCGCCGCCCCACCGACGGGCTGTTCCTCTCGGCGCTCTCGGCGGGCCTCGACATCGGGTTCGGACCGCTGCTGATGGCGATCGTGCTGACGCTCGCCGGCTTCTCGTTCTCGAGCGAGTTGCTGAAGGAGTTGCTCATCGCCAACTTCTACGCCGTCGGGTTCATCTTCGTGGTGCTCGGCCGCTCGGAGCTGTTCACCGAGCACACCACGCTCGCCGTCCTGCCCGTCCTCGACCGGCGGGCGTCGGTGGGCGACCTGGCGCGGCTGTGGGGGGTCGTGTACGCCGGGAACGTCGTCGGCGCGGTCGCCTTCTCGGCCATCGTCGTGCTCGTGGCTCCCGCGATCGGCGTCGTCGAGTCGAAGGCGTTCGTCGAACTCGGCTCCAGCCTGGTGAAACACGAGTGGCCCGTCCTGCTGGCGGGAGGCATCCTCGCCGGTTGGTTGATGGGTCTGCTCTCCTGGCTGGTCGCCGCCGCCCAGGAGTCCATCGCGCGGGTGTTCTTCGTCTGGATCATCGCCACCGCCATCGCCCTCGCCCACCTGCCCCACTCCATCGCGGGGACCGTCGAGGTGCTCATGGCGGTGTTCGCCGGGACGAAGCTCACCCTCCTCGACTACGGCTACTTCCTCCTGCTCTCGACCGTCGGAAACGCCATCGGAGGGACGGTCTTCGTCGCGCTGCTCAAGTACGGCCACGTCGTGCGGAGCGGCCCCCAGGTCGAGACGACGGCCGTCGACGACTAGCTAGCGGAGCGCCGGGAAGAACCGCCCGTGGAAGTCGAACGGGATGGCGTGCGGGACCGCCGCACGCGCTCGTTCCTCGAGCGTCTCGCCGTCGAGGAACACCAGCCACGAGTGCGCCTCTTCGGTGTCGAGCGCGACGGCGAGCACGACGCCGTCGTCCTCCGTCGCCGGCCGGGGGGCGGGGACGAAGACGGGCTCGCCGAAGTACCAGCCGTCGCGGGAGAACCGGCGCGTCTCGCCCGTCGTCGCGTCCACCTTCACCACCCGGTGGGCGAAGTCCGTCGCGCGTTCGTCCGTCCCCTGCCCGTAGACGAACCGGTGTTCCCGCTGGCGGACGAGGGGGGAGACCCGCGGCAGGGTGATCCCGCCCGCGTAGCGCGTCTCGCAGGAGACCGGCGGCGGGCCCCGGGCGCGGAGTTCGATCCGGAGGCGCGTCAGCGCGCCGCCGGGCGCGTCGTACGCCTCCCGGCGGAGCACGTCGAGGTACGTTCCCTCGATCGGCGAGGGATCGGGAAACGTCACGAGGTCACAGACCAGTTCCTCGCCGCGCTCGTAGGCGTTGACGTGGTGGAACCCGAACAGCGGCTCGGCGACCGGGCGGGCGACGATGCCGCCCGTGCGCCGGTCGAGGACGGTGACGCGAGTTCCGCGGTCGGGCTCCCATCGGTAGGCGTCGACGAACGACCCGCCGCTGTCGGGTCGGATCATGTCGAGCGGGTCGACGACGAACGGGAACTCGGTCAGGACGACGTAGTTCGGCGTGAGCGCGAAGCTGTGCATGTACGACGGCTCGCGGACGTCGATCGAGGCGAGGAGCGTCCGCTCCCCGCTCGCGTCGGTCGCGTGGACGAGGTACCGCGAGGGCCACCCGAAGCGCACGTCGTACCCCACGACATCGCCCGTCGCCCGGTCGTGGTGGAGGTGGGCGCAGGTGAGGTGCCCCCTGGGCGGGTCCGGACGGACGGTTCCGAGCGTCGCGAGGGTCTCGGGATCGACCGCCACCCGGTAGGGGGACTCGGTCAGCGCGACGTACTCGCCGCCGATCCGCTCGACGATGACGTTCGCGTTGTCCCCGGGCCGTCGCCAGGCGTCGAGCGCCGTCGAGGAGATCGTCGCTCCCTTCCCATCCCCCACTTCGGCGGCGACCAGCGCCTTGAGGCGAGCGAGCGTCGAGTCCGGCGAGCCGACGTCCGCGAACCCCGGGGCGAGCCGTCCGGCGCGAACGGCGCGGTAGGCCTCGCCCCGGAGGAAGCGATTGCGGTAGCGGACGCCGTCGTCGACGGCGAACGCGTGGAGCATCGCGAGTCCGTCGAACCAGTGGACGACGGATCGACCGGCCGCCTCGAACAGCGCGGGGCCGTTCCGAACGAGCGTCCCCGAGAGCCACGGCGGGATCGACCCCTCGACCGGCAGGGAGGCGTCGACCTCCCCGTCGAGCGAGCGGAAGCCGAGTCGATAGCCGGACGTCATCGCAGTCTCTCAGGAGCGACCGGGGTTTACGCTTGTTGGGGGTGATCGGAACTCCCCGAGGGAGTCCACCCCAGAACCATCAGACGACGGCGTCGTGTTCCTTCCGGGCGTGCTCCCTGAGTTCCTCCGCGGTGTCGAAGGTGGCCCCACAGCTACACTTGTGGACGGGTTCAACCTCGTCGAACGACATACCCCCGGTTCGCGTGACGCGACGTTATATGTTGTGTGTCATCACGAACCAGACAGTGCGCGGGGTCGAGTGGTCGCGTCGCCGGTCGATCACCCCATCGCTCGGGAGAGCGGGTCGCGCCACGCCCGGCGCTGGTCGTACGTCGCGAGCGTCTCCCGGATCCGCTCGCCGAGGAGCGGTTCCGCGAGCGCGTCGCGCTCGGCCGACGCGTCCAGACGGCCGAGCGCCCCGGCGAGCGCCCGGCCGTCCTCGATGGCGTCGCTCGCCCCCCGGAGGGTGGGTGCGGGGACGTAGGGGACCGACGCGGCAAGCGTGACGGCGTCGTCGCCCTCGTACCGTTCCGAGATGACGTCGAAGACGGAGCCCTCGGTCGCCTCGACCGGGTGTGAGACGAACCAGTCGACGGCCGAGTCGGGATAGCCGAGCGCCTCGCCGTACTCGCGCTCGGTGCGGGCGCTCGGCTCCGTCCCGGCGGCGTCGAGGAACCGCGGGATCGCGTCGGGGGCGGCGCTCACGAGCAGTTCGTACCACGTTATCTCCTCGTCGACCGTCCGAACGTCCTCGACGGGGGTGAGGTGCCAGTCGAGGTTCGCGGCGTCGAGCCGATCGCCGAGCGCGTCGCGCGTGAGCCGGGCGTCCGGTGCGACGGCGTCCCACGCGGGCGTCCCGGCGGCCGTGAAGCAGGTCGCGACGCCGGCCATGGGCTTCGCGCCGACGCCGGCGGCGAGCACGTCGACGACGTCGCTCACGGAGGCGGCCGGCGCGAGATCCCTCCCCAGCGCGAGGAGCCGGCGCGCCTGCTGGGCGTCGATCCGGGCGGTCGTCCGGGTGGTCGTCCGGGCGGTCATCCGGGAGGTCCGTCCGCCCCGGTGGACGCGGAGCGGCGGTGCGTCGGGACGGTGGCGGCGGGTCCGATACTCGGGGCTCGCGAATCCATGGGGGCAACCGGGACCCTCGACGCATGTAGCTATCGCCTGCTCACACAGGGTGGGAACTGTCACGTTTCGATGAGTTATCCGAGCGTCGACACCGAATCGGTTATGTCGGTCACGGAACGCGAGGAGGTATGGAGGACTCGCTGGCGCTCGCGCTCGTCGTCGGTCTCCTGCAGGGGATCTTCGAGTGGTTGCCGATCTCGAGCGAGGGGCAGATCACGCTCTACCTGACCGTCGTCGAGGGGCTTCCGGGCGTGGTCGCCACGCGCTTCTCGCTGTTTCTCCACCTCGGGACGGCGCTGTCCGCGACGGCGTACTACCGACGCGAGGTGGCGACCGTCGTCCGGTCGATCCCCGAGTGGCGGCCGACGAGCGCCGTCGAGCGAACCCCCGAAGTGACGTTCCTGGCCGTGGCGACGCTGGTCTCCGGGGTGGTCGGCGTCGCGGCCTACGCGACCGTCGAGGGGGCGGTCTCGACGCTGAGCGGCGGTGCGTTCGTCGCGCTCGTCGGCGTCCTCCTGATCGCGACCGGCGTCCTCCAGCGCACGGCGGCGGGAACGGTCGGCGGCCGGGAGACGCTCACGCTCGCCGACGCGCTCCTCGTCGGCGCGATGCAGGGGCTCGCCGTCCTCCCCGGCGTCTCGCGGTCGGGGAGCACGACGGGGGCGCTCCTGCTGCGCGGCCACGACGGGCCCGAGTCCTTCCGGCTCTCGTTTCTCCTGTCGATCCCGGCGGCGATCGGCGCGGGGGCACTCGTCGTCGCAGACGAGGGGATCCCCGCGCTCGCCCCGGAGACGGCGCTGGTCGCGCTGGCGGTGAGCGCGCTCGTCGGCTACCTCACCATCGACGCGTTGATGCGGGTCGTCGAGCGCGTGGCGTTCTGGGGGGTGTGCGTCGGACTCGGGGCGCTTGCGGTGGTCGGCGGGGCGCTGTTGCTCGTCTAGCTACCGATAGAGCGAGATGTAGAGCATGCTGAAGCCGACGATGAACGGGACCGTCTCGACGATCCCGAAGGCGATCGCCCACGACCCGGTACGGGGACCCATGCTGGTGAGCGCCGCGCCCATGCTGATGAACGCGAACCCGACGAACGCGTACTGGAGGGCGGCCGTCTGGCGCTGTGAGTACGCCTGAAAGCTGATGAGCGTCAACCCGAGCGAGAGGGCGAACAGGACGAGTCGCATCCCCATCAGGACGAGTTCGAGCGGCGACGCTACCGCGATCACGGGACACCTCCGGGCCGGCGTCTCGGTCGCATCGTCACGCCCGCTGGAGGTCGTCCCACAGCCGGGTGAAGCGGTCGGGCAGGTTCTCCTCGTGGTAGATCCGGACGTCGTACTCGCTGTCCTCGAGGGAGATGACCGTGCTGTTGAAGTTACACTCGTAGCGCTTGTAGTGGTTGCCGTCGTCGACGACGGTCGTCCGCCCGACGACGAGGTCGTGCTCCTTCAACATATCGAGTCTCCGGTATATCGTCGGCTGCGAGAGGCCACAGAGTTCGCTCAACTCCTTCGCCGAACGCGGCTGGCGACTGATCTCCGCGAGGACGAGCCTCGCCTTCCGGTCGCCGATCGTGTCCAGGACCTCCTCGACGTGCTGTTCGTCCGTCACCGTACCCGACTCTACTCCTCCGCTCTCTTAGCTTTTTGGATAATTTCTACTCTCGTGATATTCACGTATTGATAATAATACCGATAATTTATAATTGATGAGCGTTGATAGTCGAAGCGGTTGTATGCAGAGAGGCGGCAACGAGGGACGGCGATCGCGGAATCGCGTGACTATCGAGGAGTTGTACGACGAACTCACCGAGCGGTCGGCCGACGGGCGGACCGTGGTGGTCGAGCCCGGCGACTCGACCGCCGCGCCCGGCGTGCGCACCCAGCGGCTGGTCCGGGGCGTCGTCGACGACCTCTTTCCGGAGGGGTCGTTCACCTTCGACGAGGCGCTCGTGAAGGACAACCTGGACGAACTGCTCCTGGTGCTCGTCGGCATCAGGGAGTCGAAGACCCACGGCAAGGCGTTGATGGGCGACCTCGCCCGGTCGTTCGACTCCCAGTTGAGCCCGGGGACCGTCTACCCGCGGCTCCACGGGCTCGCGACGTCGGGGTTGCTCACCCCCCAGGAGATGGTCCGCACGAAGGAGTACCGACTCGACGAGCGCGCCGAGGTCGTGGGGCGACTCGAGCGATCGATGCGCCAGCACCTGACGCTCGCGGCGGTGCTCTACGCGGCGCTGGAGGAACTGTAGCGCGGCGCGCCGCCCCTCGGATTCCGGTCGACGCCCGAGAACAGAACTTTGACGGCGGCGGGCGACGCTGATGGGACATGGACATCGACACCGGCGTCGTACTGGCGGCCGGTGAGGGGAGTCGACTCCACCCCCTCACCCACAACCGCCCGAAACCGATGCTCCCCGCGGCGAATCGCCCCATCCTCGAATACGTCCTCGACGCGCTCATCGACGGGGGCGTCGAGCGGATCGTCCTCGTCGTCGGCTTCAAGCGCGACCGCGTGCAGGACCACTTCGGTCCGAGCTACCGCGACGTCCCTATCGAGTACGTCGTCCAGTCGAAACAGCTCGGGAGCGGCCACGCCCTCCAGCAGGCCGCGAGCGTCGTCGACGGCTCGTTCGTCGTCGTCAACGGCGACCGCGTCATCGACACCAGCCTGGTCCGGTCGGTCGTCGAAGCGGCCGACCCCGAGGACGCGGCGACGCTCGCGGTGCTCGAACACCCGCACGCCCGACGGTACGGCGCGGTGACGATGGACTCGGAGACGAACCTCATCACGGCGCTGGTCGAGAAACCGAAGGACGACGACTACCGGCTCATCAACGCCGGGGTGTACGTCTTCGACCGCTCGGTGTTCGACGCGCTGGCCGACAGCGAGTACGAGAACGGGGCGCTCCCGCTGACCACCGGCGTCGAGCACCTCATCGACGAGGCCGACGTGCGCGCCGTCCGCACGGACGGCCTGTGGGTCGACGCGACCTATCCCTGGGACCTGCTCACGGTCGCGAGCGAGGTGCTGCGCCACGGGATCGTCGACGGCCACCAGCACACCCCCGGCGTCTGGGTGGCCGACAGCGCCCGCGTCAACGACGACGCCACCCTCCAGCCGCCGGTCGTCGTCGGTCCCGACTGCGAGGTGGCCGCGGGCGCGGTCATCGGTCCCAACGTCGCGCTCGGGCGCAACACGACCGTCGGGGCGAACGCGACGCTCGCGCGGTCGGTCCTCGACACGGACGCGCGCGTCGGCCCGGGAACCACGCTCCTCGACTGCGTGACCGGGCAGGACGTCCACCTCGGCGCGGGGACGGTCGTCCCCGGCGGCCCGGCGGACGTTCGCGTCGGCGATTCGGTCTTCCGCGAGCGCCTGGGTGCGGTCTTCGCCGACCGCGTCCGCGCCGACGGCGGCGTCACGTGCGCGTCGGGCACGCTCGTCGGGCCGCACGCGCGACTCGACACCGGCGTGATCGTCGAGGGTCGGATCGAAGCGAACGCCCGGGTGGTCCGATAATGTGCGGGATCATCGGCTGCGCCGGGCGCGGCGACGAGACGCTCGACACGCTCGTCCACGGCCTCTCGAAGCTCGAGTATCGCGGCTACGACTCCGCGGGCGTCGCCCTCTCGGGGGCCGACGTGGCGGTGAGAAAGCGCGCCGGCGAACTCGACGCCTTGCGCGCCGCCCTCGCCGAGGCCGACGAGGACCTCTCGGGGAACGTCGGCGTCGGTCACACCCGCTGGTCGACTCACGGCCCGCCGACCGACGCCAACGCCCACCCCCACCGCGACTGCACGGGCGAGGTGGCCGTCGTCCACAACGGCATCATCGAGAACTACCAGTACCTGCGCGATTACCTGACCGACGAGGGCCACGAGTTCAGGAGCGACACCGACACGGAGGTCGTCCCGCACCTCATCGAGGAGCGGCTCATGGCGGGCGACGACCCGGAGACGGCGGTCAGGGCGGCGATCGATCAGCTCGACGGGAGCTACGCCATCGCCGTCGTCGTCGCGGGCGTCGATCGCGTCTTCGCCGCGCGCAACGACTCGCCGCTCGTGCTCGGCGTCGGCGACGACGCCCACTACCTCGCGAGCGACGTCCCCGCGTTCCGCGAGTTCACCGACCGCGTCGTCTACCTCGAAGACGGGGAGTTCGCGGTCATCGACGCCGATAGCTGGCGGGTCACCGACGGCGCGGGAGCGCTCGTCGACAAGCAGGTCGACACCGTCAACTGGGACCCCGAGGAGACCGGCAAGAGCGGCTACGACCACTACATGCTGAAGGAGATCCACGAACAGCCGCGCGCGCTCCGGCAGTGCCTCAGAGAGCGGGTGAACGAGATGGAGGGGCGCGTCTCGGTGGACGTCGACTTCGACCCCGAACGCGTCCAGTTCGTCGCCTGCGGGACCTCCTACCACGCCGCGCTGTGCGGCGCGCACCTCCTGCAGCGGGCCGACATCCCCGCGCAGGCGTTCCTGGCGAGCGAGTACGCCACCTCGCCGCCGCCGATCGGCGAGGACCTCGTGATCGGCGTCACGCAGAGCGGCGAGACGGCGGACACCCTGAGCGCGCTCCGGGAGGCCCGTCGGCGCGGTGCGCGGACGCTCGCCGTGACGAACGTCGTCGGCTCGACGGTCTCCCGCGAGTGCGACCAGGCGCTCTACGTCCGCGCGGGGCCGGAGATCGGCGTCGCCGCCACCAAGACGTTCGCCGCACAGGTCGTCGCGCTCACCCTCCTCTCGCTGACGACGAACGGCGACGAGCGCGAGGCGATCGCCGCGCTGCGCGACCTGCCCGGGAACGTCCAGGCCGTCCTCGACCAGTCGACGGCCCGGGAGGTGGCCGAGGAGTACCTCGACTCGGAGGCGTTCTTCTTCATCGGGCGGGGGCTGTGTTACCCGGTCGCGCTAGAGGGGGCGTTGAAGTTCAAGGAGATCACCTACGAGCACGCCGAGGGCTTCGCCGCCGGCGAGTTGAAGCACGGCCCGCTCGCGCTCGTCACCGAGAACACGCCCGTCTTCGCGGTCGTCACCGGCGACGGCGAACTCGCGCGCAAGACCATCGGGAACGTGAAGGAGGTCGAGGCGCGCGACGCGCCGGTCGTCGCCGTCACCGACGGCCAGTCCGACGTGGAGCGCTACGCCGACCACGTCCTCCGGATCCCCACCAGCGAACCCCGGACGGCCGCCGTGCTGGCGAACGTCCAGCTCCAGCTCGTCGCCTACCACACCGCCGCGATGCTCGGCCGATCCATCGACAAGCCGCGCAACCTGGCGAAGAGCGTCACCGTGGAGTGAGTACGGATCTCCCCGCCGACCACCGTCCGCCTCCCGTGGCGGACGGACGCCGGAGGCGGGGAGGGCTACGGATCTCCCCGCCGACGCTCCCGAGCGTCTCGGCGCTCGTCGGTTCTGACGGCGGGGCGTCGCCGCGGGACGCGCCCGGACGTTTCATTTGACTAATCTCCACCGTTTATGTTTCAGTGATCTCTATGGAACACAAATGGAGGACCGGGTCGCGTGAGACTTGATCGAGCGGAACCCCACCCGTTCACGGGTGGGTCCGAGCGGACAACGCGGCCACAACTGCCGACGGTGGCCCGGCCGGGGTCTGAATGGATACGATACACGTACCGGTGTGGCTCATCTATATACAGTCGATGCCTCGCGGGTACAGCAAAGAGCGGACCTCGGTCCACCGCTTGCACTACTACTTCATCTGGTGTCCGAAGTACCGCAAATCGGTACTCACTGGCGAGGCAAAGGACCGACTCGAAGCACTCATCGGAGAGAAAGCCGACGAACTCGACTCGGAGATACTGGCACTCGCGGTTCGTCCCGACCACGTACACCTGTTCATCGAGGGCAACCCGAAGCTCGCCCCAAACAAAATCATGCAACAGGTCAAAGGCCACTCCTCGCGCCGGATGCGAGAGGAGTTCGACTTCGGCCTTCCGTCACTGTGGACGCGGAGCTACTTCGTGTCCTCCGCTGGCGATGTATCGGACGAAACCGTCGAAGCGTATATCGAAGCCCAAACAGGACAGCGAAGCGTTCCAACACGTTCGACGTAGCACCCCGTTCGCCACGGGACGAAGAGCTACTTCACCGCGTGTTGGACGCTTCGGCCTGCCTGTGGAACGAACTCACCTACGAGTGCCGGCAACGGTTCTTCGGCGAACTCGATGGGAGTGTGTGGGACGCCCCGCGTGTCCACGACCACTACAAGGGCGTCCTCGGTTCGGTTGCCGCGAAGGAGATGAAGCGAAAGAACGACGAAGCGTGGCGGTCGTTCTTCGCGGCCAAAGAGAAGGGCGAACCCGCCGGCCCACCGGGGTACTGGGGCAACGAAGAGGAGGGACGCGACCTCCGCTGGTACGGTCGGTGCGACCAGTACACGCTGGAACTCGGCGACCGTTCCCGCCTCGAAATCCCGGTTGGGTCCGACCTCAAGGAGGAGTACGGCCTCGGCCACACCGAGCGTCTGCGCCTCGAAGTGCGCGGGCGTCCCAAGTGGGACGGCAAGCCCGGTCGGTTGGAACTGTACTACGACGAGTTGGAGGGCCGATTCAGAGCCATTCAGCCTGTCACTACGGACAATTCTCGACAGGATTCACCACTGGCGGACGAAACCGCCGCTCTGGATATCGGTGCGAACAACATCGTCGCCTGTACGACCACAACCGGCCAGCAGTATCTCTACGAGGGGCGCGACCTCTTCGAACGGTTCCGCGAGACGACCCGCCGAATCGCCGAACAGCAATCGACGGTCAAACGCGAGGAGGGCCGGTACACGTCGAAGCGAATCCGACGGTTGTACCGCCGCCGGACGCGCCGACGCGACCACGCCATGGACGCGCTTGCCCGCGACCTCTTCGAGCGACTGTACGAGGAGGGCGTCGCCACCGTGTATGTCGGCGACCTCACCGACGTGCTGGAAACGCACTGGTCGGTGCGGGCGAATCGGAAGACGCACAACTTCTGGGCGTTCCGGGCGTTCATCGACCGGCTCGCCTGCACCGCCGAGGAGTACGGCATCACCGTCGAAGTCCGCCCCGAAGCGTGGACCAGCCAGACGTGTCCGCAGTGCGGTTCGACAGACCGAACGACACGGCATCAGGACACGCTCACCTGTTCGTGTGGCTTCGAGGGGCACGCGGACCTCACGGCGTCGGAGACGTTCCTCCGACGTCATCGGAATTCGGAGATTTCCGATTGGCAAACGAGACACGGAGTGTCTCGTCAACGCCACGAAGCAGACGACAGAGTACCACGGCCGATGGCACGGCCCGTGTGCCTCAAGTGGGACGACCACCGTTGGTCGGCGTCACCACGCGCTCACCGTCCCAACGAGGAGCACACAGACCAGAGTATCCGACGATCGGCGTAGGAGAAAGTTGCCTCCGTGGGGGGTGGCGCTAATGCCAGACCCCCAACGCGAGGAATCCCACGGCTTCGGCCGTGTGGAGGATGTCAACTACCGTCGTGTGCTGGTGACGCGCTGGTCGCGGCGCGACCGGCTCACCGTCGCCGTCGTCGCCGTGACGGCGGCGTTCCTCGTGGGGACGATCGTGCTCCTCACGGGGGTGAGTTCCCAGACCGTCGCGCTCGCGGATCAGCACGGGTCGAGCCTCGTCGCGGAGTGGGACGGGTCGGCCGACGACGCGGTCGTCCTCCGGTTCGCCGACGCGCGCCTCGGTAGCGGCGAGCGCGTCACGGTGGTCGGCGTCCCCCGGGGGGCCGACGTGGAGGGGTTGCCCGCGCCGCCGCCCGACGGCGCGCGGGGACCGACCCCCGCCGTGACCGAGCGGCGGATCGCGGGCGAGGAGCGGACCCTGACGCTCACGGTCCGCCCGCGGCAGGGTCGGACGATCCTCTCGCCGCGGTGGTACGTCACCGACGTCGAGACGGCGGAGCGGCTGGGCGTGACCCGGACCCTCGCCGTCCACCCCGACGACGGGGGCGTCCCGACCGACGGCGTCCCGCTCCGGGGCGCGCTCGCGTTCTTCGTCGTCGGTGCCCGACAGCTCCTCGCGCCGCTCTCGGTCGCCGCCGCCGGCGGCGCGGTCATCGTCGGCGTCCTCGTTCACAGCGTCACCCGGATGTCCGTCCGGGATCGGCGCGACGACCTCCACGCGCTGTACGCGACCGGCGCGTCGCCCGACAGCCTCGCGCGCCTGTTCGCGCTCCGCGCCGGGCTGCTCGCCGCCGTCGGGGGCGCGCTCGGCTACGCGGTCGGCGTCGTCGTCCCCCACGCGATCGTCAACGCCGCCGTCGCGATGGGGTACCCGGTCGCGCTCGACCTGGCGATCGGCCCGCTCGCGGCGCTCCTCGTCGCGGGGCTGTTGGCGGCGATCGCCCTCGTCGGAACGGCCGTCGGCTACCTCGCCGCGCGGTCCGTCCTGCGGGGGACGCTCCGGGAGCGCGAGGGGACGGGGCTCGCGGGGCGGTTGCCCGACGCGATCGAGCCGACGGTGCTCTCGCCGCGCGCGTTCGTCCCGACGGCCGCCTCGCTCACCGTCTTCGTCGTCTTCGTCGTCCTCGTCGGGACGATCGGGGGGACGGTCACCGCCGTCGGCGCGACGGGCGGGACGATCACCGAACCCGGCGCGATCCACCCCGTCGCGAGCCAGCTCGACCAGCGCTACGCGACGACGCTCCGCGAGAACGGGATCGAGGCGAGCCCCGAGGTCCTCCTGTTCGCGATGATCGACGGCCGGCCGGTGTTCGGCCGGGGCGTGAACTTCACCGCCTTCTCGCGGCTCTCGGACGGGCGACTGGTCCGCGGTGAGCCGCCGAGCGGGCCGGGCGAGGCGGTCGTCGGCGAGGCGCTCGCCGAGCGCCTCGGCGTGCGCGTCGGCGAGTCGATCCTCCTCGGGGGGAGCACCGCCACGGGCGTGACGACCGTCACGGTGTCGGGGATCTACGAGGGGGACGGAATCGCCGACGATCAGCTGTACGTCTCGCTGGAGACCGCCCGGTACCTGCGCGACCTCCCCGCCGGGACGGTCAACCTCATCCGCGTCGGGTCGGATCCGACCGCCGCCCTCGATCGCGGCGGGGGCGTGGTCGTCCTCGACGTGGGAACGCCGGAGCGGGTGGCGGCGAACGGGACGATCCCGGTGACCCTCTCGGTCCGGAACCTCGGGAGCGAGTCGGCGACGCGCGCGGTGACCGTCCGCGCCGGACCCGTCGGCCGAACGACGACGGTGACGTTGTCGCCCGGCGAGCGCACGACGGCCCGGACGACGCTCCCCGCCCCGCCGCCGGGGACGTGGAACGTCACGGCCGGCGAGCGCCGGTCGCGGGTCGCCGTCGTCGAGGCCGACGCCCCCCGCTTCGCAGGCGTACCGGAGCGCGTCCCACCCGGCTCGACGTTCTCGGTCGGCGTCCGCAGGGGCGTCTCCTCGCGGCCGGCGAACGCCACCGTCTCGCTCGGCGGGAACCGGACGACGACCGGCGCGGACGGGACCGCGATCCTCCGCGCGCCGAACCGGGAGGGGCGGTATCGCCTCGTCGCGCGTGCCGGGGGGGAGCGCACGGTGCGTCCCGTGACGGTCGACGCGAACGCGACTCGGGACCTCCTCGCGTCGCTTCGCCTCCCCGACTCGGTCGGCGTGGGGCGGTCCGCGACGGCGCGGGTCGCCCTCGTCAACCCCTGGGGCGAGCCGCTGTCGCGCACGGTGCGCGTCGTCGGTCCCGGCGGGACGCGGACGCGCGAGGTGCGACTCGGCCCCCACGAGCGGACGACGCTCTCTGTGCCCCTCTCCCGCCGGCCGCCGGGGACCTACGAGGTCGGCGTCGCGATCGACGGCCGGGGAGCCGTCGCGGAGGAACGCTACGCCGTCACCGGCGACCGTCGGCTGACGGGCGCGCTGGTGAGCAGCGGGTACAGCGCGGGGGCGGCCGCCGGCGGGATCGTCGAGCGGAGCTTCGGCAACCTGTGGGCCGTCCTCGGCGCGATCGTCGCCCAGGGCGCGTTCATGTCCGTCGGGAGTACGGCCGCGGCCTTCGCCGGGGCCGTCCACGCCCGCCGGCGGTCGATCGGCGTCCACCGGGCGACGGGGATGGCCCCGCGCCGCCTGTTCGCGCTGGCGATGCGCGACGCGCTCGTGCTCGCCCTGCCGGCGAGCCTGCTCGCGGTGGGGCTGGGGACGGCCGCGGTGATCGCGGCGACCGAGGCGGGCGCGCTGACGGCTTTCGGCGTCGCGTTCTCGGTCGCCGCGAACCCGGTGGTGCTGGGCGCGACGGCCGGCGCGGCGCTGGCGCTGGCGCTCGGGAGCGCCGCCGGCGTCGTCCTCCGGTTCGCGTCAGAGTCGCCCGCCGACCTGCTGCGGGGGGAGCGACGATGAGGAGAGATCGACGATGAAGGGAGATCGATGACGATGAGGAGAGATCGACAATGAGGGGAGATCGATGACGACGAGCGGGGAGCGACGGGGGAGCGACCGGTTACTCGTCGTCGCCGTGTTGACGCTTGCCGTCGCCGTGCGACTGCTGCCGCTCGCGTTCAGCCCGCTCCCGTTCAACCCCGACGGGTTCGCCTTCGCCGGAAAGGCCCGCGCGATCCTCGCGGCGAACCAGCTCACACCCGGCGGGGGCGCGCTCGACCTCGCGCCCGACGAGTACCTGTTCACCGCGCTGCTCGCCGCCCTGTCGTCGGTCACGGGGGTCCCGCCGCGCTTCGTCGCGCAGGCGCAGGTCGCCGTCGTCGCGGCGGTGCCGCCGCTCGTCGCGGTCGCGCTCGCTCGCGACCTCGCCGGGGCGCGGGGGCTGTCGGTCCCGACGCGGCGCGTGGCGGCCGCGGCGGCCGGCTGCGGACTGGCCGTCGAGGGGCTCTACCTCTGGCGGACGACGACGGTGAGCAGCGAGGTGCAGGGGCTGTCGTTCGTCGCCCTGCTCGGGCTGGCGCTCTATCGGGGGGTCGTCCGTTCGTCGCGGCGGTGGACCGCCGTCGCGGTCGCCCTCCTCGCGCTGCTCCCGTTCACCCACAACCTGAGCACGACCGTCGCGGGACTCGTGCTCACCGTCTACCTGGCGACCGCCGCGGCCCGCAGACCCCGACTGACCCTCCCCGGGACCGCCCTCGTGATCGGGTTCTGGGTCTACGCGTTCGGGTACTACCGGCTTGCGGGCCTGCGGGAGATCGGTCGGTTCACCTCGTCGCCCGGGCTGTCGCTCGCGTGGGTCGTCCTGATCGTCGCGCTCGCGTACTGGCTGACGACGACCAGCCCGCGGGTCCAGCGGGGCGTTCCGAACGGCCTCCTGTTCGCCGGCCTCGGCGTGTTCGCCGTCAACGCCGTCGTGCCGATCTACCCGGGGTCGGTCTCGACCGACCCGCTCATGCTCGCGCTCATGCTCCCGCTGGTCGCCGTCGCCGCGATGGCGGCCTGGGCGCTTCCCCAGGCCGCGAGGGCCGCGGAGCGTCCCGTCCTCGCCCTGACGCTTGCCCCGGTCGCGGTCATCGGCATCGGGCTGACCGCGGGACTGACCGTCGACTACCAGGGGATGGTCACGCGCTCGCAGACGTTCATGCACCTCGGCGTGCTCGTGCTCGCCGGGGTGTTCGTCGCGCGCGTCGTCGGGAACCGCCGGCGCGCGGTCCGCGTCGCCGTCGCCGCGCTGTTCGTCGTCTCCCTCGTCGCCACGGTGCCGTTTCCCTACACCGAGCACCGGACGAAGCCGTACCAGGCGATCACCTACCCGCCGGAGTTCGAGGCGGCGACGTTCGCCGCCGAGCGCGTGCCCCACCGGTGGGCCGGCGACGACCACGTCGTGAGCGTCGCGGTCAAGTACACGGGGGCGGAGGCGACCGACCTGGCGGTCGCCGAGTGGCTGGGCGGCGACGCCCCGCCACCGACGTGCGCGGTGGTCGCCCAGCGGTCGTGGACCACGGTCGGCGCGCAGTCGTTCCCGCGGATGCTCCGGATGGAGGAGCGGGCCTACGAGCGCTGGCTCGCCCGCGAGGACGTCGTCTACGCCGTCAGCGGTCCCGACCCCCTCCACGTCGTGGCCGGACGGGAGGGCTGCGAGCCGATGCCTTTAGCACCGTAACCGCGGAGGGGTAACCGTGGTCGAACCCATCATCCGCGCGACCGACCTCGTCGTCAGACGCGGCGGGACGGCGGTGCTCGACGGGCTGTCGCTGTCGGTTCCGCCCGACGCGTCGCTGCTCGTCCAGGGCAGGAGCGGGTCGGGCAAGTCGACCCTGTTCGACGTGCTCGGCCTCCTCTCGCCCCCCGACGGGGGGTCGGTCGTCGTCGGGGGGACCGACGTGTCCGCGGCGGGCGAGTCGGAGCGCGCGCGACTGCGGCGCGAGGTCGTCGGGTTCGTCTTCCAGAACTTCCAGCTGCTCGACGACCTCACGGCCCGGGAGAACGCGCGCGTCCCGCAGGAACACGCCGGGGCGGTGGACGAGGCGTGGCTCGACGAGCTGTTCGCGGACCTCGGCATCGAGGGGGTCACAGACCAGTACCCGCCGTCGCTCAGCGGCGGGGAGAAACAGCGCGTCGCGCTCGCGCGGGCGCTGGCGAACCGCCCGGCCGTCGTCCTGGCCGACGAGCCGACGGGTCAGCTGGACCCGGAGACGACCGAGACGGTCCTCGACCTGTTGCTCCGGACCCGCGAACGGCTCGGCACCGCGCTCGTCGTCATCAGCCACGACCCGCAGTTCGCCCACCGGTTCGACCGGACGCTCGTCCTGGAGGGCGGCGCGCTCTCCCCGGTTAGCGGTTCGACGCCGCCCCGCGAGCGCGACGCGCGGCGGTGAGGAGGCGATCCCAGCCCGGGTGTCCGTCCCGCACCCACGCGAGGGCGGCCAGTCCCGTCAGTGCGAGTTCGACGGCGAGCGTCGGCGACGAACCGAGGTTCGCGAGGTGCGCGGCGAAGCTCGGTTCGGTCGAGTAGGTCGGGAGGGGCAACAGCGGCCAGACGAGGAACGTCAGTTCGTGGAGGTCGCCCCGGACCAGCGGGAAGACGCTGTCGCCGAGGAGGTGCGCCGCGTAGCCGAACAGGAGCGCCCCGGCCGCGCGACGGCGGTCGAGGAGTCGTCCGACCGCGAGGACGACGGCCACGAGCGGGAGGAGGAACAGGACGGAGTGGGCGAGCGACCGCCCGGCCGGAAGCACCGCGACCGTCCACGCGAGCGGCTTGTCGACGAGGTCCGGCAGCTGCGTCCCGAGGGCGAGCGCGACGACGGCGATGGCGTCGACCGTCCGGCCCCTCCATCGGGCGTAGACGTGATAACAGAGGTACCCGAGCGCGAGGTGTCCCCACGGCCACATTCGTCCCGACCTGCGTCCCGGAGCCGTATAGGCGGTGCGGTCGTCGCCGGCGTGCGCGCGCCCGCCCCCCGACGGGTCGATCGCGCCCCGGATCGACCCGACGGTCGATAGATTCGTATTCGATGCGCCTGAGGAAAAGATATGGCTACGGCTCGGCGGATGCGGTTCGTCACGGGGCACCTCGCGTGGACCCTCGGCGTCATCGTGGTCCTCGCGGCGCTCGGCTCGCTGGCGCTCGATCTCGTGTTCGTCCTCTCGTATCTCGGGTTCCTCGCGCTCATCGAGGTGACCGCGCCGGTCGACGTGTCGGTCGCGTGGCGGCGTCGACTGCGCTGGTTCGTCGGACTCGGCCTCGTCGCGTTCGCCTACCTGGTGGTCAGGCGGGTGCTCTCGCTCCTCCCCGGAGGGGTCGTCTGATGGACGTGGACGTGGATCCGCCGCGGGCCGGTCTCGCCGTGTTCGCCCTGCTCGTCGTCGCCGGCGTCGGCGTCGCGGCGGGCACCTCGGGCGCGTCGTTCGGGCTGTACAACTTCGGGTGGGACGGCGCGAGCGAGCTACGCGCGCTCTCCGAGGACGCCGACGCCCGTCCCGTCGTCGTCAGATCCACGGCGGCGTACGAGCGCCTGCCCGCCAACGGCACCCTCGCGATCGTGCTCTCGCCCGACGAGGGGTACGCGGCGAACGAGAGCGCGCGGCTCCGGGAGTTCGTGAGGCGCGGCGGAACGCTCGTGGTCGCGGAGGACTTCGGCGCGCACGGGAACGAACTGCTCGCCGCGGTCGGGGCGAGCAGCCGCGTCGACGGACGACTGCTCCGCGACGAGCGGCACAACTACCGATCGCCGGCGCTCCCGGTCGCGACGAACGTCGAGAACGTCTCTGCGGCCGGCACGAAGAACCTCACGCTCAACTACGGCACCGCGGTCCGCCCGAACGGGGCGAACGTGCTCGTCTCCAGTTCGGGCTACGCCTACCTCGACGCGGACGGGGACGCCAGGCCCGATCCGGGCGAGCCGATGGAGAGCCACCCCGTCGTGACGAGCGAACGCCTCGGCGAGGGGCGCGTCGTCGTGGTGAGCGACGCGAGCGCGCTGATCAACGCGATGCTCGACCGGCCGGGCAACCGCGCGTTCGTCGCGTCGCTCGTCTCGGGTCACGAGCGCGTCGTGCTCGACTACTCGCACTCCGAGCGGTTCCCGCCGCTGGCCGTCGCGGTCCTCGCGCTCCGCGAGTCGGCGATCCTCCAGGTCGTCCTCGGGACGCTCCTCGTCGGACTCGTCGGGGCGTGGGCGCGGTGGCCGACGCTCCGGGGACGCGGGGTGGTCGCCGAACTCCGCGCGCGAGCGACCGGCGAGCGGTACGACCCGCCGGAGATCGGACTGCGCCGCGAGGAGGTAGTCGCGTACCTCGCGCGGGAGCACCCCGAGTGGGACGAGCGACGCGTCGAGCGCGTCGCGAGCGCCGTGGTCGACCGTCGCCGGGGGTGACTGTCGCGTTCCGTGACGATCCCGATCTCGGCCATACAATACTTAAGTGAATCAGAAGAGTACAGGAAACGAATGACGTCACGCGAACCCGCGGAGTTCTACTCGGCGCTCAAGTCGGAGGTCGAGACCGTCCTCGTCGGTAACACGGACATCGTGGAGGGGCTCACGATCGCGCTGCTCACCCGCGGGCACGTGCTGCTCGAGGGCGTCCCGGGCGTCGCGAAGACGACGATGGCGACGCTCTTCGCCCGCGCGAGCGGACTGGAGTCGGGGCGGATCCAGATGACGCCCGACGTCCTCCCCGCCGACATCACCGGGACGCACATCTACCGGGAGAAGACGGGCGAGTTCGAACTCCACCGCGGTCCCGTCTTCACGAACGTCCTCATCGCCGACGAGATCAACCGCGCGACGCCGAAGTCCCAGAGCGCGCTCCTCGAGGCGATGCAGGAGCGAAGCGTGACGATCGAGGGCGAGACGCTCTCGCTGCCGAATCCGTTCCTCGTGGTGGCGACGCAGAACCCCATCGAGATGGTGGGGACGTTCGAACTCCCGGAGGCCCAGCGCGACCGCTTCCAGCAGCGGCTCGTCGTCTCGCTCCCCGACCGCGAGGACGAGCGGCGGATCGTCGACGCGTTCGACGAGCGGCCGACGCTCGGGCCGGACGCGGTCGAGGCCGTCGCGACCCCCGACGAACTCCGGGCGTACCGCGAACGGCTCGACGAGGTGCACGTCGAATCGTCCGTGAAGGAGTACATCCTCGATCTGGTCGCCGCCAGCCGCGACCACCCGGACGTCAGACACGGGACCTCCCCGCGCGCGTCGCTCGCGCTGCTCAACACCTCGAAGGCCAGGGCGATGCTTCACGGTCGACCGTACGTCATCCCGGACGACGTGAAGGAACTGGCCCACCAGGTGATCACCCACCGGCTGATCCTCGACACCGACGCGGAACTCAGCGACACGTCGCCGGAAGCCGTCGTCGACGACCTCCTCGAGCGGGTCGACCCGCCGGGGAGCGTCGCGCTCGACCGCCGGAACGGACTCGGGGTGGGGGAACCGGTCGCCGAATCTCGGGAGTGAGGGCGGAGGCGAGAACGCGCGGGGCGCGACGGAACGTCGGAGCGACGAGGGGACGAGGGGACGGGGGACGGGCGGACGGCTCAGTTCGCGCGGTCGTCCCGCGTCGACTCGCCGGCGCTCGTCGGGCCCCGCTCCCTCGCCGTCTCGCCGTCGACCGCCGCCCCGCTCCCGTCGCTCCCCTCGTCCCCTCCCCCTCCTTCGCTTCCGTCGCCTCCTTCCCGCCGTCCGCTTCCGTCGCCTCCGTCGCCCCCTTCGACCGTCCACGAGCAGACGACGAGCGCGTCGTAGCGCTCGTCGTCCGGTTCGACGACCGAGAGCGTGACGGGTCGGCCGAGCGCGCGCGCCAGGCCGACCGCGACGAACGAGGCGATCGGGTTGTCGAAGCCGTCGACGGGGGCGTAGGCGGGCCCGGCGACGCCGACGCTGACCCGCCCGTGGCTCGCGTCCGTCTCCGCGTCCGCGCGTTCGACGAGTTCGAACTGCTCGACGAGCGCCGAGGCGAGCCTCGCGGCGACGGCGGCCGGTTCCGCGGGCGCGTCGTCGGTGTCCTCGAACAGTTCCGCCAGCCGCCGGCCCGTCGGCGTCAGCGCGAGGCCCCGCTCGCGCTCGCGCCGCGGGAGGACGAACGTCGCGTCGAGGTCCTCGTCCGCGGGGACCTCGTACCGCTCGCGCTGCGGGACGAACAGCGTGACGCCGTCCTCCCGCGGGACGTAGACGCGCTCGTCGGCGAGTTCCAGTTCGCCGACGATCCGGCCCCCGTTGTCGGCCAGCGCTCCGTAGACCGCCTCCCCGACCCGCGCGGGGACGAACCGCTCGGGCGTGAGGAAGTACGTGAGGACGCCCGCGAAGACGCCGGTCCCCCCGAGCGCGAACATGACCGTCCGCACGCCGGGGAAGAGCCACCCGGCGAGGAGCGCGAGCGCCCCCAGCGCGCCGAAGCCGGCGGCGGTCTGCCGGTACCGCGTCCGCATGGCGTCCCGGTAGACGGCGCGCAGTCGGCGGTTCTCGGCCGCGAGGAGTTCGACCTGCGCGGCGAGTTCGGCCGCGTTCCGCCCGTCGCCCCTATCCTCGCCCTCGCTCCCGTCCTCGCGGTCGCCGCGAGCGGCCGTGGCGCGCCCGTCGGCGCTCACGCGTCCACCTCCACGAGGCCGAGTCGGACGAGTTCGTACCGGTAGAGCGCGTAGGCGGCGAGCGCGACGACGAGGGCGAGTCCGCCGGCGACCCGCCAGAGGTCGAACCGGACCGAGAGCGCCGGGAGGACCGCCGCGCCCAGCGCGAGCGCGGCGAACGCGCCCAGCGCGACCGACGGTGCCGACGCGTCGCGCAACTCGCCGGCGACCGTCGCCGCCAGACCGAGGGTCACGAGCGCGGCCGCCGCCGGCGACGGGGCCGGGGCGGGGAGGATCGCACCGGCGACGACCGAGCCGAGCGCGGCCGCGCCGAACGGCGTGACGAGCCAGCACGCGGCGAGCGCGACGCCCGCGAACAGCCCGACCGGTCCCGCGTACCAGAGGCCGTAGGCGGTCGCGCCGACGCCCGCCAGGCCGAGCGCCGACCACCGATCGAGCGGGGGGAGCGCGTCACGCATCGCTCGCCCTCCGCAGTCCCGTCCCGGCGGAGAGGACGGCGTCCACGCGATCGCCGGGCGCGACCTCGAACGCGCTGACGTCGTGTAGCCCGGCGAGTTCGCGGCGGAAGCGTTCGAAGGCGACGTACTCCCGGTGGGTCGCGTCGAGTTGCGCCATCGTCCGCCGCTCGAACAGGACGGTCGGGGCGAGGATCACGACCACCTCGATGCCGCCGCCGACGAGCGCGCGCACGGCGTCGATGACGGCCGCCCTGTCGGTGTCGTCGGTGAAGACGAACACCCGCCCGCTCGCGAGCCGCGACCGGATCGTCTGCGCCGCGGCGACCAGCGGTCGGTCCGCCGTCTCGACGGTTCCGGCCGCGTCGAGGTACGCCTCGACGGTTCGACCGAACGCGCCGTCGAGGACGGGGACGCGGCGCACGGACAGCGGTCGGACGCCGACGGCGCTCGCGGACGAGTCGATCGCCGCGGCGAGTTCGTCGAGTCGGCGTTCGACCGTCTCGGCGTAGTCGCGACTCGTCCCGGGCGAGAGGCGCGATGTGATCCCCCGGTCGTCGACCGTGTAGCAGCCGATCGGGTCGTCGGCGCGCGCGGCGTACTCGACGACGCTGCTCGCGACCGCCCGGAGGTAGTCGAGCTTCGTCTCGCCGGTGAGCCCCTCGCCCGTCGACGAGCCGTGATCGACCAGGAGGACGGTCGTGAGGGTGGTCTCGCTCTCGAACTCCCGGACCTGTAGCTCGTGGAGGCGGGCCGTCGACTTCCAGTCGATCCGGCGGGCCGCGTCGCCGGGCACGTAGTCGCGGACGCTCACCGGCTCCGTGCCGGCGGTCGATCGAACGCCCGGGTGTTCGCCGTAGGCGACGCCGATGGTACTGCCGCCCCGGCCGACGCGTACCTCCGACGGGGTCCGCGCCGAGACGTCGACCGTGACCGCCTCGCCGGCGGCGAACGACGTTCGGAACAGGCCGGCGGGGTCGGTCGCGGTGATCGTCGGCGGGTCGAACGTCGCCCGTCCGGCGACGGGAAACTCGGCCTCGAACGCCGTCTCGGCCCGGGTCGAACCGGCGGGCAGTCGCGCGACCCGTTCCGGACCGGCGTCGACCGTGACCGGCGGGGTGGCGGAGACCCGCGCGTCGAGGCGGCTCGGCCGATCGGCGGTCGCGACGAGCGAGACCTCCGCGGACGCCTCGGTCGCGACCTCCCGCCGGCCGATCGACTGCTCGACGTCGAGGCGGTCGTCGAACCGGCCGACGGCGACGGCGAACGAGAGCTGCTGGGCGAGCACCCACGCGCCGACCAGTCCGCCCCCGACGAGCGGCCAGACGCGACCCGAAACGACGGCGAACGCCGCGAGGACGGCGGCGAGCGCGACGGTCGCCCAGTACCGACGGGTGAACTCCATACCAGTACCATTCCTCACCGCTGTTTGAATCTACTGGTCGGTATTGGGAATAAAATACATCTACCAGGAGCGCGGACGGTTCGAGTAGTGACTCGATTGACGCTCGCGTGCTGTGCGTTACTCGTCCTCGCCGCGGTGGCCGGTGCCGTCGGTCCGGGGACGGCGGCCGGTTCGTTGCAGGAGCAGGGGGAAGACGGGACGAACGGGACGGCACAGCCGACGCGACACGAGAATCCGAACAGCGCTAACGGGGAGGGCGACATGGCCCAGGTGGAACGGTGGCTCGTCCAGTCGCTGGCCGACCGGCTCGGGAAGAGCGCGGTTCGGCTCGAGTCGGGGGAGTACGACGCGGCGCGACGGCTCCTCGGCGACGAGTACGAGAGCCAGCTCGGTCGGCTCGTCGAGGTCAGCGGCGAGACGAACACGACGCGCACGTACGAGCGGACCCGGAAGAACCAGCGCGAGGTCGTCCGCGGCGCGTCGCGCTACGACAGGACGCTCGAACGGTACCGAGAGGCGCGCGAGGCGGGGAACGAGACGCGCGCTCGGCGGCTGGCTCGCGACCTCCAACGGATCAGCCGCAACGTAAACCGGAACGCGGTGCAGACGACCGAGGGGTACGATCGGCTCGGTTCGCTGACCGGACGGAACTTCACGAACGCGACGCGGGCGACGACGGCCGTCGCCGAGAACATCTCCCAGCGACAGGCGGAGATCCGGGAGGCGTCGTTCGTGCAGACGGACCTGGCCACCATCGCCGAGGGCGAGGACGTGTCGTTCGTCGACCCGCTCACGATCCGCGGCGAACTCTCGATGGAGAACGAGACGGTCGTGGCCGACCGGGAGATCGCCCTCCGGATCGGAAACCGGACCTACGAGACGACGACCGACGGCGAGGGGGAGTTCGCCGTCGAGTACCGCCCCACGCTGTTGCCCGCCAACGCGAGCAACGTGACCGTCGAGTTCCTGCCCCGGCGGGGGTCGCCGTACTTCAACTCCACGGACTCGCTTCCGGTCTCCGTCGAGCAGGTCGAGCCGAACGTCGCCGTCGAGCGCTCGCCGAAGAACGCCTCGTTCGGCACGCCCGTCACCGTCTCCGGGCGCGTCACCGCCGCCGACCGCGGCGTCCGCGTCCCCGTGGCGATCCGGATCGCGAACGAGACGATCGCGCGGGGGATGCCGTCCGACGACGGGCGCTTCGCGGTGACGGTCCCCCTGCCGGCGTCGGTCCCGGCGGGGAACCAGTCGGTCGTCGCCGTGACGCCGCTTCGCGGTCGGGCCATCGCGAGCGCCGCGGCGAACGCGACGCTCTCGGTCGCCTCGACGCCGACGAGGCTGGCCCTCAACGGGACGCAGGTCAACGAGAGCGCGATCGCCGTCGACGGGCGACTGACGACCGACGACGGCCGTCCCGTCGTGAACCGGTCGGTCGAACTCGCGCTCAACGGGACCGTGGCCACGACGGTCCGGACCGACGAGAACGGGACGTTCGAGACGACGGTCCCGATCCCGGAGTCCCGACGCGACGACGCGACGCTCCTCGTCGGGGCGGCCTACGGCGGCGGCGGGACCAGCCTGGAGGCGGCGCGGGCGAAAGCGCGCGTCGAACTGGCCACCGCCGGCGAGTCGCTGCTCGGGACCGCGGCGCTCGCGCTGGGTGCGCTGCTGCTACTCGCGCTCGCGCTCGGCGGCTGGTACCTCCATCGCCGCGACGAGGAGACCGAAGAGGAGGTGCTCTGGACCGACGAGTCGTCGGACGAGAGCGACGGGACCGTCGACGAACCGACCGCGGCGACTGAGGGGTCTGAGCACTCGCTCGACCGCGCCCGCGAGTTGATCGAGCGCGGCGAGACGAACTCGGGCGTCGTCACGGCGTACCTCGCGGTGAGAGAACGCCTCTCCCGGCGCGGAGACGTAGACCGGGGGCGCACGCACTGGGAGTTCTACGCCGAGAACGTCGAGAACGTCTCGGCAGACGAGGCCGACTCGTTGCAGGACCTCACCCGGGCGTACGAGCGGGCGGCGTTCGCCCCGGGCCGACTCCCGGAGTCGCTCGCACGACGCGTGGTCGACGCCGCCGGCCGCTTCGACGGGTCGGACGACGAACCGACCGAGGGGACGACCGCCGACTGAACGGCACGGGTTTTTATCCAATGAATACGAGTAGGATCCAATGAATCCACGGCTACTCGTTCCGCGCCCCGTGCGCGAGTTACCGGCGGACCTCGCCGCGGTGGTCGCGCTGACGCTGCTCGCCGACGTCGCCGCCGTCGCGCCGGTCGTGAGCGAGACCCCGATTCGCGTCCTCCTGGGGCTGGCGTTCGTGTTGTTCGTGCCCGGATACGCCGTCGTCGCCGCGCTCTTCCCGGAGCGCGGGGGAGAGAAGGCAGACGGGGGCGGGATCTCCGGCGTCGAGCGGGTCGCGCTGTCGATCGGAACGAGCGTGGCAGTCGTCCCGCTGCTCGCGCTCGTCCTGAACTTCACGCCGTTCGGGATCCGACTGGTACCGATACTCGTCGTCCTGAGCGTCGTCACGCTCGCGGCGGCGGCGGTCGCGGCGCGACGGCGGCGACGGCTGCCGCCCGACGAGCGCCTCGTCGTCCCGTACCGGCGCTGGTGGGGCGCGATCGGCGACGGCGTCCTGCGGGCGGACACGCGAACCGATCGGGTGCTCAACGTCGTGCTCGTGGTGAGCGTGCTCGTCGCGATGTCGGGCGTGACCTACGCGTTCGTGACGCCCAACGACAGCGAGCAGTTCTCGGAGTTCTACCTCCTGACGGAGACCCGGGACGGGAAGCTGGTCGCCGACGACTACGCGACGAACCTCACGCGGGGCGAACGGGGGACGGTCGTGGTCGGCCTGGAGAACCACGAACACGAGCGCACGACGTACACGGTCGTCGTGAAACTCCAGCGTCTCGAAGGCGGCGGAAACGACACGACCGTCGTCGGCGAGCGACGGATCGACCGGTTCGAGGTGACCCTCGAACACAACGGGACGGCGCGACGGAACGTCACGTACGCCCCGAGGGAGCCGGGACGGTACCGGGCCGTCTTCCTCCTCTACCGTGGAGAGCCGCCACAGGACCCCTCGATCGATAACGCGTACCTGGAGACGCACCTGTGGCTCAACGTGACGCGCTGACCGTACCATCCATGATCGTTCGTTACTTAGCTAAGCATACAAAAGCGTTATATTACATTGGTCGAATTAGAAAATAAATGGATCAGACAGCTGGTACGGTACGAGCGGCGGGTGAATCGTCGTGGTAGCCCTTAGCACGCAATCGGCCTTCCTGTTGCTGGTCGCCACTGCCGTCCTCGTCTGGGGAGTCGCGCGCTACCGTCGACGGTTCGTGAAGGTTGACCTCTACATCGCTCTCGCGATCGCCGTCGGCGTCTTCATGGTCGGCTTCTTCCCGACGGTGTACGACGCCATCGGCGTGCTGCTCGACATCGAGAACCGCGTCATCACGATCCTGCTCGTCGCCAACCTCGGATTCATCGCCTTCTGCCTGTACCTGCTCGGCACGCTTCGGGAGACGCGGGTGAAGCTCGGGGACCTCACGCGGAACCTCTCGATCGATCAGGCGTCGACCCACCAGACGGCGTACCCCGACGGTGGCGATCAGTCGACGATCCACGTGGTCATCCCCGCCTACAACGAGGAGAAGAGCATCCGCGGCGTCATCGAATCGCTGCCCGAGTCGCTGCTCGATCACCTCGTCGTCCCCGTCGTCGTCTCGGACGGCTCGGCGGACGCGACGGCGGAGCGCGCGCGCATCGAGGGCACGATGGTCGTCGAACACCCGGTCAATCAGGGGCAGGGCGGCGCGTTGAAGACGGGGTTCGAACTCGCCCAGCAGGCCGGCGCGGACATCGTCGTCACGATGGACGGCGACGGGCAGCACCCCGCCGAGGAACTCGAACGGCTCGTCCGCCCCATCGTCGAGGGCGAGGCGGACTACGTGATGGGATCGCGCCGGCGGGGGGCGGACAACTCCGGCAACGGCGCGACGCGTCGCGCCGGGATCCGGGCGTTCACCGTCCTCATCAACTCCCTGACCGACGCGAGCATCACGGACTGCACGAACGGGTTCCGCGCGATCCGCGGCTCCGAACTCGACCGGCTCACCCTGACCGAAGAGCGCTTCAGCGCGCCGGAACTCATCATCGAGGCCCGGAAGAACGGACTGCGCATCCAGGAGGTCCCGATCACCGTCGAGGAGCGCCAGGCGGGCGAGACGAAGAAGCCGAGCCTCGGATACGCGGTCGGGCTGACGCGGACGATCCTGACGACCTGGCTGCGGTGATTGGATGGCCTCACCTTGCCGTCTCTGGTCGGGATTGGGTTTCTTAGACGGTCGACTCCGACACCTCGTTTTTCGCCCTCGTTACGATCAATTTACAGCTAGTGGTCGTTATTGATACGCTGGTAGTACGTTCAAGAGAGATGCCGGGACGGAGGAAGTTACGTATCGACTATCCAGACGGTGTGACTTCGCAAACTGGAGCATACCGTACTTCACGCCGATGTCGAAGCAGTTTCACGCAGAAACCGTGGAGTCACCATCTCTCGTAGAGTATCGCCAGCGGCGGGTTGATCACGGACATATTCAATTATCCAATCCTCAATTGGGTCGTCGGAAAAGCGTATAGCCATCGTTCGCATATATTCGATGGTATCGAGCGTTCAGAACCCGCTCTGGGTTCCAGAGCAACTCCCAAGATCCAGTATCGGTTCGATAGACATCGATTGTTCGGCGAACGGCGATATACCGCCGATTTTGTTCCAGAAGAGTGGCATTCACGTAGCCAGTCGTAATCGGGGTATACTTTCCTTCGTCGTGTCCGGCGACGATTGCAGGTGGAGATGATTCGACGGCCGCATAGTAATCGAGGCTGATGTTTCCATCGACGTACTGATAACCGGCGAGTTTTCCAGCGACTTCTTCAGAGGTGAGATACTGTCGAGGACGATCGGGAAAATCGGGAGCAGCCACGGGAGTAATAATCTGTGAGGTCACCATGACTAGGAGAGATACGTACAGCGCCAATCGCGTGAGTGCAGTAGAAAAGCGGCGAGCAGACACCTGAGAGTTATAAGATATCGTGAGCAATTTAGGGAGTCCGAGAGCAACGAGGGCGACTAGGAGGAACTCCCCTTGAAAGAGAGCGCGGGCAGGATTGATAGCTCCCATGAACAGTCCAACCGCGACTAACGCGACGGTTGTACTTGACGCGGCGAGGAGATACTGAACTGTCAAAGTGTCTCGGTCGTAAATATAGACAAGAACCCAGCCGAGTCCCGCGGAGATCAGGAGCGTGATGAAGCTAAAGAGATTAGATATGATTCGCATAGCGTACGGCATCGAGTGGACTGCAGCCGTTGGAATCCCACCAACGTCAATCATTTCAAGCGATTTACCAGATAGAAGGATGAATAGCCTGAAGGCGAACCTAGCGGCATAATCAGTGGCGAAGGTCCATTGAACTGCGAGCAAACTTCCGGTAAACAATAGGACGTACGTCATCCGCTTGAGTTGAAGTCGGTACGTGATATTGGAGCGAGAGAAGAACTGGAAACGGCCGATTAGATGTATGATAAACATGAAACATATTGTAAAGAAAAACGAAAATACAGATAATTTGTGAGTGTATGATAACGCTGTAGAGAATAACACAATCAGGAGTGCAAACTGCCAGGACCAATTGTCGAGGTACCTGAGAACGGCGACGGTTATCCCCCCCCAATAGACGACCGACAGCGTCTGAGCGATAGGTGCGTACGACCACGTCGTGGAGAAGGTCGCGACGGCGATCAATAGAGCAGCAAGTATCGCCATACGCCGCGGAATGAGAGTGCCAAGCAGTCGATTGACGATGATGGCCGTGGAAAGCGGCAACACCACTCCGATCAGAACGGGGAACACACCGATAGCAGCCGGCGCATTAAGCCCAGTGATCAAACCGACGCTCGCAGTAAAAGCGAAGAACAGCGGCGCTTCGGAGTAAAATCCGAGATCAAGCACGCTTATACTCTGGCTATCAATCACCGCCTGTACACCCCGTGCGAACAGATCAGGATCCATCCCAATCAGGCTAGCAGGGAAACCAAAGACGCTCATCCGTAGCACATTGTTGATTTCACAGCGTCGCTCGAACAGCGTGTTTGAGAGCGTCTCGACCGGGTTTCCGAAACAGTTCCCGACGTAGTTGGAACGCTCTGAGATACTGCGTCAACTTGTCTTTCGAGACGCCTCGATGGGGCGAGAGCCACCGTCGCGTCAGCGACGCGTGGCTCTCGCAGGTGTTGACGTGAACTTCCTCATCGGCGTATTCGCCGTCGCCGTGGACGACGTATTCGCGGTCGAATGCGTCGTCGTCTTCGAGCGGTTCGTACGCTCGAAAGCCGTCGGTATAGACCGTGAGCGACTCCTCTTTGCGGTCAGCAAGGAGGAGTCGAATCGTCGATTCGTCGGCGGCTTTCGCTGGAATCACGTACCGCTGTCCGGTCCCGCGATCAGCGATTATGAACACGGGTGGCTTGTCGCCATCGTACGAACCTCGCCCGCGCGTGGACAGGCCACGCGAGCGCGACTCCTGGTCGCGCTCGCGGCCTTTCTTCCCCGCGTTGACGTACACTTCGTCGATTTCAACCGGACCAACGAGATCGAGGGAAGGCGCATCGAGCGCTCTGGCGAAGCGCTCGATGCGCCGGTGCATCGTCTTGTGTGTTACCTCGATTTCGCACTGTAGTTGGCGGAGACTGGTGTTAAACCGGAGAAACGCGTAGATCGAGAACAACCACCGGCGGAGCGCGATCTTCGAGTGAGCAAAGATTGTGCCCGTCTTGTCGTTGAACGTGCGGTCACAATTCTTACAGAGATACCGCTGAAACTCTCTGTAGCTGCCGTTTCTGACCGTTCGGTCAGAACGGCAGCGAGGACAGGTAACACCGTCACGCCAGCGAACCTGCGCCAACAGGTCCGCTGCGACCGATTCCGACCCAAACACATCTAGCGGAATCATTCGTGTCGGGCACCGCTGACGCGGTGCCCTTGTCCTCTTCGACTCCGCAGCGACCGCTCTGCAGTATCAACAATCTCCTACGCAAGAGCGATACTAAATTTTATATCGTATTGCTTCGCGACGTGGGTCGTGCAACGACGGACGTTCCTGACGACGGTTGCGGTGACGGCGGCCAGCTCGACGATCGCGGAGGGGTTCGACGGCGCGCTCGGCCACGCCCGGGCCGCGTCGACCATCTCGCCGCTCGTGTTCGGCTCGACCGCGAGCCTGCTGGACGCGAACTACGACCCGCTCACCGACGACGCGCTGATCGCGGTGTGGGCCGAGTCGACCGCGACGAACGGCGACTCCGACGGCGACGGGTACGGCGTCGCCTACCCCGACGGGACCGCGATCCCGCTCGCGGCGGCGGACGGCGACGTGGTGGGCTTCGGCTCGATGCTGGTCGAGGACGGCACCGACTGGCAGGCCGGCAACGAGGAGTTCCTGCTCAACGTCTGGGACGCCCACGCGGGCGGCGGGACCGTCCTCTGGGACGAGGGACACGGCCAGTACTACACGCGCTCGAAGTTCGGCGAGTTCGTCGCCTACGCCGAGGAGAACGGCTACGCCGTCGCCGCGACGACGACGCTCGCCGACGACCTCCCCGGCGCGAGCGCGGCGGTCGTCACCTCCCCGAGCACCGCGTTCACGGAGGGCGAACTCCGGTCGCTCGCGGACTTCGTCGCGGACGGCGGCGCGCTGTTCCTGCACGACCAGAGCGACTACGGGAACTACGACGAGACGGCGAACCTGAACGACGTCCCCGGGTACCTCGGCCTCGGCTTCCGGTTCAACGACGACGAGGTGACCGACCGGACGAACAACGGCGGCGCGGACTACCGGCCCGAGACGGACGAGTTCAACGCGTCGTTCCCCTACTTCGCCGACCGTGAAGGGCTCGGTCTCGACCCCTCGAAGACCTACACGGTCCCCGTCACCGACGTCGTCGACGGCGACACGGTCGACGTCGACCTGGACGGGACGACCGAGTCGGTCCGGATGCTCGGCATCGACACGCCGGAGAAGGCCTCGAACAGCCAGTACGAGCGCCCCGAGGAGTGGGAGGGGATCGAGGACGCGACCTACCTCGAGTCGTACGGGGCGAGTGCGACCGACTACGCGACGGCGCGACTCGCGGGCGAGACCGTGGACGTCTCCTTCGACGAGAACGAACCGGTCCGCGACGAGTACGGTCGCCTGCTCGCGTACGTCCGCTACGACGCCGACGGCGACGGCGCGCGCGACCGGCTCTACAACCGAGAGATCCTCGCGGACGGCTACGCCCGCGTCTACGGCTCCGGATTCTCGCGCCACGACGAGTTCTGGGCCGAGGAGGACGACGCGCGCAACGCGAAGCGCGCCGTCTGGACGGAGAGCGACCCCGCGAACTCGACTGAGATACGCAACCGCGCGGTGGACGACCTGTTCTTCCCGCCGACGGCGACGGTCCGCACGGCGACCGGCGGCGTCGACCCCTCGCGCGTCCCCGTCTTCGCGGAGTCGACCGCCGCGCAGGACCTCGACGGCGGACACGAGTACGCGGGTGACCTCCCGCTCGTCGCGCTCGACGAGGCCGCCAACGTCGCCGTCTTCGGCGGCCCGCTGATCGACGAGTCCTACGAGGAGGCCGAGGGGTTCTCGACGGACACGAGCGGCTACGAGAACTTCGTCTTCCTCTCGAACGTGATCGACCACCTCACCGACCGTACCGGGGACGTGCTCGTCGACGGCGGACACGGGCAGTTCGCCGCCGACTTCGCCCTCTCGAACGAGGACGCCGCCTACTACCAGCGGTACCTCGAGGGCGTCGGGATCGGGTTCGAACAGCTCAACGATCTCACGAACGCCCGACTGGGCGACGCCCGGGCGCTCCTCGTCACCGCCCCGACCGACGCGCTCTCGGCGGCGGAACTGGACGCGATCGCCGCCTTCGCCGCGAACGGCGGGGCGGTCGTCCTCCTCGGCAGCGGCCGGGCGACCGCCGCCGCGCGCGACAACCTCGACGCCGTCGCCGAGGCCCTCGACACCGATCTGCGGGTGAACGCCGACGTCGTCCGCGACTCGACGAACAACGTCGGCGGCGACGCCGCGATCCCCGCGACGTCGAACTTCGACACGTCCTTCCCGCTGTTCGACGCCTACGGGTCGGGCGGCGGGACGACGGGCGGAAAGCTCGCCGTCGCGGAGATCCACGCGGACGCCGCCGGGAACGACTGGGAGAACCTCGACGACGAGTACGTCGTCTTCGAGAACGTCGGGGACGCGGCGCTCGCGCTCGCCGACTGGCGGGTGACGGACGAGGTGGACAAGACGTACACGTTCCCGGCGTTCACGCTCGACGCGGGCGCGACGGTCACGCTTCACACCGGATCGGGGACGGACACCGGGACCGACCTCTACTGGGGCTACGGCGCTCCCGTCTGGAACAACGGCGGCGACACGGTGTCCGTCTACGACGACGCCGGGACGCTCGTCCTGAAGGAATCGTACTGAGACCGGACCGTCGATCGGTCAGCCGTCGGCAGGCCGACGGTCGGCCTGCGGTTCGCAATCGGCCGGTAGTCGGCCGACGGTCGGCGGTCGTCGGCAACCGTCGATTACGGTCGGGGGCGCAGCGGGCGCTCGACGGGGAGTCGGCGCGACGCTCAGCGGGCGACGATCTTCGTCCCGCGGACGAGCGCGACCACGATCCCGACGCCGACGACGAGGTGCATGACGCCGAGGACGGCCACGAGTTCGGTCGTCGCGCCGGGCAGGCCGGGGGCGACGGTGACGAGCGGGAGCGCGGAGAGCGCCAGGACGACCGCGGCGACGGCGACGAACCAGCGGTCCGGGCGGGCGACGAGGCGCGTCAGGACGGCGTAGACCAGCGTCGCGCCGACGGCGGCGACGGCGCTGCTCGTGACGATCGGGGTCCACCCCATCGGGTCGAACCCGGCGGGGACGACGAGCAGCGCCCCGGCGACGAGGCGGACGAGCGCCGCCCCGAGGACGGCGACGACGAGCGCGAGCGCGCCGCGGACGAGGAGGTCGCGGGAGCTTCGAGCGGGCGTTACGACGGACTCACGGGGAGTTTCGGCGGTAGGCATGACGCATACGATAGGACGGCTGAGGAAATAAACTCGTAGCCTCCGTCACGCGATCCCGTTGTCGCGCAGGAGGTCGCAGAGGACGTGCGCGTAGAGCACGACGGCGGTGAAGGCCGCCACCGGGACGGAGACCAGCGCGAGGCCCGCCACGAGGAGGCCACCGACGACGTGGTGGCTCAGGTGTCGGCGGCGCTCCATGCCGAGACCGCGGAACGTGCCCTCCTGCTCGACGAACGCGCCCCGGAGGTCGCGCAGTCCGGCGCGCAGGTGCGACCAGTTGCCCGTCTGGATCCGGGCGAGCAGGAAGTGATCGAGGTCGACGAACACGCTGAGCGCGACGCCGTATACCCAGAGCGCGACGAGCGCGACAGTCGAGAACGTCCCCGCGACAGCGAGGACCGCGACCGCGACGGCGCTGACGACCGCCCCGACCGCGGCGTGTTCCGGCGAGTGCATCGACTCCCCCGTCGTCGCCCGCACGTATCGTCCTGTCGCCGTCGGACCGCCTCCTCGACCCGCCCTCCTGACGGCTCGAACGCTACTAGCGGTACGAATATGCGTGTCATTCATCATCAGGTCAGATACAAATGCGGAGAGGGTATACGCGCTGGTAATGCCAGCGCTGTCGTTCGAACCGCTCACCTTCGAGGAGATCGACCCGGACGAGCGGCCGACCCTGGTGCAGGCGTTCGTCCCCCTGGTCGGGATGCTCCTGTTTCTCGGCGTCGGAAAGCTCGTCTTCGGTCTCGACCCCCAGTTGCCGCTCCTCTGGAGCATCGCGCTCACGGGCGTCGTCGGTCACTACTGGCTCGGCTTCTCGTGGGAGCGGCTGTACGAGGGCGTCGTCGACGGACTCGTGATGGGGATGCAGGCGATCCTCATCATCTTCGTCATCTACATGCTCATCGCCACCTGGATGGGCGCGGGGACGATCCCGGGGCTCATCTACTACGGTCTCGACGTGCTCTCGCCGCGGGTGTTCCTGCCCGCGGCCGCGCTGTTGGCGGCGCTCGTCGCCTTCGCCGTCGGGTCGTCGTGGACGACGGCCGGCACGCTCGGCGTCGCCTTCATCGGCATCGGGGCGGGGCTCGGCGTCCCCGCGCCGATGACCGCCGGTGCCGTGCTCTCGGGCGCGTACACCGGCGACAAGATCTCGCCGCTGTCGGACACGACGAACCTCGCCGCCGCCGTCACCAACACCGACCTCATGACCCACGTCCGGACGATGCGCGTCGGGACGACCATCGCGCTGGGCGTCTCCGTGCTCGGCTACGCCGCGCTCGGCCTCGGATTCGCGGGGGCGGTCCCCGCCGGCCGCGTCGACGCCATTCAGTCGGCCATCGCGGGGGCGTACGCGATCCACCCGCTCGTCTTCCTGCCGCTGCTGTTCACGTTCGCCCTCGCGCTGCGTGGCTACCCCGCGCTCCCGACGCTCGCGGCGGGCGCGCTCCTCGGCGGGATCACGCAGATCCTCGTCCAGGGCGGCCCGTTCGTCGGGACGTGGACGCTCGCCTCGCTCGGGCAGACCGTGACCGCCGCGTCGTTCACGGCGGCGTGGGAGGTCGCACAGAGCGGCACGTCTCCGGAGACGGGGATGAAGCTCGTCGACGACCTGCTCGCGAGCGGCGGCCTCGTCGGCTCCGCGTGGACCATCACCATCGTGATCCCGGCGCTCGCGCTCGGCGGGATGCTCGAACGGACGGGCGTGCTCGCGGTCGTCGCCCACTCCATCGGCCGGGCGGTCTCAAGCGTCGCCGGACTCACCGCGGGGACCGTCGCCGCCGCGTTCTCCATGAACGTCCTCTCCGCCGAGCAGTACATGAGCATCGTCGTGCCGGGGATGAGCCTCCGCGGCATCTACGACGACTTCGACCTGGAGAGCCGCAACCTCTCGCGGGCGGTCGAGGCGGGCGGGACGACCACGAGCGCGCTCGTCCCGTGGAACTCCGGCGGCGTCTACATGGCGACCGTCCTCGGCGTCCCGACGCTCGCCTACGCGCCGTACTACTTCTTCGGCTTCCTCTCGCCGCTGGTCGTCGTACTGATGGGTCTCGTCGGCTGGCGCATCACCGCGCAGGACGAGGAGAGCACGCCGGGGCTCGCCGCCGCCGCGCGCTCGCTCGCCGACGACGACTGAAGTACGAGAACGGCGAGTCTACCTCCGCTCGCTCGTTCCCGCCTCGCCCCGCTCCGCACCGCCCACACCGCGCGTCACCTACCCGAGGAACGAGAGCTGCGCCGTGCCGTCCATCCGGAGTTCCGTCAGGTCGCCGCTGAAGTGGTAGGCGTCGACGCCGCCGTCGACGCGCCCCTCCACCCGACCGCCGGCGACCGCGTCGGCCGCGCGGTCGTCGCCGCCCCACGGGTGCTCGGCGATGGTACCGTCGACCGCCAGCACGTACGAGCAGGGGTCGCCGCCGGTCCCGTCCACGACGAACGTGTGGGGCAGGACGGCCCCGTCGATCCCTCTCGAGGCGAGCAGCTCCGGGTCCACCTGTCGATCGTCGACGTAGACCGCGGCGGGACCGTCGAGCTGGAAGTCGGTGACGATCCCCGTAACGCGGTAGGCGTCGGTACCGCCCAGGACGGCACCCTCCGCGCTGCCGCCGGAGATGGCGTCCCCGGCGTCGGCCGCCTCGGCGTCGGGGTGCGGGTCGATACCGCCGCTGACGGTGAACCGGTAGGTCGCCGCCCGATCGCCCGTGCTCACGACCGCCAGGGTGTGGGAGGGACGAGACTCAGACAGGAGTTCCGAGGCGGTGACGGCCTCCCCGTCGAGTTCGATCTCGACCGGTCCGTCGACCTGGAAGTCGGTCACCGACCCGGTGAACCAGTACGCGTCGGTGCCGCCGACGAGAAAGCCGCTGGTCGCGTTCCCGTCGAGGTAGTCCTCCGTCCCGAACGCCGGGTCGAACGACAGATCGCCACTCACCGCGAACGAGTAGGGCGACGACTCCTCGGAGTGCAGTGTCAGGTGACGCCTGCTCCCGTCGGCGGGTGCGTCGTCCCCGGATCCGTCCGGCGATCCGTCGCCGACCGAGCCGTCGTCACCGGATCCGTCGCCGGTATCGGTCGATCCGTCGCCGGCGTCGCCACCATCCGTCTCCTCCGCGCGATCGTCCATCGAGCGGAGTTCCGAGGCGGTGACGGCCTCCCCGTCGAGTTCGATCTCGACCGGCCCGTCGACCTCGAACGAGGTGACGCGGCCCGTGAACCGATAGGCGTCGGTGCCGCCGACGAGAAAGCCGCTGGTCGCGTTCCCGTCGAGGTAGTCCTCCGTCCCGAACGCCGGGTCGAACGACAGGTCGCCGCTCACCGCGAACGAATAGGGCGACGGCTCCTCGGAGTGCAGTTTCAGGTGGTGTTCGGTCGTCTCGGCCGGTTCGGTCGTCTCGGCGGGGCGGATCGAGGGCGACGAGCCCTCGGCGGCGCTGTCGTCGTCGCTCCGTCGCCACCGCTCGCTCGGGAGGGGACAGGACTCGTCGTAGCGCAGGCCCCGCGTCTCCGCCGACGAGCGGACGTAGTCGATCGCCGTCCCGGGGACGTTGATCGTCGTGTTGTCGACGACGCAGTCGGGGGAGTCCTCCAGGTGGATGCCGTCGCCGTGCTCCATCTGGACGCAACAGTCGCGGACGACCGACCCGGGCCGCTTGTCGAGGAAGACCGCCCCGTCCTCGTTGCGCGCGGATCCCGTGATCGAGACGCCGTCGAGGGTGATCCCCCAGCTGTCCTTCGGGGGAACCCCGTGGGACGGGAAGCGCTCGCCGGGGGCGAACGCGAAGACCGCGGGCTGATCGTCCACGTCGTTGCGGATTCGCGTGTTCTGGATGGTGACGTCGCCGTCGGAGGCGTTGACGACGATCGCGCCCATGCCGGGGGTTCCCCGGTACGCGCTGCGCACGACGACGTCGCAGTCGTAGACGCCGCCGCCGGTCTTGCCCCACGGTCCGCTGGAGAAGTACAGCCCGCTGACCCCGCCGGGGTCGCCCGTGTTCTCCGGGTGGGCGTCGTCCCAGTCGAGGACGATCGTGGAGTCCCGGACGTAGGATCCCGCGCCGAGGCGTAGAACGGCCATGTCGTTGTTCTTGAAGAGGCAGTTCTCGAAGTTGCACGATCCCTCGTGCTTGCCGGTGTAGAGGCCGCCGTCGCCCGCCGCGTTCTCGATGTGACAGTTTCGCCAGGTGAGCGTCCCCCTGTGTCCCTGGAAGACGCCGCCCGCGCCGTCGTTGACGCCGTGCGGTTCGAAATCGGACGGGCCGGTGTGGACGAACCCCGTAACGAGCCCCTCCCCGTCGGGATCGGTGATCTTCGGGAGCAATCCCCAGCGGTCGGTGTCGCCGCTCGTGTTGAACCCCGCGAACTCGACGTCGTGAACCTGGAGTCCGTCGCGAATGCGGACGACGTTACCGATGTCGCCGCCGTCCCGGCGCATCCGCTGCTGGAAGGTGAGGTTCTCGATCAGGACGTCGCTACCGTCGCGGATCCAGAGGAAGTACGACGACTCGCCGGGGGGCGTGACGAACTCGACGTCGTTCCGGTGCGCGCCGAGTCCCCGGACGCCGAAGCGGTTCAGCTCGCGCTGATCCTCGTATCCGGTGAAGAGGTATCGACCCGGCGGGAACTCGACGAGCGTCCCGTCGGTCATCGCGCCGTAGAACGCCTCGTCGATCGGTTCCTCGCCGCCGGGGTCCATCCCGAGGTCCTCGACGGCGTTCAGGACCCGGTCGAACTCGATGCCGTGGCGGGTCGTCCCCGCCGCCCGCCCTACCCGACTGCCGATCGCGACGACGCCCGCCGCCGCCGCGCCGAGCCGCAGGTACTCGCGTCGATCCAGAAGCGACCGGTCCGCCTCCGCCTCCCCCTCCATCGGGGGGCCATCGTCCGCTGCGGATTCGCTCACGCTCCCACGTGCCAATTCGTCCATGCCACCATCATTCATCGGGTACGATGTAATAAGTATTTTGTTGTATATCAAAATTAAAAGATAGTATGTTAGAATAACATGTAAGTTAGCCAGATACCAGGAGACGGCCGATCTCCACTATCGGAATTGCCACATGACGGGGTAGACACGCCGCTCACACGAGTAGTAGAATGTGCGCCGAATCTATCGTATAACGGTCTAGCCAGATGTAAAACACATATTATAGGTGTAAATACCATCTCCTATTCCATATCGTCAGTATCGACCGTATCCAGTAGGGCCAAAAGATTCAACACCGAGAAGGTACGCGCTCCGTCGAGAGGGGGGACGTTCCCGACGCACCACCGTCGGCAGAATCCCCGGACGGCAGGCGCTCCCGTAGCAGACCGCGGGCGCACGACCTGCCGGGGCCGGTCCACCGAGCGTCGAGGGCACCCACGAGTAGCGTCGCTCACGGCTCACCGCCGGTCGACGGCGGTGACGAGTCCGAGGGGACTCGAACCACGGTCGCACGGTTCCTCGCTTCGCTCGGACTGCGTGCTCCCTGATTCGAATCGCCACCTCGATCCGCTGGCCGTCGCTCACGTCCGTTCGCGACAGGCCAGCGAGCACGGTGGGATTCGAACCGGAGGGAGACGGTCGCCCTCACTCCGTTCGGCCGCTGCGACTCCCAGGGTTCGAATCCACGAGGATCGTCACTCACGGCTCACTGTCGTTCGCCGGAGGTGACGAGCACGGTGGGATTCGAACCCACGACCATCGGATTAGAAGTCCGACGCTCTATCCTAGCTGAGCTACGTGCCCTATCGACGGGTTCACGCGAGAGCATCAAAAGGAGTCGGTTTCGTGCAGCGCCCGAGGCGGCCCGGACAGAACACAGCCGTTAAGAACGGAACGGACCGACTCGCGGGTAATGGGAGTCATCGGGACCGTCGGCCTGCCGGGCAGCGGAAAGGGCGAGGCGGCGACCGTCGCCCGCGAGATGGCGATTCCGGTCGTGACGATGGGCGACGTCATCAGGGAGGAGTGTCGCCGCCGCGGCCTCGACCCGGCCGACCACCACGGTGAGATCGCGCGTCGACTCCGCGAGGAGGAGGGACCGCTCGCGATCGCAGAGCGGTCGCTCCCGCACGTCGAGGAGGCCCTCGAAGGGAGCGACACCGTCCTCGTGGACGGCCTCCGATCGGACGCCGAGGCCGAACGCTTCGAGGAGCGCTTCGGGGAGGCGTTCACGCTCGTGGCCGTCACCGCGCCATTCGACCTCCGCGCGGAGCGCGTCGGCGCGCGGGCACGGGACAACACCGACCACGACGGCGAGTCGCTGGCGGCGCGCGACGAGCGCGAACTCGGCTTCGGCATGGGCGCGGCCATCGAGCGCGCGGACGTGACCATCGAGAACGACGGGAGCCTCGAATCGTTCCGCGCGCGGGTGCGGGAACTGCTGGAGGAGGAGGGAGGAAAGGAGAGAGGGGGGTGCGATCGATGAGCGCCGTCTACAGCGTCGACGTGACGATCCGCGCGCCGGTGCGCGCGACGGAGGTGACCGACCGCGTCGCGGACGCGATACGGAACGTCTTCCCCGGCGTCGAGGTGGAGGAGCGCCCCGGCGAGGTCGTCGCGACGACCCACTCCCTCGAGTCGTTCTCCGAACACCTCCACCGCGCGGAGATCCTCGACACCGCCCGGATGACGTTCCTGGGGAACCTCGAGGGCGACACCTTCGCGTTCCGGTTGAAGAAGCAGGCGGCGTTCGCGGGGCGGGTCAACTTCGCCGTCGGCACCCCCGACGAACTGGGCGACATCGAGGTCGAGGTGACCGTCCGCGATCCGGACCCCGAGACGTACGTCGACCACGTCGCGCCGCCCACGGAGGACGGCGTCCCGATCGACCCCGACGAGCGCGGTTCCGATCGGTGAGCGGGGAGAGCGCGGCGAGCAGGGAGAGCCGGCGACCGGCCGCCGATCTCCCCCGACCCGTCAGTCCAGCCTACCGACGAAGCGGTCCCGTCAGTCCAGTCCGCTGACGAAGATGGCGATCCACTGCCCCCAGTCGCGCGTCTCGCGCACCTCGACTGCCGTGACCCACTTGACCCACTGGAAGCCGCGCCGCCCGGGCGCGACAACGCGGAGGGGGAAGCCGTGGCCGTGGTCGAGGCGCTCGCCGTCGACGTGCATGGCGAGCAGCACGTCGCGGGCGACGTCCACCGGGAAGCCGAAGCGGTAGCCCGTCACCGAGTGGAAGGTCACCCAGCGCGCCCCCTCGCCGACGCCCGCCTCGTCGAGCAGGTCGGCGACGGGGACGCCCCGCCAGTCGCGCTCGACGAACCAGCCGCTGGTGCAGTCGAGCACCTCGCGCCGCTCTGCGCGCGCGTCGAGGTCGCCGTACCCGAGCGTCAGCGGGCGCTCGACCGCCCCCGCGACGTGGAGTCGCCACGCCTCGGCGTCCACGGGATCGGGATCGTCGAGCACCCAGCTCGTCACCGGGAAGCGGTTGCCTGACCCGCCGCGCGGCTTCGAGCCGGTGAACCGGCGGTCCGCGCCGGCCGTGTCGAGGGCGGCGACGGCGGCCTGCTGGACGCGCCAGGCGAGCGCGCCGAAGAGGACGAGCCCGGCGTACTGTAGCGCCGTCCGGCGGCCCTCCCAGTCGGCGCGGGCGGGCGTCCGGAAGCGCTTCGCGAGGTGATAGAGGACGAGCGGGACGACGAGCACGCCGAGGGCCATGTGGAGAGTGAGCAACGTCCACCCCGCGAGGTCGGGATCCGCGCCGAGTACCCACGCGATCCCCGTCGTGAGCGCCGCGAGCGCGACGGCGGCGAGGAGCACCGACAGCGCGACCGTGCGGTCCGGGCGGACCGTCACCCGACGGCGGACGCGCCGGAGCTTCCAGAACAGGAGGACGACGAGGACGAGGCCGCCCGCGCCGTGGAGGACGAAGAGCCACGCCTCGCGGGCGCTCCCGGCGGTGAGGCTGACGACGCCCGTGACGACCGCGAGCGTCACGAGGACGAGGACGGTCCAGTCGACCAGCCGCGGACGGGGTTCGAGGCGCACGGGCGTCCTAGGCCCCGGAACCACATAGGGTGTGCGAGGGCGGGCGTGATCGCGATCGGACTGCACGACGGCGGAAGACCGCTATCGGACGGGGGGACGGGCCGGACGCGGTCGACGCGGCGCGGAGACAACAGCGTCATACCGTTCGGGGGACTCCATTCGACAAGCAATGTTCATCCCGCTGCGCGTGCGTGACGTGATGACGGAGCCGGTGGAGACGACGGATCCGGGGGCGGCCGTCGCCGACGCGGCGGGCCGCCTCCGGACCGGCGGGATCGGATCGCTGGTCGTCGTCGACGGCGGACGGCCCGCCGGCGTCGTGACGAAGTCCGACCTCGTCCGCGTGCTCGCCGACGGCGCGGACCCGGAGACGGTCACCGTCGAGTCGACGATGTCCTCCCCGCCGGTGACGATCGGTCCCGACGCCCCGCTCGAACGCGCGGCCGAGACGCTTGAGGAACACGAGATCGAGCACCTCCCGGTCGTGGCGGACGGCGACCTCGTCGGCATCGTCACCACGACGGACCTCACCTACCACCTCCCCGAACTCTCCCTCCAGCACAACTGGCGCGAGATCGGCGAGTTCGCCCGACTCGGGAACGACGAGACGGCCTACGAGTCCGCCGAGTGGGAGTTCACCCACACCCGCGAGAACGGCGCTCCGGTCGGCGTCGGCGACACGGTGCGCTTCAGCAAGGAACTCTCGGAGACGGACGTGCGGTCGTTCGCCCAGTCGAGCGGCGACACGAACCGCCTCCACCTGGACGACGAGTTCGCCCGGGAGACGCGCTTCGGGCGGCGGATCGCCCACGGAACGCTCGTCTCCGGCGTCATCAGCGCCGCGCTCGCGCGCATCCCCGGCCTCACGATCTACCTCTCGCAGGACCTCCGCTTCCTCGCGCCGGTCGACGTGGGCGAGACGGTCACCGCCGTCTGCGAGGTCGTCGAGGACCTCGGCGGCGACAGGTTCCGCCTCATGACGGCCGTCTACGACGAGGACGGCGAGCGCGTCGTCGACGGCGAGGCGATCGTCCTCGTCGACGACACGCCCTACGACGTCGAGGAGAAACTGGAACCGGTCGAGGGCGACGACGACTGACTACTCGCGCCCGCCGCGAGGAACGATCGGTTCTCCCCGTCGACGAGGTTCGCCAGGCGGCGGGTGCAGGCGGCGTCGAACGACAGCGGCGCGCCCGCCAGCCGGGCGAGCGAGATGGCGTCGTCGGCCTCCCTAACGGTAGGCGGGGCGCGGCGGTCGGCGGTCGGAGACGGTCGGTACGTCGTGGAACTCGGTGGGTGGGTGCTCATCGTGCGAGTGGCGTGGTGTGGCGTGGTGGTCTGCGGGCGGGGCGGGGGTCGAACCGTCACCGAGCGCGTACCGGGTGCATGACTGTACGCCACTCGACGGGTGTATCCATCATAAACGTTCATGTCAAAACAGTCGTTGCCGCCGGTCGGGCGTGTTGACACGCGCCGCGGTCGCGGCCCTACGGCCAGGCGAGCAGCAGCACCACGGCGACAGCGATCCAGAACACCTTGAGCGCGGTGTTCACGAGCACGACCTTCGAGCCGAACTCGGCCCCCCAGATGCCGTACTGAAACGGGATCGAGCGCTTGAACGTGGAGACGGCGAAGGAGACGACGCCGCCGACGAGCATCGTCGCCACGGCGGTCCGCGGGGTGAACACGCCGTCCTCGACGAGCGGCGCGAGCACGAGCGCGCCGTTGGTCGTGTCCAGGGTGAACACCGCGATCACCGGAATCGCGGCGACGGGTAACCCGATCAGATCGGCGAGCGGGTCCGCCGCCCCGCCGACGCGCGTCAGGTCGTAGCGCGCCGTCAGGAGGGCGACCGCGGCGTAGACGACCAGCAACCGCGGGAGGACGTCCCGCGTCTTCCCGAGGCCGCGTTCGACCGCGTCGCGGAGGAGGACCGGCAGCGGTCGGTCGTCGCTCCCGCCGCTCCCGCCGCTCCCGTCGGCCTCGACGGTCGGCGTCGCCGCCCGATCCGCGCGGTCGTCGAGCAGGAGCGCGCCGGCGACGACGCCCGTGCAGGTGATGGCGAGCGCGACGGCCGCCCGCGCGCCGACGTAGAGCAGGCCGACCTCGAGACCGAGGATCGGGATCAGTACCGGCGCGTAGAAGGTGAACACGTGCTGGACGAACCCGAAGAACGTGTTGATGGTGACCGCGACGAGCGTCGCGCGGTCGTCGAGCGTCCCCGACTCGCGGAACTCCGCGAGCATCCCGTAGCCCGCCGTGGTCGAGGCGGTCGTGGTCAGGATGGCGGTGCCGACCTCCTCGGGGAGGTTCGCCGGGCCGGTGAGCGGCCTCGACAGGCCCGCGATGGCGCGAACCGCGCCGAGACCGACGAGCAGGTCGGCCAGCGCCACCCCGACCGAGATGAGCAGCGCGATGGTCGCCACCCGCGGCAGCACGGTCCCGAGCGCGAGATCGACGAGTCCCGGCACACCCGCCCTAGCGCCGCTTTCGGCAAGTGTGCGTCGATCCGCCCACCTCGCGGACTTCCACACAACTCACGCCCCGCGCCTCACGCCCCGCGCCCCGCGCTCACTCCGAGGCGTCGCGGAGGCGCTCCAGTCGGTGCGAGAGCGTGGCGGCGAGCGAGGAGACGGCGCGCGACCCGAACAGCGCGACGATGAGCGCGCCCAGGGTGTCGAACAGGAGGTCCACCACGGTGTCCTCGACGCCGTACTGGTAGAGGACGGGGTCGTACCCGGTGAGCGTCCCCACCTCGCGCGCGAGGAACTCGAGGACCTCCCAGAAGACCCCCAGCGCGACGGTGAACAGCAGGATGTAGACGAAGAGAAACGACTGCGTGAAGTGGACGGCGTCGGAGTGCTCGTCGAGCACCTTCGCGGTGGCGTAGCCGACGGCGGCGACGATCGTCGCGGAGAGGGTGTGTGTGAGGTGGTCCCACCACCACACCCGGGTGTAGACGCCGAGCATGCCGATCGCGTGGAGCGACAGCGCGGCGGTGATCCACAGCGTCACGCCGGGATCGAGCGGGAGGCTGAAGTCGCGTTCGAGGACCGCCGGGAGGACGGTGATGGCGAGCGCGACGGCGGCGTTGACCACGACCCCGACGTTGTGCGTGAGGACGCCGGCGACCAGCACGATCGCGATCGCGACCTGGAACAGGCGGGTGATCCCCCGCTCGGAGACGCCCAGGTACTCCCACACCACGCTCATCGCACGGACTACGCGCCCCTCCGGCTAAACCGTGTCCCCGCGGATCCGACACGACATACGTTTATCCCGCACCTCCCTACCGACGGTCACATGATGGCAGTGACGCACGTCCTCGTGGGCATGGCGCTCTCGGGTGTCGTGCTCGCGTTCGCCCCCGACCTCGCCCCGGTAGCCCTCGCCGCCGGCGCGCTCGGCGGCGCGTTCCCCGACTTCGACCTCTACGTGGGACACCGGCGCACGCTCCACTACCCCGTGTACGCGACGCTCGGCGGGCTCGTCGCGCTCGCGGTGAGCGCAGCGACCCCCGCGCCGCTCACGGTGGCGCTCGCCGCCTTCCTGCTCGCCGCGGGCGTGCACGCCGCGATGGACGCCCTCGGCGGCGGTCTCGAGCTGAAGCCGTGGGAACGCACCTCCGAACGGGCGGTGTACAGCCACTTCCACGACCGCTGGCTCCGCCCCCGTCGCTGGGTGCGCTACGACGGCGCGCCGGAGGACCTCGCGCTCTCCGCCGTCGTGGCCGCGCCGCTGCTCGCGCTCTACGACCCCCCCGTCTCGCTCGCCGTCGGCGCGCTCCTCGCGGTGGCGATGGGATACGCGCTGCTCCGCAAGCGCCTCGCCGACTGCTGGGCCGTGCTCGTCGCCCTCCTGCCGCCCTCGCTCGCGACGTACCTCCCCGATCGGTTCGGCGAGGTGCGGGGAGACGGCGGCGAGGTGCGGTGAGGCGGCGGGGAGACGGCGGTGAGGCGGCGGGGAGACGGCGGGAAGGTGGGCGGACGCGCCGACCCGCCGACAGCCTATTTATACGGGGGTAACGAACCGCCGGCGTGGCCTTGACGGAGCGACTATTGGGGAGGGTGGCGTCGGAGCGAGTCCGTCGAACGGGGCTGGACGTCGTCGGACTCGCGCGGGAGAAGCAGGTGACGACGGTCGCGGCCAGCCTGGGGTACCACGCGTTCAACACGCTGGTCCCGCTCGCGCTGTTTCTCGTCATCGGCCTCTCGCTGTTCGGGGGGACCGATCAGGCCGCCCGGGTGGTCGAGTCGACGACCGGCGTCGGTTCGACGCAGGTCCGCTCGCTGGTCCGCTCGGTCGTGAAGACCCGGACGGGGCGCTTCCGGGCGGCCGCCCTCGCGTTCCTCATCCTCGCCTGGAGCGCCGTCCGGACCTTCCGGGCGACGAACGGCGCGTTCGTCTCCATCTACGGGACGAGAGAGGGGACGCGGTGGACCGAGCGGGCAGTCGACATCGCGCTCGCGACGGTGACCATCCCGCTCGCGCTCGTGCTCGTCGGCGTCGGCGGCGTCGCGGTCACGTTCGCCGGCGACGGGTTCGTCTGGCGGATCGTGAGCCCGTTCGTCCTGTTCGCGGCGCTCGTCGTCGCGTTCCTCCCCATGTACTACCTCTTTCCCGCGGCCGACGTGACCGTTCGTGAGGTGCTCCCCGGCGCGACGTTCGCGGCCGCCGTGTGGACGCTCTCGGGCCTGTTCTTCCGCTTCTACGCGACGATCTCCGGGAGCGTCCACTTCTACGGCGTCGCCGGCGGGCTGTTGCTCCTGCTGACGTGGCTCTACCTCGGCGGCCTCGTCGTCCTCGTCGGCGCGATCGTGAACGCCGTGCTCGCCGGCCGGACCGAACCCGACGAGGAGTGGACCCTGGACTAGAGCAGCGACTGCACGACGACGAACAGCACGATCACCCCGAGCACGTCGCAGACGTTCGTCACCACCGGGATGACGACGTCGTCCGGGTCGAGTTCGAACCGGTAGGCGGCGTAGGTCGCGGTGACGGTCACCGCGACCGCGAGGACGGCCAGCGCCGCGCCGCTGAGGGTGGCGACGAGGACGACCGTGAGGAGCCGCAGTTCCGACCCGCCGGTCACCGAGGAGAGCGCCCACGCCCCGATCCCCACGACCGGGAAGACGGTGAGCGCGAGCGCCACGGTGGCCCCGGCGTTGCCGAGGAGCGTGTCGTCCGGGCCGAACGAGAGCGTCCCCAGGTGGAACGCCGTGGACAGGCGGGCGGCGAGGACGCTCCCCAGGTTCCCCGCCGTCCCGATGGTGACCGGCACCAGCACGAGCAGCGAGGGGTACCGAAGCAGCGTCGCCTCGAAGCTCCCGAGGACGAGCCCGCTCCCGATCTCGACGAGCGTGAGCGCCAGCAGGATCGGCAGCATCGCCCGAGTGATGGCCCGCACCGACCACTCGGTCGTCATCCGGCCACCTCGAGGACGAGCCGAACCGCCAGGTAGAGGAAGGTGACGCCGAAGACGTCGCCCGCGGTCGTGACGATGGGACCGACGAGCGTGTCGGGGTTGTACCCCCGCCGATAGCCGGCGAAGACGACGGCGACGACGATCGCCGCGAGGACGACGCCCGAGAGGAGCGCCGCCACGAGCGAGATCGCCACGAGCACCCACAGCGGCGCGGCCGGCATCGAGAACAGCGCGAGGACGACGTACGCCGCCACCGCCGCGAACGCGCTGGCGATCACGCCGTTGCCGATGGCGGCGGCCACCGCCGATCGCAGGCGCTCGTCTGCCTCCGCCAGGGAGGGGGCCACCAGCCCCTGGTGGAGCGCCGTCGAGACGCGCGCGCCGAGCGATCCGTAGACGTTTCCGCGCGTCGCGAGGATGGCGGGGACCAGCACGAGCAACCCGGGGACGGCCTCGAACTCCGCCCGCATCCCGCCGAGGACGACGCCGGCCAGCAGGCCGCCCACGGCGCTGGCCGCGAGCGCGGGCAACCCCTCGCGGTAGGCCTCCCCTGCCACCTCACGGACGGTCATTCGTCCGTGAGAATGCCCCCGGGGACCAAAAATCGGGCGGGAGACGGCGACGCGTGGCATCGGTCCACGGTCGACGGCCGGGGACGCCCCCGTCGAGGGCGGCGACGGGCCGGGGTCAATCGCCGAACGGTCCGAGGCCGCCGAGCCCCCCGCCGCCACCGCCGCCGCGCTGCTGCATCTTCTTCATCATCCGCTGCATGTCGCCGTCGCCCATGCCCTGGAACTGCTTGATCATGCGCTCCATCATCCGGTGCTGTTCGAGCAGTTCGCGGACGCGCTCCTCGGGCTTGCCGGAGCCGCGGGCGATGCGTCGGGTGCGCTCGGCCCCGACGATGCGCGGGTCGCGGAGTTCCTCGTCGGTCATCGAGTCCATGACGACCTCGAAGTCGCGCATCCGACCCTGCGTGACGTCCATCGCGTCGTCGGGGAGCTGGTCCATCAGCCCGCCGCCGATCCCGGGGATCATGTCGAGGACCTGATCGAGCGGGCCCATGTTGTTCATCGCCTGCATCTGCCGACGCATGTCGAGCAGGGTGAACTTCCCCTTCATCATGTCCTCGGGGTTCCAGTCGTCCTCGTCGCCCGTCTCCTGCATGGCGCGCTCGACGCGCTCGGCGAGCTGCTTGAGGTCGCCCATGCCGAGCAGGCGGGAGATGAACCCGTTGGGCTCGAAGCGCTCTATGTCCTGGACCGTCTCGCCGGTCCCGAGGAAGGCGATGGTCGAGTCCGTCTCGTTGACGGCGGCGAGCGCGCCGCCACCCTTCGCCGTGCCGTCGAGCTTCGTGATGACGACGCCATCGATGCCCACGGCGTCGCCGAACGCCTGCGCCTGGTCCTTCGCGCCCTGTCCGATGGCCGCGTCGAGGACGAGCAGGTTGCGGTCCGGGTCGACGAACCCCTCGATCTCCTTCAGCTCCTCGATGAGTTCCTCGTTCAGCCCGGAGCGACCGGAGGTGTCCACGATGCGGACGTCGGCGTCCTCGGTCTCCTCCAGGCCGCGGCGGGCGATCTCGACGGGGTCCTCCTCGTCGGAGTCGCCGTAGAACTGCACCTCGGCGCGCTCGCACATCTGTTTCGACTGCTCGTAGGCCCCCGGACGGAAGGTGTCCGTCTGGATGACCGCGGGCCGGAGCCCCTTCTTCGAGAACCACCAGGCCATCTTCGCCGCGGTGGTCGTCTTCCCCGACCCCTGTAGCCCCGCGAGGAGGATCGTCTGCGGTTCGAGCGGGAGGTCGGTGCTGTCGCCGATGAGCGCGACCAGTTCCTCGTAGACGATGCGGAGGACGTGATCGCGGGCGGAGGTGCCCGCCGGCGGGTCCTCCTCCAGCGCGCGGGTGCGGATGGAGTCCGAGAGCTGCATCACGATGTCGACGTCGACGTCGGCCTGCAACAGCGACCGCTGGATCTCCCTGACGACCTCGTCGACGTCCTCCTCGCTCAGGCGGGACTTCCCCTGCAACTTGTCGAGGGTCCCCCGGAGAGAACTGCCGAGATTGTCGAGTACCATTACCTCCGGGTAAGCGATGCAATCGGTAAAGGCTTCGCTCCGGGGGCGACGGTGCGGTTCGGGTGCGAAGGGTCGAACGGGGATCGCCGACGCGACTACCGCGAAGGCCCCATGGACGGCGGAGATCGGAGGTAGAAGGTCGACACACCACACAGTTCAGGCTAGTGTATTTTTCCGGTGAGAGACGCGGAAGGAGGTATGTCTCACACGATCGATGATGAGGCTGAATCGGACGGCGGCGGGCGGTCGGGGCTCTCCAGGCGGACGCTGTTGAAGGCCGCCGGGACGGCCGGCGTCGCCTCGCTGACGCCGCTCGTCGGCGTCGGGTCGGCCGCCGCGGCGCGCATCGACGCATCGCTCGACACGGCGACCGACGCCCTCCAGGAGGTGCTCGTCGTCTTCGACGCGAACGCCGACGTGGACCGCCTCCGACACCTCGATCTGGAGAAGGGGTATCACCGGTTCGAGGTGCTCCCGATCGGCTACACGGCGCTGACGGGCGCGCAGATCGAGACGGTCGCCGCGTGGCCGGAGGTCCGGTACGTGCAGGCCAACCGGGAACTCGAGTACTACAACGACGACGCGCGGGCGACGACTCGCGCCGGTGCCGTCCAGTCGGACCTCGGCTACACCGGCGAGCGCGCCCACGCCGTCGTGATCGACTCGGGCGTCGACGGCGACCACCCCGACCTCCGCGACGACCTCGCGGCGAACTGGCGGTACGTAAATCCCCTCTCGAGCGGCGAGGACACGACGTGGGTCGAGGCCGGGAGCGTCGACACCGACGACAACGGCCACGGCACCCACTGCTCCGGGTCCATCACCGGGTCCGGCGCGGCGTCCGACGGGCGGTACCGCGGGATGGCTCCGGACGCCGCGCTCACCGTCTACTCCGCCGGTCTCGCGCTGTTCATCGTCAAGCCCGTCGCCGCGTACGACCACCTGCTCGCGCGCGTCCGCGACGGCGAGGCGGACGTGCAGGTCGTCTCGAACTCGTGGGGCGGCGGCGACGGCACCGACTTCGATCCGGACGACGCGGTCAACGTCGCCACCTGGGAGGCGTACAGGGAGGGGATCCTCTCGGTGTTCGCGGCGAGCAACTCCGGCCCAGACACCGACACACTCAACCAGTACGCGACCGCGCCGCACGTGCTCGGCGTCGCGGCCACCGACGACGAGAAGCGCGTCACCGACTTCTCCTCGCGCGGGCGGAAACCGAGCTACGACGGCCCAACGAACTACGACCGGAAGACGGCGCTGCGCAACCTCGAGGCGTACTACGCCGCCGATAAGACCGAGACCGAGGTCGATTCGGGCTCCCACTCGGGGACCGTGACGGCGACCGCGAGCGAGTACCACCGCTGGGACGCACCGAAGCGGGCCGGCTACGTCGAGGCGACGCTCTCGTGGACGCCGAGCGCGGAGGACGTCGACTTCTACCTGCGCGAGGGATCGCGGGACGGCCCCGTCGTCGCCAGCGGCGCGACGCTCGAGGAACCGGAGACGCTCTCGGGCGCGATCGAGGGCGGCACCGCCTACTACTTCGAGGTCCGACCCTACGCGACCGTCGCGGCCGACTACGGGATCGAGTTCACCGCCTACGAGGGCGTGAAACGGGACGTGACGCCGAGCGGGATCTACCGCCCCGGCGTCGGCACGCCCGGAAAGCTGGTGATGAGCACGCTCGCGCCCACCGACCCCCTGCAAGCGTACGGCGCGACCGGCGGCGAGGCCGACGCCGAACCGTACTACGGCCGCATCAGCGGGACGAGCATGGCCTGCCCGGTCGCGGCGGGCTGTGCGACGCTGCTCGTGGACGCCGCCCGGGAGAACGGCGTCGCGTTCGAGCCGATCGACGTGCTGAACACGCTCGAGGCGACGGCCGAGGACGTCCACGAGAGCTACGTGCCCTGGTCCATCGGCGCGGGCTTCGTCGACGCCTACGCCGCCGTCGAGCGCGCCGCGGACGGGAAGTGGGCCTCCTTCGGGGAGGTGAAACTGGTCGATGAGTGACCGCTCGACCCCCCGGCCGCGCGTCGGTCGGCGTCGGTTCCTGCGGGCTGTCGGCGCGGGGACGGCCGCGCTCGCCGCCGCGACCGGCCCCGTGAGCGCCCACGAGTGGAGCGGCGCGACGAGCGACACCTCGACAGAGGGCGATCACGACCACGGCGACGCGACGCTCCACGGCGCGTCGAGCAACGTCGAACTCGTCGGCTACCACAGCCTCGGCGGGGTCGGCCCCGCGAGCGAGAGCGGCTCGCCCGACAGCCCCCACTACGGGGCCATCACGGAACTCCGCGTCCGCGGCGACTACGCCTACGTGGGCGTCTTCTCCTCCGACGACCCGACGAACGACCGCGGGATGGCGATCCTCGACGTGAGCGAGTTCAACGCCGCCGGGACGCCGAGGGAGCTTCGGGAGGCCGAACTCTCGGTGGTCTCGTTCCTGCGCAACGACAACCCCGCGTCGGCGGTGATGGACGTGAAGGTGAGCGACGACGGGCGATACGCCTTCCTCTCGAAGCAGCCCTACACGGCGCTGTTCGAGGAGACCGACCCCACCCCCGGGACCGACGGCGAGTCCGCGAGCGTCAGCGCCAGCGCGCTCCAGGCGGTGGACGTGAGCGACCCCGCACACCCCCGCGTCGTCGGCACCTACGACGCCTGGGACACCGGGCCGCACAACGCCACCTACCACCGCATCCGTGGGAGGGAATACCTCTTCGCGGTGAAGGACCTCAACGACGGCACCGCGGGGCTGTACGTCTTCGAGTTCGACCGCGCCACGGGCGCGATCCTGCCGGTCAACCGGTGGACCGTCGACGGGAACCTACCGTCGGTCGGCGACGGCGGCCTCACCTACGTCCACGACGTAACGGTGCAGGACGACCCCCGACTCGGCGTGCCGGTGGGCTACCTCTCCTACTGGGACGCGGGGCTGTACGCGCTCGACCTCTCCGATCCGACCGACGTCTCGGTACTCGGCCACTACTCGATGAACGCCGCCCACTACGCCGAGTCCGCGCCGGCGTTCGTGGACGGGACGCGCGTCGTCGTCGCCGGCCAGGAGATATCGAGCGTCGCGGACGGCTCGAGCGGGAAGCTCTACCTCCTCGACGCCGACGGCCTCGACGACGGGTTCGACGGCGAGGACAACGTCGAGCGGCTGGCCGAGTGGGAGTGGCGCTCGAACGTCACCTTCGAGAACTTCACGCTCAGCCCGCACAACTTCCAGGTGACCGCCGACGGCTACGTCCACCTGGGCCACTACCACGGCGGGACGCGCTTCCTCGAGATCGAGCGCGACCCGTGGGCGCTGACCGAGCGGGGGTACTTCCGGCGCGCCCGGGACGTGCCCGAAGCGTCGAAGATGGAGGGGCTGAACAGCGCCGCGCCGTTCACCTGGTGCGCCGTCGAGCACGAAGGCGTCACCTACGCCGCCGACGTCAACACCGGCGTCTACGCGCTCCGGTTCGCCCCCGACAGCGGCGGCGACCTGAAGGGCGCGGGTGTGGGGGCCGTCGCCGCGGGCATCGCCGGCCTCGGCGGCCTGCTCTACCGCCGGGGGAGCGACGCGAGAGGCGCGCCGTCGGGGCCGTTCGACCGAGGGTGGAGGTGAGGCGGTCCCGACGATCTACGGCTGCGTGAGCGTCACGTCGCCGAAGCCCGACAGCGACCCGGACTCCGCCCGCTCGACGGCGTCCAGCGCGTCGACGAACCCCGCGCCGATGCTGGCGGGCGTGTAGGCCTCGCGGGCCTCGTAGGCCGTCGCCTCGAGCGTGTTCAGCACGTCGATCGGCGCGGGGTCGCTCCCCGTCGCCTCCCGGTAGGCGTCGACGACGAGGGCGGCCGTCCCGCTCACGACCGGACAGGACATCGAGGTGCCGCTGATCGCCGCGTAGTAGAGGTCGCCGTCGGGGCTCGTCGCGTTCAGCACGTCGAGCGGCGACATCGTGCTCACGACCTGATTACCGGGCGCGCCGACGCCGTTCCGGTAGAGCCCGACGGGGCCGGAGACGTCCTCGCCGGCGTAGTGCGCCCGGAGGTTGTCGAGGGCGGTCTTCCGGTCGTAGTTCGCCTCGGAGTCGGCCGACCGGCCGCGCGAGGAGAAGTCGGTGACGGCCTTCGCGTCGTCCGTCGCGGCGATCGAGAGGACGTGCGGGGCCTTCGCGTAGTCGTTGAGGGTGTCGTGGTCGGGGCCGGAGTTGCCCGCCGAGAACACCGGCAGCAGGTCGGCCTCGAACGCCCGCCAGGTGGCCGTCTGGAGCGCGCCGTCGGGGTTGTAGTCGTCGGCGCTGGCCGACCCGTAGGAGTTCGAGACGATCGACACCTCGTCGGCGTGGTTGGCGAGGACGTGGTCGTACGCCGCCGTCGCCTTCAGGATGCTGAGCGCCGCGCCCGACGAGTAGACGGTGAGCGCGGCCTCGGGGGCCATCCCCCGGTACTGTCCGTCGCTCGCGGAGCCGTCGCCCGCGACGGTCCCGGAGACGTGCGTCCCGTGGCCGATGTCGTCGGAGTCGAGGCTCCCGACGGGCACCCACAGCGTCGGCTCCGTGAGGGGGCTGCCCACCCAGCGGTAGTTGTTCGCCACGTTCGCCGCGAGGTCGGGGTGGTCGCCGTCGACGCCGGAGTCCACGACCGCGACGTGGACCCCCTCGCCGGCGTACCCGAGATCCGACTGCACCTGCGCCACCTTCGTCACCTCCCGCGCGTCGTCGTTGTGGTAGTCGAGTTCGCGGTTGGCCTCGACGTAGCGGACGCCCTCCTCGGCGGCCAGCGACTCGATCTGCGGCCCCGTCAGGAGCGTGTACGCGACGGGAAGTACGTCGAACTCGAGGACCCCCTCCGCGAGGTCGAGCGAGTCGAGCAGCGAGAAGTCCGCGCGGCTCTCGAACACCACGAGCACCTCCTGTAGCGCGTCGCTCGCGAGGTCGAGCGTGTCGTCCACGGGATCGAGTTCGAGCGCGCTCGCGCGCCCCGCCCCGAGGGGGAGGAGCGACGCGGTCCCGAGCGCTCCGGCGGTCTTCAGCGCGGTTCGTCGCGAGATCGATCGAAACGGTGTGTCGTCGGTCATGAGATTCGGTCGACGCGGAGGCCCCGATCGGTCGTGGCCGGCCCACGCCGGAGCCTCGATCGTCAATCGATTCAGAGTTTCGCAGGCTAAAATAAAAACTCCCGGAACAGTGTGGTGTGGGACACCGTCAGTCCGGACGAACGTATCCGTCGACGGACGACCCGGACCCCTCGGCGGGACCGCACGCCGGTCGGAGGATCGTCCGCGCGGCCGGTCAGAGGTCCGTGTTCGCGCCCGCGACGAGGTTCGCGTCGCTGGTTCCCGCCACGTCGACCCAGCCGTCGCCCGCGTTCACCTGCATCGGGCCGAACGTATACGAGCCCGTGTAGGTCAGTCCGTCCGGGGCCTCCGCGAAGTAGGTGTAGTCGCTCCCCGCGTCCGCCGCGGCCTCGCCTCGGAAGTAGACGTACGTCGCGCCCTCGCCTTCCTCGACGCGCTCGATGTCGGGCGAGGCGTCGGTGAGAACGGTCCAGTCAGCGGGCACGACGTCGCGGACCGCGACGGTCTCCGATGGGTTCACCGCCAGGTCGACCCGGTTCGTCTGCCCGCCGGTGAAGGCGCTCCCGTCGTCCGTGCGCGTCCCGGCGACGAACAGCCCCTCTTCCACCTCGACGCCGAGGTCGAGGTGGACCCGCAGGTCGTCACCGTTGACCGCGCCGGGGACGTTCACGAGCTTCGCGACCACGAGGACGGTTCGCTCGGGGCTGTCGCGCCCGAACGACACGGAGACGGTCGCGTTCCCGTCGAGTCCCTGCGCTCGCCCGAGGACGTTCGGCTCGCCGCGGGCCGCGGGCGACTCCGCGTCGTAGACGAACAGATCGAGATGCGGGTCGCCGGCCGCGTTCCCCTGGTCGGCCCCCGAGAGGTGAGTCGTCTCGACGGTCGCCGTGACCGTCCCCGGTCCGGCGATGACGTAGCCCGCGACGGCGCGCTCGTCGTCGGGGACGTTCAGCCCCACGGCGTCGCTCGTCGTTCCGGACAGCTCGCGGGTGACGGCGTCGACGGCCGCGCCGGGGTTGACCCGGCCGTAGCCCTCGTAGGGGTCGCGCCCGCCGAAGTCGTACGTCGGCGTCTTCACGCGGTGGTACGGCGCGGCGGTGAAGACCGTCTCGCTGGCGGTGGCGAGCAGGGTCTGTTTGAGCCGGAGGACGTCCTCGATGCCCGTCTCCTCCGGCGCGGGCAGCGCGATGCTCGCCGGGGCGTCCTCCTCCATGGCCTGCGCGACGAGCGCCGCGACGCCCGTCGTGTAGGGCGTCGCCATCGATGTGCCCGCCTTGCCGGTGTACTCGCGGATCGGCGGCTGCTCGTCCTCGGGCGTCGTCGGGTCGCCGTTGCGCGCGGCGACGATCAGGTCGGTGACGTAGCCGCCCGGCGCGGTCACGTCCGGCTTCGTGTACGAGTCGTCCGGTTCGGGCGAGAGGAAGTCGGCGTCCTCGTCGATGGCACCGGTGCCCCCGCTCGAGTAGGCGGAGATACCGTCGAGCGGTCCCGTCGCGACGACGCTGACCGCCTCGTCGGCGACGGCGGGCGCGCCGTTCCCGTTCGCCGGCGTGGCGGCGTTGCCGGCGGCGGCGCAGGTGAGCACGCCCGCCTCGGCGATGTCCCTGATCGCGGCGGGAGTGTCGTCGAGCGTCCCCCCGGCGACACCGAGCGGGAGACCGCCGACGTAGCCCCACGACATGTTGACCGCCCGGAGGTTGAAGATGCGCGTGAAGTCCTCGGCGTAGCGCGCGAGGTCTGCCGTCGGCGCGCTGAGCCCCTGGAGGCCGAGAACGCTCTGGTTCGGCGCGACTCCGGCGTGCAGCGAGGGATCCTCGCCCGTCCGGTCGGCGGCCGTGGCGTCGGGCGCGAGGAACGCCCCGACGCCGACGCGTTCGACGTACGCCGTCGAGAGGCGGGTCCCCCCGGCCGCCTCGACGTAGACCGTGTAGGTTCCGGTCGTCTCCGCCGGGGCCTCGACGACGGCGTTGTCCCCCGTGCTCGCGTCGCTGTCGATCGACGTTCTGTCGATTTCCCGACCGTCCGGTCCCTCGATGCGGAGTTCGACGCCGGTCCCGTAGGCGCTCCCGAACACGCCCGTCCCGGCGTCCGCGTCCACCTCGTAGACCAGCGCGCCGCCGGTCAGCGACGAGAGGGCCGCCCGCGGCTCCGCCTCGATCACGCTGTCGGGGTCGATCGCGCTCGCACGGCCCGACCCGGCCATGATGGACGAGCAGTGCGTCCCGTGGCCGTTGCCGTCGCGGGGGCGGTCGTAGCTCCCGTAGCGCGAGCCGGCGTCGTACCACCCGACGGTCTTCGGCGTCTCCGCCGTCGGCTCCCCGTCGATCCCCTCGAAGACCACGCGCTCGTCGTACGTCTTCACCCGCCCCCGGATCTCGAAGTACTCGCCGGTCAGCTCGTAGGTCGTGGTCGTGTTGAGGTAGAGTTCGACGGCGTAGCGGTACCGCCGGTCGGGTTCGACCGACGCGGTGATCGTCTCCGGCATCTCGGCGGTGGCCGCGCGCTCGACGGTCTCCCAGCCGCCGTCGACCCGCCGGTCGAGTCGGAGTTCGAGGTCGTTCGCCGCGTCGGCGTTCGGCGACCACGACAGCGCGGCCTCCAGCTCGTCGACGCCCTCGCTCGGCGTCGTGAACTCGTGGTGGATCTCCTCGCCCGTCGCGAACGTGCCCGGCCCGGCCGTCCCCGAGAACGACGGCGCGTCGCCGACGGAGACGCGCTCCGTCCGGTTCCGGTCGGGTTTGGTGAGCGTCACCTCGCCGTCCTCGACGAACGCCTGGACCCCGTTCCACGGGCCGAGGTCCGGGTGGCGCGCCTCGACGCCCGAGTCGGTGAGCGCGACCGTCCGATCCGCGCGGCCGCGATAGCCCCGTCTCCAGACGTGTCGCGCCTCGCGTGCCCGCCAGTTCAGGAACGCCCCGTCGAGCGGGGTCGCGGCGGTCGCCTCCCCGCTCGCGACGACGCCGACCGCTCCCAGCCCCGCCAGCAGTCCCGCCGCTCGGACGAACGTCCGCCGAGAGACCCCCGTCGATTCCCCTGTCCGTCGCGTGCAATCTCCTGGTGATCGCATCACCCGTTATCGGAGAGAGTGTTACAAAACGTACACACCTTAATTGAGAGGTGTGTCACCGGGATCGAACGTCACTGCGACCCCTCCGCACCGTCGAGCGCCGCCTCGACCAGCTTTCGTTCCGCGATACGGATGTGCTCGTGGAAGGTCGCCGTCGAGATGCCGAGCGCTTCCGCGATCTCCGCGCCGGTGTTGGCCCGGGGCGTCTCGAAGAACCCCGAGAGGTACGCCGTCCGCAGGACCTCGCGCTGGCGATCGGTCAACTCGTCGGCGAGCGCCGTCGCTGACTCCCGGTCGCGCGTCCGTTCGCGGCGCGCGACGAGCGTCGCCCCCGGGAAGCGACGCTGCACCGCCGTCACGACCTGCCTGACGCTCGTCCCCTTCGGGAGCAGCGCCACGATGCGACCGACGCCCTCGCTCGCGCGGGTCTCCTCGACGACGCCGCCGAAGTCGGCGAGTACGTCGGCGATCGTGGCGTCGGTGGTCACCCGGACGATCCCCCCGTCGGCGTCGGCGCGGGACACCGACGCGTCGAGCCCCCGGTCCGCGGCGAGGTCGACGACCGCCTCCGGGGAACCCCCCTCGACCCGGAGGAACTGGACGTATCGACCGTCGCCGTTCGGCACCGCGCCGACGAGTTCGACGCGCGGGACGACGCGGGAGGCCGCCACGGGGAAGACGTCCCCGTCGTCCACCCGGAACTCCACCTCGACGACGGTGTCGGCGATGAGCGCGCGCCGCCGCTCGACGGCGCTGATCGCGTAGGCGATGGTCCGGCCGAGTTCCCCGAGCACGTCGCGCTCGGTGTCGTCGAACGCGTCCGGGCGCGAGGCGTAGACGCAGAGGACGCCGTACGTGACGTCCCGGTAGCGAAGCGGGATCGCGGCGGCGGAGGCGAATCCGCGGTCGAGCGCCGCGTCCCGCCAGCGTTCGGTTCCCCGCGCGTCGGTGAGGTCCTGGGCGACCTCGACGCGCCCCGACCGCGCGGCCGTCGCGGCGGTGAGGTCGTCGGCGTCGAACGAGAGGTCGCGTCGCGCGTCGAGGTAGGAGGCACCCTCGCCGGCGTGCGCCACGGGTTCGACGCGGTCGCGCGCCGGATCGTACTCCCCGAGCCAGGCGAACCGGTAGGGTTCCTCGCCGGCGAGGCGGGCGCAGACCGACTGGACGATCTCCTCGCGCGTCGAGGCGCGCAGGAGGTCGCGGTTGACGCTCCGGATGACCTCGTTGATCCGGTTGAGCGTCCGCAGGCGGTCGGCCTGTCGTTCGAGCGTCCGCTCCCGACGCCGGCGCTCGGTGACGTCCCGACCGATACCGCAGACGCCGACGACGGTCCCCTCGTCGTCCGTCAGGGCCGTCCCGGTGAACTCGTAGGGGATGCGCTCGCCGTCGCGCGTCACGACCTTCGCCTCCGCCGTCGCGCTCCCCTCGCGGATCGCCCGCTCGATCGCGGCCGAGATCGGGACGACGTCCTCCGGCGCGACGAAGTCCGTCGGTCGCATCGCGGCGACCTCGGCGTCGTCGTACCCCGTCACCTCGGTCACCGTCCGGTTCCACGCGATGAACCGCAGGTCCGTCCCGAAGAGGAAGAAGATGTCCGCGAGTTCGTCGATCGACTCCCGGACGAGGCGATCGCGCCGCGTCCCCCGCTCGCGGCCGAGTTCCGACCGGACGACGGCGGCGACCGTCGCGGCGTCCGTCCCGGGATCGCCCGTTAGGTGAACGCAGCGGTCGGCCCCCGCCTCCAGCAGTTCTGCCGGCGTCCCCGCGGCCTCGTAGAGGGCGACGTGCGGTCTGGTGGAGACGGCGCTCGTCAGGCCGCCGCCGGCGAGCGGGGAACCGTCGAGCAGGCAGTCGGCCGCCTCGGACGAACTGACCGCTCTGACGTCGTGGTCGTCGTCGAGGCGACGTCGAAGCCGTTCATCCACTGGCCCGACGACCAGCGCATGAATGGTGGCTGGCATCGCCTTAGCTACGCAACCAGACGCTTGAACGTTCCGTCTACGCGTCACCATCGCGGCTCGCGGGGATCTCCCGCCGACCGTCGGTCGTCTCGCGCGCGGCGGCGCGGCGCGGTCCCACAGAGCTACGGTCGCGCCGCGGGAGAGGTCCGCATGGACCGAATCTCGGCACGCGACTACCGCGACCTCGTGACGGTGGCGGACCCGCAACTCTCGCCCGACGGCGAGCGCGTCGCGTTCGTCCGCACGGTACCGACGGGCGACCGCGAGTACGAGTCGACGATCCACGTCGTCTCCACGGATGGCGACCCGCGCCGGTTCACCGCGCGCGAGGGGACGGACGCCGAACCGCGCTGGTCGCCGGGCGGCGACCGACTCGCGTTCGTCAGCGAGCGGGGGGAGGACGACGCGCCGCAGGTGTGGGTGATGCCCGCCGACGGCGGCGAGGCGGAGCGGATCACGAACGCGGTCGGCGGCGTCGCCGACGTCGCGTGGTCGCCCGACGGCGAGCGCATCGCGTTCACGCAGCGGGCCACCGCCGACGAGCGCGAGCGCGGCCTCGACCTGGACGCGAACGCCGAGGAGGGGTACGAGCGCGCGCCGCCCGACCCGCGGGTCATCGATCGCACCGTCTACCGCGCCGGCACCGCGTACTTCGACGGCCTGCGCGAGCACGTCTACACCGTCTCGCTCGACGACGGGGCCGTGACCCGCCACACCGAGGGCGACGCCGACTTCGTCGCGCCCGCGTTCGACCCCGACGATCCCGACACCCTCTACTACGCGGTCAACCGTCAGCCCGACCCGGACGACAGCATCCGGTACGACGTGGACGCGCTCGACCTCGCGACGGGCGACGCCGAGACCGTGACGCGGACGACCGGCTGGGTCACCGACCTCGCCGTCTCCGGGGGACGGATCGCCTACCCCCGCACCCCCGAGGAGCGGGCGTCCATGCGCGGGACCGACGTCGAGGTGTTCGACCGGGCGACCGGCGAGGCGGTGACGGTGACGAGCGCGCTCGACCGCACCGTCGAACCGACGAGCATCCGGTGGGACGGGGAGGGGGAGCGCCTCTACTTCCTGACGCCGGACGAGGGGCGCGTCGTCCTCCGTCGGGCCGCCCCCGAGGAGGGGGCCGACCCCGAGGTCGTCGTCGGGGAGGGCGAACTCGTCGGCGCGTCGGCGCGCGCCGGGCGCGTCGCGTTCGTCCGGAGCGACTGGGACCACCCCGGCGACGTGTTCTCTCTCGACGCCGGCGAGGCGGCCCGCCGGCTCACGACCGTCAACGCCGACTACCTCGCCGCGCATCGCGTGGGCGAGCCGGAGGAGGTCCGCTTCGAGTCCGAGGACGGCGTCGAGGTGCAGGGGTGGGTGCTCGTCCCGCCGGACTTCGACCCGTCGAGGCGCTACCCCCTGATCGTCGAGATCCACGGCGGTCCCCACGCGACGTGGACGACGAGCGGGACGATGTGGCACGAGTTCCAGACGCTCGCGGCGCGGGGGTACGTCGTCTTCTGGTGCAACCCGCGCGGCTCGACGGGCTACGGCGAGGCGTTCGCGACGGCGATCGAACGGAACTGGGGCGAGGTGACCGCCCGGGACGTGCTCGCGGGCGCAGACGCCGTCTGCGAGCGCGCGTACGTGGACGAGTCGAACCAGTTCGTCACCGGCGGGAGCTTCGGCGGCTTCCTGACCGCCTGGCTCGTGGGCCACACCGACCGGTTCCGGGCGGCGGTCGCCCAGCGCGGCGTCTACGACCTCGCCTCCTTCTACGGCTCGACGGACGCGTTCAAGCTCGTCGAGTGGGAGTTCGACACGGTCCCGTGGGAGGACGCCGCCTTCCTCCGGGCGCAGTCGCCCGCCGCGCACGTCGGGGACGTCACCACGCCCACGCTCCTGCTCCACGCCGACGACGACTACCGCGTCCCCGTCAACGACGCCGAACTCCTCTATCGCGCCCTCCGAAAGAACGGCTTCGACACCCGCCTCGTTCGCTACCCCCGCGAGGGCCACGAACTCTCCCGGTCGGGCGAACCGGCCCACGTGGTCGACCGCCTCGAACGCATCGCCCGCTGGTTCGACGGCTACTCCGACTACCGAGACGTCCCCCCGGCGCTCGAGCGCGGCGACGACGGACTGAGTACAGCGGGGGTGGAGAGGGGAGACGAGGGGGAGGACGGGACCGACGGAGAGTAGCGACGGCTGACCGGACATCCGTCCTCCTGGCGGACTGAAAGGGCGAGGGTCCTACGCGAACCCGGAGGCCGCAAGCACCGCAGGGGAGCGAGTGTAACGAGCGAGCCGAGGAGCACAGCGTGTCTCCCGGGAGCGTAGGACCCGAGGGCTTTCGAGGTGTTCTCGGCTCCTGTCGAGTCGGAACCGTGACCTCGAAAGCCCTCGCGCTCTCGGGTCGGGGGGCTCGCTGCGCGCGCTCTCTCGCGTCGCTCGTTCGCGTGCTTACGTCGCCCGCCTTCCCCGAGAGCCTTCGCCCGTTCAGTCCACCAGGGGTAGAACTGCCCTCTGCCCTACTTCGCGTGATTGTTGAGCGCGAGGTACTGCGCCCGCATGATGCGCTCGTCCTCCTCGAGTCGGTCGATGACCTCGTCGGGCACTTCGCTGTCGAGCGAGTAGACGGTGAGCGCCTCGCCGCCGATGGTCTCGCGGGCGTTGAACATCCCCGCGATGTTGATCTCGTTCTCCCCGAGGACGGTTCCGACGAGGCCGATGACGCCGGGTTTGTCGTAGTTGCGCGCGACGAGCATGTGGCCGTGGGGGATGGCGTCCACGCGGTAGCCGTCGATCTGGACGATCCGCGGGTCGTCGCCCGCGAAGAGCGTCCCGCAGACGCGGATGTCGTCCTCGCCGTCGGTGACGATGACGCTCACGCGCGACTGGAACACGTCCGACTGGCTGGTCTTCGACTCCGTCACGTCGATGCCGCGCTCCTCGGCGACGCGAGGGGCGTTCACCGCGTTGACGCGCAGTTCGAGCGGGCGGAAGACGCCCTTGAGCGCGCTCGCGGTGACGATCTCGACTTCCTCCTCGGCGATCGTGCCGGCGTACTCCACCTCGACGGCGTTGACCCGCCCCTCGAACAGCTGGACGGCGATGCGCCCGGCCGTCTCCGCGAGTCCGATGTAGGGCTGCACGCGGGGGAAGGCGCGCCTGTCGACCGACGGGGCGTTGAGCGCGTTCAACACCGGCTCGTCGTTCAGCGCCGCGACCACCTGGTCCGCGATGCTCGTGGCGACGTTCTCCTGGGCGGCCTCAGTGCTCGCGCCGAGGTGGGGCGTGACGATCACGTCCTCGACGCCGAGCAGGGGGCTGTCCTCGGAGAGCGGTTCGGCCGCGAACACGTCGAGCGCGGCCCCGGCGATCACGCCCTCCTCGACCGCCGCGGCGAGCGCGTCCTCGTCGACGATCCCGCCGCGGGCGCAGTTGATGACGTAGCCGCCGCCGAGCCGGCGCAGCTCCTCCTCGCCGATGAGGTTCGCGGTCTCCGGCGTGAGCGGCGTGTGGACGGTGAGGAAGTCGGCGCGGTCGAGCACCTCCTCCAGGTCCGCGAGTTCGGCACCGAGCTGGTCGGCGCGCTCCTCGCTGATGTACGGATCGTAGGCGACGAGGTCCATGCCGAGCGCGCTGAGGCGCTTCGCGACCTCCTGGCCGACGCGCCCGAGTCCGACGATGCCGAGCGTCTTGTCGTTCACTTCGGTGCCGAGGTAGTCGCCCTTGGCCCACTCGCCCCCCTTGAGGCGGGCGTGGGCCTGCGGTATCGACCGGGCGACGGCGAACGCCATGGCGACGGTGTGCTCCGCGGCGGCGCGCACGTTCCCCTCGGGGGCGTTGGCGACGATGACGCCGTGGTCGGTGGCGGCGTCGATGTCGATGTTGTCCACGCCGATGCCGGCGCGCCCGACGATGACGAGTTCGCCGGCGGCGGCGAGGACGTCCTCGGTCACCTCGGTCCCCGACCGGACGACGAGTCCGGCGGCGTCGCGTACTTCCTCCCGCAGTTCCCGTCCCTCCACGTCGTAGGCCGTGACCACCTCGCAACCCGCCTCGCGGAGTCGTTCCAGCCCCGCGTCGGCGATGGGGTCCGTGACCAGCACCTTCATGCCTCACCCTGATGGTCGGCCGGGATAACCCTTTGCGACCGCGGCTATCCTTGCTGGCGCGTCCGGTTTCGACGGGTTTCAAACCCCCGGCGTGCAATCGCCGGGCATGGACCTCGTCGCGTTCGACTTCGACGGAACGCTCTCTGACTCGGAGATGACGGTGCTGCTCGGCCGCGAGCGGGGGGTGGCCGAGGAGATGGCGGCCATCACCGAGCGGGCGATGAACGACGAGATCGACTACGCGACGAGCCTGCGGCGGCGCGCCGCGCTCCTCGACGGGCTGCCGGAGGCGGCCGCCGAGCGCGCCTACGGCGAGGTCGCGCTCCGCCCGGATGCCGCGGACGTGATCCGATCGCTCCGCGAGGCGGGCGTCCACGTCGCGATCCTCACCGGGGGGTTCGAACGGGGCGTGCGCGCCGCCCTCGACGCCGAGGGCGTGGCCGTCGACTCGGTCGTCGCCAACCGCCTGCCGATCGTCGACGGCGAACTGACCGGCGACGTGGAGGGGCCGCTCGTCGAGGGGACGAAGGACGACGCGCTCGCCGCCCTCGCGTCTGACCTCGGCGTCGACCTCGAGGACGCCGCGGCGGTCGGCGACGGCGCGAACGACCTCCCGATGCTCGAAGTGGCCGGCCTCGCGGTCGGGTTCGCCCCAAAGCCCGCCGTCGCGCCCGTCTGCGACGTCATCGTCGAGTCGATGGCCGAACTCGCGGACGTCCTCTCGACGCGTCGCGTCGTCTGACTCCGGCGCGTGCATCGCCGGCGCACGCGACGAGCGCGGCGTCTGACGAAGCTTTATCCGGGTCGCCGGCGGGCACGCACGTGTGATGGCGTCGTCGTGGTTCCTCGTGTCGTGGTTCGTCGGCCTTCCGCGTCGTGCGGCCGCGCGGGTGCTGGGCTGGATCAGCGACAACCCGCTCCGGGTGGCCGGCGGGGTCGCGGCCCTGCTGGCGGCGGGTCGCCTCTACGGTATCGCCCGGGGCGCGCTACGTGGTCCGGCCGCCCCGACGGAGGCGCAACTCCCGGCACTGGCGGTCGACCTCGCCGTCGCGCACCCCGCGTACGTCCTCGCGACGGTCCTCGGGACGGTCGCGGTCGTGCGGCTTCGGTCGTGAGCCGCGAGCGCGACAAAGTATTTACGACGCGAATTACCAGAACGCGTGTGAGGGCTCGACCGGGTAACCGGTCCGGCGTCGGTAGGCTCCCCCGAAGCGAGCCACCGCTGCCGATAAAACTCCTCGCCGGTATCGGGTTCATCGTCGGGATTCTCTCCGTGGCTGGTGCCGTCGTGCTACTCGTCGCTCGGACGGCCGGCCTATCGCCGTTGCTCCTTCTCCTGTTCGGTATCGGCGAAGTAGCCGCGGCTATCGGGTTGTGGCGATTACGGGCGTGGGGTTTCTTCGTCGCACTCTCGGTCCTCGCGCTGAACGCGCTCCTGAACATGATCGAGGGCGATCTCGTATCGGTCGTCGCGATGGTACTGCTGATCGCCTACCTCGTGAAGAAGAGTTACCTCTTCCACTAGCTGCGCCACCGGAGACGCCCCCCTCCGACACGCGACGGAGCTTCGTTCGAGTCGTCACGTTCGGGGGTCGAGGGAGTTGGCCCCTCGTTCGACGAATCGCCCCGCTCGTCGTACCCCGATCAGCTGAACAGGCTCGTGTGCACCGGCGCGAACTGGCTCGGCCGGTCGGTGGAACTGGCGGTGTCGGTGACGGGACCGGCGCGCACGCCGGAGGCGAGGAAGCCGCGGAGCGCGGGGCCGAGCTTCGACGGCTCGACGAGGAAGGCGTCGTGGCCGTGGTCCGACTCGATGACGTGGTGCGCCGTCGGCGTCCCCGTCGCGCGGAACGCCTCGGCGACCGTCTCGGCCTGGTCGACGGTGAAGTGCCAGTCGCCGGTGTAGGAGACGCAGAGCGCCTGCCCGTCGAAGGCGGCGAGCGCGTCCGCATCCGAGGTGTAGCCCTCCGCGAGGTCGTAGTCGTCCATCGCCCGCGTCAGGTAGAGGTAGCTGTTCGCGTCGAAGCGGTCGACGAAGCGCTCGGCCTGGTAGTCGAGGTACGACTCCACGTCCCGGTAGGCGAAGAAGCCCGCGCCCGGGTCCGCCGGGAAGGTGTCCGGGACGGCGCGCCCGGCCGCCCGGCGGCCGAACTTCGCGTCCATCGAGTCCTTCGAGAGGTACATCACGTGCCCGAGTTGCCGGGCGAGGCCGAGACCCTCGGTGGGTCCGTCGCCGGGGTAGTAGTCGCCGCCCTCCCACTTGGGGTCGGACGTGATGGCGCGGCGGGCGACGGCGTCGATCGCGAGACACTGCGGGTCGAGCCGCGCGGCGGTGGCGATCGCGGCGACCCGATCGACGCGGTCGGGGTAGCGCTTCGCCCAGTCGAGGGCGTTCATCCCGCCGACGCTCCCCCCGACGACGGCGTGCAGGCGGTCGACGCCGAGGTGGTCGAGCAGGCGCGCCTGCGCCCGGGTCCAGTCGGCGACGGTGACGGCGGGGAAGTCCGTCCCGTAGGGCTCGCCCGTCTCGGGGTTCGTCGCGGGCGGGCCGGAGGAACCGTAACAGGAGCCGGGGACGTTCGCGCAGACGACGAAGTACTCCGTCGTGTCGATCGCCTTCGCCGGGCCGACGACGTCGTTCCACCAGGCGCGGGCCTGGCCGTCGGTGGCGTCGTCGGTTCTTCCACTCCCTCCGCTGTCTCGTGGACGGCGTCCGCTCGACGCTCCCGTCGCGCTTCGCGCGACGTTTGCCACGTGCGCACTCCCCGTGAGCGCGTGGCAGACGAGCACCGCGTTCTCGCCGTCGTACTCGCCGTAGGTCTCGTAGGCGAGTTCGAGGTCGGGGATCGACTCGCCGCAGGCGAACTCGAAGGAACCGAGGGAGACGCGTTCGGTCATGTGCCGATCGCCCGCTCTAAGTCCGCGACGACGTCCTCGGGGTCCTCGATGCCGACCGACAGGCGGACGAGGTCGGGCGTCACGCCGCTCGCGCGCTGGGCCGCCTCGTCCAGTTGCGCGTGGGTCGTGCTCGCCGGGTGGATGACGAGCGTCTTCGCGTCGCCGATGTTGGCGAGGAAGCGCGCGAGGCGCACGTTCTCGCAGAGGCGCTTTCCGCCTTCGTAGCCGTCCTCCAGGCCGAAGGCGATCACGCCGCCGTAGCCGCCGTCGAGGTACCGCGTGGCCAGGTCGTGGGTCTCGTGGGACTCGAGTCCGGGATAGGTGACCCACGCCACGTCGGGGTGGTTCGCGAGGAACTCCGCGACGACCTGCGCGTTGGCGCAGTGGCGCTCCATCCGGAGCGCGAGCGTCTCCAGCCCCTGGAGGGTGACCCAGGCGTCGAAGGGCGACTGCTGGTCGCCGAGCGACCGGAGCGCACGCTGGCGGGCGGCCTCGGTGAACGCCCGCTCGCCGTAGCGCTCGGCGAAGTTCAGCCCGTGGAAGGCGGGGTTCGCGCCGCCCACCTCGGGGTACTTCTCGGGGTACTCCTCCCAGGGGAAGGTGCCGCCGTCGACGAGGACGCCGCCGACCGTGGTGCCCGAGCCGTGGATCCACTTCGTCGTCGACTCCCAGACGAGGTCCGCGCCGTGCTCGATCGGCCGACAGAGCGCCGGCGTGGCGAACGTGTTGTCCACGAACAGCGGGACGCCCGCCTCGTGGGCCACGTCGGCGATCCGCTCGAGATCCGCGGTGACGAGCGACGGGTTGCCGATCGTCTCGAGGTGGACGTAGGCGGTGTCCTCGTCGATGGCGTCCGCGTAGGCGTCGACGTCGAGCGTGTCGACGAACCGCGCCTCGATCCCCCGCCTGCTGGCCGTGTGCGAGAGGTACGTGTGGGTCCCGCCGTAGATGGAGGAGGCGGAGACGACGTTGTCGCCCGCGCCGGCGAGGACGAGCGTCGCGGCGTCGAGCGCGGCCATCCCCGAGGCGGTGCAGAGCGCGCCGACGCCGCCGGACAGCGAGGCGAGGCGGTCCTCGAGCAGCGCGACGGTCGGGTTGCTGATGCGCGAGTAGACGTGGTCGTCGTCCTCCAGCGCGTACCGGGCCGCGGCCACGTCCGCGTCCGGGAACTCGTAGGAGGAGGTCTGATACAGCGGCGGGGCCGCCGCCCCCGTCGCCGGGTCCGCGCGCTGCCCGGCGTGGACGCAGCGGGTCCCGAACCCCAGCGGAGTCTCGTCGTTCATGTGTGCTGTGCATACGCCCGCACGAATCTATAACCGACAGTTACGGCAATGCTCGCCGCTTGTGTCCGTGGCGCATGACGAGCGGCGGGCGAGGCCCGCTACGCGGCGGGCGACGGCAGGAGGGAAGCGTGGGGCGTCGGACGATACGCCCGGTACGTCGGTCAGTCGGTCGTCGGGGCGACCTCTTCGGTCGTCGTGGACTCGCCCGCGGCCCCCCGTCGGTTCACGACGGCGAGGACGCCGAAGAGCGCGCCGCCGAGGCCGCGGAGCACGAGGTCGAGCAGGAGGGGATCGCCGATCCCGACGGCGACCCCGAGCGCCGCGAGCAGGTCGAAGACGGCGTTGAGCAGCAGCTTCGGGGCCATGAGCAGGAACGCCGAGAGCGCGAACAGGGCGCGCTGGCCCCGACCGAGGCCGGCGTAGAGGAAGCCGATGACGGTCGCGCCGAGCGCGACGACGCCGAGGAACACGCCGGCGATAGGTACGAGCACCTCGAGGAGGAAGAACGCCGGATCGGCGACCGCGCCGAGACCGACCACCGTCGCGTTCTCGCCGGTCCCCCTGATAAGCAGGATGCCGGGCGTGAGAACGAACGCGAACGGAACGATGGCCTTGTTCAGCGACAGCGAGAACGCCTCGACGCCCGTCTTGAACGGGTCGGACTTCGCGATCCCGCTCGCCGCGTAGGCGGCGACGGCTACCGGCGGCGTGATGTCGGCGATGACGCCGAAGTAGAGGACGAACAGGTGCGCCGCGAGCACCGGGATGGCGCTCAGTTCGGTGATGGCGGGGACGAGCAGCGCCGAGAGGATGATGTACGTCACCGTCGTCGGCATCCCCATCCCGAGGATGATGGCCGAGATGGCCGTCACGACGAGCAGGAGGACGATGGAGCCGCCCGCGAGGTTGGCGATGAGCTGGACCAGGTTCGGCCCCAGCCCGGTCGACGCGACGACGCCGGGGATGATGCCGGCGGCGGCGACGGCGATGACGACCTCGACGGCCGTCCGCGCACCCGCGTTCATCGACTGGAGGACGAACCCGCCGTACGTGAACGGAGCGTTGTCCGTCAATCGTGGCCGGTTCAGCAGGTCGGCGGTCTCCTCGACCGCCTCGTCGACCTGCGCGTCGTAGTCGAGCAGCGGCGAGTCGAGGTGCGGGCGCAGCAACAGGGTGGCGAGGCTCACCACGATGACGATCGTTCCCAGATCGCCGAGCGCGCCGTAGGCCGCGGTCCGCAGGCCGACGCCCCCGTCGCCGGCACCCGTGACGAGGCCGACCAGGCCCGTTCCGGTGACGAGATACGCCGCGAACGAGCCGAGCGTGAGCATCGCGACGACGCCGATCAGCGGGAGGCGGGTCCGCTCGTTGTACGCCGCCACGAACGCGATCAGCGCCATGATGGCGACGAGCGTGAACCACGCGGAGCGCGCGACCGACAGCCGCGCGATCAGCAGGTAGTAGAGCAACAGGACGACGGGGACGAGGTAGAACCACCCGCGGCGGACGTGCGTCCGCGTGTCGATGACCTCGTCCTTCGACAGGCCGCCGATGCCGACCCGGGAGGCCTCCAGGTGGACCATCACCCAGACGCCGAAGAAGAACACGACCGCCGGGACGGCCGCCGCGGTGATGATGTCGGAGAACGGCGTCCCCGTGTACTGGATCATCAGGAACGCCGCCGCCCCCATCACCGGCGGGAGGATCTGTCCCCCGGAGGAGGCGGAGGACTCGACCGCGCCGGAGAACTCGGGGCTGTAGCCCGAGCGCTTCATCAGCGGGATCGTGAACGCACCCGTCGTGACGGTGTTGGCGATAGACGACCCGGAGATGGTACCCATGAACCCCGACGCGAGGACGGACGCCTTCGCGGGGCCGCCCTTGCGCGTCCCCGTCGCGGCGTAGGCGAGGTCGATGAACCACTGGCCCGCACCGCTGGTCTCGAGGAACGCCCCGAACAGGATGAAGATGTAGATGAACTGGACGCTCACCGAGACGGGGATGCCGAAGACCCCGTTGTTGACGTTGTACCAGAGGTTCTGGACGATCTCTGCCCACGAGAACTGATCGATCGCGAGCACCCCAACGACGGGCGTATCGACGGAGATGAGGTGCCCGTAGTGGGCGTAGACGATGAAAGACGCCACGATGATCGTGAGCGGCAGGCCGAGCGTCCGGCGGGTCGCCTCGAGCACCATCAGCACCCCGACGATGCCGACGAGGTAGGCGTAGGAGAGCGTATCGAGCGGGATACCGAGCGCGGAGATCGCCTGCACCGGCACCGCGAGGAAGGTGAACACTTCCTGGATCGGCGCGCCCTGGTCGATGCCGAACAGCCGGAGGTTCAGGATCTCCTCGAAGTCGGTGACGATGTACCCGCCCGCCATGATCGAGAACAGGACGAACAGCGCGTCGAGCGGCGTGACGCGTTCGAAGTCGTCATCGACCATGAACCACCGCACGCCGCGTCGGACGCCCTCGGCGGCGCGGGTGGCGGGACTGGACGCCCCGAAGCGCGTCCGGACCGCGGGGACGACCCTCGCGAGCCGACGACTGAGGAAGCCGTCGCCCGTCGTCGTCGGGAACAGGAGGAACGCCAGCACGAGCGCGAACGTGACGTGGATGGCGTTGACCTGCAACGCCTGTAGCTGTCCCAGATCCACGGTGACGCCGAACGGGAGCGTGAGTTCGAAGTCCTGCCCGCGCGCGGCGAGCCACATCTGGAACGCCGAGAAGAGGATCCCGATGACCGAGACGAGCACGGCCGTCGCGCCGCGCAGGTCGCGCTTGCGCTCGATCTCCTGTCTGAGTTCCTCCCGCTCCTCCTCGGAGAGTACGTCGTCGTCCGCCGGGGAGTCGACGGTCCCGCCGTCGGGTCTGCGGGGCGGGTGGTTCGACTCGTCGGCGTCGGCGAGCGGGCGGTTCGTCCGGGAGTGCGTATCGTCCGTCATGATAGGTACGAGAGGGCGACGTCGAGCGCGGAGCGCTGGGCGATCGAGAGGCGGACTGACCGCGCGTCGGAGCGGGCGACGAGGTCGTAGGTTCGGTTACCGACGTGGAGTTCGTGCCCGGCGACGCGGCCGGGCTTCACGTATAGTTCTTCGCCGGCCCACGCCGGGTCGAACGTGAGGTTGCCGTCCTCGGCGAGCGTCACGTTCGCGCGGGCGGGGAGCCCCCAGCCGTACGACTGAAACTCCATGCGCGTCATGACGAGTCGGTCGTCCCTGACGGCGTAGACGTCGAGCACCCGCGTCTTCTCGACGCTGTGAGTGTACTCGAGCGCGACTGTCGCGTTCTCCTCGACCGGGACGACGAGCAGCCGTTCGCCCGTCTGGGCGTCCGAGACGACGAGCGCCTGGCCGGCGGGCACCGCCGCCGCTCCTCCCACCGCGAGCAGACAGACGAAAACCGCCGCGAACGCCCGAACTGCGGTTCGCATCGTTACCGACCTGCGATGCCGCGCCGAATACGCTTTGCGACATCGGCGCGGGCCATCAGTTGGCGCTCTCGTTGCTCGAGCTGTCGTTGCCCGACTGGTTGGTCGCGTTGCCGCCGCTGCCGCCGCTGCCGAAGTACGCCTTCGCGCCGGGGTGCAGCGGGATGGACATCCCTTCCTGGGCGCTGTCTTTCGTGATGAACTGCTGTTTGATGCTGATCTCACTCGTGTTGTCGAAGATGGCGGCGGTAACCTCCTCGACGGTCTTCTCCGGCACCTCGGCGGTCGTCGCGATCATCGCCTGTACGGAGACGGTCGGGACGGGCTGCTGGTTGTCGTAGGTCCCCTCCGGAATCTCGTCCTCCGCGTAGAACGGCGCGGCGTCGAGGACCTTCTGGCGGTTCTGACCCTCGATGGGGACGATGACCAGGTCCTCCGTGGTCGCGAGTTCGTTGACGGCACCGACGGGCCACCCGCCGACGACGAAGGCGGCGTCGGCGTCGCCGTTCTTCAACTGCTCGGCCGCGCGCGAGAACCCGGTGTTCTGCTCGTCGTACTCGGTGATACCGAGGGCCTCGAGGATCTGGACGGCGTTGACCTGCGTGCCGCTCCCGATGTCGCCCGTGTTGATCGTCTTGCCCTGGAGGTCGGCGGGCTTCGTGATCCCCGTCTCCGCCAGCGTGACGATGTGGATCGTCTCGGGGTAGAGCGTGGCGACGCCGCGGAGGTTCTTGATGGCGTTCCCCTTGAACGCCTCGATGCCCTCGCCGTTGTACGCGAAGTAGGCGATGTCGTTCTGGATGAGCGCGAAGTCCGCGTCCCCCTGCGAGAGGCTGCCGACGTTCTCGACGCTCGCCCCCGTCGAGCGGACGGTGACCTTGTAGTCCGTGTTGTCCTGGATGATGCCCTTCAGCTGGTTGGACAGGGGGAAGTACGTCCCACCGGTCCCGCCAGCGTCCCACGTGAGGCGGTTAGAACCGCCGCCACCGCCGCCACCACCACCAGAGCCATTGCCGTCGCCGGAGCCGTTACCGTCGCCGCCACCGCCGCCGGCGCACCCGGCGAGGAGGGATGCTCCGACTGCACCGACCGCAGTCAAAAACGTTCGTCGATTAGCACGTTGCGTCATAGCGTATTGTATCCCCGTGGGGGAATATAGATACACCGTTATCGACGCTCACTGGTTGGTAGTACCACGGTTACGATCCCCGCACTTCCCGTCCCGCCCGCTGTTTCGGTAGCTCCCTCGACACTACCCGGCGACGCGTCCGACGGCGTTACCATCCCCGCGCGCGTATCCCGGTCCGTGACCGTCAAACGCGCGCGGACCGTCCTCGCTGCGACCGTCTTCGCGGTCCTGTTCGCCCAGGTGCTGCTGTATCCGGGCGTCACCGACCTCGTCGCGCTCTGGACTGACGCGCCCGCCGGGGAATCGCTCGCGGAGACGGGCCTCGACGCTGGCAAGTGGTTCCTCGCGGCCGAGTTCGCCGGGTTCGTCCTCTTCGCGGGCGCGTGGGGTGCGCTCAGCGACGCGCTCGGACGGCGCGTCCCGCTCGTCACGGCCGGTGCGCTGGGCGGCGCGCTCGGCTACGCGGCGCTCGCCGGTCTCGCCCTCGTCGACGCCTCCTTCGGGACCGTCCTCCTCGTCCGGTTCGCGCAGGGCGCGCTGACGATCGGCGCGTTCTCGCTCGCGATGACGATGCTGATGGACCTCGACGGCGGCCACGGGCGGAACATGGGCGCGGCCGGCATCGCCATCGGTCTCGGGACGGCCCTCGGCGCGCCCGTCGGCGGCCGCCTCGCCGACCTCGATCCGATCGCGCCGGTCGTCGCCGCTGGCGCGCTGCTCGTCCTCCCGGGGCTGGTCGTCCTGCTCGTCGAGGACCGCGCGCCCGGCGGGCGGGAGGGCGAGGGAGCGCTCGCCGCGCTCTCGAGTCTCCGGGCCCGACCCGCGCTCTCGCTCCCCTACGCCTTCGGGTTCATCGATCGGCTGACGGCGGGGTTCTTCGCGCTCGTCGGCACCGTCTACCTCCGCTCCGCCTTCGACCTCGACGCGACGGCGACGGGGCTCCTGCTCGGCGCGTTCTTCGCGCCGTTCGCGCTCCTGCAGTACCCGATGGGCGTGCTCTCCGACCGCATCGGGCGGAAGGTCCCCATCGCGCTCGGGTCGACGCTGTACGGCCTCGTCGTCGTCGGCGTCGTCCTCGCGCCGACGGTCCCGCTGGTCGCCGTCCTGCTGGTGCTGACGGGCGTCACCGGGGCGTTCATGTCGCCCGCGACGATGGCGCTCGTGACCGACCTCGCCGCGGAGCGCGATCGGGGGGTCGCCATGGGCGGCTACAACGTCGTCGGCTCGTTCGGCTTCCTGGTCGGCATCGTCGGCGGCGGGACGCTCGCCGACGCGTTCGGCTTCACGGTCGCCTTCGTCGTCGTGGGCCTCGCCGAGGTCGTCCTCGCGGCGGCGGCGCTCCCGGCGCTCTCGCGCGTCGACCCCGAGCGCGTCAGCGTCTTCGACCGCGGCGAGAAGGGAGAGAGCGCCTGAGCACCGAGCGCTCGGCGCGGGTTCGGTCGTTCGATCGGGCGTGCGGGCGTGGTCGCTATCGACGGGGCGGCCCTAGACCGACTCTTCGTCGACCGGCTCGCCGTTGACCTTCAGGTCGGCGTCGCCCCTGACGTCGAACTCGACGATCTCGCCGGAGTAGCGGTAGACGTCCCAGCCGCCCGCGATGACGCCCTCGGCGGCCCCGTCGGCGACGCGGTCCTCGGTGCCGAAGTCGGGGTCGAACGCGATGTCCCCGCTCACCTCGACGTGGTACGGCAGGAGTTCGCCGGGATCGCCCTTGATCGAGATCGTGTTGGGCAGGTCGTCGCTCGACTCCGTCTTCTCCCCGCCGTCGGTCCCCAGCTCGTCGGGATCGACGAAGGTGCCGTTGACGCTGACCTCGGCCTGGCCGTCGATGTCGAACTCGGCGATCTCCCCGGAGAAGCGGTAGACGTCCCAGCCCCCCGCGAGGACGCCCCGCGCGGTGTTACCGCTCACGACGTCCTCGGTGCCGAAGTCGGGGTCGAGTTCGATCGCGCCGTCGACGACGACGCGGTACGGGGAGACGGCGTCCGACCGGATGGAGAGGACGTTCGGCAGCGACTGCGGCGTCGCGCCGGACGCGGTCGCACCGTCGCCCCCGTCGCCCCCTCCGGACGACCCGTCGGACGATCCACCGGACGATCCGTCGGACGATCCGTCGGTCGAGGCGGTCTCGACCTCGACGTCTCCGCCCGTCGCCGCGCCGTCCGAGGAGGCGTCGTCGGAACCGGACGAGCCGTCGGACGAACCGCCATCGGTCGCGTTACCGTCATCCGATTCGCCGGACGAGCCGTCGCCGTCGTCCGAGCCGGTCGTCTCGTTCGAACCCGTCGAGCCGTCGCCGGTGGGTTCGCCCCCCTCGCCGGCCTCGCTTCCCTCGTCCGTGTCCGCGCTCTGCGACGCCGACGAGTCGGACCCGCCGTCGCTCGAGGAGCCGTCGTCGGAGGACCCGCCGGAACTCGCGCCGCCGTCGGGATCGGGGAGCGGACACGAGCCGCTCTCGTCGATGTTCGAGGTGGCGACGCCGGCGTCGTCCTCGACGACGGTCTCGCCGGGAACGTCGATGGTGCTGTCCTTCACCGTACAGCCGCTGGCGTGGCGGACGACGACGCCGTCGTACCCCCCGTCGAGCGAGATGCAGGAGTCGGTGACGGACGACCCCGACCGCCCCACGATCTCGATGCCGCCGCGGTGGGGGTCGTCGTCGCCGCCGGTGATGCTCACCCCCTCGACGGTGATCGCCGCGTCGTCGATTTCGCTCGACGGCGCGCGCGCGAAGATGTTCGCGTGCCGCGTCTCGTTGCGGAACCGGCAGTTCCGGACGGTCATCGCGCCCGCGGTACCGGAGACGCGCAGCAGGCCGCCGCTGACGTCGGCGGACTCGAGGACGAACTCGCAGTTCTCGACGTAACCGCCCTCCTTCGCGTAGTCCCCCGACTCCCACCAGAGGGCGCGGACGTTGTCGAACGCCTCGGGGTCGTTGTCGGCCGTGTCGGTGTCGACGACGAACGTCGAACCCCTCACGTAGGACCCCTCGCCGGCGATCCGAACCGACGCGATGTCGTTGTTCTTGAAGTAACAGTCCTCGATGCGGATGTCTCCCTGACACCGGCTCGCGTAGATGCCGTTCTCGCCGGCCTCCTCGACGTGCGAGTTGCGGATGTAGAGCGTCCCCCGGTGCTTGTGACCGACGAACAGCGCCTGCGTCCCGCTCGGGTACCGGCCCACCGCGCCGCCGCCGCGGCGGACGTAGCCGTCGATGACGCCGGTACCGTCCTCGTCGTAGATGTACGGCGCGAGGCCGCGCTGGCCGCTCCGCGCGTTGTATCCGGCGATCTCGACGTCGTGGAACTGGAGGTTGTCGTTAGGAGCGAGGTACAGGCCGACGGCGGTCTCACCGTCCTCGTACTGCTGGAGCGTGAAGTTCTCGTAGAGGTGCCCGCGCCCCCAGCGGATCGTCAGGAAGAGCTCGTTGTACCCCTCGGGGAAGACGAACTGCGTGTCCCGGCGACTCCCGCCGGTCCCCCGGATGCCGAAGTCGTCGAGCTGGAAGTGCTCCTGCTCTCTCGTCGCGAGGTACTCGCCCGGCGGGAACTCGATGAGCGTCCCGCTCTGGATCGCGCCCGCGAGCGCGTCGTCGATCGGTTCGTTCCCGTTCGGATCCATCCCGAGGTCCTCGACGGCGTTCAGGACGCGATCGAACTCGATGCCGTGCCGCGTCGCGCCCTCGGCGCTCGCGGGTACGGCGGAGCCGAGGAGGCCGAGCGACGCGGTAGTGGCCGCCCCCATCCGGAGATACGACCGCCGGTCGAGACGCGGTCCGGAGCCCTCGCTCCCCTTTTTCTCATCTGTCAGCTGGTCGGTACCAGGGTGATTCCCAGTCATTGACTCGTCGGGATTGCTTTAGACGAAGGTTATGAAATTTTTGCTCTCTAAGCTTGATCCCCCTGTGAATGTATTTACCCCGTGAACGAATCGCGATACATTTACTATTGGAGAAACGTTTTGTCTCCATTCGAAAAGTATCGTTCGTACATATTCTCTAAAGCCGTTAGTTGTATTTCAGCTAGTAACAATGTCCTCGACTGTGACCGCTTTCTCGCCGTCGATCTCGATGTATCACGCGCGCAAACTACTCGGGAAGTAGATAGTGGTCGGTACCGACGAGTCCCGGGATCGCGGCCGTCGTCTCCGACGGCGCGGGGACGATCAGTCGAGCGCGCCCTCGGTGGCCGACGTGCCCGCTTCGACGTCCGCGCTGACGCCGGCGTCGTTCAGGGCTTCGCCGACCGTGCGTACGCCCCGGATCACGTGTTCGGGGGTGAGGTTCCCCATGTTGCTCACGCGGAAGATCTCGCCGCCGAGGTGGGCCTGCCCGCCGGAGAGGCTCACGTTGCGCTCCTTCACCGCGTCGAAGAACGCCGAGGAGCGGTCGCCGCGGACGGCTTCGGGGAGGGACGTCGCGGTGACCGTGTTCGACCGTTCGGTCGGTCCCGCGGCGTTCGGGAAGGGGTCCAGTCCGAGCGCGTCGAACCCCGCGCGGAACGCCCGCGCCTGTCGGCGGTGGCGCTCGATGCGCGCCGGCATCCCCTCGGCTTCGATCTCCTCGACCGCCTCGGCGAGCGCGCGGAACAGCGGTACCGCACTCGTGAAGGGTGTCTGGTGCTGCTCGGCCTTCCGGAGGTGCCACTCCAGGTCCTCGTAGAACGGCGCGGACTCCCCGTCGGCGCGCTCTGCGGCCCGCTCGGTGACGAACAGCGCGCTGACGCCGGGCGGCGCGGCGAGCGCCTTCTGGGCGTCGGTGATCGCCACGTCGACGCCCCAGTCGTCGATCCGGAACTCGTCGCCGCCGATGCTCGTCACGCCGTCGACGACGAACAGGGCGTCGCGCTCGCGGACCAGTTCGCCGACCTCGGCGACCGGGTTGAGCAGGCCCGTGGAAGTCTCGTTGTGGACCATCGTGACGACGTCCGTGTCGTCGGTGATCGCCTCCGCGACGGCGTCGAGGTCGAAGGACTCGCCCCACTCGACCTCGACGGTCGTCACGCGGGCGTGGCGCTCGGCGATGCGAGCGAACCGCCGTCCGAACTTCCCGTTGACGAGCGCCACGACCTCGCTGTCGCCGTCTGCGAGGTTGGCGACGGCCATCTCCATCCCCATCGTGGCCGTCCCGTTGAGGACGAGCGGCGTCCCCTCGCCGGTGGTGCGCTCGTCGGGCGTCGAGCGCGTGAAGACGTACTCGAGGCCGTCCTGTGCCCGCTCGTAGGTCGCCTCGAACGCCGCCGAGCGGTGCGATACCATCGGCTCGTCCATCGCCCGTCGAACGCGGTCCGAGAGGGGGACGGGACCGGGATTCAACAGGAGGAACTCCTCCGACATACCTCCCCCTCCGTCCGCTCGGGGATAAGCGTCCCCGTCCTCGCAAGCTTCGCCGCCGGAACGCCCCGTTTTTAACTCCCTCGGTCCAACTCCCGACCGATGAGCACGGACGCCCGCGAGGCCCCCGACAACCCCTACGTCGAGGACCCACCGACCGAGTTCGACCCGGTCGAGGACCTCACGGAGGACGCGGCGCGGCGGCAGGCCGAGCAGCTGCGCGAGGCCATCCGCTATCACGACCGGCGCTACTACGTCGAGGCCGATCCAGTCGTCCCCGACCGAACGTACGACGCGCTCTTCTCCCGTCTCGAGGAACTCGAAGCGACCTTCGACCTCCAGACGCCGGACAGCCCGACCCGGCAGGTCGGCGGCGAATCGCTCGACGAGTTCGACACCGTCGAGCACGTCGCCCCGATGCTGTCGATCGATTCGAGCGGCGAGGCCGAGGACGTCTACGACTTCGACCGTCGCGTCCACGAGCTGCTCGGCCTCTCACAGACCGACGGCGACTCGTCGGGACAGGCGTCGCTCGACGCCTACGCGGACGGCTCGGTGGAGTACGTCTGCGAGCCGAAGTTCGACGGCGTCTCGATCGAGGTGATCTACGAGGACGGCCGGTACGTCCGCGCCGCGACGCGCGGGGACGGCAGGCGCGGCGACGACGTGACCGCGAACGTCCGCACGATCCGCTCGATCCCGCTCCGCCTCTCGGGGGACTACCCCGAGTTCCTCGCCGTCCGCGGGGAGGTCTACATCCCCCGCGACGCGTTCCAGGCGTACAACCGCGAGCGCGTCGAGCGCGGCGACGAACCCTTCGCCAACCCGCGCAACGCCGCCGCGGGGACGCTCCGGCAGCTCGACCCCGCCGTGACCGCGGAGCGGCCGCTCGACTGCTTCTTCTTCGACGTCCTCGACGTCTCCTACGGGTTCGAGACCCACCGCGAGCGGCAGGCGACGCTCCCCGAGTGGGGACTGAAGGTCAACGAGCGCGCCACCCTGGTCGACGACGTCGAGGGCGCGATCGACTACCGCGACCGACTCGTCGAGGACCGCGACGACCTCGACTACGAGGTCGACGGCGCGGTGCTCAAGGTGAACGACCTCGAGCAGTGCGACCGACTGGGGGCGACCTCGCGCGCGCCGCGGTGGGCCTACGCGTACAAGCTCCCCGCGCGGACCGAAGAGACGACGGTGCGCGACATCGTCGTGCAGGTCGGACGGACCGGGCGGCTCACGCCGGTGGCGCTGCTCGACCCGGTGGACGTGTCGGGCGTGACCGTCTCGCGGGCGAGCCTCCACAACCCCGATCAGATCGCCGCGTTGGGCGTCGCCGTCGGCGACCGGGTGCGGATCCAGCGCGCGGGGGACGTCATCCCCTACGTGGAGGAGGTAGTCGAGGACGGCGGCGACGGGCACTTCGAGTTCCCCGAGCGCTGTCCGGTCTGCGACAGCGCGGTCGAGTTCGACGGCCCGCTCGCGTTCTGCACCGGCGGGCTCGCCTGCCCGGCGCAGTTGAAGCGCGCCATCGAGCACTACGTGAGCCGGGGAGGTCTCGACGTCGAGGGGCTGGGCGAGCAGAAACTCGATCAGCTCATCGAGACGGGGCTCGTCGAGTCCATCCCCGACCTCTACGACCTCCGGGTGGCGGACCTCGCGCGACTCGACGGCTGGGGGGAGAAGAGCGCGCGGAACCTCCTCGACGAACTGGAGGCGAAGAAGGAGCCGCGGCTCTCCGACTTCCTCGCGGCGCTCGGCGTCCGCGAGGTCGGCCCGACGACGGCGACCTCGCTGGCGCGGGCGTTCGGGTCGCTCGACGCCGTGATGGACGCCGACGAGGACGAACTGCAGGAGGTGGACGACGTGGGGCCGACCGTCGCCCGGGAGGTCCGCGAGTTCTTCGAGAGCGAGCGGAACCGCGAGGTCATCGAGGCGCTGCGCGAGCGCGGCGTCGAGCCGCGGTCGGTGGACCTCGAGACGAGCGACGCGCTCGACGGGCTCACGTTCGTCTTCACCGGATCGCTCGACGGCTACACGCGCGGCGAGGCGCAGGAACTCGTCGAGCGCCACGGCGCGAACGCCACGAGCAGCGTCTCGGGGAACACCGACTACCTGGTGGCGGGCGACAACCCGGGGGCGAGTAAGCTCGACGACGCCGAGGAGGAGGACGTGCCGGTGCTCGACCGGACCGGGTTCGAGGAACTCCTGGCCGAGCGCGGGGTCGACGCGGACGACGCGAGCGCCTGACCGAGCGCGGAGAGCCGCGGCTGGAGCGGAAAAGGGGGCGAGCAGGCGACGCGGAGGCGGCCGGGGGCGACCGGCCGCGACCGCGCGGCGGTGCGTCGCACGATCGCGAAACGCCGCGCGGTGACGATCAGCGCACGTCGACGCTGGTCCCGTCTTCGTTTATGAAGTCTCGGGATCGGTCGATCGGCCCGGCGGGGTCGCGGGGGCTCGTCCCCTCGGCGACGGGTCGTCCTCGTCGTCGCTTCCGAACCCCGAGATCGATCGCACCCCCGTTCGACCGGGGACGAAAAAGCGTTCGAGACCGCCTCAGAGGTCGGCCCGGTTGAACTGGGCGAAGCCGAGCGCGAGGGGGACGACCAGCCAGAGGACGAGGACGACCAGGCCGAACCACTCCTGGAGGTAGAACGGGACGTCCGCCGCGCCGGTCTCGAGACCGGGGATGAGCGCACGCGCGGCGTTCGAGTAGGCGGCGCTCGGCGAGAGCGTCGACACGAACGTGACGAAGTCCTGGACGGTCTGCGACGGCGGGTTCGCCGGCGTCAGCGTGAATCCGTTGATGACGTACAGGAGCACGACGGGAACGACGTCCCAGAGGAACTCGAGGACGACGAACAGGCCGACCGCGCCCGCGAGCGCCTTCGACGTGGAGGACATGAACGACGAGAAGCTGATGCCGATGCCGATGTAGACGAGCGCGAAGAACATCGTCAGCAGCACGAACAGGCTGTACGCGCCGGGTTCGAGGCTACCGTACTCGAGTACGACGACGGCCGCCGCGACGGCGAAGCCGACGGCGATGGCGACGAACACCGAGAGGGTACGCCCGACGAACTTCCCGAGGATCATCTCGCTTCGAGTGTGGGGGAGCGAGAGGAGGAGTTTGATGCTCCCCGAGTCGCGCTCGCCGACGATCGCCTTGTAGCTGATCATCAGCCCGATGATGGGGACGAGCAGGCCGGTCGGGAGCAGCAGGAACCCGAGCAGGCCGAGGACCTCCGCGCCGCTCCCGACCGTGGCGATGTTGCTGTAGAAGTACGCGACGCCGGCCGCGAACAGCACGAACAGGACCGACAGTCCCCAGAGCCACTTCGACCGCGCCGAGTCGCGGAAGTCCTTCCGCGCGACGGCGGTCCAGCTCACGCCTCCACCTCCGTCTCCGAGTCGCGCCGCGGCGCTGATCGCTCGTCGTTCGTGTAGCTCACGAACAGTTCCTCGAGCGAGGCCTTCTCCGTCGAGAAGTCCCGCACCTCGCCGCCCGCCTCCTCGACGGCGGTGAGGACGGCCGTCTTCGAGCCGTCCTGTATCGAGACGACGAGCGCGTCGCCGTCGACGGCGACGCTCGTCACGCCGGGCACGTCGCGCGCGGCCGCGACCGCCGCGTCCGACACGTCGGCCATCCGGACGGTGAGCGTCGAGCCGCTGCCCATCGACTGGCGCAGTCCCTCGATGCTGTCCTCGGCGACGAGGTCGCCCTCGCGGAGGATGCCGACGCGGTCGCAGACGGCCTCGACCTGCTCTAAGATGTGACTCGAGAAGAACACCGTCGCGCCCCGGGCGTTCTCCTCGCGGATGATCTCGCGCATCTCGCGCGCGCCGTTCGGGTCCAGTCCCGTCGAGGGCTCGTCGAGGATCAGCAGGTCCGGTTCGCCCACGAGCGCCATCGCGAGGACGAGGCGCTGGGTCATCCCCTTCGAGTAGCCGCCCGCCTTCCGGTCGGCGGCGTCGGCGATCCCGACGCGCTCCAGGAGGGCGATCGGGTCGTCGTCGGTGTCCTTCGATTCGATGGCGAACTCGACGTGCTGACGACCGGTGAGCCGGTTGTACACGTCGTAGCCGTCGGGGAGGACGCCGGTCCGGGCGCGAACCGCCTGCGAATCGCGCTGTGCGTCCATCCCGAGGACGGACGCGGACCCCTGCGTCGGGCGGATGAAGTCGAGTAGGACGTTGATCGTCGTCGACTTCCCGGCCCCGTTCGGACCGAGAAAGCCGTATATCTCGCCGTCTTCGACCGCCAGGTCGAGGTCGCGGAGGGCGACGACGCCGTCACCGAATCGCTTGGTGACGCCGTTCAATTGTATCGCGGGCATACGGGCGCGACTTGCGTCGGGGAGCAGAAAGTCTTTGCTCCGTTTTTATACCTCGATAGTCAAACGTGCACACGTACCGCGTCAGATCGTGTCGTCCGGGGCGTGCCGGTCGGCCATCCGCGCCGCCTCGGTCGCGTAGCGCTCCCGCGTCTCGTCGTCCTCGACGGGCGCGAGGTCGTCGGGGTCGGCCTCGATCGCGGCGGTCACGCCCCCGGACCCCCCGAGGAGGTTCGCGGACCGCTCGCGCTTCCGGTACCGCTCGCCGTCCGGCGTGGCGTAGACGAGCGTGATGAGGTTCCGGTCGTCGTAGGTGCGCTCGACCAGCCAGAGACGAGCGGTCCCGCCGTCCGCGTCGGTCGCACCGTCCGCGTCGATTGCGTCGTCCGCGTCGTCGGGCATGGCGAGCCCTTCGCCCGGCGGCGACTTGTATCCCGTCGGCCGTATCCGATCTCACGGAAGGTCGGCCGTCCAGTGGCTGTTCAGTGGGGTCATCATCGCCACACGAGAACGAATTCCGCGCCTCACTAGCGATGCTCTGATGACACGGTTGTTGTCGTCACCTGGCTACGGAGAGCACCTCGAATAGAACTGTGCGGTGTCAATCACCATTCCGTCGTCGTTCAGTACAGCGATGTCGAACGCCGTCGCGTCCTCGGCAGCGAACGTCACGGTTCGACGTCCCGCCTTCACGTCCGGTACCGTATGAATCGTTTCCCCGTTCGAAGTGATCACTATGCGTTCTACGTTCCTTCCTTTCTCTACCTTTAGTTCGACCTCTAGCTCATCGAAGTGCACGATGTTTACGAATCTGAACGTCCCGTTCTCGGGACGCTCTGTGACGCCGTTACGGCACCCCTGACTCGGGCCGTTCGTGTCCATTGTTCGTGTGCCCGCGCCGAATCGATTCAACAGAAAATATCCGCCAGCGATCGAACCACCCACGATCCCTGCTAAAATCGACCGTCTCGTCACCATATTGGTCAACCACGCATAGACGAGTATGCACCTTTGCTAACTGTTCCGATACGATAACTTCTCGTATATCATTCACCCAGATATGGTTCAGAGATCTAACTAACACGTTGGCCAGCTTTCCCACCGGCGGCGCGAACGCGTCACCCTCTTACCCACCGCGCCCCTCGATTTCGGTGAATGGATTCGGCGGCAGTGCGCGAACGCGCGGGCGAGTTGCCCCGCTCTCCCGGCGTCTACCTCTTTCTCGACGACCGCGAGGTCGTCCTCTACGTCGGGAAGGCGGTCGAGCTACGCGCCCGCGTGCGCTCCTACGCCGACCCGCGGAGCGCGCGCATCCGGCGGATGGTCGAGCGGGCGCGGGGGATCGACTTCGCCGTCACGGACACGGAGACGCAGGCGCTCCTGCTCGAGGCGAACCTCATCAAGCGCCACCAGCCGCGGTACAACGTCCGCCTGAAGGACGACAAGTCCTACCCGCTCGTGCAGCTCACGGCCCACGAGTTCCCCCGCATCGAGGTGACGCGCGACCCGGACGACTCCGCCACCGTCTACGGTCCATACACCGACAAGGGACGGGTGGACACCGTGGTGAAGGCGCTGCGCGAGACCTACGGCGTCCGGGGCTGTTCGGACCACAAGTTCGCCGGCCGGGACCGCCCCTGCCTGGACTACGACATCGGCCTCTGTACGGCCCCCTGTACCGGGGAGATCAGCCGCGAGGGGTACGTCGCGGACGTCGAGTCGGTGAAGCGCTTCTTCGAGGGGGAGGGGGGCGTGCTCGCCGACCCGATCCGCCGGGCGATGGAGGCGGCGAGCCAGGACCGGCAGTTCGAGCGGGCGGCCCACCTGCGCGACCGCCTCGCCGCGGTCGAGGCGTTTCACGGGGGCGGCGGCGAGGCCGTCGTCGCCCGCGACCGGCGGACGGTGGACGTGCTCGGGGTCGCCATCGAGGGCGAGCGGGCGACGGTCGCCCGCCTGCGCAGCGAGGACGGGAAGCTCGTCGACCGCGAGCGCCACACGCTCTCGACGCCCGGCGACGACGGCGAGACGGGAGGCGTCGCGGGCGTCCTCGCCGCGTTCGTCCCGCAGTACTACGCCGAGCGCGCGCTCCCCGACGAACTGCTCCTCCCGGAGCGACCCGAGGGCGAGGAGGTCGCCGCGTGGCTGGAGCGCGAGGGCGTCTCGCTGCGCGTCCCCGGCGCGGGGCGGGAGGCGACGCTGGTCGACCTCGCGCTGAAGAACGCCCGCCGCGGCGTGGGACGACGCGACGAGGCCGGTTCCCTCTCGGACGCGCTCGCGGCCGCCTACCCCGACCTCCCGGCCCGGATCGAGCGGATCGAGGGGTTCGACGTGAGCCACGCGCAGGGTCGCGCGGTCGTCGGCTCGAACGTCGCGTTCGTCGGCGGCTCGCCCGAGAAGGGCGACTACCGCCGGAAGAAGCTGGACGACCGCAACGACGACTACGCCAACATGCGCGATCTGGTGCGCTGGCGGGCGGACCGGGCGGTCGCGGGCCGCGACGACCGCCCCGACCCGGACCTCCTGCTGATCGACGGCGGGGAGGGCCAGCTCGCGGCCGCTCGCGAGGCGCTGGCGGAGGCCGGGTGGGACGTGCCCGCCGTCGGCCTCGCCAAGCGCGAGGAGCGGGTGATCACGCCGGAGGGATCGTACGACTGGCCGGGAGACGCCCCCCACCTCCACCTGCTACAGCGGGTGCGCGACGAAGCCCACCGGTTCGCGGTCCAGTACCACCAGACGCTGCGCGACGAGGTGCGGACCGTCCTCGACGACGTGCCCGGCGTCGGCCCGCGGACGCGGCGTCGGCTGCTCCGGCGGTTCGGCAGCGTGGAGAACGTGCGGGCCGCGACCGTCGAGGACCTGACGAGCGTCGAGGGAGTCGGCCCCAAGACCGCGGAGACGCTGCGGCGACGGCTCTAATCGATCGGTTCGACGACGGGCGAGCCCCCGTCAGTCCGCGTCCGCCGTCCCGCGCTCGACGGGAAACGGCGAGAGGTGCGCCTCCACGTCCTCGCGTCGGTCCTCCAGCCAGGCGGGGAGCATCAGTTCGCGACCGAGGTCTGCGGGGTCCTCGTCGACGGCGAAGCCGGGGTCGTCCGTCGCGAGTTCGAACGCGCACCCGCCGGGTTCGCGGAAGTAGAGCGACCGGAAGTACTGTCGGTCGACGACGGGCGAGACGTTCGTCCCAAGCGCGGAGATGGCCTCGCCCAGTTCGGCCTGCTCGGCGGCCGACCCGACGCGGAAGGCGACGTGGTGGACCTGCCCCGGGCCGACCGGGGCGGGTCCGGACGCCTCGCGCCTTACGACGTCGAGGACGGCCCCCACGCGGCCGACGCTCCGGTAACGCAGGCGGCCATCGTCCGTTCCGTCGAGCGCGTACCCCAGCGAGTCTTCCACGAACCGCGCCGTCGTCTCGGGGTCCTCCACGGCGACGGTGACGCCGAAGAGCCCGCGGACGGCCTCGGTCGTCGGGACGCTCCCGCCGGTCCACGGCTCGTCGCCGCCGTCGACCGCCACGAGGTCCACCGACAGGCCGTCGGGGTCGGTGAACGAGAGCACGGGCTGGCCGAATCGCTCTCGGCGCGCCGTCTCGACGCCGTGCGCGCCGAGGCGGTCGACCCAGTACCCGTGCGACTGCGGCGGGACGACGAACCCGACCGCCGTCACCTCGCCCGTCGCGCGCTGGTCCGTCTCGTCGCGGTCGGACCACGGCGAGAACGTCACGATCGTTCCGGGCGCGCCGGTCCCGTTACCGTAGTAGAGGTGGTGCGCGTACGGGTCGTCTGCGGCGACGGTCTGTTTCACCAGGCGCAGGCCGAGCAGGTCCCGGTAGAAGGCGAGGTTTCGGTCGAGCGACTCGGTGAAGGCCGTCACGTGGTGGAGTCCGCGGATCGTCATGGTGCGATGTCCGTCCGCCCTGCCCGACTCGCTCTCGCTCGACTCCCCGTCCACGCCGCGCGACCGATCAGGGGACCTTGATGTAGCGGTATCCCGACTCCTGCAGCTTCGAGACGGTGCCGACGCCCGAGCTTCCGGGCTCGACGCCCGCGAGCAGGTCGTCGGTCGAGATCTCCCGCGTCCGCAGCGAGTTGCTGCAGGCGTAGAAGTCGACCGCCCCGTCGAGGTCGGCCACGGCGTCGGCGTGCGCCGACCCCTCGACGAGCAGCCACACGGCGTCGCCGTTGGCGACGAAGGCGACCGACTCCAGGTCGACGGTGTCGTCGGCCAGGAGGTTGCGCGCGTTCGCCAGCGCGTGGCGCTGGTCGTCGTCCGACCCGCTCGAACAGTGCAAGACGACGTTCATCGATACTAGACACGTTGTCACGGGGCATAAGCTAGGGGTACTCCGTCACGTTACGTGGCGTCCCGAGGTTCCCCTCGAAACCGCACGCCGTCCGCCGTTCGCCGTCCGCCGTTCGCCGTCCGCCGTCTATCGTCGCTCGGCTCGACACGTAACCTGTCCGAAACGTTTACCCCCGTCTCCGTCGAACCTCCGCGCATGAGTCACCGCGGCGTGTTCTACGAACTCGGGCGGGCCACGGCGCGGTTGCACGCCGTCGAGGGGCCCAGCCCGAGCGGTGCCGGCCGCCCCGCGCTCGGGGCCGCGGCGCTCGTCGCGCTGGGGGTCGCGTACGTCGCGGGGGTCGTCAGCTTCGCCGTCTTCGCGGTCGGTCTCCTCCTGCTCCTCGCCGTCGCGACGGTCGTGAGCGCGGTCGAACTCGTCCAGGCGTACGAGAGGCGCACCCTCACGGTCTTCGGCGCGTACCGGGGGGTGCTCGATCCGGGGCTGCACGTCGTCCCGCCGTTCGTCTCGCGCACCTACCGGTTCGACGTGCGGACGCAGACGCTGGACGTGCCGACCCAGGAGGCCATCACGCGCGACAACTCGCCCGTCACGGCCGACGCCGTCCTCTACGTCCGCGTCGTCGATCCCGAGCGGGCGTTCCTCGGCGTCGACGACTACCGCCGGGCGACGCTCTACCTCGCCCAGACCGCCCTCCGGGCGGTGCTCGGCGACATGGACCTCGACGACACGCTCTCGCGCCGCGAGGCGATCAACGCGCGCATCCACGACCAGCTCGACGAGCCGACCGACGAGTGGGGCGTGCGCGTCGAGGCGGTCGAGGTGCGCGAGGTGACGCCCAGTCGGGGCGTCGTCGACGCGATGGAACAGCAGAGCGCCGCCGAGCGCCGCCGCCGCGCCATGATCCTCGAAGCGCAGGGGAGACGGGTCAGCGCGGTCGAGCGCGCCGAGGGCGAGCGGCGGGCGAGCGTCGTCCGCGCGCAGGGGGAGAAGCGGGCGCGGATCCTGGAGGCGCAGGGCGACGCCGTTTCGACCGTCCTCCGCGCCCGGGCGGCGGAGTCGATGGGCGAGCGCGCGATCGTCGAGCGGGGCATGGAGACGCTCGCGAGCGTCGGACGGTCGCCCTCCACCACGATCGTCCTCCCGCAGGAACTCACCTCGCTGCTCGGGCGCTACGGCAGGCACCTCTCCGGGAGCGACGCGCGCGAAGCCGCGCCCCTGCTCGATGGCCGGGCGTTCGACGCCGAGACGCGCGAACTGCTCGGGCTCGACGACTTCGAGGGGGAGTTCGACGCCGACGCGGTCGCCATCGAGATCGAGGACGCGTCCGAGGGAATGGGGGACGAGGAGGCCGTCGAGCGCTGAGCTATCCGGACTCTCCCTCCCCCCGCCCGCGACCACGCCGTTCCTCGAGTGCTCGATCCCTGAGCGCGCGCTGGTCGTCGGTCGGGCAGTCGAGCGCGGGCACCGCGGTCGGTCGCTCCTCCCCGTCGAGCGCGACGAACGTGAAGAACGAGGTGGCGGTGTCCCGCCGAACGTCCGCGGCGGGACGTTCGGCGCGGACCGTGACGGCGACGTCGACGCTCGTCTCGCCGGTGTCGAACGCGTAGCCCGAGACGGTGACGATGTCGCCGAGGGCGATGTGTGCGAGGAAGTCGACGTGATCCATCGACGCCGTGACGACCTGGCGACGGGAGAACCGCCGCGCGGCGATCGCCCCGCAGATGTCCATCCAGTGGAGGACGGAGCCGCCGAGCGCCCGGCCGAGGTTGTTCGTGTCGTTCGGCATCAGGATCTCGCTCAGTTCGGTGTAGGAGTCCGCGAGCGTCGCCGATCCGACGGGTTCGTGCTCGAGGTCGGCGCTCACCATTCGAGCGAGCCCCCGCTGCGATACTCGGTGACTTTCGTCTCGAAGAAGTTCTTCTCCTTGTTGAGGTCCACCGCCTCGGACATCCACGGGAAGGGGTTTTCGGTCCCGAACTGCGGGGGGAGATCGAGCTGGCGCAGGCGGCGGTCCGCGACGTACTCGACGTACTCGGAGAACTGCCCCGGTCCTATCCCGAGGATCTCGGGCGGACAGGCGTCCCGGGCGTAGACCTTCTCGAGATCGACGGCCTCCGCGACGAGGTCCGCGACCTCCCGACCGAACTCGTCGGTCCACGCGTCGGGGTGTTCGGCGCGGATACCGTCGATGAGGTCCACGCCGAAGTTGACGTGCAGCGACTCGTCGCGCATGATGTACTCGAACTGCTCGCCGATGCCCACCATCTTCCCCCGGCGCTTCAGCGCGAGCATCGCGGCGAAACCGGCGTAGAAGAACAGTCCCTCCATGACGACGTAGAAGCCGACGAGGTCGCGCAGGAAGGACCGCACGTCGGCGGTCGTCTCGATCTCGAAGTCGTCGCGGTCGATGGCGCGCGTGAGGTCGACCACGAACTCGTCCTTCTCCGCGATGGAGGGAACGCGGTCGTACATCCCATAGAGGTAGTCGGGGTCGAACCCGAGGGTGTCACAGCAGTAGATGAACGTGTCCGTGTGGATCGCCTCCTCGTAGGCCTGCCGGAGGAGGTACTGTCGGCACTCGGGGGCGGTGACGTGGTCGTAGACGGCGAGGACGAGGTTGTTGGCCGTCAGCGACTCGGCGGTCGAGAAGAACCCGAGGTTCCACTCGACGAGTCGCCGCTCGGCGTCGCTCAGGTCGTCGCCGGTCCACTGGGAGACGTCGCCCTGCATCGGTATCTCCTCGGGGATCCAGTTGTTGTCGACGCCCGCGCGGTAGTACTCGCGGGCCCAGTCGTATTCGATGGGGAGGATCTTGTTCGGGTCGTGCTGGCTGTCGGTGTCGAGTAGTGGCATCGGTTCGAGGTCGTGTGGGGTCTGCGTGCGGTGCTACTGGCAGGACTCGCAGGTGGGGTCCTCGACGCTCGGGAGGTCGGCCGACTCGGGCGCGTCGGCCCCCGAGTCGGAGCCGTCGTCTCCGCCGTCGCGGAACTGCGTGTCGTCGTACTCGTCCATGTCGAGGGTCGTCTTCTCGATCTGGCTCGCCCCGAGAGTGCGGAGGTAGTAGGTGGTCTTCAGTCCCAGTTCCCACGCCGTGCGGTAGACGTCGGCGAGGCGTCGGCCGTCGGTGCTCGGGAAGAAGACGTTGTGCGACTGGCTCTGGTCGATCCAGATCCCCCGCCTGGCGGTGAGTCGCAGGAGGTGGCGCGGGTCGATCTCGAACGCGCCGCGGTGGCGCTCGCGGATCTCGGCGGGGACGTCGTCGATCTCCTGGACGGACCCGTCGCGGTACTTGAGCCGATCGACCATCTCCGCGTCCCACAGCCCCGCCGCCTTCAGGTCCGCGACGAGGTGCTCGTTGACGATCGTGAACTCCCCGGACATGTTCGACTTGACGTACAGGTTCGAGTAGATCGGTTCGACGGAGGGGGTCGTCCCAGCGATGGTCGAGATGGTCGCGGTGGGCGCGACCGCCGTCACGTTCGAGTTGCGCATCCCGTGGGACGCGACGTGCTCGCGCACCGCGTCCCAGTCGAGGCGCTCCTCGACCGAGAGGGGGATCTCGCGGCCGCGTTCCTCCGCCAGGAGCGCGACGGTGTCCTGGGGGAGGACGCCGCGGTCCCACTTCGACCCCTCGAAGGACTCGTACGCGCCGCGTTCTCGTGCCAGCCGCGAGGAGCCGAGGATCGCGTGGTAGGCGACCACCTCCCCCCACTCGTCGGCCAGATCGGCGGCGCGCTCCGAGGCCATCGGTACGCCGAGTTCCAGCAGCGCCTCGTGGAACCCCATCACGCCAAGTCCGACCGGGCGGTGGCGCAGGTTCGACCGCTCCGCGTTCTCGCTCGGGTAGAAGTTGAGATCCACCACGTCGTCGAGCATCCGCGTCGCCGTGGCGACGGTGTCCGCGACGCGCTCGCGGTCCAACCTATCGTCCCCGACGTGTCGGGCGAGGTTCACCGACCCGAGGTTACAGACGGCGGTCTCGTCCTCGCTCGTGTTGAGCGTGATCTCCGTGCAGAGGTTCGAGGAGTTGACGACGCCCGCGTGGTCCTGCGGCGAGCGGACGTTGCAGGGATCCTTGAACGTGAGCCACGGGTGGCCAGTCTCGAACAGTCGGGTGAGCATCGTGCGCCAGAGGTCCTCGGCGTCGACGCGCTCGTACAGATCGAGATCGCCCGCCTCGGCGCGGCGCTCGTACTCCTCGTAGCGCGCTTCGAACTCGCGCCCGTACAGTCCGTGGAGGTCCGGGACCTCGTCCGGGGAGAACAGCGTCCACTCGCCCCCCTCCGCGACGCGCTTCACGAACAGGTCAGGCACCCAGGCGGCGGTGTTCATGTCGTGGGTGCGTCTGCGTTCGTCGCCGGTGTTGCGCCGGAGGTCGAGGAAGGCGGGGAAGTCGAGGTGCCAGCACGCGAGGTAGGCGCAGGCCGCCCCCCGGCGCTTGCCGGAGCGGTTGATCGCCGCCGTCACGTCGTTCGAGATCTTGAGGAAGGGGACGACGCCGGTGGACTCGACGCCGGTCGACTCGATGCGCGCGCCCGCGGCCCGGACGTTCGTCCAGTCGGTACCGATCCCGCCGGACCACTTAGAGAGGCGGGCGTGCTCGCCGTACCTCTCGAAGATGCCGTCGAGGTCGTCCGCGACGGTCGTGAGGTAACACGAGGAGAGTTGTGGGTGGGTCGTTCCGGCGTGAAAGAGCGTGGGCGTCGAGGGGACGAACAACAGACGCGACATCGCGTCGTAGAACTCGACGGCCCGCGCCCCCCGGTCGTTCTCCTGTAACGCGAGTCCCATCGCCACGCGCATCCAGAACGCCTGCGGGAGTTCGATCGGTTCGTCCTCCACGCGGAGGAAGTACCGCTGGACGAGCGTCTCGATCGCGACGTACCCCAGTTCGTCGTCGCGCTCGGGACGGAGGGCCCCGGACAGGGCGTCGAGATCGTACTCCGCCATCCGGTCGTCCAGGCGTCCGGCGTCGAGGCCCCGCTCGATTCCCTCCCGGAAGGCCCGCCGATAGGCGTCGTCGCGCGCCTCGTCCGCGAGCGTCGGGTCGAAGAACGAGCGCTCGTAGCGTCGGCGAGCGACCCGGGCGGCGAGTCGTTCGTACGCCGGATCGCGCTCGATCCGGGCGGTCGCGGCGTCCACGACGGCGTCGTAGAGTTCGGCCTCGTCGGCCGTCGCGTAGACGTTTCGCTCGACCGCCGCCGCGAGTTCCGCGACGGCGTCGGCGTCGAGTACGTCCTCGTGACCTGTGCGCGCCCGTTCGACGAGCGAACGGGCGGTCTCTCGCTGTGAGGTGGTGCTCTCGCTCATGATAGTATCGCCATTCGAGATCTACGGCGCGGACCCCGGCTCACGCGGGCCGCTGAGCCGCATCACCTGCGTTTCGCCGACGACACATAAACATTTCCAAGCCAATTTTACATAGAACAAGTTGATTTGTTATTCGTCGAGGGTCGAGGCGGAGTCAGGGATCGTCCGACGGATTCGGGGCGGGCAGGCCGCCGGGCAGGAAGCCGGCGTCGAGCCCGGCGACCCGACAGAGGTCCCACAGCGTCGCCAGGTTGCTCGTGACCGTCGGGACGTCCCGGGCGAGGCGCTCGACCGCCGCGAGCGTCGGGTAGTTGGTGCAGGAGACGAACAGCGCGTCCGCGTCCGACGCGGCCGCGAGGACCGACGCCGCCTGCTCGCGGGCGTCGTCGGGGGTGAGCCGACCGATGTCCGCGTTGCGCTCGATCCCGAGCCCGTCGAGGTGCCGCACGTCGAAGCCGGCGTCCTCCAGGTACTCGCGCTCCCGTTCGTTCAGCGCGTCGGTGTACGGCGTCGCCACGGCGACGGTGGTCGCGTCGAGCGCGTCGAGCGCGCGGCGGACCGAGAGCGCCGTCGCCACGGCCGGCGCGCCGGTCGCCTCCCGGAGGCGGCGCTCCAGATCGGCGTCGAAGCCGTGTCCGTGGATGAGACTGCCCGTGGTGCAGGCGTAGGCGACCGCGTCCACGTCCGCGTGGGCCAGCCGCTCCGCCGCCGCGACGGCGTCGGCCGCCATCGCGTCGAGCGCCTCGACGGTCACCTCGACGAGCGGCATCCGGGCGGCGTGGATCGACGCCCGGGGCGGCGTCCACGCGGCGAACTCCGGTTCGACCGTCGTGTTCGAGGAGGGGACGACGACGCCGAGGCGGAGGCGGTCGCCGCGGGCGGTCGGGTCACCACGAGCGGTCGAGTCGGCGGCGGCGGTCGGGTCGGCGGCGGTCGGGTCGGCGGCGGTCGAGTCGGCGGCGGCCGAACCGTCGCGTTCGGGGGGTGGTCCCGTCATCCCGTCACCCGTCACCTCGTCACCTTCCCGTCGGCGCGGTCGCGTTCGCGGGCCTCGGGATCGCGCTCGTCGGGGTCGCCGTGGCCGCCGCCGCCGGGCGTGAGCACGGTGACCGTCGTGCCGGCGTCCACGTCGACGGAGGTCTTGGCGGCGACCGGCTCGCCGTCGATCAGGTTGCGCCCGAGCGCGCCGTCCTCGCCGCCCGCGAGCCCCGCCGGCGGGGTGCGTCGGCGCTCGGTGAGCAGCGAGACGGTGGCGTCCGCCTCGACGGTCACGGATCGTTCGAGACCGAGGCCGCCGCGGAACCGGCCGTCGCCGCCGCTGTCCGGGCGGAAGCTGTACCGCTCGACGCGGAGCGGATAGGCGGCCTCGAGCGCCTCGACGGGCGTGTTGAGCGTGTTGGTCATGCCGACCTGGACGCCGTCCATGCCGTCCTTCGACGGGCGCGCGCCGAAGCCGCCCGCGACGGTCTCGTAGTAGGTGAACGACCCCGTCCGGCTCCCGACGATGAGGTTGTTCATCGTGCCCTGTCCCCCCGCCGGGACGCGGTCGGGGACGGCCTCCGCGAAGGCCGCGAGCACGACGTCCGTCACCCGCTGGCTCGTCTCGACGTTCCCCCCGACGACCGCCGCGGGCGGGCGCGGGTCGAGCAGCGACCCCTCCGGAACGCGGACGGTCACCGGATCGTAACACCCCTGGTTCGGCGGGATCTCCGGGTCGGTGACGCAGCGGACGACGAAGTAGACGGCGCTCTTGGCGACCGCCAGCGGCGCGTTCACGTTCCCCGGCACCTGGTCCGCCGTCCCCTCGAAGTCGACGACGATCCGGTCGCCGTCGATCGTGACGGTCGCCTCGATCGGGATCGACACGTCCGCCGGATCGGCCCCCGAAGCGTGCTCGAGGACGCCGTCGCCCTCCAGCGCGTCGCTCGCGGCGTACGTGCCGTCGGGGAGCGCCTCGATCTCGGCCGCGATGCGCTGGCGGGAGTAGTCGACGACCGCGTCGAACGCCGACGGCACGAGGTCCGGGTGCTCCTCGAGCAACTCGCCCAGGCGCGCCTCGGCGCGCTCGTTGGCCGCGATCTGCGCCCGGAGGTCCGCCCGGCGCTCGTCGGGCGTCCGGACGTTGGCGAGGAGGATCGACCGCACGTCCTCGTTCGGCTCACCCTCGGCGACGAGGCGGACCGGCGGGAGGCGCAACCCCTCCTGGTAGATCTCGCGGGAGCCGGCGGGCATGCTCCCGGGTGTCGACCCCCCGACGTCGGCGTGGTGGGCGCGGGAGACGGCGTACCCGAGGATCTCGCCGTCGGGGGCGAGCGGCGAGACGAGCGTCACGTCCGGCAGGTGCGTCCCGCCGTCGAAGGGGTCGTTGAGGACGAACACGTCGCCCGGCCGCGGGTCGCGCTCGCGCACCGCGTCCACCGCCTCCGGCATCGCCCCGAGGTGGACCGGGATGTGCTCGGCCTGCGCGACCATCCGCCCCTCGGCGTCGAAGAGGGCGGTCGAGCAGTCCTGGCGCTCCTTGATGTTCGGGGAATAGGAACCGTTGATGAGCACCTGGCCCATCTCCTCCGCGACGCTCTCGAGCTGGTTGCGGAGGATCTCCAGCGTGACGGCGTCGATCTCCGTCCGGGGGCTGGAACCCGGGGCGTCGCTCACGACGCCACCTCCGTGAGCACCACCGTCCCGTCCGGTTCGACGACGCCCTCCCACGACGGCGGGACGACGACCGTGCTCTCCTCCCCCTCGAGGACGGCCGGCCCCGACAGCGCCTCGCCCGGCGGCAGGCGCTCGCGGTCGTAGATCGCCGTCTCGCGCGGACCGTCGCCGAAGTGCGCCTCGCGCTCGCCGATCAGCGCGTCGCCGCGCGCCTCGTACGCCACGTCGACGGGCGGGCGCTCGACGGTCGCCTCGGTCCGGACGTTGACGAGGTCGACCGCCTCGTCCATCCGGTAGCCGTAGGTCGACTCGTGGGCGGCGTGGAACCGTTCCTCGACGGTCCGGGGATCGAACGGCCGGTCGGCGGCGACGGTGAGTTCGAAGCTCTGGCCGGCGTAACGGAGGTCCGCGCGGCGGGTCACGAGGGCCTCGGCGGCGTCGCTACACTCCTCGCGGACGGCGGCCTCGAGTTCCCCGTAGGTCGCCTCGACCGCGTCCGCGTCGATCGCGGACAGCGACTCGCGGTGGGTCCTGACGGCGTCGTGTTTCTCGTCGGCCGCGAGCAGGCCGTACGCCGAGAGGACGCCGCAGGCCCGCGGGACGACGACGGTGCCGATGCCGAGTCCGGACGCGAGCGCGGCGGCGTGCATCGGTCCCGCGCCGCCGAAGGCGACGAGGCCGAACCCGCGGGGGTCGTGGCCGCGTTCGAGCGTCACCGCCCGGATCGCGCGGCTCATCGTCGCGTTGGCGACGCGGTACACCCCGCGGGCGGCCGCGATAGGCCCGTCAAGGCCCGTCTCGTCCGCGAGGTCGGCGAGCGCGCCGCGGGCGGCGTCGACGTCGACGGAGAGTTCGCCGCCGAGGCTCGTGCTCGCGCCGACGTAGCCGAGGACGACGTTCGCGTCCGTGACGGTCGGATCGGTCCCGCCAAGGCCGTAGCAGACGGGCCCCGGTTCCGCGCCAGCGGACTCGGGGCCGACGCGGAGCGCGCCCCCGGCGTCGACCCAGCCCTTGCTCCCGCCGCCCGCGCCGACGGTCGTCACGTCCACCATCGGGGTCCTGATCGGGCGGCCGCCGATCGCCGCATCGGTGGTTCGCTCGATCTCCCCATCGCGCACGAGGCTCACGTCGCTCGACGTGCCGCCCATGTCGAAGGTGACGAGACCAGTGAGGTCCCGAGCGCCGCGCGAGTCGTCCGCGTCGGACGCCGCTCCACCGTCGCGCCCGCCGACGCTGGCCAGCGCCCCGACGACGCCGGCCGCGGGACCCGACATGCACGTGCGGACGGCGTGCTCTCTGACCGTTTCGGCGTCGGTGATCCCGCCGTTCGCCTGCATCACGGTCGGCTCGGGGACACCCGCCTCGCTCGCGCGCTCGACCAGCCGACCGACGTAGGCGTCGATGGCGGGCGTGACGTAGGCGTCCGCGACGGTCGTCGAGGCACGCTCGTACTCGCGGAACTCGGCGAGCACCTCGTGGGAGACGGAGACCGGAACGTCGAGTTCCGATTCGAGCGCCTCGGCGACGGCGGCCTCGTTCTCGGGATGGGCGTAGGCGTGCAGCAGGCAGACCGCGACGGCCTCCGCGCCCGACGCCTCGATCTCCCCGGCCACCTCGCGGACCGCCTCGGGGTCGACCTCCCGCTCCACGCCGTCGACGGTCGCCCGCTCGTCCACCGCGAAGCGCCGACGGCGCGGCACCAGCGGCGCGGGCTTCTCGGCGTCGAGGTCGTACAGCGACGGGCGGTCCTGCCGGCCGATCTCGAGCACGTCGCGGAAGCCCGCGGTGGTGACCAGCGCCGTCCGCGCGCCGTTCCCCTCGAGGAGCGCGTTGACCGAGACGGTCATCGCGTGGGTGAAGTCGTCGATCGCGTCGGGCGCGATCCCGGCGCGCTCGCAGGCCTTCTCGATGCCCGCGAGGACGCCGACGCTCTGATCGGCCGTGCTCGGCACCTTCGCGGTGACGAGGTCGTCCCCGCGGAGGAGCACGACGTCCGTGAAGGTCCCGCCGACGTCGACGCCGACGGCCGTCTCCGCTGCCACTCAGATCACCCCGAGGAGCGTGAGGAGGCTCCGAACGCCGAGCCAGACGACGATCAGCGTGACGACCGCGCCGAGGGCGTTCTGGACCGTCGAGTTGACGTAACGCCCGAGGGTCGCGTGGTCGTTCATCACCAGGATGAGGAAGACCGCGACGATCGGGAGGAGGATGCCGTTCGCGACCTGGGCGAACAGGATCGCCTCGACGGGGCTGTAGTCGAGCGCCGAGAAGAGGATCCCGACCCCGAGGATGGACATCCAGACCGCCCGGAACCGCGTGGACGTGAGGTCGGCGTCCCAGCCGAGCGCCCCGGCGGTGGCGTACGCGCCCGCGAGCGGGGCCGTCGTCGCGCTGGTGAAGCCCGCGGCGAACAGGCCGACGCTGAAGAACACCTTCGCGTACGTCCCCGCGACGGGTTCGAGCTGTTCGGCCATCCGCCCGACGTCCTCGATCCGCGTGCCGGCCGGGAACACCGCCGCCGCGGTCACGAGGATCGAGAGCGTGATCAGCCCACCGACGACGATCGAGAGGACCGTGTCCGTCCGGCACGCGCCCAGGTCCTCCGGCCCGTCCCACCGCTCCTGGACGCTGCTCGCGTGCAGGAAGAGGTTGTATCCGACGACCGTCGTCCCGATGAGTCCGGTGATGAGAAAGAGCGACCCCTCCGGAACCGACGGGACGAACCCCGCCGCCAGCGCGCCGAGGTCCGGCCCGATGAGGATCGCGTCGACGAGGAAGGAGACGCCCATGATCGCGACGAGCGCGACCAGGGCGCGCTCGATCAGTTCGTACCGACCCGTCCACAGCAGCGCGGCGGCGGCGAGGCCGATGATCGGTCCCCACACCGACGCGCTCACGCCGGTCACGGTCGCGAGGCCCGCCGCGCCGCCGAGGATGTTCCCCGTCTCGTAGGCGGCGGTCCCGACGCCGATGGCGCTCACCACGAGCGCGACGCTCGCGTACTGGAGCGCGGGCGAGTCGAACCGCCCGCGCAGCGCCTCGCCCAGCCCCTCCCGGGAGACGATCCCCAGGCGGGCGCTCATCTCCTGGAGGACGATCGTCGCCAGGACCGAAAACGCGATCGTCCAGATCAGGGCGTAGCCGAACCGCGCGCCCGTCACGCTGGCCGTCGTCACCGTCCCCGGACCGATGAACGCCGCCGCGACCATCGCACCGGGACCGATCGCCCGGAGCCGTTCGATCAGCTTCACTGCGACCACCGCTCGTGTGTCATGCTCTCACGGACCTATCTCGGGCGGAAAAGGGTTGTTATGAGCCGTGCGCACCGAGCGCACGGGCGGTACGAGCGAGTGTGACTACGGTACGATCAGGTGTGAGGGTGGTACACTCGGGGAAGGACGATGCCGGCGGCTACGCCGCGTCCGCATCCGGCCGTCGCTCGGTGACGAGCACCTTCGAGACGCTCTCCTCGATCTCGAGTTCGAACGGGAGGTCGCGGACGCTCCGCTCGATGAAGCGGGTCATGAACCAGCGGAGCGAGGCCGACGGGAAGACGACGTGGTAGGTGTCGCCCTCGGTGGCGCGCACGGAGAGGAAGCCGCAGAACGAGAGCCACTCCAGCAGTTCGCCCACGTCGTCGAAGCGCCCGGCGTACTCGCGGGCGTGATAGTCTGCGACGGTGTCGGCGGCGTCGAGGAACGCGGGATCCGGCGTCCCCGTCTCGTCCTCGACGTAGTCGAGGAAGCAGTGCAGGAAGTCCACGTCGAGGAGGACGTGCTCGCCGCCCGAGAGCATCCGGTGGTAGGCCGCGAGGTTCGGCCCGGCGTCGTTGCTGGCCGCCTCGAAGTTCGCGGCGTAGAAGGTCAGCGCCCGTCGGATGACCTCGCTCCGTCCCTCCCCCGTCCGGTCGACGAGGTCGGCGAGCGCCGCGGCCGCCTCCTCGTCGAGCGAGACCGTCACCCGTTCGGTCGGCATGAGATAACGAGGCGCGGGGACGGGGATATGGTTGACGCTCTCCCCCGACGAGGACTTCGGCCCGGGGTGGGGATGAGAGTGAGAGGGTGAGAGTGGGGATGGCAGAGTGGGGGGATGGCGGAGTGGGGTGGGGATGGGGCCGAGAGTGAGAGTGAGAGTGAGAGGGCGAGGGGGAGAGTGAGAGCGGGGGTGAACCTCGCCCCTCGCTCAGAACTCGCCCTCCGGCGCGGGCACGCCCTCGTCCTCGCGGTCCAGTTCGTAGGCCCGCCGCACGTCGCGGATGCGATCGCGGATGTCGGCGGCGAGTTCGAACTCCAGGTTCTCCGCCGCCTCGCGCATCCGCGCTTCGAGTTCGGCGACGTACTCCTCGGCCTCCTCGGGACTGTCGGGTTCGACGCCCGCCACGGAACTGGTGTCGGTCTTGCTCCCCGGGAGGTTCGTCTCGCCGACCGCCTTGTCGATGGTCCGGGGGGTGTGGCCGTGCTCCTCGTTGAACTCGCGCTGGATCTCGCGGCGGCGGCGGGTCTCATCGATCGCGTCGGCCATCGCGTCGGTCGTCTCGTCGGCGTACAGCACCACCTCGCCGTTGACGTTGCGGGCGGCCCGGCCCATCGTCTGGATGAGGGTGGTCGTGGAGCGCAGGAACCCCTGCTGGTCCGCGTCGAGGACGGCGACGAGCGACACCTCCGGGATGTCGAGGCCCTCCCGGAGGAGGTTGATGCCGACGAGGACGTCGAACTCCCCCAGGCGCAGGCCGCGGACGAGTTCGTGGCGCTCCAGGGTGTCCGTCTCGTCGTGCATGTACTCGACGGCGACGCCCGCCTCCTCCAGGTACTCGGTGAGGTCCTCGGCCATTCGCTTGGTCAGGGTGGTCACGAGCACGCGCTCGTCGTCGGCCACGCGCCCGTCGATGCGCGCCATGAGGTCGTCCACCTGCCCCTCCGCGGGCGAGACCTCCACCCGCGGGTCGACGAGGTGCGTGGGGCGGACGATCTGCTCGACCACCTGCTCGCTGCGCTCGCGCTCGTAGTCCCCCGGCGTCGCGCTCACGTAGAGCAGGTCGCCGGCCTTCTCCTCGAACTCCTCGAAGGTGAGCGGGCGGTTGTCGTACGCCGTCGGGAGGCGAAAGCCGTTCTCCACGAGCGAGTCCTTGCGCGACTTGTCGCCGGCGAACTGGCCCTTCACCTGCGGGAGCGTCACGTGCGACTCGTCGACGACGGTGAGGAAGTCGTCGGGGAAGTAATCGAGCAGGGTGTACGGCGCGTCGCCGGATTCCCGGTCGGAGAGGTGGACGGAGTAGTTCTCGATGCCCGAGCAGTAGCCCGCCTCCCGCAGCATCTCGAGGTCGAAGGTGGTGCGCTCCTCGATGCGCTGGGCGGCGAGGAGGTCGCCCTGGCGCTCGAAGTACCGCACGCGCTCGTGCATCAGCTCCTCGATCTCGCCGATCGCGCGCTCCAGTCGGTCCTCGGGGATCGAGTAGTGCTCCGCGGGGTGGACGAGCACGGCCCGCTGTTCGCCCTTCGTCTCCCCCTCCAGCGTGTCGATCTTCTGCATCCGGTCGATCTCGTCGCCCCAGAACTCGACCCGGACGGCGTAGCGCCCGTACATGGGGAACACCTCGACGGTGTCCCCGCGCACGCGGAACGCCCCCTGCGTGAAGTCCACGTCGTTGCGCTCGTAGTTGAGGTCCACGAGTCGGCCCAGCAACTCGTCGCGGTCGATCGACTGACCCACTTCCAGGCGCAGCGCCATGTCCTCGTAGTTTCGCGGGTCGCCGAGGCCGTAGATCGCCGACACGGAGGCGACCACGATCACGTCGTCGCGGGTGAGCAGCGAGCGCGTCGCGGAGTGGCGCAGGCGGTCGATCTCGTCGTTGATCGAGGCGTCCTTGTCGATGTAGGTGTCCGTCTGCTCGACGTACGCCTCCGGCTGGTAGTAGTCGTAGTAGGAGACGAAGTACTCGACCGCGTTGTCGGGGAACAGCGACCGGAACTCGTCGTAGAGCTGCGCCGCGAGCGTCTTGTTGTGCGCGAGCACCAGCGTCGGCTTCTGGACCTCCTCGATCACCCACGCGACGGTGTTGGTCTTCCCCGACCCCGTCACGCCCAGAAGGGTCTGCTCGCGCATCCCGCTCTCGTACCCCGACGCCAGCTGCTCGATGGCCGCCGGCTGATCGCCCGCCGGCTCGAACGGCGCGTCCACGCGAAACGGTCTGTCGAGTCCGGGACGGTCCGGCTGGAGCGGGCCGGAGCCTGTGTCGCTCATTGCCAGAGGGTGGAGACGGACGTACTTCAGGGGTGCGCTCGCGGAGTGAAAGTGAACGGCGCACCGACCGCTCGTCGAGGACCTCGGCGTACCGACCAGCGGCGCGAACGCTCTCTAAGTCCTCACACTCACGACGCTTCGCGCCGTTCACGCGGCCCGAGGAACGAGAAGCGTTCCTCACTGCCGTCGGCCCCGCTCCTCGGCCTTCGGCCCGCGGTGCTGACTTCGCCGTCCTTTGTCCGGAACACCCGCCACGACGAGACACGGAACGTCTCGTCCGCTCTGCGTTCACCCCGCGACCACGAGAACATCGATTCCGCCGGGGAGTAGCACCGCTCGTGGACCGTTCCGCCGCCGTCGCCAGCGTTGCATCCGCGAGCGACCGGGGGTCCCGCGAACCGGTCGGGACCGGCGGTCCCGCTGGAAGCCGGCCATCGGTCGGCGACGAAGTGAGCGGGGGCACGCTGGGCGAGCACAGCGCGTCCCTCGGAGGGAGAGCGGACGCGTCGAACCCTCGACGGAGCGGAGCGACTGAGGGGATGAGGCGCGGTTTCGGTGGAGGTTTTGGCAGCGAGTGAGGCGCGCAGTGCCGAGCGAGCGCGGCAAAACGTCCTGGCGAACAGGCGACGCCGCGGACGGCTCGCGGGGCGTGGCGTCGCACAACCGCAGGCACCCCGCGACGACTCTCACGTCACGGGGGCCTCTGGTCCCGCTCTCGGATATAAAAGTACGGGGGAGACGACCGATCTGAGCACCACGGCTGACGCCGGCGCGCTGTACCGCGAGCGACCGCAGGGAGCGAGCGGCCCGACGTTCACGAGCGTTCTACCCTCGTGAGCCAACCGGAACGCGGTGCGTTCCGGTGACGAGCCCCCGAGGAGCGCCGACGGCGCGACGAGGGGGTGAGGAGGGGATTGGTCCTTCCAGAACCGTGCACGGTTCTGGAAGCCTGTGAGACGCTTCGCGTCTCACAATGCAGCGTTTGCCAGCGAACCGCCAGCGACCGCGAAGCGTGTCGCTGGCACGTGAGCGCAGCAAAAGGGTGTCTAGAAGGACTCCACGTGCGGCCGCAGGTCGAGTTCGAGCGTCCACGTCGAGCGGTCCTGCTCGATCAGGTGCCAGTACTCGCGGCGTTCAGCGCGCGACGGGAGATCGCCATCGCGTCGACCGACCCGACCGTGGAACCGGGCGGGTTCAACGTGTCGACCGAGTATCGAGTCGATCTCGATGCGGACCGGGCGCGCAGCTGGAGCACGTTCGTTCTGCCGGTCGACACCTACACGGAGGGTGAAACGACGTACGTGCAGTCGAAGTTCGACCCGAACGCGACGGCCGAGAACGCGAGCTACACGATCACGTCCGCGAACGATAGCTCGTCGTTCGCCCCCGACCCCGTCAACGTGACCGAGGCGATGGGCCTCCCCCTCACGGAGATCGGGAACGTCAGCTACGAGCGCGCCGGGGGCGCTCGCTTCGACGGCGCGACGGTGACGCGCTACGTCGCGGACGGGCCGGCGGCGTACCGCGGCCTGCCGGCCGGCGCGTCTGAGAACGCGACGCTCACCGAGTTCTCCGCGACGCTCCTCGTCGACGGTTCGGGGATCGTCCGTCTCGACGAGTGGTCCGCGACGCTCGTCGACGCGGAGGGTACCCGAGTATCGTTCGCGTACCGTCACGCGATCACCGACGTCGGCGAGACGCGCGTCGAGCGGCCGACGTGGCTGGAGCACGCGCGCGATCGAGACGATCGGTAGCGCTAACCGAGCTACCCGAGGTTCTCCCCCTGGTAGCTCCCGTCGTAGACGCCCTCGTGGTCGGCCTCGGCGAGGACGAGCTGGGCGACGCGTGCGCCGCGTTCGAGGTCGATGGCGCGGTGGACCTGCAACAGCCCCTCGCCGACCCCCTCGTAGCCCGCGTCCCAGACGGCCGTGTTGAGCATGCAGGAGTTGCGCATGAGCGACGAGCGCGGGTAGATGAACCCGACGTGCCCCTCGGGGATGCCGACCGTCTCGGCGTACCGGAGGACGTACGCGCCGGGATCGAGGCGGAAGACGTCCGCGTCGGGACCCTCGCGGGGGGGACACTCCACGCGCTCGCCGATCGTCTTTCCGTCGCGGTCGATTCGCCCGCGGGAGACCTGTTCGAAGACGGTGCCGAGCGTGAGGTCGAGGCCGTTCGGCTGGACCTGCTCGGGCGAGACGGGCGAGCAGTGGTCCGCGACGAACGCGCCGCTTCGGTACATACCGGCGATGTGACGACGCGACGGATGACCCTTGTGATGCGCCGTGCGCGGTCGTCGGCCGCCTCGATCGACGGCGGAACGGCTATCAGCGGCCGCCGGTAACGTCGTACCGAATGCTTCGTTCCGCGCTCCGCCGACTCGGGCGGGCCGTCGCCGACAGGATCTGCGCGTGGTGGTTCTCGCTCGATCGGGGGTGGCGAGCGACGGCCATCGGCGTCGGCCTCGTCCTCGTCGTGGCGGTCGGATCGCCGTGACGGCGACCCGGCCGTCGTCGCTGGCCGCGGCGCGGGTGCGCTCGCTCGCCCCGGGGGCGGCCGTCCTCGTCGCGGTCGCCGTCGCCGCCCACGAAGTGGCGGCGGTCGTGCCGGGCGTCGGGATGCTCGTCGTCGCCATCCTCGCCGGCGCGGTGATCGCTAACGTCGCGGGAACGCCAGGGTGGGCGGAGCCGGGGATCGGCCTCCACACGCTCGCGCTGGAGGTCGGCATCGTCCTCCTCGGCGCGCAGCTGACGCTCGGCGAGGTCGTCGCGTCGGGACCGACCGTCGTCGCGCTCACGCTGGGGGTCGTCGTCCTCGGCGTCCTCCTCGGCGAGACGCTGGCGAGGCGAGTGTTCTCGCTCCCCGAACGAACCGGCTCGCTGCTCGCCGCCGGGGCGAGCGTCTGCGGGGTCTCCGCCGTCGCCGCCGTCGCCCGGGCCGTCGACGCCGACGAGAGCACGGTGGCGTACGCCGCGGGGACCGTGCTGCTGTTCGACGCGGTCACCATCGTCGCGTTCCCGCTCGCCGGGAACGCGCTCGGCCTCGGCCAGAAACCGTTCGGCGTGTGGGCGGGCCTGAGCATGTTCTCGACGGGGCCGGTCGCCGCCGCGACGTTCGCGTACGGCGAGGTCGCCGGACGGTGGGGGACGCTGACGAAGCTCGTCCGCAACGCGTTCATCGGCGCGGTCGCGATCGGCTACTCGGTCCACTACGCCCGCGGCGACGGGACGGACCTCCGGGCGCTCTGGACGGAGTACCCCAAGTTCCTCGTCGGCTTCCTCCTCGTCGTCGGCGCGACGAGCGCGGGCGCGCTCTCCCCGGGCGGGACGGCGCTGCTCGCCGCGACGAACGACTGGCTGTTCGCGCTCGCGTTCGCCGGACTGGGGTTCGACATCCGGATCCAGGAGATGCGGACGGCCGGGTTCAGACCGGTCGCGCTCGTGCTGGTCCAGTTCGTGGTCGTGAGCGCGCTCGCGCTCGTCGCAGTGACGTTCGTCGTCGGAGCGTAGATCCGCCGGCGGAACGTGAAGTATCGTCGTCTAATCGTGCGGTTCGTCGGCGGAACGTGAAGTCGCCAGAAAACCGTCGTCATCGTTCGTGGACGATTCGCGGAAAGAGATGGTCTGAAAGTGCAGAATTCGAGGGTTTTGGGCCGTACTAACGCAAAGCTGGCCGAACACGCGGGATTTATATCTCCACGGAAGGGATCTTCGGGTGATATGGGACAGACGCTCACTGAGAAGATTTTGGCCGACCACCTCGTCGAGGGGGAACTCGAAACCGGCGAGGAGATCGGCATCGAAATCGATCAGGTGCTCACGCAGGACACGACGGGCACGCTGGTCTGGCTCCAGTTCGAGGCACTCGGCCTCGACGAGGTCCAGACCGAACTCGCGGCCCAGTACTGCGACCACCAGACCTACCAGTTCGACTTCAAGAACACGGACGACCACCGCTTCCTCCGCTCGGCCGCGGGCACCTTCGGCGCGCACTTCTCCCGCCCCGGCAACGGTATATGTCACAACGTCCACAAGGAGAACTTCGCCGCGCCCGGCAAGACGCTCCTCGGCTCCGACTCTCACACCCCGACCCCCGGCGGGCTGGGCCAGCTCGCCATCGGCTCCGGCGGCCTCGACGTCGCCGTCGCGATGGGCGGCGGCGCGTACTACATCGAGATGCCCGAGGTCGTCAACGTCCGCCTCGAGGGTGAGCTCCCCGAGTGGGCCACCGCGAAGGACGTCATCCTCGAGATGCTCCGTCGGCTCACCGTGAAGGGCGGTGTCGGGAAGATCTTCGAGTACACCGGACCCGGCGTCGAGTCGCTCTCGGTCCCCGAGCGCACAACCATCACCAACATGGGGACGGAACTCGGCGCGACCTCCTCGGTCTTCCCGACCGACGAGCGGACGAAGGACTACCTCGAGCGTCAGGGCCGCGGCGACCAGTTCGTCGAGATCGGCCCCGACGAGGACGCCGAGTACGACGACGAACTCGTCATCGACCTCTCTTCCCTCGAACCGCTCATCGCCCAGCCGTCGATGCCCGACAACGTCGTGCCCGTCCGCGAGGTCGCCGGCCAGTCCGTCGACCAGGTCATCATCGGCTCCTGTACGAACGGCGGCTACGAGGACATCCTCCCGGCCGCGAAGATGCTCGAGGGCCGCGAGGTCGACAAGAAGACCGACATGATCGTCGCCCCCGGCTCGAAGCAGGCCTCCGAACTGCTCGCCCGCGAGGGCTGGGTCGCAGAACTCATGGCCGCCGGCGTCAACTTCTCTGAGGCCACCTGCGGGGCCTGCATCGGGATCGGCCACGTCCCGGCCAGCGACTCCGTCAGCCTGCGCACGTTCAACCGCAACTTCGAGGGCCGCTCGGGCATCGAGGACGACAACGTCTACCTCTGCTCGCCCGAGGTCGCCACCGCGGCGGCCATCGCGGGCGAGATCGTCGATCCGCGCGACCTCGCCGACGAACTCGGCGACCTCGAAGCCCCCGGCACGGAACTCCCCGAGGCCTACAGCGGCTCGAAGGTCGACCTCATCGCGCCCGACGAGGCCGTCGACGACGGCCTCGTGAAGGGACCGAACATCGGGGACGTCCCGCTCAAGGACCCCCTCGAGTCCGAACTCGCCGGTCCCGCCCTCCTGAAGATGACGGACAACATCACGACCGACCACATCATCCCGGCGACCCAGGACATCCTGATGTACCGGTCGAACATCCCGAAGCTCTCCGAGTTCACCCTCTCGCGCGTCGACGACACGTTCGCGGAGCGCGCGCTCGAGTCCGACGGCGGCTTCCTCGTCGCCGGCGAGAACTACGGGCAGGGCTCCTCGCGCGAGCACGCGGCGCTGTGCCCGATGTACCTCGGGATCCAGGGCGTCCTCGCCCAGAGCTTCGCGCGCATCCACAAGGCGAACCTGTTCAACTTCGGCCTCCTCCCGCTGGTCATCGACGAGGAGACCTACGAGCGGATCGAGCAGGGCGACGACGTCGAGATCGTCGACGACGTCGCGGAGGCCGTCAGCTCCGGTCAGGAGGAGTTCACGGTCCGCGTGAACGACGACTGGGAGTTCACGGCCAGCCTCGACGCCTCCGAGCGCGAGCGCGAGATCCTCGCCGCCGGCGGCAAGCTCTCGCTCACGAGACAGCAGTACGAGGAGTCCTCGGGCGGCGCGGCCCCCGCGGACGACTGAACACGACCTTTTTCTGCGGTCGCCTGCGAGCGACACGCTTCGCGGTCGCTCGCGGACTCCCTGGAAAAAGCTCGATCAAAAGCACAGCGTCACCCCCTCGCTTCGCTCGGGGGTTCCTCGGCCCGCTCGCTCGTTGCACTCGCTCGCGGTACGGTCGCTCGGCTGCGCCGGTGGCACGCGGCGATCGGCCCCCGGAACCCGGAAGCTCATACCGATCGCGCGCGTCAGTTCCCCCGTGACGGAGGCGACGCCCGGGGGCGGTGCGTCCCCGACCATCCGACCGGCCGCGCGGGCCGACCTGCTCGAGATCTACCGCATCGAGCGGGCGGTGTTCCCCCAGCCGTGGCCCTACGAGGCGTTCGAGCGTTTCCTCGGCGAACCCGCCTTCCTCGTCGCGGAGGCCGACCGCCGGGTCGCGGGCTACGTCGTGGCGGACGTGACGCCCAACTTCGGCCGCGACATCGGCCACGTGAAGGACTTCGCGGTCCATCCCGACTACCAGGGCCGCGGCGTCGGGACGGCCCTCCTCCGGCGCGCGCTCGCCGTCGTCGAGGGGCGCGGCGCGGGGTACGTGAAACTCGAGGTGCGCGAGAGCAACGAACCCGCCATCCGGCTCTACCGTCGCCACGGCTTCGAGTACCGCCGGACGGTGCCGCGCTACTACGGGAACGGCGAGAGCGCGTACGTCATGGTCCGGGAGCGCTAAATCGGGCCGACCCGTCGAAAGTCAGTACGACAGTGATAATCCGACTGAATTCCCCCGATAGGACAATGGCGTTCGTTTACGGTGTGATCCTCAGCGCAACCATCGCTGTCGTCGGTTGGATCGGATTCTTCTATCCATATCGAACTGCGCAGAGGCTGGAACAGGGGCGACTGCTCGGGAGGAGTGTTCCACCCGATTCAGTCGAACCCACCAGTTTCAACGTCAAAACGACCCGGATCACGTTCGGCGCGCTCGCGGTCGTCGGTACGCTCTCGCTACTGTATTCCGCGACTCTTCCCCCGGTCTAGCGGATCGCGGTCCACAGATCGGTCGCGTCCGAGGGCGTGACGGGTTCGGGGCGGAAAGCGCGCCCCTTTCGGGGCAGGTACGTCACCCCGTTGCTCGCACCGACGGAGTGCGATCAGTCGAGCGCCTACGGCCAGAGTCCGCGCGCGGTGTGTGCGTCGACGATGCGCTGGAGGCCGACGACGTAGGTTGCGTCCCGCCACGTGAGGTCCGCGTCGGCCTCGTAGGTCCTGCGCACGTCGTTCCACGCGTCGAGCATCTTCGTCTCCAGTTCCTCGTTCACGCGGTCGAGCGACCACGCGCGGTGGTTGACGTCCTGGAGCCACTCGAAGTAGCTCACGGTGACGCCGCCCGCGTTGGCGAGGATGTCCGGTACGACCTGAACGCCGCGCTCGTCGAGGATCGCGTCGGCCGCGAACGTCGTCGGGCCGTTCGCCCCCTCGACGACCATGTCCGCCCGCACGTCGCCCGCGTTCGCCTCCGTGATGACGTTCCCGACGGCGGCGGGGATGAGCACGTCAACGTCCAGTTCGAGCAGCGCCTCGTTCGAGAGCGTCTCGGGGGCGTCGTAGCCCGAGACCATCCCGGGGCGCTCGTCGTGGCCCATCACGTCGTTCGTGTCGAGCCCGTCGGGGTCGTAGATCGCGCCGTTGACGTCGCTCAGCGCGACGACCGTCGCGCCCCAGTCCTCGAGCGCGCGGGCGGCGTTCGCGCCGACGCTGCCGAACCCCTGGACGGCGACCGTCACGTCCTCCAGGGGCACGTCGTAGTAGTCGCAGGCCTCGCGGGCGACGATGGCGACGCTCCGGCCGGGGGCCTCCTCGCGCCCGAGGCTCCCACCGATGACCGGCGGCTTGCCCGTGACGACGCCGGCGATGGTCTCGCCCTCCTGCATCGAGTAGGCGTCCATGAACCAGCCCATCGTCTCGGCGTCCGTCCCCATGTCGGGCGCGGGGATGTCCTGCATCGGCCCGATGACGTCGCGCAGTTCCTGGGCGAAGCGCCGGGTCAGGCGCTCCTTCTCCTCGGCGCTGAGGTCCTTCGGGTTGACGACGATGCCGCCCTTCGCGCCGCCGAAGGGGAGGTCCATCACGGCGCACTTCCAGGTCATCCACATCGCGAGCCCGATGCACTCCTCCTCGCTCACGTCGGGGTGGTAGCGCAGGCCACCCTTGAACGGCCCGCGGACGCTGTCGTGCTGGGCGCGGTAGCCCGTGTACACCCGGACGCTCCCGTCGTCGCGTTCGAGCGGCAACGAGACGCGCTGGACGCGCTGGGGATGTTTGAGCCGCTCGACGACGTTCGGGTCGATGTCGAGGTGCGCGGCGGCGCGCTCCAACTGCCGACGCGCCGTCGCCAGCGCCGACTCGGGTTCGGCCGCCGAGGCCGACTCGGACGGGACCGTCTCGGGTTCGCTCGTCGCCACGGTCAGTCCCCCCCGCGGTCGCGTCGGTTCGGGGTCGAAGAACGGTTCGGACGCGCTCGACCGGTCGACGTCGTGGACGGGGGCGATCCCCACCTCCAGGTCATGCACGCCCCTATCCCATGGATCAATATAATATTAATCCATATACGTGATATTAACACAATTGTCTGAGAGGGAGTACCGTATTGACGAGGGTGCGACGCGGCAGTTCGCAGATCGTCTCGCGACTGCCGCGCTCGCCCGTCGTAGCGAGGGGTACGATCTGCACGATCGCTGCGAACGCAACACGGCTTTGTCGCTCGCGGCGCTACGGGGGACATGGGATACGCCTGTCCGGTGTGTGCGACGCCGCAGTCGGACGCCCGCCACCTCGCGAACCACCTCGCGTTCACGGCGCTGATCAGGGGCGGGGACCACGAGGCGTGGCTCGACGAACACGTCCCCGGCTGGTCGGAGCGGGGCGAGACCGAACTCGCCGAGCGCGTCGTCGGGTTCGCCGACGAGGAGGAGTTCCCCCAGGTCTTCGAAGATACGACGGGCGGAGACGACGAGCACCAGCACGACCACGAACGCTCGGGGCGACTGTTCGAGGACGAGACGCCGCCGGGCGGGTTCGCGGAGGGACGCGCCCCCGACCGCGGTCGGCGGATGCCCGGCGGCGCGCGGTCACCGGCGCGGGACGCCGAGACGCGGACCGTACTCGAGAAGGCGCGCGAACTGACCGAACGGATGCGCCGCGACGAGGCGGACGAGGGCGGGGAGCGGGACGAAAACGCGTAACTGCGCGCCGCGAGTAGCGCCGGTATGCACACAGAGGGCACGCTGGCCCCCGAGACGCCCGAGGCCGCGCGGTCGGCGTACGAGTCCTGCGGTCCCGCCGCGCAGACGGTCGTCCGCGAGGTGGCACGCGCGATGGACTTCGACCGCGAGGAGTACGCGGAGCGCGTCACGGGCGACGTGATCGCCACCGCGCGCGACGCGCTGTTCGCCTCCCTGCTCGAAGTCAGCGTCGGGAGCCGCGAGGCGTTCGACGCATGGCTCGACGGGCGCGAGGAGACGCTCGAGCGACACGGGAGCGAGGAGGTCGACTTCGTCGCCTGGCACGTCGTCCCCTTCGCGGGGACCGTCGTCGCGACTACCTACCAGAACGAGGAGGCGGCCGCCGTCGCCACACTGCGGCGCATCGCCTTCGCCGAGCACTACCGCGAGGTCCTCGCGTGAGGCGGATCACCCGCAACCTCGTTCTCGGCATCCTGGTCGTCGTCGTGCTCCTGCTCGCGCTGGGGGCCCTGCCGAGCTACCTCCGGTCGGGCGACCCCTACTACCTCACGGCGACCGAGGCACCGTCGTACGAGGGACCGACGGTCGACGTCACCGACCTCTCCGAGCGGCGCTTCCCCTACACCACCGAGGCGATCGCCGACGGGCGGTCGGCCGCGTACTACGAGGGACCGACCGGGTTCAAGGAGGCGTTCACCCACTCGCCGTTCGACGAGCTGAACGAACTCGACCAGCGCGACGGGAACGCGGCGAGCGGCGACGGCGCGGTGAACGGGACGACCGCCTACGTCACGAGCGGCGGGACCGTCTATCGGGTGGAACTCGTCAGGGGGGCGCACTGACGTGATCCCGGACGACTGGGAGCGCATCGAGTCGGTCGTCGAGTACGAGACGGGCTGGTACACCGGCGGGTACGACCTGCTGCGCCAGCCCGACGGGACCGAGAAGCGCTACTACTGGGCCGAACTCCCGCCCGCGACGGTCGTCGTCGCCCGCGACGGCGACGACCTCGTGATGGTCGAGCAGTACCGCCCGCCGATCCGCGAGCGCTGTCTGGAGCTGCCCGCGGGCATCGTGGAGGAGGACGACGTTCCTCGGGAACGCCGACGCCGGGGCGGTGGAGCCGCCGAGGACGACGCGCCCGCGGGAACGCTCGAACCGCAGGGGGCGGTCCCCCCGGCGGCGTACGAGCGGGCCGCCGCCCGCGAACTGACCGAGGAGACGGGCTACGCGCCGGGGACGGTTCGCTTCCTGGAGGCGGTCTGGGTCTCGACGGGCGTGCTGCGCCACCGCCGGGGCCACGTCTTCGCCGCCGACCTCGAACCCGCCGAGCGGGCGCTCGACACGAACGAGTTCATCGAGGTGACGCGCGTGCCGATCGACGGCGTCGTAGACCGGGTGCGCGAGGACCCCGCGAACGACGCGACGATCGAGGGCGTCCTGCTCGCCGAGCGCGAGGGGCTTCTGGACTGAGCCGCAGTGCCCGGTGAACTCGCGTAGATTACGGTATGACGTGCCAGGACCGTGACCGAGGACACCTCGAAAGCCGCCCACGGTGGCTGGTCGAACCACCGCGGTGGGTGGGACTGAAAGGGGCGGCTGCAGAACGAACGTCGGGATAGCTCACGAACGCATCCGAACGCTACCGACGCCCCGCGACTCAGGATTTATCTGGCCGGGGGCGCTCTCCACGCGCATGGACGACGAGATCTCCGTGGACGAACTGAAGGAGCTGGTAGACGAGGGGGCGGACGTCCGCCTCGTCGACATCCGCTCCTCGGCGGCGTTCGAGCGGGGACACATCCAGGGTAGCGAGAACATCCCGTTCGCGGAACTCCCCCGACGGATCGAGGAACTCGACGGGGCCGACCACATCGTCACGATCTGTCCGATGGGTCAGTCCTCGGTCCAGGCCGCCCGCCTCATCAAGTCCTACGAGGGGACGAACGAGGCGACCGTCGAGAGCCTCCGCGAGGGGCTGGAAGGGTGGGACTACGGCTTCGAGACCGCGGAAGGGAACGGGAGCGACGCGACAGGCGCGACGGACGCGACCGAGGAGGGAGCGCAGGCGACGAGCGAGGGCCCCGACGCGCCGTTCTGACCGGGAAGCGCACCGAGTCAGAGCGTGTTCTCGCTCGACGCGTTCTGCCACTCGAGTTCCCCGGCCGCGCCGCCGTCCCGACCGTCGCTCGTCGAGACCGCTGCTTCACCTTCGGGGACGCCCCACTTCTCGCCGTAGCCGCCGCGACGATCCCCGTCGTGCCCGTCGAGGAGGCTCCCCTCGTCCGCCCCGTCGAGGAAGTCGGGGACCTCCGGCGCGGACGGGAGGGGAGACGTGGAAGGCGTAGACGGGGTAGACGGTGACGGGGACGCTGGCGGCGAGGACGGTTCGGACGAGGCGGGCGTCCGTTCCGAGGGCGGGGCGGGCGTCGGTTCCGGCGTCGGCGTGGCCGTCCGCGCGGGCGTCGGGGTCGACTCGGGCGTCCCCGACGGCGTCGAGGTCGCCGTCGACGTCGATTCGGTCGCGGGCGACGCGGTCTTCGGCGAGAGGCGCTCGCGCTCGCCGGTTCGATCGTCGGAGGGGGACGCGGTCGGCGGCGACGGCGGACCCTCCGCGGGCGTCTCGTTTCCGACGAAGGCGTCGACCGGCTCCCCGGCGTCGGGCGCGCCCGGACCGCCGTCGGCCCCCCCGAGGAGACCGGGGAGCGTCCAGAGCGCGACGGCGGCGGCCGCCGCGACGACGACGAGCGCGGCGATCACGACGAGCGCGAAGACCCCGATCGATTCCGGCGAGCGGTCGTCGCCGGAGTCCGACGAGGCCTCCGCTCGCGACCGCGTGGCTCCACTCCGCGAATCTGATGGCATTGGACTGTCATCTCTGCGGGATCTATTAACTGTCGTGCACTAAACGACGGAAAGTCACGGGGCGGCAACTGTACTCGGCCGCGACGCGAGCGAGGGGGCGCTCCGAACGCGACGCGGGAGCGGCCGGCGGGAGCGACGGGGCGGCGGTGTCGTCGCTGATCGGCGGCGAACGACGGAAGAAAGCGCGGGCGTCTCACGAGGACCGTCGTACCCGTTCCCCGGTCGTCGCCGACCCCGCGGCGACGTCCGGAGACGAACGACGACAGTCGGTATCAGGCCACGTTGAAGCCCTTGTTGCGGAGGAAGTCCTCGACCCGTCCGCGGTGGTTACCCTGGAGTTCGATGGAGCCCTCCTCGACCGTCCCCCCGCAGGCGAACTTCGACTTCAGGTCCGAGGAGAGCGTGTCCATGTCCACGTCGCGAGGGTCGAACCCCTCGATGACCGTTACCTCCTTTCCGTATCGGCGCTCGTCGATGCGGATGCTTATCTCCTGGGACTCTCTGGCGACGTCCTCGCAGACGCAGAGTTCCTGGGGCAATCCACACGTCGAGCAGACTTCCGACATTACAATTGCGAACTACTCGATGCCCATATTAAACGTTGTCGGGACTCACAGGAAGAGAAACGGGAGACGCGGAACGCGCGGGTCGGAGCGGGGCCGTCAGCGGTTCGTGAGAGTGACACACGCGCACCGAACGACCCTACGGGCGCGTCTCGTCGCTCACGACCCGATCCACGAGGTCGATCGCCTCGTCCGCGCGGTCGCGATCCGTCCGGCCGGCGTAGACCGTCTGCTCGTAGATCTCGCCGACGCGACGCGCCCGTTCGTCGGGCAACGTCTCGAGGTACTGTCGCGGCGTCTCGCCCGGTTCCCGGGCGCGGCGCGTCCGTCCGAGGAGGTACTCGAGGCGCGCGAACGCCCGACGGACGTCCGCCGCCGGATCGTCGGTGCGCGGCTGTCGGCGCAGCCAGACGGCGCGGTAGGCGCGCCCGGCGAGCCCGGTTCGACGGATCCCGGCGATCAGCCCCACCGCGACGACCAGGCCGAGCGCGATCTGCTCGCGCGTCGGGAGCGTGAACCGGAACCCGCCGTCGCCCTCGTCGCCGCCACCGCCGCCACCGCCGCCACCGGCGTCGTCGAGGCTACCGGGACCGGCGACGCCCCCCGGCGTCTCCCCCGGCGGAACGGTCGTGCCGTTCGGGGTGGACCCGTTCTCGGTCGGCGCGGGCGTCGCGGACGAGTTGTCCGTCGCGTTTTCGGTCGGCGTGGGCGTCGGCGTCGGGCGCGTCTCGTTGGTGTCGACGTTCGCCGTCCCGTTCTCGCGGGCCGCCCGGAGGTTGGACTGTTCGGCCGCCTGCCGCGGCGCGGAGGGCGTGGGGTCGAACGCCACCCAGCCGTACTCGGGGAAGTAGACCTCGACCCACGCGTGTGCGTCGAGCCCGCGGACGACCCACTCGCTCTGCCCGACGCGCTCGCCCGCGGTGTAGCCCACCACGAGGCGCGCGGGGATGTCCTGCGAGCGGAGCATCGTCACCATCGTCGTCGCGTAGTAGGTGCAGTAGCCCGCGTCCATCTCGAAGAGGAACGCGTCGGCGATGTCGCCGCTCGGCCTGCGCACGTCGAGGGAGTACTCCTTTTCCTCCTCCAGGTAGGTCTCGACGATCCGGGCCGTGTCGTAGGGGTTGTCCGCGTTCGCGGTGAGCCGCTCGGTGAACCGCCCGACGCGGTCGGGCGTGCTGTCGGGCAGTTGCGTGAACCGCTGCTGGACCCCCTCCGGGTAGTCCGTCCCCGCCTTGCGCAACTGTTCCGGGTCGGCCGTCGAGACCTGACTGACGATCGTGTAGTTCTCGCCCGGGGTGAGCGTGTCGCCCGGCCGCAGCCCCCCGAACTCGGTGACGCGCGTCGAGTAGCCCGACATCCGGACGGGCTTCCACGCCGCCGGCATCACGTTCAGTTCGTCCTCGGCGGTGACCGTCTGACGGACGGTCCGCGTCGGTCCCGGCGGGGGATCGAGCGCGCTGGCGCTGTACGGTTGGGACTCGGCGGTCCTGATCCAGCCCTCGCCCGTGTAGCGGTCGTAGGCACCCACGCGCCAGTAGCTCCCCTGCTGGCTCTGGACGGTGAAGCGGACCTCGGGACTGAGGCTGATCGCCCCCTGGAGGGCGAACTCGCCGTCGTCGTTCACCAGGCTCGCCTCGATGGTCTCGGCGTCGGGCCCCCTCGTCGGGAGCAGGGGCTGGCCGGAGCCGGTCGGGACGACGCTCGCCGAGACGGTGAGGACGACCATCGCCGCGACGACGAGCGCGACCCCGTCGGCGTCGGCCAATCGGCCGCCGCGGCGATCGAGGTCGCCGACGCCCAGGACGGCGGCGGCGGCGATGACGCCGAACAGCGCGGTGACGACGCCCGCGTCGCCCGTGAGGACGAAGAACAGTAGCGCCGCGCCGCCGACGGCGGCCGCGTACGCGTAGCGCCGCCGCGCCGTCAGGTACCACGAGAGGAAGACGGGCACCGGCGCGACCGCGAGCGCCCACACCTCGGCGTTGATGATGCGGAGGATGGACAGCCCGGTCAGCAGCGCGACGACGTCGGCCCAGATGAACCGCACCTGATCGCCGAGAGCGTACGTGTTCGGGACGGTCGGCAGGTAGAGCAACCCGCCGACGACCGCGATGAGGGCGGTGAGCAGGAGCCCGCCGATCGGGGGGAGCACCCGCGCGAGCGCGACGCCCGCGACGAGCGCTCCGGCGACGATGGCGAAGAACAGCGTCGGGTCGCCGGTGACGTCGACGATCTCGTAGAGGACGCTCAGGTACGCCGCGCTGAGGACGCCCATCGCCGCGACGGCGACTCCCCGGGGACCGACGAGCGCGGACCGCGCCCGGCCGCTCACGCCGTCACCACCCCGCCGTCGGCGGCGATCTCGTCGAACGACGTCGTCCGTCCCTGGACGTCGACGGTCACCCGACCGCGGGCGTCGGCGCTGACCCGAACGTCGGCGCGGTCGAGGGCGGCCGTGTCGACCCTGCCGGGCGGGGTGCGCGCGAGCAGTTCGAGGACGGCGAGGCGGTGGTGCTCGCCGAGGCCGCGATCGAGGTGACCGCCGGGCGTCGTCAGCGCCACCTCGACCCCCCGATCGAGGAGGTACGTCGCGATGCTGGCCGTCGCCATCGCCATCCGGTCGGCGTTCCGCCCGCGCTCGCCCGCGGCGGCCTCGCACGCGATGGCGACCGTCCCGCTGTCCTCGTCGGCGAACTCCATGACGACGAACTCCTCCCCTCGCTTCGCGCTCGACTTCCAGTGGATGTCGCGGAGCGCGTCGCCGGGGACGTACTCGCGCAGGGTGTCGAACGCGTGGCGCTCGGTCGTCCCCGTCCGGTCGACGAGGCCCGCGAACGCGCCGGCCGGCGTCACGGGACGGACCTCGGGGTAGACGAGCATCCGCTCGTCGGTCGCGAATCGGTACGTGTGCTCGAACAACCCGAGGGCGTCGTACGTCGTCACGACGAGCGGTCCGACGTCGTAGGCACCCCGACGGGTGAGGTCGAACTCGTACTCGACGGTGGTCGCGCCGGCGAGTTCGTGGGTCGACTCGCGGGGACGGAGTCCGTAGCCGAGGCGGTCGGTCACCGTCGCCGGACCGCCGGCGTCGACGCGGACGCGCATCGTCCGCTCGTCGCCCGGGAACCCCGGCGCGGGGAGGACGCGTTCGACCGTCGGACGACCGCCCGAGCGCATCTGGACGGCCCCCGCCAGCACGGCGACGAGCGCCGGGGCGGCGACGGCGTTGAGCGCCTCCTGGCCGAACGTCGCCGCGAAGGCGAACGCGAGCACCGCGACGGCGACGACCGTGACGCCGCGCTTCGTCGGCCTCATACGTGCGTCGAGTCGAGCGCCGCCTCCACGACGTCGCGGGCCGTCCGCTCGCCCCCCGGCGTCGGACGGATGCGGTGGACGAGCGTCACGACCGCCTCCCGCTGTACGTCGTCCGGGATCACGTAGTCGCGGCCGTCGAGGACCGCTCGCGCCTGGGCGGCGCGCAGGAGGGAGATCGAACCGCGAGGGCTCACGCCGAGCTGGGCGTGCTCGCGCGTGTAACGCGCCAGTCGGGTGACGTACGCGCGGACGTCCTCCTCGACGCGAACGCGGGAGACGGCGCGCCGGGCCGAACGCACGTCCTCTGCCGTCGCGACCGGGTCGAGTTCCTCGATGGGGTGATCGCCGACGACGCGCGCGAGCACCTCCGACTCGTCTACGGCGTCCGGGTAACCGAGGTGGAGCTTCTTCATGAACCGGTCGAGTTCGGCCGCGGGCAGTTCGTAGGTGCGGTCGCGCTCGACGGAGTTCTGCGTCGCGATGACCGCGAACGGGTCCGGCAGGGGGTGGGTCTCGCCGTCGACGGTCACCTGCGTCTCCTCCATCGCCTCCAGGAGCGCCGACTGGGTCTTCGGGGGCGCGCGGTTGATCTCGTCGCCGAGGACGATGTTCGCGAAGAGCGGCCCGGGACGGAACTCGAACTCGCGGGTCTGCTGGTTGAACACGTTCACGCCGGTCACGTCCGTCGGGAGGAGGTCGGGGGTGAACTGGACGCGCTTGAACGAGCAGTCGACCGATCGCGCGACCGCGCGCGCGAGCATCGTCTTCCCCACCCCCGGCACGTCCTCGAGCAGGACGTGCCCGCGGGCGAGCACGGCCGTCACGATGTGCTCGACGGCCTCCGGGTGACCGACGATGACGCGCTCTACGTTCTCGGTCACCTGGTGTGCGAGGGCCCCGGCGGCCTCCACGTCGTCCGCGTCGACCGTCGTGTCGGCAGCCACGTTGTCACTCATTGCGTCCGAATGGTATCATATGTAACAAGTACTTTCCGTCGATCATATCGGGCGAGGCGTTCTCTCACATGCCCCTCACGCGACGGAGCAAAGTAATTCTGCTGGAACAGGAATCCTGCGAGATAGGTTATCGAAACGCACGTCGGAGTCGGAGCACGTTCCGCGATCTCGTCGGCGAATCGTCACGTCACGTCTCACCACTCCTTGCACGCCTCGCACACCAGTCGATCCCCGTCGCGCCAGCGCCGCTCGAATACGCTGAACGCGACCGCGGTCCGCACTGCTCGACGCGAGTCGACCGTGAGTTTATACCGAGATACGACCAAATCCGACCCATGACCGAGATCGTCCGCGACCCGAAACACAGCGGCGGCGCGCCGACGATAGACGACACCGGTATCCGCGTGATAAACGTCGCGAGCGCCTACGAACACAGCGGGTACTCGCCGGACGAGATCGTCGGCTTCTATCCCGCTCTCACGCTGGAGGACGTCCACACCGCACTCGCCTACTACTACGCGAACATCGACGAGTTCCGCGACGTCGAGGTCGATTCCGACGCCGCTCCGGCATGAGGGTGTACGCGGACGAGAACGTCTGGCTACCGGTCGTCGAGGGCCTCCGTCGCCGGGGGTGGGACGTGACGACGGTCTACGACGAGGGGACGGTAGGGGACAGCGATAGATACGGACTGCTGTAACTGTTTTACCGCTTCGATCGCCCGAAAGCTGGCGGTCGCTACGTAAACGACCTACAGCAGTCCGTATGAGAGCACCTCCAACGTGCGACGCGAAACGGGTGGCTCATGCTCACGTTCGACGACGACTTCCTCTCGCTGGCCGCGGCCGACGAGAACGCGGAGCGCGCCGGGATCGTCTACGTGGGACAGTACGGGAAGGAGGTCGGCGAACTCGTCCGACGCGTCGACGCGGCACTACGGCGCAATCGCGACCGCGATCTCGTCGGCGAGATCGTCTACGCCTGACCTCACCACTCCTTGCAACGCTCGCACACCAGTCGATCCCCGTCGCGCCAGCGCCACCGGCGGGGAAACGTAAAGTACCACGAAGGGCGTACTCCGACGCATGAGCGAGCGGGAAACGTCGAGTTCGCCGCCGTCGGCCGACACCCACGTCCTCGCAGCGGAGGCGTTCGTCGACCGCGCCCGCTCCCGATTCGGAGGCGAGATCAGCGAACTGTACGTCTTCGGGTCGACCGTCCGTGGCGAGACGCGCGGTCTCGCTAGCGACGTCGACGTTCTCGTCGTCCTCGACGACAGCACCGATCGGGAGGCGACCGCCGACGCTCTCCGCGACCTCGCCTACGACGTGATGCTCGAGTACGGGCCGGTCGTCGAACTCCACGTCCTCTCGGGACGCGAGTTCGATCGGTTCCGGAACGAGGGAAACCCCTTCATCGAGAACGTCATCGACGAGGGGCGCTCGTATGCCTGACGAAGGGGAAGACCCCGAGGAAGCAGCGGTCGAAGACGAACTCCGGCAAGCCCACCGTGCGCTCGCGGACGCCGAAGGCGCGCGGAACGCGGACCTCTCCGACGCGGCCGTCATCAACCGACTGTACTACGCTTGCTTCCACGCTGCCCAGGCCGTCCTGTACGACCGCAGTCACGACCCCGGCTCCCACGGGGGCGTTCTCTCTCTGTTCGGGTCCGAGGTCGTCGTCGCCGGCGACGTACCGCGCGAGCGCGGTCGCTTCCTCAACGACCTCTCCGAACTCCGCAAGCGGGCCGACTACGGCTACGGGAGCGTCGACGAGGACGTCGACGCGCTCCTCGCTCGCACCCAGCAGTTCGTCTCCGAGATGGGGGACCTGTGTACGTCTCGAGATTGAGTCCCACACTGCGCCTTCGACGGACTTGACGACTTCGTAATGTTCTACGAGGAGACGATCACCACTCCTTGCACGCCTCGCATACCAGTCGATCCCCGTCGCGCCAGCGCCGCTCGACGCGCTCCTCGCACGCCTCGCAGGGCGCGCCGCCGGGTGTCCAGGCCATCGTCGCGGCGGCGGGGCGGAGGGGGAGTCCGGCGGGGAGGCCGTCCGGCGCGGACGGCGAATCGTCGAGGGCGTCCTCCGGCGATCCGACGGCGGTCCCCGACGCGTCGGTCGCTTCCGCGTCCCCCGTGTCCACGTCCCCCGCGTCCACGCCCGCGTCGTCCGGCGCGTCGTGCGTCTCGGCGTCGGCGTCGGAGGCGGACGCGGACGCGGAGGGCGACTCGCCGAGGAACTCGTCGAGCGAGCGATCCCGTTGCATGCCCCTATCTCTCGCCCGGCGACGTATAGCCGTGGCGGACGGACACACCCAAGTACCAGCGGGCGAAGTGGGAGGTATGCAGAACGTGCTCCTTCGACTGCTGGAGAGCGTCCCCGAACTCGGCGCGAGGTTCGCGGACATCGCGACGGCGAGCGTCGGTCAGGCGGTCCTGCTCGCGATGGGGGCGCTCCTCATCGCCTTCACGATGGGCTTTTTCGGCTACCTGGTCTTCGGCGCGCTCGTCCGACCGATCGCCAACTTCGCGACGCCCGGCCGCGGCCCCGTCGAGCGCCGCGAGCAGGAGTACCGCGAGCCGCGGTACTGATCGAACCCCGAACCCCCGATCCTCGCCTCATCCCCCTTCCGCCCGGTCGAGCGCCGCCGCCGCGAGGTCCACCGCCGCCTCCAGGTCGGGACCGAGCGGCGCGCCCACGACCACGCCGTCGGCGTGATCGAGGAGCGACCCGAGTCGCTCCCCGACCGCCTCGGGCGTCCCCGTCGCGCTGAACGCGTCGATCATCGCGTCGGTGACCAGCCCGAACGCCTCGCCGAACCGCCCGGCGCTGATGGCGTCGCCGACGTCCGCCGCCCGCCCGGCGTCGATCCCGTGGCGGTCGAGGACCGGCGGAGCCGCGCCAGCCGCGATGAACGCCGCCGGCGGGCGGGCCGCCTCGCGGGCGGCGTCGGCGTCCTCCGCGACGCTCACGCTCGCGTAGGCGGCGAGGTCGAACCCGCCGTTCCCGTCCGGCCCGCCCGGTCGGTCCTCCAGCCCGATCTCGACCTGCTCGCGCGCCCACGCGAGGTCCTCCGGGTGCGAGCCGTTGAACAGGAGGCCGTCGGCGCGCTTGGCGGCCATCCGGCACATGTGCGGCCCCTCGCCGCCGACGTACACCGGGATCCCGTCCCCGCTCGGCGGTTCGTAGTTCAGGCCCGCGTCCGTCGCGACGAACGTCCCGTCGCGGGTGACGCGCTCGCCGCGCCAGAGCGCCCGCGCGGTCTCGAACGCCTCGAGCACGGGACGCAGGCCGCGGTCGTCGAGCAGGCCGAGGTTCCGGAGCGTCGAGGGGTCGCCCGGCCCGATCCCGAGGACGGCGCGCCCGCCGGAGAGTTCGTCGAGCGTCGCCACCGCGGAGGCCAGCCGAACCGGGTGGACCTCGTGGGGGTTGACGACGCCCGGACCGAGGCGGACCTCGTCGGTCGCCCGCGCCACCTCGGTGAGCGCGAGGAACGGGTCGCGGTTGTTGTAGTGACAGCTCGTGAACACCGTGTCGAAGCCCGCCGCCTCCGCCCGCGCGCCGAGGTCGGCGAGCCGCGGAACGGGGTGTTCGGGCGTGAGTTCGATTCCTCTCATGGGTCGTGGGGGGGTGTAGAGCGCGGGGACGGTCGCGGAGGCGGTGCGATCGACGAGTTCATCCGGGAAACTCCCACCGCTCTAAGGCCTGCCTGACGAGGTCGTCCTCCCGCGCGCGGAACAGCAGGTCGCTGCCGCCGTGGTCGCCGAACTCGAAGTCACGGATCACGACGACCGGGGTGCCGCCGTCGCCCTCGCCGGAGACGAGGTTGGCGGCGGCGGCGAGTTCGTCCACGACCGCCTCGACGGTGACGTCGAGTTCCCGGCCCTCGCGGTCGGTCTCGCCGCGCCAGTCGCGGCTGGCGGGCATCCCCGCCCAGCCGATCGCGACGCCGCGCTGGCCGTGGCGGAACGGCCGCCCGCACGTGTCGGTGACGATCACGGGCACGCCGAGCGCCCCCGAGAGCGTCCCGGCGCTCGCACTCGGGTCCTCGGGGAGCAGGAGCAGGTCCGCCTCGGGGACGTTCGAGCGGTCGATGCCGGCGTTGACCGTGACGTGCCCGAAGCGCGTCTCCGCGAGGAGGAAGGGCGCTTCGAGCAGCAGCGCGTTCGACTCGTCGAGGACGACCTGCGCGAACCTGGGGTCCTTCGACTCGCCCGTGATCGACGCCAGTCGCCCGGCGATCGCGCGGGCGCGCTCGCCCGCGGTCACGCTCTCGAGGTTCACCGTCCGCCCCTCGGCCTTCGAGACGACGGTGCTCGCGACGCAGACGACGTCGTCGGCGCGCAGGTCGACGCGCTCCTCGACGAGCGCGGCGACGTCGTCGCCGGCGCGGATCTCGGGCAGGTCGGGGACCGCGAACACCTCCATGACGGTGCCTGGGCGGGCCGGAACGTAAAGGGGCGCGGTACCGGAGACGACCGCTGGTGTCCGCCGCCCCGACCGCCCGGTGGCACACCCGCCGGGTCAGGGACCCTCCTCGACGCTCACCTCGTACTCGCCGCCCTTCGCCCGGACGACGAGCATCGTCGCGTGCGTCGCGGGATCCGCGCCGGTGGCGCTCCCGGGGTTGAGCAGGCGGACGCCCTCCACCACCTCGTCCATGAGCCGGTGGGTGTGCCCGCAGACGCCGACGACGGGGGCGTCGCTCTCGTCTCCGTCGGCCCCACCGCGGACGATCCCCGCCACGCGCTCGCGGTAGGTGTCGAGGTCGCCGGTGCCGTGCGTGACGACGAACCGGACGCCGCCGAGTTCGACCGACGCCACCTCCGGCAGTTCCGCGTCGGACATCACGGGGTCCATGTTTCCCCTGACGGCGGTCAGCTCCGGGGCGAGGTCCGCCACCGTCGCGTACGCCTCCCGCGAGTCGAAGTCGCCGGCGTGGACGACGTGATCGGCGGCCCGTACCTCGTCGCGCACCCACGAGGGGATCTCCGCGGCGCGCGAGGGGACGTGCGTGTCGCTGATGACGGCGATGCGCATGTGAGGGGCGACACCCGCCAGCGGTATATAGTATCGGCCGCACGCCGTTCGAGCGCACCGTCTCCCGGACGGTGGGGGGTTCGACCGAAGGGCGGGGTGCGGCAGACAGTATAAGCCGCTCGCGGTCGCAGGGGCACGACGAGGAACGATGGACGAGACGCACGTCGTCACCTGCTTCCTTCGCAACGGGGGCGACGTCCTCCTGCTGCGTCGGAGCGACGCCGTCGGGTCGTACTCCGGCATGTGGGGGACCGTCGCCGGGCACGCCGAGGGCGACCCCGACGCGCTCGTCCGCGAGGAGATCGAGGAGGAGACGGGCCTGCTCGACGCCGCGACGTTCGTCCGGCGGGGCGATCCCTTCGAGGTGCGCGACGAGGCGCTCGACGTGCGCTGGGTCGTCCACCCCTACCTCTTCGACTGCGACTCGCGGGCCGTGACGACCAACGACGAGACGGTCGAGTGGGAGTGGGTACCTCCCACCGAGATCCTCCAACGGGAGACGGTGCCCGACCTCTGGCAGTCCTACGCGGCGGTCGCGCCGACGGTCGAGACGGTGGTCGAAGACCGCACCCACGGGGCGGCGTACGTCTCGGTGCGGGCGCTCGAGGTCCTCCGCGACCGCGCCGCCGAGGCCGTCGCGCGCGACGAGGCCGAGTGGGGGGCGCTCGCCGCGCTCGCCCGCGACCTCCGCGACGCCCGCCCGAGCATGACGGTCGTCGCGAACCGGGTGAACCGCGTCGCCGCCGAGGCGGACGGCGACCCGACCGCCGTCGCGGAGCGCGCGCGGGCGGCCATCGACCGGGCGCTGACCGCCGACGGGGACGCCGCCCGCGAGGCCGCAGAACTCGTCTCGGGCGCGCGCGTGCTCACGCTCTCCCGGTCGGGGACGGTCCGCGAGGCGCTCGCGCGCGCCGATCCGGCGGCGGTCTACGTCGCGGAGTCGCGCCCGGACGGCGAGGGGGTAGCGGTGGCGGAGGCGCTCGCGGGGGACGACGACGCGGACGGCCCGACCGTGACGCTCCTCCCGGACGCCGCCGTCGCGCAGGCGCTCGCGGACGAACCGATCGACGCCGTGCTCGTCGGGGCGGACTCGGTGCTCGCGGACGGGCGGGTCGTGAACAAGGTCGGAACGCGCGCGGCGGCGCTTTCGGCCGGTCGGGAGGGGATCCCGGTCTACGCCGTCGCGGCCGCCGACAAGGTCGCCCCAGCGACGGACGCCGACCTGGAGTCCCGCGGACGCGAGGCGATCTACGACGGCGACGCGCCGCTGTCGGCGTACGTCCCGACGTTCGACGTGACGCCCGCGGAGGCGGTGACGCTCGTCACCGAGGACGGCCCGCAGTCGGTCGGGGACGTGCGGGCGCTGGCGGAGGCGGCGCGTGAGCGGGCGAGGTGGGACGAGGACGCGGGTGGATCATGCGGGAGCGACGGGGACGAGGATGAAGGCAGGGAATGAGAGCGAGAATCGATTGCTCCGTTGACCGCCAAGGGAGCGTCAACCACAAATCAATATAAAAACGGATATGGGGAGGATTCAAGAGGGTTGCAGCACGACTACTGCACAGAATAGTATGGCTCTTCGACACCCCGTGACCTGCGAGCAGATTGGTCAGCGTTCGCTATATCTTGGCAGCACTCGAGCCGCCCGTCAAGGGGTTGTCGATACTCAGTTTGATCACGTTATCACAGTCAGTTCATCCAAACAGCCACTGACAACCGAGTTCATTCCCCTCGTCGATGGGCCTTCTCTCAGCTATAAGCAGTTCAAGCAGGCAGTTGATGCAGTGAGGGCTCACTATCACAGTGATGAAACTATATTAGTCCACTGCGAGGTTGGCATCTCTCGAAGTGCTGCAGTGATTGCAACGGTACTTGCTTGTGAAGAGGGAATCAGTTTCGAGGAGGCACTCGATGAAGTCAAGCGCTATCGAGGTCGGGCGTCACCACGACGTTCCCTCCGTGAGTCAGGGGAGAAGTACATCCGGGAGGTCGGTTCCCCCTTATCGATCACGTGATCTAACCGGGACGTGAAACAGTGAGTTCGAATTGCCTCCTCGCGCATTTCTAACTCCTCGTAGCGATAGATACAGTAAGTGTGACTTTCACGCGTAATATACATAATCGAAAAGGTATAACGGAGTTCCATGACGAATTGGGAAACCAATGAGTTGGGACGAGAAGTCGAGGACGACACCAGGGTCATTTGCACGCACGCTACTCTCGGGCAATTCTATCGCGCCCCGATACCGGATGGCTTCACCGACCGATTGTAAGGTCCTGGCGGACTCAGAACCCTCTGCATCGCCTGCTGGGGTTGGCGGCTGGCCTGAATTCGAATTGAGCCACATCGAATCAGAACAACCACTGAAAGAATCACGATATAGTGGTCGACGGGCTGATAGCATGACGATCTACACGTTCGCAGAAGAGTGCGAGCAGGTGAGAGCTTTCGCCACACAGTACCCAGGCGTGGGGAGTACACGACAGCCGCGGATTCGTCAAGCTCACTCACAAATGGCTGTTTGGGCATTCTGTGACGCAATTGGTATTGATGTCCCCAGACATCAGTGGCTCTCTGGGGAGCGGAAGGTCATTGTTGAGGAAGTTGGTACACCAGTCGAAGAGACATGGCCCGTACTTATGCTCCCCGACAACGGCATTGCAGACAGAGTAGATCAAGGGCGGCTTCAAGACCTACTCAGTGTTCAACTACTCGCTGGCGTCGAAGATCTCGGTTCTCGAAACCTCAAAATCGGCGAAAGCGGTCGCGCATACGTATTCGACTTCGACAAGGCAGATCAAGAGTATCAGACTCACAACGTACTCCCCGCCGCTTGTACGAAAGCGAAGCAATCAATTCGGCTCATCAACGAGGTCAGGTCAGAACCACTTACTCTCGATCGTGATATGCTCTGTGAACGTACGCGTACAATCGCGACGAAAATCAATAATTCGGTTCACAGAGATCGAATCCTGGCGACGGTTCGTCGCTACGATGATGTATTCTTCGATGAGACAAACGAGTCGTTCGCAGACCTATTCGCCAATAATATCAGTTGCCTCGCCACTTGACTGGGTGACCGTGGGAGTTATAATGTGTGATGTAATATGAGAGACAACGCATGACCCGAATCGGTGTGTACGTCGTGGATTCGGCTGATCTAGATAAGCCGCCAGCAGAGCGACGACACGAACGGCGAGGGTTATACAACGACTCAACTGCGAGTTGGAGCGAAGGAACAGACAGCCGTCTCCAGATCGTTCTTCCAGAGGGCGGTGAAACGCCCTATTCGATCGGCGAAATCCAAGACGCCGTTGAATCTCCAACAGTGCACGTCTACCGCGAGGATGATGTTCCAGGATGTACTACTCACTCACGAAGTCCCAGCTCCCGTCCTGCCTCAGACTAACCGTCGATCCGGTACCCCGATCAAAAACAGAGGGATTCTTGGGTAACAACGTCAAATCACTTTTGGCGGCGATGATGACGGTTACCCCCTCCGAGCCCCGTATGACGATGAATTTCAACTGAGCCGCCATTTCACACCCTCTGACGAGCCAAAATCCATCAGTAGCTGCTGTGTCGACTCCACTGAGCCCCGTGTGACGAGGGACCACGACCGAGCCGCCCGTTCAGTCACTCCTATTACGCTCGTGCGCCGAGCGTCGACCATGCACGTCGCAGTCCACGAGTCCGTCTCCCCGGTGTTCGATCCCGAACTGCTCCTCGAGTACCTGCGCGAGCGCGACCTGGAGGCGTCGCGCTTCGATCCCGAGCGCCGTGAGGAGTACGACGGCGTCGTCGCCTTCGGACCGGACGAGGCCTTCCTCGAAGTCCCGTGGGTCCACTGCGTCCGCGCGGGGTACGACGAGTTCCCCGTCGAGCGCTACGAGCGGGCGGACGTGACGCTCACCACCAGCACCGGCATCCACGGGACGACTATCGGCGAGACGGTCGCCGGCATGATGCTCGCGTTCGCCCGGCGGCTGCACGTCTACCGCGACTACCAGGGCGCGGGCGAGTGGGCGCGCGAGCCCTACGAGGCCGCGTTCACCCTCGCGGGCGAGCGCCTCTGCGTCGTCGGCCTGGGGACGCTCGGGCGGGGCATCGCAGAGCGCGCCGCGGCCCTCGGGATGGACGTCGTCGGGGTGCGCCGCTCGCCCGACCCCGTCCCGGGCGTGAGCGAGGTCCACCAACCGGAGGACCTCCACGAGGCCATCGCCGACGCGCGGTTCGTCGCGCTCGCCGTCCCGCTGAACGTCGCCACGGCGGCGATGTTCGGCGCGAGGGAGTTCGACGCCATGCGCGGGGACGCCTACCTGATCAACGTCGCGCGCGGGGGCGTCGTCGAGCAGGACGCGCTCGTCGAGGCGCTCTCCGCCGGCGAGATCGCCGGGGCCGGCCTCGACGTGTTCGACCCGGAACCCCTCCCGCGGGAGTCGCCGCTGTGGGGGATGGAGAACGTGATCCTCACCCCGCACGTCGGCGCGATGACCAACCGCTACCACGCCGACGTGGGCGAGTTGGTCGTCGAGAACGTCGAGCGGGCCGAGCGCGGGGACGACCTGGTGAACCGCGTCGTCTGAGGCGGCGATCGGTCGAGGGCGGCGGGTTCGCCACGCTCAGAGGCTCCGTCGCACCTGCCCGACGAACTCGTTCAGTCCGATGTCGAATCGCAGTTCGAGCGCGAGCATGACCAGCGCGTAGGCGACGACGCCGGCGACGACGGTCGCGACGAACGCCGCGAGTGGCCCGCCCGCGTCGACGACCGCCCGTCGAACGGCGAGCGCGCAGACGCCCATGACGACGCTCCCGGCCGCCGGGAACGCGACGATGGCGGCGAGCGAGCGCAGGTCGTCGTCGACGATGCGGATCGCCAGCCACGTCGCGACCGGGATGCCGACCGCGCTCGTCAGGAGGACGGCCATCGACGTTCCCGGGAGCCCGAACGCGGCGGTGAGCGGGTAGATGGCGACGACGAGGACGCACAGCCGGAGCGCGTGGAGCTTCGCGGCGTAGTCCGGACGACCGACGGCCTTGAACAGCGGGGAGGTACACGTCCGAACCGAACGCAGCACGCCGAAGCCGGCGAGTATCTGCATCGGGACGACCATCGCCTCCCAGCCGTCCCCGAGGAACGTCGGGACGAAGACGGGCGCGACGACGGCGATCCCGACGCCGACCGGCAGCGAAATCAGCGACGAGAGCCGCAGGGCGCGGTGGAAGCCCTCGCGGAGGGCGGTCGCGTCGCTCTGGACCTTCGAGTACGCGGGCATGGCGACCCGCGAGATGGTGTGTGCGACCTCCGTCGCGGGGGCGTTCGAGAGCTGGTAGGCGAGCTGGTACGCGCCGAGGGCACCCGTGCCGAGGAACCGACCGACGAAGACGTCGTCCCCCTCGCCGTAGAGGAACGTGACGACCGACGAGCCGAGGATCCACTTGCCGTAGTCGACGAGTTCGGCGGCGCGGGCGCGGTCGAACCGCGGCCAGGGGCGGTAGTCGTGGATCGCGTAGGAGGCGACCATCCTGACCCCGTTTCCGACGACGAACCCGGCGACGAGCGCCCACACCGTCGCCTCGACGAACACCGCGTACCCGATCGACACCGCGACCCGAGGGAGCGTCCCGCTGAGGGAGAACGCGAACTGCCTGTGGAACGCGAGGTCCTTCTCGAAGTAGACCCGTCCCGGGTTGTAGAGCATCTCGAAGAGCGTGGCGAGAGCGACGGCGCGCAACAGGAGCGTCGCGCGCGGCTCGCCGAAGAACGACGCGACCAGCGGCGCGGAGAGGTACGCCACTGCGGCGATCGTGACGCCCCTGAGAAGCTGGAGGGTGAACGCCGTATCGAGGTACGCGTCGACGTTCGCCTCCCTGCGCTGGATGAGCGCCGTGTCGAGCCCGAGCCGGGAGAAGCGCTTGAGCGCCGAGAGGGCGACCAGCGCGATGCCGAACAGCCCGAAGTCGGCCGGCGAGAGCAGCCGCGCCAGCACGACGAGCATCACCGTCTCGAGGACCCTGTTGCCGCCGTTGGTGAACGCGAGCCACAACCCCCCGACGACCGTCCGCGAGGTGAGATCGCCAGTCGGCGAGAGCGACCGCTTGAAGACGTCGAGGAGCCGCATTAGTCCAGGGAACCGTCGAGCGTCCGTCGGCCGCGCGACCCGCGGGGCGGGACCGGCCGGGAGCGCGACCGGCGTCGGTCGCGCGGATCGGTTCGAGATCGGTGTGATACTGTCACATCGATAGCTCTCCGGAGAGGAGGAATACTATTTCGATAGCGTTCGGCTGGCGGTGTCGCTCACCGAGATCGCGGGGGATCGGCCGGGAGGCGTACCTCCCGGGGATGTGCGACGGACGGAGGAGACCAACGGACGGCGAGTCGCGCATCGCCGGTCGGTCGATCGGTGCCGGATTCAGAGGTCGTACAGCTCCCCGTACTTCGCCTCCGCGTAGTCGAGGAAGTAGTCGGCCGTGTACGCCTCGCCGGTGGCCTCCTCGACGAGGTCGGGCGTGGTGTAGCGCTGGCCGTGGCGGTGGACGTGCTCGCGGAGCCAGTCGCGCAGGGGGTCGAAGTCACCCTCGCGGACCTGCGCGTCCACGTCGCCGAGGTCGCGCTCCGCGGCGGCGTAGAGCTGCGCGGCGAGGACGCTCCCGAGCGAGTACGTCGGGAAGTAGCCGAAGTTCGCGTGCGCCCAGTGGATGTCCTGCAGACAGCCCTCCGCGTCCGTGTCGGGGCGCACGCCGAGGTACGCCTCCATCTTCTCGTTCCAGACCTCGGGCACGTCGCGCACGTCGAGGTCGCCCGCGATCAGGTCGCGCTCGATCTCGAAGCGGAGGATGACGTGCATGTGGTAGGTGAGTTCGTCCGCCTCGACGCGGATGAGGTTGTCCGGGTAGATCCGGTTCGCGGCCTCGTAGCCCTCCTCGGGCGTCGCGTCGGTGCCGAGGTGCTCGTTCACCGTCGGCGCGATCAGCTCCCAGAAGGCGCGGGTGCGCCCGACGTGGTTCTCCCAGAGCCGCGACTGGGACTCGTGGACGGTGAGGTCGCGCGACTGGCCGAGCGGCGTGCCGTACTCGTCGGCCGGGAGTCCGAGCTGGTAGGTCGCGTGGCCGAACTCGTGGATCACCGCGGTGAGCGCGTCGAGGGGGTCCTCCTCCTTGAATCGCGTCGTCACGCGGGCGTCGAACTGCGTGCCGGACATGAAGGGGTGGGGGGCGGTGTCGAGCCGACCGCGCTCCCAGGGGTAGCCGAGCGTGTCGAGCACGTCTCGGGCGAGCGCCATCTGCGTCTCGTCGTCGTAGCGCCCCTCGAACGGGGAGGCGAGTTCGACGTCGCTCGCCTGGATCTCCTCGATCAGCGGGACGAGCCGCTCGCGGAGGCGTTCGAGCACGCGCTCCGCGGTGTCGAGGTCGAGGTACGGCTCGTAGTCGGCGAACAGCACCTCGTAGGGGTCCGCGTCGGGATCGACGTGCGCCGCGTACTCGCGCTTGAGTTCGACTAGGCGCTCGAGCGTCGGCGCGAAGGCGTCGAAGTCGTCCGCCTCCTTCGCCTCCTGCCAGACGGGGAGCGCCTCGCTCGTCGCCTCGGAGATCTCCTCGATGAGGTCGCCCGGGACGCTCGCCGCGCGGTCGTGCTCGCGCCGGAGTTCGCGGACGACGGCGCGCTTGTCGGCGTCGAGGTCCGCCGCCTCCAGGGCGTCGAGGTCGGCGGCCATCTCGTCCGTCGTGAGCAGTTCGTGAGAGAGCGCGGAGAGCGTCGAGAGCTGCTTCGAGCGGGCGGGCGTGCCGCCCTCCGGCATCACCACCTGCTGGTCCCAGGAGAGCAGCATCCCGGCGGATCGGAGGTTACTGATTCGCCTGACTCGATCCAGGAACTCGTCGTACCGCGACTGCTGTTCTGTCGCCATGCGTGACGACTAGTCACGGCATCCTATCAACTTGCTGAATGTCTCACAGGATCCGCGACCGAGACGTACAGGCCGACGAGACCGCCGCCGACGAACAGCGCGCCGACGGCCAGGGCGAACGGGGAGCGGGCGTAGAGCGCGAGCCACGCCCCGGAGACCAGCGCGAAGAGCGAGGCGAGAGCGGCGAGAACGCGCAGCGGGAGCGTAAGACCGGACGGGTCGTCGGAGGGCATCGACCGGCGACAGGTCGCCGGTCGATATATACTATCGGCCGCCCCGGGTCGGGTCAGCGCGATGCGACCCGCTCGATCGCCTCCCGGTAGATCCCGTAGCACCGATCGAGTACGGCGAGCGAGACGCTCTCACCTGCGGTGTGCGCCTCACCCGGCTCCGCCGCGCCGCAGACGACGCACGCCGTGCCCGCGGCCGCGAGCCACCCGGCGTCGGTCGCGTGGGGCTTGGCGACGCGCTCGGGGGACCCCGACTGCGCTCCGTCGGCGGCGGCCAGCACCGCGTCCGCGAACGCGTCGTCCCGACAGGCCATCGGCGGGAGGTCCTGCTCGACGCGCCACTCGACGCCCTCGATCCCCTCGACCCGCCCGAGGTCCGCCCGCGCGCCGGGGACGGTGCGCTCGTCGACGGTCACCTCGCACCGTTCGGGGACGACGTTCCACGCGCTACCGCCGTCGATCTCGGTGACGACGACGCTCCCCGCGAGGTCCTCACCGAGGACGGTCGCGGTCGGCGCGTCGAGGCCGCGGACGATCTCGACGGCGTCGAGCGCCCGGTAGATCGCGTTCTCGCCCGCTTCTGGTTCGCTTGCGTGGGCCGCGGCACCGCGGACGACCAGCCGGCTCGCCTGCCGCCCCTTGTGCGCGACCGCCACGTCCGTCACGCCGGGCGCGGAGTAGCCCGTCGACCCCTCGCCGACGATCGCGTAGTCGGGCGCGAACCCCGAGTCGATGGCGCGACGCGCGCCCGCGCCGCCCCGCTCCTCGCCCGCGAACGAGGCGAGGACGCAGGGGGCGTCCGCGTCGCGGAAGGCGCAGCACATCGCGGCGAGCGCACCCTTCATGTCGGCGCTGCCGCGGCCGTAGAGGCGGCCGTCACGCTCCTCTATGGCGTATCCCCCGTCCGCGTCGACCTGCGATTCGTCCGGCGGCACCACGTCGTGGTGCCCGACGAGCGCGAGGCCCCCGTCGACGGCCCACGGGTCGTTCGGGTCGCCCCCACCGTCCCCGCCGTCCCCGCCCTCCCCGCCCTCCCCGCCCTCCTCGCCCTCCTCGCCCTCCCCATCGTCTCCGCCGTCCCCGCTCCGTCCGCCGCTCCCGTCGCCTCGGTTACCGACCACCCCGGGATCTCGCCGGGCGATCACCCCGGCGTCGGTGTGCGCGACCGCGGCGTCGGTGCGTTCGCGGAGCCAGTCCGCGAGGTACTCGCCGGCGGCGGTCTCGTCCTCGTGGCTCGGGGTCGCGACGAGGTCGCGGGCGAGGGTTCGAACGTCGTCCATGGCCGGAGGCTCGGCCCCGGGGGCTAAATTCCTGTTGCGATCTTGAACACGCTTATACGGCGGCGCGGCGCAGGTACCGTATGAACGTCGTTCCGGACACGAGCGTGGTCGTCGACGGCCGCGTGTCCGAGCTGGTCGAGAGCGGCGAGTTCGCCGACGCCGTCGTCTACGTCCCCGAAGCCGTGGTGAGCGAACTCGAAGCTCAGGCCAACAGCGACCGCGAGATCGGCTGGCAGGGCCTCGAAGAACTCCAGCGCCTCGCGGAACTCGCCGACGCGGGGCGGGTCCAGCTCGAATACGTCGGCCGCCGGCCGAACGAGGAGGAGATCCGTCGCGCCCGCGCGGGCGAGATCGACGCGATCATCCGCGACGTGGCGAGCGAGCACGACGCCACGTTCGTCACCAGCGACGTCGTGCAGGGCGAGGTGGCGAAGGCGAAGGGCCTCGACGTGCGCTACCTCGAACCGTACGACACCGAGGTGGGGGAACTCGCCGTCGAGTCCTACTTCGACGAGGAGACGATGAGCGTCCACCTGAAGACGGGGATGGTCCCGATGGCGAAGCGCGGCACGGTCGGCGAGATGCGCTACGAGGCCATCGGTGACGAGGAACTGGACGACGAGACGATGCGCGAGTACGTCCACGACATCAGAAACGCCGCCGACGCCTCCGACGAGGGCTTCACCGAACTCTCCGAACCGGGGATGCGGATCGTCCAGTTCCGCAACTACCGCATCGCCATCGCCGAACCGCCGTTCAGCGACGGCGTCGAGATCACCGCCGTCAGGCCAATCGCCAAGACGAGCATCGAGGACTACAGCCACGTCGAGGAGATGAAAGAGCGCCTGCTCGACCAGCAGCGCGGCGTCCTCATCGCCGGGGCACCCGGTGCCGGGAAGTCTACGTTCGCGCAGGCGGTCGCCGAGTTCCTCGCGGACGCCGACTACTCGGTGAAGACGATGGAGAAGCCCCGCGACCTCCAGGTCGGCCCGAACATCACGCAGTACACGGAACTCGACGGGCAGATGGAGAAGACCGCCGACGCCCTCCTGATGGTCCGGCCGGACTACACCATCTACGACGAGGTCAGAAAGACCAGCGACTTCCGTACGTTCTCGGACATGCGCCTCGCGGGCGTCGGGATGGTCGGGGTCGTCCACGCCACGCGCGCCATCGACGCCCTCCAGCGTCTCGTGGGGCGCGTCGAACTCGGCATGATCCCGCAGGTCGTCGACACCGTCGCGTACGTCGAGGCCGGCGACCTCACGACCGTCTACGACGTGAAGACGGAGGTGAAGGTACCCGCCGGGCTGATGGAGGAGGACCTCGCCCGCCCGGTGATCGTCGTCAGCGACCACGAGACCGGGACGCCGGAGTACGAGATCTACACCTTCAACCGCCAGGTCGTCACCGTCCCCCTCGGCGACGAGGAGGAGGAGCGCGAGACGGGCGTCGGTCGCATCGCGAAGCAGGAGATCGAGCGCGAGATCCGCTCGGTCGCCCGCGGCCACGTGCAGGTCGACCTGCAGGGGCAGAACCGGGCCGTCGTCTACGTCGAGGAGGACGACATCTCCTACGTCATCGGGAAGGGCGGCGGTCGCATCAACCAGATCGAGGACCGCCTCGGCATCGACATCGACGTGCGGACGCTCGACGAGCGCCCCCGGGCGAGCGCCGGGGGCGGCGGGCGTTCCGGCGGCGAACGGAGCGCCGGCGAGCGCGTCACCCCCGAGATCACGGGCCGCCACATCATCGTCCCGCTCGGCGGCCACGCGGGCGAGACGGTCGAGGTGCGCGCCGACGGCGACTACCTCTTCACCGCCACCGTCTCCCGCGGCGGCGAGATCCAGGTCTCCCGCGGCAGCGCGATCGCCGAGGAGATGGAGGGGGCGATCGATCGCGGGGAGGCGATCACGGTGGTGCCGTCGTAGGGCAGCGCGTCCGCCGTCGGGACGTCACCGCTCGCGCTCGCTCGTCCGGTACCGTTCGACGGCGTCGCGGATCTGCCGCGCCTCGTTACGGGCGTGAAAGAGGTGCGGACGGATCACGGACGTTCGATACCGCAGTTTCGTCCCCGGTTCGCCCGACTCGAGCGTGACGTCGGACAGGGTCGCGAGGTGGACTCCGACGTTCGTCCGGTAGTCGATGACGCCCCCCTCGTCCGCGCACGCCACGTGCTCGACGCGCTCCGAGATGCGCCGGGCCGCCTCCTCCTTCGTCACTCGCAGGTAGAGCGTCTCGTACTCGACCATGGCCTACCTACCTCACGTGCCGACGGGTAATCAAGTGACGACCTCTCCCGGACGTCACACGTACGAGAGCGTCGTTCACCCGGAGCGGTACGCGTTCGCGCCGCTTCGCAGAACAGATTTCTCGAGGAGCGGTGTGCCGAAGGCGCACCCGACGAAGAAAGAGGTGCGCTAGAAGGAAGACGCCGGCCGCCCCGCCCGGTCGATCACTTCGTCGCTGATCTCGATGGGGCAGTCGGTGCGGAGCGCGAGGGCGATGGCGTCGCTGGGTCGGGCGTCGAAGGAGAGCTGACGACGCTCGCCGTCGCGGTACTGTTCGGCGTCGATCTTGGCGTAGAAGGTGGCGTCGGCGAGGTCGTCGATGCGGACGCGGTCGATGGCTCCGCCGAACTCCATGACCATGTCGACGAGGAGGTCGTGCGTGAGCGGTCGTTCGAAGTTCTCCCCGTCGAGGGCGAGCTGCATCGACTGGGCCTGATCGTCGCTGATGAAGATCGGAACGACGCGATCGCTCGCGTCGAGCAGTACCACGGGCGTGCGGTGACCGTCCTCGCTGACGCTCACGCCCACACCGCGCACCGTGGCAGTCGCGGTCATGTTCTGTCATTCACGATGGGGGTATGAAAAGCTACCCTCAGCCGGCGCGTACAGTCAGCGGGAGAGATAGCACATGCAGGAGAACGGATACGTCGTCGCCGTGAAACCGTCCGCTCGACGCCTGAGCGCCGCGGCCGGGCAGTGGGTGAACGAACGGGGGCCGCACCGTGAGTTCGAGACGAAGGCGCTCGCGCGCCGCTGGGCCGGGGAGCTGAGCACACCCGGCGCGCGACTGTGGGTTCAGGACGCCGTCCCGAACGATCCCACACCGATCGACGGCTACCTCGTCGGCACCGGACGCGAGCGGGGACTCCGCGCGCGGGACGGTCGGGGAGAACAGGCGACGCTCGACCGACTCGACCGACTCGACCGACTCGATCGGGCGGCCGGAACGACTTTTGAGTGACACCCACTACCGCGGTACATGAACACGTACATGGCGCTCGTCGACGTGCGGGAGACGATCCAGAACGTTCAGGAACTCGCGAGCGTCTGGGGGGAGATCCGTAACGAGATCCACGACCTTGACGGCACTCTCACGGACGCCTACGCCGTCCTCGGCGAGCACGACTACCTCCTCCTGTTCGAAGCGCCGAACCGCGACCGCGCGCTCCAGATCTCGCTCGTCGTCGAGCGTCGCGGGCTGGACATGCAGACGATGGAACTGATCCCCGTCGATCGCTTCGGGGAACTGGTCGACGACATTTAAATGGGTAGTCGTCAGCGCGGCGGGTACCGCCCCCGCCACGGCCGCTCGCGCTCGTAGGCGGCGTTGGCCGCGAGCACCGTGGCGTCGCCGTGGCGCTGACCGACCAGTTGAAGCCCGACCGGGAGGCCGTCGTCCGTCCAGCCCGCCGGGATCGACGCCGCGGGGTGGCCGGTCATGTTGAACGGCTGGGTGAGGTACCAGCCGGCGTAGGGGTCGATCGGCTCGCCCTCGACCTCCTCGGGGCCGAACGCCTCCTTCGAGAAGGGCGGCACCGCGAGCGTCGGACAGGCGAGCAGGTCGTACTCCCCGAGGAGCGCCTGCACCGCGTCGAAGACCGCCGTCCGGACGGCGTTCGCCTCGGAGAGCGCGACGGCCGAGTGCTCCCGGCCGCGGCGGATCATCGGCGCGACCACGCCGCTCAACTCGTCCATGCGCTCGCGCAGGTCGACGCCGAACGCCTCCTCCGAGCCGGCGGCGAGCGCCGCCATCTTCGCCTGGAAGACCGTGAGCGATCCCCGGCGGGCGCGATCCCACATCCCGCCGAGGTCGGGATCGGCGCGCTCGACCGTCATCCCCGCGTCGGCGAGGGCACCGACCGCCTCGTCCACGAGGTCGCGCACCTCGCCCGCCACCGGGAAGGCGTCGAGCGTCGGGCTGTAGGCGACGCGCAGATCCGTCACGGGCGCGTCGAGGGCGGCGACGAAGCCCGTCTCCGTCTCCGGCGATGGGAGCGAGAAGGGGTCTGCGGGGTGCGCCCCGGCCATCGCGTCGAGCAGCAGCGCGGCGTCCGCCACAGTTCGCGTCAGCGGGCCGGTGCAGGTGAACGGGAGGGCGTCGGCGATCGCGTCGGGGCGCGTGCGCCGAGGCACCAGACCAAAGGTCGGTTTGAGACCGTACACGCCGCAGCAGGCGGCGGGGATGCGGACGGACCCGCCGGCGTCGGTCCCCTGCGCGAGCGGGACGAGGCCGTCCGCGACGGCCGCCGCGCTCCCGCCGGAGGAGCCGCCGGCCGTGCGCTCTGCGTCGTACGGCGTCGCCGTCGGACCGAACAGGTCGTTGTCGGTGGTCGCGACGTGCCCGAACTCGGAGGTGTTGGTCTTGCCGAGGACGACGGCACCCGCCGCGCGCAGGCGGCAGACCGCCGGGGCGTCGCGCTCGGGGACGTGATCGGCGAGCGGGACCGAACCGTACGTCGTCCGCACGCCCGCGACCGGCGTGAGGTCCTTGATCGCGACCGGAAGACCGTGCAGCGGCCCGAGGTCGTCGCCCCGTTCGACCGCGCGGTCGGCGGCCGCCGCGGCGGCCCGCGCCTCGTCCGCGCAGACGGTGACGAAGGCGTTCGTTCGATCGTTGCGTGCGTCGATCCGGTCGAGACAGGCCTCGACGAGCGCGACCGACGAGAGGTCGCCCGTTCGGATCCGGCGGGCGAGGTCCGTCGCCGACGAGAAGAGCAGATCCCCGGTCATGCCCAGCGCTGTGGTCCAGGGTACCAAAAGTCTACGCGACGCGGCGAGGGAAGTCGCTCCCTCGAACGGAGGGGTGGGAACGAGAGCGGGGCGGGAGGGACGGAAAGAGGGTGAGAGAAACGGAGCGGGGGAGCGGAGGAACGGGAACGGGAACGAGAACGAGAACGAGAACGGGAGCGGGGGGCTTTTGCCCCCGGAGCGCCGACGGGGAGTATGCGCTACGGCGAGACCTCCATCACGCGCAAGCGGGCCGCCATCGCGATACTGCCGTTTCTCCTCCTCGGCCTGGCGGACGTCGCGCTCCTGCTCGCGTGGGGTCTCGAACCGCTCTGGGGGTTCATGATCCTCCCGCCCATCCTCTTCATCTCCGTGCTCGGCTGGTTCGCCTTCCGCGGCGGGATGGTGGGACCGGGGGCTGACGGACGAGAGGACGAGGACGTAGAGCGAGTGTAACGCCGGCTCGTTCCGTTCGCGGGGGCGTCGGAACCGGCGCGATCAGTGTGGTAGCACGGCCGGCAGGTCACTCACGGGCGAGAGACGCGAGCCTACGGAGGGGAAGGAGGCGACGATCCTCGGGAGCCTCGAGTCGTCCGACGACGACCGAGACGAGAACGGCAGCGATCAGGCGAGTACGTCGAGCAGTTCGCGGTCCTCCTCGATGAGCCGGTCGAGGTGCTCGTTCAGCTCCTCGTAGTCGATCGCGCGGTCGTCGTGGGCGCGCTTACTCATTACTCTCGTGTAGTTTGCCGTCCGTCTTGAAGCTTCGCGTAGTGTGCCACCGGTCATGGATAGAGCCGATCCTCGTCGATCTCGCCCGTCCGAAGCCACGCTGCGAGTTCGTCGACGTCGTACCGCCGGATCTTCTTTAGCACTGTATGCGCTCGCTCACCCCGTTCGGCCGGCGTCTCGCCGTGTTTGTCGAGGTATCGCCGCGTCGTGAGCCACGCACGGACGGTACCGTTCGCTTCGCTCTCAGGTTGCGTCCGTTCTCGTTCAAATCACCCGTTGTCGCTCCGCGAGACCGGTTACTCGCTTCGCTCGTCACGTCGTCTCGCTAGAAGCGCCGAGGGGGAGATTTGAACCACGGTCGCTCGTATCACTCGCTCTCTGATCGCGTTCGCTGGCGCTCACGCGACCACGGTCGCTCGTATCACTCGCTCCCTGCTTCAAATCTCACGACCGGGTTTCGCGGCATCGATGGCTCGCTCCGCTCGCCGTGTGATGCCGCGAAAACGCCGAGGGAGAGATTTGAACTCTCGAGTCCTTGCGGACAGCAGATTTCGAATCTGCCGCCTTGGCCAGGCTAGGCTACCTCGGCTCACCACCGAGTACCCCGCCGCGCCATTAGTCGGTTTCGGTTGCGGACAGTATCATTCGACAGTCATAAACACCCACGGATCTGCGTCACGACATGGACATCGACGAGGCGCGCGACGCCTGCGACGCGGTCGCCGACGCGGTGCTGTCCGGCGTCGTCGCCGAACGGGAGTTCCTCGACCACGTGCTGCTCGGCGTGCTCACCCGGGGACACGTGCTCATCGAGGACGTGCCGGGGACCGGGAAGACGCTCACCGCCCGCCTGTTCGCCGCGGCGCTCGGCCTGTCGTTCTCGCGCGTGCAGTTCACCCCCGACCTCCTGCCCGCCGACGTGACGGGGACGTTCGTCTTCAACGAGCGGACCCGCGAGTTCGAGTTCACCGAGGGACCGATCTTCGCGAACGTGGTGCTCGCCGACGAGATCAACCGCGCGCCGCCGAAGACGCAGTCGGCCCTGCTGGAGGCGATGGAGGAGGGGCAGGTGACCGCCGACGGCGAGACCCGCGCGCTGCCGGATCCGTTCTTCGTCGTCGCGACGGCCAACCCCGTCGAACAGGAGGGGACCTTCCCGCTCCCCGAGGCGCAGGTCGATCGCTTCGTCGCGAAGACCGGCGTCGGCTACCCGGACCCTGAGGGCGAGGTCGAACTCCTCCGCCGGCGGGCGGGCCGCGAGACGCGCAGCCCCGAGGTCGAGCGCGTCCTCGACCCCGAGTCCGTCCGCGCGCTCCGACGGGTCCCCGAGCGGGTGCGCGTCGAGGACGACCTGCTCGACTACGTGGTCGCGCTCGCCGGGGCGACCCGCGAGGATCGCCGGGTCCGCGTCGGCGTCTCGCCGCGCGGCACGCAGCGGCTGTTCGAGGCCGCCCGGGCGCGCGCCGTCCTCGCCGGCCGGGCCTTCGTCACCCCCGACGACGTGAAGCGCGTCGCCCGACCGGTGCTCGCCCACCGCCTCGTACTGACCCCCGACGCGACGGTCGAGAACGTGTCGAAGGCGGCGGTCGTCGACGACGTGCTCGACGCCGTCCCCGTCCCGACGGTCTGATCGGAGACGACGGTCCGACCGAAACGACGATCCGATCGACGCCGCCGGTCGGACCGGACGACGCCTCAGGCGCGCAGGGCCGCCGCGAGCGCGAGCGCGCCGACGAGCAGCAGCACGAGCGCGAGGAGCGGCCGCCCGCCCGCGGAGAGGCGGAAGGTGACGTAGCCGAGGGCCGCTGCCGCGGCCACGAGGCCGGCGGTCGCGGCGACGTGGACCGCGAGCGGCCGTGGAGCGTCCGCCGCCCGGCCGAGCGTCGCCCCGAGGTCGATCGCCTGCGCGGCGGCGTCCCACGCGACGACCGACGCCCCCGTCGCGAACAGGAGGGTCGCCGCCCCCGCGCCGCCGAGGCCCGCGACGACGACCCCCGCGAGGAGCGCGCCGACGCCCACCGTGGCCCCCCGCTCCGAGCCGGTGGCGGTGCCGCTCGCGAGCAGGAGGACGCCCGACAGTCCGAGCGGGAGCGAGAGGGGCGTGACCGCGAGCGGGAGCGCGGCGACGAGCGCCGCCGCCGTCGCCACCCCGACCGCCGCGCCGGACGGTCTGGCGTCGACGACCGACTCGCTCACGCCGATCGCCTCCGGGCGGCGCGCTCGACCGCCGTCGACAGCGGTTCGTCCGCCCAGTCGAGGACGGGGACGCCCGCTTCGCGGAGCGTCGAGGCGCGCAGCGAGCGCTCGACCCGCGCGAGCCGTTCGCCGGCGGTCGCCGACGCCGTCGGGTCGGGGCTGACGACCGTCACGGGGTGGCCGGCGGCGTCGAGACGACGGGCCGCGCTGACCGCGTAGTCGTCGACCAGCGGCGTGCAGAGGACGACCTGCGCGCCCGCCGGGAACCGCCGCCGCAACCGCGAGAGCCGCAGCGTCGGGAAGAACGGTTCGTCGGGCCTGGTCGGTGCCAGCGCCGGGTGCGTCGCGAGGAGGTCGCGCGCCCGCTGTCGGTGGCCGTCGCCCGCGCTCGGCGCGAGCCAGCAGTCCGTCGGCCCGAGCGCGGCGACGCCGACCCGGTCGCCGGCGTCGAGGCGACCCCGGAGGACCGCGCCCGCCGCCTCGACGCACCGCTCGATCGCGGGCGGGTCGTCCGCGGCGGGCGCGACGTACGCCTCCTCGCGGGCGTCGATCACGACGACGACGGTCGCCGAGCGCTCGCGGTGGAACTCGACGGTGCGCAGGTCGTCGGTGCCCGCGCTCCGCCGCCACGCGATGCGCCCGAGCGGGTCGCCCCGGCGGTACTCGCGCACGGAGTGGAAGGCGATCCCCGGTCCCCCCTCCCCCGTCGTCGTCTCGCCGGTGATGCCCGTCGCCGACGCGCGGATCGAGAGCGAGACGGGGGCGGGAAGTCGGGGGACGCAGGTCAGTTCCGTCTCGCACGGCACCTCGACGCGGCGCTCGGCCGCGCCGGTCGGATCGCGGGCGACGACCAGCGGCGGATCGAACCGGTGGCGGCCGCGCGCCGCCGTCACCGCGTAGGAGAAGGTCGTCGAACGACCGGGGCGGAGCGCCGTCCCGTGCCGCGGACTGCCGTCGGCCACCGCCAGCGCGAGGGGGACGCCGTCGAGCACTCGCACGTCCGCGAGGAGCGCGTCGCCCTCGTTCGTCACCTCGACGACCACCTCCACGGACTCGCCCACCGCCGGGCGGTCGGTCGACAGGGTCCGCTCGACGGAGAGGCGCACGTCGGGCGGCGACGCGCCGTGCGCGACGGCGGCGAGGACGAGCGGGACCGTCGCGGCGAGGACGAGCGGGGGGCGACCGACCAGGATGCCGACCCCCGCGAGCAGCAGGGTGATCGCGTTCAGCCCGCGCCAGTACTCCGTCCGGCGAGTGAGCGGGACGTCCATTCACCGCCCTCCCGCCGCCCGGCTATCGAGGGCGGCGACGGCGCGACGGGCCTGCCGGCGGAACGCCGGGTCGCTCGAGACGACGGCGCGGAGTCGCTCGCGGAGCGGCCGCCCGACGCGCCCCTCGTCGGCGAAGAACGCGGCCGCCAGCGGGTCGTCCGTCCACGAACCGGCCGCGAGTCGGGTGCGGGCCTCCTCGGGCGTGCAGCCGTCGTAGCGGGTGAGTACCTCGACGGCGGTCGCGTACAGGCGGTCGTACACCCGGTCGCGGTCGTGCATCGAACCGACGGTCGTGAAGGCGGTGACCGACGAGAGGTCGGCGTCGAACGATCCGCCGGGGACGGTCGCCGACCGCCGCCGTTCGGGGGCGGGGAGCGGCGGCGTCTCGGGCGTCCGCCGCCGCGCGCGGAGGCCGACGACGCCCGCGAGGACCGCGACCGCGCCGACGGCGAGGAGGAGCGCGTCGGGCGGCGAGAGACCGGCTCCGAACCGGGGGAGCGCGGCGACGACGAGACCGGCGAGGGCCAGGAGCGCCCCGAGGCGGGCGAGCGCGCGCATCTACCCGTCACCCCCGTAAGTGCGCTCGATGCGCCGGAGGGCGACGACGGCGCGCTCCTCGCGCGTCTCGTCGGCGTCGACGCCCCCGTACCGAACCGCCTCGAACAGGCCCGTCAGTTCGCGCACGTCCGCCGGATCCATCCCGGCGGCGACGGCCGCCGCCTCGAACTCCCCGGGCGTACTCGCGTCGGGGTTCGACACGTCGAGGTGATCGGTCATCTCCTTCCACGCCCGGAAGACGGCGTTCGAGAGGTCGGCGTCGGCGTCGATGCGATCCGCCGCGCGACCGGCCGCCGCGCCGACGGCCCGCACGTCCACGGGGTCGGACGGTTCGGGTTCCGCGGCGGGGTCGGGCGGCCCGCCGTCGCCGGTCGCCCGGACGACCACCGCGACGGCCCCGACGAGGACGACCGCGAGCAGGGCGAGCAGCGCCGGCGCGGGGCGGATCGCCGCGATCGGCAGCGAGGACTCGCCGCCCCCGTTCCCCCCGCCGGGGAACAGTCCCGGCCCGTTCCCGCCGAACAGACCGCTCCCGTTGCCCGCGTTCGACGCGTTCACCCCCGGGAGCGGCCCGCCGAACGGGAAGAGGGAGTAGACGACGAGGACGAGGAGCGCGACGACCGCCAGCGCGACGAGGGTCGTGACCACCGCCGACCGGCCCTCGCGGTAGAGCCAGCGGGCGACCGCGGCGAGTGCGACGACGACGAGCAGGCCGAGAAGGACCTCGAACAGGATCGACAGCTCCTCGGGCGGGGCCGGCGACGGCGTCGGCCGTGGGAGGCCCTGGCTGCTCCCGGAGCCGGCGACGGGACCCCTCCGAGCCGAGTCGAGCGTGGCGGCGGCCGCACCGAGGGCGAGAACGGCCAGCGACGCGAGGACCAGGGGCGTGGCGCGTTCGCGATTCACACCTCGCCTATCCGACCAGTAGAAATAAAGGTTCGCAGTCACGTAGCGGGATCGAGCGTCCGGCGGCGACCGCGGAGATCGGTCGCGGCGGCGACGAACCGTACCGGGATCGGCGTTCGGACACCGACGTGCCGATATCGACGTACGGACACCGACGTGCGGACACGACGTGCCGACACTGGCGCGCCAACACTGGTGCGCCAACACTGAAGGGACGCGCGGGCGCAGTCCGCGTATGGAGATCGGTGTCATCTCCGACGTTCACGCGAACGCTGTCGCGCTGGAGGCGGTGCTCTCCGACATGCCGGCGGTCGAGGCGGTGGTCTGCGTCGGCGACGTCGTGGGGTACGGGCCGCACCCGCGGGCGTGCGTCGAGCGCGTCCGGGAGACCGCGGCGCACGTCGTGCAGGGCAACCACGATCGGTCGGTCGCGACGCCGGCGGCGTACCGGCACAACGAGATGGCCTACGAGGGGTTGCGGTACGCCCGCGAACGGCTCGACGACGACCAGCGCGCGTGGCTCGCGGCGCTCCCCGAGGGGGCCACCTGCTGCGACGGGCGCGTGCGGCTGGTCCACGACCACCCGACGGAGCGCGATCGGTACGTCTACCCCGATGAGTTCGGGGCGCTCTCCCCCCACCTCGGCGACGAGCGCGCGCTGCTGCTCGGACACACGCACGTCCAGCACGACGAGTACGTCGACGGCACGCTCGTCGTCAACCCGGGGAGCGTCGGACAGCCCCGCGACGGCGACCCCCGGGCCGCCTACGCCGTCCTCGACGTCGACGGACCGTCGGTCGAGCAGCGGCGCGTCCCCTACGACGTGGAGCGCGTGCGGGCCGCCGTCGAGACTGCCGGGCTACCGGAGCGGACCGGCGCTCGGCTGGCGCTGGGGAAGTGAAAGGGTGGAACCGGCGGGAGTGACTCGATCGCGGCGTCACCGCGCGTGACGACGACGCTGTCGCTGTCGCTCACACCCGTGGTGTCCGATAAAGTGAATCGACGGTGGTTGAACGACCGAGTTACGCGCTCGAGTTGTTGCCCATGGTGGTGTTGTTCATCATGGACGTGTTGTTCGTCATGTTCGTGTCGTTCGTCATGTTACCGGTAGTGTTGTTCGTCATGTTACCGGTCATGTTCGTGTCGTTGGTGACGTTCGTGTCGTTGCCCGTCACGTTCGTGTCGTTGCCCGTCACGTTCGTGTCGTTCGTCGCGTTCGTCGTGTTGTTCCCGCCGCCGGGACCGGCGCAGCCGGCGATGACCAGCAGGCCGGCCACCAGCAGGGCGGCCAGAACCTTCCGCGTGTTCGACTTCATGTGCACTCTCCCCTGATGCCATCGGAGGGGATAAAGCGAGGGAGTCGTCCCATCGGTTTCGGGGTGAGACAGACATTGTTGCAGACTGTTTCGAGGCCACAACCGCCCGTTAGGTGGCTCGTACGCGACTTACGCTTCGTCTCACATTCACAAACGGAAACGAAAAAAGGCTATGTTACGCGGCGATAAGGGGTACATTACGGCGCACACAATGTCAAGTCCCCGGACCACTAGCGTAAGTCGCGTCGCGATCGCCCTCGCCGTTCTGCTCCTCTGCACGGCCGGCGCGGTGCCGATCGCGGCGCAGACGGCGAGCATCGCGAACGTCTCGTACGCGGGCGACGGCGTCGTCGCGACCGACGGCGACGTGACGTACCTCACCCAGTGGCAGTCCTACAGTCTCGACGCGGCGGTCTCGACGGGGTCCGGCGACTATCAGGTGTGCGTGGAGGCCGGGAGCGACGGGAGCTTCGACGAGTTGGCCTGCCAGCCCGTCTCGGGGAGCGGCAACCAGACCGTCTCCTTCAGCTTCGAGAGGTGGCCTCAGGAGGTTCGCGGCGAGCAGACGGTCCGCGTCGTCCTCACCGACGGCAACGGAACCCGCGTCGACCGCGCGAGCACGAAGGTGCACGTCCTCGCCGCCGGCGGCGACTTCGACGGCGACGGACTGACCAACAGAGCCGAGGTTCAGGGGGCCGCGAATCCCCTCGCCCGGGACACCGACGGCGACGGGCTGCCGGACGGAAACGAGGTGAACGTCCACAGCACGAACGTCACGAACGAGGACACGGACGGAGACGGCCTCTCCGACAGCGTCGAGGTGGCGAAGCCGCCGAACGGCTACGGGACGAACCCGAACAAGGTCGACTCCGACAGGGACGGCATCCCCGACGGCCAGGAGGTGACGAAATACGGGACGAGTCCCAGCAACCCGGACACGGACGGCGACGGACTCCCCGACGGCCAGGAGGTCGAGGACACCAAGACCGACCCGAACAAGGCCGACACCGACGGTGACGGGCTCCCCGACGGGAAGGAAGTGACCATCCACGGCACCGATCCGAACAAGGCCGACACCGACGGCGACGGACTGAACGACGGCGAGGAGAACGACCTCAACACGAACCCGAACAAGGCCGACACCGACGGCGACGACCTCTCCGACGGGGCCGAGGTGAACGAGCACGGCACGGACCCGAACAAGGCCGACACCGACGGCGACGGGACCAGCGACGGAGCCGAGATCAAGGCGGGGACGGATCCGAACCCGCCGACGGGGCTCCGTAGCCTCCTCAACCCGACCGACGAACAGCTCCCGCTGGTCGGTGCGGTCGCCGGCACGTACCTCCTCCTGGTCGCGGTCGGGATCCTGTGGGCGCGACGGAGAGGCGGTCGCGCCGGGGCGACGACCGCCCCCGAGGTCACCGACGGCGACGGCGGGGGACCGGAATCCGTCCCCGAGCCGCTGACCAACGAGGACCGTATCATGCGACTGCTCGACGAGAGCGGCGGCCGCCTGCGGCAGGCCGACATCGTCGACAACACCGACTGGTCGAAGTCGAAGGTCAGTCGCCTGCTCTCCCGGATGGAGGAGAACGGCGAGATCCGCAAGATCAGCATCGGGCGCGAGAACCTCATCGCCCGACCGGGCGACGAACCGGAGAGCGCCCGCTCGCCGTTCGACGAGACCGACTGATCGCGTCCCCGCGACTCATTCGACGTTTACGTACAGCCGCCACCCGGCGAGTCCGAGGGCGATCAGGGCGAGGAGACCGAGAAGCGTGAGGAGCGGCGCGTCCGCGGCGGTCCCGACGGCGACCGCGTAGATCGACCGCTCCTCGCCGGCGTAGACGAGTCCGGCGACCGCGGCGTTGAACGCGAACGCGCCGACGGCGGTGTAGAGACCGAAGCGCGCGGGGTTCATCTCCGCGACCCCGGCGGGGATCGAGACGACGGAGCGGAGGACGGGGAGGAGCCGCCCCCAGCAGACCGATCCCGAGCCGTACCGGCGGAACCACCGCTGACCGCGCCTGAGTTCGCCCTCCGAGAGGCGCAGGTAGCGACCGTACCGGTCGAGCGCCTCCTCGCCCGCGCGCCCGGCCCCGTAGGCGACGGCGCTCCCGCAGGTCGTTCCGAGGGTCGCCACCGCGACGAACAGCGCGAGGCTCGCGGGGTCGGTCACGAGCGCCGCGGCGGCCGCCGGGACGACCACCTCGCTCGGCAGCAGCGGGAAGAGCATCGACGACTCGAGGAACGTGAAGACGAAGACGGCGAGCAGCCCGTACTGCACGACGAGGGCGAGCGCCGTCTGCGTGATGCCACCGTCCACGAGAACCGATAGGCGCGGCGGGGTTATCCCCGTTCCCCTCGGCGGTCGGTCGGACCGGAGGTTACAGCGTCGCCCGATCGAAGCGAGCGAGACCGACCGCGAGCGCGGCCACAGTCCACGCGAGCAGGACGAGCGCGGCGAACCACGGCGTCTCGTGGATCGCGGTCGGGGTGACGGCTCTCACGCCCGTCGTCGCGTCGAAGATCACCTGGAAGGCACGGATCGGACTGAGCGACTCGAAGACGGGGGCCCAGTCGGGACGGGACATCGGACCGGTGAATCCCCGCCCGGCGTAGGCGACGGCGCGCGGAACCGTCCCCCAGAACAGTTGGACGAGCAGCCACAGGGCGACGTTGGCGGCGAACGCGCGCGTGGTGGTCGCCGAGGCCGCCGAGACGCCGACGACGATCCCGGTGTAACAGAGACAGAGCACGAGCACGGAGAACGCGGCGGCGACCGTCGGAGCGATCGCCGGAACGCCGCCGCGGACGGAGTACGCGAGGGTCGCGGCCAGGACGCCCACGCAGACGGCGGCGGCGAGCGACGCCGCGCGTCCGACGGCCGTGGCGAGGACGACCGCCCGGCGCGAGACCGGGAGCGCGAGCAGTCCCCGGAGACGGCCGGTCGCGCGGTCGCCCGCGACGGCGTCCGAGTAGCGCATCACTGCGAGAAGCGGGACGAGGTACGCGCCGATGCGGAGCGCCGACGCCAGGGGCGCACCCTCGATGCCGCCGTACTGGTACCCCGCGAGGCCGAAGACGAGGGCGAGCAGGCCCGCCGTGACGTGCAGTTCGGTCGAACGGTACGGGTCGAGCGCCCGGTAGCGCGCGAGGGCGCGGACGCTCACGCCGTCGCCCCCGCCGTGTACGTCGCGAACAGGTCGGAGAGCGAGGCGTCGCTCGTGTCGAGGTCGCGAACCGTCGCCCCGTCGGATCGGATCGCGTCGATGACCTCGACCTTCCGCTCGTCGGGACAGCTCACCGAGAGCGTCCGGCCCTCGACGCGCACCTCCCCCGTACCCTCGACCGCGCGGACCGCCGCCACCGCCCGCTCGGAGAGTTCGTCGACCGTCACCGTCAGGACGGTCGAGGAGCCGACGTCCGACTGAAGGCCGTCCAGCGTGTCGACGGCGACGAGTTTGCCGTCGTCGAGGATGCCGACGCGGTCGCAGACGGCTTCAACCTGCTCTAAGATGTGACTCGAGAAGAACACCGTCGCGCCCCGGGCGTTCTCCTCGCGGACGATGCGCTGCATCTCGCGCGCGCCGTTCGGGTCCAGTCCCGTCGAGGGCTCGTCGAGGATCAGCAGGTCCGGTTCGCCCACGAGCGCCATCGCGAGCAGGAGGCGCTGGCGCATTCCCTTCGAGAACCCCTCGACCCGCCGGTCGGCGACCGTGTGGAGGCTCACCCGACGGAGGAGCGCGATCGGGTCCTCGTCGACCGACTTCACGTCGGCGACGAGCGAGACGTGCTGGCGGGCGGTCAGGTGATCGAACAGCGCCATGTCGGGGAGCGCGCCGATCCGACGACGCGCCCGTTCGCCGTCGGCCTGCGCGTCGAGGCCGAACACCCGGGCCTCGCCGGCGGTGGGACGAACGTAATCGAGGAGGACGTCGATGGTCGTCGACTTCCCCGCCCCGTTCGGGCCGAGAAAGCCGAACACCTCCCCCTCGCGGACGGTGAGATCGACGTCGCGGAGGGCGACGACCCCGCCGAACTGTTTCCGCAGCGAGACCAGTTCGATTGCAGACACGTGCGGCGGTTGGACGAACACCGGCATAGGTCTTCGGCCGGGGACGAGACGTTCCGCTGCGGGTGGACTCGCGTCGGGGGCCCCAAAGGGAGGGGTGGAAGGACGGACGGCGGAGGCGGCCCGTCTCGGGCCGTCTGCGGTGCGCGCGGGCCACTGACAAGCCCGCGGACGCGCCGCGGTCGGGAACAGGATTCGGGGCGTATTATACTTTTCTTCGATTATTTCACAATTAGAATTTTTATGATTAAGTGGTATTTCAAACGGGTTCGGGGCGGGCGTCGGGCGACCGCGCCGTACCGGCGACCCGCGAACCCTTTACCCCCCGGGAACCGTAGCGCCGCCCGGGATGGAACACGACGCAGACGGGCGACTCCTCGACCGCGAGCCGATCGAGCCGCCGGCGTCGTTCGTCGCGCAGGCGAACGTGCGTGAGTCCGGGATCCGGCGGACGTTCGAGCGGGAGTGGCCGGACTGCTGGGAGCGGGCGGGCGACCTGCTGGACTGGGATCGTGGGTACGACGCCGTCCTCGCGGGCGGCGGGACCGAACCGCCGTTCCGCTGGTTCGCCGGCGGTCGGCTGAACGCGTCGTACAACTGCGTCGACAGACACCTCGACGAGCGGAAGAACCAGGTCGCGATCCAGTGGGAGGGACGGCTGGGCGAGACGGAGACGTACACCTACCTCGACCTCTACCGGGAGGTCAACGAGTTCGCGGTCGCCCTGCGGGCGCTCGGCGTCGAGGCCGACGACGTCGTCACGCTGTACATGCCGATGATCCCGGAGCTTCCGATCGCCATGCTGGCGTGCGCGCGACTCGGCGCGGTCCACAACGTCGTGTTCGCGGGGTTCTCCGCGTCGGCGCTGGCGAGCCGGATGGAGCGCGCCGAGTCGCGCTTTCTCGTCACCTGCGACGGGTACTACCGGCGGGGGGCCGCGACCAACCAGAAGAACAAGGCCGACAACGCCCGGATCAGCCTGGACCACGACGTCGAGGCGACGGTCGTCGTCTCCCGTCTCGGCGACGAGATGCACCTCGGCGAGCGACAGTACGGCTACGCCGACCTGCTGACGGCCCACGAGGGCGAGCGGGTGACGCCGGTCGCCCGCGACGCGACCGACCCCCTCTTTCTCATCTACACCTCGGGGACGACGGGCGCGCCGAAGGCCGTCACCCACACGACCGGCGGCTACCTCGCCCACGTCGCCTGGACCGCCCGCGCCGTCCTCGACGTCAAGCCCGAGGACACCTACTGGTGTTCGGCGGACATCGGGTGGATCACCGGCCACTCCTACGTCGTCTACGGCCCGCTCGCGCTCGGCACGACGACGGTCCTCTACGAGGGGACGCCCGACCACCCGGAGAAGGATCGCGTCTGGCGGATCATCGAGCGCAACGCCGTCGACGTGTTCTACACCGCACCCACCGCGATCCGCGCGTTCATGAAGTGGGGAGCCGAGTATCCCGCCCGGAACGACCTCTCCTCGCTGCGCCTGCTCGGGACGGTCGGCGAACCGATCAACCCGCGCGTCTGGGAGTGGTACTACGCGCACGTCGGCGGCGAGTCGTGTCCGATCGTGGATACGTGGTGGCAGACCGAGACGGGGGCGATCGTGATCTCGACGCTCCCCGGCGTGGACGCGATGAAGCCGGGGAGCGCGGGGAGGCCGCTGCCCGGGATCGGGGCCCGCGTCGTCGACGGCGACGGCGAACCGACGGCGGTCGGCGAGACGGGACACCTCGTGCTCGATCGGCCGTGGCCCGGCATGCCCGCCGCGCTCGCGACCGGCGAGGGGTGGGCGAGCGGCGGGTACCCGCGGCGGTCCGCCGACGGGTGGCGGTACGCCGCGGGCGACGAGGCGACCGTCGACGCGGATGGCTACGTCACGGTCCTCGGCCGGATCGACGACGTCGTGAACGTCGCCGGGCGGCGGTTCAGCACGATGGAACTGGAGAGCCGCATCGTCGAGGTCGAGGGCGTCGCGGAGGCCGCGGTCATCGGCGGCGACGACCGCGACACCGGCCGGGCCGTCTACGCCTACGTGAGCCTCGAGCGGGACTACCCCGGCGACGACTGCCTCCGGGCGCGTATCGAGGAACGCGTCCGCGAGGGGATCGGCCCCATGGCGATCCCGGAGGCGATCGTGTTCACGCCGGATCTCCCGAAGACGCGCTCCGGCAAGATCATGCGCCGACTGCTCGAGGACATCGCCAACGGCGAGGCGCTCGGCGACACCAGCGCGCTACGCAACCCAGAGATCCTCGGCGAGATCGAGTCCGTCGTGCGCCGGGATCCGGCCGACGAGGAGTGACCCCCGACCGTCGTTTCGCGAATACGTAGCGTATCGAAACGCCGCTGTCGTCAGCAGGCACAGATCAGCGCCTCACCGCCCGTCACTCGTCCCCATTCGTTCGATACTCGCCGAGATCTCGAGTGATACCCCCGCCACTCCCCCAACCTTGATTTCGGAGTAATCCATTAGGCCGAAACATGTTCGGGGACGCGGGGGACCGCGGCGGGGGCGACGCGCTCGACGCGGCCGGCTACGAGCGATTGCGCCGGGCGACCGAGACGCACCGCGAGGACGTCGTCGTTCGGTTGTGCGGCGAGGTGGGGTTGCACCCCGAGGAGGTGACGCGCGTGCGCCTCGTCGACGTGCTCCCCCACGGGGATCACTTCTTCCTGCGCGTCCCCGGTGAGGAGTCGGATGCGCGCGAGGCGTACCTCCCGCCCGACGTGGAGCACGACCTGCGAAAGTACGCCGACGGGGCGGGGATCGCGCCCGACGAGCCGCTGGTGGGGGTGTCGCCGAGACGGGTGCAGATGCTCGTCTCCGAGGTGGCCGCGCGCGCGGCGGCGGCGACCGGCGACGCGGTCTTCGAGGGGCTCTCGACCCGGGACCTCCGGGGTTACTTCGCCCGGCGATTGCTCGTCGAGCGCGGCCTCGATCCGCGGGTCGTGCTCGCCGTCGGACGGTACGATCGCCCGGAACAGCTCGCCCCGTACCTCGAACCGGCCGATCGGGGGGCGGTCGTCCGGGCGTTCGAACGACGGGGCGGGGGCGGCCCCGGACGGTTCGACCGGGGGAGCGCGGGGCGGCTTCGAACCGTCGCGCGACTGCTCCGGGAGGCGAGCGGGGCGCTGACGGACGCGACGACCGAGGACGCCGTCGAGACGATCGCCTGCGAGCGGCTGACGGGGACGGCCGCCTACCGGACGGCGACCGTGTTCGACCCGACGGCCGGGACGGAGCCGACGGGCGGCGCGGCGGACGCGCTCGCGGCGGCGCTCGAGGCCGACGACTCCGCCCGGGCGGTCGTTCGGGCGGCCGTCGAGGAGGGAACGATCAGGGCGACCGCCGTCGAGGAGAGGACGGAACGGACGACGGTGATCGTCGTCCCGCTGACGCACGGACGGCAGACCCGGGGGGCGCTGTGCGCCGTCCCCACCGCGCCGGTCGCCGAGGCCGAACGCGACCTGCTCGCGATCTACGGGGCGCACGTCGCGGCGGCGCTCGCGGGCGTCGAACACCGGCGGCTGCTGCTCGCCGACACCGCGACGGAACTCACCCTCGAGTCGACCTCGGGTTCCTTCCTCGCGACCGCCTCGAGCGCGCTCGACTGCACGTTCCGACTGGAGGGGATCGCCCCGGCCGAGGCCGGGGCGTTCCTGTACTACGTCACCGTACGGGGCGCGTCGCCGGACGCGGCGCTCGAACGGGCGGCCGACGCCCCGGCGATCGAGGACGCGCGACTCGTCAGCGGGCGGGCGGACGGCGCGCTGCTCGAACTCGTCGTCACCGACTCGCCCGTCGGCGCGCTCGTCGAGTGCGGCGGGACCGTCCGCGACCTCGTCGTCGAGCGCGGGGTGGTCACGCTGGTCGGCGAGGTCGCGAGCGACGTCGACGTCCGGGAGGTGGTCGAGACCGTCCGCGCGGCGTACCCCCGGACGCGGCTGGTCGCGAAGCGGGAGGTCGAGCGGCCCGTCCGGTCCGGCGGGGCGTTCCCCGAGCGACTCGACGAGGTCCTCACCGACAGACAGCTGTCCGTCCTCCGCGCCGCCTACTACGCCGGCTACTTCGAGTGGCCGCGCGAATCGACGGCGGAGGAACTCGCCGACTCCGTCGGCGTCTCCTCGCCGACGCTCCACAACCACCTCAGGCGCGCCCAGCAGAAGCTCCTGACCGCCGTCATCGAGCGGGACCGACGCTAGCTGTCTAGGGGTCGCTGATCGCCCGCCCGACGGCGACCGTTCGACGGAGGCGAGCGCGAACCGACCCGACGGCGGTCCAGGGAGTCGAATCCGGCGATCGGCCGATCCGCGGGACGGTCGTACAGACTCTTTTAATGCAATTAGGCACGTCACTTATTCCATTGGTGGTACACGGTCCCAACCGTCATGATAGTACATGGGGTAGAACAGGGGGTACGGTCGTCGGTTCGAACGCCGCGTCCGCCGAGCCGGGGGGCTCGAACCGGCGCACGCGCGCGCTCGCCGGCCGCGCGACACCGACCGCCCGCGACGGAACGGGGGGATCGATGAACGAGCGAGACGCGGCGGGGAGGGGAGCGAACGGCGCGGATGAGACGGCCGCGAGCGGCGACGGGCCGACGGCGGCGGCGGACGGCGGGCACGCGACGGGACGGGCGACGGCCACGGGTGCGGCGGAACCGACGAACTACCTCGACGCCGAGGTGAACCTGCTGTCGCCGAGTACGCCGTACATGCGCGATCACCTGCGGATCATCTGGACCGGGTTCGCCGTCTGGTTCGTCGCGGTCTTCGGCCCGGTGACGCTGACGGCCATCGCGCCGGACCTCATGACGACGCAGATGCCCGTCATCGGGTTCCCGCTGCACTACTTCCTGATGGCGATCGGCGCTCCGACCACCGGCCTGCTCCTCTCGTACTGGTACGTCCGCAAGCGCGACCGGCTCGACGAGAAGTACGGCATCAGACACGGCGTCGGGGGTGAGACCGAATGACTGCGAGCGTCCCGCTCCAGAGCGGGGGGTTGCTCCCGGAGGGGCTGAACATCTCGTTCAAGTTCCTGCCGGCCGTCCTCGTGCTGTCGATGCTGGGGCTGTTCCTCGCGATCGGGTTCGTCTTCCGCGTGGCCGACGCAGAGGACATGTGGGTCGCCGGCCGCTCGATCGGCAACCTCGAGAACGGTGCCGCGATCGGCGCGAACTGGATGTCTGCGGCCTCCTACCTCGGCATGGCGGGGCTGATCGCGCTGTCCGGGGTCTACGGGCTGGCGTTCGTCGTCGGCTGGACGACGGCGTTCTTCATCGTGCTGATCTTCATGGCCGCCCAGATGCGCCGGTTCGGGAAGTACACGGCCCCGGACTTCGTCGGCGACCGCTTCAACTCCGACGCCGCCCGCGCCATCGCGGCCGTCACGACGTTCCTGATCGGGTTCGTCTACGCCATCGGACAGGCTCGCGGCATGGCGCTGGTCGGCCTGTACGTGTTCGGCGACATCGGCCTGTTCGGCCTGACCGGCTACCAGTCGATGGTCGTCTTCATGATGGCCATCACCGTCGGCTACCTGACGCTGTCCGGGATGCTCGGCGCGACGAAGAACCAGGCCGTCCAGTACACCATCCTCATCGCCGCGTTCCTCGCCGGGCTGTACGCCGTCGGCTTCACGCAGGGGTACTCGACGGTACTCCCGCAGATCCAGTACGGCCAGCTCATCAGCGAACTCGGCAGCGAGTTCTCGGAGCCGTTCGTGAGCGGGAGCTACTACCTGTGGATCGCGACGTGCTTCTCGCTGATCGTCGGGACCGCGGGGCTGCCCCACGTCCTCGTGCGGTTCTACACGGTCGAGAACGAGCGGACCGCCCGCTGGTCGACCGTGTGGGGGCTGTTCTTCATCTGCCTGCTGTACTGGAGCGCCCCCGCGTTCGCCGCGTTCGGGACCGACCTCTACGCGGAGCAGGTCGGCCCGGTGTACGGCGCGAGCGGCATGGAGAGCGCGGCCGCCGACGTCATCGTCGTGCTGGCGACGCAACTGGCCGGCCTGCCCGGCTGGTTCGTCGGCTTCGTCGCGGCGGGCGGCATCGCCGCCGCCATCGCGACGGTCGCCGGCCTGTTCATCGCCGGCTCGTCGGCCATCTCCCACGACATCTACACCAACATCATCAACCCCGACGCGACCCAGCGCCAGCAGGTGCTCGTCGGCCGCCTGAGCATCATCCTGCTGGGCGTCATCACGACGCTGGCCGCGCTGGATCCCGCCGCGCCCATCGCGGCGCTCGTCGCGTACGCCTTCTCGCTGGCCGGGTCGGTGCTGTTCCCGATGTTCTTCCTCGGGCTCTGGTGGGAGAACGCGAACCGCAAGGGCGCGCTCAGCGGCATGACCACCGGGCTCGTCCTCTGGTCGATCCCGATGATCAACGAGGTCGTCCCGAACTACGTGGGCGGCGTCGAGGCCCCGCTCGTCCCGGCGCTGGCCCAGTGGATGCCCGCGATCGGGTCGGCGCTGATCGCCACGCCCGTCGTGTTCGCGGTCACCATCGGCGTCTCGCTCGCCACCGAGGAGCCGGACCTGCGGACCAAGCGGCTCGTCCGGCAGTGTCACAGCCCCGAACCCATGCGGGAGACGACGGCCGCCGAGGCGGTCGCCGCCAAGAGCGGGGGCGAGACCCCCGCGGACGACTGACGATGTACGACCGCATCCTCGTCCCGACCGACGGGAGCGACGTCGCCGAGACCGCGGTCGGCCACGCGCTCGACCTCGCCGAACGGTACGGCGCGACCGTCGACGCGCTGTACGTCGTCGACATCGACGCGGTGGAGGTGGGCCTCGGCACCGAGCAGATCGACCGGCTCCGCGCGGGCAGGTTCCACGAGATGGACGAGTTGCGGGAGCGCGCGGAGGCCGCGACCGGCTACGTCGCCGACGCGGGCGCGGAGCGCGGCGTCGAGGTCGTCGAACACGTCCGGGCGGGCGTTCCCCACCGGGTCATCGCGGACTACGTCGAGGACCACGACGTCGACCTCGTCGTGATGGGCAGCCACGGACGCTCCGGCGTCAGGCGCGCGCTCCTCGGGAGCGTGACCGAGCGCGTCCTCCGATCGACCAAGCGGCCCGTCCTGGTCGTCGACGCGCGCGCGGACGGCGACTGACCGTGGGGGGTCGACCGCGCCCGTGAGCCTCCCCGACCGACTCCGCGAGCACGTCGACGAACACCGGTCGGGGATGGTCGCCGACCTGGCGTTCGCCGTCGTCTGGGTGACGGGCGTCAGCCTGCTGTTCGAGGTCGTCGACGGCCCGCGGTGGGCGTACTACCTGTTCATGCTCGCCGGCGTGGCCGCGTACTTCGCCTTCTTCTGGTCGCTGAAGGCGGCCAGCGAGCAATAGCGGGATCAGCGGGATCAGGCGCTCGACCGCGGACGACCGCTCCTAGACGCTCCTCGTGGCGCTCAGGCGTACGCCTCACAGTCGAGGACCGTTCTGCGGGCGACGGCGATGACGGCGACGGCGAACGCCACCCCCGCGACCGATTGCAACCAGGTGTGCGCTCCCAGCAGCGGGCGGTTCACGACCATCACGGCCGGCACGACGAGGAGCGGTCCGAACCGGCGATCGACGAGGAGCAGGAACAGGGTCGGCACGGTCGTGAACGTCACGTGCCCGGAGAGGTCCCAGAACGGCGCGATCGCCGCGTACGGGAGCAGGGCGAGCAGCAGGAGCGCGGCCGCGTCGGGGACGATCCGCCCCCACCCGTTGGCGGTCCAGAGCGCCCACAGCAGTCCGGCACCCGCGGCCACCCCGAGCGCGGTCGCGAGATCCAGCCGCCAGCTCGGATCGACGAGCGCGGTGGAGATCCCCGTCGGCGTCACCAGCAGGTAGGCGGCGGCGGGCGTCACCGCCGCCGCGAGCGCCGTCGCGTACGCCCCGAACCGGTACCCGAGGCCACGCCAGCCGTCGTCCTCGCGTCGCCACTCGACGACGATCGCGACCAGCCCCACCGCGGCGACGTACGGCAGGGGGTGGAAGACGCGCTCGTAGAGGCGCATGAACGCGAACAACGGCTCCGAGATCCCGGGGTCGAGGAGCGAACTCACCACACGCCGTCGGGTCGGGAGCGACAAAAGGTCGGGGACGCGCCTGCCGACGGGCCGCCGAAGACAATGTTTAAATACCGAAAGGTATCGAATCGTGACTATGTCAGAATCGGATACGTCCGTGGGCGTTCCCCCGCCGCGACCGCCGGACGCGCCCGACGCGTGGTACGCGCCGGACGTGCTGCGACAGGAGGAGATCCACCCCGGCGTCGTCGTGACGGTCCGTCGCGCGGGTGACGAGTTCCGCTACACGACGCGGGAGCCGTCGCTGTCGACGAACGCCGAGCGGGCGCTCGGTCGGGTCCGCGAGTACTTCTCGGCGGCGAGCGCGACGCCCCCGCTGACGCGCGAGGGCGCGGTCGAGCGCATGGCCGCCGGCGTCGGGCCGAAGTACGAGCGCGCCGTCGATCGGTTGACCGACCTCTCCGCGGCGATGGAGGCTCGGCTCACCTACCACGTCCTCGCCGAGGTGCGCTGTCTCGGGTCGCTGACGCCGCACGCGCTCGACGACGCCATCGAAGTCGCCGACGAGCGCGACGGCGAGGTGATCGTTCACACGGCCGACTACGCGCCGGTCCGAACGGGGATCGCGGAGACGGATCACCTCGAACGCTTCGCCAGCGAGCGCCTCTCGCGCTACTCGGTGTCGTTTCTCGACTTCGAGATCCCCGTCGTCGTCTACCGCGAGAACGTCCTCGGGAACGACCCGTTCACGACCAAGTACGCGATCAGGGAACCGGACCTCCTGCCGGGCGACCGCGCGCTCGTCGAGGAGTGCAAGGAGCGCATCTGGGAGGCCACCGTCGACGGCGTCTTCCTGCGGGACGACGGGACCGCGGACGACGACGCCACCGCGTTCGTCCGCGAACGAGCCGAGGCGGTCCTCTCGCGACGGCTCACCGCCGAGGACGCGCGGACGTGGCTCGAGGCGCTCCGCTATCGCCTCCGGACGGCGCTCGCCGCGTACGACCTCGCCCTCCCGCCGGTCGACGAGCGGTTCGCCCCCGACCGGCTCTCCGATCTCGTCTACTACGTCCTCCGGGACTACGTCGGCTACGGTCACCTCACGATCCCCATCAGGGACGGTCGGCTCGAGGACATCGAGGCCAACCGCGTCGGCGAGCGGGTGAAGGTCGTCCCCCGCGGACTCGACGAGCGCGTCCCGACGAACCTGGCCTTCGAGCGCGAGGCGGAGTTCGTCAACGTCGTCACGCAACTCGCCGCGAGCGACGGCGTCGAGGTGAACGCGAGCACGCCCAGCGCGAAGGTGAACCTGCGGCCGCCGGGGTCGGACGAGACGATCCGGTGCGCCGTCGCGCTCCCCACGATCAGCGAGGGCGGGCCGCACATCTCGATCCGCAAGCAAGCGCCGGAGCCCCTCACGCCCGTCGACCTCGTCGAGGCGGGGAGCCTCCCGACCGAACTCGTCGCCCTGCTCTGGTTGCTCTACGAGCACCACGGCGTCGTCCTGTTCGCGGGGCCGACCGGGGTAGGCAAGACGACGCTCATGAACGCCCACGTTCCGTTCATTCCCTTCGACGACCGCCCGGTGAGCATCGACGAGGGCTCCCGGGAGGTGTGGCTCCCCCACGAGACGGGCGTCTCGCTCACCACGCGCGACCACGAGCGCGAGTACAAGCGCGTGACGATGGCCGATCTGATGACCGAGACGAACTACCTCAATCCGGACGTGGAGATCATCGCCGAGATCAACACGCCCGAGAGCTTCGCCTCCTTCGCGCAGATCGTCTCGACCGGCCACGGCGTCCTCGGCACGACCCACGCCGAGGACGTCGAGCGGCTGGTCAACCGCGCCGTCGAGCAGGGGTTGCCGGCCTACCTGCTCGCGGAACTCGATCTCGTCGTCTTCCCGAAACGCGTCGGCGGCGAGCGGTACGTCGGCCGGGTCGTCGAGTTCCTCGACGGCCCGGCGACCGGCTCCGGCGGTGGCGTCGTCGAGCGCGGCGGAACGACGATCCACTACGACACGGTCTGCGAGCGCACCGTCGACGGCGGGTTCGCGTTCGCGTACGACCACCCCGCGCTCGGCGACGACGCGCGCGACTGCCGGACGGCGGTGTTCGACCGCATCGCGGATCGGACCGACCGCCCCGTCGAGGCCGTCGAGCGCGAGTTCCTCCGCAAGCACCGGTACGTCGAGTACCTCGTGAACGAGGGCGTCAGCGACGCCGACGAGCTGTTCGGCTTCCTCGCGGACCTCCGCGCGAACGAGGCGGCGACGGTCGAGCGCGTCGCGCACGCGCGCCGGCGCGAACGGGGAGAGGACGGCGGGGGGGAGATCGACGAGGGAAGGGTCCGTGACGACGGAACCGACGGCGAGGGGGTCGACGCGCGTCTCGACGGGGGGCGCGTCGACGGTGGAGGAACCGAAGACGACGGTGGAAACGGCGTCGGCGGGGGGCGCGATGGCCACGCGTAACGCGACCGGCGTGCTCGGACGCGGCCTCTACGCGCTGTTCTCGCGTCACGCCGATCGGCGGCGACACGAACGCGACCGGCGGCGCTACCGCGGGGCGGCGATCGGGGCGAGCTTCGACCGATACATCTCGCGGGTGTACGGCCTCTCCTGGGCGGCGTTCCTCCTCGTCGCGACGGGGGCGACCGCGCTCGCGCTGGCGGTCCCCGCGGACCTCCTCGACGGCGTCTCGGCGTTCCTGCAGGCGGGACTCCCCGTGCTGAACCGCGTCGACGCGCCAGCGCTTCCGCGCGAACCCGTCGCCGCCGGGGCGGGCCTCGCCCTCGGGGCGCTCTGCAAGCGGACGGTGGTCTGGGGCGGCGGACAGTACCTGCGCTGGGTCGCGTCGGCCCGCCGGGCGAACATCGAGCGGACGCTCCCCGGCGCGGTGCGCTACCTGCGGACGCTCGCCGCGGGGGCGGACGACCACCGGACGATGCTCCGCAAGGTGGCCGAACAGGACGCCTACGGCGAGACGGCCGCCTCGGCCCGGGCCGTCCTCAACCGGGCGGCGCTCGCGGGGAGCCTCGACGCCGGCCTCCGGATGGTCGCCAGGGACACCCCCTCGCGGGATCTCCTGTCGCCGTTCCTGCTGAAGTTCCGCGAACACGCCGCCCAGGGCGAGGACGCGCTCGCGGGCTACCTCCGCCTGGAGTCGCGGATGCTCTCGCACCGACAGGCCCGCTCGCGACAGCAGGCGACGGACTTCCTCGAACTGCTCGCGGAGCTGTTCATCGTCCTGCTCGTCCTGCCCGCGCTGTTCGTCATCATCCTCACGGTGATGGCGGTGCTCGCGCCCGGCCTCTCCGCGCCGGTCGCGACCCCGGTCGGGACGGCCACGGTCCGGACGCTCGTCGTCGTCGGGAACGTCGTCTTCGTCCTCGCGGTGGGCGCGACGACGGCGTGGCTGATCGCCGCGCTCCGCCCGCCCGACCAGGCACCGCCGACGTACGCGCCCGCCGAGACGGTTCGGGGCGTCCTCGCCGGCGCGAGAGAGAACCCGTCCGACGCGGTACTCGTCTGCGCTCCGCTCGCGGTCGCCGTGACCGCCTACTGCCTGACGCTCGGCTACCACCCCGTGAACGCGGGGCTGTTCGGCTACGTCGCCTTCGGCCTCCCGGTCGGCGGCGTGGCGGTCCGCCGGGCGCGCCTCGACGACGCCAAGGACCGCGAGATCAAGGACTTCGTCCACGCCGTCGCGGGGCACGTCAGCCTGGGGCGACCGTTCGGCGAGGCCGTTGCCCGCGTCGCCCGCGAGGTGGACCTGGGCGCGTTGCAGTCGGACGTCGACGCGCTCGCGTTTAACCTCTCGCTGATGACCGCCGCGGACGGCGACGTCCGCTCGGCCGCGCTCGATCGATTCGTCGAGCGCGTGGGGACGCCGCTGGCCGCCCAGACCATGGGCCTCGTGACGGGCGCGCTCGACGTGGGGAGCGACGCGGAGGAGGTGTTCGAGACGCTCCAGACAGAGGTCGGGCGGCTCTATCACGAGCGCAAGGCGCTCCGGTCGTCGATGCTCGTCTACGTCGCCGTCGGGTGGACCACCGCCCTGCTCGTCGTGGGCATCGTGGTCGCCGTCAACGGCTACGTCCTCGACGGGTTCGCACAGCTGTCGAGCGTCTCGGGGACGGCCGCGGGCGTCGCGCTCGACCCCGACGCCGTCGACCTCGAACGCGACCGCTTCCTGTTCTACGTCGTCACGCAGGCGACGATGCTCGCCTGCGGCTGGTTCGCCGGGATGGCGAGCCGCGGGCGCTACGAGGCGCTGCTGCACTCGGGCGCGCTCGTCGCGGTCACGTACGTCGTCTTCGCGGGGGCGAGGATGCTATGATCGGTCCCCCGAACGCCCGCGGCCGGGGGCAGTCGCACGTCGTCGGCGTCGCGCTCCTGCTCGGCGTCGCCGTGATCTCGATGGGCGCGCTGACCGCCAGCATAGGGGCCATCGTCGAGGAGAACGCCGCCGAGGCCGACGCCGCTCGCGTCGCCTCGGACGTCGACCGCGCGCTCCGCCCCGTCGAGGTCACGGGCGCGCACCGCGGCCGACTCTCGTTCGCGCGGGGGGAGTTACGGACGGTCGAGCGCGACCTCCGACTGCTCGACGCGAGAGGGGGAGTGGTCGAGACGGTCGCGGTCGGCGGGCTCGTCTTCGAGTCGGGCGACCGCCGCGTCGCGTTCGTCGCGGGTGCGATCGTCCGCGGACGACCCGGTCGAGCGCGCCTGCAGGTCGAACCGCCGATCACCGCCTCGCGGGGCGACGGCGGCGTCCTCGTCGTCGGCGCGCCGCGACTGAACGCGAGCGAGGGAGTGTCGATCTCGGGCCGCGGCGGCGTCACGGTCGCGCTCGAGACGCACGTCCGTCACCGTCGGGTGCGCGTCGGGAACGGGACGTACCGCCTCGCGGTGGAGACGCGGACGCCCGAGCCGTGGGCGGACTACCTCCGCGAGCGCGGCGCGACCGTCGACCGCCTCGACGTCGACGGCGACGGAGTCGAGAGCGTCGTCGCCGCGTTCCGGGGGGAGCGAACGACCTACCTGGTCGTTCACGACCTGAACCTGGAGGTGGGCGGTGGATAGCCGCGGCGTGACGCCCGTCGTCGGGAAGGTGCTCGAGGCCGGGATCGTCGTCCTCTACATCGGGCTCCTGACGACGACGCTGTACGGCGGCGTCGTCCCGGGCTACCGCTCGACCGCGGGCGACGCGGTCGGCGACCGGACGCTCGCGGCGGCCGCCGAACGGATCCAGCAGGCGGTCCCGCCCGAGGCCGAGGCGGTCGACGTCCGCGTCCGGGTCGACCTGCCGCCGACGATCCGCGGCGAGCGATACCGGATCCGGGCGGACGGAGAGACGCTCGTGCTCGATCACCCGCACCCCGCGGTCGGCGGGCGCGTCCGACTCGCGCTCCCGCCGCAGGTCGCCCGCGTCGAGGGATCGTGGACGAGCGACGAGCCCGCCGTGGTGCGCGTCCGCGGAGCCGACGGGGGCGTCGTCGTCCGGCTTAAGGAACGGGAGGGCACGCCGGGCGAGCGCGAGAACGGGAGGGGAGACGGGGAGGGAGACGGATGAGGGATACCGGATGGACTGGCCGGGGGCAGGCGAACCTCCCGGCGCTCGCCGTCGCGCTGCTCGTGCTCACGACGACGGCGAGCCTCGGGCTGCTGGTCGCTGACGGCGCGTTCGCGGGGGCGACGCGCGATCCGGCGGAGCGACGCGCGGCGGTCGCGCTCGCGGAGCGCCTCGTCTCGGCCGAGTCGCCGCTGACGGCGCGGCCGAACGTCCTCCGCGCCGGGGACCTGGGCGCGTTCGACGCTACGCGCCTGGACGAGGCGTTTCCGGTCGCGCGTGGGTGGGACGTCCGCCTCCGCGTCGGCGGCGAGACGGTCGTCGAGCGCGGCGATCCCACCGGGGGAACGACGACGCGTCGGATCGTGCTCGTCCAGCGCCGCCAGTCGGTGACGCTCCCGGCGGTAGCGGGCGACGCGGTGACGCTGCCCCGTCGGAGCCCGCGCGCGACGATCGAACTGCGGCCGCCGGACGGGACGACAGTGCGGACGGTGCGCGCGAACGACCGGATCGTCCTCCACGACCCGTCGGGGCTGAACGGGACCTTCGAGGTCGCGCTCTCGCGCTTCGAGACGACTCGCCTGCGGTTCGACGGCGACGGTCCGCTCCCGCGCGGGAGCGTCCGCGTCACCTACTACCCCGCCCGGACGACGAAGGCTGAGCTGGCGGTGACCGTCGATGGCTAGGGGACAGCTCTCGCTGTCGGTCGTCGAGGCGGGCGTCGGCGCGGTGCTCGTCCTCGTGGTGACGATGGGGTTCGTCCTCGGCGTTCCGACGGCGGACACGCGAGAGGCGCAACTCGACGCCTACGCGAGCGACGCCGCCACCGTGCTGGCGAACGAACCGCCCCGCCACCGGGGGACGACGCGGCTGGCGGAGGTCGCCCGCTCCCCCGACGCGTTCGATCGAGAGCGCGCGGCCCTGGGACGGCGCGTCGAGCGACTCCTGCCGGACAACCTCATGTATCGGGTCGAGACGCCCCACGGCGCGGTCGGATACCGAAAGCCGGCCGGCGTCGCGGTCGGCGCGGCGCGGGTGACGACCGCCCACGGCGACGTGACGATACGGGTGTGGTACGCGTGAGTCGCGACCGCGCGCAGCTCGTCCTGACCGCCGCCGCGGTGATCGCCGTCGCGCTCGCCCCGGCCGTCCTCGCGTACCTGCAACTGGGGTACCACCCCGACGTGCGGGCGAGCGCCGAGTACGACGATCCGCTGGGAAACGCGAATCGGCTGCTCGAGCGGGCCGTCCACGACGCCGGGGCGAACGCGACGGGCGAGTACCGATGGGGGCGGCGACGGGCGGCGACGGCGGCGGTACGCGATCGGCTCCGACCCCGCGTCGAGGCGCTCGAAGCGTCGCGCGTCGCCGCCGGAACCGCCTACGAGGTGCGGTACAACGGGAGCGCCGCGCGGGCGTGGGCGACCGAGGAGTGCCCGCGCGGACCGGGTCGCCGCTTCGGCGCGTGTCGAGCGATCGACGGCGTCGTCGTTCAGGACCGCGCGGGCGAGACGCACGTCCTCGGCGTCGCGGTGGACGTGCGCGCGACGACCGAGCGCGGACGCTACGAGGCGACGTACCGCGTGCCCGTGATCGGGTGACGGCCCCGCACCCTACGCTCCTCGGAAGGCGGACGGGTCGCCCGTCGAAAACTGCGATAACTCGCCGCTCGGTTCCCCGGGACGGACGGGGTCAGTTCGATCCGGAGGCGTCGCTGATGGAGACGTTCTCCACCTGGAGCCCCACGTTGTCGACGGTCACCGAGATGGCCCCGATTCGGTAGGAGGTGTCCTGGTACACGACGACGAAGCCGTCCGTGGATACCGTCGCGTCGTCGACCGTGTAGGAGGCCCGGTCGATCGAGCGGTCGGGCAGGCCCGTCCCCTCCACGTGTACGTCGGCGACGGTCACGGTGAGGTCACGGAGTTCGAAGTTCTGGGGTCCGACCGCGACGGATCGATCGTCGCGCGCGTCGTCGGTCCCAGCCAGCGCGTTCGCGGGTGCGCTGCTCGCGATCAGGAGCAACGCGAGCAGTACGAGTACAGCGCGTCTCATGGCTTTACCACGGGGACTGCTATGTCCTCCGTGGTACATAATCAACGCTGTCGTTGCGAACAGTTGTGGACAGTTTCACCGAGAACGAGGTGACGGGACCGTCGGGGGACGGATCGCGAGCGCAGCGGGAGGACCGCGCCGCCGTCCCTCGAGCGACGTCGCGATCGCGAGACGGTGGCCGGTTATGTACCGACTAGTCGAGCGTCACGCGGCGACGGACGACCGGCGGCGCGGGTGACCGGCGGTGTAGGCGACCGCCCGTCGCGGTCGACTCGCGTCCGCCGACCCGATTCCGGACGTGGGTCGGTCGCCGACTCGGGTGCCTATCGACCGAGCACGGGCGCTTTGAGCGCGGCGACCTCCTCGAGGACGGCGCGCCGGTCGCGGTCGTCGACGTCGTGCTCGCGCAGTGCCGCGTCCAGGTGATCCGCGACGGCGTCGAAGTGTGGCTCGGAGATGTTCAGGTGGTCGTGCGCCTCGCGCATGTCGTCGCCGTCGTACTCGACCGGACCGCCCGCGACGGCGCTGATGAACTGTACCTGGTGGGCGCGGAGGTCGTTCATGTCCATTCCCTCGAAATACCCGCGCAGGCGGTCGTCGCTCAGCACGCGGTCGTAGAACTCGTCGACGATCGCTTCGACGGCGTCGCGGCCGCCGATCCGATCGTACATCGACTGGTCGTTCATCGTGACGATCGGAGGATCGACCCGACGGACCCTGAAACCCGGGGCCGACATGTTCGGTCGGCCGTCGACGCCCTCAAATCCGACAGACGCCTTTATCCGACTGTAGACGCGCTGTGATTATATTTTCCAAAACAATCTACCGATCGTTAAAGGGTTATTTTCCGAAATATACAAGACAATAACTAATTATTATTCACTCGACTGTGGTTTTGCCGAATCGGAGAAGTCAATGAAACGAAGAAACGAACCACAACGAGAGACTACCGACGACGGACTGACGGTGACGCGGCGGGCGGCGCTCGGTGGACTCGCCGGACTCGTCGGGATGAGCGCGTTCGGCGACGTAGAAGCCCAGGCGTCCGACGCCGAAACGGATGACGAGACCGCCGAGGGGGTCGACGACCCCCTCGACGATCTCGGTGGACGACCGCTCGAACCGACCGACCGCGACCTGTTCGTCCCGTCGGTCTACCCCGGGACGCCGGCGCTCGCACCCGCCGAGGAGTACTACTGGTCGGAGCGCGACTTCGAGACGTTCCTCGCGGCGCTCATCTCGCGCCGCGCCGACGGGAACCCGAACGGTCTAGACGAGGCCGCCGAGGCGCTCGATGACGCGGCGCTCGCCGACACGATCCCCGACGTTCGGTTGCGAGCGGCGGTCGTCGCGATGCGGAGGACCGCCGTCGAAGAGGCGTTCGACGTCTACCGGACGCCGGCCATCGAGCGCGTCGAGTTCTCGACGTTGCCCACGGACGCGGTCGCGACGGTCGTCCCGGGCGACGACCGAACCGGCGCACGGGTCTACGTCAACTACGCGTACGAGTACGAGGACGTCAGACACTTCGTCCCGGCGCTCCTGAACGCGGCGCTCTGCCACGCTCCGCCGCTGTCCGGGCGAAAGCGCCTCGTCGCTCACGCCCTCAAGACGCTCGTCTACGGCGAGATCGTCGTTGAGTCGCCGGAGCTGGCGTGGACGGGGACCGAACTCGCGCGACGGCAGAACACCGAACTGCTCGCCCGGGTGAACACCCGCGACGAGGACGGCGACCTGCGTCTGCTCGAATCTGGGGCGAACGTCTACCCCCACGGGGTACCGATGACGTCGTTCGCCGCTCCTTTCTCCTGGCAGGACTCGCCTTCGAGCCCCGGCAACGACTGCCTCCGGGCACTCCTCACGCACGTGACCGGCCGTCCCTGGTCGGAGACGACGTTCGACACCGTGACGGTCGGGTGGCTCGACTACCAGCAACGGTATCTGAGTTCCCCGGAGGTCCGCTTGCTCGCGAAGGCGCTCCGGCTGACGCCGCCGGAGGAGCCCATCCCCGAACCCGAGGGCGACGCCCCCCCGCCGGACGCGCTCGACTGGCCGACGATCTCGATGAGGACGTACTGATGGCGGCGCGTAGCGACACCAGCACGAACGTGAATACGAACACACCCACGACGGAACGAAACGATGGTCACGGAACACAACATCACCTTCGATAGAACGCTGAACGCCGTCGACGACCTCGGCTGGGATCCGACGGGAAGCGAGCCGATCGAACTGGAACCGTACGTCGAGACGGGGACGCTCATCGAGGTTCCACCCGGACAGTATACCGTCCCAACGACTCAGGACATCGTCGCACAGAAGGACGGCGTCGAGCGGTTCGGGATCCGCGGGACAGCTGCTGATCGCCGGGACGTCGAATTTCGACCGGAGGGAGACGGGTCGACGTACCTCCTCTGGTTGACGGGAGGGAGAGACATCCTCCTCAAGAATTACAGGATATGGTATGGTACCGAGGATCAACCCGCCGCTATCGGTCACGTACTGCTACCGAACGACGGGCTGTACGTCCAGAAGTTACAGAAGAACGGTTTCACCCCCTCGAACGCGAACGGCGACCGCTGGTTCCTCTTCCTTGCGATCCAGGACACGACTGGGATCGGGTACGTCGAGGACGTGCATTTCTGGGGCCCCGCCAACATTACGGGACACGGTGCCTCTCGCGGATTCGGCGGTGCATTTCAGAACCACGCCGGGACGCTCTACTGGCGGGAGTTGAACATCTTCAACAATCCGGGTGACGGCGCTCCATACGTTGGTACCCATGGGACGAACCGCTTCGAAAACTGTCTCTGGGTCAACTGCGCGATGGCGGCTGCCCGCAATGGTGGTAGTGACTCTTATGTCAAGAACTGCGAGATCCGCATCGACCTGAACGACCAGAACCCCCGGAACATCGGGACCTACGAGTCGATCAACGGCATCTACTGGGACCCCCAGACCTCCGAGGAGGCGGGGGGCCGGATCGAGAACTGCGAGATCCGCATCGAGGAGCCGACGAACCCCAACGGGGCGGGCTACAGCGGGGACTTCCTCCCCGGCTGGGGGATCGTGGTCGACTCCTCGGGCGGTGACGTGGCCGTCGAGCGCAACGACATCACGATCAACGCCGATCGGGTCCCCGCCCTGATGGCGCACGCGCCCGAGAAGCGCTGGGACCGTGCCCCGGCCGACGTGAGCGACTGGGGGATCCTGGTGAACGACAACGAGATCAGGGGCGGGGGCGTCCTCCGCGCGGACGACTCGCTGCGGAACGCGGCGATCGTCCTCGAACGCCGACCGGGATCCGCCGTGACCGACACGCTCGTCGACTGGCCCGACGCCGCCTACGCCGTCGGACTGATCCCGTGGCAGGACGACCAGACCCAGGCGACCATCGACGACCTCCGGTACGACGTCCGCGTCGAACCCATCTACGATCCCGCGAACAACGCCGACGTCGGCGACCTGACGCAGCTGTGAACGCGGTCGAGGGTACCGGCGAGCGTTACCCCGGTACCGTACCCGGCTCGCCGGCGGCGATACTCAGCTCTTCGCGCCGTCGCCGCGGTCGTCCCGACTCGACGAGGAGGCACCGTCGCCGCCGGAACCGTCCGACTTCGTCGCCTCCGCTCGTTCGACGGCGCGCTTCAGCAGCGACGGGGTCAGCAACACCGAGACGACGAACACGACGAGGTACGCGACGAAGATCCGGTCGCCGACGATCCCCTGCGCGACGCCGAGCGCCACGATGGCGATCCCCGATTCGGATCGCGGGAGCAGCGCGAACCCGACGATCAGCGAGTTCTCCCGTCGACCGCCGGCGAGCAGGTTCCCGACGTAGCCCGCCACGAAGTTAGAGAGGAGACCGAAGACGGCGAACGCCAGGACGAACGCGTTGAGCCGCAGCGATCCGAGGTTCATCCGCGCGCCGATGGCGACGAAGTAGAGCGGGATGAACACGCCGTAGGCGATGCCGTACACGTTCGACTGGACGTCCTTCCCCTCGAACCGTGCGTTCGTCGAGAGGATCAGCCCGATGGCGAGCGCGCCGATGAAGTACGAGAGGTTCACCGCGTCCGACGCGTACCCGAACAGGAAGAGCAGCCCCAGGATCGCGATGAAGTCCGCCTGCCCGACCCGTGACCTCGCGAGGAGCGCGGAGATCTCGTCGACGAAGAACCGATAGAAGACGGCCGTGCCGACGAAGAAGAGAACCGCCAGCCCGAGCGCGGAGACGGTCGCTTCCGTCCCGCCGCCGACGAAGAACAGCGGGAGGATCGAGATGCCGAGCAGGCCGACGACGTCGTCGACGACCGACGCGCCGAGGATCCACCGGCCGTACTGCGTGTCGAGCCTGTCGAGCGACAGGAGCGTCCGGACGACCACCGAGACCGACGTCACCGAGAGGACGAGACCGAGATAGAGGCTGGATTCGAAGCCGAAGCCGAACCCGCTCCCCAGCCCGAACCCGACGAGGAAGGGGACGATCACGCCCGAGAGCCCGACGATCAGGACCGGCCTGAGGGCGGCGAGGAGCCGGTCGAGGTCGATCTGCTGGTACCCCACGTCGAAGAACAGCAGCAGCCCGCCGATGGTCGAGATCAGGATGAACGGGTTCGTCGGCCGGACGTTACCGATGAGCGCTAGGACGGAGGGACCGAGGACGACGCCCGCGAGGATCTCCCCGAGGAAGCCGGGCTCGCCGAGGCGCTCGACCACTTCGCTCAGGACGAGCGAGAGCAACAGGCTCACGCCGATCACCAGGAAGATCTCGAGCGAGGCCATCTACGGCGACCGCCCCGCGACGACCCCGCTCTCCCCCTCACGTCCCATACTGGGACGGCGATCGGTGCCCGACGACATAATTATGCGGCGCGAACGCGCGGTTAATACGTGGTTTCCGCCCGACGTCGCCGCGTCCGCCGTCACTGAGCGTCGACGACCGCGACCGTGGCGAGGTTGACGATGTCCTTGACTTCGTCGCCGCGCTGGAGGACGTGGACGGGCCGGTCCATCCCCACCAGCATCGGCCCGATCGCCTCCGCCCCGCCGAGGTTGTGCAACAGTTTGTAGGCGATGTTGCCGGCCTCCAGATTCGGGAAGACGAGGACGTTGGCGGGTTCGTCGAGGTCGGAGAAGCTGTAGGTGCCGGTGAGCATCTCCTCGACGACCGCCGTGTCCGCCTGCATCTCCCCGTCCACCGGAAAGTCGACCGTCGGATCCGACCGCAACGCGCGGACGGCACGCCGGGGCTTGGCGGTGCCCTCGTTTCTGACGGAGCCGAAGTCGGAGTACGAGAGGAAGGCGACGCGGGGATCGACGTTGAACCGGCGGGCGAGTTCCGCAGTGTGGCTCGCGATCTCCGCTAGCACCTCCTCGTCGGGGTCCTGGTTGACGGTGGTGTCGGCGCAGAAGACGACGCGGTTCTTGAAGGTGAGCATGTAGACGCCGGCGGCGTAGTTGGCGTTCGCGGCGGTGCCGATCACCTGCAGCGGCGCGCGGAGGGCCGTCGGGTAGTGGTGGGTGATCCCCGTGAGCATCGCGTCGGCGTCGCCCATCTCCACCAGCACGCTCCCCAGGTAGTCGCCGTCGCGCTCGATGAGTTCTCCGGCCTCGCGGCGCGTGACGCCCTTGCGCCGGCGCAGTTCGTGGAGCCGATCGGCGTACGGCGCGAGCGACTCCTCCTCCGGGTCGACGATCTCCGGCTCGAAGTCCAGCCCGAGCGACGCAGACAGCTCCCAGATACGGTGACGATCCCCGATCAGGACCGGTTCCGCGATCCCCTGCTCGAGTAACTGGTAGGCCGCGCGGACGATCTTCGGGTGGTCGCCCTCCGCGAGGACGACGCGCTTCGGGGCGCTCTGGGCCTTCGAGACGACGATCTGCATCATCTCGCGGGACGTGCCGAGGCGCGCTTCGAGTTCCCGGCGGTACGTCTCTTCGTCGACCTCGGCGCGGGCCACGCCGCTGTCCATCGCGGCTTTCGCGACCGCGGCGGACACCTCGAAGAGGACGCGGGGGTCGAGGGGTTTGGGGATGATGTACTCGGGGCCGTACTGCAAGGGCTGATCGCCGTAGGCCTTCACCACCGCGTCCGGCACGTCCCGCTTCGCCAGGTCGGCCAGCGCGCGGGCCGCGGCGACTTTCATGGCTTCGTTGATTTCGGTGGCGCGGACGTCGAGCGCGCCGCGGAAGATGAAGGGGAACCCGAGGACGTTGTTGACCTGGTTCGGGTAGTCAGAGCGCCCCGTCGCCATGATCACCGTGTCATCGCGGGCGCTCTTCGCCGTCTCGTAGTCGATCTCCGGTTCGGGGTTGGCCATGGCGAAGACGACGGGGTCGTCGGCCATCGAGCGGACCATCTCCGCGTCGACGATCCCGCCGACGGAGAGACCGACGAACACGTCCGCGCCCGCCATCGCGTCGCCCACGTCGCCGGGCGGCACGTCCCGCGCGAACGGTTCGTTGTGGGGGTTGAGGTCGCCCGCCTCGGCGCGCTCCGCCGTGAGGATGCCGTCGATGTCGACCATCGTGACGTTCTCACGCCGGACGCCGAGCGAGACGTAGAAGCGGGCGGTCGCGGTCGCGGCGGCCCCGGCCCCGGAGAAGACGATGTCGAGGTCGTCGAGGGATTTGCCGGCGATGTCGGCGGCGTTGAGCAGCGCTGCCCCGGAGATGATGGCGGTGCCGTGCTGATCGTCGTGGAAGACCGGGATGGACATCTCCTCGCGGAGGCGTTCTTCGATCTCGAAGCACTCCGGTGCCTTGATGTCCTCTAAGTTGATCCCCCCGAACGTCGGCTCCATCGCGGCGACGGACGCCACGACCGCATCCGGGTCGTCGTGGTCCAGTTCGACGTCGAAGACGTCGATGTCGGCGAAGCGCTTGAACAGCACGCCCTTGCCCTCCATCACCGGCTTCGACGCCTGCGCCCCGATGTCGCCCAATCCGAGCACCGCAGAGCCGTTCGAGACGACGCCCACCAGATTGCCCTTGGCGGTGTAGGCGTACGCCTCGTCGGGATCGTCGGCGATTTCGAGACAGGGGGTGGCGACGCCCGGCGAGTACGCAAGCGAGAGGTCGCGTTGCGTGTTCGTCGGCTTCGTCGTCGAAATCTCGATCTTCCCGGGAGGGGATTCGCGGTGGTAGTCGAGTGAGTCCTCCTCGATGCCCATGGTGCTCCATGTGCGGGGACGGTAAAAACAGGGGTCATCCGAGGGACAGTCGGTCCGCGAGGGACGGTAGATTCGACGGTCCGTGACGGTCCGTGACGGTCCGTGACGGTTCGTTGCTACGACCGGACGAACGTCACCGGACACGGCGCGTTGAGCATCACGTCCTGGGCCGTGCTCCCGAAGACGGCCTTGCCGGTGGGCGAGCGCTTGCGCCCGCCGACGACGATGAGGTCGGCGTCGACGCCCGTCGCCAGCGAGACGATGCGCTCGCCGTGCGGTCCGACGGCCCCGCGGATGCTGTACTCGACGCCCGCGTCGTCGAACGCGGACGTGATCCCCCGGACGGTGGCGTGCCGGGAGGCGACCTCGTCGGGGTCGGTCGGCCCGTCGGGATCGTAATCTAACTGGTCGACGACGGAGTCGAACTCCGACTCGGTGAACACGTGCGCGATCGTGACGGTCGCCCCGGCGGGGCCGGCGATGTCGGCGACGGTTCGTGCGAGCGCGTCGATACGGTCTGCGTCTCCCTGCCCGACCGCGAGCAGGACTGATTCGAGCGGCATGTCGATAGCGAACGCGGCACGGACAAACATACTTTCGGAATCTGACACCGAACAAGCAGGTTCGAAGGGGTGCGGTGAGTCAGAGCGTCAGCAGGTGCGCATCGCACGCCTCGCAGGCGAGAACGGACTGCGGTCCCTCCCGTGGGTCCACGCCGCCGCCGCAGCAGGACGCGGACGACGTCTCGACGATCGGCCCGTCGCAGTCGGGGCAGGAGTCGAGAAACAGCCGGAACGCCCGTGCCGCGGAGAGCCGCGTCCCGCCGTCGAGGTCGGTGAGGGGTGAGAGCGCACGGACGGCGGCGAGGTCGGCGATCGCGGCGGGGCGAGGTACCCACGCCCCCTGCTCCGCCGCGGCGGCCCGCGCGTGGACAGCGACGTATCGACGGCCGTCGGCCGAGATGGGCGCGGCGGTCCGGCCCTCGTCGAGGACCGCGTCGGCCGCGGACGCGAGCGACCCGTCGTCGAGATCGGCGAGCGCCGCCATCTCGCGCTCCCAGCGGTCGCGTACCGCCGGCGAGAGCGCGAGATCGTCGCCGTCGACGACGACCGCGCCGGCGGCGATCAGCGCATCGAGTACCCGTTCGCCGTCCCGCCCCTCGGGTGCGAGCGACTCGGCGAGCGGTCGCTCCGCCGGCGTCCGTCCGAGCGCCGATCGGACGCGCCGGACCAGCGCGGGTGCGAACCGCGGCGTGTACGGGACGAGATACCCACGGAGCGCGATGGCCGCGCCCCCGGCGACGCCGGCGGTCGCGGCCAGGAGCGGCCGACCGGCCAGCGCGAGCGCGAGGCACGCCGCCGCGAGCAGGCCGCCGTTCGCGACCGTGCAGGGCCAGCAGCGCCGCTCGCCGGTGTACTCCGGGCGTTCGAGGGCGGTGAGCGGCGAGCGCATACGTACCCGTTGCCGCGGAGGGTACTTCAACGTCCCTCGATGGCGTCCGCCCGACGAGGGCGAGAGGGACGCGGAAACGGGAAGGGTTTACCCCGTCTCCGACGACTAGTACGTTCCATGGAGACGGCAACCCTCGTCGAGACGTTTCGCGAGGCGGGACTCTCACCGTACCAGGCGAGGACGTACGTCGCCCTCCTCGATCTCGGCGCGGCGGCGGCGACCGAACTGGCCGCCGCCGCCGACGTCCCGTCGGCGCGGATCTACGACGTCCTGCGCGATCTGGAGACCCGCGGCTACGTCGAGACGTACGAGCGAGAACACCTCTGCGTGCGGGCGCACAGTCCGGCGGAGGTCCTGGAGGACCTCCGCTCGCGCGCGAGGGAACTCGAGGCGGCGGCGAACGAGGTCGAGACGCGCTGGGAACAGCCGGACCTCAGGGGCGCGCGGGCGAGCCTCGTGCGACGGTTCGACACCGTCATCGATCAGGCACAGGCGTTCGTCGAGACCGCGAACCACCAGATCCAGCTCTCGGTGACGCTCGACGAGTACGAGATGCTCCGACCGGCGCTCCGGGCGGCCCACGAACGGGGCGTCTCCGTTCGCGTCGCCATCCACACGTCGCTCGACGCGTCGCCGCCGTCCGAATCCCGCTTCGCGGGCGTCTGTACCGAGATCCGCCACCGCCGACTCCCCGGCCCGTTCGTCGCGCTCATCGACCGCCACCAGACCTGTTTCGCCCACCACGCCGACTCCGTCGATCGCTACGGCGTCCTCGTCGACGATCGCGCGCACACCTACGTCTTCAACTGGTACTTCCAGACCTGCCTGTGGGACCCGTGGCCGCTCGTCTACTCCGACCGCCCGAGCGACCCCCCGATGGAGTACGTCGACCTCCGCCAGTGCATCCGGGACATCGCCCCCCTGGTGGCCGACGGGGCGACCGTCCGCGTCGACGTCACGGGGCGCGACCTCGAAACCGGGGAGTCGCGGTCGCTGCACGGCGTCGTGGTCGACCTCCTGGTCGCGGAGGGCATCCCCGAGGGGGACGTCCCGATGCGGGAACTCGTCGGCCAGGCGGCCATCGTCGTCGAGGGGACGGAGCACGGCGACCGGGCGGGCGACCGACGGCGGTACACCGTCGGCGGATGGGGCGCGATACTCGAGGAGATCGAAGCGGAGAACGTGACAGTCACCGAGATAGATCACGGCGGGTAGGGGCGATTCAGTCCCTGATACCTCGAATAGTAGAACAACTACGGCCGTTGTAGTACAGTAATTATATTGAGGCAAGGGGGTGATTGCAGAGTGGCAATGTCACGAGGTAGCAGTAGGGAGCGGCAGAACGACGGGGTCTCCCGCCGTCGCTTCATCGCGGCGGCGGGAGCGTCCGGAGTCGCCGCCGGCCTCGCTGGATGCAGCACGATCGGTGCGAATCCGGAGGGGAAGCGGGTTCAGATGATAGCCGACAGCAACGCGGCTGGCAACGCCGACGCGATCAGGGAGGCGCTCTGGAACGCCGGACTGAACCGGGACGTCTTCGTCGAGATCATCGCCGGCCCGAGCAACTCGACCTCCCGCCAGTCGCAGTACACGCGGTGGCTGTCGGCGAACCTCGCCGAACCCGATCTCCTGTTGATGGACAGCGGGTGGACGATCCCGTTCATCGTCCGTCAGCAGATTCTCAACTTCACGAAGAGTGAGGTCATTCCCGATAGTCTGGTCAGTCTGATCGAGAACGACTACTTCGACGCCAGCGTGAGCACGGCCAAGCACCCCACGACCGACGACCTCTACGGGATGCCGCTGTTCCCCGACTTCCCGACGATGCTGTACCGTCGGGACCTGGCGGAGAAGGCCGGCTACAACCCCAAACAGGAGAAGTGGGGGACCGAGTCGATGCACTGGAAGCGGTTCTCGAAGATCACCAAGGATATCAAGAAACAGAACGAGCTATCGTACGGCTTCACGTTCCAGGCCGACATCTACGAGGGGCTCTCGTGCTGTGACTTCAACGAGTTCATGACGAGCTGGGGGGGCGCGTACTTCGGCGGACGCGACAACCTGTTCGGCCCGATCGGCGATCGACCGGTGACGGTGGACGAGAAACCGGTCGTCGACGCGATCCGGATGCTCAGATCGTTCATCTCGGGACCGAACGACCCGCACGCGCTGCCCGGGTACGAGAAGATCTCGCCGCGGGCGGTGCTCTCCTGGACCGAGAACCCGTCGCTCGCGCCGTTCAGCAACGGTAACGCGTTCGCGAATCGAAACTGGCCGTACGCGATCGTGCAGACGGGCGCAGAGGAGGTCTTCGGGGAGGACCTCGGCGTGATGCCGATCCCGTACGCCGTACCGGACTCGAAGTCGAAGTACGAGAACATCGGCGGCCCGGTCGCCGCGCTGGGCGGCTGGCACATGACGGTCAACCCGAACTCGCGGAACATGGACCTCGCCGTCCAGGTCCTCGAGGCGATGGCGAAGGACAGCTTCAAGTTCAAGCTGTTCGAGATCATCGGCTGGATCCCGCCCGAGCCGAACCTGCTCAGCTCGAAACGGGCGAAGGAGGTGCCGATCGTCGGCCGCTACGTCGAGCAACTGCGCGTGGCCGGCGAGAACGCGATCCCGCGGCCGGTGACCGTCGTCTGGCCCCAGGAGTCGGGGAAGATCGCCCAGCAGGTCCACGCCGGGATGTCCGGCGCGGCGTCGCCCGAGGGGGCGATGAAGAAGCTCCAGTCGCAGCTCAAGGCCATCGAGAAGTTCAACGATCAGGGGAAGTAACATGGCATCAGAGACACAAGTCAAGGGTGGAGCACAGCAACGATCGGGAGCGTACGCCGGCCTCGTCCAGTGGCTAGAGACGCTGAACGACGCCCAGTTCGCCTATCTGCTGCTGGCGCCGGTGTTCATCCTGCTCGGGATCATCGCGTTCTGGCCGCTCGCCAGCACGTTCGTCATCTCGCTGCACGCAGACAGCCTCCGGAGCGCCGCGCAGGTCGGCGAGTTCGTCGGATTCCGTAACTACGTGGCGCTGCTGACGGGACAGCTCGCCACGGTGGCGCTGCCACAGCCGTTCTTCGATCTGAGTCGACCGTTCCAGAGCGCGCTGATCGTGACGGCGATCTTCACCGTCGTCAGCGTCTTCTTCGAGACGATCATCGGGTTCGGGCAGGCGCTCGTACTCGATCAGGACTTCCGGGGACGGCGGTGGGTCCGCGTCGCGATCATCCTGCCGTGGGCGGTGCCGCTCGTCATCCAGGGGATGATCTTCTACCTCCTGTTCCAGCCCGGTCTCGGGGTCGGCGCCGACCTCCTCAACAGCTACGGGTTCTCCCAGACGCCGCTGGTCAACAGCTCGGAGGCGCTGGCGCTCGTCATCGTGGCCGACGTCTGGAAGACGACGGCGTTCATGGCGCTGCTGATCCTGGCCGGCCTCCAGAGCATCGACCGCAACCTCTACGACGTCGCGCGGGTCGCGGGGGCGTCGAAGTGGCAGCAGTTCAAGATGATCACCTTCCCGCTCGTGCTCCCCACCGTGCTGGTGGCGCTGCTCTTCCGGACGCTCGCGGCGGCGAAGGTCTACGGCCTCATCGAGACGATGACCGGGTGTACGACGGTCCCGTCGCTGTCCTGTCTCGTCGTGACGACGTTCAGTTCGCGGCGGTACGGCACCGCGGCCGCGGTGGCATTCGTGACCGCGATCATCATCGGGGCCATCGTGTCCATCTACGCGGTCAAGTACTACCGCGGGGAGGTGTCGTGAGATGGCGAGCGAGACGAACGACGCCGGTCCGTTCACCCGGTGGGTGCAGGGTTCGATTAAGGACCCCCAGAAGACCTATCGAGCGATGTTCTACGTCGCGATGGTCTTCTTCCTGGTCACGACGCTCTTTCCGTTCTACTGGCTGCTCGTCGTGGCGCTGACGCCGGAGAGCATGCTGTTCGACATCGGGCTCACCCCGAACGGGTTCAACCCCGAGGCGTTCGTGACGGTGTTCCAGCGGGTGCCGTTCCACGTCTACATGTTCAACAGCTTCGTGATCGCCATCTCGACGACGATCATGGTGCTGGCGCTCGCCAGCATCGCGGGGTACGTCTTCGGACGGCTCGAGTTCCGCGGCCGCGGCGCGCTGATGCTCGCCGTCCTCGTGATCTCGTACTTCCCGCCGGCGACGTTCCTGCTGCCGCTGTTCCGCCTGTTCACCGGGAACATCGAGATCCTCGGGGTGAACAGCCCGATGCTGTTCAACACCCCCTTCGCGATCATGCTCCCGACCGGGGCGCTCTACATGCCACTCTCGATCTTCATCCTGACGACGTTCTACAGTCAGATCCCCGACGGGCTGGAGGACGCCGCCCGCGTCGAGGGATCGACTCGGCTCGGCGCGCTGTTCCGCGTCATCATCCCGCTGTCGGCACCGGGCGTGGCGACGGCCGGCGTGTTGACGTTCATCTACGTCTACAACGAGTTCTTCTTCTCGTTCCTGATGACGAACGGACAGGCCGGGAACTGGGCACCGCTCGTCTGGGGGATCCTGAGCTACCAGACGCAGTACACCGCGTCGTACAACCTGATGGCGGCGGCGAGCATCATCGGCGTGCTGCCGGTCGCCATCCTCGTCGTCGTCGCACAGGAGAAGATCGTCAGCGGCCTCACGGCCGGGGCACTCAAGGAGTGATACATCATGGCAACAGTCACACTCAACGAAGTCACGAAACGCTACCAGGACGTCGTCGCGGTCGACGACATGAACCTCGACATCCGGGACGGCGAGTTCCTCACGCTCGTCGGTCCCTCCGGGTGCGGGAAGTCGACCACGATGGAGATGATCGCCGGCCTCACCATCCCCAGCGGTGGCGAGGTGCACATCGGCGACCGGGAGGTGACGAACCTCCCGCCGAAGGATCGCGGGGTCGCGATGGTGTTCCAGAACATCGCGCTGTTCCCCCACATGAACGTCTACGAGAACATCAGCTTCGGGCTCCGCCTGCGCGACTACGACAAGGAGGAGATCGACCGCCGGGTCAACCGGGCCGTCGAGACCGTCCAACTCGAGGGGATGCTCGAACGGATGCCCGACGAGCTGTCGGGCGGCCAGCGCCAGCGCGTCGCCATCGCCCGCGCCATCGTGCGTAACCCCGACGCGTTCCTGATGGACGAGCCGCTCGCGAACCTCGACGCGAAGCTGCGCGTCCACATGCGGACCGAACTCCAGCGCCTCCACCGGGAACTGGAGACGACCACCATCTACGTCACCCACGACCAGGCGGAGGCGATGACGATGTCCGACCGCATCGCCGTCATCGACGGGGGGCAGCTCCAGCAGCTCGCCCCGCCGCTCACCTGCTACAACGAGCCGGCGAACCTGTTCGTCGCGGGCTTCATCGGCTCGCCCTCGATGAACTTCGTCGAGGGCGTCTTCGAGGGCGATCGCTTCGCCTCGTCGACGCTCTCCGTGGCCGTCGACAGTACCGTCGAGGTACCCGAGGGGACGTCGGTCACCCTCGGCGTCCGCCCGGAGGACGTCTACCGGGTCGAGCAGGCGGACGACGTCGACTCGCCCTCCGACGTCGTTCAGGCGCGGACGGACGTGCTCGAACCGATGGGCGATGAGATATTCGTCACGCTTATCGTAGAGGGCGAGGGCGAAGAGGGTACGGAGCTACTCATGAGCGTCTCACCCGACAGCGATCTCACCGAGGGTCAGCAGATCGACGTCGTCCTCGACCGGTCGAAGGTCCACCTCTTCGACACCGAGAGCGGCGAGGCGCTCGTCCACGGCGTCACCCGCTCGCCCGAGGTGGCCGCGGACGGAGGTGACGACTGACGTGGACCCAGCGTTGTACGTCGGGGGCGTGACGCTCCTGTTCTTCTTCTGGGTCTACGGCATCGTCGCGTTCGTCCGCGACGTTCGGGGGCGGTGGCTCCCGGCCGCGCGGCAGTACTGGCGCGGCCGTCGGGCGCTCCGCGAGCAGGCGAAACAGGAACGCGAACGCGAAGAACGGGAGCGGCAACTGTACTAGCCCTCGCGCTCATCCCGGCAGGAGTATTGTACTCTAGAACGTAGATACTACGCGACGATCACCGCATGAACACGAGCACGAACACAGAACCACACGTACCGCCCAGAATTGGCCTCATCGGCCTCGGAAGCATCGGTCACATCCACGCGGAGCACCTGCAAACGCTCGCCAGTGAGGGGGTCGTCGAACTGGTAGGGGGTATGGACATTGCCTCGGAGGCGTGCGAGCGCTTCGAGAACCGCTTCGGCGTCCGAGCCTACGAGAACCCGGACGACCTCTACGAGACCGTCGACGCCGTCATCATCGCGACGCCGAACCGCTTCCACGAGGAGTACGCCGTCAGCGCGTTCGAGTCGGGGCTGGACGTCTTCCTCGAGAAACCCCTGGCGCACAACCTCCGGAGCGCCGAGCGCATCGCGAAGGCCGCGGAGAAGGCCGACGGGATCGGGATGGTCGGCTTCCTCAACCGGTTCAACGACGCGGTCCGCGTCTTCAAGCACTACCAGCGACAGGGCCGATTCGGCGAGGTGACCCACGTCGAGGCCAACTACGTCCGACGGCGCGGCGTCCCCGGTCGCGGCTCCTGGTTCACCAACAAGGAGATCTCGGGCGGCGGCGCGCTCGTCGACATCGGCGTCCACGCGATCGACCTCGCGCTCTATCTGCTCTCCTTCCCCGAGGTCGACGAGTTGACCGGCGTGACCCGCTCGCAGTTCGGCGGCCACGAGGACTACACCTACCTAGAGATGTGGGGCGAGGACGGCGAGGGGGTGTTCGACGTGGACGACTCCGCGAGCGCGTTCATCCGCTGTGCCGACGACCGGACGGTGTCGCTCGAGGTCGCGTGGGCGACCAACCGCCCGCCGACGACCGAGTTCGTCGTCCAGGGGACGGAAGGCGGGGCGACGCTCGACCTCGACGGCAACATCACCATCTACGAGGCGAGCAACGGCGGCGCGCCCCACTTCGCCGACTCCGAGATCGCCACGCGCAGGCTCCCCGCGATGCGCTCTGAACTCCGGGCCTTCCTCAGCGCCGTCGCCCACGACGAACCCCCCAAGCTCAACACCGTCGAGGAGGCGCTCGTCGTCCAGCGGGTACTCGACGGGATCTACCGCTCCTCCGAGGGCGGCGGGGCCGTCTCCCTTCGGGAGAACCCCATCTCGGCCAGCGACTGATCGCGCGACTGATCCGAGCGACCCGGTCCGATCATCGCGGCGGGTCGACCGCCGGCGCACCGACGCCCGAACGACTACGTACACTACCCACGATAGACGACGATACGAACCATGGACATCGGCGTACTCACCGTTCCGCTCGGCGACGAATCGCTCGACGACGCGCTCGCGTACCTCTCGGACATCGGGGTCGGCGCGGTCGAACTCGGCTGCGGCGGCTTCCCCGGCCAGGACCACGTCGACCGGGAGGCGCTGCTCGACGACGACGACGCGCAGGCCGCCCTCCGCGAGACGCTCGACGAACACGACCTCCGCGTGAGCGCGCTCGCGACGCACAACAACCCGCTCCACCCCGACGAGGAGCGCGCGGAGCGCGCTGACGCCGAACTGCGCGAGGCGATCCGCCTCGCCGACCAGCTCGACGTGGAGGCGGTCACGTGCTTCTCGGGGCTACCCGCGGGCGGCCCGAACGACGAGGTGCCCAACTGGGTCACCGCGCCCTGGCCGGGCGAACACGCCGACGCCCACGACTACCAGTGGGAGGTCGCCACCGACTACTGGTCGGACCTCGCTCCCCACGCCGCCGACCACGACGTGCACGTCGCCATCGAGATGCACCCGAACATGCTCGTCTACGAGCCGACGGGGCTGCTGCGCCTGCGCGAGGCGACCAACGAGCACGTGGGCGCGAACTTCGATCCCTCGCACCTCTACTGGCAGGGCATCGACGTGCTCGCGGCCATCCGCCTGCTCGGCGAGCGCGACGCCATCCACCACGTCCACGCCAAGGACACCCGCGTCTACGACTCCGTCTCGCGAGAGAAGGGCGTCCTCGACACGACGCCCTACACCGAGGAGGCCGACCGCTCGTGGCTGTTCCGGACGGTGGGCTACGGCCACGGCGAGGCCCACTGGAAAGACGTCGTCTCCACCCTCCGCATGGTCGGCTACGACGGCGCGCTCTCCATCGAACACGAGGACTCGCTCACCTCCTCGCGCGAGGGTCTCGAGAAGGCCGTCGAACTGTTACAGCGCGCCGTCTTCGAGACCACCCCCGGCGACGCCTACTGGGCCGAGTAGGACGGGGCGTCCGTTTTTGCCCTTTCTGACGCGCACGACAGCCCCCCGAGCGAGTGCATCACTCGCCGTTCTCGATCCCCGACGCGAGGGACTCCACGTAGTCGACGAATCGGTCGACGTCATCGGCGAGTCGGAGCACGTCAACGTCCGGCTCGCCACCGCCGTAATCCGCCTCGCGTCGATAATCGTAGAGGGTGCTCGGGGGTCGCCTCCTCGCGGGAGGCGTCGCCGTTCAGAACGACGCGCTGTCCGAACTGTCGCCGGACGTGACCGTGCGACGACGGGTTCTCGCCCCGGGCATAGAGAACCGCCTGCGCTGCGTGGAACGCGGCGTAGTACGACCGGTTCACCACACCCGCTTCGTCCCACCGCCGCCGATGAGCATCCGTGCGTCGTCCAGCGCGTCCCGTGCCAGTTCCACCTCGCGTCGCGACTCGTCGGCCGGGTCATCCGTGGAGGACCCGCCCCCGGCGACGACTGGGGGAACGGTGTACGCCAGGCTCGACGGCCGGGCTGACAGTTCGTCGCTCGACCTCGCCACCGTCGAGAGCGACTGCGTCAGAGTCAAAGTCGTCGTCCCGGAGGCCGAGCGGGCGGCGACCGTCTACTACGCGGCGGACCGCGTCGGCCGACCGGGTGTCCGGCCGCAGGGATCGATGGGCCCGACGCAGGCCGCGCCGCGGGAGCACGAATCCGGCCGCGGAAGCGGGGTGGGCCGTTCGAACATCCCGAATCGCTTTCTGCCCCCCGTGCGAGGAGAGTAGCGAGATGACGCTCCGAATCGGAATGCTGGGGTACCGCTTCATGGGGAAGGCGCACAGTAACGCGCTGGCGCGTCTGCCGATGTTCTTCCCGGACGCGCCGGAGACCGAGCGCGCGGTGCTGATCGGGCGCGACGAGGAGGCCCTGTCCGCGGCCGCGGATCGCCTCGGGTTCGCGGACACGGCGACCGACTGGGAGCAGGCGGTAGAGGAGGTGGACGTGCTCTACAACCTCGGGCCGAACTACCTGCACCCGGAGCCGTCGATCGCGGCGCTGTCGAAGGGCGTCCACGTCCTCTGTGAGAAGCCGCTCGCGCCGACGCTCGAGGGGGCGGAGGCGATGGCCGCCGCCGCGCGCGACGACGGCGTCGTCGCCGGCTGCGCGTTCAACTACCGCTACGTCCCCGCGATTCGCTACGCCCGGCGGCTGATCGAGGCGGGCGACCTGGGCGAGATCCGCCACGTCCGCGGGCGCTACCTCCAGGACTGGCTGGTCGACCCGGACGCGCCGTGGTCGTGGCGCAACGACGAGGAACTCGCGGGTAGCGGGGCGCTCGGCGACCTCGGGGCGCACTCGATCGACCTCGCGCGCTTCCTCGTCGGCGACCGCGTCGGGGAGGTCGAGCGCGTCAGCGGCCACCTGCGGACGTTCGTGGAGGAGCGCCCCGTCGAGGGCGAAGACGAGAGCAGGCCGGTCACCGTCGACGACGCCTACTCCGCGCAGGTCGCCTACGAGTCCGGCGCGATGGGCACCTTCGAGGCGACCCGCGCCGGGACGGGCCACAAGAACGACCACGCGATCGAGGTCGAGGGCACCGACGGCGCGATCCGCTTCTCGCTCGAACGGCTGAACGAACTCGAGGTGCTCCGGGGCGACGACCGGGGCTTCGAGACCGTGCTCGTCACCGACGCGGACGACCCGTACGTCGAGCACTGGTGGCCGCCGGGGCACGTCATCGGGTGGGAGCACACCTTCGTCCACGAGAACTACGAGTTCCTCCGCGCGGCCGCCGGCGAGACGGAGTTCCACGCGAACTTCGAGGACGCCCTGGCGGTCCAGCGCGTCCTCGACGCCGTCGAGCGCAGCGACGAGGCCGGCGAGTGGGTCGACGTCGAGCGACCATGAGTCCGGATGCCGGCGTCGACTGGCGCAAGCGGACGGACCGCCTCGACGCCTACCTCGACGCGCACGGCCTCGAAGCGGTCTGGTTCGCCCGCCCGAACGGGTTCGCGTGGCTCACCGGCGGCGACAACGTCGTGGACCGCGCGGGCGACGTCGGCGTCGCGGCCGCGGGCTACGACGGCGACGGCCTGACCGTCGTGACGGACACGATCGAGGCCCCGCGCCTGCGGGACGAGGAACTCCCTGCCGACGCCGAGGTCGTCGCGTTCGACTGGTACGCCGACGACCTCGCGGGGGCGGTCGCGGACGCGAGTCCGACGCCCGCCGCCGCCGACTTCCCCGTCCCCGACTCCGGCTTCGAGACGGTCGACGCGAGCGCGCTCCGGCAACCGCTCGCGGCCGCGGACGTCGAGCGCTACCGGGCGCTCGGTCGCGACGCGGCCGAGGTCGTCGAGGCGGTCTGCCGGGCGTGCGAACCGGACGACACCGAGCGCGCCGTCGCGGCCCGCCTCCGGGGGGACCTCGCCGCGCGTGGGATCGACTCGCCCGTCGCGCTCGTCGGCGGGGCGGAGCGCGCGGGGAGGTACCGCCACTACACGCCGAAGCCCGTCGAACTGGGCGGCTACGCGCTCGTCTCGGTCACCGCCGAGCGCGGCGGCCTGTTCGCCAGTTGCACCCGGACGGTCGCGTTCGACCCGCCCGCGTGGCTGTCCGAGCGCCACCGCGCCGCGATGCGCGTCGAGGCGTCCGCGCTCGCGACGACCCGGCGCGTCGGGCGCGAGGGCGGCACCGCGGGCGACGTCTTCGCCGCCGTGCGGCGCGCCTACGACGAGGTCGGGTTCGACGGCGAGTGGAAACGCCACCACCAGGGCGGGGCCGCCGGCTTCGCGGGCCGGGAGTGGATCGCCACGCCCGACAGCAGGGCGACCGTCGAGCTACCGATGGCCTACGCCTGGAACCCGACGGTGCAGGGCGCGAAGAGCGAGGACACGACGCTCGTGACGGCCGACGGCTTCGAGGTGCTCACCCGGACCGGCGACTGGCCGAACGAGGCGGTCGAGTCCGTCGGGGGCGACGCGACGATCGAACGACACCTGCCGCTCGAGCGCTCCTGACCGGTCGTTCCTGACCCGACCGCGAGTCAGTCCCGCTCCTCGCGCTCCCCGTGCTCCCCGCGCTCGCGGAACGCCTCGACCGCCTCACGGTCGGGGAGGGCGGTCATCGCGCCCGATCCCGTCGTCGTCCGCGCGGCGACCGCGTTGGCGAACCCGAGCACCTCCTCGAGCGACCGCCCCTCGGCGAGCGCGGCGACCGTCCCCGCGAGGAAGGCGTCGCCCGCACCGGTGGTGTCGACGACGTCGACCGCGTACCCGGGGTGTGCGCGCTCCGCGGGACCCCACGGTGCGCCGTCGGCAGCGATCGCGAGCGAGCCGTCGCCGCCGAGCGTGAGGAAGGTCGTGTGCGGGCCGCGCTCGCAGACCGCGCGGGCGAGCGCCTCCGGCTCGACGCCGGCGTCGAACCCGGCCAGTTCGAGGTCGTCCGGGCTGGCCTTCACCACGTCCACGAGGGGGAGCACCTCGTCGATGGTCCGCTCGAACGCCCCCTCGTCCCACAGCTCCGGGCGGGCGTTCGGGTCGAAGACGACGGTGCAGTCGCGCTCGCGGGCGCGGCGGACGAGGTCGAGCAGCGCCCGCCGCCCCGCGTCCGTCGAGAGGACGACGCCGCCGAAGACGACCCAGTCGACGGCGTCGAGCGCGTCGTCCGGGACGGTGCCCGTCTCGAACCGGGCGTCGGGTCCCTCCGCACGGTAGAAGGAGAAGGTGGGGACGGCGGCCTCGTCGTGCGTGACGAGCGCGAGCGTCGTCCTCGCGTCGGCGTCGCGCTCGACGAACCGCTCGGGAAGCCCCTCGGCGTCGAGCGTCCGCCCGAGGAAGTCGCCGAGCGGATCCGTCGCGAGGCGCGTCCAGAACCACGGCACCTCGTCCAGTCGGGCGAGCGCCACGGCCACGTTCGCCGGCGCGCCGCCGGGGCGACGGACGAACCGCTCGACCCGGTCGAGCGGCCCGCTGCGCTCGGGCAGGAGGTCGATCAGCGTCTCGCCCGCGACGAGGACGCGAGGGGGTGACATGGGTTCGAATCTCACCGGGGGCGAAAAAAGCTCACGCTTCCTCCCGCCGGATGCTTCCCCCGCCACATGAGCGTTTTCCCGGTGTGTGCCCGACGGTCCCGACCGCCCCGACGGCTATGTCCCCACCGCCCCTCGGTCCGGGTATGTCACTCGAAGGAGAGCAGGCACCGGAGTTCACCCTGGAGAGCACCGCCGGCGGCGAGGTATCGCTCTCTTCCACGCTCGAGTCGGGTCCGACGGTCGTCCTCGTCAACCGCGGCCACTGGTGTAGCTTCTGCGCCGAACAGCTCCAGACGTTCAGCGAGGTGTCCTACGACCTGTGGTTCAACGAGGGCGTGGACGTTCTGCCGGTGGTGACGAGCCCGGCCCCGAAGCTGGTCGAGATGCGCGACCGCTTCGACCTCGACGTCCAGTTGCTCGCGGACCCCGACGGCGAGGTCGCCGACGCGTACAGCGGCACCGAGGAGACGAGCCACGGCGTGACGGGTATCGCCGGGACGTACGTGATCGACGCGGACGGCGTGGTGCGCTACGAACAGGTCGCGGACCACCCCGCCGACCGCACCTACGGCAACTGGGTGCGCTACTTCGTCCGCAACGACTTCGAGGACCCGTTCGGGGAGTGAGCGCCGGGTAGCCGTAGGTCCCTCCTCACGCCCGTTCGATCCGCCCCGCGAGCGACGCGTCGTCGATCGACCCCGGCTCCGCGGCGAGGCCGGCGACCGCGTCGAGGAAGGCGACCTTGTAGCTCGCGGGGCCGCCGTACTCGGATTCGGCGGCGCGCTCGCCCGCCAGCCCGTAGGCGAGGACGCCCTCGATGGCGGCCCGCACTGAATCGTCGACGGCCCCGCGAAAGGCCGCGAGCGTGACCCCGAGCATGCACCCGGTGCCGACGACCCGGCCCATCATGGGGTGGCCGCCGTCGACGGCGTAGGCGTCGTCGCCGGTCGCCACCACGTCGGTCTCCCCGGAGGCGACGACCACGGCGTCCGTCTCGGCGGCGCAGGCTCGCGCGGTGGCCGCGATGTCGGCGTACTCGCCGACCGACTCGACACCGCGCACCGCCGACTCGGCACCCGCGAGCGCGCTGACCTCGCCGTAGTTTCCCTTCACGACCGCGAGGTCGAGGTCGGCGGCGAGTCGCGTCGCGACCGCCGTCCGCGTCGGCGTCGCCCCCACGCCGACGGGGTCGAGGACGACCGGGACGCCGCGCTCGTTGGCCGCCCGACCCGCCGTCAGCATCGTCCGCTCGCCGCGCTCGCTCACGTCGCCCGCGTTCAACAGGAGCGCGTCCGCCGCGGCGACCATCTCCGCGACCTCCCGCTCGTCGTCGGCCATCACGGGCAGACCGCCCCAGTGGAGCGTGACGTTCGCCACGTCGTTGACCGTCACGGCGTTCGTGATCGACTGGACGAGCGGCCGGGCGGCCGCGAGCGCGGCGAGCGAGTCCGCGAGCGCCGGCGTCGGGGGACGGTCGCTCACGGCCCGCCACCCCCGCTCCCGACCGCGTCGGCGAGCGCCCGCGTCGCCTCGCGCACGTCGTCCGCGCCCGTGATGGCGCTGATGACGGCCACGCCGTCCGCGCCCGCCGCGATCACGTCCGCCGCGTTCTCGGCCGTCACCCCGCCGATCCCGACGAGCGGGAGGTCCACCGCCTCGGCGATCGCCCGGACCCGTTCGAGCCCGATCTCGGCGTCCCCGGGGGCGACGTCCTTCGAGCCGGTGGCGAACACCGCCCCGACGCCGAGGTAGTCCGCCCCCGCCTCGCGGGCGGCGCGGGCACCCTCGACCGAGGAGGCCGACCGGCCGACGATCGCTTCGGGGCCGAGCAGGTCCCGGGCGACCGACACCGGCAGGTCCTCGTCCCCGAGGTGGACGCCGTCGGCGTCGAGCGCGAGCGCGAGGTCGACGCGGTCGTTGACGACGAACGGGACGCCCGCCTCCGCGGTCAGTTCGCGGACGCGCAGGCCCACCTCGTACCGTTCCCTGGCCGGGCGGTCCTTCTCCCGCAGTTGAACGAACGTCGCGCCGCCGTCGAGCGCCGCCGCGACCACCGCAGGCGTCGTCCGCCCCGCCGAGAGGCGCTCCTGCGTGACGAGGTAGACGCGCAGGTCGTCGGGTTCGAGATTCATGAGTGGTATCTGTCGGTGATTCCGGGGGCGGCGCGATGAGGCTTGCGGTCGGAGGGTCCGATGCCGTCGAGGGGGTCAGTATCGTCGGGGGTCGTCCGACCGATCAGTCCGTCCGGTCCGCCGGCTCCCGGAGCAGCACGTCGAGTCGGTCGCCGTGTTCGAGCCAGTCGGGCGGGGCGTCGAGGCGGAGGAGGAACACGCCGTCCCCGGCGTCGACGGCGCGCGCCGGGTGGCTCTGTCCGGTCACCGCCGCCTCGATGCGGTCGAGGCGGGCCGTCAGGGCGGACACCGTCGCCTCGTCCGCGAGCGCGCCCGCGCCGTCGGCCGCCTCCGCGGTCCGCTCGCCGTCCGCGCTCGATGCGGCGGATCCGTCGGAGACGGAAGTCGACCCGTCGGAGGCGGGGGTCGACCCGTCGGAGCCGGTCTCGGGTCCCTCCCGCGTCGGCAGTCGGTCGCGGAGCGCCGTCAGGTCGAGCCCCTCCGCGGCGAGGTCGACGTCGTCCCCGCGCGTCACCGAGGGGAGCGGGATGTCGCCGTCGGCCAGCGCGGTGTGCAACTGCCGACCGTCCATCTCGCGGCGGGCGCGGATCCGCCGCTCGGTCGCCTCGGTGACCCACGGCGGGGGGGTCCACCCGGACTCGTCGAGGAGGGTGTAGACGTCCGTGTCGTCGGTCACCCACACGAAGCTGTCGTAGCAGTCCTTGTACCGGTCCGCGGCCCGACCGCGCTGGTGGGTGACGACGACGTGGACGGGCGACAGTCGCTCGACGACGTCGTCGACGGTCTCGCGCGAGGGGTGGTTGCTGAGCGCGAAGTCGCGGACCGTACAGCCGGCCCCGCAGACCGGGTCTGTCCCCCCGTTCACGACCTGGAGGAGCGTCGCGGCGGGGTCGTCCTCGATCGCGGCGAAGAGCCGTTCGGCGCTCCCGCCGACGGGGACCTCGGGACCGGCGATCGTCACGCCCCCCGGACGGAGCACCGACGCCGGGTCCGCGAAGTCGGGGACCGCCGTCACGTTCGGGACGTCGTAGTCGAGTCGCTCGTGGAGCGTCGCGACGTGCCCGACCAGCGTCACGGGCACCGGATCGTCGCGCGCGGCGGCGAGGTGTCCGAGGAGGTACCCGAGGTGGACGCCGGTCAGCCCGCTCGCGGTCGCGAGCACGGTCGAGCCGGCGGTGACCCGCTCGTAGGCGGTGGCGACGGCGTCGGTGAGCGTCGCCTCGAACGTTTCGTTCGTGGCCCCCGTCAGCACGAGGACGTCGACGCCGACCGGGAGGTCGGGGTCGAACCCCGGGTACCCGGCGGCCCGACGCGCCGTGAAATCGCCGGTGACGAGGACGGTACGCCGGGCGTCGCCGTCCTCCACCTCGAACAGGAATCCGGCCGCCCCGGGGGCGTGGCCGGCGGGGACCGGGCGGACGCGCACCCCCGCGACGATCGTCGTCCAGTCGTCGACGGGGTCGAGTCGGTCGAGGACGGCGTCGGTGTCCCCGAGGTCGTAGTGGTCCGCCCCGGCGTCGAACGCGTCGCCGAGGATGGCCGCCGTGTCGGGCGTCGCGTACACTGGCGCGCCGTCGCGGAGGTTCGCGCCGAGCGAGCGGTAGTGATCGAGGTGCGCGTGCGTGAGACAGATCGCGGCGAGGTGTTCGCCCTCCTCGGGGTCGAGCGACTCGCTCACGTCCACGCCCGCCCCGGCGTCGACGAGCACGCACACGACTTGCTCCCGAAGCACGCCCTCGAACCGCAGGATCAGCGACTCCCGCCCCCGACGCGGGTTGGCGTGCTGGAATCGGAGTTTCATCGTCGCTGGTGCGTTCGATCCCCCGGTACATAGGGTCGGCGGGATCGGTCCGGGGGGCCTCAGTCGACCGGTTCCGTCGGCGCGTCCGCCTCCGTTCCCGCCTCCCGGAGGACGACGCGGGAGACGCGCGCCCCGTCGACCTCGGCGACGCGGGCGGCGTAGCCGTCCAGTTCCACGCGGTCGCCGACCGCCGGCGCGCGCCCCAGCCGACTCAGCACGAGGCCGCCGATGGTCTCGAAGTCCTCGCTCTCGAACTCGGCGTCCAGTACCTCGTTCACCGCCGGGAGGGGGACGTGACCGTCGACGGCGTAGCTACCGTCAGAGAGCGCGTCGATCGACGGCTCCTGCGCCGCCGCGTCGAACTCGTCGCGGATCTCGCCGACGATCTCCTCGATGACGTCCTCCACCGTCACGATCCCCTCGAACGTCCCCCACTCGTCGATCACCACGGCCATCTGCACCTCGCGGCGCTGGAACTCGGCCAGGATGTCGTCGATGCGGCGGTCCTCGGGGACGACGATCACCTCGCGGGCGAGGTCGCGGGCGGTCGGCTCACCCGCGTCGCGGCCGGCCTCCACGGCGCGGAGCACGTCCTTGACGTGCACGAACCCGACGGGGTCGCCGTCCTCGCCGTCGAGGACCAGATAGCGCGTGTAGTTCCCCGCCGCGGCGATCGGGCGGAGTTCGTCGAGGGGCAGTGCGGCCGGGACGGTCTCGACGTCCGGCCGGGGGACCATGATCTCGCGAGCGACGGTGTCGCCGAGTTCGAAGACGCCCTCGATCATCTCCGCCTCGTCGACGTCGACGTGGCCGTGTTCGCTCGACTGCGCGATGATCATCTGGATGTCCTCGCGCGTGTGGGCCTCCTCGGACTCCGAGGCCGGCGAGACGCCGATCAGTCGCGTGAAGAAGCTCGCGGTACCGTTGAAGACGACGATGCCGGGGACGAAGACGTAGTAGAAGAACTTCATCGGCGCGGCGACCGCGAGCGAGATGCGCTCTGCCTCCTGGATCGCGAGGGTCTTCGGCGCGAGTTCGCCGAACACGACGTGCAGGAACGTGATGAGGCCGAACCCGAGCGCGAAGGCCACGGCGTGGATGGCCCCCTCGGGCAGCATCGACCCGAGTACGGGTTCGATGAGCGACGCCACCGCCGGTTCGCCGATCCACCCCAGCCCGAGCGACGAGAGCGTGATCCCGAGCTGACAGACGGCGAGGTAGTCGTCCAGGTTCTCGACGGCCTCCTTCACCAGCCCCGCGGACGGTTTTCCCTGCTCGACGAGCGCCTCCACCCTCGTCGAGCGGATCCGGACGAACGCGAACTCCGCGGCCACGAAGAGCCCGTTCATGAACACCAGGAAGAACGCCAGGGCGATCCCGAGCGCGGAGAGCACGAGATTGACCATCGTCAGGGCCGTCGAACGACGCCGTCGCGTCCGTCCGGTCGAGGGGGCGGAACGGCGCGGGATGGGTCGTCGAACGGGGAGGAGACGCGACGAGCGGACGGAACGACCACCCCCGTTCGGCGAGCGCGGTCAGCGGCGGGATCGGCCGGGCGACACATTACCGATCGCTAGCCCAGATGAAGATAAAACGGTGCCGGCGACCGCGGCGTCCCTCCCTCCCCGACCGCGACGGACGCGTCCGCGGTCGCCGGAAGGGCGTCTCGAGGCCCTACGAGCGCGTCTCGACGGCGAGCACGTGCTCGCCGCCCGCGTCCTCCCCTTCGATCGAGACGAGCACCTCGCGCCCGCGGTGGGTCTCGCGGACCCGGTGAGGGGCGGGTCGACCGTCGAGGGCGACCGAGTCGACCCGCGCGTCCTCCGGGAGAGTGTGACCGATCACGAGTTCGTCCAGGTCGACCGCGGCGCGGACGGTCGTCCGGTAGGCGTCGCCGTCGGCGGTCGCCTCGACCGCGACCTCGCCGTCCCCGAGGCGGACGTTCTCGCCCGCCACGCGGGGCTCGTCGGGCGGGACCTGCGGGACCACCGACAGCCGACCGCGGCCCAGGTCGGGGCGCACGCCGAGTTGCTGGTGGACGACCGGCCAGACGGTCCCGTAGTGGCCCCACGCCTGCAGCACCATCGCCCGCTCGGTGAACGGCTTGTCGATCGACCGCCCGTACTTCGGCGACGGCGCGATCTCGGGGAGCGCGCCGGGCTGCTCGTCGGGCCACAGCTGGAGCCGGGCGTTGGCGTCCGTGTACCGGCGCTGGTGACCCGCGCCCAGCCGCCCGTAGTTCCCCTCGCCGACGGCCATAATCGCCGTGTTGAGCGTGAAGATCGACAGCTCCGGCGGGCGGTCGGACTCGGCGGGATCGCAGCCGGCCTTCCCGGTGTGGTACAGCCCGAACTCGCCGGTGTAGCAGTCGGTCTCGCGGAGGTCGAGCGCGGCGTTCCCGTGCGCCTCGGTCGTCAGCCCCGGCGACGGGGAGCCGTCGGGACGGGTGTGGAGTTCCGCCTCCATCGGCGTGACGCCGATCCAGTGGCGCTGGTAGACCGGCTCCTCGTCGGGATTCGTCAGCGAATCTGCGTGCTGGGGGACCGCCGGTAGCCACCACGCCTCCTCGAACGTCCGGTGGAGGCGGCGGGCGTGGCGGTGCGCCCAGGCGAACGTCCGCCCGTCGCGCTTGCTCCGCGCCATGTCCGCGAGGTCGTACAGCCCGCGAATCGTGTAGACCGCGACGTCGAGCTTCTCCTCCCCCATGCCCGGCCGTTCGACGTTGCCCGCCCCCTCGGGCCAGCCGTCGCCGTCGTCGTCCAGTTCGTCGAGCACGTAGCGCATGCCGTCGACCGCGAAGTCGTAGAGGTCGTCGCGGAAGTCGTCGTCGCCGGTCCACCGCCAGAGCAGGGCGAGCGCGCTCGGGAACTTCGCCGTCTCGTCGGTGTTGCCGCCGTCGCCGAGCGTGCCGAAGTAGACCGACCCGTCGGTGACGACCTCGTGGACGACCTTCCCGGTGTCCCCGGTGAGGATCCGACTCACGTCCCGCAGCGCCCGGAGGTGGTCCTTGATCGGCTCGAACTGCCCGACCGCGACGCTGGCGAACGCCGTGTACTCGCCGTCGGTGGCGAACAGCCACGGGTAATCCGGGAAGCCCGCCCCGAGGAAGCGCACCGCCTCCACGGTCCCCGCGGGTTCGGGGTAGGCCGCCCCCTCCTCGACGTCGCGCACCCGCAGGTCGCGGGCGACCTGGACGCAGTCGGCGAGGTTCTGCTTCCCCCAGTCGATCGCGCGTTCGAGGTCGCGGTTACCCGGCAGGTCGAGGCAGGTGCGCGCGCACAGGTCGAGGCGCTCCTCGACCTTCGCTTCGAGGGCGGCGTCGGGATCGTCGAGCAGGGCGTCGTGCTCCTCGAGCGCCGCGTCGAGCCCCTCGTCGGATCCGGCGACCGCCACCCAGACGGTGCGCTCCTCGCCGGCCGGGATCGTCAGTTCGTACTCCAGGCGACCGCTCGCGCCGCTCCCGTTCCCGTTCTCGTCGGGGTCGGGTCCCCCGACCCCCCCGCCAGTCTCGCCGCTCGCGGGGTCGAGCGCCGCCCCGACGACCGCCGCCCAGTCGCGCGGCGACGCACCTTCGACCGGCGCGGGGCCGCGCTCGCGGAACGCGAGTCGGCCGCCCTCGACGGCGGCCGCGTCCTCGCGCTCGAACTCGGCGGACGACGGGTCGGTCCACTCCCAGGGGTAGGCGGGGAGGAGCGACGACCGCGCCTCCACGGCCAGCGTGACGGTCTCCTCGGCGTCGCCGGCGGCGAGGTCGAGGCCGAAGAGCGCCCCCCGCCGCCCGTCGGGGACGAAGTCGGTCCGGCGAACAGAGAGCCCCCCGCGGTCGGGGAACGTCAGCACGGCGTGGCCGTAGCCGCTCTCGAAGCGCTCGGCGTCGTCGAGCCACTCGCCGTCGAGGGCGAACCAGACGCCGTCGAGGAGCTTGAGCGGCGGGCTCCAGATCCCGCCCATCTCGCCCTCGATGTGCCACCCCATCGGCGGGAAGCGCCCCGCCTGCGTCCCCACGACGTAGGCGCGCGAGCCGGAGACGACGTACCGCCGGTCCGCGAGGCGGTCGGTCGTCGCCAGCGTCGGGGAGCCGGCGACCGACCGGCCCGGTTCGGGATCGGCGGCGGCGCTCGCCGTGGACGGTACGAGCAACCCGGTCGCGGCGGTACTCGCCAGAAATCGACGTCGGGACAGCGTCGGATGGAAACGGTCTCGTTCGGTCATGCGTACCAATGAACACACAGTGTCGGCAGTTAATAAATTAACTTAGATCAGAAAAATTATAACCGAATATATACGTTAACAGACCTAGACATACTTTGCCACGATACTAACCCCCATAACCGTCCGGTACCAAGCTCCGGGCGGTTCCAAGTTACCGTCTGTCATTCCACTGCGGAACGGGAACCAACGGCACCGAGGGCGCTCGAGCGCTCCTGTCGTCTGCCGTCATGTATCCACACGGACGCTGGTGGGCGCTCCCTCCACCACGCGTTTCGGGACGTACCGACGTACCGCGAGCCTGCGGTGTGGGCCGGTCGCCCCTCGAAACGATCCGGACGAGCGTCGCTCTCGCCCTCACCTTCGCGCGACCGACGCGTGACCGGGACGGTCGGAACCCGCCTACGTGAGCCCCCAGAAGGCGGCGATCCCCAGGACGGTGACCACCGAGAGGACGAGCTGGAGCGGCGCGCCGACGCGGAAGTAATCGGAGAAGCGGTAACCGCCGGGGCCGTAGACGAACAGGTTCGTCTGGTAGCCGATCGGCGTGAGGAAGGCCGTGGAGGCGGCGAAGGTGACGGCGAGGACGAACGCGAACGGGTTCGCGCCGATCTCCGTGGCCGCCTTGGCGGCGACGGGGATCATCAGGACGACGCTCGCGTTGTTGCTGATGACGTTTGTCAGGATCGCCGTCGCGAGGTAGAACACCCAGAGGACGGCGAGCAGGGGGAGCGCGCTGGCCGTCGACGCCACGAGCGCGCCGAGGAGGTCGGCCGCGCCAGTCTGCTGGAGGGCGTTCCCCAGCGGGATGACGCCCGCGAGCAGGAAGATGACGTTCCACTCGACGGACTCGTACAGCTCGTTCGGCTGGAGCACGCCCGTCGCCACCATCGCCACGACGCCCGCCAGCGCGCTGACGAGGATCGGGACCAGCCCCAGGCCGGCCGCGGCGACGACGCCCGCGATGATCGCGAGCGCCGGGAGGATCTTGTCCGTCCGGTACTCCGGGCGGTCGGGCTCGCGGGCGACGATGAAGTCGGGGTTCTGCGCGAGGCGGTCGAGGGTATCCGAGGTCGTCTGCACGAGCAGCGTGTCCCCGACCTGGATCACGATGTCCTCGAGGCGGTTCCGGAGGAGTTCCCCCCGACTGCGGAAGGCGAGGACGTTCGCGTCGTACCGCTGGCGGAACCCCGAGGTCGCGAGCGTCTCGCCCACGAGGAACGACCCGCGCGGGACGACGATCTCGACGAGCATGGGATCGTCCTCCTCGGGCACGAGGTCGGACTCCGTCTCGGGCCCGCCGCGCAGACTGAGTCCGTCGGCGCGCATGAGCCGACGGAGGGTCCCGCGGTCGGTCCGGATGCGGAGCGTGTCGCCCGCGCGGATCTCCTTCTTTCCGAGCGGCTCCGCGAACCGCTCGCCGTCGCGTTCGAGCTGGAGGATGTCGGCGTCGAACGACGCGTGGTCGATCGCCGCCTCGACGGTCGTGCCGACGATCGGCGAGCGCTCGCCCACGACCACGTCGGTGAGGTAGCCCTCGATCTCGTACTCCTCGACGAAGTCCTCCTCGGGCGGGATGCGCTCGGGGATGAGCCGCGGCGCGACGAGCAGGAGGTAGACCGAGCCGACGACGAGGACGATCGCCCCGAGGTGCGTGAACTCGAACACGTCGAAGGCGTGGAGCCGGGGGTAGGTGTCCGAGAGTTCGGCCGCGATCTCGCTCGCGAGGATGTTGGTGGAGGTGCCGATGAGGGTGAGCATCCCGCCGAGCATCGAGGCGTACGACAGCGGGATGAGCAGCGTCGAGGGGGAGGTCTTCCCCTTGTGCGCGAGATCCGAGATGACCGGCACGAGGATGGCGACGACGGGCGTGTTGTTGATGAACCCCGACGGGACGCCGGTGACGCCGACGGTCGCGGCGAGCTGCTTGCGCCGGTCGGTCCCCGCGAAGGCGGCCATCCGCCGGCCGAGGATCTGGACCACGCCCGAGCGGCTGATGCCGGCGCTGAGGATGAGCATCGCGAGCACCGTGATCGTGGCCGGGTTGGCGAACCCCGCGATGCCCTCCGCGGGGGAGATCTGCGTCCACGGCTCGAGGAGCATGAGCAGCACCATCACGACGATGGCCGTCACGTCCACCGGAACCAGTTCGCTGGCGAAGAGCGCGAGCGCGAGGAGGATGATCCCGAACACGACCACCATATCGACGGTGAGCGGCGGGACCTGCGCGCCGCCGCTCTGTAGGATCACTCCCCACATACGTACCGATAACGTATCCGCAACGAATCTTAAACGCTCGGATAATTCATCGGTCGTCGTATCCGCGCGGCGGACGCTCGTCGAGGATCCGACGGCGGGGGAGGAGCGGCGGGAGACGAGTCGCGCGACGGGCGGGGGGCGCGGTCGCGGTCGCGGTCAGCCGAGCGCGTCGAAGATCCGGTCGGTGATCGTCTCGCCGACGAGCGCGCAGAGTTCGTCGCTCTCGGCGGCGAGGACGCTGAAGAGGCCGAGCGGGAGCGTCCCGCCGGCCATGTCCTTGTGACCGCCGGCGCTCCCCACGTCGTCGAAGGTGCGCCGGAGGACGTCCCCGATGTGGACCCGGGGGTCGCGGGAGCGCGCGCTGACGTGGACGGTGTCGTCGACGACGCCGAAGACCACGGTCGTCGTGACGCCCTCGAGGTTGAGGAGGTGGTCCGCCGCCTGGGGCAGCGCGTCGCGCTCCGCGGTCCGCCCGACGTTCGAGACGAGCGCGGAGCCGCGGACGACGCGGTTGTGCGTCGCCTCGGCGATCGAGTCGAGCGTCGCGGGCGTGAACAGCGAGTCCGACAGCTGTCGCAGCAGGTCGAGGTCCGCCCGGGGGTGGAGGAACTCGGCGGCGTCGTACTCGGTCTCGGTGACGCCGCGCATGAAGCCGAGGGTCTCCCGGCGGATGCCGAACAGCAGCCCGGTGGCGATCTGCGCGTCCACGTCCGCGTCGATCGCCTCGAGGTACTGCGCGAGGATCGACGCCGTCGCGCCGACTTCCTCGCGGTGATCCACGAACGTCCCCGCGACGCCGTCGACCGGGTGGTGATCGATGACGATGTCCGGGACGTACTCGGGAGGGACGGCGTTGTTGACGCCGGGAACCGAGTGGTCGACGAACGCGACGAGGTCGGCCGTCGCCAGCCGATCGTGGCTGTACGCCGTCGCGTCGATGTCGAGGAGGTTCACCATCGCGCGGTTCTGCTGGTGGGTGATCTCGCCCGCATAGAGGATAGTGACCCGATCGACGTCGGCGGTCTCGGCGATCGCCTCCAGGGCGAGGGCGCTACCGAGACAGTCGGGGTCGGGGTTGTTGTGACAGACGATGGTGAGCGAGTCGTGACGCTCGAACAGATCGAGGAGCGCGCCGACGGCGCTCGACGGGACGCCGGTTCGGTCGGTCGCGCCGGCCTCGCGCACCGCCGTCTCTGGATGTGAGGATTCGGTCATGCCGACCTCGGTAGTTAGGGGCCACGGGCCGACGCACTAAAGCACTGCTGGTCTCGATTCCGACTGGTTTTAGATCGGACACGTCCCGAATCAGACTGCAGTCTGCCGGTTCTTCCGGAATATAATTCATCATATACCAGTCGAAATTCAATACTGTGGTGGGCGACAGAAGTCCGACGGCGGCCGACCGACGGGGTGCGACTCCGCCGCTCACCGCGACTCGTTCGCGGAGGGCTCGCCGCGGCGCTCGCCGAGCCACTTCTCGAGCCACCGCCTGAGGAACGATCGGATCGGCTGGTGTCGTTTCACCAGCAACACCTCCCCGTCGAAGCGCTCGCCGACCGCCTCGGGGACGTCGCCGAACAGCGCCCGGGTCAGCCACCCCTCGCGGGTCGCGCCGACGACGACGGTGTCGACCGCGTGCTCGTCGGCGTACGCGAGGATGCCACCGGCTACGTCGGCGCTCTCGACGACGGCGACGTCGACCGGGACGCCGGTCGCGGCGAGCGCGGTGCGACGGTCGTCGAGGTACGACTCGGCCGCCTCGGGGTCCGGGGAGACGGTCAGCAGGGTGAGGCGACCGTCAGTCGTCTCTGCGAGCGCCGCCGCGAACGACTCGGCGCGCTCGGCGTGCGGGCCCCCGTCGGTCGGCAGGAGGACGTTCGTCGGCGTCTGCGTTCCGCCGAGTTTCGCCACGACCACGTCACAGGGCGACTCCTCGACCACCACGTCGATGGTCGAGCCGAGGACGACGTCGCGTCTGCGGCGACGACCGCGCCACCCCACCAGGACGAGGTCGGTGTCGTAGCGGTAGGCCATGCTGACGATGCTGCGGCCGGGCGTCCGCCCGACGGTGACGACGCGGTGAGCGGGCACGTCCTCGGGGACGTACCGCATCGCCCCCTCCAGCAGGTCGCGCTCGTCGCCGACGTACTGATCGCCCTCCTCGATGGGGGTCTGGACCGGCACCGTCACGACCGTGGTGAGCAGGAGTTCGCCGCCGTTGCGGCGGGCGATGGCGCTCGCGAGGCGGACGAGGCGGGGCGCGCTCTCGGGGTTCGCGAGCGGGACGAGTAGCTTGAACGAACGCTCCGCGGCGCTGCGTTCCTCCGAGAGGACGCGCACCTCCCGGGCGAGTTCGGTCCGCAGGATGCGCCCCCGGGAGTAGAGGAGGAAGACGACGAGTCCGGCGAGTATCCAGCCGACCGCGATGAGCCACGCGAGCGGGCTGTAGTTGAAGAAGTAGACCGCGAGAAAGAGCTTGGTCAGGATGCCGACGATGGGGACGTACGGGAAGTACGGCGAGAGGTAGCCGTAGTCGAGTTCGTCGCCGTACTCGTTGCGGATGCGGATCATCGAGTAGTTCACCTGCAGGAACAGGAGGAGGAACATGAGGTCGGTCGCGGCGGCCACCTGCGCGAGCGGGAGCGAGACGGCCATCACCGCGATGAACGCGCCGCTGAGGAGGATCGAGACGTGCGGCGTTCGGTGCTCGGGGTGGATGCGCTCGAAGGCGTCGGGAAAGACCCTGTCGCGCCCCATCGCGTAGCCGACGCGCGAACTGGAGAAGGTAGTCGCGTTGAGCGCCGCGAGCGACGAGAGGATCCCCGTGAGGAGGACGACGAGCGTCCCGAACGGGAGGAACTGCCCGGCCGCCTGCGCCAGGCCGAACTCCCCGAGGTGGCCGAGCACCTGCCACACGGCCGGGTCGGGCGGGAGGTCCTCGACCGTGCTCCCCCCGATGCTGTCGGTCGTCCGCGCGGTCTCGAGGAGCGCCGGGGTGATCTCCACCCCGCCGATGAGCACGACTCCGACGAGGATGTAGACGGTCACGACGAGGATCATGGAGTAGAACACCGCCTTCGGGATGTTCTCGCGGGGGTTCACCACCTCCCGGCCCGACTGGACGATGATCTCGTAGCCCTCGAACGCGATGAAGGTGAGCCCCATGGCGAGGAAGACGCCGCCGAAGCCGTTCGGGAAGAACGGCTCGAAGTTCGCCGACGACGTTTCCGGTCGGCCGACCATCGTCGCCAGCCCCGCCACGACGAACACGCCGATGATGAGCAACTGGAGGACGGTGACGAGGTTCTCCGCGCGGCTCGTCTCCTTCGCCCCGCGGACGTTGACGTAGGTGAACACCGCCGCCGCGAGCACCGCGAAGGCCTGCTGTAGCAGCTCCGGCGGGAGGCCGAACGAGAGGTCGAAGTACTCGACGAGGATCAGCGTCGTGAACGAGCCGAAGCTGAGGACGTAGAGCGACCCGGCGACGGCGTGGGCGAACCAGCTCATCCACCCGGAGACGAACGCCTGCGAGCGACCGAGCGCGGTCCGCACCCAGAGGTACCCGCCGCCGGGTTCCGGGATGGCGCTCCCCAGTTCGGCGTACACCATCCCCGTGAAGATGGTGATGAAGCCGTTGAGCGCGAACGCGAGCACCAGCGCCGGGCCGGACTCGCCCGCCGCGATCCCGCTCAACACGAAGATGCTCCCGCCGATCATCGCGCCGACGCCGATGAGCGTCACGTCGAACAGCGTCAGTTCGCGGGCGAACTCCGTCCCGCCCTCCTCGACGCCCTCGAAGGGGGAGTCGTCAGCGCTCATCGCGTTCGCGCCTCGCCTCGGCGTGCGTCCTGACGTGCCGCCGCGCCCGCCGTCGGACGTTCGCGCGGCCGGCGGCGACGGCGATCGCCAGACCAAGCCACGCGAGCACCGTCAGTGCCACGCCGAAGTACACGTCAGCACCGACCACTCCCGGTCACCTCCCGATACGACTCTCCCACTGCGTCGACCGCGACGCCGTTCATCCTCCCGACGATTGGCCCGCAGACACCTTGACAGTTTTACATCTTTGGCGGAGTGAACGGATCGCCTGTGACTCACGAACGAACGAACGTGTGCGGGAGACAGACGTAGCGGGACAGTCATCGCGGGCAGAGCGAGGATTGACGCCCTCGTGAGACGTATCCGGGCCGTGGCGACAGGGGTCAGAACCCGTCTCGGCCGCGCCTCCGTCGGGGAACTGCTGCCCGTGACGCGGTGGCTCCCGTCGTACGACCGACGGTGGTTCGACGACGACCTCCTCGCCGGGGCGACGGTGGCGGCGGCGCTGCTGCCGGAGAGCATGGCCTACGCGACGCTGGCGAACGTACCGCCCGAGGTCGGGCTGTACGCGAGCCTCCTCGCGGCGGTCGTCTACGTGTTCGTCGGCACCTCGCGTCAGTTGATCGTCGGCCCGACCTCGGCGCTCGCCGTCCTCGTCGCGGCGGGTGTCGCGCCGCTTGCGGCCGGGGAGCCGGGTCGGTACGTCGCGCTGGTGTCGCTGACCGCCCTCCTCGTCGGCGTCATCGCGCTCTTCGCGAGGCTGTTTCGCCTCGGGTTCCTCGTGAACTTCGTCTCCGAGTCGGTCCTCCTCGGGTTCTCGGCGGGGGCGGCGCTCTACATCGCCTCGACGCAACTCGGTTCGCTCGCGGGCATCGAGGGGGGAAGCGGCGAGTTCTTCGAACGACTCTGGTACGTCGGCGCGCACCTCGGCGCGATCCACCCCCCGACGCTCGCGCTCGGGATCGGGGGCGTCGTCCTGCTGGCGCTCGCAGAGCGGTACGCCCCGTACCTCCCCAACGCACTCCTGCTCGTCTCGCTGTCGATCGTCGTGACCTCGGCGGCGAACCTCGCCGACCGCGGCGTGTCGGTCGTCGGCTCGATCCCGTCCGGCCTTCCGACGTTCGGCGCGCCGACGGCGGATCCCGCGACCGTCGAGGCGCTCCTCCCGCTCGCGGCGGCGTGCTTCCTCCTCTCGTACGTCGAGGGGATCGGCGTCGTCGAGACGTTCGCCGCGCGCCACGACGATCGGAGCGACCCGGACCAGGAGCTGGTGGCAACCGGCCTCGCGAACCTCGCCTCGGGACTCGCCGGCGCGCTCCCCGTCGGCGGGAGCATGACCCGCTCGGCGCTGAACGACGGCATGGGTGCGCGGACGCAACTCTCCGGCGGCATCGCCGCCCTCCTGCTCGGGGTCGTACTGCTGTTCCTGACGGGGGCGTTCTCGAACCTGCCGAACGCCGTCCTCGCGGCGATCGTCGTCGTCGCCGTCGGCCGCCTCGTCGACGTTCGGGGAATCCGGCGCGTCTACCGCGTCAACCCGACCGAGTTCCCCGTCGTCGTCGCGGGCTTTCTCGGCGTCCTCCTCTTCGGGATGCTCGCGGGCGTGCTCGTCGGCGTCCTCGTCTCGGCGCTGATCGTCCTCGGCCACGCCGCCTATCCGCACACCGCCGTTCTGGGCCGCGTTCCCGGCACCGACCTGTTCGCCGACCACGAACGCCACCCGGAGTACGACCCGATCGAGGGCGTGCTCGTCTATCGCGCCGGCGCGGAGCTGTTCTACGCTAACGCGAAGACCGTCGAACGCGATCTGCTCGCGACCGTGGACGCCGCGAAGACGCCGCCCGACCTCGTCGTGCTGGACCTCTCGTCGTCGCCGACGCTCGACCTGACCGCGGCGGACGCCCTCGCTCGGCTGTGGCGTCGACTCGACCGTCGCGGCGTCGCGTTCCGGATCGCCGAGGCGGACGGACCCGTCCGGGACGTGCTTCGCGCCCACGGCGCGGGCGAGCGCCTCGGCCCGCTCGGACCGAACCGGACCGTCGCGGCGGTCGTGGACGACTGGCGACGCGACCGCTAACAGAAGTTCTGGGTGACGTACACCGTCGCCGGGAGGCCGCCGTCGACGGCGACGCCGATGCCCTCGCGCCGCCAGAACTCGGCGAGCAGGTTGCGCCGGTGGGGCGGCGAGTCGAGCCACCCCTCGACCGCGCGCCGGGCGATCTCCGCCTCGTCGAGCGTCGCGGCCGAGAACCGGACGTAGAACAGGTTCTCCCCGGCCGTCGCGTACTCGAACGCGTCCGTCGGGACGCGACACTCGTAGTCGAAGCGGTCGTACCGGTCCGCGACGGTCTCGCCGTCGGGCGACGTGTGAGCGAAGTACTCCCGCTCGGCCATGTCGGCGCTGTGGTAGCGCGCGATGCGTCGCAGGTCGACGTCGAAGGCGAGCGCCCCGAGGTCGCGCGCGGTGCGCGCGGCGTTCGCCTCGTCGTGGACGCGCCGTTCGAGCGCGACCGGGTCGATGCCCGCCGTCGGCGTCGGTCGCGGGACGCGAGGGGACCGGTCGTCGTCCCCCGACGCCCTCGGGAGTTCGGGGAGCGAGGGACCGCCGGGAGGAACGTCGAGGTCGGCGCAACCCGCGAGCGACGACGCGCCGCCGGCGAGCGCGGCGAGGAAGGTCCGGCGTCGCATCCGCTCACTCACGCCGGTCGCGGTCCCACCACTGGAGCCACTCCGCGAGCGTGGTGCGCATCCCCTCCACCCGGACCTTCACGGTGCCGTCGAAGCGCCAACTGGCGTGCTCGGTGTCCGGGCCCATCTCCAGCGGAACGTCGACCCGCACGTCCGAGAACGTCGCCTCGAGTTCGTCCGCGTCGTCGATGTTGGCGTCGAGGAGTTCGTCCACGACGTCGAGCCACGACGTCGTCCCTCGGGCACCGTCCGCGGGGGTGGGTTCCGCCAGCGCGTCGTCGTTCCGTTCCATACCCCCAGTACGACCTCCCCACCGATATGTCTCACCCGCGGTCGGCCCGCCGCGGCGACGCGCTCGAATCGGCGACAGACACGCGCGACGACCGGAGACGCGCCCCTTTTCACGTCGTTTGCCATACAGTGACACATGAGCGTAGCGCGCGAGGCGGCCGAACGCGTCCGCATCCAGATCGATCGGGCAGAGGCGGGGTGGTGGCTCCTGGCGCTCGTCGTGGCGGGGGTACTCCTCCTCGTGGGCTACCGGTTCGTGGGAACGCTCGTGCTGGGGCTGTTCGCCTACTACGCGGCGCGTCCGATCAACCGACGGCTGGCGGCGCGGATGGGCCAGACGAAGGCCGCGACGGTGACGCTGTTCGTCCTCGTGGTACCGTTTCTGGCGCTGCTCGCCGGACTGGTCGCCGCCGCGATCGGACAGCTCCAGGCGCTCGATCTCCTCGACCTCGGCACGTACGCCCAGTTCGTCGAACCGTACGCTGACCTCTCTGCGCTCTGGAACGATCCGCAACAGCTGTTCGCGCGGGCCCAGGAGCTACTGCGGGAGCCGATCGTCAAGCAGGGCGTCGACACCGCCTTCGGAGTCGTCGGGACGCTCGGGAGCGTCTTCCTGCACACGACGCTCGTGCTCGCGCTCGTCTTCTACCTCCTGCGCGACGGCGACGAACTGGCGGCCTGGTTCCGGAGCGAGGTGGCGAAGCCGGGGACGGTCCTGGAGCGCTACCTGGAGAGCGTGGACGAGGGGCTCTCGGCGGCGTACTACGGGCAGATGCTCACCGTCATCGTCGTGATGTTCGTCGCGGCGGTGGTCTACGTCGGCCTCAACCTCGTCGCGCCGCCCGGGCTGAGCATCCCCCAGCCGGTGCTGCTCGCCGTCCTGACGGGGCTGGCGACGTTCATTCCGCTGATCGGACGGGGCATCGTCTACACCGCCGTCGTGCTCCTGCTGGTCGCCCAGGCGCTCCGGCGGGGCGACCTCGCCCTGCTCTGGTTCCCCGCGCTGTACTACGCGGTGACGTTCTTCGGCATCGACTCGCTCATCCGGTACTTCGTCCGCCCGTACCTCTCGGGGCGGTCGCTACACACCGGCCTGATGCTGTTCGCGTACCTCCTGGGAGCCGCGATCTTCGGCTGGTACGGCGTCTTCCTCGCGCCGCTGGTGCTCGTCGGATCCGTCGAGTTCGTCCGGATCGTGTTCCCGCGCCTGCTCGCCGGCGACCTCGGCGCGGAACCGATCGCGAACGACGGCACCGCGCCGCCGGGCGCGGCCGTCGAGCGGGCCAGCCCCCCGCCGACCCGTCCGGACGACGAGGAGACGCCCGCGCCGGGCGACTGATCGAGGCGCGGCGGTCGTCAGTCGGAGAACGCGCGGAGCGACCGGCCGGCCGATTCGCCGGAGTGCACCTCCGCGGCAGGTTCTCCTCGAACGTCGACCGTCCCGTCGCTCTCGACGCGAACGAGGTAGCCGCGGTACTCGAAGGAGACGGCGAGGTCGGCGGGGCTCGACGCGCAGAGGTCGTCGAGCGCGTCGGAGTCGACGACGTCGTGGAGCGGTGGGTCGAGTTCGAGGGGGTCGGCCCCCTCGAGTTCGGCGATGCGTTCGACGAGCGCGACACTCGGGCGTATCGACTCGGCTCTCGGCGGTGAATCCATACGCGATAGTCGCGGGAAGAGCCACATAAACGCGCTGTCAATACGTATTGCGCGTCGAGGCGAGCCGACGTCGGCCCGCGATCGCCGACTCGCGCCGCCGCGTCCCTCAGAACGCTGAGAAGAACTCCGCCGGGGGCGGCGCGCGTCAGCGTCGACGGAGCGCGACCAGCGCGACGGCGAGCGCGGCCAGCGCGACCCCGCCGGCCGTGAAGCCGGGACCGCTCTCCTCGACGGTCCGCCGCTCCGGCGTCCGCAGTTCGACGTCGGACCCGTCGGACCCGTCCGTCTCCCCTCCCGCGGGCGATGCGGTCGTCTCGCCCGACGACCCGCCCTCCGTCCGCGCCGTCGCGTCGGTGCTCCCCGACGCCGTCCGCTCGGACGACTCGGTTGGCGTCGGGTCGGGAGTCGCTTCGGGCGTCGGCGTGGCGGTCCGGGTCGGTGCGGTAGTCCCGTTCGGTGTAGTGGTCCCGTTCGGTGCGGCGGTCCGGTTCGGCGTCGGCTCGGGCGTCGGAGTCGGGTCCGGGGTGGGCGTCGGGTCCGGCGTCTCCGTCGTCCGTCCCCCTCGGAGCGCGAAGTTCACGACCGTCCGGCCGCCCGCCCGCCACTCGACGGTCCGCGAGCGATCGCCGACGGAGATGGTGACGTCGCTCCCGTTGCCGTCGACCGCCCGCGGCGGGACGTCGAGGGCGTACCGCCCGCGGGCGTCCGTGACGGCGGTGGCGACGACCGAGTCGTCGTGCGTCGCCGTCACGATCATGCCTGGTGCGCCTTCGCCGCCGGAGTAGGTAACGGTGCCCGAGTAGCGGTGCGGTGCTGCGGCCGACGCGACGGCGGACGCGGACGCGACGGCGACGAACAGCGCCAGCGCCAGCGCGACCACCCCGCGGAACCGCGTCGGACGTCGCGTGCGTTCTTCGGTCATGGTAACGATGGCGGGTGGCGAACGACGGCCCCGCGGACCGGCCGCCGTCGGTGACCGTCCCGGGGTCGTGATCTACCTTCACGCTGGGAAACCGTCGACATGAACGAACCGGTTCCGGGATAGCCACAACGGTTATGAACTCGCTCACGCCGCCGGCGGACGATCGCTCCGACGGTGCACTTTACCCGTCCGGGCGGGAAGGAGGCGTATGACGCCGTTCGAACGTCGAGCGCGGGCCTGCCAGGAGCGACTCGACGCGCGCGACGCGGCTGCAGTCGTGCTGTTTCCGAGTCGCAACCTCTACTACCTCACCGGCTTCAGCGAGACGCCCGGCGAGCGCCACCTCCTGTTCGTCCTCCCGCGGTCGGGCGACCCCGTCTTCCTCGTCCCGGAACTCTACGGCGAGCAGGTCCGAGAGGGGACGTGGGTCGCGGACGTCCGGACGTGGGCGGACGACGACGACCCGCTCGTACACCTGGAGCGGGTCGTTGCGGACTGCGACCTCCCCGGCGGCCGCGTCCTCCTCGACGACACGATGTGGGCGCGGTTCACCCAGGACCTCCGGCGCGTCCTCCCCGACGCGTCGTTCGGGCTGGCGAGCGAGGCGCTCGCACCCCTCCGAATACGAAAGGACGAGGCGGAGGTGGACGCCCTCCGCCGCGCGGGGGCGACCGCCGACCGGGTGGTCGAGGAGGTGCGCGCGCTCGGCCCGGACGCCGTCGGGCTGACGGAGGCGGAACTCGCGCGGGAGATCGAGCGCCGCCTCGCGGACGCGGGGGGCGAGGGCGTCTCGTTCGAACCGCTCGTCGGCAGCGGTCCGAACGGGGCGAAGCCCCACCACGCCCACTCCGATCGTACCATCGAGGCGGGCGACCCCGTCGTGCTCGACTTCGGGACGCTGGTGGCGGAGTACCCGAGCGACCAGACCCGCACCGTCGTCTTCGACGGCGAGCCGCCGGAGCGGTTCGTCGAGGTACACGACGTCGTCCGCGAGGCGCAGGAGGCCGCAGTGCGAACCGTCGCGCCGGGCGTGACGGCGGGGGCGGTGGACGCGGCCGCCCGCGGGGTCATCGAGGACGCCGGCTACGGGGAGCGCTTCGTCCACCGGACGGGCCACGGCGTCGGCCTCGACGTGCACGAGGAGCCGTACCTCGTCGCCGGGAACGAGCGCGAACTGGAGCCGGGGATGGTCGTGAGCGTCGAGCCCGGGATCTACCTCCCCGGCGAGTTCGGCGTCCGAATCGAGGACCTGGTGCTCGTCACCGACGACGGCGCGGAGCGGCTGAACGACGCGGACCGCGGGTGGCGCTGTCCCGCCCCGAGCGCCTGATCGCCGGTCGACGGTCGAGAGTCGTCAGTCGCCTGCACGCTCCGTGACGCGCTCAGGCGTACTGTTCGGGGCTCTCCTCGAAGTCGTCCTGACAGTTCGGACAGCAGACGTAGTACGTCCCCCCGTCGCGTTCGATCTTCTCCTCCATGAGCTGTTCCTCGAGCGTCTTGCCGCAGACGGCGCATTCGGGCATACGGGCGAACCGTCTCGGGCCGCGGCCCTCAGTGCGGTGCCTTCAGATGCAGGCGCGAACGCGAGTCGACGACTGCGAACGCGTGAGCAGGCCGGGGGGTTTTCACGACGGCCGGTGAGTACGGACTATGTCGAACACCATCGGCTGGTCGCTGTTCAGCTCCGGCGTCGTGACGCTGCTGTTGCTCTGGCTGCCCGGCGACTCGCTCTACTGGGGGATCGGCCTGCTGATCGTCGGCCTGCTGCTGCTCGCGCGGCGGCTGTGAAAACGGAAAACGGAAAACGAAAGCGGGCTCGTCCTACCGTTCGTTGACTTCCAGCACCTTGCCGGCGGCGATGGTCTGGCCCATGTCGCGCACCGCGAAGCTCCCGAGTTCCGGGATCTCCGAGGATGGCTCGATGCTCAGCGGCTTCTGCGGGCGCAGCGTGACGATGGCCGCGTCGCCGCTCTTGAGGAAGTCGGGGTTCTCCTCTGCGACCTCGCCGCTCGCCGGGTCGAGCTTCTGATCGAGCGATTCGAACGTGCAGGCGACCTGCGCGGTGTGGGCGTGCACGACCGGCGTGTAGCCCGCCGTGATGACCGAGGGGTGCTGCATCACGACCAGTTGCGCCTTGAAGGTCTCTGCGACCTTCGGCGGATCCTCCGCCGGACCGCACACGTCCCCGCGGCGGATGTCGTTCTTCCCGATGCCGCGGACGTTGAACCCGACGTTGTCGCCCGGTTCCGCGCGCGGCACCTCCTCGTGGTGCATCTCGATGGTCTTGACCTCGCCGCTCACGTCCGAGGGCTGGAACGAGACGCTCGCGCCCGTCTCGAGGACGCCCGTCTCGACCCGTCCCACCGGGACGGTCCCGATGCCGGAGATGGTGTAGACGTCCTGGATCGGCAGCCGTAGCGGCGCGTCCGTCGGCGGCTGCGGTTCGGGCAGGTTGTTCAACGCCTCCAGGATGATCGGTCCGTCGTACCACGACATGCTGCCCGTGCGCTCGGCGACGTTGTCGCCCTCGAACGCCGAGCAGGGGATGAAGCTCGCGTCGTCGGTCTCGAAGCGGACCTGCCCGAGGAGCTTCTTCACGTCCTCGACCACGGCCCGGTAGCGATCCTCGTCGTAGTCGACGAGGTCCATCTTGTTGACCGCGACGATGAGGCGGTCGATGCCGAGCGTGCGCGCCAGGAAGACGTGCTCCTGGGTCTGTGGCTGGACGCCGTCGTCGGCCGCCACCACGAGCACCGCGTGATCCGCCTGGCTCGCGCCCGTGATCATGTTCTTCACGAAGTCGCGGTGGCCGGGCGTGTCCACGATCGTGAAGTAGTACTCGTCCGTGTCGAAGCGCTGGTGGGCGATGTCGATGGTGACGCCGCGCTCGCGCTCCTCCGCGAGGTTGTCCATCACGTAGGCGAACTCGAAACCGCCTTTCCCCTTCTCCTGGGCCTCCTCGCGGTACTGCTCGATGACGTGCTCGGGTACGTTCCCCGTCTCGAAGAGCAGCCGACCGACGAGCGTGCTCTTCCCGTGGTCGACGTGCCCGATGATGGCGAGGTTCTGGTGTGGCTTGTCGCTCATGGGTACCTCCCGTCGCGGGTCGCCCCGCTGGGTCGTATCGTCCATTGCGTAGCCGCGGGCAAAACGGTTGTGCAGATTACAGGATCAATCACGCGGCGGTGACTGTCGCGGGAGGTGACGATCTCCGTCGGTCCGTCGACCCTGCCGATCCGTCGCCTCTAGGTCGGCGGGCGGAAGGCGGCCGTCCGCCGGTTCGTCCGCGAAGTAGTCCCCTACGCGACGCCCGACTCGTCGAAGAACAGGACCTCGCGGACGAGGACCTCGTGTCCCCGTCGTAGCCGCTCGGAGAGCGCCTGGTGGGAGACGTCGAGTTCGTCCGCGAGGTCGGAGAGGCTGATCCGCCGGGGGACGTCGAAGTAGCCGAGTTCGCAGGCCGCGCGGAGCGCCTCGCGCTGCTCCTCGGTCAGGTCGTCGACGCGGTAGGGCGACGGCGTGAGGTCGCGCCCGCCCTTGCCCTCGTCGTTCAGCGTGCGGACGTGCTCGATCTCCATCGAGGGACCGTACCGCGAGCAGCGTTCGAACGCCTTCGAGAACGCCTCCCGTCGCGGGAACACGAGTCGGAGGTGCCACTCCCCGCCCGTCGCCGTGGCGCTCGTGAGGGAGCCGCCGCCGCGGGTGAGCGATCTGAACGCGGCGTCGACGTGCGGTGCCCAGTCGAAATCGTAGAGCCACCCGCCCTCGAAGGACGTGAGGAACGACCAGCGATCGACGCTCAGGTCGCCCTCGAGCGCGGTCTCGAGTTCCCCGCGGTCGCCCGCGATGGCGTGGAACAGTGACAGTTCGGCGTAGTCGCACAGAACGAGCGGCTTGCACTCCAGCGTGAGACCCGGGATCGTCGCGAGACAATCGTGCAATGCCAGCTCCTCCGTCGGGACGCGGACACTGGCGATGGTCGCCATGGGTGTCCACTGGGAGGGGGAGGGGTGTAAAGCGTGTGGGCTGCGATGTGCGATAGAGCATTAATCACACGAGCGCGGCCGGGCGAACGTCCGGCGATCGGGACGGTACTCGGGGCGAGTGGCGATCCGGGCGCGCGAGGGGGGATCGCCGTCCGTCGGTCAGCGACCGAGGGAGCGTCCGGTCCGGGGCTCGGTGGCGGTCGGAGAGGGAGGGACGCTCACCTCGTCGACGAGGGGGAACGCGTCGAAGTAGCCGCGGTCGGCGTTCTCGACGAGCGTCCCGTCGCGCGCGCCGTCGCGCGCGGCGTGCTCGGCCGCCTCCCGGGTCCCGTCCTCGTCGGCGAGCGGCACCATCGTGACGGCGGTGCCCTCGGGCGAGACGTCGAGCAGGAGGTAGGCCTGCGGGAACGAACAGCCCGCGGGGGTGGTGAGGTGCGAGACGCCGTCGACCCGCGCCGCGGCGGGCCAGTGGACGTGCCCCGAGACGACCAGGTCGACCTCGTTGCGGGCGAGCGCCGCGTTGACCGCGTCGGCGTCGGCCAGTTGCAGGTGTTCGGAGTCGGAGAACGTCGGGACGTGTTCGCGGACTCGAAAGACCGGGTGGTGGAAGACGACGACGGTGGGACGGTCGGGGTCGACCGTCGCGTCGAGCCACTCGATCCCCTCGTCGCCGACGCGCCCGCCGTGGGTGTCCTCCAGGGATCCGTCGGGGGCGGCGGCGCTGTCGAGACCGATCACGTCCACGTCGCCGAAGCGCGTCCGGAAGGGGAGCGACCCCGGCGTGTACGACGCGACGAACTCCTCGAGCGGGGGCGTCTCGTGGGGATCGAACGACTTCGGGACGTCGTGATTGCCGGGGACGGCGACGTACGGAACGGCCAGTTCGTCGAGCAGGGCGTCGACGGCGGCGAACTCCGCCGGCGACCCGTCCTTGGTGAGGTCGCCGGCGAAGACGACGCCGTCGAGGCCGAGGCGGTTCGCGTCCGCGATCGCCGTGGCGAGTCGCGCCTCCGTCCGGTGGAACACCTTCCAGGTGCCCGTCTCCTCCGAGGAGACGTGGACGTCGGACACGACTGCGAGCGTTACCCCGTCTGCGGTCGGTCGCGCGAACCGACCGAGGAGCCGGTCGCGCTGCGAGGCGTACGTCGATTGCGATTCCACGTGAGACGATAGACGTCCGACGCACTATAAATACAACGTATTTTCTATATAGTGAGGTACGTAGACACGGGAAGGGACGCTACGGAGGTCCGGACGGTCGCGTCAGCGAACACGGTCGGAGAGCGGTCGTCCGCGATCTCACCGTCGCGGACGACCGACGAAACGACCGGACGTGACGGCGAAAGCGTTTTTTGTCACGGACGATATCGACAGACGAGACAGGGGTCCCATGATCGACATCACCCTCGACATGGAGCAGTACGACTGCCCGTTCATCGACGCGAGCGACGAGTGTGCGGCGTCCTTCTCCGCGTCGCAGTGGGAGTTCGACCGCCGGACGGACTGCCTCGAGACGCGGATGATCGCCGAGGGAGCGGACAGGGACGCGCTCGACAACGCCCTCGGGGTCCTGCGGACGCACCCGCACCTCCACGAGTACGAGTTGCTCTCGCGGCGCGGCGCGGCCGCGCACATCCGCACGACCATCGACGAGACGGCGGCGATGCACACCATCCGCGAGTCGGGGGGCTACGTTACGGGGCCGTTCCACATCGAGAACGGGAGCGAACTCTGGCACGTCGGGTTCGACCGCGAGGACGGCGCGAACGGGACGCTCTCCCGGTTGGAGCGGGACAACGAGTTCGACGTCGTCTCGCGACGGAGCGTCGAACTGGCCGACCTTCGGGGGTTCGTTCGGAACGCGCCCGCGGCGATGACGCTGATCCAGGGCTGTCGCGACCTCTCACCGACCGAGCGCCGGACGCTCGAGGTCGCCGTGAACGAGGGCTACTTCGAGAGCCCCCGCGGCGCGACCCTCGGAACGCTCGCCGAGCGCTTCGATGTCTCGAAGCCCGCCGTCTCGAAGACGCTGCGCCGCGGGCAGTCGAAGACCATCTCGCGCATCACGGAGGCGCTCGAGGCCCTCGAGTGACGACCCTCACGCCGGCCGTCAGTTTCACTTTCACTCCGCGCATGGCTGACGTTCAAGTCCGTTCCCGCGAACCGACAGGTATGGACATCGACGTCGTCAGGACGCGTGCCACGGGCGAGAACGGCCTCGCGGGGTCGACCGACCAGTGTCTCGATCGCATCGGGGAGACGGGCGACCGTCGCGCGATCGACGTCACCGACGTGACCGCCGCGCGCGTCGAAGAGTACGCCCGAACCGCCATCGATCACGACCGCGTCCACCTGGAGCAGAGGGGCGGTCGAACCTTCCTCGTCGCCGACGGCTGAGCGCCGAGGAGCGCCACCCCGCGGTGCGCGACCTGCCGATCGAGAGCGTGGCGATGAGACTCATCAGAGACGGTGAAGGAGGATCGAACGCGGACGCTACATGATGGACCGTTCGTCGGACCCGATGCGATCCTCGTCGAGCACCGCGATGAGGTTCGCGTAGGGAACGAACGCGATGAACTCCTCCGCCTCGGTGTAGAGTTCGACCCCGTGATCGCGCTCCTGATACTGGCTGCACTCGATGTCCCCGTCGGGGAGGATGGCACGGTACACCATACCCTGTCGTCGGACCTCGACGCACTTGAACGTACCACAACGTTCACCTACGAGGTACTATCTGACTTAGAGATGTTTTTACGGCGATGAGTCTCCGGGGGCGCTCCCCGAGTCGAGGTGTTCCGCGAGCCCCCACTCGGCGGCGCGCCGCTCGGCCTCGACGCGCGCCTCCTCGCGGATGGCGGCGATGCGCGCCTCGTCCGCGAGAAACGCCTCGAGCGCGTCGAGGCCGTCTCCGTCGTCCCCCAGCCGGTCCGCCGGCGCGCGCGCTCGCGTCCGGTCTGCGAGCGCCGGGTCGCCGGCGAGCTGTTCGGCCGGCATGCCCGGCGGGACGCGCACCTCCGGGGTGTCGTGCGCCTCGCTGAGGTGTCGCGGCGCGAGTTCGTACAGGTCGAGGCGGCAGGGACCGGAGGGCGCGAGGTCCGCGAGCGCCCGCGGGCCGCCCGCGTCGGTGCCGACGTGGTAGGCGAGCACCGGCACCCCGTCCTCGAACGTCAGGACGGCGCGACCGTCGTCGCCGAGCAGGAGCGTCTCCTGGGGGGCGAGCACAGCGTAGCCGGTCAGCGCCCGCGAGAGCGCGTCCTCGAGGAGCACCCCGACGCCCTCGATCACCCGCGAGCGGACGAGACGGCCGCGCGGGATGGACAGCGCGTCGACGCTCATGGCGTGTCGGGGATCACCGCGCTGCGGAAGCGGGCGGCCACGTCGTCGGCGTCGCCGACCCGCACGTCGAGCGCCCCGGCCGCCTCGCGGAACGCGCGGGACGCCGGGGCGTCCGGGGCGTGCGCGAGGAGGGGCTCCCCCGCACGCCTGGCCGCCCCCGCCGCGTCGCTCTCGGGGACGGTCCCCAGCGTCGGCCCGTCGAAGTAGCGCTCGACCTCGGCCGCGATCCGGTCGATCGCGCCGTCGTCGCGCACGCGGTTGAACAGCACGCCCGCCGTCCCCGTGCCGTAGGAGCGGGCGTACTCCTGGACCTTCAGCGCGTCCGACAGCGAGGGGATGGTCGGCTGGAGGACGACGACGATCCGATCGGCGAGCACCACGGGCAGCACCGCGCTCTTGCTCCCCAGCGCGGCGGGCGAGTCGAGCAGGAGGACGTCCGCGTCGTCCGCCAGCTCCGCGACGACCTCGCGCAGGCGGGTCGGGTCGGCCTCCCGGAAGGCCGCGAGGCTCGTCCCGCAGGGGACGACGCGCATCCCGAAGCGGTCGTACGTCGCGCGCTCGACCGGCGCGGCCCCGAGCAGCACGTCGTGGAGCGTCGCGTCCGCGTCGTCGAGACCGGTGTGAAAGAGCAGGTTCGCCATCCCCGTGTCGGCGTCGACGACCGTCACGTCATACTCCTCGGCGAGCGCCATGCCGAGCGCGAGCGTGCTCGTCGTCTTCCCCGTGCCGCCCTTGCCGCTGGCGACCGCGAACGCCTCGACCATGACCCTCACTGGGTGCCCGATACTACCTAAATCTTGATATTCACTCCCTGATGTCTGTCGTCTCGAGCAAGAGGTCGAGCACCTCGGCCGGGTCGTCCTCGGGGGCGAGTCGCTCGACGTACCAGCGCAGGAGGTCCGCGAAGATCGCCCGCACGTCGTTCGCGCGGAACCGCTCGTCGGCGACGCCGCGATCCGTCTTGACCGCGACGTCCACGGCGTACCGCTCGGGAACGTCGGCGAGCGAGAGGCGAGAGGTTGTAGGAACGGAATCGGGGACGGGAGCGGGAGCAGCCGGTTCGCCGTCGCGCTCCGGCCTGATGAGGAAGCGTCCGTCCCCGAGGGCTCTCGCGCGCGGATCGTCGAGCGCGAGGTCGTCCGACGCGAGGACCCCGTCGTCCCCCGGCGGACCGTCCGAAGTGCGAGCGTCGATCGGTCGCGGTCCGGGCGGGCGGGCGTCGGTCCGCCGAGCGTCGGTGGCGGTGCGGGCGTCGCCGTCCGTGCGGGTCTCGCGGTCCGGGCGGGCGTCGGCGTCGGTGTCGGTGTCGGTGTGAGTTCGCGTCATCGTCTGAGGGTGAGCGTCGTCTCGAGCAAGTCGGCGAGCGGCAGGGCGAAGGCCCGGCCCGCGCCGAGGTATTCGATCCCGGAGAACAGCGCGAAGAGCGCCATCGCCGCCAGGGAGGTCCCGAGCGCGACGGCGAGGGCGGCGTCCGCCGCGCCCGACCGATCGCCGATCCCCGCGGCGGCGGCGCAGACGGCGAGCGTCGCCGCGACGGTCAGGTTCGCCACGGCGTGCGCCTGCATCAACGCCCCCGCGGACAGTCCGGCACCGGCGAGCCCCACACCGAGGACGAGCGCCCCCGCACCGGCCGCGACGAGCGCCGCGACCCACAGCGCTCGCCAGCGGTCGGTCACCGCGCGGGACACGGGCGAGGAGAGGCACGCGACGAACAGGAGCGCCGGGACCGTCGGCGCGAGGTACCGGACCGTGACGGTCGAGTGCAGCGGCAGCCGCGGGAGGTACAGGAGGGTACAGAGGACGGCGAACGCCCCGACGAACGCCCCCGTCCCGATCGCGGGCGAGTCGAGGGGCGAACCGCCCGACGATCGTCGACGGCCGATCGCGACGGGAACCGCGGCCAGGCACGCGAGGACGGGCGCGACCTCGAGCAGCGCCAGGTCGATCGTCTCGCCGCCGGTCTGGGAGTAGTCGACGCCGGGGATACGGCCGCTGCGCACGAAGACGTGGTAGAGCCGCGAGCCGTCGGTGACGACCGCGTAGCCGCGCCCCAGCAGGCCGGAGAGCGTCGTCAGGGCGTCTCCGCCCGCGGCGACGACCGATCCGACGGCGGCCACCGTCGCGGTCACGGCGGCCGAGAGACGCTCGACGAGCGAACGGACGGGCGCGCCGTTCGACGTGCCCCCGCCGCCCCCGCCCGCGGTTCCGGGCGACCCCCCCGGGGACGCCCCGTCCGCGCCGGCCGTCGGGCTCGAACCGCCTGCGCCGATCGACGGCGCGGGCGACCCGGGCGACGCCGCGAGGTCCTGTCCGACGTAACTCGGTAGCATCCGCGGCGGGACGAGCGGGTTCCCGGCGACGAGCAGGTTCGTGAGGAGGAAGGGCGCGAGCGCGAGCGCGAAGACGCCCGCGACGACCGCCAGCCGCCGTCGGTCGTTCGAGCGTGCCGTGAGCAGGTCGAGGGGGACGAGCGCCGCGAGGAGCACGACCGCGTCGGGCGCGCTCACCCAGGCGGCCAGCGCGACGGCGGCGTACGCGAGCGCACGGTGGCCGAGCGCGTCGACGGCCCGGCTCCGGTAGAAGCCGTACACCGCGACGAGCGCGAGCAGCGCGAGCAGGACGTGGCGCTTCGGCACGACCGCCCAGAACCCGACGGGACCGAGCAACCCCGTCGCGCTCGCGGCGAACGCCGCCGTCCGACGGCCGCGAGCCGCGAGCGCGAGCCGATAGGCGACGACCACGACGAACCCGGCGGCGAGGAGCGTGCTCGCCTGGAGCGCGACGAGCGGGAGCGCCCGATCGGGCAGGGCCGTCGCGGTCGCGAGGTTCGCGACGAAGAGCGCCGAGGCGAGTCCGACGCCGACGGTCGCGGCCCTCCGCGGTCGCCCCAGTTCGCGACCGGCGAGGGCGACCGCGCCGTAGACGGCGAGCGACCACGCGCCCGCGACGGCGAGGCGCACGTCCGCGACGAGCGCGACGGCGCGCAGGAGGAACAGGACGGGCAGGGCGAGCGCCACCTGTCCGTAGTTGCGCCCGTAGCGCCGGCCGTGCGCGTAGTACGTCCCCGGCGTCGCGCCGCCGTCGGGTCCGTAGACGACCGTCTCGATCGCCAGATGGCCCCGTTCGAGGTTGGCGAGCGCGTTCGCCAGCGCGAACGTGTCGACGATGAAGACGTCGACGCGCCAGTAGAGCGCGTAGAACGCCACCGCGCCGAGGAAGAGCGCGACGCCCGCCCGGTCCCCGAAGACCGCGCGGACGAGGCGGGCACGGGTCGGTGACGCCCGGGGCGTCGGTAGCGGGAGGCGAGGAGTCACCCGCGCACCTCCACCCGGACGGTGCGGTTCAGCAGCGTCAGTTCGCGGTCGCCGTAGGCGACGGCGACGACCAGGTCGGCGTCGTAGCGATCAGCGCTCACGGCCGACGACGCCACCGGACCGCCTCCGGGGGTGAGCGCGAGCGTCCGCGAGTCGAGCGCCGCGACGCCCTCGTCCGTCTCCCAGGAGCGGTTCAGCGCGGGGATCGTCAGTCGGGCAGTCACGCGGACGGGCGTCTCGCTCGTCCGCACGGCGAGTTCGACCGTCGCGTCCCGGAGTTCGTAGCCGTCGGTTCGCCGCTCGAGCGCGACGCGCTCGGGCACGGCGATCGGCGCGGCGGAGAGGCGGTGGACGACGCCCATCGTCTCGTCGCCGCCGAAGCCCCGGTACAGGTCGTCAGGATACGTGTCCGTGGGAGTATAGTCGACGAACGGCACGAACGGACCGGACGCGACGGCGACGACGCCGAACGCGAGCGTCAAAAGAATCGCCGGAGAGCGGTCTGAGGTCATTACGTCTGTTCGTCAGGTGGTTCAGACGCTGACGTAGTCCTTGCCGGTGAGCACGTCGGGGACGTTCACGCCGTAGATGGACGACGCGCCGGACTGGTCGACGAGCTGGAGTTCGACTTCCTCGCCGGCGGCGATCCCGGTACCCTCGATGTCGTCGGCGCTGACGGTGATGACGAGCTTCTCGCCGGTGTCGAGGACGGTGTCGGACGCGGCGCTACCGTCGGTGTCGTTGACGCTGAACGCGGTTCCGTTCGCGGTCGCGGCCTGCGTCAGCGTCGCGCTCGCGGTGTCGCTGGTGTACTGGACCGTCGCCTCGGAGAGGTCGATCGGATCGGCACCGGCGGCCTTCTTCACGACGAGTTCGACGTCGTTGACGTCGCCGTTCGCGGAGTCAACGACGCCGGTCGCGCTGATGACGTCGATGTGGTTGCTGACCTGTGCCCGTGCGTCGGCACCGGTGTCCTCCGCCTGCGACTGCAGCACGCCGGACGTGTTGATGAGCACGCCCGCGGCTACGGCGGCGACGAGCACCAGCGCGATGAAGATGATGAGCGTGCCGATACCGACCTGGCCGCGCTCATCCGCGGTTTCGTTGTTGAACAGTTTCATTGGTGTACCTGTGCCGCTCCTCGACCCCGGGCGCGTTCGCCCGCGCGGGCGCGGTCCGCCCGCCGCCGCCGAAGCGGGAGCGGCGGGCCGACGGTGCCGGAGCGGAGCGGTCTTTCGGGTAGGGTTGCCCCCGGAGAGGGCGACCCCCCGCGACGTATTCAATCGGGGGACGGACTCGCGATCCGAATCGAACCCGGTATCGAGTCTCGAAACGCGACACGAGTCGGAGTCGGCAGTTATACCGCCCGGTCAGGTAGCGGGCAAGTGAGAGTCCCGCTCGTCCGCCGACGGCGAGGGGACGGGTGACACATGTTCAAGGCACTCACACAGCTCTTCGGCGGCGCGCGAGACGGCGAGGACGCCGACGGCGACGACGACGCCGACGACTCCGGGACGTCGCCGGCGGAGGCCAACGACTCCGACGGGCCCCCGGAACCGGGCCGCGACGCACCGGACGGGGAGTCCCGAGTCGGGGGAGGGGACGGCGGCGGGGGTAACGGCGGGACGATCGACGCCGAGACCGGCGACGGGACGCCGGAGGGCCCGACGACCGTGGACGACCTCGAGTACCGACTCGGCGAACTCGAATCGGAGCTTGAGGCGGCGATGCGGTCGGTCGAGCGCACCGAGCGCGCACAGGAGGACGTGGAGGAGACCGTCGAGGAGGTCGAGGACACGGTCCGCCGCCTCCTCGGCGTCTACGACCGACTGACCCGCGAGGCGAACCCCTTCGCGGACGGGGTCGCCAGGGAGGGAGGGCGGTTCGGGGTCGTCGGGCCGGTCGACGGCGATGGCGACCTCGACTCGGCCGACGGCGCTGACGAGACCGACGGCACCGACCAGACCGACGGTACTGACGAGACCGGCTCAGTCGGGCGCACCGACCCGGACGACGCGCCCGGGGCGGGGACGGAGGCGGGCGCGGAGAGAGCGGAGGGCGTGGAGAGAGCGGAGGCGGACGGAGCGCCGGGGACGGGGAGCGGCGACGGCCCACCCGGTGCGGACGCCGACGCGAGCGGGGACGAGGGTCGGCACGACGACCCCCCGTCGTCCGACGGCGTCGTCACGGTCGACGACCTCAAGCGCGCGGCGGCCGACGGCCCGCCCGATGCGAGCGACGGTCCGGTCCTGCTCGCGACGGTCGCGGAGACGTACCCCGCGGACGCGCTCGCCTTCGAGTGGCTCTCGACGCTGGTCGAGACGGCCGGACCGGCCGGCGCGGTGAAGGCGCTCGGGTACTACGAGACCGTCGGCTGGATCTCCGACGACGTGCGTTCGTACCTCGAACAGGCGGTCTCGGGACCCGGCATCGACATCGACGTCGATCCGAACGACCCGCGGGACGTCACCGCCGCGGATCACGCGACGAGCTACGACTACGTGATGAAACTCCGGGTCGTGGGCGACCTCGAGACCGCCGGCGCGGCCGCCGTCGAGGGGTGAGATGGGCTTCAGTGCGAGCGGTGCGACGGCCGTCGTCTTCGTCGGACTCCTCGTGAGCGTCGGCACCCTCGCGCCGGTACTCGACGCGAGCTACGAACGGCGTTCGGAGGCGCAGGACCGACGGGCGGAACGCCTGCTCGACCGCCGGGAGACGGCCGTCGAGACGGTGAACGCGACCTACGACAACTCGACCGGGGAGGTGACGCTCGTCGTCGCGAACGCCGGGACGACCGGGCTGTCGGTCGACGACACTGACCTGCTCGTCGACGGGCGGTACGTCGCGAACTGGACGGCGAGCGTCGAGGGTGATCCCGGGCGGACGACGTGGCTGAGCGGCGAGAACCTGACCGCGACGGCGACGGCCCCGACGAAGCCCGAGCGCGTCGTCCTCGTCACCGAGACGGGGATCCGGGCGGTCGCGACGGACGTCGTGGAGGTGCCCTGATGGCGAGCGTCTCCGTCTCGAACCTCGTGCTGTTCATCGCGGCGCTGACCGTCGCGGTCGGCGTCTCGGGGACGATGGCGTCGAGCGTGGCGGACATCAGCGAGGCGCTCGACGACAAGAGCCTCGACGTGAGCCGGGACATCGACACCGAGATCGAGGTGATCAGCGACGCCGGGAGCGACGCGGTGTACGACGACTCGACGGGGACGGTCACCCTCCTCGTGAAGAACACCGGCCGCGCGACGCTCCCGAGCGCCCCCGACCGGATCGACGTGCTCGTCGACGGGCGGTACGTCGAGGCGAGCGCGAAGTCGACCCGCGTGCTCGACGACTCCGCGTGGACGAGCGGGAGCGTCCTCGAACTGACCGTCGATCGGTCGCTCGCGGCGGGCGAACACCGCGCGGCCGTCGTCGTCGACGGTGACGAGGAGGTATTCGAGTTCCACACCGGACCATGACCGACCACTACTCCATCGGACTGGAAGCGCGCGATCGCGTGAACCACGCTATCGGCGGCGGACTCCCCGCCGGGCACGTCGTCCTGATCGAGGGACCGGACGGCGGCGGCAAGAGCGTGCTCGGCCAGCGGTTCGCCTACGGACTGGCCTGCGAGGGGACGCCGACCGCGTACGTCTCGACGGAGCTGTCGAGTTCGGGGTTCGTCGATCAGATGCACTCGCTGTCGTACGACGTGGTGGATCACCTGCTCGCAGAGCGCCTGCTGTTCGTCCGCGCCGACGTGACCGGCGAGCGCCGCCTGCTCGCGCGGCTGATGGACGACAGCCCCCTCTGGCGGGCGGACGTGCTCGTCGTCGACGGGCTCGACGCCATCCTCAGGAACGACCCCGAGGTGGTCGCGGCGCGCTCGCGCGGCGAGGACGGCCGCGTGCTCCAGTCGTTCGTCGCGCGGCTGGGGCAGGCGACGGCCGCCGAGAAGACGGTCGTGCTGACCGTGAACCCGGAGCCGGTCAGCGAGCGCGCGATGCGCCCGCTGCGCGACGCGGCCGGCGTCTACCTGGAGATCGAGACGACCCCCGTCGGCCAGGACATCAGGCGTAGCGCCCTCGTCCACCGGTTCGCCGAGATGGCGAACCCCGTGAACGACACCATCGGGTTCTCGGTCCAGCAGGGGCGCGGGATCACCATCGAGAGCCGGACCGTCGCATAATGGCGGAGTTCGGGACGCGACACCTCGGAGGGGAGCTTGCGGCGGCGGCGCGACGCCACCGTCACCTCGCGGAGCACCTGGAGGCGTTCTACGACCGGGTCGGGGAGTACCCCCTCCTGATCGACGGCCCGACGAAGGAGTACGCCTCGCGCCGCCCGAACGTCATCTACCACGCCGACGGCCCCATCTACAGCCACGTCCACGGCGACCGGGGGACGGCCACCCGCTACTACTGCGTCGAGCCGACGCTGACGGCCGAGGGGCGGGCGCTCTACGCCGAGGTGCGCGAGCGCGTCCTCGATCTGAGCGCGACTCGACCGCCGCCGAACGCCGAGGAGGCGTTCACCGACTTCGTCGACGACATCCTCGACGACGTCCTCCGGATCGACGACGGCGGGGCCGCCGGCCCCCTCGCGACCCTCCGGGACCGCCTCGGCGTCGGTCGCATCCGGGTCGACGAGGAGACCGCCTCGCGGCTCCGCTACTACCTCCGGCGGGACATCGTCGGCCTCGGCCCGCTCGAACCCGTGATGGCCGACGACGCGAACGAGGACGTCCACGTCATCGGGCCGGACGGCTGCTACGTCGACCACGCCGTCTACGGGATGCTGGAGACGACCGCGACCTTCGAGAGCGACGAGGCGTTCCAGAACTGGATCCGCAACATGGGCGAGCGGATGGACAACCCGGTGAGCGACTCCCAGCCGATCGTCGACGCCACCCTCCCGAACGGCTCGCGCATCAACGTCATCTACTCCGACGACGTCTCGATCAAGGGGCCGTCGCTCACCATCCGCCAGGGCGAGGACGTCCCGCTCTCGATCCTCCAGATCACGAAGTGGGGGACGCTCTCGCCCGAACTCGCGGCGTACCTCTGGCTCTGCCTGGAGAACGAGCGGACGGTCTTCGTCGTCGGCGAGACCGCGAGCGGGAAGACGACGACCCTCAACGCCACGTTCTCGTTCATCCCCCGCGACCACAAGATCTACACCGCGGAGGACACCGCCGAGGTGATGCCACCCCACGACACCTGGCAGCAACTGCTGACCCGCGAGGGACAGGGCGGCGGGGACGCCGACGTGGACATGTTCGACCTCGTGGCCGCCGCGCTGCGCTCGCGACCCGACTACATCGTCATGGGCGAGGTGCGGGGCGCGGAGGGACAGATGGCGTTCCAGGCGGCCCAGACCGGCCACCCGGTACTGCTCACCTTCCACGCGAGCGACATCGTCTCGATGATCCAGCGGTTCACCTCCAACCCGATCAACGTCCCCGAGACGTTCATGGGCAACTGCGACGTGGCGCTGTTCCAGAACCGCGTCAAGCGCGGCGACGACGTGCTCCGCCGGGTGACGAGCGTCCAGGAGATCGAGGGCTACTCGAAGCACGAGGGGGGCGTCATCACCCGCCAGGCGTTCGGCTGGGACCCCCGCGACGACGAGATCGTCTTCCAGGGGCGGAACAACTCCTACGTCCTCGAGGAGGGGATCGCGCCGCTGCTCGGCTACCACGACGTCCGCGAGATCTACGACGAACTCGACGAGCGCGCGGGGATCGTCCGCGCGCTCATCGACGCGGACGTGCTCGGGTACCACGAGGTGAACGCCGCCATCGAGGGCTACCAGCGCGACGGCCTGGAGGGCCTGCCGATCGACGTCGGCCGGGCGGGGGTGCGCTCGTGAACTCGGAGCGCGCGTTCGAGGTGAACCTGCGCCGGGCGGTCGCCGCCGTGATCGACTCGTACCGTCACCTCGGGACGTCCCTCCGTCGGTACGTCCTGCTCGCGCTCCTGCCGTCGGCGCTGTTCGCGCTCGGGGGCGTCGGCGCGACGGTCGCGCTGTCGCTCCCGCTCTCGATCGGCGGCCCCCTGTCCCTCCTCGGGACCTTCACCTTCGTCGTCGCCGTCGCCTACCCGAAGGTGGTGGAAGACCGGAAGCGAAAGCAGGTCCGCGAGCGGTTCCACCTCTTTCTGACCCACGTCACCGTGCTGTCGATGACGAACATCGACCGCGTGGAGGTGTTCCGGACGCTTGCGGCGGAGGAGGAGTACCGCGCCATCGCCGAGGAGATGGCGCGGATCGTCGCCCTCGTCGACACCTGGAACCAGAGCCTCGACGACGCCTGCCGGATGCGCGCCCGGCGCGTCCCGAGCGACCTGCTCGCGGACTTCCTCGAACGGCTGGCCTACACCGTCGGTGCGGGCCAGGAACTCGGCGACTTCCTCGTCGCCGAGCAGGACAGCATGCTCCAGCAGTTCGCCATCCGCTACGAGGGTGACCTCGCCAAGCTGGACGTGCTGCGCGAACTCTACCTCTCGCTGATGCTCTCGGTGACGTTCATCCTCGTGTTCGCCACCGTCCTGCCGATCATCGTCGGCGTCGAGCCGACGCTGCTCGTGGGCGGGGTCGTCGGCCTGCTCGCGGTCGTCCAGTGTGGCTTCCTGTTCGTCGTCCACACCGTCGCGCCGTACGATCCCGTCTGGTACGCCTCGGGGATCGACCGCACGCCCGCCCGGCGGGTTCGGCGGACGCTCGTCGCGGGCGTGGCCGGCACCGCGCTCGCCGTCGCGGGGGCCGCCGCGGTCCGCCTGGGGGTCACCCCCGTCGATCCCGCCGGGGTCCCCCTCGCGGCGTACGTGGCCGTACCGGTGACGCCGCTGCTCCTGCCGGGACTGGCGATGCGTCGCGAGGAGAACCGCGTGAAGGAGCGTGACGAGGGGTTCCCGCCGTTCGTCCGGGCGCTGGGGAGCGTCGAGAGCGTCAAGCAGACCTCGACCGCGAACGTCCTGCGGACGCTCCGGCGGAAGGACTTCGGCCCGCTCACGGAGAACGTCGATCACCTCTACCGGCGGCTGAACACGCGCATCGACACGACGCGCGCCTGGCGGCTGTTCGCCGTCGAGACGGGGTCGTACCTCATCCAGAAGTTCGGAGACATGTACGTGATCGGGCGGCGGATGGGCGGCGACCCGAAGCGCCTCGGACAGGTCATCAGCCGGAACATGACGGAGGTGCTCAAGCTGCGCGAGCGGCGCGCCCAGGAGACCGCGACGTTCGTCGGCGTCGTCTACGGCATCACCGCCGCGAGCGTCTTCTCCGCGTTCGTCGGCCTCGAGATCGCCGTCCTCCTGACGGACATCGCGAAGGGGTTCGACGCCGACAACCCGATGATGCACACGCTGTTCAACCCCGAACGCTACGACGTGGCGACGATGGAGTTGCTCCTGCTCTTCGTCGTCCTCCTGAACGCGCTCGTCTCGGCGGTGATGATCCGCATCATGGACCGCGGACACACGGTCAACGCCTACCACCACTTCGTGCTGCTCACGTGGCTCGGTGCGGGCGTCGCCGTCGTCACCGGAGAACTCATCGGGAGCCTGATCACCGTGTGAGCCGTCGGGAAGAAGCCGTGACGCGGTCGACTGCGACAGCTGCGTCGGCGAGGACCGTCCCGACCGCCGACTCGAACCTCGATATCGGGCGGACGTTCATACCCCGCCTGCGAGAGGCGTAGGCAGGGACACCGCCATGGGAACGACGAAGCCGTACCTCACGAACCTTCACAACTCGCCCGAGCAGACGCCGTACGTCCTCGAGTGGACCGAGTTCCTCGGCGGGACGTTCGGCGCGAGCGGCGCGCTGAACGCGCTTCAGTACTACGAGCTGCTCGGCTGGATCACCCCCCGCGTTCGCCGCCAGATGGCTGAGTACCTCCAGGGGCTGTCGACGGGCGAACTCCACACCAAGAAGTACGACGAACCGGCGGCGGTCGAACTCCCGCTGGAGTCGCTCTCCGGGACGCCGTTCGGCGTCCACGCCCGCTCGCTCGCCTACGTCGCCGCCATCGCCGGGGACAACCTCGGCTCGGAACTCGCCGCGGTCCAGGTCGCGGAGAGCCGGATCGAGGAACGGGGTCGCGCAGAGCGACGGGAGGAGTCGGCTTCGAAACGCGACGGGGTCGCGCGCTCCGTCCCCATCGAGGAAGACTAGGGACGAAGGGAGCTACGGGAGCGAGAGCGCCGCCAGGTCGACGTGCTCCCGGACGAGGCGCGCGGCGCGGTCGTACGGCGACGGCGACGTCACCGCACGGGGGCGTTCTACCCCCCGATGCGCGTAGACCGCGTCGAGGAACGCCTCGCGCGCGATCCGGTTCTCGAACAGTCCGTGGAGGTACGTGCCGAACACGCGGTCGGTCGCCGCGCCCTCAGCTCCGCGCTCCCCCTCCGCGGGGAACGGCCGTTCGATCGGCGCTCGCGGCCGCGTCCGACCCATGTGGATCTCGTACCCCGACACCCGACCCGACGCGCCGGCGAGCGGACCGCACCCCGTAAGGGTGCGCGTCACCGGTTCGACCCGCTTCGCCCCCTCGAATCGGGTCTCGACCGGGAGGAGGCCGAAGCCGTCGAGTTCGTCCGCGTCGCCCGTCCCCTCGACGCTCGCGTTCGCGAGCCGTTCGCCGAGCAGTTGATAGCCGCCGCAGAGCCCGACCACGGGCCCGTCGAAGGCGGCGAGGCGGTCGCCGAAGCCCGCCGCGCGGAGCGCGAGCAGGTCGTCGACGGTGTTCTTCGTCCCCGGGAGCACGAGCGCGTCCGCGCCGTCGAGCGGCGCGTCGAGCGGGAGGTAGGTGACCCGGACGCCCGGTTCCCGCGCGAGCGGGTCGAGGTCGGTGAAGTTCGAGATGCGCGGGAGCCGGGGGACGGCGACCGTGACCGCGCGGTCGTCGGGGACGCCGTCGTCCGCACCTCGAACCGCCGCCCCGCCTCCCGCCGGGAGCGAGACGCTGTCCTCCTCGGGGAGGCCCGGGTCGTCGTAGGGGAGGACGCCGAGGACCGGTACGCCGAAGCGGTCCTCGAAGGCCTCGACGCCGGGATCGAGCAGCGAGCGGTCGCCGCGGAACTTCGTGATCACGCAGCCGACGACCCGCTCGCGGAGGTCGTCGGGCATCAGTTCGAGGGTGCCCGCGAGGCTGGCGAAGACGCCGCCGCGCTCGATGTCGGCGACGAGGACGATCCGCACGCTCCCCGACCCGCGGTCCGCGAACCGGGCCGTCTCGACGTTGGCGAGGTCGCGGTGGTGGAGGTTGATCTCCGCGACGCTGCCCGCGCCCTCGGCGACGATCACGTCGTGGTCGGCGGCCAGCCGTCGCCAGGACGCCTCGGCCGCGGCGCGGGCGCGCTCCCAGTGCTCGTCGTAGTAGTCGCCCGCCGCGAAGTGGCCGACCGCGCGCCCGTCGATCACCAGTTGCGACTCGCCCCCGCCGCGCGGTTTGAGGAGGACGGGGTTGTGGTCGGTCGTGGCGGGGATCCGGGCGGCCCGCGCCTGCACGTACTGGGAGACGCCGATCTCCCCGAACCCGCCGTCGGGCGTCGCGACCGCGCGGGCGTTGTTCGACATGTTCTGGGCCTTGAACGGCGCGACGCGCACGCCGGCGTCGGCGAGGACGCGACACAGGCCGGCCGCGACGGTCGACTTGCCGACGTGCGAGGCCGTGCCCGCGATCAGGTACGTTCTGACCATCGATCACCGGGAGCGCGTTCAAGCGACGGGGACGTTCGTGCTCGCGACACGTCTCCGACGTGGGCGTCGGTCGGCCTGAACCTGTCGGCGCGAGCCGCACGATTCTACGGGAGTGAGAACCAGGAACCGGGTATATCCGACTTCCCGGACTACACTTATCCGTAAGGTGAGAACGATGACGAAAACGACTGCGAACCGGTTCGAGACCCGCCTCGGCGGCGTGACTGTCACCGGCCGCGCGCACGGCCTCAGCGCGTGGTTCGTCCTGGCGCTCCGGCTCATGATGGGCTACGCGTTCCTCCACGCCGGGTGGACGAAGCTGTTCGCCGCCGAACCGTTCGGCGCGCGCGGCTACCTGCTGAAGGTCGCGGCGACCAACGGCAACCCGCTCGAGGGGGTGTTCTACTGGATGGGCACCACCGACTGGTTCGTCGCGGTCGCGAACCTCGCCGTCCCGTGGGGCGAACTGCTCATCGGCCTCGGGCTCCTCGTGGGTGCGCTGACCCGCCTCGCGGCGTTCTTCGGCGCGCTGATGATGCTCACGTTCTACTTCGGGAACTGGGACGTCGCCCACGGCCTGGTCAACGGCGACCTGGCCTACATGCTCGTGTTCCTGACCGTGGCCGCCCTCGGCGCGGGCCGCATCCTCGGTCTCGACGCGCTCATCGAGCGCTACGAGATCGACGGCGAGGCGCTCATCGAGCGCTACCCCGCGCTCGAGTACGTCCTCGGCTGACCGTCGGCAGACCCTCGGCCGACGCCGGGACGACGCCGAACCGGTCGCCCCTCTTTTCCGCGGCCGAACGCGACCGTCAGTACTCCGTCCCCTTCCGGGCGCGCTGGCCGGCGTCGATGGGGTGTCGCTCCTTCGCGACGCGCGTCACGAGGTCGGCGCGCTCCGCGAGGTAGTCCGGTCGCGCGTGGCTCCCGGTGAGGACGAGTTCGAGCGCGTCGGGCTTCGACTCGACCAGTTCGACGACCGCCTCGGGCGGGACCAGGTCGCGGTCGGCGGCGTAGAGCAGTTCGTCGAGGATCAGCATGTTGACCCCCGCCTCGGGCGGCCCGTCGGGGTCGAGCGGCCGCGAGAGGTCCGCGTCCCGGGCCGCCTCGACGAGGTCGGTCGCGCGCTCGAAACCCGCCCGCGCCTCGCGCAGGTGGTCCTCGTCCGCGCTCCCGTCGTTCATCGCGTGCCAGCCGTAGTGGCCCGCGTTCTCGTAGGAGAACCCGGGGAGGGCGGCGATGGCGTTGTACTCGCCGCGGACGGCCTCGACGCTCGACGCGCCGCCCTTCATGAACTGGAGCAGGTGCACTCGATACCCGTGGCCGACCGCGCGCATCCCCATCCCGAGGGCGGCGGTCGTCTTCCCCTTCCCGTCGCCCCACCAGACCTGCACCAGGCCGAACTCCTCGGGGGCGGCGGGGTCGATAGTTCGTGCTTCGGGCGTGACACCACGCCCGGGCGTGGCGTCGAGCCGCGCGTCGCGGGCGTCGGCGTCTGGATCGTCGGTCACGGTGGGTCGGTACGGCGAGGGTCGAGATGAGGGTACCGACTGCCCAGGGCGAGTAACGAGACGGCTAACCCCGACGGCGATCGGTTACGCGTCGGATAACTATGGCCGACCGCGCTCTCCGACGTGTCGTGTCTCTGAATATTTCCATCGAATGTCCGAACTGTCGTGCGGTCGTGGAGGCCGAACCGGAGGACGCCGGATCGACGCGCCGGCTCCGCGGGCGGGAGGTCGGCTGCGACTGCGGTCACCGGATCGACCTCTACTACTACTGACGGGAGCTTCCGTGCGCGGTCGTGCACACACCGCACAACCCTTTTCAGGACCCGATGCCTACCACGGATCGAGATGGCAGATTCGATGAGCGAGTACCTCAAGCGGGACATGGAGTGCGAGGGCTTGCTCGAGTGCATTCACGGGCTGAAGGACCTGGACAGGGAGGTCTTTCGTATCCTCGTCGAGAGCGGCGAGTCGCTGACCGTCGACGAGGTGGCCGAGCGGGTCGGGCGGGAGCGTTCGACCGCCTACCGGGCGATCCAGCGGCTCCTGCAGGCGGGGTTCGTCCAGAAGGACCAGGTGAACTACGAGCAGGGCGGCTACTACCACGTCTACCGGCCGACCGACCCCGACGCGATCGCCGACGACATGCAGCGCATGCTCAACGACTGGTACGCCAAGATGGGCCAGCTCATCGGCGAGTTCCGCCGGAAGTACGACGACGCGGCCGCCTCCCCGCCGATCGAACAGTAGCGGGCGACGGGGCGACGAGCCACCGACCGAGAGACGATGGCCCGACACGACGACACCGACTCGGAGTTCGACCCGACCGGGGAGCGAGAGCGGAGCGTGGGCGAGGGGTTGTTCGACGAGACGATGAGTCCCGGATCGGCGTTCGCGCACCTCTACCGCGGCGAGATCCACCGCATGAAGTTCTGGCGCGAGCGCCTCGACCGCACGACCAACTGGGCGGTCACGATCATGGCCGCCGTCCTCACGTGGGCGTTCAGCAGTTCCGACCGACCCCACTACATCATCCTCGTCGGCGTGGCCGCGGTGACGATGTTCCTCGTCATCGAGGCGCGCCGGTACCGCGGGTACGACATCTGGCGATCGCGCGTGCGCCTGCTCCAGGAGAACGTCTTCGCCAACGCGCTCGACCCGAGTTCGGGCGTCGTCGACCCCCGGTGGCGACGGGAGTTGAGCCAGGACTACCGCCGCCCCGTCGCGAAGATCACCTGGGAGGAGGCGATCGCCCACCGCCTCCGGCGGATCTACCTCCCGCTGCTCTCGCTGCTCCTCCTCGCGTGGCTCCTCCGCGTCGTCGTCCTCACGCCCGACGCCGAGTGGCCGGCGAGCGCCGCGATCGGGGCGATCCCGGGGGCGCTCGTGACCGCCGCTGTCGTCCTGTTCTACGCGGCCCTCGCGGTCGTCGCGTTCCGTCCCCGGCGGTGGCGAGCGATGGGCGAACTCCGCCGACAGAACGTCGGCGCGTGGGAGGACGAGGACTAGAGCGAGTCGATGGACTCGACGAAGCGGTCGAACGCGCCGCTCTCGGCGTGGACGTGCGCGTAGGTCCCGAGCGTCCGGTACTCGAGGAGGCCGTCGCGCTCGCCGTCGATCCCCCGTCCGCGCGCCACGTCGAAGGCGAAGCGGGCGTCCGACCCCACGTCAGCCGCCGAGTAGTGGAACTCGTGACCGCGTAGCGTCTCGCCCGCCCGCGCGGTGGGCGCGTCCCGCCGCGCGGTCAGTTCGACGTGATCCAGCGCCTGGAATCGGTCGCACATCCGCACCTCGGCGGGGAGGACGCCCGCCATGCCGTGGGTCTCCCCGTCCACCTCGAGCGACTCCGCGAGCGCCATCAACCCCCCGCACTCCCCGAAGACCGGGAGGCCCTCCGGCGCGCGCTCCCCGATCGTCTCGAGCGCGGGGCTCGCGGCGAGCGCGGCGGCGTGGCGCTCGGGGTAGCCCCCCGAGAGGTACACCCCGTCGCAGTCGGGGAGGTCGTCGCCTGCCGTCGGCGCGAACGTCTCGACGACCGCCCGCTCGCGCAGGCGCTCGACCGTCGCCGGGTAGAGAAAGCGGAAAGCGTCGTCGCGGGCGACGGCGACGCGCGCGCCGGTCTGCGATCCCGGCTCCGGTGGCTCGGGCCGGGGCGGGGCGCGCGCCAGGTCGCGCACGCGCTCCGCGTCGAGGTGCGCCGCGGCGGCCGACAGCGCCTCCCGGCCGAGCGGCGCTTCGTCGCCCATGTGGAGGCCGAGGTGGCGATCGGGGATCTCGAGGTCCTCGCGCGGCGGGATCCGCCCGAGGTACTCGATCCCCTCGGGGAGCGCGTCGCGGATGCCCCGCTCGTGGCGGCCACCGTGGGCACGCTGGGCGACGATCCCGACCACGTCCACGTCGATCCCGGCGTGCGCCGCGTAGGCGCGGAACCCGAGCGCCGTCGCGGCGACGCTCTCCATGCCCGCCTTCGCGTCGACGACGAGCACGACCGGCAGGTCGAGGATCGCCGCGACCCGAGCCGTGCTCACGTCCCCGTCGTAGAGCCCCATCATCCCCTCGACGACGCAGACGGGGGGCGACCCCGCGCTCCCGGCGGCCGAGCGCGCCCCGCCGGCGTCGTCCGCGCCGCGGTAGTAGTTGCGACGCATCCCCTCCTCGCCCTCCAGCCACGGGTCGAGCGTCCGCGAGGGGCGACCGGTGACCGCGGCGTGGTGGCTCGGGTCGATGAAGTCCGGGCCGGCCTTCGCGGGCCTGACGTCGTATCCGGCGTCCGAGAGCGCACGGCAGAGCGCCAGCGTGGCGACCGTCTTCCCCGCGCCGGAGTGTGTCCCGGCGACGACGATACCGTCCATGGCCGGGGGTTCGCGTCGGGGGACAAGGAGGCTACGGGTCGAGGCGAAAGGTGACTTGGACTCCGGCGAAAGTGCGCTGGGATATCTGGTAAACTACTTGCGCCGGGGGACGCAAAGGGGGGTATGACAGACGGCGACCGCGACGTCTCGGTCCTGCGGAACAAGCGGGACGCCTCGCGCTACCAGATCCTCGTCGCCATCGCCGCCCGCCAGCCGGCGGTGAGCCAGCAGGAGATCGCCGACGCCGTCGGCGTCACGGCGCAGGCGGTGAGCGAGTACGTCCGCGACCTCGTCGACGCGGAGTACGTCGAGAAGCACGGCCGCGGGCGCTACGAGGTGACGAAGGAGGGCGTCGACTGGCTCATCTCCCGGACCGAGGACCTCCGCGATTACACCGAGTTCGTCACCGAGGAGGTGATCGGCCAGGTCGAATCCGAGACGGCGATCGCCGAGGCCGCCGTCGCGGCCGGCGACCGCGTCGCCCTCTCGATGCGCGACGGGACGCTCCACGCCGCCCCCGAGGGGACGGACGGCGCGCGGGCCGTCGCCATCACCGACGCCGAGGCGGGCGAGGACGTCGGCGTCGCGGAGTTCGAGGGGTTGCTCGACTACCGACCCGGCCGGGTGACCGTCGTCGTCCTCCCCGGCGTCCGCGAGGGGGGCAGTCGCGCGGTCGGCGCGGACCGCCTCGCCGCCCTCGCCGCCGACCACGACCTCGTCGCCGTCGCGGGGACGGAGGCGCTCGCGGCCGTCCGGCGGGCGGAGCGCGAACCCGACGTGCGCTTCGGAACCGCCCTCGCGGTCCAGGAGGCCGCCGTGCGGGGGCTGTCAGTCCTGCTGGTGCTCACGGCGCGCGAGCGCTCCGCGCACACCGACCGCCTGCGCGAGCACAACGTGAGCTACGAACTGGTGGACGCGAGGGAGTGAACGGCGGACGACTGACCGCGCCCCGTCGTCCGGCGCTACTCCTCGCCGGCGTCCCACCGCTGCGCAACCCGCCGTTCCACCGCCGCGAGTACCGTAGACAGGACGTCGAGCGGGTGGACCGACTCCAACGAGAGGCCCTCGACGCTCGTTCCGTCGGGCGGTCGATGAAAGTGAAGCCGAGGGTCGTGCGAGTTGGGGTGGCGATCCCACCGACAGGTCCAGCGCACGCCGTTCGCCGCCGTCTCGACGTACTGAACGGAGAAGTCGCCGCTCGTGAACCACCGGACGTCGAGCCGAGCGGCCTCGACCGTCGACGGATACCGCGCGGCGTCGAGTCGCGCCCGCAGGAGTTGCGGTTCGTACGCGTCAGGATCGAACGCCGTCGTCTCGACCAGCGGCTCGTCTGCCAGTCGTCGTTCGAGCAGGCGGAGCGTCTGTCGGTCGGGCGGACCCGTCGTCGGAGGCTCGTCGCCCGACACGACTATGCGGGGAGGAGGTGGCCGTCGTTCTGGGCGAGCCGACGCGCGAGTTCGTACAGGCGAACGTCGCGGTCGATGGCCCGCCACTCGCCGATCGCCGCCATCCGCTCGTGGATCGCCTCGTGGTCGTCCGAGTCGAACACCGAGACGGTCGTCGGATCGGTAGCCCCAAATCGCTCCTCGAACCGACGGCGGCGCTCCTCGAACCGCTCGACGCGCTCTACGATCTCGTCGATCGAGAGATCGGCGGCGATGCGACTGGCCTCCTGCCACTCTAAGTAGGCGTCGTTGCGCTCGTAGCGCGCCGGGCGACTCCCACGGTCGGCCCGGACGATCCCCATGTCCGCGAGGCGGTCGAGGTGTTTCTTCGCCGCGTTCGGCGAGCACTCGGCACGCTCGGCGATGCGGGGATACGGCGTCGGTTCCGAGATTCCGAGGACGGCGTCGTACACCCGGCCGAACGTGTCGGTCCGATCGCGCCAGCGACGACGAACCTCGTCGACGGCGTCCCGCGAGGGCACGGGATCGAAGTCGCTCATACGGGACGTACGCGCTACGTCGCAATATAGATTTAGAACGCGCAAATATCTGAGAAGAGGGCGAGGTGATCGGGGCGGAATCAGGGTCACCAGCGCCGCGGTCGACGACAGTGAGTCGACCGCGAGCGAGGCGTCCCGGCAGGAGTCGAACCTGCGGACGGATTCCCGACCGGCGGGCGGAACGCGCGACCCGAGTTCTCGATCGGGGTCACGCCTCCGCCTCCACCGTCGCCTCGATGACGCCGAAGCCCGCTTCGAGGTCGGCGGCCTCCGCGTCGGCGACGAGCGCGACCTCCGCGAGGAGGTCGACGCGGATGTCCGTCGCCGTGGGGCGAAAGCCGCGGACGTCGAGCGAGTCGACGCGTTCGATCGCCGCTACGCCTTCGAGGACGCTCCGCGCGCCGCCGGCGAGGTCGCCTGCGGCACCGCGGGGCACCCAGAGCCTGACGGCCACCGACGTGGCCGCGAGTTCATGCAGGGGCATGAGGCGTCCGCCGGGGGTCGAACCCGGAGCGTGGCCGTTCCACGCGGACGCGGCCCACTGCGCGAGTCGCGGTGACTCGCGTCTGCTCGCGAAGACTGATGTCGGGGAGAACGCTAGCGCACTCGGTCCCACCCGACACCGTCCGGACGGGGCGTCGCCGTCCGGTTACGCGAGACGGGTGGACCGAGTGCAGCGGTGCTTCGCCGCGTCGACCACGTACCCCCCGCTGACCGGGACAGCGAGCGTCGGGATGTGGTTGAACGCGGTCATGGACGAGCACCGGCGCCCTGAGTCGGGCGCGTGGCACGTCCTCTCGTATCGGCGGCACCCTCTTAGTCGTTGTGTAGGATTGACACGAAGTGACACACCCCGGCGCTTTTCGTCGTCGGGCGCGGTGTCACGGCACATGGAACCGGTCGCACACACCGTCGAGGCCCGCGACGGCCTCGCGCTGAACCTCTGGGAGCGGACCGCCGCGGACGCCGAGGAGGCCGTCCTCTACGTCCACGGGAGCATCACCTGCTCGCGGGCGCTGTTCGACCCGCCCGTGCCCGGCGACGACTCCCGCTCGTGGCTGGCCGCGACGGCCGATTCGGGTCGGACGGCGTTCGCCCTCGACGTGCGGGGGTACGGCGACTCCGAGCGCCCGCCCGAACTGGACGAGCCGCCGGAGGAGAACGACCCGCCCGTGCGCGCCGACCTCGCGGCGAAGGACGTCGCCGACGCCTACGCGTTCGTCCGCGAGGAGTACGACGCGGTCCACCTCGTCGGCGTCTCCTGGGGAACGAACACCTGCGGGCGGTTCGTCGAGCGCGACGCGCCCGACGTGCGCTCGCTGACGCAGGTCGCGCCGGTCTACGAGGTACCCTACGACGTGGAGGAGGGCCTCGCCGCGCTCGGCGTCGACCCCGACTTCGGCGCGTACTACTACCAGGAGTACGAGACGGTGAAGGAGCGCCAGGGGGAGGCCGACGACCTGTTCGAGGCGATCTGGCGGACGCAGGTGGAGTCGAACCAGGGCGTCGACGAGGACCGCTACCTCGCCCAGACCGGCGCGCTCGCGGACTACTACGACTGCGGGCGGGGCGAGCCGCCGTACGACGCGGCGAACGTCGAGGTGCCGACGCTCGTGATCCGGGGGAGCGCGGACGCCATCTCGGTGCGCGAGGACGCGACGACGCTCTACGACGAACTGGGGTGTCCGGACGACGCGGCCGAGTACCACGAACTCGCGGGCGCGGACCACTACGTCATGCACGGCCATCGTCGACGGGCGCTGTACGACGTCGTGGGGGAGTTTCAGGATCGGGTCGGACGGATCTGATCGAGGCTGGATCGCTCTCGCGTCCGCAGCGGCGGCTTCGCCGGACGACCGACGTAAATCTCGGAGCGCTGGGCGGCGGCCAGCGCCGACGGTCAGCCGAGTTCGAAGACCGCGGCCCGCTCGTCGGTCACGACGCCGTACTCCGCCGCCGCGACCGTCTCCGGGAGTTCCCAGCCGTCCTCGGCGTAGCGCGAGGCGAGGCTCGCCCTGACGGCCTCCCTGACGCACGCCCGCGCCGCGCCGCCGACCGCGGTGGCGCTGCCGGCGAACGAGTCGGGATCGTCGCCCGGCGGACAGCCGACGACCGCGGCGTCCGTCGTCGTCCCCGGAAAGCCCGTCTCGGCGAGCAGCGCGGCCGTCTTCGCCTCGACGACCACCCCCAGCAGCGACGCGAGCGCCCCCTCGGTCAGGGGCGTCTCTGCGCCGAGGAGGACGTTCACCGTCCCCGGCGGTTCGTCGTCCGACGAGGCGTCCGGCGGAGCGTTCGGTGGGGCGTTCGACGAAGCGGGAGGCGGGTCGGGCGAGTCCGCCCGGGCGGTCGCCTCCGCCGCCTCCCGCGGCTCCATCGGGAGCGACGCGGGGTTCGAGACGCCCGCCGTGGCGAGGCAGACGACCCCGTTGAGTCGCGCCCCGCGCGCGTGGCGGGTATCGACGCCGGTGAAGAGCGTCGGCCCGGGGGCGTCGAACCCCGCCCGCTCGCGGCGCGAGTCCGCGTACGCGTCGAGGTCCACCTCGGGCCAGCCCTCGGGGACGCCGACGTTGTACGCCGCGCACGCCTCGCGAAAGCCCCCGCACCACCCCGAGGAGAGCCACCGGACCCGTCGGTCCGCCCGCAGGCGACACACCCCCTCGGTCGCGTCAGTCGAGTACACCGTCCACCTCCGCGAGCGCGTCGAGCAGGCGGTCGGTCGCCTCCGCCGTCCGCACCGCCACGCGGACGTGCGAGTCGAGCCCCCGGAACGTGGTCGCGTCCCGGAGGGCGATCCCGCGCTCGCGGAGGGCGGCGAGCAGCGGCGCGGGGTCGGCCCCCACGTCGCACAGCAGGAAGGGCGCGTCGGAGGGGTACACCTCGAAGTGCCGTGCGAGCCCCTCGCGGAGGCGCTCGCGCTCGCGGGCGACCCGGCGGCACGTCTCGCGGACGAAGGCCTCCTCGCGCATGCAGCGCGCGCCGACGCGCGCGGCGGGCGTCCCGAGCGCCCACGCCGGGACGGCCGTCCGCAGGCGCTCCCCGAGGCGGCCGTCGGCGACGGCGAATCCCGCGCGGAGGCCGGGCAGGCCGAACACCTTCGTCAGCGACCGGGCGACGATCACCCCCGACGCGCCCGCGAGCGACGGGCGGTCGGTGAAGTCGAGGAACGCCTCGTCCGCGAGGAGCGGCGTCCCCGCCGCGCGACAGCGGTCGAGGAAGGCGTCGAGGCGGTCGGGATCGGGGAGGTCGCCGGTCGGGTTGTTCGGCGCGCAGAGGACGGCGAGCGCGCGCCCGTCGGGGTTGGTGTCGAGGAGGTCCGCGTGCGGGACGAACTCGGGGACGCCGCCCTGCAGGCGCACCTCGCGGGCGTACTCGCCGAAGGAGGGGTACGGGACGAGCACGGAGTCGCCCGGCGCGACCGTCACGCCGACCGCGAGGCGGATCGCCGCGAGGCCGCCCGGCGTCGGCACGACGTGCTCCGGATCGCACCCCACGTGGTCGGCGGCCGCCCGCCGGAACGCGGGGTAGTCGTCGCGGGGGTAGGTCCGGGAGGCGTCGAACGCCCGGTCGTACGCCGCGCGCGCGCCCTCGGGGACGAACGGGTTGCAGTTGGCGCTCAGGTCGAGGTCGACCGAGTCGTCGCTCCCGTGAGGCACGCGCGAGACGGAATCGACGCTCTCAGGGTCCATCGTCGGTCCCCGCGTCCCTCCCGGCGGGAGCAGGTGATTCGGCGTCCCCACCCGCGAGCAGGCGGTCGTAGACGATCCGGATCCGGTCGCGGACCGCGGGGAGCGCGCCGCGCTCGGCCGCGAGCGCCAGCGCCCCGCCCATCCCGACGCCCTCCTTGCCGACGCCCGCCAGGTAGTGGCGGGTCGCGACGTGCTCGTCGGTGAACCCGGGATCGGTGATCGTCGGGTCGAGGTCGAGCGCGGCGCAGGCCCCGCGGAGGTCGGGCGTCGAGTCCGCGACGAAGGAGGTGGTGGCGAGTTCGAGCGGCCCGTCGGTGAACCCTCTAGCGACGGCGGCCGCCGCGAGCATCTGCGTCCCGCCGCCGAGGACGACCTCGGTCCCCGAATCGAGCGCCCCCACGGCGAGGCCGGCCACGCCGGCGAGGACGGGATCGCCCACCGCGCGGACGGCGAGCAGCGGGTCGTCCGCCGCGTCCCCGGGTTCCAGTCCGGAGGCGTCGAGCCCCGAGGCGACCACCTCCCGCTTCAGTTCGAGGGGGTTCTCGGGGAGCGAGGAGGAGACGCCCGCGTCGCGGCCGAGCGCGGTGAGCGTCCCGAGAGCGGTGGTCGTCCCCCCGGGGATCGTCTCCGCGAGGACGAGCGGCCCCGGCAGGGAGCGGCCGAGGCGGCGCGCGCGGTCGAAGACCCCGTCGGCGTCGGGGACGGCCACCGGGGCGCGCACGTCGCGGCCCGGTTCCGCGCCGAGGGAGACGACCGGCGCGCCCGTCGGCGCGGCGAGGCCCGCGTCCACGACGGTCGCGTCGAAGCCGAGCACCTCGCGGGCGGCGCGGGTCATCACCGCGGGCGTCGGACAGCCCTCCGGGCTGACCGGCGTCGGGTGGGTCGTCCCGTCCGGGGCGGTGACGGGCGCGCCGTAGGTCAGGATCTCGGCGTCGGCGCTCGGCGTGTGGCGCATGAGCGCGGGGTGCGCCCCGGCGGCGCTGATCCCCTCGACGGCGGCAACCTCGGTCGCCCCGGCGACCAGGACTAGTCGCATCGTTCCTCCGCGATCCGGACGTCTCTCGGGCGGTTCACGTTGACGGCGAGTCGATCGTTTTCGGTGATCATGATGGAATCGGGGTCGTCGGCGACGACGTTGCAGCCGGTCGGGGCGAGTTCGCGCCCCTCGTGCTCGAACGCGGTATCGACGCTCGCGCCGAGGGCGCGCTTCAGCGAGGCGGGGACGCAGACGGCGAGCGACCCGCGCTCGGCGGCCGCGTCGAGCACGGCGTCGAGCGTCGGCCCGTCGAGCAGCGGGAGGTCCGCGACGACGGTGAGGACGGGCGGCTCGACCCGCGGGTCCGCGAGCGCGCGGTCGAGGTCGGCCACGTAGCCCTCGCCGGGCGTCCCGATCGACGGGAGGTCGAGGCGCTCGCGGGCGACGCGGACGGTCTGGGGGGCGTGCGGGGAGGTGACGGCGTAGGTCGCCTCGACGCGCGATGCGGCGCAGGCGGCGGCGACGCGCGCGACCATCGGTTCGCCGCAGACCTCGACGAGGGGTTTCTCGCCGCGGTCGAGGCGCGTGCCGCGCCCGCCGCACATCAGGAGAGCGTCCACAGGACCACCCCCGCGTGGAGCGCGCAGACGCGCCCGACCTCGTTCGCCGCGCCGAAGACGTCACCGTTCGCGCCGCCGAGCGCCCCCCGCGCCCACCAGAGGACGGCGAGCCCGCCCGCGAGGCCGGCGAGGACGGCCCCCACCGCGGCGAGGGAGAGGCCGGTCAGCGCGAGCGCGGGGACGGCGGCGACGGCAGGCCCGACGAACTGGGCGGCGTCGGCGCGGCGGGTGAACCCCGCCCCGAGACCGTCGTGGGTCGCCTCGCCGAGGCAGGCGACGGCCGCCATCGAGAGCTTCGCGCCCACCTCCGCGGCGATCACGACGCCCGCGAGCGCGAGTGGCGGGAGCGCGGCGAGCGCGATGCCCGCCAGCGCGAGGCCGACGAGGACCGTCCCGAGCGCGAGGACCGCCCCGACGCCGACGGTCGTGTCCTTCAGGACCGCGCGACGCTCCGCCGGGTAGCCGTGGACCGCCGCCGCGTCCCCGAGGTCGGCGACGCCGTCGGCGTGGTTCACCCCCGTCACGAGCGCGAGCGCGGCGAGCAGGACGAACGCGACCGTCGGCCCGGGGAGCGAGAGCGCGGCGGCGAGCGCAACGGGAAGCGCCGCGAGCGCGCCGATGGGGTACGCCGCGAGGACGAAGGCGACGGGCGCGCGCCGGAAGGCCTCCCACGCCGCCTCGGTGCGGCCGACGGGGAGCCGCGAGAGGAAGCCGAGCGCGCCCGAGAGGGCGGTCAGGACCACCCGATCACCCCCGGGAGGGCGGGGAGGGCGAGCGCGAGCGCCGACAGCGCGAACGCGAGCACCCCCGCCCGGTCCGCGACGCGGATCCCCCGCTCGGCGGCGGCCCGCGAGGGGAGCGGGGCGTCGGGGTTGAGGGCGTAGACGTCCGGCTTCTCGAGGCGCGCGCCGGTCGCCGCCGCGAGCGTCCCCATCGGCCACCCGGAGTTGGGCGAGGGGACGCCCGGGAGCCACGGCCGCGCGGCCGCAAGCGCCGCGGGCGAGCGCGCCGACAGCGCGAGCAGGAGCGCGCTCGCGCGGGCGGGGAGCCACATGACCGCGTCATCCAGGCGGGCGCTCGCGGTGCCGACCGGCTTCGAGCGGTAGCCGAGCATCGAGTCGAGGGTGTTCACCGCCTTCACCCACGCGGCGGCCCCCGCGCCGAGGGCCGGACCGCCGACGAGCGACCCCGCGACGAACGCGAGCAGCGGCGCGACGAGCCCGTCGGCGAGGTTCTCGGCGGCGCTCTCGACGGCGGCGCTCCGGACCTGCCCGGCGGAGAGGGTGGTCGAATCGCGGCCCGCGAGCGCGCGCAGTTCGCGGCGCGCGCGCGGCAGGTCGGCGGCGGACGCGGCGACCACTTCGCGGGCGACGTCGACGAGCATCCGCCTGCTCGTGGTCGAGAAGAGGACGAGGGCCGCGAGGAGCGCCCCCGCGAGCGGGTCGAGCGTGGACGCGGCACGCACCGCGGCCCACGCCGCGCCCGCGGCGAGCAGCGGGAGCGCGACGGCGACGCACGTGCCGACGAACCGCGGACGGGCCCACTCGCGGTCGAAGGGGGCGACGAGGCGGCCGAACCGGGCGACGGGGTGGAGGCGCGCCGGCGGCTCCGCGAGGAGCGCGTCGAGCGCCCCGGCGAGCAGGACCGCGCCGGCGGCCGCGAGCGACATCTATCGCCCCTCCAGCCAGTCGGGGAACCCGGTCAGCGGGACATCCGCCACGTCGAGAAAGCGCCCGCCGACGGCCTCGACGCCGGCGTCGGTCCGGGGGTCGTCGCCGACGTGGAGCAGCGAGTCGGGGGGGACGTCGAGCGTCCGGGCGGTCGCCTCGAACGCCCGGGCGTCGGGCTTGCGCCAGCCGCAGGCGACGCTCGTCACGACGGCGTCGAACAGCGACCGGTCTACGTCCGCGCGGATGAGCGCGCGGGCGACGAGTTCAGGGACGCTACAGTTCGAGCAGACGGCGACCGGGCCGCTGGCGGCCGCGGCGGCGACCGCCGCGGACGCGCCCGGGACCGTCTCAACGTCGGGGTCGAAGGCGGCGACGACCGCGCGGCGGGCGACGTTCGCGGGCGCGTCTACCCCCCGACTGCGGAGGGCCGCCGCGACGTGCGCGGGGAGGGGGACCTCCGCGCCCTCGGGAGCGTCGACGTGCCGCTCGCGGTAGGCGTCGCCCCAGTCGTCGGGAACGGCGACGCCGCGGGCGGTCAGCTCGTCGGCCACGGCGCGGGCGGGATCGTCGGGCGTCGTCGCCCGGACGAGCGTTCCGAAGAGGTCGAACGTAATCGCCACTGCCGTGTGATTAGCCCAATTCGACTTGAACGCGACGGTCGCGCGCCAGGGCGGACGGTATCGCCGACGCGCCTGCGTGCGACCATCGCCGTCACGCTTGCTACCGTGTGGCAAAGTGCTATAGTGGGAGGGGTCGAATCGGCGGTATGCATCGACCAGCGCTTCGGGCGGCGAGGCGCGAACTCGTGACCGCCGCCGGACGGACCGAGGGCCGCGTCGAGCGATGTCTGCACGGACAGGTGATCGAGCTGACGAAGCTAGTCGTGGAGGGGATCTCCGACCCGGAACGCCTCGATGCCCACGTCGAGGCGCTCGAGGAACTCGTGCCGGACGCGGGCGACGGGGCCGACCACGTGGAGCGGGCCATCGCCCGCGTCCGCGAGGTGCGCCGCGCGGCCGAGTCGACCTGAGAGTCGAGTCGACGTGAACGGTTTTGTCGGACGGTCGCGTAGCGGTCGCTATGGTTCGAGAGGAACTCCAGGCCGCGAGCGACGAACTGAACGAGGCGGCGTCGATGGCCGACGGCGAGACGAGAGAGCGCATCGAGGGGCAGGCCGACGAACTCGCCACCCTCGCGAGCGCCGAGCGGGGTCCCGATCAGGGGCGACTGGACCGACACATGAACATCCTGCGCGAGCTATCGGGCGACGCGGGCGACGGCGCGGAGCACGTCGAGCGCGCCCTCGAACACGTCGAGGAGTACCGGAAGGGCGTCAGCGGTATCTAGCCTCCGACGCGCCCTCCTCGAGCATCTTTCCCGCCGAGACGGCGATCTCCTCGAAGGCGTCGATGTCCATCTCGTCGGTCGTCATGAGCACGCCGTGGTCGCCCACGAGCACGCGGCTAATGAAACCGTCCGAGAAGACGCGGATGGTGAACTCGTACTCGCCGATCTCCGGTTCGGTGTCGGGTTCGAGCGAGAGTTCGGTGTAGCTGTGCTGGGCGTCGAATCCCTCCCGTTCGATCTCGACGAACCGCTCTTTCACCTCTCGAGCGCGCTCCTCGTTCGGGTAGAGGTCGCTTCGGAGGTAGAGCAGATCGAACGCGTCCGGCGTGAAGTAGATCACGCTACGGAGCGTGTCACCGACACCGGTTCGGCACGTGCTGACGAGTCCCTCCGCGAAGTCGACCGAGATGTCGGTTGACATACCGCCGATAGATCACGGGCGAGTATGAGCACATCGTACGTCGCCACCGCGGCCCGCGCGGTGAAGCGAGCGACGAGACGGCGACTGATACTGTCGGACGGACGCCGGGTCAGCCGTCCGTCACGTCGTTCGAGTCGTCCCCGCCCCGCTCGGACGCCCGCTCCCGTCCCTCGTCCGTCTCGCTCTCCGCCCTTCCGTCACCCGCCTCGCTCCCCCCACCCACCTCTCTCTCGCTGGCGGGCGCGTCCGCCGGAACGTCGAGGACGCCGTGCGGCGAGACCGCGAGCACCGGGATCGACGACGCGAGGAGGACCCGCTCGGTGGTGCTCCCGAGGAAGTGTTCGAACCCCTCCCGACCGCGGGTCCCCATCACGATGAGGTCGACGTCGTGGTCTTCGGCGTACTCGACGATGGCGGCGTGGACGTACAGGCCGTGTTCGAGCACCGGCACCGCGTCGACGCCCATCTCCTCGGCCTCCGCGACCAGGGCGTCGAGCGCGGCCTCGCCCGTCTCGCGAAACTCCTCGAGCGTCGTGCGCATGCTGTGTGCGCTGAAGAGCATCTTCTCGACGCTCTCGTCGACCACGTACAGGAGGTGCACCGTCGCGCCGACCGACCGGGCCAACTCGAAGGCGTGCTCGGCCGCGGCCGTCGCGATGTCGCTGCCGTCGGTCGGAACGAGGATGACGTCGTACATGGGCGACGGTGCGCGAGGACGGCACTTATACTGTCGGCCGTATCCGCCCCATCGTTCGGACGCGATCGAAACGGACGTAGTCGAAACGGACGCAGTCGATCGAACCGAGTGGGGTCGACGGTGCGACCGCCACGACCGACGACGTAGCCGCCTCCGAGCGGCGGGGGTATGCGTATAGCGCCAACGCCTATGCCAGTGCGTCGCACTGCTCCCCGTGGGCGTCGCTCCGCCGGGGAGCACTCCCAGTATCGGCACACGATTCGTGGTGGAGACGTGTCACACGTCATACGTTCCGGGGGGAGACCCTCCCCCACCCCACCGTGGACCGACGACGTTCCGTCGGAGAGACCGTTCTGGATCGCCGTCCGACACCTCGAATCGAGCGACCGCCGGCCCGAACACGTCGACTGGATCGTCGCGGGAGGGCGGTGGCCGCACCCGGACTACGCGGACTCGTCGGGGACCCGCCGGTAGTGCGTCCCCCTGACGACGACGCCGTCCTCCACGACTCGTACCTCGCGCAGGGGAAGCTCGCCGGCGAGGTGGGCGTCGCAGATCTCGCTGCCGGTGACGCGCGTCCCATCTGCCGCCTCGTAGAGGGGCATGTACGACGGGAGGGCCCGGACGCACTTACGCTGTCGGCCGGTCCCCGTACCGACCGGTCGGCACCCCGGACATCGACGCTCGCGAACCGGAGCCGGCCGACGGGCGTGGTCCCGGCGACGACTCGACGCCGGTGAACGGCGTCGGCTCCGTTTACACGCTGTGGCCGACCGTCTCGTCCCGCGTCGAGGAGACGTTCCGCCCCTTGCGTCGGTTACGGGGAGGGTCTGCGTCCCTCGATCGGGACGCTGTAAGACGCACCCGATTCGCCGTGGGACTCACTGGTTCGAATCGGCTCAGGGGGGCGTTTCACTGCTCACTGCATCCCCGGGAGAAGTCCGCCCTCCCCGATTTGAACGCCGGAAGACGGTTCCGCTCGCTACGCTCGCGGACTGCGACTTCCGAGCACGAAATCGGCTCGGCCGGATGTACACGACAAATCCGCCCTCCCCGATTTGAACGGGGGGCAAGTCGATCTACAGTCGACTGCTCTGCCAGACTGAGCTAAGGGCGGTCCATCGGATAGGAGCGGCGCGCGGAATTTAACCCTTATCCTTCGGTCGCGTCGGTCACGTGTCCGACGGAGGAGGAAGATTCATATATCCTAACCAATATACGATACACGACCGGATGAGCAAGATCACGTTCCGCGCCGACGACGATCTCATCTCGCGATTGGAGGAGTACGACGCCTCCAAGAGCGAGGTCATGCGCGAGGCGCTCCGCGCGTACCTCGACGACGCGAGCGGCGCGTCGCGGACGTCGGGCGCGTCGGGCGCGTCGGACGCCGCACACGACCGCGAGCGTGATCCCGACCTCGATTCCCGCCTCGACGAGCGCGTCCGCGAGCGGGTGGACGCCGCCATCGACGAGCGCGTAGACGACATCGTCGCCGCCGTCCTCCCCGAAGTCCTCGCGCACGTGCGAGGGGACTACGCCCGACAGCCCCCGACCCGCGGGGCGCAGGACGTCAACCTCACCATCGCGGTGGAGGGGGCAGGTGCGGTCAGGGGGGCGCCCGACCGGGTCGACGCGGCTGGCACGCACGACGCAACCGGGACGACCGACGCCACCGACGCGACCGACGCCGCCGACGCGACCGCACGTAAGACACCGAACGACGCCGATCCGCGTCCGTCCGACGCCGCGCACGATCGTGACCGCGAGCGTGAACGCAAGCCTGAACCCGAACGCGCCTGCGGCCAGTGCGGCGAGGGGCTGTCGTCGTCGCACGTCTTCTGTCCGAACTGCGGCGAGAAGGCGAGCCACCGCGTCTTCTGCGAGTGCGGCGACGAGGTCCGCTCGGACTGGAGCTTCTGCCCGGGGTGCGGTCGTCGCACGCCAGCGGCGGACGTCCTCGACCGCCAGTAACGCCCGACGTTTACGACCTGTCCCGGACCGTGTCTTACATCAGGGCAAAGATTTATTATACGCCGGTATATGTAAACACCTGCGTAAGACGATCGTCTTACACGGGGCGGTCGCGGGGGGACGACCCGCGCCGTCTTGCGGTTTCGACGTGTAAGACGGATGGGCCGGTGTGACACGTGGCCCGCCGTCTTACCGGACACAAGGGGAAAACAACAATGGAGCGTGTGACACTACGGATTCCGAAGCAGCAGATCGAAGAGGTCGAACGCATGGTCGAGACGGGCGAATACCCGAACCGGAGCGAAGCGATCCGGGCCGCCGTGCGCGACATGATCAACGAAGAGAACGCGGAACGCCAGCGGCAGAACAAGCGTCCGTGGGCGAGAGCGTAGATGCAGGACATCGTCAACTCGGCGCTCGAGAACGCCGAGAAAGAGCAGCGCAAGATGTCCGGCGGGTCGGACGACGAGGAGTTCGGTGAACCCCGGATCGTCATCGTCGGCTGCGGCGGCGCGGGCAACAACACGGTCAACCGCCTGTACAACATCGGCGTCGACGGTGCCGAGACCGTCGCCATCAACACGGACAAGCAGCACCTCAAGATGATCGAGGCCGACACCAAGATCCTCGTCGGCAAGTCCCTCACCGCCGGGCTCGGGGCGGGCGGCGACCCCGAGATGGGCGAGCGCGCCACCGAGATGGCACAGGGGACGATCAAGGAGGTGCTCGGCGAGGCGGACCTCGTGTTCGTCACCGCCGGGATGGGCGGCGGCACCGGCACCGGTGCCGCGCCCGTCTGCGCGAAGATCGCGAAGGAGCAGGGCGCGATCGTCGTCGGGATGGTCTCGACGCCGTTCAACGTCGAGCGCGCCCGCACCGTGAAGGCCGAGGAGGGGCTCGAGGAACTCCGCAACGAGGCCGACTCGATAATCGTCCTCGACAACAACCGCCTGCTCGACTACGTGCCGAACCTGCCCATCGGCAAGGCGTTCTCCGTGATGGACCAGATCATCGCGGAGACCGTCAAGGGCATCTCCGAGACGATCACCCAGCCCTCCCTGATCAACCTGGACTACGCGGACATGTCCACGATCATGAACCAGGGCGGGGTCGCGGTGATGCTCGTCGGCGAGACCCAGGACAAGAACAAGACCGAGGAGGTGGTCAAGGACGCGATGAACCACCCGTTGCTCGACGTGGACTACCGCGGCGCGTCCGGCGGCCTCGTCCACATCACGGGCGGCCCCGACCTCACGCTGAAGGAGGCCGAGGGCATCGCCCAGAACATCACCGACCGCCTGGAGGCCAGCGCCAACGTCATCTGGGGGGCGCGCATCCAGGAGGAGTACAAGGGGAAGGTCCGCGTCATGGCCATCATGACCGGCGTCCAGTCGGCCCAGATCCTCGGGCCCACGACCCAGAAGCAGGCCGACGCCTCCCGGCAGGCGCTCGACAGCGACACCGCCGAGAACTACACCTACGGCGAGACCGACGGCGGCACGCCGGAACTCGAACAGAACAACGGTCTCGACGTCATCCGCTGATCGGCGTCGCGGCCGCGGATACCACCGATACCACCTGCGGATACCTTATTCCACCTCACGCGCCGAGCGCCGACAGCGTCCGTGCCGACGGTGCGACGCCGAGGCGTACCCGACGCGTCGACGCTGCCGCCGGCGAAAACGGACGTTTACGCTACGCGTCCTCGACCGCCTCGACCAGCTGGCACTTCCGGCACAGTCGGCGCGTCGTCGTCCCGCCGCAGCGCTCGCACTCGCGCATCTCCGGGCCCTCTCCCTCGCGGTAGCGCTCGGCGGCGATGCCAGCCAGTTCCTCGTAGCCGGCCATGATGGAGTGGCGCGTTCCGGGGTGGTTCTCCTCCAGCTCGAGGAGGAGGCGCTGGATCTCCCCGCGGTAGGCCTCGCTCGCGTGCGGGCACTCGGTGATGTGCGCAGGGAGGTCCCGCAGGTGGGCGTAGAGGGCGACCTCCTTCTCGGGGACGTCGCGCAGGGGTTTCGCGCGGGGGACGAACGCCTCGACCTCGGCGCGCTCGTCGAACCCCCCGAGGCTGGCGTCGAAGTGCTTCGCCACCTGGCTCACGTCCCCCTCGAGGACGTTCATCAGCGCGGTCTGGGCCTCGTCGTCGAGGTTGTGCCCGGTGAGGAGTTTGTCCGCGCCGAACTCCTCTGCGTACCGCGAGAGGAGGTCGCGGCGGAACACCCCGCAGTAGGCGCAGGGGGCCATCCCCATCGGGTCGGACTCGGCCACGTCGTCCATGCGGAGGCCGAACTCGTCCTCGTAGGTCACCACCTCGTGGCGGAGATCGAGGTCCGCCGCGAGGTCGAGGCAGGCGTCGAGCGACGCGTCGCGGTAGCCCTCGATCCCCTCGTGGATCGTGAGCGCGATCAGCTCCACGCGGGGGTCCTTCGCGAACGTCCCGTGGAGGAGGTGGGTGAGCACGACGCTGTCCTTCCCGCCGGAGAGGCCGACGACCCACGTCTCGGGGTCGTCGGGCGTCGCGTCCGGGGAGAGGAGGGCGTCCTCGCGGACGCGGCGGCGGACGCGCTTCTCGACCGACCGGCAGAAGTGCTTCTCGCAGAGGTGCAGCCCCGAGTACGCGGCGTGCATCACCGCCGGATTGCCGCACTTGTCGCAGTCCATTACCCCCGGCTATCCGATCGAGGGCAATCACCGTTACGCATACGGAGAAGCGAGAGGGGGGGTAGAGAGACAGAGCGTAGAGAGCCACGACGGAGAGAAGCACGGCATAGAGAGCGAGGGGGACGACGAGGGCAGACGGACGGTCGCGACCCCCGCCTCAGTCCAGGAGCCGCTCCTCTCGGGGGCCGTCCTCACCCGTCCCTTCCTCGTCGAAGGCGGCGAGGAGGACCGCCGCGAGCGCCCCCATCACCAGACAGAGCGCCGCGAGCACGACCGCCGCGAGGAGGTGGAGCTGCGCGAGTTCGACGACCACCATCAGCGCCCCGGCGAGCAGGAACGCCCCCGTCGGCGAGGGGAGCGACGGACCGACGCCCGGGAGGTCCGTCCGCCGCCCGATCGCCGCGAAGACGAGCGTGAGGAGCGTGACGACGACGAGGTCGAAGCTGAGCAACATGAACATCGCCGTGGCCCCTGCCGGCGAGGCGTCAGGGATCCCCACCTGCGCCAGCGACAGGGGCACCTCTACAGACAGCGGGATCATGACCGATGACACCCTCCGCTCGCGGAAATAGTTCGCGGCCAGTTGTTGTTCGAGACTGATTTCGTATCGCGACATATAATTTACCGAGTCGAACTGGTGCGAAAGAGAGCGGCGAAGAAACGGTTTTTCGTCCGCGGTGGTTACTGACGGCGATGACCCTCTCCCGCCAGGCGGCCGCAGAGCGCGTCGAGCGCCTCGTCGAGACGGTCGAGCGCGAGACGATGCCCGTCCCCGTCCGCGAGGTGTGGGTGTACGGCGACCTCGCGCTCGGCCTCGACCCGGTCGAGCGGATCGACGTCTACCTCACCAAGGACCTGCTCTTTCACGGCGACGCGGAGCGCGAGGAGGAATTCGTCGAGCGCCACGGCGTGCGCGGCGTCGGCAAGACCGTCTCCGCCGAGTGGGCCGACGAGCACCCCGAAGCCATCCGCGCTAACCGCAACGGGCACGTCGCCCCCGAGCGGTGCCTCGCCGCGCACCTCCTCGCGTCCGACGAGCCGATCCACCTCGAGGTGTGTAATACGGGGTTCGAGAACAACGTCACCCAGCGGCTGAAGGGTGCGGTCGCCCGCGAGGCGTACGAACAGATCCTCGACCCGCGCGGCGTCTGCCTGTGGGTCGACGGCACGCGCTCGGAGACGGCGTTCGAGAAACTGCGCGAGGGCGACCTGATCTTCCCCACGCTCGACGACGCGCTCGCGATGCTCGGCATGGACGAGGACGAGGCGCGCGAGGCCGCCGATGCGGTGAAAGCGTACCGCCGTGAGCAGGAGGGAATGACCGTCCGCGGCGACGTGGTCTGAGGGCGAACCAACGTCGTCCCTCGATCCGCTCGCTCGGCGCACTCGGTCGCGGACGGCTTCGTCGTCCGTTCGCGCTGTCCGCGGCCGCCACGCCGGCGTCGGCGGTGGCACTCGAATCGGTCGTTCGGCCCGTATATTTATGACAGAAAGCGGGACCAGAGCCCCCATGACGTGAGAGTCGTCGTGAGGTGCTCCGCGGTTGTGCGACGCCACACCTCACGGAATCGGTCGCGGCGTCGCCTGTCCGCCAGGACGTTTTGCTTCATGAGCGGCTGCGCCGCCCGCTAGCAAAGCGCCCACTGAAACCGCGGCACTCTCCGCGGTCGTTCGGCTCGTCTCCTCCGCTCACCCCGAGACGGACCGAACGGATCAGCCCGTCCGCCGACCGGGTCGGTCAGGGGACTCGCCCCACCGTCACGTGGAAGGGGACGACCTCCCGCCGCCGGTACTCGCCCCTCCCCATCTGCTCGACGACGCGCCGCCCCATCGCGCGCCAGTCCGCCCGGAGCGCGTCGTACTCGTCGTCGGTCAGACCGCCGGCGAGCAGCGTCTCGCGCTGGCTCCCCAGGCGCGACGCCGTCGCCTTGCGCCTCGCTCCCTCCAGCGCCCGCTCGTCGTACGGCGGTTCGACGATCCGCGCGTGGTCGTAGCGGCGCGTCTCGACGTCGACGAGCCCCGCCTCGCGGAAGAGTCCCGGCACCGCGCCGAGGGTCACGTCCGTCGGGACGCCGGCGACGTAGCGCTCGCGGGCGCGGGCGGCGAGGCGCTCCTCCGCCGGGACGGTCGAGTCGACCGTCACCGCCCCGTTATCCGGTTCGACCGCCGCCACGAGGTCCGACGACGCGCGGCGGAACTCGCGCACCGCGGCGACCGGGTCGGGGAGGTTGATCAGGAGGGCCTGACAGACCACCAGGTCCGCCGCCCCGTCGCGGACGGGCATCGAGAGCGCGTCGGCGCGAACGGGAGAGACCGGTTCGGAAACCGCTTCGAGGAGGTCGGCGTCGCGGTCGAGTCCGACTACGCGGGCGGCGTCGGGGGCGTCCGCCGCCAGCACGGCCGAGAGTTCGCCCGTCCCGCAGCCCACGTCGAGGATCGTCGCCCGGTCGGGCAGCGAGAGCGGTGCGAGCGCGTCGCGTGCCTCCCACATCCCCTCTCGGGTCGCGGCCAGGTAGTCGGCGGAGAACCGGCGCATTACCGTGTGGTGGAAGCGACGGCGTGAAAACGGTGCGGTTACGCGCCGAACCGGCGACGGGCGATCACGGAGGCGAGCACCGACCCGACGAGAGCGATCAGGACCGATTCGGGGTCGAACCCGTTCGCGACGACGGCGACGGCCGTGACTTCGAGGAATGCGACCAACGCGACGACCGACGTGACACCGACGGCGGCGAACCGGCGAGAGTCGAACTGGCGGGGGTCGAACCGGCGGCGCGCGAGGGTGCCGACGGCGAGTCCGACGACGAGCGGAACGGCGACGAGGATCGCCGCGGCCTCGACGACGGAGCGTCCGGTCAGGGCGGCGACGTCCGCGACCGACAGCGCGAGGAGGACGGCGAGGACGCCGTTCGCGAGGAGGAGTGCGAAGGGGAACTCGGAGTCGGAGAGCATGCGTTCCGGTGCGCGTACTGTCACCGCATAGTCGTTTCTACCCCGAGAGGCGAAACGGGGAGGGCGAGGTGCCGGTGTCGCCTCAGTCCTTCCGGAGTTCCCGGACGCGCTCGATGTTCCACTCGAAGCCCCTGCCGTCCTCGGTGGGCGTCTCGAGCACGAGCGGCACGTCCTCGATGCGCGGGTCGTTGACGAGCGCCTTCATGCCCTCGACGCCGATCTCGCCCTCGCCGACGTGGGCGTGTTCGTCCTTGTGCGTCCCGCAGGCGTGCTTCGAGTCGTTGAGGTGGACGCACTGCAGGTGCTCCAGACCGACCACGTCGTCGAACTCGGTGAGCGTGTCCTTCGCGCCCTTCGCGGTCGAGAGGTCGTACCCCGCGGCGAAGGCGTGGGCCGTGTCGAGACAGACGTCGAGGTCCTGGTCGCTGTCGTCGAGGACGGTTGCGAGGTGCTCGAACTCGCCGCCCAGCTTGGTGCCGCTGCCCGCGTCGGACTCGACGAGGACGGTGACGTCGTGTGGAACATCGAGTTCGGAGAGCGCGCTCGCGGCGTTGGCGAGGCCGGTCTCGACGCCCGCGCCGGTGTGCGCGCCGAGGTGGACGTTCACGTAGGGGATGTCCAGCTTCTCGGCGGCGTCGACCTCCCGCTGCATCGAGGCGATGGACTTCGCGCGCAGGTCGTCCTTCGGGGTGCAGAGGTTGACGAGGTACGAGGAGTGGATGACCCACGGCCCGTCGAGGTGGGCCGCGGTCCCCTCCCGGAACTCGGCGGCCTCCTCGTCGTCGATGTTCGGATCCTGCCACACCTGCGGCGAGTGGGTGAAGATCTGCCCGCAGTTGCCGCCGACCGCCACCTCGTTCTCGACGGCGTTGTGGACGCCGCCCGCGACCGAGACGTGTGCTCCGACTCGTAGCATTTCTAGCTATAACTACTCGTTGTCGGGCATAGGGACTTCGGAAATCGGCTAGCAGTTGCTGGAGGGGGCCAAAGAGACAGGAGCGAAAACGGCTGCAAAGCCCTCGCGCTCTCGACTCCCGCGGCTCGTTGCGCTCCTCGGGCGCTTCGCGCCCTGCGGTGCTTACGTCGCCGAGGTTCGCCGAGAGCGCTCGCCCTTTGCGATTCCGCCAGGAGCCGCGTCGGGATTCCTACTCGACTCCGTCGGGCGCGCACAGAAGCGCGCCCAGCCGCACGGCGACGTGGCCGGGAGGGCGGCTCGTCGCCCGACCCGGGGGAGGGCAGGCGTGCGGTGCGGTACGGTACGGTGCAATCCCTGGCGTCTCCGTGAGCGAGCCGTCAGGCGAGCGAACGGGGCTCAAGAGACGAGTACGACGAGTCTCCTGGTGGACTGAAAGGGCGAGGGCTCTCGGGGAAGTCCGACACCGCAAGCACCGGAACCGAGCGAGTGGCACGAGCGAGGTGAGGAGCGCAGCGTGTGGCGCACGACCCGAGAGCCCGAGGGCTTTCGAGATGGTATCGACACCGTCACAGCGTATCGAGGGCTTTCGAGGCAGTAGCCCCGTCACAGCCACCAATGAAAGATCACCGAAACGACTATGCCAACGGATCGACCCGCTCCCGGTTCCACGCGTCGCTGTCGAACTTCTCCGCGGCGATCTCCTCCGCTCGCTCCAGTTCCGCGTCGGTCCAGGTGCCCTCCTCGGCGTCGGCCCACTCCCGGAGCGACGCCTCCAGCGTCGCGACCGCCTCCCCCCGGGAGATGTCACTGTGCTCGTCGATGCCCGTGACGCGCTCGCGGTACGCCGCCGGCGTCACGTCCGCGCCGGCGAAACAGCCGAGGGTGCGCTCGGCGCGCACCGAGTAGGTGAGCGAGCCGTGCTGGATGACGCTGTCGCGGCGACGGTACTGCGCGTTGCCCGAGAGCTTGCGCCCCGCGTAGACCACGTCGTGGGCGGGGTGCAGCTCCCGGAGGTAGCACGCGGGGTGGTGGAGTTCGGGGCGCTCCTCCTCGGCGAAACCGGCGGGAACGCCCATCGCCGCGCAGGCGTCGAGGAGCGGGCGACACAGCAGCTCGTAGGTCTCCATCAGGTCGCCCGGGAGTTCCGCGGCGGGGGCGACGATCGAGTAGGAGACGTCGCCCTCGCGATCGTGGTAGATCGCGCCGCCGCCCGTCGGACGCCGGGTGACGGTGATCCCCTCGCGCTCGCAGAACGACCAGTCGATGTCGGCGGGATCCTGGTGGTAGCCGAGCGACAGGGTGCTCGGGTCCCACTGGTAGACCCGGACGGTCCGCGGCCCGCCGGCGGCGGCGGTCTCGGCCGCGACCGCGTCGAGCGCCATGCACATCGGCCCCGGCAGCGACTCCTCGCGGATCAACCGCCACTCGCGGTCGGCGAGGGAGTCCGCGTCGGTTGCGTCGGCCTCGGTTTCCATGCCCCTGCTACCGGGGCGGCCCGGGAAAGCGGTTGCGCCGCGCGGACGACGGACGGGAAGCGAGGGATGCGAGAGGGGGCGACGACAAGAGGGTGCGAGGGAGGACGACGAGGGGATGTGAGGGAGGACGAGAGACGAGAGGCGTCGAGGGGGCAGCTAAAGGGTTCTTTAGCGAGGGCTTATCCGCCGGGCGTACGCAGGACGAGTATGGAAAACGACGACGCGGTGCTGAAGACCGGCACCACCACGGTCGGCCTCCGGACCGCCGAGGGTGTCGTGCTGGCCGCCGACCGCCGGGCCAGCCTCGGCGGTCGGTTCGTCTCGAACAAGCGGGCGATGAAGATCGAACAGGTGCACCCGCGGGCCGCCGTAACGATGGCCGGGACCGTGGGCGGCGCGCAGGCGTTCATCCGCCAGCTCCGAGCGGAGGCGAGCCTCTACGAGGCCCGGCGCGGCCGACCGATGGACCTGGACGCGCTGGCACAGACCGCCGGACAGCTCCTGCGCGGAACGCCCGCCAGCCCGGTCCTGGGCGGCGTCGACGTGTCGACCGCGTCGGCCGGTCGGACCGGGTCCGACGGGAGAGCCGGGGGCGACGCGGACGCGAACGGCGAGCCGCGCGTGTTCAGCATCGACGGCGCGGGCGGCGTGCTGGAGGACGCCTACACCGCGAGCGGGAGCGGCACGACGCTCGCCACCGGCGCGTTAGAGCGCGGCTACCGCGAGGACCTCACGCTGGAGGAGGGCGTCCGGGTGGCCGTCGAGGCGGTCGCGAGCGCCCTGGAGCGCGACACGGCGAGCGGGAACGGCGTGACCGTCGCGCGGATCACCGCCGACGGCGTGACGATCGACACCCACGACGACGTGACGGAGGTGCTCGAATGATGCGCGGCGACGACCGGCAGGCGTACGACCGGGGCAGTAACATCTTCTCGCCCGACGGGCGGCTCTACCAGGTGGAGTACGCCCGCGAGGCGGTCAAGCGGGGGAGCGCGAGCGTCGGAATCCGGGTTGACGAGGGCGTCGTCCTCGCGGCGGCGCGTCGGGTCCGCTCGCCCCTGCTCGAACCACGCAGCGTCGAGAAGCTCCACGCGATCGACGAGCACCACGGCGTCACCAGCGCGGGCCACGTCGCCGACGCCCGACAGCTCGTGGACGTGGCCCGACGCGCGGCGCAGGTCGAGCGACTGCGCTACGGGCAGCCCATCACCACGCGGGAACTCACCGCCGAGGTGAGCCGCCACATCCAGGAGTACACCCAGTCCGGCGGCGCGCGCCCCTTCGGCGCGGCGCTGCTCGTCGGCGGGTTCGTCGAGGGCGAGGCGCGACTGTTCGAGACAGACCCCTCGGGGACGCCCTACGAGTGGCGCGCGACCGCCATCGGCGGCGGCAGCGAGGACATCCGCCGGCGGCTGGAAGAGCGGTACGATCCCGAGATGGGCCTCGACGCCGCCGTCGCGCTGGCGCGCGAGGTGCTGCGCGACGAGATGGGAGAGGAGGAGGACGGGGAGTTCGTCGCCGTCGCCGTGATCGACGAGGACGGCTACCGCGCCGTCGACGGCGCGGCGGAGTCGGTGGCGGGTTCCGACGTCGGCGACGAGTGACGCGCCGTCTCGACCACGGTCCCGTCGCGACCCACGAGCAGTTCTAGCGTCTCCCCCTCCAGTTCCGTCGAGACGCGCACGCACCAGGGGTCGTCCGAGAGCACCGCCTCCCGCCACTCCCGGCCCACGTTCCAGATCGGCCGCTCCCGGAGGTCGACCCCGTGGTCGTGGTAGAAGGCGACGACCGCCGGGTGGTCGAACACCGCCAGCGTGACCGGACAACGGAGTGTGTACCCGCACGCCCCGCAGGCGAGGTGGAGCCGCGGGGGATGCGGGTCGAGCGCGCCGTCCCCCCGCTCCGCGTACTCCACGCGACTCGTCGCCCGCCCCCCGCACTCGGGGCAGGTACCCCCGGCCAGCAGCGCGACGCGGTGGCGGTAGAGTCGGTCGAACGCCGCCGGGAGCGACTCGTCGTCGTGCGTCCGGTGTCCGCCGGGGGGGAAGGGAAGCGCGAGCACGTCCCGCCCGCAGTCGTGACAGGAGACGGAGACGGTGTTGTCCGCCACAGCGGCGCGTAGGCCCACCTCGCCGCAGAACGGGCACGGGTCCGGGATCGTCACGGGTTCCCGATCGACGCTCTCCGTGTACGCGCCGCTCACGATGGCGCGGGCGATCTGCAGGCCGGCGTAGGTGAACGTGTACCCCCCGTCGGTCTCCCTGAGGTAGTGGTCGGTCAGCTGTCGCAGGTGGTAGGCGAACCCGGCGGTCGTCTCCGCGCCGCTGGCCTCGAACAGCTCCGAGAACGTCTTCGTCGTGGGGGCGACGCCCCTCCCCTCGCCCTCCCCGACGGGTTCGAGGAGGGCGGTGAGGACGCGCGTGCGCACCTCGTTTCCGAGCGGGCGGAACGCCTCTCCGGGGTCGACGGAGTCGTCGGTCATACGGCACCTACCACGCCCGCGCCGATAAGGTGCCCGTCAGCGCCGCTCGTACTCCAGTTCGGTCGCGACCCGATCGGCGATCCCGGCGTCCGCGAGGCGCTCGACGAGGTGGAGCGCGAGATCCAGCCCGGAGGTGACGCCGCCGGCGGTGACGACGTCGCCGTCGTCCACCACGCGCTCCGCTCTGACCTCCGCGGCCGTCTCCCGCAGGTCGGCGAGCGCCCCGGCGTGCGTGACGGCCGGGCGGCCGTCGAGGACGCCCGCGCTCGCGAGGATCATCCCCCCGGTGCAGACGGAGGCGAGCGTCGTCCCGTCGGCGTGGAGACGTGCGATCGCCTCCGGGAGGTCGCCCCGCTCGACCTGCGTCCAGGCTCCCTCCGCGCTCCGGTCGTTCCACCCGCCGCCCGGCACGACGAGGAGGTCCGGATCGGCGAGGACGCCGTCCGGTTCGACTCGCAGACCGTGGCTCGCCTCGACCCGCCCACGCTCGTCGAGCGTCACCAGCGACACGTCGATCTCGGCCCCGAGGGCGGCCGCCGAGGCGAACACCTCGTACGGGCCGACCGCGTCGAGTTCGTCGAATCCGTCGTAGAGAACGATCTGCACGTCGGTCATACCTCCGCCTTCGGCCCGGGAGGCATAACCGCTCCCCTGCCGGCGGCCGATAAATTGCATATCGCGATATGAAATCGAAGGTGCGTCGCCCAACGCGGCGAGTCTACCGACCGAGACCGAACGCCCCCGCGACGTCGATGAGGCCGTTGCCCTGCTCCTCCGCGTCGAGATCGAGGGATCGCGCCGTCTCGCGGAGGCGCTTCCGTGCCTCGACGTTCGAGAGGCCGTCCGACATCAGCAGCGCGCCCGCGCCGCTTACGTGCGGGGCCGCCATCGACGTGCCCGACTGCCGTTCGTACGTGCCACCCGGCATGGTGGAGTAGATCTCCTCGCCCGGCGCGGCGAGTTCGACCTCCGGACCCGTCAGCGAGAACTCGGCGAGTTCCCCGTCGCCGGTCGTCGCGCTCACCGCGATCACCTCCTCGAACGCCGCCGGGTAGCGCACGATGCTGTTGTCCTCTCCCTCGTCGATGTTGCCGGCGGAGGCGACGAGCAGCACGCCCTTCTCGTAGGCGTACCTGCACGCGTCCCGGATCACGCCCGACGGCGTCTCCTCGCCGAGGCTGATGTTCGCGACGTCCCATCCCTTGTCGCCGACGAACTCGATGCCGGCCGCGACGTCCGACGCCTCGACGCCCTCCTCGGTGCCGATCTTGACGGCGTGGAGCGCCGCCTCGGGCGCGACGCCGACCACGCCCTGGCCGTTGTCGACGGCTCCCGCGATCCCGGCCACGTGCGTGCCGTGCCCGAGGGTGTCCTGCCAGGCCGGGAGGTTCGAGTTCTCCTCGGCGTCGTCGTCGACGATGATCGTCGTCCCGTCCTCGTCCTCGTCTACGATCACCCGCTCGCCGCTGCTCTCGACGAACGACTTGCCCGTGTTGAGGTTCGGCCGCAGGTCCGGGTGCGTGCTCCCGATGCCGGTGTCGACGACCGCGACGGACGCCCCCTTCCCGGTGATCCCGCTCTCGTGGGCGACCCCGCAATTGATCCGCTCGACGCCGGCGGGGATCGACTCCGGCCCGGAGGGCGGTCGCTCCTCGCTCGTCTCGTCGTGGTCGTGGAGGCGCAACCGACTGTTCGTCTCGACGTACCGGACGTCGTCCCGACCGGCCAGCCACTCGACCACCTCCGTCGGAAGGCGGAGCGTCAACGCGTCGAACCCGAACTGGCGGACGACCTCGGACGCCTCGGACAGCGCGGCGTCCAGGCCGCTGTTCTCGGCGTAACCCACGTTGACCTCGACGAACTCGCCCCGGCCGCCGACGAGCGCCCGACCGCCGAGGCCGAGCGTGGCAACGCCGCCGATCGTACCGGCCGCCTTCAGGAACCGCCGCCGGTCCACTTGCATAGAGGTGTCTATCTGATTCATGTTGTGTGCGTGCTTTGACCTTCGATCCGTGGGCAGCCCGGTTACCGCCCCGTAACCACCTAACCCTGGCCATACTAATTAAATATTCCGATACTGGTACCATTCTTTGCAATAGTACGTCAAGTAAATTCACATTCTCACAGTATTTCTCCAATTTTCCAAAACTATCCGAACTCCGGTGAGGTCGCGCCAGGGATCGGTACGATCTTCGGGAGGACCCGCACTGAATCGGTGTTTTCGCCGTTTCGCGTCCGAATTTCCGCGATCGTTCCACCGATGTCGGGGTGCGGAGACCCGACGAGCGATCGGTGCGCGTCGACGGCAGCCACGACCATTCCTCGAACGGCTCTCGATCAACAGTACTACGTACAGAGAGAACGGGTACTCCCGCTCTCGTGACTGCCCGCCCGTGCGTAGCTCCTCGAACCGGACGCTCGTCGACGGACGAGGGCGGCGCGCGAGCGACGCCCGCCCCATCAACGATCGGAGACCAGTTCATATAGGTAGAGTGTCAATTACTCTCAGGGTCGCCCGACGACCTACTCGAGAGGGGAACGATGAACGGGAAGTACAATCGGATACTGATCGCGCTGGTCGCAGTCGCCGTCTCGGTCACCACCGGCGGATCGGCGGTGCCGATCGACGACGCGCCGACCGCCGCCGCGGTCACGGACGGATCGCCCGGCTACCACCACGTCGATGGAGTCGTCGAAGGCACGCCGAGCGAGACCGGCGAGCGCGGCGCGGGGAGTGACGGTGCAGGGAGCGGCGACGGCGACACGGGGAGCGCAACGAAGTCCGATCGCGCCGCCCGTCCCACGTGCGATCCGAACGGCGAGGCGGACGGCGTCGAGGTCGAGCGGGTCGGCGAGCGCGTCAGCGTCGAGGGCGACGGCTTCGACTACGAGAACGACGGCGAACGCGTCGAGTTCGAAACCGACGACGGACTCGACCTCGAAGTCGAGGAGGACGGCGACACCGAGATCGAAGGACCGGGCTACGACGTCGAACAGCGCGGGGCCGACCTCGACGTGGAGAGCGACGGCGGGTCCGGGGTGGAGGTCGAGCGGGTCGGCGAGCGCGTCAGCGTCGAGGGCGACGGCTTCGACTACGAGAACGACGGCGAACGCGTCGAGTTCGAAACCGACGACGGCCTCGACGTCGAGATCGAGGAGGACGGCGACGTCGAGATCGAGGGGCCCGGCTACGACGTCGAACAGCGCGGGGCCGACCTCGACGTGGAGCGTGTCGCGTGGTGTGTGAGCTAATCGCATAGGTCGTCGGGGCTCTAACTGATTAGGCGGACGGTACTCGCGTTTCGATCGCCAAGGTACGGTCGAGCATCGCCGTCGAGAGAACTGACGGAACGGCCGGGCGGTCTCGGACGAGCACGGGGCGACACGCGACCGTCGCGTGTCCGCGCGGACCGCGAAGTCCACGGTTCGCCCCGTCACGATGCCGAAGATCCAGAGGAGAGACCCACATGAGACACCACGTGAACGACGCCGGAACCGGGACGTCTCCGCGAGCGAGCGAGAGGGACAGATACGCCGTCCTGAAACTCGAGGAGGACGAGGCCCTGCTGTACGACTGCGAGAACCCCAGAGCCTGGATCTGGACGACGGTACTGTTCCACGCCGATGACTGCCGGTAGTCGTCCGCTCGTCCACCTTCTTCGGTAAGATCGGCGGTCGCGTCGTCACGATCACCGCGCCGGTGTATTCATCGACGGCGAATTCGTGGACACCCACCGCTCGCGGGGTATCACTCACTGTACGGCCAGGTGTCGAAAAATCGAGTGGGGTCGTGTTCCGGTCAGCGGGGTGAGGCGATTTAGTTGCCGTGTTCGATGTCGGCCTGCTCGCCGTCGCTCTCGACGTCGAAGCCGTCACCGTCCTCGACCTCTAGGCGGTCTTCGTCCTGCTCGACGTCGTTGTTGTCGTCTTCGTACTCGACGTCACCGTCGCCGCTGTTCTCGTAGTCGACGTCGTCGTCGGCGTTCTCGTACTCGAGATCGCCGTCGCGCTGTTCGATCTCGTCGTCGGCGGATTCGATGTCGACGTCGCCGCTGTCGCTATCGAACTCGAGGTCCACGGGACCGTCCATGCTCTCGAAGTCCAGGTCACCGTCGGCGGTCGTCTCGTAGTCGACGTTGTCGTTCTCGACTTCGGCGTCGTCATCGGACTCCTCGATCTCGAGGTCGTCACTCTCGACGTCGACGTCGTCACCGTCGTTGGCGGTCTCGTAGTCGAAGTCGTCCTCCGTGTTCTCGACTTCGACGTCACCGTCTTCGCTATGTTCGATCTCTTCGTCGTCGCTCTCGATGTCGAGGCCGTCGTCGGTCTCTTCGACGTCGACGGTGTCGTCACCACCGCCGTTCCCGTCACCTGGGGACACGTCGCCGTCGGTCTCGTTGCCGTTGCCGTTGCCGTTAGCCTGTGAGTCGTTCTGCGCCGCCAGCGCGCCCATGGAGCCGAGTACCACGGTCACGAGGACGACGATGACCAGCGCAGATCTGAGGTTCTGTTTCATGTCTCTTCCTGTTATATCGGTCGATTCGCGTTCACATCCCACGTGGGATACTCCAGGCTTGACCCGCCAGCGACGAGTAGTGTCGACCTATCGACGTAGGCGGACCGCGACCTACTGGGTTAGGTTACCCCGAGGTCGGGGGGTAGTCGGAGCCGAATGGGAGGTGACAGCCGGGACCGGGGAGACAGTCGGGACGGGAGACGTCGGTCATCCGCTCGATGCCGCTACGCGTGGTGGTCCTGCGTCTCGCTGAGGAACGCCTCCAGGAGTTTCTGCTCGGCCTTCCGGAGGTGCTGGTGGAGCGTCGGCGACGACACCCCCAGGGAGTCCGCGAGTTCGGCGGCGGTGTTCTTGCGCGGCCAGTCGTAGTACCCCGATGCGTAGGCGGACTCGATGGCGGTCATCTGCTTGTCGGTGAGGCGGTCCGCGAGGTCGTCGCGGAACTCCGCCGCCGTCTTGACCGAGCGGTTGACGTCCCGCTTCGCGACCAGAGACGAGTCGGGGTAGAGCGCCCGGAACGCCCCGACGATTCCCCGTATATCGGCAGTGAGGGGCGCTTCGGCGACGAGCGTCCCCACACCGTCGTCAGCCGCCATGGACCGGACGCTCGCGCCGACCTCCATCAGCACGCGGGAGACGGAACCGGATTTGACCAGCTCCACGAGGATCTCGTCGTCGTGCTCGCTCACGACGCGGTGACTCTCGACGGCCGCGACGTCGTCGGCCACCGCGAGCACGTCGTCGACTGACGCGCCGTCGATCCGGAGGTAACAGAGGAACTTCCCGTCCTCGAGCGCGGTCTCGTGTTCGAGCTGCGACCGACACGAGAGGCGCTCGGAGAACGCCACGGCGATGCTCCGCGAGTCGGTCACCTCGAACTCCAGTTCGACGATCGAGTCGGAGAGGAGGAGTTCCCGGTTCAGCGCGGCGTTGATCGCGAAGCCGATGACGTCGCCGAGCACCCCGAATCCGGTCCGTCCCACGTCGGTGAACACGTCCTCCCGGGACGCGTTGACCACTAGCACGCCGTAGATCCGATCCCCGTACGTGAGCGGGACGGCGGCGACAGCCTCCACCTCGCCGAGGGCGGCCCCGTCGTCGACGCCGTTCCCGAATTCGCGTTCCGCGACCTGATACTGGCGGATCACCTGAACCTCGCCGGTCCGGATGGCGTGTGCCACGACCCCGTTTCCGATCTGCGAGACGGGCATCGCGTCGAGCGCCGCCAGGTAGCCGTCGTCCACGCCGGCACCCACCTTCGGCGTGACGTCTTCGTCGGTCACGTCCACGCTTCCGATCCACGCGCTCTCGTAGAAGTCAGACGCCGCCAGCCGATCGCAGACGATCTGGTTGATCTCGTCGCGCGTGGTCGCGTTTATCAGGCGCCGGATGAGTTCCTGGACGAGGTTCGTGATCTGGTTGAGCGTGTCGAGCTGGTCGTGCTGCTGGCGGAGTTCGCGTTCGTTCCCGCGGAGTATCTGTTCGCGTTCGTCGCGCTCCAGCGCCGCCCTGACGTCCGCCGCCAGCAACTCGGCGCAGTGGCTGTCGAGTTCCTCGACGGCGTTCGACCGCGTGAAGACGGTCAGCGTGCCGTAGTCGCCGAGGGGCAGGTGCAGGCTCACCTGGCCCGGCCCGTCCGCGCAGGGCTCCGCCTCGTCCGCCCCCGTGATCACCATCTCGCGCTGTCTGTAGGCGCGACCGGCGAGCGTCGCGTCGAGGTCGAACGCGACGCACGACTCGACGAGTTCCGCCGCCCGGTCGGTCATGGCGACGGGTTCGAGCGCGTTGGTCCGGGGATCGAACAGCCGAACGCAGCTGACGTTGGAGCCGAGCACGCGCTCTACGGTGTCGAGCGCGCGGCGGGCGATCACGTCGGTCGTCTCGGCGACCATCAGTTCGCGGCTCGCCTCGTTGAGCGCCTCGAGCTTTCGCTCGTGGGCCTTGCGCTCCGAGACGTCGCGGACGAGCGCCAGCACGTGCGGCCGGTCGTCGATCTCGATTCGGGACGCGGAGATCTCGGTCGGGAGGACCTCGCCGTCGGCCGTGTGACAGCAGAGTTCGTCGGTCCACCCGGACCCGTCGCTCAGGACCGCGTCGATGAACGCCCCGAACTGCGGCAACTCGTCGCAGTGCACGTCGGAGGGAGCGAGATCGAGCAGTTCGTCCCGGGAGTAGCCGAGCAGATCGCACGCCTGCGGGTTGCACTGCTCGTACTCGTTTCGACCGGGATCGAAGATCAGGATCGCGTCGTTCACGTGCTCGAAGATCGTCTCGAAGCGCTTCTTGGCCTCGCGGATCTCCCGCTCTCGCTCCTTGCGTTCGGTGATGTCCGAGTAGATCGCGTACGCTCCGGGATTGCCGTCCGCCTCGAAGAGGATCACGTGGGCCAGAAACTCGCGGGGGCCGTCGACCGTCTGACGGCGGACCTCGGCCTTGACCTCCTCGCCTCGGAGCAACCGCCCGACGAACTCCCGATGCTCGTCGTACTCCTCGTCGGGGACGAGCACGTCGTCGATGGTGCGGCCGACCACGGCCTCGTCGTCGTACCCGAACACGCGCTCGAAGGCGTCGTTCACCCCCCGGATGACCGGCACGCCGTCTTTGAAGTCACAGTCGACGATCGGGTCGCTCGAGTTCTCGAACAGCGTCGCGCGGCGGTGGCGTTCGGCTTCCAGTCGGTGATTCGGCTCCGGTTCCTCCGAGGTCTCGCGTACCGTCGCGGTGTAGAACCGCTCGCCGTCGGACTCGGAGGTCTGTGCCGAGAGCCTGACCGGAACGTCGTGACCGTCACGATCGACGAGAACGACGCCGCGTTCGCCGCCGTCGGTCCGCTCGCGGCCCCGACCGGCGCGCGCCCGGATGAGTTCCAGCGGTGGAATCAGGCTCTCCGCGAAGAGTCGGGCGACGGGTCGGCCCTCCAGACCGCCGCGGTCGTACCCGAGGAGCCGTTCGACGTACCGGTTGGCGAGGACGACGGTTCCGTCGGCGTCGAGGACGATAATTCCCCCTGCGGTGGCCGCGAGGGCCGCCCTGAAGAGCGCACTATCCAAGCTCGAGTGCGACTGAGACATACTTGACACGACGATAGGTACCCGTATCGAAAGTGCGTGGTACCTCGATTTCGAGGTACTGTGTACGGCGATCGGACCGGTATCACCGATGGCCGATAATTCAACGACGTTGCCACGGAAGCGAGGTCGCTATCGGGGCAGAGACGGTTCCAGCAGGAGATCCAGACAGTTCTCGATGAGCTTCCGTTCGGCCGCTTGCAGGTGCTGGAAGAGCGTCGATCCCGAGATGTTCAGGTCCGCCGCGATCTCCTCGGCGGTGCTCTTCCTCGGGAAGTCGTAGTAGCCCGCGAAGTAGGCGGTTCGGAGCGCCGTCAGTTGTTTCTCCGTGAGTTGCTCCTCGAGCTGTCGGCTCATCTGCCCGGTCGTCTTGACCGGGCGGTCGACCGTTCGCTTCCTGGCCAACGTCCAGTCCGATGACTCCGCCCGAACCACCTCGACGAGTTCGTCGAGGTCGTCGTCGGGGGCGGCTTCGATGACCACGCGGTTCTCGTCCGGATCGGCGACGGCCGTCTGGATCACCGCGCCGGCGTCGACGACGTGGTTGAGGAAATCGGACGGCTTCACCCGAACTTCGAACCGATACTGCCCGTCGTACCGGGCGATCGTCCGGTACGCCTCGACGACCTCGGCCGCCTCGATCACCTCACGAACCCGCTCCGGGGACGCCCCCTCGACCGTCAGGAAGTGAAGCAGCGACTCGCCGGGGCCAGGAACGACGTCGTCGACGCGACAGCGACAGCGACACTCGGCGGCGAGCGCGGCGAAGAACGCCGCCGGTTCGGTGGCTCGGAGTTCGAGTTGGACCACCGTGTTCGCGAGCAGCAGACGCTCCTGTTTGAGGGCGTAGATGGCGAAACCCATCGCCCTCGCGAGGGTTTCGAGCGACGCCCGCTCGTGCGCGTCGAAGGCGTCCGGGCGAGCGGAGTGGACCACGAGCGCGCCGTAGATCGTCTCCCCGTGCGCGAGCGGGAGCGCGATGCCCGACCGCTCCCCTCGCTCGCGCGCGAACCGCCGCACCGGTTCCGGAACGAGCGGGTCCTCGTCGATCCGCCGGGAGACGAAGGCATCACCGCGGAGGAGCGTCTCGCCCATCTCACAGCCCTCCATAGCGTCGGGGTCCACCTCGGCGAGCATCCGCTCGACGGCCTCGCCGTTCGCGCCCGCGCGCGGGACGAGCCGTCCCTCCCGCACGCTCCGCTCGCCGATCCACGCGCTCGCGTAGAACGGCGTCGCGGTCAGGTGTTCGCACACCAACGCTTCGAGTTCCTCGCGCGTCGTCGGCTTCACGAGCGCCTGGATGATCTCCTCGATGAGGTGGTGGATCCCGTGGAGCGTCTCCAGTTCGTCCCGCTGGCGCTGTAACCGCCGTCCGCGTTCCTTCCGCTCGGTGACGTCCTGAACGATCGTCACGAACCCGCGAAGCGCGCCCCGCTCGTCCCGGATCGCCGTCAGCACGACGTGCGTCCAGCACGTCGATCCGTCCTTCCGGAGACAGCGGGCTTCGCCCTCGAACCGACCGGTTTCGGCGGCACGCTCGAGCATCCGCCAGGGATCCCCGCGATCGAGCGCCTCCCGAGTCGTGACGATCGAGAACGGCTCGCCGACGGCCTCGTTCTCGGGGTATCCGTAGATCCGGACGCACCCCTCGTTCCAGCTCGTGACGACCCCGTCGGAATCGAGCGTCGCGATCGCGTACCCGTCGACCGCTCGCACCGCCGACCGGAGCGGCTGATCGCGCACGTCCGTTCCGGCGTTCGGCCCGCCGGTTCGGATCGTGTCGCTCACGGCGGCCGCCTCCGCCGTCGCACGTCCACCCCCATCACGGATCCGCGCGGTTCGCCGCCGCGCGGATCAGAGTCGGCTCGTTTACTCATCCCCGATAGGTCCTCTCGATCACGTTACAGTACGACCGTTTAGCGAATCGGTTATCGAGTCTCACGCGATAGCTCTAGTTCGACCCGCGACTAATTCAAAGGAGTTCATATTTGACGGGAACGATCCGCCCTAATTCGAAGTGGACACCAGCGGACCATCAATCGCTACTCGGTAAAACTGTTGGACCGGTTCGCGTCGAACGGCGGTCGAGGCAGTGACGTGACGCATCGCCCAGGCGTCGATCCCCCGCGTCCGATGGTTCGTCCTCGAAGCGTCGTCCGGGGAACGCCGGACGCCGAGGGCGAGAACCGCCCTACGAATACGATGAAGCAGGTTTCGCTATATGGAATCCAGATTCGGCGCACAGCACAGATTCGGCGGAGGTCGGTCGACGGTCCCCCGTGCGACCGCTCGATGGCGCCGATCAGTCGCCGTTTCGAACGCTTCGACGTCCGTCGGGCACGCGTCACGGATCGATAGACCGTGGTGTGTCGGACGTCACGGCTCGACGGCCGCGTCCGACCCCTCGACCTCGGTCAGCCGCGCCCGCAGGTCGTACCCCACCTGTGCGACGCAGAGGATCGCGACTGTCCCGACGAGCGCGACGGCGGGGAGCCACCGTCCGAGCGGTGCGAGGAGGAGGACGAGGACGCCCCCTCCGGCGCGAACCGCGGCGAGCGACCGACCGCGTTCGTGGGCGGCCGTCGTCGTGGTCCACTGCACGACGCCGATGGCCGCGAGGCAGGTGGCGACCGCCCCGCAGAGCAACCAGCAATCCGCCGCCGCGAGCGGTGCGGTCAGATCGGCCGTGAGCGCGTGTTCGACGCCGACGCCCGCGGCGGTCAACCCGACCACGAGCGGGAGGTGGGCGTAGAGCCACCCCTCGTAGACGAGCACGCGACCCTCGCGGGCGCTCGCGTCGATGGTGACGCCGCTGTGACGGTCGAAGTAGACCCACCAGACGCTCACCGCGACGAGCAGGGCGAACGCCGCCGCGAGTACCGAGAACGGCGTCCACGCCACCTCGGCGACGCCGCTCACCACGGCGAGCACCGACTCGCCGAGGACGATGATGGTGAACAGCCCGAAGCGCTCGGGGAGGTGTTCGGCGTGCGGCGGGATACGGGCGTGCAACTGGCCGGCGGAGATCGGCGTCCCGAAGTCGACGAGCAGACCGACGCCCCAGAGCGCGTAGCGAGCGGGCGGCGGAACGAACGCCGACAGCGCCCAGAGACCCGCGGCGACGGCGAACCCGGCGGCGTACCGCCGCGTGAGCGGGCGGGCGACCGGGACGAAGTGGCTCGCGCCGAGGTACTTCAGGACGAGGACGCCGCGGACGCCCGCGTAGGCGAGCGCGAACGACGCCGACGCCGCGAGTCCGTCGTGGATGCTCACCGCCAGTGCGGCGACGGCGAACATCTCCGCGACGGTGAACAGCCGGTGGACGACGTCGTCGGTGTCGAAGCGCGTCGCGTAGAACGTCGAGCCGACCCACGCCCACCACGTGGGGACGAACAGCGCGAGGAAGGCGACGACTCCCGGGATCGACACGTCGGCGCTCAGGACGTGCGCCAACTCCGCGATCGCGACGACGAACACGAGGTCGAAGAACAGCTCCAGCCACGTCGCGCTGCGCAGGTCGTCCTCGGCGTCCGGGGAACTCCGCAACCGCGGCGGCGACAGGCGCAACAGCTCCGCGAGCACGTGACGAGTACGCCGGCGGACGATAGAACGCTGTCGCCGGCGTCGACCACAGTCGTACTGTCCGCGGTACCTGTTTCGAGAGGCCCGGTACTCGGGACCCCGAATATCCTCTGTCGAGGTACAGCGGACAGTATATGTTCGCCGGGGCGCAGTGACGGGCATGGCAACCGACGAGGAGATCGTCGAGGTGACGCTCTCGGCCGACGAGTACGACCGCCTGCGCGACGTGACGGACGACCCCGCCGCGATGGTACGCGAGGCGACGCTCGGACGGGTCAAACTCGAGGAGGCGATCGCGTTCACGCGCGACGGCGGGTTCCGCGAGTCGATGGGGCGCGAGCGGATGACCGGCGAGCCGATCCCCCGACCGCCAGTGGGCGAACTCGTCGGGTTCGACGTCGAGGCGGTCGCTGACGGGGAGTCGCGCCTGACGTTCGAGGCCGGTCCCGAGCACGCGAACCCGATGGGGACGCTCCACGGGGGGATCGTCTGCGACGTGGGCGACGCGGCGATGGGGACCGCCTACGCGAGCACCCTCGAGGAGGACGAGTCGTTCACGACGCTCGAACTCTCGGTCAACTACCTCCGGCCGGTCTGGTCCGGTCGGCTGGAGGCGGTCGGTCGGGTCGTCGAGCGCGGTAGCACGATCGGCTTCGTCGAGTGCGACGTGACCACCGAGGAGGGAAAGCGCGTCGCGCGGCTGTCGAGCACCTGCATGACGCTGCGGGAGGACCGGGCGGCGGGGCGGTAGGTCGCCCGCCGAGGGCGCGCGGGCCAATCTTATACCCGCGCGTCGCCTAGCGCTCGCGTGGCAGACAAAGACCTCAGCGACATCGCCGGTCTCCCGAGCGACCTCGGCATCGGCGAGGACCTCGCGCGCGCCGAGCAGGTGCTCTCGGTGCGCGTCGAACGCCGCCGCTACGGCAAGCCGATGACCATCGTCGAGGGGTTCGACGAGCACGCCATCGACTTAGACGAGCTGGCCTCGACCCTCAAGCGCCGCCTCGCCACCGGCGGAACCGTCGACGACGGCCGCATCGAACTCCAGGGCGACCACTCGAACCGCCTCCCCGACGTCCTCCGCGACGAGGGGTTCGCCGTCGAGTAACCCCCGCGACGACCGTACCCGTTTTCGAAGCAGGGATCCGACACCGAGAGCGATAGCGGTGGACGGTGCGGGGATCGACCGATCGGCTCAGTTCTCCGTCTCGAACGTTCCGGCGGGGGCGGCCCGTCGTAGCGTCCGAGAGACGAGTTTCGTATCCCGACATACGGTTTATCCCTCGACCGACGCGGGGCGCTTTTACCGCCCCGCCCGGTAGGAGGTCCATGGTGCGGAACGTCGCCAGCGAGTTTCTCGAACTCGAACCCGAGGACTTCTATCTCCTCTCGGGGATCGAGCACGGGATGCGGTTCAGCCGGTGGGTCGATCGGGAGAAGGTCGCGGAGTTCTCGCGGCTCGACCCGAAGGAGGTCGACTACCGGCTGGATCGCTGTGAGGACCGGGGGCTGGTCGAGCGCAAGACGGTCCACTACCAGGGGTTTCGCCTCACGTTCGAGGGGTACGACGCGCTCGCCCTGCGGGCGTTCACCGAACGCGACACGATCCGGGGGTTCGGCGCGCCGCTCGGCGTCGGCAAGGAGAGCGACGTGTACGAGGTGCAGTCGTACAAGCCGCTGGCGCTGAAGTTCCACCGCGAGGGGTACACGAACTTCCGCGAGGTGCGCCGCGAGCGCGAGTACACCTCCGAGCACCGCCACGTCTCCTGGTTCTACACGGCGAGGAAGGCCGCCGAACGCGAGTACGAGGCGCTCGAAACCGTCTACCCCGAGGTGCGCGTCCCGCGCCCGATCGACCAGAACCGCCACGCCATCGTGATGGAGAAGCTCCCGGGCGTCGAGCTATCGCGGGCGGAACTCGCCCCGGATCAGGTCGTCGGCGTGCTCGATCTCGTCCTCCGGGAGGTGACCGCCGCCTACCGCGCCGGCTACGTCCACGCCGACATGAGCGAGTACAACGTCTTCGTCGATAGCGAGGGCGTCACGATCTTCGACTGGCCACAGGCCGTCCCGACCGACCACGAGAACGCCGACGAGTTCCTCCGGCGCGACGTGGCGAACCTGCTTCGCTACTTCCGGCGGAAGTACCCTAAGCGAGTGGGCGAGGAGGACGCGGACGCCGTCGCGGACGCGGTTCGCGCCGACGAGTTCGAGTCGGTGCGCGCGTTCCGGTGAATTAGATGTCGCGATACAGAATCGTCGGCCGGTGGGAGCGGGGGCGAGACGGGCGTCGAGGGGCTCGCGGTCGGGCCGAACGCGGAACGGAAAGCGGGACCCTTATTCGCCGCACTTTCGTCGGTTCACGGGATGGCGAGGAACCGACCGGGGACGCGCCCGCTCGACAGTCCGCCCGAGAGCGCCGGTGACCACCTGAAGGGAGCGGCGGCGATCGTGGTGCTGTTTCTCGTCCCGCTCAGCGTGATCCTGGCGTTCGTCATCGGCGTCGGACCGGGGTTGTACGACTTCACCGCCACCGCGAACGCGACCGACGGATCGGGTGCGGGGAACGCGACGAACGCCACGAACGCCACGAACGCGACCGGCGGACCCGCCGACGCTGCCGGGGCGGGGACGACGGAGCAGGGGGCGACGCCGACGACCACCGAGGCCCCCCGAGACGCTCCGACGGACGAACCACCGACGGAGACGCCCGAGGCGACGCCGACGGAGGCGTCCGCGTCGACGCCCGAGGAGACCCCCGGAGCGACGTCCACCGAGACGCCGGCGGGGACGCCGACGCCCGCGCGGACAGCTACACCAACGCCGACCGCGACGGACACGCCGACACCCACGCCGACGCCTACCCCCACGCCCGCGCCGGAGAGCCACACGCTGGTGGTCGAACGGGCTGACGAGAACGCGTCGGCGAACTACACCGTGACCGTCAGCGGGGAGATCCGGCGGGACGCCTCCGTGGAGTCGGACGACGCGATCGGCGGGGACGGTCGGAACGTGACCGGGACGATCGCCGACGCGCGCGACGCGTACACGTTCACCGGCGAGGTCGAGCGCGCGGAGGTGGTCGGGAACGCGACGATCAGCGTCGACGGCGAGGTCGTCGCTCGGAGTTCGGCGAGCGAGTCGAACGGGGCGGACGGGAGCGGCGCGAACGAGACCAGCGCGAACGAGACGAACGCGACCGACGCCGACCGGACGAGCGCGAGTAACGCAAACGAGATCGACACGACCAACGAGAGCGGCTGACGCGGTCGCCGACGAGGGCGATTCCCTCAGGCGGAGCTGAGGACGGCGACCGGGCAGGGGGCGTTCTTGATGATGTACTCGACGCGGTGGCCGAAGAACGCCCGTTCGGAGACGGGACGGATGCTCGACCCCATCAGGACCAGGTCGTGGCCCCCCTCCTCGATCAGCCGGAGCATCTCCTCTTCGGGCTCCTCGCGGGCGACGAAGACGCGCGTGCTCACCTCGACGCCCGTCCGCCGGCCGCGGTCGGCCGCCTCGTCGACGATCTCCTCGCCGAACTCGATCAGCGAGCGGACGTTCTGGTTCCGGCGGGCGACGAACCGGTCGTTTCGGCGGGGCGGGTCCACGTAGTGAACGATCTCTACCATCGCGTTCCGGTCGCGGGCGATGGCGAACGCGACCTCGGCGGCGTGACGGTTGTACTGCATCCCCGCCGTCGGGAGGAGGATGCGCTGGATCGGGTTCTCGTCGACGCCGTACCGACCGGTCGTCCGATCCTCGTGGGCGTCGACGACCATGACGGGGCACGGCGCGTTCACGACGATGCGGTCGACGGCGGCACCGAACAGCGGGTCGTTCGGCCGAGCGCCGCGCTCGGCTGCACCGAGCACGAGCAGGTCGTACCCCCGCTCGGCCTCCGCGAGGACGGTCTCGGTGGCCCCGGTCGTCTCCTCCCGGACGACGTTCCGGAGGTCGTTGTCGTCGTCGAGGGCCAGCCGTTCGGCCATCACCTCGAAGCAGCGTGCGGGGTCGTCCCGGGGGGACGGATCGCCGTCGGCGGCCGTCGCGACGTCGGCGGATGCGGAGGGGCTACCGCCGTCGGGCAGCAACCGCGCGAACCAGCCGCCGGAGGCGGAGCGACGGGAATCGGCGGCGGCCGCCCCCCGACGCGCGAGGTACATGTTGGTGACCTCGATCTCCTCGCCGCGGGTCATCAGTCCCACGAGGCGGGCGGCGAACTGCGAGTCCTCGCTCCCGCGCGTGGGGACGAGTACGCGCTTGAGGTTGGCGACGAAGTTCCGCTCGCGTTCGGCCTCGCGCTCCTCGTCGTCCATCTCGATCCTCGGCACCGTCCAGCGCAGCAGCGGCGGTGCCATGATCGAGGTGACGATGGCGACCATGACGACGATCGTGTACATCTCGCCGGTGAGGACGCCGAGGCTGAGGCCGATCGTGGCGATGATGATCTCCATCGCCCCGCGGGCGTTCATGCCCGCGCCGAGGCTGATCCCCTCCCACCGCGAGAGGCCGGCGGCCGCCGCGCCGAGGTACGTCCCGACGAACTTCCCGGCGATGGCGACGCCGAGCGCGGCCGTCCCGACCGCGAACACGGTCGGATCGAGCATGGCCGCGAGGTTCACCCGCAACCCCGCGGTGGCGAAGAAGATCGGCGCGAAGACGCCGACCGTGACGACCTCGAAGAGGTGTCGGGCCGAGCGGTCGAATCGCTTCACGTCGCCGACGAGGATGCCGACGACGAACGCGCCGAGCACCGCCTCGATGCCGAGGTAGTGGGTCAGGGAGCCGACGCCGAGCGCGAGCACCATCAGCGTCGTGATCTTCGCCGTGTCCCCGCCGACGGCGTTGTCGACGAAGCGGACGATACGCCTCGACAGGCGGCGTCCGAGGGTGAACGAGACGCCGAGGAAGACCAGCAGGATCAGGATCGTCTCCGCCGCCGACCCGAGGTCGACGACCCCGCTCCGCGCGAGGCCGGCGACGACCGACAGCATGATCCAGCCGAGGCTGTCGTTGATCATGCCCGACGCGAGCGTGATCTGCCCGATGTCGCGCCTGACGAGGTCCATGTCCATCAGCACCTTCGCGATGACCGGGATGGACGAGATGCTCATCGCGGTCGCGACGAACAGGCTGAACACCAGCCGCTGGTCGGGCGACACGAGGAACTCCGCGGGGAGAACGTACGCGAGTCCGAAGCCGAACGCGAACGGGACGGCGACTCCGCCGACGGCGACGCTCGTCGCGGACTTCGCCCGGGCGACGATGAGGTCGAGATCCGTCTCGAGACCCGTCAGCACGAGCAGCATCAGCAGCCCGATCCACGAGACGACTTCGAGCAGGTGGAACTGCTCGGCGGCGAGGGGAAAGATCGCCTCGAAGGCCCCCGGCGCGACCGTCCCGAGGACGGACGGACCGACGACGATGCCCGCCAACAGTTCGCCGACGACCGACGGGAGGTTCGCCTTCGTCGCCAGCACGCCCAGTCCGCGCGCGACCAGCAACAGCAGGAATAGCTGGACGAGCAGGACCAGCAGCGCGTGGTGATCGATCGGCTCGACCGCCTGTTGGATGGGGACCGACATCACGTCTCACCCACCGGTCGACGGAGACCCTGCCGGCCGCGTCGGGGCGGAACGGTCGCGGGACGGTTCTGCCGTGCGCTCCAGTGGACGTATCGGTGGGTGCGGTGAATCATGGTTCGGTAGGACGGCACGCGAGGGAGGGCCGTTCAGGCCGGTACCCTCGTCTGGGGTGCGTCAGCCGGGAAACCCGTCGAGCGAGCGACGGCGTCGGGACCCGGAGGTCGTTCCCCCGCCGGATCGTCCGACTCGACCGCCCCGGTGACGATGCTTCGCATGGTCTCGATCGCGAGCGACGAGCGACGCCCGTTCGAACGCGCTCGAACCGCTTCGCGACCACCTCTATGAAACGAATTGTGATAAAGAACGCGGTTAGATTGTCGATTTGGTATATTTATACCGATTTATTAATCAGATCGTCCCACATCGGAGGGCCGGAGCACCGCCTGGCGTCGTCGTACTCTCCCAGGAGCGTTCGCCTCTCGCCAGAGAGGCGACCCGGGAACTCGACGCCTACCCTTGCGAACTCACTCCTCGCTCCCGTCGGCCCGGACGAGGCGGTCGAGGACCGCATCGGAGGCCCGTTCGCCCGCCTGTACGCTCCAGAGGGTCGCGTAGAGGCCGCCGGCGGCGAGGAGGTCCTCGTGGGTGCCGCGCTCGACCACCCGGCCCTCTTCGAGGACGACGATCCCCTCGGCGTCCCTGATCGTCGACAGCCGGTGGGCGATGACGAGCGTCGTCCGGTCCTCGGTGAGCCGGTCGAGGGCGCGCTGGATGAGCACCTCCGTCTCGGTGTCCACGGCGCTCGTGGCCTCGTCGAGCACGAGGATCGGGGGGTTCTGGAGCACCGCCCGGGCGATGGAGATGCGCTGGCGCTGGCCCCCCGAGAGCTTCACGCCGCGCTCTCCCACCCGCGTGTCGTAGCCGTCCGGGAGGTTCTGGACGAACTCGTGTGCCTCGGCGGCCTTCGCGGCCGCCACGACCGCCTCGTCGTCCGCGTCGAACGCCCCGTAGGCGATGTTCTCCCGGACGGTGCCGTCGAAGAGGAACACGTCCTGGCTCACGTACCCGACGTTGGAGCGGAGCGCGTCGAGCGCGAGGTCGCGCACGTCGATCCCGTCGACGCGGATCGCCCCCTCGTCCACGTCGTACAGCCGGAGGAGGAGCTTCGCGGCGGTCGACTTGCCGGCTCCCGTGGGACCGACGAAGGCGACCGTCTCGCCCGGTTCGACGGCGAAGGAGAGGTCCTCGACGACGGACCGCCCGGGCAGGTACGCGAAGCCGACGCGGTCGTACTCGACCCGGCCCTCGACGCGCTCGGGGCGGACGGCGTCGGGGCGGTCGTGGACGGTGACGGGGCGCTCGACGAGGTCGACGATGCGCTCGCCGGAGGCGCGGGCGTTCTCGTAGGAGTTGACGATGCGCCCCGCCCCGGAGAGCGGTTCGACGAACCGCTGGGTCATGAACAGGAAGGTGACGAACTCGCCGACGAGCAGTTCGCCCGAGAACCCCGGCGGCGGGCCGACGACCAGCCAGTACCCGCCGAGGGCGAACGTCGCGGCGAACGAGAGACCGGCCAGGAGGTCCATCGACGGCTGGTAGAGGTACTCGAGCTTGGCGACCGACCAGGTCGTCAGGTAGTTCTCCCAGGAGGCGTCGCCCACGCGCTCGTTCTCGTAGCGCTCCGTGTTCGAGGTCTTGATCACCTCCATCCCGCTGAGGTTGTTCTCGATGCGCGTGTTGAGGTCGCCGATGCTCGCCCGGAGCGCGCGGTAGCGCGGTCGGATGGTGCGCATGAACCAGACCGTGAAGACCGCGAGGACGGGAACGCCGAGGAGCGTGACGGCGGCGAGCTGCGCGTTCAGGTAGAACAGCAGCGCGGCGATGCCGAGAACGGTCGCGAGCAACTGGAGCGCGCCGCTCACGGTCGAACCGAGGAACATCCGCAGGTTGCGCACGTCGTCGTTGAGGATCGCCATCACCTGCCCGGTCTGCTTGTCGTCGAAGAAGGCCATATCGAGTTCCTGCATCGCGCGGTAGGCGTCCACGCGGACGGCGTGCTGGATGCGGTTCGAGAACAGCGAGAGGCTCACCCCCTGCGTCCAGGTGAGCGCCCCGCCGACGACGAGCGACCCGAGGATGAGCGCGACCGAGAGCCACAGCTGCGTTCGCGGGTCGCCGGGGATCCACGCGGCCGGGACCAGCGGGAGGCGGTAGGGGACGTCCCTCGACGGGGTGAACAGCGCGTCGATGGCGACGCCGAGCACCAGCGGCGGGACGAGGCTCACGGCCCGGCCGACGATGCTCGTGACCACGCCGAGGACGAACAGCGGGAGTTCGGGGAGCGCGTAGCGGGCGAACAGGTCGCGCACGGGCGCGGCCAGCGGCGAGAAGTCGTCCCCGCTCACGGCGCGCGATCGCGGTCCCGACGCGACCCGGCGGTAGCGAATCCGTACGATGACATTAACGTCAGGTAAGCGCCGAGCGGATATGAGGGTCGCGGCGGGCGGAGCGGGCCGCCCCACGACGAACACCTAAGACCCTCGCGCGACCCGCGTGAGGCATGCGGTACCACGAATCGAGGGGCGATCCCGATGAGTGAATCGACGGACGACGCGACGGACGCGCCCCCCTCCCGCCTCGCGCGACTGCTGTTCGGCGGCGTCCTCGCGTTCATGGCGCTCGACAACTTCCGGAACCTGGAGGGGATGATCGGGTACGCGGAGGGGAACGGCGTGCCGAAGGCCGATCTCGCCGTTCCGTTCGCGAGCGGCGCGCTGCTGTCCGGGGGTGTCGGGATCGCGCTCTGGCGGCTACCGCGGCTGGCGGCGGGCGCGGTCGCGACGTTCTTCCTCGGCGTCACGCCGCTGATGCACGACTTCTGGAACCGCGAGGGCGAGGAGAAGCAGGCCCAGCAGATCCACTTCCTCAAGAACCTCGCGCCCCTCGGGGCGGCGATCGCCTTCCTCGTCCGCGGAGGGCGACGCTGTCGGACGTGACGAGTCCGGAGTCACGAAGCGGCGTTTCGAAGGCCCTAAGTACGCCATCGGAGTAGTCACGCCAACTCGCTGGCCGGACGGGCCCCAGCGGGCACCTGCGACCGCATCGGCGCAGGCCGGAATGTGGCGCGCGCGGTTCGTCGAACCGCCCTCGCGCTGAACCACCCGACGCCCGTCGGAGCACACTATGGCACGAAGCTTCTACTCCCACATCCGAGAGGCGTGGCAGAACCCGAAGGAAGGTAAGCTGGCCGAACTCCAGTGGCAGCGCCAGCAGGATTGGCGCGAGCAGGGCGCGATCGAGCGCGTCGAGCGCCCCACCCGGCTGGACAAGGCCCGCTCGCTCGGCTACAAGGCCAAGCAGGGCGTCGTCGTCGCGCGCGTCAGCGTCCGCAAGGGCGGCGCGCGCAAGCAGCGCTTCACGGCCGGCCGCCGCTCGAAGCGCCAGGGCGTCCGCAAGATCACCCGCAAGAAGAACCTCCAGCGCATCGCGGAGGAGCGCGCCTCGCGCAAGTTCCGCAACCTGCGCGTACTCAACTCCTACTGGGTGGGCGAGGACGGCTCCCAGAAGTGGTTCGAGGTGATCCTCCTCGACCCCGAGCACGGCGCGATCAGGAACGACGACGACCTCAACTGGATCTGTGACGACTCCCAGCGCGGTCGCGCCTTCCGCGGCAAGACCGGGGCGGGCCGCCGCGGCCGCGGGCTGAACAACCGCGGCACCGGCGCGGAGAAGTCCCGCCCCAGCGTTCGCGCGAACGACGGGCGCGGAAAGTAGGCACCGCCGCCGTCGTCCGTTCTCGGCGTTCTTCAGCCGCTCGCCAGCGGCGGCCGCGACCGCGCGCCTCGCGCACGACCGGCGTAGCAGTGATACTCCACCGCGCACGAGGGGCACGCATGAACCTCACCGAGGCGCTCGTTCCCGAGACGGACGGCGGCGCGCCGCTCGTCCCCGTCGTCGGCGCGGGCGGGAAGAAGACGGCGCTCTACGCCCTCGCGAACCTGCTCGACCGCGCGGTGGTGACCGCGACCGTCAGGATCCCGATCTTCGACGAACACGTCGCGCGCGTCGTCGTCACCGACGACCCGGCGGCGGCGGTCGAGTCGGCGGGACCGGAGGACTGGCCGCTCGGCGTCGTCCCCGAGCGGGAGGGCGACCGCTACCGCGGCTACGAGCCCGACGCCGTGAACGCGCTGGCCGAGCGTGATCTCGACGCCGTGCTCGTGAAGGCCGACGGCGCGCGCATGCGCGAGTTCAAGGCCCCCGGCGAGGACGAACCGCGGCTGCCCGACGGCGCGGACGCGGTCCTCGCCATCGCCAGCGTGCAGGTCGTCGGCCACCCGCTGACGGCGGAGTACGTCCACCGACCCGAGCGGGTCGCGGCGCTCACCGATCGCGACGTCGGCGACACCGTCCGTGCGGAGGACGTGGCGGCCGTGCTCGCGGACCCCGCGGGCGGGCGCAAGAACGTCCCCGACGACGCGACCGTGATCCCCGTGCTCAACAAGGTGGACGACGACGACTGGGAGCGGACCGCACGGACCGTCGCCCGGGGGGTCCACGAGCGGGCGGACGTGCCCTACGTGGCGCTCACGCGGTTGAACCGCGGCGAACTGGTCGCGACCGTCTAGGCGAGGCGCTCCGCGGCCGCCGCGAACTCCTCGCGGGTGTTCACGTTCTCGAACGTGTCGAGCGAGCCGCGCGCCCGGATCGCCGGTTCGTCGACGACGACGTAGTCCAGTTCGAACAGCGGGGCGACGATCCTGCGCTCGCCGCGTTCGAGGGCGGCGTCGCAGGCGTCCGCCATCGCCGCCGCCCGGTAGACGGCGTGGGTCGTCTGGAACCACTCGTCGTCCAGGCGGGGAACGGCGGCGTCGTACGGCCGCGTCCGCGCCTCGCCGTCCGCGCCCGCCTCGTCGGCGCGTCCCGCCGCCCGCTCGAACAGGTACCGGACCACGTCCGGTTCGACGAACGGCATGTCGCAGGCGACGGCGAACGCGTACTCGTCCTCGACGGCGCGGAGTCCGGTCCGGATACCGGCCATCGGCCCCTCGTCGGGCGTCTCGTCCACGGCGAACGCGACGGGGAGGGGGTATCCGTCGAGCGCCGCCCGGACGGCGGAGACCTGCCCCTCGCGGCAGTTGATCACGAGCGCGTCGACCGCCCCGACGAGGCGGTCCGCGACGCGGCGGATCATCGGCGTTCCGGCGAGGTCGGCGACGGCCTTGTCCGACTCGCCGAACCGCTCCGAACGGCCCCCGGCGAGGACGACGGCGGTCGGCATAGGGGGAGGTAGGCGGGCGCGCCGGTAAATCGCACGGGTAGTCCCCCTACAAGAACGTTTCGATTCTGGAGTGGAAACGAGGGGGTCGCGTCAGTCGTCGCCGGGTGCGCGCGCGCCGAGCGAGTCGGGGTCGGGGTCCGGTCCCGCGGGCGTGACGCGGACGCTCGTCACCTTGTACTCGGGGATCCCGCTGACCCGGTCGAACGTCTCCTTCGTGAGGCGGTTGACCGCGCCCGCGGCGAAGTGCATCGGGACGAACACGACGCCCACGTCGGGGCGGTCCGTCACCTGCGCCTTCACGACGATCTCCCCCTGTTTCGACTCGACGTGCACGTACTCGCCGTCGGCCACCCCGAGGCGCTCTGCGGTCTCCGGGTGGATCTCGACGAAGCTCTCGCCGACGTGGTGCATCAGCCCCTCGACGCGGCGGGTGAGCGTGCCCGTGTGCCAGTGATAGAGTACGCGCCCGGAGGTGAGCGTGAGCGGGTACTCCTCACTCGGGAGGTCGCCCGGCTCGCCCATGTCCGCGGAGACGAACCGCGCCTTCCCGTCCTCGAAGTTGAACTCGTCCTCGTAGAGGTAGGGGGTGCCGGGGTGGTCCTCGTCCGGGCAGGGCCACTGGAGGCCGTCGCCCCGCTCCTCGAGTCGGTCGTGGGTGATCCCGCCGTAGATCGGCACGAGGTCGTTGATCTCGTCCATCACCTCGCTCGTCGACTCGTAGCCCCACTCGACCCCCAGCCGGTTCGCGAGTTCCTGCAGGATGATCCAGTCGGGTTTCGCCTCGCCGGGCGCGTCCATCGCCCGCCGGACGAGCTGGACGCGGCGCTCCGTGTTGGTGAACGTGCCGTCCTTCTCGGCGAAGGTGGCGGCCGGGAGGACGACGTCTGCGAACTCGGCAGTCTCGGTGAGGAACACGTCCTGCACGACGAGGAAGTCGAGCGCGTCGAGCGCGTCCGCCGCGTGCGAGATGTCCGGCTCCGACAGCGCGGGGTTCTCGCCGACGACGTACATCCCGCGGACGTTCCCCTTCAGGGCCTCGGTGAACGTCTCGGGGACCTTCAGACCGACGTCGGACGGCGGGCGCGTCCCCCAGGCGCGCTCGAACGTGTCGAGCACGTCCTCGTCGTGGAGGTCCTGGTAGCCGGGGAGGGTGTGCGGGGCCGGCCCCATGTCGCCGCCGCCGCCCTGGACGTTGTTCTGTCCGCGGAACGGTGACAGCCCCGCCCCCGGCTTGCCGAGGTTGCCGGTGACGAGCGCGAGGTCCGCGAGCGCGAGGACGTTCTGCGTCCCGTGGCTGTGCTGGGTCATCCCCATGGCCCAGCCGAAGACGCAGGTATCGGCGGTCGCGATCGTCTCGGCCGCGTTCTTCAGCTCCTCGGGTGAGACGCCGGTCAGGCGCTCGACCTCCTCGGGCGTGAACGGCTCGACCTTCTCGCGCAGGTCGTCGAAGTTCCGGGTGCGCTCCTCCACGAACTCGGCGTCGTGGAGGTCCTCCTCGACGACGTACCGGATCATCCCGTTGATCCAGGCCACGTCGTAGCCGGGGCGGGTGCGGGTGTACTGGGTCGCGTGCTCCGCGATGCCGACCCTCCGCGGGTCGAAGACGAACAGGTCCGCCCCGTCGCGGACGTTCTGCTTGATCCGCGTGGCGAGGACGGGGTGGCTCTCGGTCGTGTTCGAGCCGGTGATGAGGTAACAGTCGGTCTCGCCGACGTCCTCGTTGATGCGGTTGGTCATCGCCCCGTAGCCGACCGTCTGCTGGAGCGCGGCGACCGTCGAGGAGTGACAGAGCCGCGCGCAGTTGTCGACGTTCTTCGTCCCGAGCACCTGCCGGGCGAACTTCTGGACGAGGTAGGCCTCCTCGTTGGTCCCCTTCGAGGAGGCGAAGCAGGCCATCGCGTCCGGTCCCGCATCGTCGACGATGCGCGCGAACTCCTCGGCGACGCGGGAGAGCGCCTCGTCCCAGGTGGCCTCCCGGAACTCGCCGTCCTCCCTGATCAGCGGCGTCTGGAGGCGCGTCTCGCGGTCGACGAACTCGTAGCCGAACTTCCCCTTCACGCACGTCGAGAAGTCGTTGACCGGGGCGTGGTCGGGGTCCGCGGGCTGGACGGCGAGGAACTCGCCGTCCTTCGCGTGTACCTCGAACCGACAGCCGACCGAGCAGTAGCCGCAGGTGGTCTCGGTCCGATCGACGCCTCCGAGCCTGACGTCGCTCACGGCGTCAGCGACGTCGAACAGCACGCCCTCCGGCATGGTGTTCGCCGCGACGTCCTCGGCGAGGTGCTCGACGCGCTGCCAGGCCGCGCCGCCGGCGTCCGTCGCGGCGTCGCGGGCGCGCTCGCGGGCCTTCGCCATGAACCGGGCCACCCCCTTGCGCTCCGACGCGTCGTCGGCAGCGGGGCTCGCGGGGGGGTCGTCCGCCGTCCGCGCGGGTTCGTGCTCGATGACCTTCCCGACGGAGTTCTTCTGGTCGAAGCCGGGGATCGGGAGGGTGGCGACGCCGTCGTAGCCCTTCTCGGTGAGCGAGCCGGTGGGGCAGACCGTCGCGCAGTGGCCGCAGGAGACGCACGTCGAGTCGGCCATCGTCTCCGCCTCGCTCTGGAAGCCGACGTGCGCGTCGTCGCCGGAACCCTCGATCCGGAGGACGCCCTCGACCTGGACGTCGTTGCACGCCTCGACGCAGCGGTTGCAGAGGATGCACTTGTTGCGGTCGATCTGGATGAACGAGGAGGTGTCGTCGATCGGCTCGTAGGCGTCGCGGTCGTCGAGGACGCCGTAGCGCGGGTGCCAGACGTCGTTCTCGATGGAGACGTCCTGGAGTTCGCACTGGCCGTTGGCGTTGCACGTCGTACAGCGGAGGTTGTGGTTCGACAGGACGAGGTCGAGGTTCACGTCGCGGGCCTCCTCCGCGTCGGGCGCGTCGGTGGCGATCGACAGGCCGTCTTCGGCGGGGAAACTGCACGACGGCACGAGGCCGTACTCCTCGGTCTCGACCATACAGGTGCGACACTCGGAGCGCGGGCCGATCTCGTCGCCCTGCTCGGTGTCCCGGTCGTAGTAGCACAGCGCGGGGACGTACCCCTCGGTGTCGACCGCGTTCACGGCGTCGATGAGCGTCGACCCCGGCGGGAGCGCGACGGGCGTCCCGTCGACGGTGACGGTCGCCATCCCCTCGCGCTCGCCGGACGCGCTCGGGGGGACGGCCCTCACCTCGGGGTCGTTCGCCGTGCCGGTGACGAAGTCCTCGGTCAGCGGCGTCTCGTGCTGCGGGTTCTCGACGGACGGTACGCGCGGTAGTGGTGGGTTGGTACTCACGAATCTCCCTCCTGGCAGGTTCCGCTGGGACAGCGACCGTTCGCGTGCGCGACGAACTCGGCCTCGAACGCCTCCATGGCCGTCGCGACGGGGCGGGCGGCGGTCTGCCCGAACGCGCAGGTGCTCGTCGTCCGCATCACCCGCGCGAGTTCGCGCAGCCCGTCGTCGGGGTAGTCGCCGTCGTAGACGTCGCGGAGGAGGTTCGTCAGCTGCTTCGACCCCTCGCGGCAGGGGACGCAGCGTCCGCAGTTCTCCTCCTGGGCGAAGCGAGCGCGCCGCCCGGCCGTGGCGACGACGCAGTTCGACTCGTCGAGCAACTCGACGACCCCCTCGGCACCGAGGTCGGCGGCGGCCAGCGCGGGGGCGCTGGGCGCGCAGTCGAGCGACCGGACGAGGCCGCCGAACTGCCCGCCGACGCACGCCATCTTGAACCGCCCGGGCATCGTCACGGCGTCGCGGACGGCGGCGAGCGACCCGCCGGTCGGGAGTTCGACGGTGGCCCGCGCCTCGACGTCGCCGGTCACGGTGAACAGGCGCGTGCCGGGGTCGGCGTCGTCGGGGTCGTACTCCCCGCCCGCCACGAGCGCGCGTCGCACGTGTGCGAACGTCCGCGGGGTGTGGACGACCGTCGGGCGACCGTGGAGACCGTGGACCTCCGGGCCGGGCGGGCGGAGTCGCGCCTCGAGCCTGTCCGCGCCCTCCATCGCCTCGAGCGCCATCGTCATCTCCCCCGCGATGAACCGGTCGGGACCGGCGACGACCTGCACCGCCTCGCCCGTCTCCTCGCGGAGCGCGCCCGCGGCCGCCTCGACGCGCTCGTGGAGGCGCTCGTCCGCCTCGTTGCAGTAGACGATCACGTCCGTCGCGTCGACGGCGCGGGCGACGGCGAGCGCGCCGTCGAGGACCGCGAGGGGCGCGCCCTCCAGCAGCACGCGGTCGGTCTCGTTGCGCCGGTCGGCCTCGTTCGCGTTCACGACGACGACCGGATCGCCGTCGGCGTCGCGGGCGGTGCGCCACGCGGGCGCGACGGGTTCGTCCGCGCGGCCGTCGCCGCGACCGCGTCCCAGCAGGCCGATCGCCCCGATCGCGTCGAGCGCCTCCCCGGGGTCGCGCTCGTCGAACGTCGGCGGGAGGTCCTCGACGCTCGCGGGGGCGACCCATCCGCAGGGACCGAGCACGCGCCGACGGCCGACCGAGAGCGGTCCGTCGTCGGGGACGGGCAGCGTCTCGCGGTCGGGTGCGTGCTCGACGACCGCGACGGCGTCGTCCGTGAGGAGGTCGCCCCCGTCGAGCGCCGCGGCGACCTCGCGGGCGCGGTCGGGCGTGCAGTTGGCGTGAAACGCGGTCCGGCCGTCGGCGGTCGCCGAGACCAGCGGGTCGAGTCCCCGGACGCCCGCGGATCCGACGGTGACGGCCGATCCTCCGATCGCCTCCCGCGCGGCGGCCGCGACGGCACCGTCCGCGTCGGCCACGCGGAGGACCGGAGCGCGACCGACGGCGGCAGTCGTCTCGTCCATACCTCGCGTCCGCGTGGCTCGGCTAAAAAAGGCACGCGTATAGGGGGTAGACAGGTCCCGGACGGTGAACGTCCCGCACCTAGAACGGCGGCGTCAGCGCGGGGGGGCGCCGTCGACGGGCGACGAGCAGGAGTCCCCCGGCGACGAGCGCCAGGACGAGCAGGCCGACGAACGAACGGAGCGCGGACATGCCCCGGGGTTCGTCCGCCGGGCAGTTATACTGTCGGCCCGGTTCGCGCGGACGCGGCGACGGGCGTGACTCGCCGCGGACCGAGGCGCGCGTTCGCCAAGGCGCGACCGGCCACGACGGCGGCGGAGGAGGGGGAGCGCCGTCGGATATTTACCCGGAGAAGTGGTACGAGGTGGCACGCCATGACCGTCGAAGGGGGGGACGCCGAAGAGGGAACGGTACCGGTGACGGTCGTCACCGGCGCGCTCGGGGCGGGCAAGACGACGCTCGTCAACCGCCTGCTGACCGCGCCCGGCGACCGGCGGATCGCGCTGATCGTCAACGACGTGGGGGAGGTCAACGTCGACGCCGAACTCGTCGAGGCCGAGGAGGACGGCATCGTCGACCTCTCGAACGGCTGTATCTGCTGTCGCCTGCGCGACGACCTCGTCACGGAGGCGGCGCGGCTGGCCCGCGAGCGGACGTTCGACTACCTCGTGATCGAGGCCTCCGGGATCAGCGAACCCGTTCCCATCGCGCGGACGCTCACCGTCGGATCCGAGGACGGGCCGGACCCCGCCGACGACTACCGCCTCGACACCGTGGTGACGGTCGTCGACGCCTACGGCTTCTGGAAGGAGTTCGACGCGGGCGCGGACCTCCCGCCCGGCCACGACCCCGACCGCCCGCTCGCGGACGTACTCGTCGACGGGATCGAGTTCTGCGACGTGCTCCTGCTCAACAAGTGCGACATGGTACCTGACGACGTGCTCGAGGAGATCGAGGCCGTGATCCGGCGGCTCCAGCCCCGCGCGGCGCTGCACCGGACGACTCACTCGGACGTCCCGCCCGACGCCGTACTCGGAACCGGGCGGTTCGACTTCGAGGCGGCGAGCCGCGAGCAGGGCTGGAAGCGCGAACTCGCTGGGGGCGGGCGCGATGACGGGGGCGGTGACGATCACGGGTACGACGGCGGGCACGGGCACGGGGACGGTCACGACCACGACCGTGATCGCTCCGCAGCCGAGGCCCACGGCGTCGAGTCGTTCGTCTACGAGCGCGACCGCCCGTTCCACTCCCGGCGCTTCGCCGACTGGCTCGACGACTGGGACGGTGCGATCGTCCGCGCGAAGGGCTTCTGCTGGCTCGCGAGTCGTCCGGAGGAGGTGATCGGGCTGAACCAGGCCGGGCCGTCGCTGCGCGTCGGTCCCATCGGCGAGTGGGGCGAGGACGACCCCGTCACGCGGCTGGTGTTCATCGGCAGTGACCTCGATCCGGAGCGACGGCGGACGGAACTCGACGCGTGTCTGCTCGGGGCGGACGAGCGCGACGTCGCGGCCGACGCGGATCCCTTCCCGCGCGAGACGCTGTTGAAGTGACCCCCTCAGCGCGACGCGCCCGGTCCGACCTGCTCGCGCAGTTCCTCGTAGGACTCGTGGAAACCGTAGGTCGCCTCGCTCCTCCCGCCGACCGCGTTCTGGTAGACCTCGTCGTACTGGAGGAGCGCGGACCAGCCCTCCCCGACGTTACAGTAGAGGCACACGATCGGAGATACCGTCGAGCGGGGGGATAACGGTTGTGGTGGCCGCAGCCTGTTGTTGACGGCCGGACGCGAATCTGTCGTTGAGATCGGTCGGGACTCTCGTTGCGGTAGGATAAACTAATCGTAAAGAGAGATGCATCACTATAGATAAGGCGTTCCCTCCAACAGAAGAGTTGCTTTATCGGGATAATTCAAAATGTGTATGAAAGTGCGACTGAACCGACGCCAAGTGCTTAGAGCGGTAGCGCTGTCGACGCTCGGCAGTACCAGCGGTTGTCAAGAATTACTGGGCAATAACGACACACCGAATCGGGCAGACGCACAGAGTGATGCTGTCCTGGTTCGAGACGCCAACGTCGCGGACTGGTCGCCTCCGACCGACGCAGACTGGCCGATGACGGGGTACGATCCCGGCCGTACGTTCTCAACACCAGCGGACGGTCCGAAGGGACCCCCTTCGGTAGAGTGGCGAACCCATCTCGATCGAACTCGTGACTCCGAGCAACCGATCGTACGAGGCGAACGGCTCTACGTCGCGCGGGCGGATCGGCTCGTTTCTCTCGATGCCGTCAGTGGTGAACAGTACTGGTCCGTCCCAATCCTTCCTGAGGGGAACCAACCGCCACAACACGCGGCCGCATCCCAGAACACGTTGTTTACCGAACAGTTCCGCGTGTCCGCGACCGAGGGAGCGAAACGGTGGACGAAGACGGAACCGTCGTACGTCGATCTGATGGTTGTCGATGACCTGCTCATCGCGGCGCGCGTCCCGGACGTTGCCGTACAACTCAATCCCGAGAACGGAAAGATACTCTACGAGTACGGTCTCGCAAAAGCTGTCGCCGACGGTGGCGTCCTCTACGGTGAAGACGCGAGCGGTTCAGGACGTCTCGTCGGAGTCACTGTCACATCCGCCGAACCGGCGTTCGAGGCGTCCGTCGATCTCGATCCCTACCAGCTGATGGCTACTGACGGGGTTCTATGCGGGGTTTTCAAGAGCCTCCCGGCAAACGACGTGTACCTCCAGGCGTTCGACGTCAAGAGCGGCGAACGCCTCTACCGGCGCGATCTCGATGTTCACATCAGCGACGCCGAACGGATCGCGCTCACCGACGACGCGCTGTACGTACTCGGTGAACGACTCTACTCGTTCAGTCCGACGTCAGGGGAGGAACAGTGGACGTACGCGCCCTCGTCCAGCGGGGTAACGCGAATCGTCGCGGATCGCTCCGCAGTGTACCTCTGCACGGCGGATGCTATCGTCGCGGTCGCTCACGACGGAACGGAGCGCTGGGAGCGGAAGCTTCGATCTCGCCCGCTCGCCGCCCCGATCGTGGCTGGTGGGAGACTCCTCGTATCGACGGAGACAGACATTCTCGCGTTTTCGTGACTGTCTAGAACTGTTTCTGTCCGAGAGTCAAGTAAATATCGTAACAAAACATATATGGTATGCTTTCAATCGAAGATTCCACCTGCGATTCGATCGTACGATGCTGGCAAAAATAACTATGACGCAATAAACGGCGATTATACTTGGGATTGGAAAGGCGATCTGAAGAGTGCCATCGACAAAGACGAACCGTTCATACTGAACATGAACGGTGGGGGGAGAAACAGGATAAAAGCGGCGAAGGATACGGCGACCACAGCGTTGCAACCATCGGATACGACGAGCGTTCCGACGGATTGTACTGGGCAGTCCATGACGGCTGGGTTGACTATCGGCGATGGCTTCAGAACGATAACTGGGAAGATGTACTCCCAACGTTTATTTGGCAAGCGTAGCCAAGACCGAGGTATATTACCGACACAGCTGTTCCGTTTACACGGGAACCACGGTTCACTTCTAAATAAAGTACAGAGACCACCGCTACGGTTCGAGCAACACCTTCGTGACGCCCTCCTCGCGCTCGTCGAACCGCTCGTACATCTCGGGCGCGCGGTCGAGGCCGACGCGGTGTGAGACGACGAAGCTCGGGTCGGCGCGTCCCTCGATGATGAGGTCGCGCAGTTGCCGGTTGTACTGCTTGACGTTGCACTGGCCCGTTCCGAGGCGCAGGCCCTTCTCGAACAGCTTCCCGAAGTCGATGCCGAGCCGGCCCTGGGCGGCCATCTCGTCGGGCGCGCCGGGGTCCTGCGGGACGTACAGGCCCGGGATCCCCAGCTGACCCGTCGGGCGGACGGTCTGGATGAGCTGGTTGAGTACGACCGCCGGGTTCTCCCGGGCGGGGTCGTAGGCCTCGTCGCCGGGGTCGGTGTCCGGGTCGATGGCCTGGTAGCCGACGGCGTCCACGCCGCGGTCGACGCCGTCGCCGTGGGCCTCCTTGATCTGCTCGACCGGGTCGGCCTCCTCGAAGTTGATCGGCGTGGCGTCGCAGTGATCGACCGCCAGGTCGAGTCGGCTCTCGACGCGGTCGACGACGTAGATCTCGGCGGCCCCCTTGATCTTCGCGCTGTAGGCGGCCATCAGCCCCACCGGCCCCGCGCCGAAGATGGCGATGGACTCGCCGGGCTGGAGGCCCGCGAGTTCGGTCCCGTGCCAGCCGGTCGGGAAGATGTCCGCCAGCAGGGCGAAGGAGTCCTCGTGCTCGTTCCCCTCCGGGAGCTTCAGCGCGTTGAAGTCGGCGTAGGGCACGCGGAGCTTCTCGGCCTGCCCGCCCTTGTACGGACCCATCGCGACGTAGCCGTACGCGCCCCCGGCGAAGCCGGGGTTGACGTTCGTACAGAAGCCGGTGAAGCCGTTCTCGCAGTTGCGACAGTGGCCGCAGGCGACGTTGAAGGGGAGGACGATCCGATCGCCCTCTTCCAGCGTCTCGACGCCCTCGCCGACCTCCGTGACGGTCCCCATGTTCTCGTGACCGAAGACGATCCCCGGTTCGGCGGACGTCCGCCCCTCGTACATGTGCAGGTCGGACCCGCAGATGGCCGTCGTCGTGATGTCGATTATCGCGTCGTTCGGGCTCTCGAGTTCCGGTTCGTCCACTTCCTCCACCGCGACGTCGTGCGGTCCCTGGTATACGACCGCGTCCATTGTCATCGAATTACACCCCGCCTCACACCACACCGCACGGCTCCTTACTCGTTTTTCAGTGATAGGTTGACTGTAACTCTGTGAAGGCAATCAGCGACGCCGCTCTCACTCGCCGATCGTGGTGCCGGTCGTCGCTTCGAGGTGTTTGACGAGCGCCGCCACGTCCTCCCCGCCGAACCCGAGCGCCCGGGTCGCGCCGACGGCCTCCCGCGTCGCGGCGGTCGCCGGCAGGGGGACCTCGGCGTCGCCCGCCGCGTCGAGCGCCAGCGAGAGGTCCTTGAACAGGAGGTCGACCGGGAACTGCGGATCGAACGATCGCTCCCGGACGGCGTCGCCCTTGACCGCGAACAGGGGCGCGCCGAGGACGCCGTCGTCGATCACGTCGAGCACCGTGTCGAGCGGGAGGTCGTGGGCGGTCCCGAAGGCGAGGGCCTCGGCGAACGCCTCCATCAAGTTCCCGAGCAACAGGTTCGTCGTGAGTTTCATGGTAGTCCCCTGACCGACCGCGCCGCAGTCGAACACCGACGACCCGATCGCGTCGAGCGGGTCGCGGACGGCGGCGATCGCGTCGTCGTCGCCCGAGGCCAGCACGACGAGGTCGCCCTCCTCGGCCGGGCCGACCGTCCCGAGGACGGGCGCGTCCACGTACCGGCCGCCGGCGTCCGCCACCGCCGTCGCCGCGGCCGTCGTCGCGTCGTGCGAGACGGTGCTCGTGTTCACGACGACGGTGCCCTCCGCGAGTCCCTCGACGATACTCTCCTCGCCCGTGACCACCGCGCGGAGCGCCTCGGGACCGGTCACCATCACGAAGACGGCGTCCGCCTCGGCCGCGACGGCGGCCGGGGACTCCCGAACCGCGTGTCCCGCCTCGGCGAAGGGTTCCGTTCGCGCTTCGGTGCGGTTGTAGACGACGAGTGGGTGGCCCGCGTCCGCGAGGGTCCGGGCCATCGGCGCGCCCATCGCGCCGAGGCCGACGAAGCCGACTGTCTGCATGTAAACGCGGTACGCGCTCGCGGGGCTTGTACGCTCGGTCGACGGTGGCGGGCGCAAGCTATATTCTCTGTGACTCGAATACATAGTTATCGATGGCCGCCCGCCTCCCCCTCTGGCGCGTGACGCGCACCGCCCGCGCCCGACGGCTGTACGAGTGGCTGGCGGCGCGGGGCGTCACCGGGGCCCGCATGTACCAGTACGTCCGCGACCTGGACGACGACGTTCCCGCGCCGTCGCCCCCCGAGAGGGTGACGCTCGCGTTCGAGGGCGGTGCGCCCCCCGAACTCGAACGGCTCGACGGTGATCTCGCGCGGGACGACCTCGTCCTCGTCGCCCGAAGCGGCGACGAACTCGCCGGGCAGGTGGTCGTCAGCGTGGGACGGCCGGTCCGCGTCCCGCCGCTCGACGCGACGGTACGCACGGACGGGGCGTACCTCTGGCGGCTCTACGTCCCGCCCGCCCACCGCGACTGCGGTATCGCCACGGCGCTCGTCTCGGCGGGCGTCCGGGCGGCCCGCGAGCGCGGAGCGGACCGCGCTTCGGCGCTCGTCGCCACGGACAACCGGCCGTCGCAGTGGGTGTTCGAGGCCAACGGCTTCGAGGCGCGGACGCTCCACACGTACTACCGCCTCGGCGGACTGAGCCACCGAGGGCGGACGGACGCGACGGGAAGGTAATAAATATAATAGACAATAAGTAAATACCTTACACGGAATATTTATATCCCAGTTCGTCGCAGGCGTGACTGTACGCGATGTCCGACGAAATCGGGTCGGCGGTCCGGCGGGTCGTGACGCGGGTCGACCGGCGAGGGCCGCGCTTCGAGCGGGAGAACGTCCTCCGGCGGCTGACCGTCGCGGACTACATCAGTCTCGTGGCGCTCTTCTGGGGGTGGGCGAGCGCCGTCCTGTTCCTCACGGGCGAGCCGAACTGGGCCGTGCTGGCGATGCTCGGCGGGTACGGGTTCGACAAGCTCGACGGCTACTGGGCGCGCCGCTCGGGCGTCAGTTCGGCGTTCGGCCGGCAGATCGACTCCTTCATCGACGTCTTCGTCTACCTCGTGAGCGCGGCGCTCCTCTATCACTACGCGCTCGCGCCGAACGTCTACGCCAGCCTCGTCGTGGGCTTTCTCGTGGTCGCGTTCGGTGGCCTCCGGCTCGTGCGCCACAACGACGAGGGGTTCATCGCGGAGGGCGGGACGAGCTACTACCGGGGGACGACCGTCGTGCACACGAACCTCGCGGCGGTCGGCTGCTACCTCGCGGCGGCGTTCACCGGGATCCCGAACGGCTGGCTCGCCGGCGCGCTCCTCGTCCTCGTCAGCCCGCTGATGGTGTCCGACTACCGCGCGCCGAAGACCGACCGCAGCCACGTCCTGGCCGCGCTCGCGGCGCTGACCGTCGCCGCCGGCTGCCTCTACCTGGAGGTCGGCGCGTAGATGACGCGGCGACTCGCCGTCGACCCGCACGTGCACTCGGCGGGGTCCTACGACGCGACGGGGACGGTCGAGGAGATCCTCACGGGGGCGAGCGCGGCCGGTCTCGACGCGCTCGCCGTGACGGACCACGACGCCATCGAGCGGTCCCTGCGGGCGGTCGAACTCGCCCCCTCCTACGGGCTGCTCGCGCTCCCGGGGGTCGAGGTGTCGACCGCCGACGGACACCTGCTCGCGCTCGGCGTCGACCGGCGGCCGCCGGCCGGCGAACCGCTCGCGCGCACCGTCGAGCGCGTCCGCGAGCGGGGGGGCGTCGCGGTCGTCCCCCACCCGTTCGAGCGGCTCCGCCACGGCGCACCGGCGGCCGCCATCGACGACTGCGACGGCGTCGAGACGTACAACGCCTGTTCGCTCCTGTCCGTCCGGCGACGGGCCGCCCGTCGCTTCGCCGCGGAGCGGGGCCACGCGCGCATCGGTGGGAGCGACGCCCACACGCCCGCGATGGTCGGGCGGGCGTACACCGAGGTGCTCGTCGAGACGGCGGCCGCGACACCCGACGAGGTGTCCGCCGACGCGGTGCTCGATGCGATACGACGCGGCGCGACCCGCGTTCGCGGACGGCGGACGCCCGTCCGGCGGTTCGTCCGGAAGTACGCGACGAACGCCCGCCTGAAGACGGGCGCGCTGTTCGCGCGCCGGGGCGTGACGCTCACGCGCCGGTGACCGCGCGGACGGCGAACGGCCGGGTCACTCGACGGTCCGGGAGAAGGCGTCGACGGTCACGTCCACGCCGCAGACGACGCAGCCGCCGTCGAGGATCAGCTCTCGGACGTCGACGTCGACGACGGTACGCACGTCACACCGGTGACAGCTGAATTCGAATTTCGGTGGCACGGTTTCGCGCCAGTAGTCGATGGGGTGGGAGGGGAAGACACCGAGCCCACTATTTGCGGGGCGTTGATGCCGCGGGCGAGGGGACGCCGCCGGGACGACCGCCGCGGAGGCGCTACTCGACCAGCAGCGCGTCGAGCAGTTTCGTCTGTGCCGCCGCGAGGTGCTCTGCGAGCGTCGCACGGTTCACCCCCAGGGCGTCGGCGACTTCGCCCGCGTTCGCCCCCTTCGGGTGCGAGAAGTACCCCATCTCGTGGGCGGTCTCCAGCACGTCAGCCTGTCGGTCGGTGAGCGCGTCGCGGTCGACGAGCACGAGTTCGCCCGAGTCGGAGGGACACTCAGAGCGCGTGAGACGACGGACGGCGACGCCGTCGAACGCGGCGCGCAGGTCGCCGATGATCTCCCGGAGCGATTCGAGATCCGGCGCGTAGAAACTCACGAGGAGGGCACCGTCTCGCGCGCGCACGTCGCGGACCGGACAGTCGTGGGACTCGATCCGTTCGCAGACGCACCCCTGACCGCGTTCGCGGGCGAGGCGGTAGACGCTCTCGGCGTCGTACCTGAACACCTCGTCCGCGTCGACGGTGGCGTCCTCCGAGGCGGTGAACTCCTCGGTGACCGAGGTTCCGGACGCGGAGACGCTCCTGGAGACGGCCCCGACGGGCGACACCTCCCGCGAGACGGCCGCGACCTGACACGTCGGGGGACGCTCGATCCGCATCTCCGCGTAGATACCGGACCGCATCACGTCGACGCTCTCCCAGCGAGTACAAGCGTGTTGTCCCGAAGGTGTTCGGGTACGGGGGGTACTTGAACACCCCGCATCCTGTGGTCGGCGAGTTACCGCCCTCGAGTCGGTACCGACGGACGAGGAGTGTCCATGAAGCCAGACGGCCACCGCGGCACGGGCGGAGTTGCGTGGCGAACGGACGGGCAGGGGTCCGATCGGAACGCCGGAGGGAGAGGACGAGGGAGCCGACGCGGGAGACCGGAGAGAGGCGACCGATGAGGCGCGAGACCCTCGTCGTCGTGGCCCTCCTCCTCGCGGTGCTCGTCCCGATGTGGTACGTCGCGCTCCACGGCGAGCCGCCGAGCGAGGAGATCGAGATCGACCAGAGCGTCACCGAGATGCGACCGCTCCAGGGGTTCGTCGACACGCCGAACAAGCTCTCGCCGAGCCAGGTCGGCGTCGTCGTCTGGGTCGCGCTGTTCGCCCTGGTGGGCGTCCTGACGGCGGTCCACCGGTTCATGAACTCGGCCGTCAGGTCGGCTGAGCCGGCCCGGGCAGCGGCCGACGGGGGCCGTCCGGGCCGGCCGGGATCGCCGTGGTTCCAGACGGACGACAGGTGGGTCGCGACGTATCGCGCCGCGTCGGACGCGACCGAGGGCGTCCTGGCGATGGGCGGGCTGGCGATCCTCGCGATCGTGTTCGCCGCGCTGTTCACCGGCGAGTACCTCACGCTCGCCCGGACGCAGTACTTCGGCGTCTACGCCGCCGGCATGTTCCTGTCGCTGGCGATGCTCACCGTCGCCTACTACGCCTGGTTCCTCCCGCACGTCGAGGTCGCGGAACGGAGGGCGCACCGATGACGGGGGGACGCGAGGAGTGCGAGTGCGAACGTGAGTGTGAGTTCGAGGAGCGTCGGGGGCACGGTCTCGAGACGCGCCCCAGCATCTACGCTGACCGTCGCGGGGCGATGGAGCGGCGGGACTTCGCCAAGGTGCTGGCGACGGTCGGCGGGTTGACGGCGGTCGGCAGCCTGGCCGCCCCCCTCGCCGGCCTGTCCCGCGTCTTCGAACGGTCGTACACGGGACCGATCTACTCGGACGGCGTCTACCTCGTCGACGCCGAGGAGAAACGGGTCCCGGAGACCGCGCTCCGCCCCGGCGAGAAGACGACGGTGTTCCCGGAACCCCGACCGGGGATCGAGCAGGCCCCGACGCTGCTCGTTCGCTACCCGGAGAGCCGCTACGGCGGCGCGACGAAACTCGAGTTCACCGTGTCGGGCTACGCCGCCTACTCGAAGGTCTGTACGCACGCCGGCTGTATGGTCTCCAACGAGCAGGGCGAGATCCTGGTCTGCCCGTGTCACTTCGGGAAGTTCGACCCGACGGCGGGGGCGACGGTCGTCGGCGGACCGCCGCCGCGCGCCCTCCCGCAGCTTCCGATCACCCTGTCGAGCGACGGGTACCTCATGGCGACCGGGGACTTCGAGGGCCCGGTCGGGCCGGGGGGCGAGTGATGTCCCGGCTCGACGGGCTGGCAGACCGCGTCGGGTCGGCGTCCGAGCGCCTCTACCGGTGGACCGACGACCGGTTCGACCTCGACGCCGGCCGCGGGGCGCTCGGCAAGGCGTTCCCCGCCGAGGACTCGTTCCTGCTCGGGGAGATCGCCCTGTTCAGCTTCCTCGTGCTCGTGCTCACCGGGACCTTCCTCGGTATGTTCTTCGAGCCGAGCACGAGCGACGTGACGTACGAGGGGAGCGTCGCCAAGTTCCAGGGCGAGACCCTCCCGGAGGCGTTCGTCAGCGTCCTCCACATCACCTACGACGTCCCCTACGGGATGTTCATCCGTCGGATGCACCACTGGGCGGCGCACCTCTTCGTCGCCGCCATCGGACTCCACATGCTCCGGGTGTTCTTCACCGGCGCGTACCGCAACCCCCGCGAGCCGAACTGGGTCGTCGGCTCCGGGCTGGCCGTGCTGGCGATGGGGGCGGCGTACACGGGCTACGCGCTCCCCTTCGACGAGTTCGCGAGCACCGCGACGGGCATCGGCTACAACGTGGCGAAGTCGATCCCGATCGTCGGCGACGTGGGCGCGAAGATCGTCTTCGGCGGCGAGTTCCCGTCCAGCGCGACGATCCCGCGGCTGTACTTCCTCCACGTGCTCGTCATCCCGGCGACGATCGGCGTGCTGCTCGCGGTCCACATGGCGATCCTGTTGCGCCAGAAGCACACTGAGACACCGCGGGACGGCCCCGTGGGGACCCGGCGGACGACCGTCGAGGCGGACGACGACAGCGTAGTGGTCGGACTCCCGGCGTTCCCCAACCAGGCGGCCGTCAGCGCCGTGGTCTTCTTCCTGACGCTGGCGACGCTGTCGCTGCTCGCCGGCTTCCTCCCCGTCCACAACGTCGCCGAGTACGGCCCGAACGACCTGGCGAGCACCCCCGAACTCATCATGCCCGACTGGTTCTTCATGTGGCTGTACGGCTTCCTGAAGCTCCTGCCGACGTGGATGAGCGTCACGATCCCGGTGGTCGGGATCCACCTGAACACGGAGTTCATCGGCGGGGTCCTGCTGCCGGGGCTCGTGTTCCTGGCGCTGTTCGCCTGGCCGTTCATCGACTACTCGGAGGAGCCGACACACTTCACGGCCGACCCGCTGGCGCGACCCTGGCAGACCGCCGTCGGCGTCGCGGCGATCGTGTTCGTCGTGATCGCCTCCATCGCGGGGATGAACAACATCCTCGCGGACGTGCTTGGCACGTCGACGAGCGTCGTCAACCCGGCCCTCGTCGTCGCGCTCCTGCTCGGTCCCGCCCTGGCGGGGGGGATCACCTACCGGGTCCTGAGCGGGGACGACGGCGAGCGCGACGCGGGCGGGCGCGACCCGACGGAGGCGACGGGCGATGGCTGAGGTCGAACTCGCCGCGGAGACGTACCGGCGCATCGACCGCGCGAGCAAGGTCGTCGCCGTCGTCGCCGTCGCCGCCGGTCTCGAACTCGGCGGCGACACCCCGGCGGGACTCCTGCTCGGCGCGATCGGGGTGGCGCTGGCACTGAGTACGGTATTCATTCGGAACCAACCATGAGCGAGAACGAACGGCACGGCGAGCGGTCGGAGCGAGCGGAAACCGAGACGGGCGCGTCGCGTCGGGGCTTCCTGAAGGGCCTCGGCGTCGCCGCCGCGGTCGGTGCGGGGGCGGCGAGCGGCGACCTGTTGTCGATGGACGGCCTCGAGATCGTCGAGGACCCCATCGGTAACTACCCCTACCGGGACTGGGAGGACCTCTACCGCGAGCGGTGGGACTGGGACTCGGTCGCCCGGAGCACCCACAGCGTCAACTGCACCGGCAGTTGCTCGTGGAACGTCTACGTGAAGAACGGGCAGGTCTGGCGCGAGGAGCAGGCCGGCGACTACCCCCGCTTCGACGAGTCGCTGCCGGACCCGAACCCGCGGGGATGCCAGAAGGGGGCCTGCTACACGGACTACGTGAACGCCGACCAGCGCGTCAAGCACCCGCTCAAGCGGGTCGGCGAGCGCGGCGAGGGGAAGTGGAAACGGATCTCCTGGGACGAGGCGCTGACCGAGATCGCGACCCACGTCGTCGAGGAGGTGCGGGCGGGGCGGTACGACGCGATCAGCGGGTTCACGCCCATCCCGGCGATGAGTCCCGTCTCCTTCGCGGGCGGGTCGCGGCTGATCAACCTCCTGGGCGGCGTGAGCCACTCCTTCTACGACTGGTACTCTGACCTCCCGCCGGGCCAGCCGCTGACGTGGGGCGTCCAGACCGACAACGCCGAGAGCGCCGACTGGTACAACGCGGACTACCTCATCGCGTGGGGGTCGAACGTCAACGTGACGCGCATCCCCGACGCGAAGTACTTCCTCGACGCCGGCTACGACGGGACCAAGCGCGTCGGCGTGTTCACCGACTACTCGCAGACGGCGATCCACACCGACGAGTGGCTCAGCCCCGAACCGGGGACGGACACGGCGCTCGCCCTCGGGATGGCACGGACCATCGTCGAGGAGGGGCTGTACGACGAGGCGCACCTGAAGGAACAGACCGACATGCCGCTGCTGGTCCGCGAGGACACCGGCAAGTTCCTCCGCGCCGCCGACCTCCGCGCCGACGGGGACGACCGGGTGTTCGTGATGCGCGACGCCGAGGGAACCCTCCGGGACGCGCCGGGGTCGCTCGGGAACCGCGCCGGGAAGTACGACCCCGACGCGAGCATCGAACTCGGCTTCGACCCGCGACTGGACGTGGACGGGACCGTCGACGCCCTCGACGGCGAGGTTCGCGTCCGGTCGGTCTGGGCGAAGCTGAAGGCGGAACTCGCCAGGTACGACCCCGCGTTCGTCCGCGAGGAGACCGGCGTCGGACGGGAGACCCACCAGCGGATCGCCCGCGAGTTCGCCGACGCCGACCGGGCGAAGATCATCCACGGGAAGGGCGTCAACGACTGGTACCACAACGACCTCGGCAACCGGGCGATCCAGCTGCTGGTCACGCTGACCGGGAACCTCGGCCGGCAGGGGACGGGCCTCGACCACTACGTCGGCCAGGAGAAGATCTGGACGGTCCACGGCTGGAAGACGCTCTCCTTCCCGACCGGCGACGTTCGCGGGGTCCCGACGACGCTGTGGACCTACTACCACGCCGGCATCCTCGAGAACACCGACGAGGAGACCGCGGCCCGCATCCGGGAGGCCATCGACAGGGAGTGGATGCCGCTGTACCCCGAGGAGCGCGAGGACGGGACGCGGCCCGATCCGACCACGCTGTTCGTCTGGCGCGGGAACTACTTCAACCAGTCCAAGGGGAACGTCGCCGTCGAGGAGACCCTCTGGCCCAAACTCGACCTCGTCGTCGACGTCAACTTCCGCATGGACTCGACGGCGATGTACTCGGACATCGTCCTGCCGGCCGCGAGCCACTACGAGAAGCACGACCTCTCGATGACGGACATGCACACCTACGTACACCCGTTCACGCCGGCCGTGGAGCCGCTCGGGGAGTCGAAGACGGACTGGCAGATCTTCCGCGAACTCGCGGCGAAGATCCAGGCGGTCGCGCGGGAGCGCGACCTCGACCCGGTGCGCGACCGCCGGTTCGACCGGGAGATCGACCTCACGACCGTCCACGACGACTTCGTCCGCGACTGGGTGTCCGGAGCGGAGGGGGCGCTCGCCGACGACAGGGCCGCCTGCGAGTTCGTCCTCGAGCACTCCGAGGAGACGAACCCCTCGGACAGCGACGCGCGAATCACGTTCGACGACATCGACGAGCGGCCCCGGCGGTTCGAGGCGGCGAGCGACCACTGGACCTCGCCGATCGAGGAGGGGGAGGCCTACGCCCCGTGGAAGCGCTTCGTCCGGGACAAGGAGCCGTGGCCGACGTTCACCGGCCGACAGCAGTACTACATCGACCACGACTGGTTCCTCGAGATGGGCGAGGAACTGCCGACGCACAAGCGCCCCGTCGTCGAGCAGGACCGCGAGGCGTACCCGCTGCGGTACAACACGCCCCACGGTCGGTGGTCGATCCACTCGACCTGGCGGGACAACGAGACGCTGCTCCGACTCCAGCGCGGCGAGCCGGTCGTGTACCTCCACCCGGAGGACGCCGAGGCGCGGGGCATCGCGGACGGCGACGACGTCGTCGTCTACAACGACCTGGCCGAGGTCGAGGTGCAGGCGAAGCTCTACCCGAGCAGTCGGACGGGAACCGCCCGGATGTACTTCGCCTGGGAGACGTTCCAGTTCCCCGGGCGGAACAACTTCAACTCGCTCGTCCCGATGTACATGAAGCCGACGCAGCTGGTCAGGTACCCCGAGGACACCGGCGAGCACCTCCGGTTCGTCCCGAACTACTGGGGACCGACGGGCGTGAACAGCGACGTCCGCGTCGACGTCCGGAAGAAGGGGGGTGACGGGTCGTGAGCGGCGGGACGTCGGAGGTCGACCTCGCGGAGGGGGTCTCCCACCAGGTCGCCATGGTGATGGACCTGAACAAGTGCGTCGGCTGTCAGACGTGTACGGTCGCGTGCAAGACCCTCTGGACCGAGGGCGGCGGCCGCGAGTACATGTACTGGAACAACGTGGAGACGAAGCCGGGCGAGGGGTACCCTCGAAACTGGGGGGAGAGCGGCGGCGGCTGGAAGTCCGCCGAGCACGGGGAGCGGTCGCCCGGGGAGATCCCCGCGCAAGGAGACTACGGCCGCGCCTGGGAGTTCGACCACGAGGCGATCATGTACGACGGGAGCGACGAACCGCTCCGTCCGCAGGGGGACCCGACGTGGGGACCGAACTGGGACGAGGACCGGGGGGCCGGCGAGCACCCCAACTCCTATTACTTCTACCTCCCTCGCATCTGTAACCACTGTACGCACCCCTCGTGCGTGGAGGCGTGTCCGCGGAAGGCCATCTATAAGCGCGAGGAGGACGGGATCGTGCTCATCGACCAGGAGCGGTGTCGGGGGTACCGCTACTGCGTCGAGGGCTGCCCCTACAAGAAGGTGTACTACAACGCGAGGACGAAGACCTCGGAGAAGTGCGTCTTCTGTTACCCGCGGATCGAGGGGTCGGGACCGGACGGCGAGACGTTCGCCCCGGCCTGCGCCGAGGAGTGCCCCCCTCAGCTCCGGCTCGTCGGCTTTCTCGACGACGAGCGGGGACCGATCTACAAACTCGTCGAGGAGTACGAGGTCGCCCTCCCGCTCCACCCGGAGTACCGGACGGAGCCGAACGTCTACTACATTCCGCCGTTCGCACCGCCCCAGCACTCCGACGCCGGCGAGACGGTCGACGTGGACCGCATCCCGCGTGAGTACCTGGAGGAACTCTTCGGCGAGCGCGTCCACCGCGCGCTGGACACGATCCAGCGGGAGCGCGAGCGCGTGAACCTCGGCGAGTCGAGCGAACTCATGGACCTGCTGACGGACACGAATCCCGCCCGGAAGTACCGCCTGGAGGTGTTCGACGATGCGTGAGGAGCGGTCGGCCGCGCTCGCCGCGGCGGTGTTGAGCTGTCTGGTGGTCGTCACGGCGGCCGTCGCGCCCGCGCTGACGTCGGCCCGGCCGGCGAACCAGATCCCCGTCGAGGAGGTGTCGGGCGACGCGAACCCCCAGCGGCCGACCGCCGAGGTCTGGACCGCGGTGCCGTCGGTCGACGTTCCGCTCACGAGCGCGCCGAGCGGGCTCCCGAACGCGAACGACACGTCGGTCGAGACGCTGGACGTGCAGGCCGCACGGGATCAGCGACGCCTGTACGTCCGCGTCTCGTGGAAGGACGGGACGGCGGATCGGAACGTGACCGGGCCGCGGGAGTTCGCCGACGCGGTCGCGGTGCAGCTACCGGTGAACACCAGCGCCCGGCCGCCGATCGCGATGGGGAGCACGCGCACCCCCGTCAACGTCTGGTACTGGAGCGCTGACGGCGGCACCGAGGAACTGCTCGCCGGCGGACCCGGATCGACGACCGCGTTCGGGAACGCGACGGTGCGGACGACGACGACGTACGACGACGGCCGGTGGACGGTCGTCCTCTCCCGGGAGCGACGCGTCCCCGGACCGAACCGGACCTCGATCGGGGGGGAGGACGTCGACGTCGCGTTCGCGGCGTGGAACGGCTCCAACATGGAGCGGTCCGGCCGGAAGTCGGTGAGCGAGTGGTACCACTTCCCCCTCGGGCCGGGACCGCAGGGGCCGCCCTACGAGACCATCCTGTGGACGGTCGCGGGGCTCGCGATCGTCGGCGTCGCGCTCGTGACGATCACCGCGGTCAGGAGGACGTGACATGGACGACACGAACGGAAACGCGCTGGAGGACGGCACGGCCCCGGTCGACGACGAACCGCTCGACGTCGCCTCGCTCGACGCGGCGGCCGCGGCGCGCGGGGGCGTCTACGCGCTGTTCGCGACGCTGTTCGAGGAACCGGACGAGACGGTGTACGCCCGGCTCGACGCGGGCGAGGTGCACGCGCAGTGCGCCGACCTCCTCGCGGCCACGGGGCTCGACGTCGACCCGCCGGACCTCACGACCGGCGACGATCACGAGACGCTCTGTGCGCGGTACAACGACCTGTTCACGGTCGGCTACGCGGAGTACGAGGATCGGAGCGACGGGTCGCTCGCCTCGCGGGGGCCGCCCGTCTCGCTCTACGAGAGCCGGTATCGCTCGGACGTGTCGTGGAGCGACGTGAACCTCGACCTCGCGCGAGCGTACGACTACTTCGGCCTCGGGGTCGATCGGACGGCGCGGGACAACCACGACTACCTGCCGTACCTCCTCGAGTTCGCCGGCTACCTGGCCCGACGCGCCGCGCTGCTCGACGAGGGGGCCGCCCGGGCGCGACTCGACTTCCTCGACAGGCACCTCCGCGTCGTCGCCCCGCGCGTCGCCGAGCGAGTGGCCGGGGAACCGGGCACGGACCTCTACGGCGAACTCGCCGACGCGCTCGACCGGTTCACCGCCGCCGACCAGGTCGACTTGGCCGCGCGGTACGAGGAGGTGGGGCGCTCGTGAGCCGACACTCGGCGTCGACCGGTGACGAACACCGCCCGACGGGGGCGGGGAGTCTCGCCGGAGCGCTGTCCGTCTCGCCGCGGGGCGCGGTCGGAGCGCTCGCCCTGCTCGCGCCCGCCGCGACGACGCTCCTTCGCGTCGCGCGAAACGCGCCGACGACCCTGCCGCCGGTCGTCGCCGACGCCTACCCGTCCGTCGCGCTGGCCGCCGCGCTGGGTCCCGCGGCGGCGGCGGTGCTGCTCGGCGCGCTGACCGACGACGTGCGCGAGCGCGTCGGACTCGCGTTCGTCGGCGTCTTCGGTCCCGCGGGAGCGTTCGTCCCGGCGGCGTGGCTCCCCGCCGCGGGGGCGGTCGTCGGCGGGACGGCCCTCGCCGTCTACGCGCGTCGGCGACGACTCGGGGCGCGTCGGTTCGCGGTCGCCGCGCTCGTCGTCGTCGCCATGGCGGCGTCGCTCGCCGGTGCGGCGGGCGTCGCGTCGGTGACGCTCAGGCCCCTGGGGTCGACGCTCGCGCTCCTCGGCGTCGGACTCGCCCCCGCGTTCGTCCGGTCGGCGTGGCCCGACTGGACGGTCGGGGCGCTCGCGGCCCTGCTCGCGCTCAAAGCGGGCCTGAGCGCGCCCTTCGCGACCGGGGCGGTCGTGCTCGTCGGCGGCGCGGTCGTCGGGACGCCGCTCCCCGTCGTCGCGCTGGCGGTCGGCGGGGCCGTCGCCACGGCGGCCGCCGCGCTCCGTCGCCGCGCGCCCGAGGCGGCGGTCGGCGTCGCGCTGCTGGCGGTCGCGGGCGTCCCCGCGACGCTCCCGCGAGCGCTCGCGGTCTGCGTCGGCGTCGACCTGCTCGTCGCGTCGTCCACGGGCGGTGATCGCCCGTGAGAGACGAGGAGGAGGCCACCGACGGACCGCCGGACCCGCGTCTCCACCCGGAGCGGAGCCCGGGGTTCGGGGAGCACCCCGGGGGGCTCGCGGCCATCGAGGTTGATCGCGACGTCACCATCGGCGAGGCGTCGCCGGAGGAACTCTCGGTGAGCGACACGACGCCCGTCGCCGACCGGGACGCGGAGGCGCTGTGCCGGACGCTCGAGGGTGGGTCGGTCGTCGAGCGTCGGCGCGCCGCGCTCGCCCTCGCGGACGCCGGCGCGGACGACGGTCGCGTCGGGCGGGCGCTGGCGGGCGCGGCGAGCGACGACGACCCCGAGGTTCGGCAGTTCGCCGTCGAGTCGCTCGGGAAACGCGGGGGGGAGGTCGCCGCGGACGCGGCCCGCCGGCTGGTCGACGACCCCGACCCGTGGGTGCGCGCGGAGGCGGTCGTGACGCTCGATCGCCTGGATCGGGCGGCCCACCGCGACCGCATCGAGGACGCCCTCGACGACGACCACCACGCCGCCCGGCGGAACGCGACGATCTCGCTGTTCAAACTGCGCGGCGAGGGGGCGCTCGACGTCCTCCTCGAACGGGCGGACGACCCGAGCGAGCGCGTCCGGGAGTGGGCCGTCCACCTCCTGGGCGGCGTCGACGACGACCGCGCCAGGGTGACCCTCGACGCGGCGGCCGAATCGGACGAGAGCGACCTCGTGCGCGCGACCGCGGCGCGCGCACTCGAGGTCGACCCCGGGAGCTTCCGGCGGCAGTTCAGCGGTGCGCTGGACGAGGAGGATACGGTCCTCCCCGGCGAGGACGCGCTCAACCGACGACCCGATCTCTGATCATGGACGAACACACCACGGATGCGATCCTGCGCGAACGAGTCGAAGCGGCGCTGCGAGACGTGAGCGATCCCGAACTCGACCGGGCGGCGTTCGACGCCGGCCTCGTCGAGCGGATCCGCGTCGACGACGGCGAGGTCGTCGTCGAGGCCGACCCGTCCGGGTTCGACCCGTCGGTCGAGCGGGCGACGCGGGCGATGCTCCGCGCCGTCCGCGACGTCCCCGGCGTGCGGAGCGCCCACGTCGAACCGACGGCGGCGGAGGCTGGTGGTCGGACTCCGGGGGTCGACGCGTTCGACACGGTCGTCGCCGTCGCCAGCGCGAAGGGGGGCGTGGGCAAGTCGACCGTCGCCACGGCGCTCGCCTGCGCGCTCGCGGGCGAGGCGGACGTCGGCCTGTTCGACGCGGACGTCCACGGCCCGAACGTCCCCTCGCTACTCGACGTCGAGGGACCGATCCGGGCGGACGAGGAGGGTCATCCCCTCCCGGTCGAGGCGTCCGGCCCCGACGCGACGCTCGAAGCCATGAGCGTCGGCTTCATGGCGTCCGGCGCGCCGCTGGCGTGGCGCGGCGCGATGGTCCACGACGCGGTGACCGAACTCTTCGCCGAGACCGCCTGGCTGAATCGGGACACGCTCGTCGTCGACCTGCCGCCCGGGACGGGAGACGTCGTACTGACGACGCTACAGGAGATCGAGGTCGACGGCGTGGTCGTCGTGACGACCCCGTTTCCGACGAGCGTCGAGGACACGAACCGGAGCGTCGACCTCTTCCGGGAGAACGGCGTGCCCGTCCTCGGTGCCGTGGTCAACATGGGTGGGTTCACCTGTCCGTCCTGCGGCGACACGCACTCTCTGTTCCCGGGGGGTTCGCCCGAGGCGGCGCTGGACGCGCCGGTCGTCGCCGAACTCCCGTTCTCGCCGGCGCTGCAGCGGACGCCGACGCCGGGGGACGCCGCGGACGCCGTCGATCGACTCGCCGCCGAGGTCTCGCGTCGGGTGACCGAGGCGTGGGAACTGGACGCGCCCGACGACGCCGTCGACCTCCGCGGAGCGACCGCCGACGAGCGCCGAGCGCGGGTCCGCGAACGGTTCACGGCGCTCGATTCCGGGGACCCGTTCCACCTCGTGAGCGACCGCGACCCGAGTCCAGTCAGGGGGTTCCTCGCGGAACTGGCCGGCGTCGAACCCGAGGCGATCGAGCCGTTCCGGGTCGAGCGCCGGACCCCGGAGGGCTGGGTCCTCCGCGCGAGGCACCCGTGAGCGGCGACGCGTGCGAGGAGCGCGGGGAGCGCGGGGAGCCGATCGAGTCCCCGCGGCTCGACGTGATCGGCAGGGAGCGACTGTGCCTCTCGGTCGCGGCGCTGCGATCGCTACCGAGCGTCGAGCGGCGGTGCACCGTCGCCTGCGCGTCCGGACGGCGGACGACGGCGCGCTGGCGGGGCGTCCCCGTCCCGGAACTGCTCGACCGCGCGTCGATGCCGGAGGCGACGACCCACCTCGTGATCGGGAGCGACGACGGGTACCGCGCCTGCGTCGCCGTTCGCGACGCGCTCGACGGGATCGTGGCGTACGCCCGCGACGGGACGCAGATCTGGGACGAGCGCCCCTACGCGACGCGGTTCGTCGCGCCGGGGATCGAGGGTGCGCGCACGGTCAGGGGCCCGACGCGAATCGAGGGGGTCGCGCTCGCGCCGGGGGCCGACCCCGACGCGTACGAGGCGCGACCGGCACCGCCCGGGGATCACTCGTCACCACGGGTCGACTGACGACTGACACGGGCGATCGAAGAGAGAGAACGCGGCCGACGGGTCGCGGTGGGGGGAGAACCACGACGCGTCGGCGGGTGATGCGTCGGCGGCGATCCCAGCGGGTACCGCCGACGGGCGGAGGTTCGGAGGGGACGTAATGGGCTTTCTGTTCGAGGTATCGGTGGCGTCGTCCGACGCTCCGCCGTCGCTCCGGAGGGGGGCCGAACGGGATCGTCCGCGATCGTACACTATCTTCCGGGATCGAGAGGCTCAGACACATCTAATTCCGACTATGAAAATATTTACTACGGTCCGAGTTCTATCGTGGAACGCGAACGTCCGCACGTCCTTCTCCTGTCGGCACGCCGGGCGCGTGACAGCGAACTACGGAGGTACTACCATCATGTGGCAAGACTACGTCATCCTCGTCGGAAGCATCGTCGCGATAACCAGCCTCGTCCCGATCCTCCTCGACGAGGAGGCGGTCGTTCCCTACACGACGAGCGTCCCGACCGTGTTCGTCCTCCTCGGGCAGTCGGTCGCGTTCTACACGATCGGCCTCGTCGGATCGGCTCTGGGGGCCGTCGCGGGGTTCGTCCTCTGGACGTTCATCGCGGTCTACAAGTCGCCGTCCAAGGAGCCCCGAGAGCGGGCCGAGAGTACCACCACGGTACGGCCGGCCGACTGAGTCGTTCTTCGTCCGTTTCTTCTGCCCTCACCCGCGATGTCGGGCGCGGGAAAAGTCTGCCGGGCTAGACGCCCTCGACGAGCCGCTTCAACTGCTCCGGCGGGACCGCGCCGCGGGCGGCGTAGCCGTCGTAGGCGAACGTCGGCACGCCCGTCACGCCGCGTCGCTGTGCCTCGGCGAACCGCTCGCGGATGCGCTCCCGCAGGTCGTCGTCCGCGAGCGCGTCTCTGATCTCCGCTCCGTCCAGCCCGACGTCCGCGGCGAGGTCGGCGAGCACGTCCGGGTCGCCGATGTCCCGGCCCTCCGTCCATAGCGCCTCGAAGATCGCCTCGTCGAACTCGCGCCACCGCTCGGGGTGTTCCTCCTGTACGTGAAACGACGCGACCTGCGCGTTCAGCGAGTCGACGTCGGTGGCGATCTCCTGGTGCATCTCGACGTCGTACTTCTCCCGGAGCCGTCGGACGTTCTGTCTGGCCTGCTCGTAGTACCCCTCGTCCTTGCCGTCGTCCACCGAGTGGTCGATCTCGCCGTCCGGACCGCGCTTCCCCGACCGGAGGTCGAAGGGGTGCCAGTCGATCGCGAGCGGGTCGTCGCGCGTCTCCTCGTACCGGTCGAGGGACCGGCGTCCCAGATAGCAGAACGGGCAGACGTAGTCGGAGTAGATCGTGATCGTCTCGGATCGCTCGTCGCTCATACGTTCTCGTTGTGGAGGACGCGCCAAAAGACGCTCGTCCGGACGTGCGGGCCGGCCGTCCAACCGCCGACTGGAAGCCGCACGCCGGCGCGCGACGAGGATTTCCCCCGCGCCGACCCACAGAGACGGCATGGCACGCACCGGCTCGCCGGAGGAGTGGGGGACCGACATCGAACGGACGGTGAACTTCAGCGACGCGGTCTTCGCCATCGCTATCACGCTCGCCGCCCTCTACATCCCGGTCCCCGAAGCGCCCCCGGAGACGCTCCTGTCCGGTATCTCGCCCGTCTGGCACGAACTGACCAGCTACGCGATCAGCTTCCTCGTCGTCGGCTCCTACTGGCTCGCGCACCACCGCATCTTCCACTACATCGAGCGCTACGATCAGGGGTTGCTCGTGCGAAACCTCGTGTTCCTGCTCGCGGTCGGCCTGCTCTCGTTCACGACGGGGATGATGGGGGCCCACGAGAACTCTCGCACCGCCGTCGTCGTCTACGCGGGACACATGGCGGCGACCGGGCTGCTGCTCTCCTGGGTGTGGTGGTACGCCGCGCGGGGCGGGGCGGTCGTGGCCGACGTCGACCGTCGCGTGCTGCGGTACCACCACTTCCGGGCGGTCGCCGTGCCGGGGATCTTCCTGCTCTCGATCCCGCTCGCGTTCGTCGATCTCACCCTCGCGAAGCTGTCGTGGCTGGCGCTGCTCGGGATCGGCCCCGCCTACGCCCGCCTCGTAGAACCGGCGCGAGGGTTTTTATCCGATGCCGGGCGACAGTGACCGATGGGCGACGCGAAGATCGTCTGTACGCTCGGGCCGGCCTCGTCGTCGCGGGAGGCGATCCGCGACCTCGCCGACGCGGGGATGGCCGTCGCGCGGATCAACGCCAGCCACGGCACCCGCGAGGAGCGCGCGGTGCTCCTCGATCGCGTCCGCGAGGTCGATCGCGAATCCGACGCGCCGCTGGCGTCGATGGTCGACCTGCAGGGCCCGGAGATCCGCACCGCGCCGCTCGAGGAGTCCGTCCGCCTCGACGAGGGGAGCGAGGTGCGCTTCGTCGAGGGCGAGGAGGCGAGCGCCGAGCGGGTCGGGCTCTCCGCGTCGATCGCGGCCGCGGACCCTGGCGACCGGGTGCTGGTCGACGACGGGCGGATCGAGGCGACCGTCGAGCGCGTCGAGGGCGACGCCGTCGTCGCCCGCGTCGAGAGCGGCGGCGCTCTCGGGGGCCGCAAGGGCGTGAACGTCCCCGGACTCGACCTCGATCTCCCGCCCGTCACCGAGCGCGACCGGGCGGACGTGGCGCTGGCCGTCGAGCGGGAGGTCGACGTCGTGGCGGCGAGCTTCGTCCGCACCGCCGAGGACGTGCTGGCCGTCGCGGGCGTCGTCGAGGACTTCGGCGGCGACGTCCCGGTAGTGGCAAAGCTGGAGCGCAGCGGCGCGGTCGAACACCTGGAGGGGATCGTCGAGGCGGCCTACGGCGTGATGGTGGCGCGCGGCGACCTCGGCGTCGAGTACCCGATGGAGGAGGTGCCGCTCATCCAGAAGCGGATCGTCCGTCGCTGCCGGGAGACGGGCACGCCGGTGATCGTCGCCACGGAGATGCTCGACTCGATGGTCCACGCTCGCCGGCCCACCCGCGCCGAGGCGTCGGACGTGGCGAACGCGGTGCTCGACGGGACCGACGCGGTGATGCTCTCGGCGGAGACCGCCGTCGGCGACCACCCCGTCCGCGTCGTCGAGACGATGCGGACCATCGTCGAGGAGGTCGAGGCGAGCGAGGAGTACGCCGACCTGCGCGAGGGTCGCGTCCCGCGGGCGGGCGCGACCAGCGCCGACTCGCTCGCCCGGGCCGCGCGCTTTCTCGCCCGCGACGTCGGCGCGAGCGCGGTCGTCGTCGCCAGCGAGTCCGGCTACACGGCGCTCAAGACGGCGAAGTACCGCCCGCAGGTGCCCGTCGTCGCGGCGACGCCGGAGGAGCGCGTCCGCCGTCGCCTGGCGCTGTCGTGGGGCGTTCGCCCGGTCCACGTCGACCGCGTCGCCGACGCCGAGGCGATCGTCCGCCAGGCGGTCGACGCCGCGCTCGGCACGGGGGCCGCGGAGAGCGGCGACACCGTCGTCGTCCTCTCGGGGATGATGACGGACGTCGAGGGGACCGACACGGCGAACATGCTCAAGGTGCACGTCGCAAGCGAGACGCTGGCGACCGGCCGGGGCGCGGTCAGCGGTCGGACCGTCGGCCCCGTCGCGTACACCGACGGCGACCTGCGCGACGTCCCCGAGGGGGCGGTCGTCGCCCTCCCGGAGGACTTCGGGGACGAGTTCGTCGGCGACCTCTCGCGTATCGGCGGCATCGTCGCCGCCCGGCGGGGCATGACCGGCTACCCCGCCATCGTCGCGCGCGAACTGGGCGTGCCGATGATCTCGGGGGCGACGCTCGACCGTCGCGCCGTTCCGCCCGGGACGACCGTCACCCTGGACGCGGAGCGCGGCGTCGTCTACGAGGGCGACGTCACCGACGGCCGAGGCGCGTGATACCACCGGCCACTGACCGTCGGGGCAGAAAGACGCAAGGGGGTGGGCCGTGGGATAGTCGTATATGCGAGAACTCGTGGTCGTCGTCGGGACCCGCCCCGAGATCATCAAGATGGCCCCGGTGATCCGGGCCGCGGAGGGGACGTTCGACCGCTACCTGGTCCACACGGGACAGCACTACGACGCGGAGATGAGCGGCGCGTTCTTCGAGGCGCTCGACCTCCCGACGCCGGACTCGAACCTCGAGATCGGCAGCGGCACGCAGGGCGAGCAGACCGCGGACGCGCTCGTCGGCGTCGAGCGCCTGCTGCTGGAGCGCGATCCCGCCGCCGTGGTGGCGCTGGGCGACACGAACGCCGTCCTCTCGACGGCGCTCGCGGCCTCGAAGCTCCCGACCACGTTCGGCCACGTCGAGGCCGGACTGCGGAGCTTCGACCGGAGCATGCCCGAGGAGGTCAACCGCGTCGTCGCGGACCACGTCGCCGACCTCTCGTTCGCGCCGACCGAGCAGGCCGTCGCCAACCTCGCCGAGGAGGGCGTCACCGACGGCGTTCACGAGACCGGCAACACCATCGTCGACGCCTGCCGCGAGCACGCCCCGCTCGCCGCCGAGCGCTCCTCCGTGCTCGAGCGCTTCGACCTGGAGGGGCGCTACGTCGCGGCGACGATCCACCGGGCGAGCAACACCGACGACCCCGAGCGCCTGCGCGCCGTCATGGACGCCCTCGACGGCGCGCGCGCGCCGGTCGTCCTCCCGGCGCACCCGCGCACGCAGGCCGTCCTCGACGAGATCGGCTACGAACCGGAGGGCTCGCTCCGCCTGGTCGACCCGCTCGACTACCTCGACTTCCTCAAACTGCTCGACGGGGCTCGCGTCGTCGTCACCGACTCGGGCGGCATCCAGGAGGAGGCCTCGATCCTGGAGGTCCCCTGCCTCACCGTCCGGCCCAACACCGAGCGCCCGGAGACGGTCGAGGCGGGCGTGAACGAACTCGTCGAACCGGGGGACCTCGGCGCGCGCCTCGACGCGCTCCTCACCGACGACGAGGCGCACGCCGCCATGACCGGCCACCCGAACCTCTACGGCGACGGGCGCGCGGGCGAGCGCATCGTCGACGCGCTCGCCGAACGGCTGTGATCGCCCTCGCCACGCGGAGACGATGACCACTGACACGATGCGCGTACTCTACCTCACCGAGGAGGCGATCGGCTTCTCCGACGCGCTGGTGCGGGGCGGCGCGATCCACGTGAGAAACGTCGTCACCGGCCTGCGCGAGCGGGGACACGAGGTCTTCCTCGTCGACTGGAACGACGCGCCGGAGCGACCCTACCAGCGGTCGGTCTCGCCGCGGATCAGGCCCGTCGCCGGCGCGCTCGCGACGCTCTCGCGCGCCGTCTCCGTCGGTCGGACCGAGTCGGTGGACGTGATCGTCTCGAAGACGCGCAAGACGTACCTCCCCGGGGCGGCCGCCGCGGCCGTCCTCGGCGTCCCGCACGCGGTCCACGTCGGCTCGACGCTCGGCGTCGACGGCGGCGGCCTCCGGGCGCGCGTCGAGGCGGCCGCCGTCGGCGCGCGCCTCCGCGTCCCCCACGCCGGCTACCTCGTCGTCTGTGCGTACATCGGGCGACAGCTCCGCGAGCGGGGCGTCCCGGCCGACCGGGTGTACGACGTCCGGAACGCGGTGGACGTCGAGCGCTTCGCGCCGGCCGGCCCGCCGCTCCCCGATCGGTACGCGGCGGCGCTCCCCGAGGACGGGTTCACCGTCGGGTTCGTCGGCGGCCTCCACCGCTACAAGGGCGTGTACGACCTCCTGACCGCCGTCAACCGCTGTCGGTCGGACGTGACGGCGGTCGTCGCCGGCGACGGCCCGGAGCGCGATCGACTCGAGACGGTCGCCGGCGAGCGCGCGGTCTTCCTCGGGGCCGTCCCCTACGAGCACGTCCCGGCGATCTACCGCGCCGTCGACGCGTTCGTCCTCCCGTCGTACACGGAGGGACTGCCGCGCGTGGTGCTCGAGGCGCAGGCGACCGAGACGCCCGTCGTCGCCACCCGCGTCGGGGGCGTCCCCGAGGTGATCGACGACGGCGAGACGGGACTGCTCTGTCCGCCCGGACGGCCCGACGCCCTGGCGCGCGCCGTCGACCGACTGGCGGCGGCTCCCGACGAGCGGGCGCGACTCGGGAGGAACGGCCGGGCGGCGGTGATCGAGTCCTACTCGTGGGAGGAACTCTACGACAGATACGAGCGGGCGCTCGCCCGCATCTGTGACCGATGAGCGAGGAGACACTCGGCGACGACGCGAACGCCGACGAGCGCGACGCGAGTGCCGACGGAAGCGGCCCCGAAGGCGACGGTCGAGGGGGGACGAACGCCGGCGGGAGCGGCGGGAGCACCGACCAGGCGATCCGCGACCTCGCGAAGGGCGCGGGGGTCGTCTACGTCGGCCTGGTCGTCGAGGTCGTCATCGCCTTCCTCGCGCAGGTGCTCGCGGCCCGCTACCTCTCGACCGGCGGGTTCGGGGGGATCACGACCGGGACGGCGCTGCTCAACATCGGCGCGATCGTCTCCAGCGTCGGCTTCGGCGAGGGGATGGCACGCTACCTCCCGCGACTGCCCGACGAGCGCAAGCGCGCGGTCGCCCGGGCGGCGTTCCTGCTCGGTCTCCCCGTGGCGATCGTCGTCGGCGGGGTGTTCGTGCTCTTCGCGGAACCCATCGCCACCCGGGTGTTCGGCGACCCGACGGTCGCGGTGAGCCTCCGGATCTTCGGCGCGGCGATCCCCTTCTCGACGGCGACGGTCATCTCGATCGGGGGGATCCGCGGGCAGAAGCAGTCGCGCTACCGCGTCTACGTCGAGAACATCCTCCAGCCGACCGTCCGGTTCGGCCTGGTCGTCGTCGCCGTCACCTACGGGCTCGACCAGGCGGGCGTCGCCGGCGCGTACGCCGTCCCGTACGTCGTGGGGTCGGCGCTCGCCGTCTACTACTGCTGGCGGGTACTCCCCGCCGGGGAGTCCGGCCTCGATCGGTCGCTGCTCGGCGAGTTCGTCGGCTACTCCGCGCCGTTCGTCGTCACGGGGGCGGCGAACTTCATCTACCGGAGCATCGACGTCTTCCTCGTCCTGTACTTCCTCGACAGCGAGGCCGTCGGGGTCTACGGCGTCGCCTACGCCGCCGCCCAGCTCATCATCATGTTCTCCGCGGCGTTCAACTTCATCGGGACGCCCGTCGCGAGCGAGGTCGAGGCCAGCGGGGGGCGCGACGAGATGCTCCGCGTGCAGAACGCGGTGCTTCGCTGGCTGGTCATCGCCAGCATCCCGGCGCTCGCCCCATTGGTGTTCTACCCCGCCGACTTCATCAGCGTCGTCTACCGTCCGGCGTACGCGGAGGGGGCGGCGACGCTCGCCCTCCTCGCGCTCGGCTTCGCGGTCCACAACGTGCTCAACGCGCAGGCCAACCTCCTCCAGGCGCTCGGCAACTCCCGGGAACTCGCGATCAACAACACCGTCGCCGCGGCCGTCAACGTCGGCCTCAACGTGGTGCTCATCCCGAAGTACGGCATCTTCGGCGCGGCGGTCGCGACCGTCATCGCGTACATGACCATCGACGCGTTGACCGTCCTCGAACTGCGCTACTACCTCGGGCGGTTCACCATCTCCCGGCGCGTCGTCGCGCCGGTGCTCGTCGCGCTCCCGCTGTTCGGCGCGACGGCGCTGCTCGCCCCCGACACCCTCACCACGCTGGCGGGGTTGATCGCCTTCGGCGCGGCGTTCGCCGTGGCGTACCTCCTGCTCGTGCTGTTCGCGCTCGGGTTGAACGCCGAGGAGGTCATGCTCGTCCGGTCCGCCGAGGAGCGGTTCGGCGTCACCCACCCCCTGCTCGACGCCTTCCTCGATCGCTTCTCGTGAGGACCGTCCTGGATCGCTCCCCCAGAGCGCGTCGTCGGCTATCAGTGCCCACGGCGACGGCGAGTGGATTTATTGGGCGAGGGACCTTCCGGGACGGCAATGCCAGGGCTGTCGAAGTTCAGCGGCCGCGATACCGTCGAGAACGTCGTCGTCTTCATCAGCGATAGTCTCCGCTACGACGCGCTCCCGACCGACGTCGCGGAGCGGGGCGTCGCGGGGCGGACGATCGCCGCGAGCACCTACACCGCGACGAGCGTTCCGTCGATGATGACCGGCCTGTACCCGGCCCGCCACTGCGTCTGGAACTTCAACGACGTGCTGGCCGAGACGCCGCCCCTGCTCGCCGGGGAGCGCGCGGGGACCGACCTCCGGACCATCTGGGACAACGTCTCCGATCCCGCGCAGAAGCCGCCGAACCGCGTCCTCCGGATCCGGGGCGAGCGAACCGTCGAGGGGTCGGAGCCGCCGTTCACGGTCGTCGTCCACGACCACGGCGGCCACGCGCCGTACGACCTCCCCGACGACGACTGGAGCACGTCCCCGGCGTTCTTCGAGCGCTACGGCGACGACCCCGACCGGCTCGTCGAGCTGTACCACGCGGGCGTGGAGACGAGCGCCGAGCGGTTCCGACGGCTCGTCGAGGACCTGGAGGACCGCGCGCTGCTCGAGGAGACGCTCGTCGTGTTCACCAGCGACCACGGCGAACTGCTCGGCGAACCCGAGCGCGGCGGGGTGTGGGGCCACGGCGCGCCCGTCTGTCCCGAACTCGTCGAGGTGCCGACGGTCTTCGTGGGGGCGGGCCTCCCGGCGGGCGAGCGCATCGACACCCTCCTCTCGGGGACGGACCTCGCGCCGACGGCCCTCGGCGCGCTCGGCGAGGACGTGCCGGCCGACCGCGACGGGCTCGACCTCTGGAACGCGACGCCGCCGGAGTACCGCGTCGTCAGGTCAGACTTCTGGGCGAACGCCGGGCGCATCCGCTACGGCGCGTGCTCGGCGTGGGACGCGGACGGCGGGCTCGTTCGGAACGTCGAGGGGCCACAGGAACGCCTCGCGTTCGCGGCCCACCGAAAGTGGTTGAAGGGCGCGCAGGCCCCGGCGAACCGGCGCGGCCCGCTCCGGCAGTACCTGAACCTGCTCCGGATCTTCGGCGAGCGCGAACATGTCTACGGCGAGCCCCACCTCCTCCGCGTGCGCGAGGAACTGGTCGAGGGGTTCGAGACGAAACAGCGCGAGGCGGACGTAGAGCGCATCAGCACCGACCAGCTCCGGGCGCTCGGCTACGTCGAGTGACGCGAGTGGCGTTAGTGACGCCAGTGGCGTGAGTGATGCGAGTAGCGGGAGGGACGCGAGTGGCGGCGCGTCGCTCCGTCCTCGCCCCGTCGGATCGTCGCGGCGGTCCGACTACACCTCCCGGACGGTGACGGCCTCGTACGCAGAGAGGCCGTCGCAGAGGCGGTCGAACGCCGCCATCTCGTCGGCGAGGCGCATGCACGCCGGGTGGGCGAGCACCGTCGCGGTGCGGCCGGCCTCGCGGTGCTCGGCGACGGCGTCGAGCACCCACTCGACCCACTCGTCGGGGTGGACCGACTCGGTCCCGAAGGGCCCCTCGAACCCGTCCTCCTCGACGAACGCGGGGGTCCGGAAGGCGTGGTAGACGTGCTCGTGGTCGGGCGGCGTGTTCACCGGGACGACCGTCGGCCGCCCGCGCTCGACCGCTCCGGCCGGATCGACGACGTCCGAGAAGTGCGTGATCCCGTGGCTCGCGAGCAGGTCGGCCGTCTCGTCGTCGTGCCGGTAGGCGTGGTCGCGCCAGGAGCGGACCGTCGCGCCGCAGCCCTCCAGTGCGTCGATCGTCCGGCGGATCTCCCAGGCCTGGAACCGGCGGGGGCCGTTCCACGAGCCGGTGAGTCCGCGCCAGAGCTTGTGGACGGGGGTGCTGAAGGCGTAGTAGTTGTGACCGCCGATCTCCACGCCGTCGGCGGCGGCGAGCCGCTCGACCCGCGCCGGTTCCTCGCGGGCCGCCAGCCCCGTCAGGAACAGGGTGACCGGGAGGTCGTAGCTCGCCGCGATCTCGACGTACCCGAGGGTGGCGTCCACCTCCGACGCCTCCAGGTACACCTGGTCGCGGGTGTCGAGCGACATGTGGTGGACGTCGCCCGTGAGACAGACCGTCATTCGAGGTAACCGAGGTCGGCGAGGCGGTCCTGTACGGACTCGTCCGACGCGGAGTCGTCGCCGCGCACGTCGATGGGGTCGCGGAGGGCGACCTCGTCGCCGAAGAGGTCGAGGCCCTCGCTGTCCATGTCGGTCGGCACGGCGCTCCCGACGCTCCGGAGGACGGTCGGCGCGACGTCCGTGATCGAGACGGTGTCGTCGACGTCGCCCGAGACGGCGGGCCCGGCCGCGAGGAACAGCCCCGTCCGGACGTTCTCGGCCTCCCAGCGACCCGCCTCCGAGAAGACGGGGTTGTCGCCGATCGCGCCGCTCGTGTGGACGCCCTCGCGCTGGTCGAAGACGACGTTCGGTGCCTCGGGGACGTACGGCCCCGAGTAGGCCTCCTCGCGACGCAGCACCTCGCTCGCGACGGGGCGACCCGCCTCGTCCCGCAGGGCCTCGAGGTCGGCGATCAGGCGCTCGGTGGTCGCCTCGTCGTCGTCGAGGACGTAGATCAGGCCCTGACCGCTCGCGATGGCCGTCGAGCGCTCCCAGTCCACGCGGGCGAGTTTCTGCTCGCGCTTGAACCCGGACTCGTCGTCCGGGACGGCGTCCTTCAGGCGATCGGGCGCGAGTCGAACCACGAGGTCGTGGACGCCGAGGCGGTGGGCGAGCTGGGAGACGCGCTTCTTGTTCACCCCGAAGCGGCCGACGCGGTCCGTCGCGCTCCGCGTCGTCGCGAGGTAGCCCTCGCGCTCCAGCCAGCTGTTGGCGTGGAAGACGGTGTCGATGTCCGTACAGCCGTGGTCGGACATGAGCAGGAGCGTCGCCTCGGGGTACTCCTCGCGGATCGCGCCGACGTGCCGGTCGATGACCTGCCAGGCGCGGCGCGTTGGCGCGCCGCGCCAGAAGAAGTGCTGGAGGACGTTGACGTAGAAGACGGTGCAGTGGGCCACGTCCACGGGGCGCTCCTCCAGGAGGTCGCGGAACGTCGAGAGGCGGCGGTCGATGAGGTCGACGACGCGGTGGGCGGCGTCCACGTCGTCGCGGGCGGTGACGGGCGTCTCGGGGTGGAGGCGGTAGCCCTCGGCGTCGAGTTCGTCGCCGAGTTCCGGCGGGTGGGCGTAGCCCGACTGCTCGCTGCCGGGGCCCCCCGCGACCAGAAAGCCGTCGACCTCGAAGGGGGGGTAGGTCATCGGGACGTTCACGATCCCGGTCGTGTGACCGTCCTCGTTGAGGTAGTCCCAGTAGTTCGCGCCGTCGAACGATCGGGACGTGGGCGTCGTCAGCGTGCGAGAGCGGGTGTCGATCTTCTCCCACCAGAAGACGCCGAGCTTGCCGGGGTTCTTCCCCGTCGTGTAGCAGCGCCAGTTCGGGCAGGTGACGGGCGGCAGACAGCTCTGCATGTCGGCGTGTACGCCCTCCTCCCGTAACGCGGCGACGTTCGGGAGCGTCCCGTCCTCGAGCCACGGACGGAGGAGCGACCAGTTCGCGCCGTCCAGGCCCAAGACGATTGTCTCTGTCATCCTACCCGCGTGGTAGGTCGGTTCGCTATAAACCGTTATTGGGCGTCAGGCGCGGAATCGCTCGTCGAAGGCGGCGTAGCGGGCTGTTACCGTGTCTCGAAGCTGCCGCTCGAACGCCGGGCGCGAGAAGGGGTCGGCGAGGTCGCGGTCCGCGTCGAACGGCTCCGCCTCGAAGCGCTCGACCGCCTCCCGGATCCCCGCCGGCGTCCCGTCGTGGAGCAGGCCGGTCCGGTCGTCGACGAACAGGCCGGGGAACCCCTCGTTCCGGGCGAGACACGCCGCGCCGCTGGCGACGGCCTCGATGGGGACGATGCCGAAGTCCTCCTGGACGCCGTTGAACGCGACCGCCCGGCAGGTCGCCAGGCGATCGTACTTCTCCTCGACGTCGACGAACCCGAGGTAGGTCATGTTCGGCGCGGCCTCGATGCGGTCGAGGACGGCGTCCGGGACGTCGCCCCGCGGCCCGACGAAGGCGAGGTCGCGGTCGAGGTCCTCGAACGCCGCGACGAGTTCGGGGACGCCCTTCTCGACGTCGAGGCGGCCGAGGTGGAGGTACTCGTCGCCGCGGTCGCGTTCGCGCTCCCGGGCCGCCGCGACGTCGATCGGCGGGTAGAGCACCTCCGCCTCGCGGTCGTAGTACTTCCAGATGCGCCGCGCGATGACCGGGCTGTTCGCGAGGTAGCCGTCGACGCGGGGGTCGAGCGCGCCGTCCCGGACGCGGAGGTAGCGCAACAGCGGCCGGGTGAGCGCGCCGGGCAGGGAGGCGGTTCGGTCGTGGTAGCGGTCGTAGAGCGTCCGCGGCGGCGAGTGACAGTAGTTGAGGTGCAGCGTCTCGTCGGGGGTGAGGACCGCCCGGGTGGTCGCGCCGCTGGTGACGAGCACGTCCGGCGGGCCGTAGGACCGCCAGTCGACGTCCTCCCAGAGGGCGTACTCGAAGAGGCGGTCGACGCGCGCCTGCGCCGACCGCAGGGGGGAGAGCGGGAGGTCGCGACAGACGTCGTGGAACTCGACGTGGTCGTACTCGCGGCGCGTGCGCTCGTCGGGCGGGCCGACGGTGTAGATGCGCTCGCAGCCGAGCGTCTCGGCGATCGCGACGGCGACCGCCTCCGCGCCCCCCGGGGAGTCGATCCCCCAGTGGGCGACGGCGACCGACAGGTCCTCGACATCGACGGGCGACGACATGCACGACCGTGCGCGGAGGCGGAGCAAAAGGTCACCGGCAGGCGAGCGGCGCGCGACGAGGGTGCGACTTCCCGACGGTCGGCGGCGCGACCGACCACCACGGCTAAGGACCATCTGGTTGTACCACGCGGTATGACAGACCTGGGTAAGGTAGACCGGGAGTTCTTCGACGAGTACATCTACCCGCACCTCGGCGCGGACCGCGAGGACGTGCTGCTCGCCCCGCAGCACGGGGTGGACTTCGGGGCCATCGACGTGGGCGGGAAGGCGGTCGCGATGGCGACCGATCCGGTGTTCGTCATGCCCTCGCTCGGCTTCGAGCGGGCGGCGTGGTTCGCGTTCCACATCCTCGTGAGCGACGTGGCGGTCTCCGGCCTCGCGCCGACGCACCTCAGCATCGACTTCAACCTCCCGCCGGAGATCACCGACGAGCAGTTCGCCACCGTCTGGGAGACGATGGACGCCGAGGCGCGCGACCTGGGCGTGAGCGTCGTCACCGGTCACACCGCCCGCTACGAGGGGTGCAACTACCCGATGGTCGGCGGCGCGACCGCCATCGCCGTGGGCGAGCACGACGACCTCGTCCGGCCGGACGGGGCGCGCGTCGGCGACCGCGTCGTCGTGACGAAGGGACCCGCAGTCGAGGCGACGGGCCTGCTCTCGATCCAGTTCGAGGACCTCATGCGCGGGGAGGTGCCCGACGACGAGATCGAGGCCGCCCAGGAGCGCTTCTACGACATGTCCCCGGTGCGCGACGCGCTCGTCGCCGCGGCGGCCGCCCCCGTCAGCGCGATGCACGACGCCACCGAGTGCGGCGTCTACGGCGGGTGCTACGAGATCGCACGCGCCGCGGGCGTCGGCATCGAACTCGAGCGCGACCCGATCCCCGTCCTCCCCGGCGTGGAGGCGACCTGCGAGTTCTTCGACGTCGACCCGTGGGCGTCGATCAGCGAGGGGACGCTCCTGCTCACGGTGCCCGAGGAGGGTGTGGACGACGTGCTCGACGCGCTCGACGCCGAGGGCGTCCCCGCCGCCGACGCGGGCCGGGTGGTCGAGGGCTCCGGGCTGGTCGTGGACGGCGAGCCGACCGACCACCCCGGCGCGGATCCCTACTGGGCCGCGGTCGCGGAGAACCTGCCGAAGCTGGAGGAGTAGCGTCGTTCGCGTGGACCGGGATGTGCACAGCGGACGAGAGCGTTCGATCCTCCCCACCCCACGAGCGCGTTCCGGAACGAGATGGGACATGGAGTATCTCATGCGTGCATTTCATGTCTCATGAACCAGTATCGGACGGTAGAGGGGAGTGACCGTGAGCAGCGACGATTCCAAACACGTCCAGACCGAACTGAGCGGCGAGGAGTACGAGCGATTCCGGACGTTCGCCAGAGAGCGGGGGCTGACCGTCAAGGAAGCCAGCCGGGAGGCCCTCGTCGGGTGGGTCGAACGCCAGCGGCAAGCCGACCCGAACGACCGGGCGTTCACCGTCCTCGACGAACTCGACGACGCGTCGCTCCCGGCGATGGCGGAGACGGACGCGCGACGAGAGGACGACCTCGTCGACGAGTGGCGCGGTACCGACGTCGAGTTCACGCTCGCCGACGACCCGGCTGGACGACACGGTCAGTCCGATGGGTGAACCGGTCGAGACGCCGATAGGGACCATCACGGCCGAGCACTTTCGACCGGGGCACGTCCGCCACCAGGTGATGGTCGGGCCGAAGTTCCTCTACACCCTGTTCAACCCGCGTGATCGAATGCACGGCCTCTCACGGGCATTCATGGCGTTCGTCCGCGACGGTGACCTTCCCTACCGTCGCCTCGTCGTGAACGAACACATCGTGGACGAAGCCGCCACCCGGTTGAAGAAGCAGGCGTCGACGCGGAACTCGATCAGATTCGTGACGACGCTCGACGAGAGCACGGTCTATCGGCTCGAACACGTCTCGGAAGTAGCGTTCGAGAACGCGAAGACTACCTTCACCGAGTGGACCGATCTGAACGCCTCGTTCACGGATTTCGTCGTCGCGGCCCACATGGACGAGTTGGAGGTCGATCACATCGTTACGTACGACCGCCACTACGACGCGTTCGACGTGACGACGCTCCCGTATCACGACCGACGTCCGTAGCTGCATCGACCGAACCTGTATCGATCGCTCTCTGGACGGGACGTCGTTCGAAGAGGTTACCGAACGCGACCACCGCACACTATACCTACGTGGTAACCCCATCTCGACGCATGCGACAGTCAGCACCCGTCACCCGCCCCGTGACGCTCACCATCGCGGGCAGCGACTCCGGCGGCGGCGCGGGCATCCAGGCGGACCTGAAGACGGCAGAGGCGTTCGGCGCGTTCGGGACGAGCGTCATCGCGGCCACGACGGCACAGAACACCCGGGGGGTCACGGGCGTGCACGTCCTCCCCCTCGAGCACGTCGAGGCGCAGCTCGACGCCGTGCTCTCGGACTTCGAGATCGGCGCGGCCAAGACGGGGATGCTCGCCACCGCGGAGGTGGTCGAGACGGTCGCCGACTACGCCGCCGACTTCGACTTCCCGCTGGTGGTCGACCCGGTGATGGTCGCCACCTCGGGCGACCGCCTGCTGGCCGAGGCGGCCGAGGCGGCATACGAGGCGCTGATCGCCGAGGCCGCGGTGGTGACGCCGAACGCAGACGAGGTCGAAGTGCTCGTCGGCGAGCGCCCGGAGACGGCGGCCGACGCGCGCGAGGCGGGCGAGGCGCTGCTCGACCTCGGCGCGGACGCGGCGCTCGTGAAGGGCGGGCACCTCGACACCGGCGACGAGGTGGTGGACGTGCTCGTCGCCCCGGATCGCGTCGAGACGTACCGCCACCCGCGCGTGGACACCGACGCGACTCACGGCTCGGGGTGCACGCTGGCGAGCGCGGTCGCGGCCCGCCTCGCGCACGGCGACGATCCCTTCGCCGCCGTCGAGCGCGCGACCGACTTCATGGAGCGGGCCGTCCGGTACCACCACGCCGTCGGCGAGGGCCCGGGAGCGGTCCACCACCTCGCGGCGCTGCGCGAGCGCGCCGACCGGCAGCGCACCGCGACGGCGGTCGAGGGGATCGCGCGCGACCTCCTCCGGGAGGGCGAGCGCGTCCGCGCGCTCGTCCCGGAGGTGGGGACGAACGTCGCCGGGGCGACCCCCTACGCCGAGGGAGTCGATGAGATCGCCGCGGTCGACGGGCGGATCCGGCGGACGGTAGACGGGATCGGTCCGGCGGGAGGCGCGCGTTTCGGGGCGTCCGAGCACGTCGCGCGCGTGCTGCTGGCCGCCCGGGAGTTCGACCCGGCGCTCCGATTCGCGCTGAACGTCCGGTACGGCGACGACGTGCGGGCGGCGATCGACGCGCTCGGGTGGTCGGTCGCCGTCGCGAGCGGGGAGACGGGCTACGAGGAGGGCGTAGCGGGGGCGTTCGACGGGGGGGAGACGCCAGACGCGATCGCCTTCGAGGCGGGCGTCGGCCGCGAGGCGACGGCGGTCCTGTTCGCCGAGGGCGCGGCGGCGCTGACCGAACGCGCGCTGTCGCTCGCGAACGCGGTCGCGAAGAACGGGTGAGAGCCGAACGTCGTCGACCTCGTGACCCCCGGGCGCGAGCCAGGCGGAGGCGCTGTCGTACTCGGGGGACGAGGGAGCCGTGATCCCGTACCTCTCGCTCTGATCCGAACGCTTATCCCATTCCTGGCGACAGTGGGGCGTAGAGCTGACCGATGACCCGCTCCTCTCGCTTCTGAGCCGCTCGACGCGTTACTGGCGCGTCGAGCGCTCAGCGCGCGCTATCGCCGCACCGCCAGCCGACCGACCATCGAGAGGACAGTAATGCCAGGACCGACGTTCATCGAATGCGACCGTATAGAGTTGAAGACGATCGAGGAGGAGGACCTCCCGTTCCTCCGGGAGGGGGTGAACCACCCCGACGTGCGCCGGTACATCGACGTCTTCCGGACGCCGCACACCGAGGAGCGCTACCGCGAGGAGCTGTGGCCCATAGAGACGGGCGACGACGGCGTCTCGCTGCTCGCGGTCCCGCGCGAGGGCGAGCGCGCGGGCGACCCGGTCGGGTCGGTGCAGCTGTACCCGATCGACCACGCCCGCGGGTGGGCGAACATCGGCGTCTGGTTCCACCCGAAGGTGTGGGGGAAGGGGTACGCCCTCGACGCCTGCGCGCACCTCCTCGACTACGGGTTCCGCCGCCTGCGTCTGCACCGGATCTCCGCGAGCGCGATGGCCCCCAACGAGGCGTCCGTCGCGCTCTGCGAGCGCCTCGGGTTCGTGCACGAGGGGACCGTCCGCGAGACCAGTTTCGTCGACGGGGAGCGCGTCGACGACGAGAGCTACGGGCTCCTTGTCCACGAGTGGGAGGGGCCGGAGGCGGTCCTCGGGGGATGACCTCGACGGCGTAGCGAGGCGGGAACCCCCACCGAGGGCACGCTTCCGCGCCGCCTTCCCTGATTCGCGCGGACGTTGACGCTCCCACCCGCGACCGCCACGGGGACGCATCGAAGTCGACGCGAACGTTTTGTGTCCGGGCGCACAAAGACGCACCATGGGAACGAAGACGATCGGCCTCGACGACGAGGCCTACGAGCGCCTGAGGGCGGAGAAGCTGGAGGACGAGAGCTTCAGCGACACGGTCAAGCGGCTCACGGAGGCGGTGGCGGCCGACTGGCGACACGGGTTCGGGAGGTACGGCGACGAGGACGGCGAGCGACTCGAAGCCGCCGTCGCCGCCTCGCGGCGACGAACCGGGGAGGGGCTGTCGGAACGTCAGCGGCGGGTGCTGGAGACGTTCGTCGAGCGTGACGAGGAGTGAAGCTGCTCGACAGTACGTTCCTCGTCCACTACCTCCGCGGCGAGGACGCCGTCGCCGACTATCTCGCGGCTCACGAGGACGAGGAACTGGTGACGACGAGCGTCGACCTGAAGGAGATCGCGGTCGGCGAGCACCTGATCGGCGATCCGACGAGGGAAGAGCTCCTGGCGGACTTCCGGTGGCTCCGGATCGTCCCGTTCGACGCGAACCACGCGTACGTCGCCGGTAAGTTGGAGGCAACGCTTCGCGACGATCCGGGGATCAACCGCGACGGCATCAACGCGCTCGCGGGCGATCTCCTCATCGCCGCCGTGGCGCGAGATCTCGGGGCGACCGTCGTGACGCGCAATCCGGCGGACTTCGAGCGGTTCGAGGGCGTCGCCGTCGAGACGTACTGATCACTGATCGACGCCCGCCGAACGCCCACCCCGCACGGACGAACCCACAGCGTTTTGCTCCGCCCGCCACCACTCAACAGTCATGACTGCGGAGGGAATCGTCGGGCAGTACCTCGCCCTGAAGCGCGAGTCGGACGCCGACCTGCTCGCCATGCAGATGGGCGACTTCTACGAGTTCTTCCACGAGGACGCCGAGGCGGTCGGGCGCGAACTCGACCTGAAGGTGTCCGAGCGTTCGAGCGGCGGGGAGTCCTACAAGATGGCGGGCGTGCCCCTCTCCGAACTCACGCCGTACCTGACGGCGCTGGTCGAGCGGGGGTACCGCGTCGCCGTCGCCGACCAGCGCGAGCGCGAGGACGGCGAGATCGTCCGCGAGATCGTCCGCGTGGCGACGCCGGGCACGCTACTGGAGACGACGAGCGAGGAGGCGCGCTACCTGGCGACCGTCGTTCGGGAGGGCGAGGGCGCGAGCGGAGAGAGGTACGGCCTCGCGTTCGTCGACGTGACGACCGGGCGCTTTCACGTCACGACCGTGGCGGGCGCGGGGGCCGCCTGCACCGAGCTGTACCGCTTCGCGCCGACGGAGGTGCTTCCCGGTCCCGAGGTCCGGGGGGACGACGACCTGCTCGCGCGGATCGAGGAGCGCGTCGAGACGACGCTCACCCTCCACGCGACGGAGGACTTCGCGCCGGGACGGGCGCGTCACGCCGTCCGCGAGCACTTCGGCGACGTGCTGGAATCGCTCGGCGGGTCGGACGGCGGTCGAGGCGGATCGCGCTCCGGTTCCGCCGAGGGGAACGCCGACCCGATCGGGGAGGCGGCCGTCCGCGCGGCGGGCGCGGCGCTCTCCTACCTCTCGGAGACGGGCGTCGGCGCGCTGGCGTCGGTGACGCGGCTCCAGCCCTACCGCCCGGACGACCACGTCGAACTCGACGCGACGACCCAGCGCAACCTCGAACTCACCGAGACGATGACCGGCGCGGGGCGCTCGCTGTACGAGACGATCGACCGCACCGTCACGAGCGCGGGCGGGCGACTGCTGAAGGAGTGGCTCGGGCGGCCCCGCCGGTCGCGCGGCGAACTCGAGCGGCGGCAGTCGACGGTGGCCGCCTTCGCGCACGCCGCGCTCGCGAGAGAGGAGTTCCGCGAGGTGCTCGGGGAGGCGTACGACCTCGAACGGCTCGCCAGCCGGAGCGTCTCGGGGAGCGCCAGCCCGGGCGACCTCCTGCGCGTGCGCGAGACGCTCGCGCTCCTCCCGCGACTGGTCGAGGTCGTCTCCGACTCCGAGCGCCTGCGCGAGTCGCCGGCGAGCGAGGTGCTCTCGCGACCGGATCACGAGGCCGCCGCGGACCTCCGCGAGGCGCTCTCGGCGGCGCTCGCGGACGATCCGCCGAACGCGGTCGCGGGGGGCGGGGTGATCCGCCACGGGTTCGACGACGAACTGGACGACCTGATCGACCGGCTGGAGGCGAACCGGGAGTGGTTCGAGACGCTCGACGAGCGCGAGCGGCGGCGGACGGGTATCTCCCGGCTCTCGGTCGGCCGCAACAAGACCGACGGCTACTACCTCCAGGTGCCGAAGGCCGAGGCCGACGCGGTCCCCGACGACTACGAGGGCATCAAGACGCTGAAGAACGCCCAGCGGTACGTCACCGACGAACTCCGGGAGCGCGAGCGCGAGATCCTCCGCCTGGAGGAGCGCCGCGCCGACCTGGAGTCCGAGCTGTTCGGCGAACTCCGTGACGAGGTGGCGGCGCGCGCCGCGCTCTTGCAGGACGTGGGCCGGGCGTTCGCGGAACTCGACGCGCTCGCGAGCCTCGCGGTGCACGCCGTCGAACGCGACTGGACGCGACCGGAGCTGGCCGAGCCGGGCGTGCTCGACGTGGAGGCGGGTCGTCACCCCGTCGTGGAGACGGACACCGAGTTCGTCCCGAACGACCTCCGCCTCGATCCCGACCGCCGCTTCCTCATCGTGACGGGACCGAACATGAGCGGGAAGTCCACCTACATGCGCCAGGCGGCGCTCATCACGCTGCTCGCGCAGGTGGGGAGCTTCGTCCCCGCCCGGCGGGCGCGCGTGGGCGTCGTCGACGGCATCTACACGCGCGTCGGCGCGCTCGACGAACTCGCCCAGGGACGCTCGACGTTCATGGTGGAGATGCAGGAACTCTCGAACATCCTCCACTCGGCCACCGAGGAGTCGCTGGTGATCTTAGACGAGGTGGGCCGCGGGACGGCCACCTACGACGGCATCAGCATCGCGTGGGCGGCGACGGAGTACCTGCACAACGCCGTGGGCGCGATGACGCTCTTCGCCACCCACTACCACGAGCTGACGACGCTCGCGGACCACCTGCCGCGCGTGTCGAACGTCCACGTCGCGGTGGACGAACGGGACGGCGAGGTGACCTTCCTCCGCACCGTCGAGGAGGGCGCGACCGACCGCTCCTACGGGGTGTACGTCGCGGACCTGGCGGGCGTCCCGACGCCCGTCGTCGAGCGCGCCGACGAGGTGCTCGACGCACTCCGGGAGGAGAAGGCCGTCGAGGCGAAGGGCGGGAGCGGGGACGGCGGTACCGTCCAGGCCGTCTTCGACCTCGGCTCCGGGTCGTTCCGGGGCGCGGCGGAGGCGAAGGCGGAGGCGGACGGGGGGTCGGCGGTCGATCCCCCGACGGGGGCCGGCCCCGAACCCGAACCCGAACCCGAACTCGACCCGGAGACCGAGCGCGTGCTCGCCGACCTCCGGGACGCCGATCCGAACGAGATGACGCCGCTTGCCGCCCTCCAGTTGATTGAGGACCTCCGGGGGCGGTTGCCGGAATGACCGAGCGCCCCCTCCGGGCGACCGTCCACCAGAAGACGGTGCTGTTCGGCCCGGAGCGCGACGTGCTGCTCCTCCGCGACCCGGACGACGGGTGGGAACTCCCGGGCGGCAGGCTCGGCGTCGAGGAGCGCCCGCACGACGGCCTCCGGCGCGAGATCCGCGAGGAGACGGGCCTGGAGGTCGAGGTCGGACGGCCGGTCCACACGGCGGCGTGGCGGAGCAGCGGGACGGACCGGTTCGCGGTGATCTACCGCTGTACGACGACCCGAAACGAGGTGCGCCTGAGCCACGAGCACGTCGACTACCGGTGGGTCGATCCCGCCGACGCACCCCGGTTGCTGAACGACCGGCAGACGGCGGCGCTCGAACGTGCACTGAGGGGTCGCGATGAGTGACGAGATCCGCCGGCTCGACCCGAAGACGGTCGAGCGCATCGCCGCCGGCGAGGTGGTCGAGCGGCCCGCCTCGGTCGTGAAGGAACTCGTCGAGAACAGCCTCGACGCCGGGGCCTCGCGGATCGCGGTGAGCGTCGAGAACGGCGGGATCGACGGCGTGCGCGTCGCCGACGACGGGGGCGGAATGCACGAGGAGGCGGTTCGACGAGCCGTCGAGGAGCACACGACGAGCAAGATAGCCGACGTCGAGGACCTGGAGCGGGGCGTCAGAACGCTCGGCTTCCGCGGCGAGGCGCTGCACGCCATCGGGGCCGTCTCGCGGCTCTCGATCACGACCAAGCCCCGGGGGGAGGCGCGGGGGACGGAACTCGTCGTCGAGGGGGGCGACGTCGAGCGCGCGAAGCCCGCCGGCTGCCCCGAGGGGACGACCGTGGAGGTCACGGACCTGTTCTACAACGTCCCCGCCCGGCGGAAGTACCTGAAGCGGCCCGCGACGGAGGCCGACCACGTCCAGCGCGTGACGACGAGTTACGCGCTGGCGAACCCCGACGTCGCCGTCTCCTTCGAGGCCGACGGGCGCGAGCGCTTCGCCACGCCGGGCCGCGGCGACCGCAGGAGCGCCGTGATGGCCGTCTACGGTCGCGAGGTGGCAAGCGCGATGGTGCCGATCGAGGGAGACGCCTCGACCCTCCCGGACGGCCCCCTCGAGAACGTGTCGGGGCTGGTGAGCCACCCGGAGACGACCCGCGCGAGCCGCGAGTACTGCTCGGCGTTCGTCAACGGGCGGTACGTCACCGCGAGCACGGTCCGCGAGGCGATCGTGGACGCCTACGGGACACAGCTCGCGCCGGATCGCTACCCCTTCGCGGTCGTCTTCCTCGACGTGGACCCGGCGACCGTGGACGTGAACGTCCACCCGCGCAAGCTCGAGGTCAGGTTCGCGGACGAGGCGGGCGCGCGCGAGCAGGTCCGGGCGGCCGTGGAGCGCGCGCTGCTCGACGAGGGGCTGATCCGCTCGGGCGCGCCCCGCGGTCGATCCGCCCCCGAGCAGGCCGAGATCGCGCCGGAGCGCGTCGAGGCCGGCGAGGGGGGCGAGCGGACGAGGGACGGGGGCGGCGAGGGCGACGAGGGCGACGAGGGGGACGCGGGGCGCGACGGACGGGACCAGAAGGCGGCGTCGCGGGACGGGGACGCCCCGCCGCGCAGTGCGCGCCCCCGTTCCCCGGTCGACGGCGCGGACCCCTCCGTGTCGGCCGCGCCGACCGAGGACCCGATGTACGCCGGCGAGCGCGACGGGCAGGGCGCGTCGGCCACGAGCGCGCGCGGCGAGAGCGACGACTCCAGTGTGGCCGACGCCGACGAACGCGGGCCGACGCCCGAAGCGCATCCCCACGACCGCGGACGGTCGCGAAAGTTCTGCGCCGCGACCGAGCAGACCCGCCTGAGCGACGACGACCCGGAACCGGAGTACGAGCGCCTCCCGTCGCTGTCCGTACTCGGGCAGTACGACGACACCTACGTCGTCGCGGAGACCGACGACGGCCTCGTGCTGATCGACCAGCACGCGGCCGACGAGCGGGTGAACTACGAGCGTCTCCGCGAGGCGTTCGCGGGGGACGTGACGACGCAGGCGCTCGCGGAGCCGGTCCGCCTCGAACTCACCGCGCGCGAGGCGGCGCTGTTCGAGGACTTCGAGGACGCCCTCGCGTCGCTCGGCTTCCACGCGGGGCTCGTGGCGGATCGCGTCGCCGAGGTGCGCACCGTCCCCGCGCTGCTGACGGGGCGTGAGGACCTGGTCCGCGACCTCCTGACGGCGTTCGTGGCGGGCGACGGGGCGAGCACGGTCGAGGCCGCTGCGGACGACCTGCTCGCCGACCTCGCCTGCTACCCCTCGGTGACGGGCAACACCTCGCTGACGGAGGGCTCGGTCGTGGACCTGCTCTCCGCGCTCGACGGCTGTGAGAACCCCTACGCCTGCCCGCACGGCCGCCCCACGATCGTCGCCTTCGACCGCGAGGAGATCGAGGACCGGTTCGAGCGCGACTACCCGGGACACGCCGGTCGTCGGAGCGAGTGACGCGCGTCAGACGCCGGCGACAGTGATTAGTCACACTCATTCCTTCCGAACAGTATGCGATTCGAACAGTTGGCGCTCGTCGCCGTCTGCGCGCTCCTCGTCACCGCGACGCTTCCGACGGCCCTCGCCGCGAACCAGGAGGTGACGCTCACCGTCACCGTCGTCGATCGGGAGGGCGCGCCCGTCAGCGACGCGGAGGTGATCGCCGAGTGGGCGGGCGGCAGCGCGGCCGACACGACGCGGAGCAACGGCCAGGTCCTCATCGACGTGCCGAAGGGCAGCACGGTCAGCATCTCCGTCGACGACGACCGGTACATACGAAACGATCCGTACGTGATCGAGAGCGCGGCCGGCGGCGAGGTGACCGTCGGCGTCGTCGAGCGCGGGAGCGCCAGCATCTACGTCGGGGACGACGACGGCCCCGTCGTCGGCGCGTCGGTCACCGTCACGCAGGACGGGGACGTCGTGGCGAAGGGGAAGACGAACGAGAACGGTGCGTTCACCACCGGCGACGTCGAGCGGGGGACGTACGGTCTCCGAATCGAGAAGTCGGGGTACTACGTGCTCGACCGCTCGCTCGACGTGAAGGGAGACCAGTTCTGGATGCTCGAACTCGACTCGGGCACGGTCCCAGTCGAGGTCCGGGTGGTAGACGACCACTTCGAGGATCCTCGGCCGGTCGCCGACGCGCAGGTACACGTCGGCGACCACGCGAGCGGTAACACGTCCGAAGACGGACGCTTCACCGCTTCCGTGCCGGTGAACGCAGAGCACGAACTGCGAGTGAGCAAGCCCGGCTACGAGTCGGTGAGCCGCACCCTGTCGGTCGACGAGGACGAGACGACGGCCACCGTCGACATCCGGCGCACCCCGTCGCTCTCGCTCATGGTCGCGAACTCGAAGACGGTCGTGGGGCAGACGGTCATCGTCACGGTGACCGACGAGTACGGCGAGCGCGTTTCGGGTGCGGCCGTCCGCATCGACGGGGAGCGCGTCGGCGAGACGAACGACGAGGGCGTCGCCCGGATCCCCATCGAGGAGGCGGGACCGCGGCGCATCGTCGTCGCCGCGGACGGGGTCACCTCCAACGCGGTAGTGGTAGAGGGCGTGCGCGATAGCGGCTCGTCGCCGAACGGCGACGACGGAGCGGCGTCGGCCGACGTCCCGAACGAAACGGCGACCGACGGGCCGAAGGCCACGGAGGGGGCCGGTCCCGGGTTCACGGGGGGCGCGACGCTGCTCGCCGCCGCCCTCGCGCTGGGTGCCGCCGTCGGTCGGCGGGCGAGGCTATAGAGACCTATCGAGCCATTATAGCGGGATTCATGTGATCGTCGTCCGGAACGGACACTGTGGCGAGCGATAGCGCGAGCGTCCGGGGAATCGTCCGTCAGCTGTTCTCGTTCGAGCGTGACGTGCTCGTCCTCTCGTTGTCGATGTTCGCGTTCAGCCTCGGCTTCCAGATGACCGGCCGCTACATGGGGCGGTACCTGGATCTCCTCGGCGCGAGTGCGGTCGTCATCGGCCTGTACGGCACCGTCGGGAACGTCATCAGTTTCGCCTACCCCTACCCCGGCGGCGCGCTCTCCGACCGCATCGGATCGCGGACGGCGCTCACGCTGTTCGGCCTGCTCTCGACGCTCGGGTTCGTCCTGTGGGCCGCCGCGGGCGCGCTCGGCCTCGGCGTCGGGGCGGTGTTCGTCGGCCTCCTCCTGGTGCAGTGCTGGCAGTCGTTCGGTCTCGGCGCGACGTTCGCCGTCGTGAAGCAGAGCGTGCGCGACGACCGGCTGGCGACGGGGTTCGCGAGCACCGAGACGGTCCGCCGGACGGCGTTCCTCGTCGGACCGCTGCTCGCCGCGGCGCTCGTCGCCCGCTACGGCTTCTCGCTCGGCTTTCGGTACGTGATCGCGGTGGCCGCGGTCGCGGCGCTCGTCGGCACCGTCGCCCAGCACTTCCTCTACGATCCCGAGGGGGACACGCTCGGGAAGTCCTTCGCCGGCGTTGGGCAGTTGGCGGCGGACCTGCGGAACCTCCCGCCGGAACTCCCGCCGCTCCTGCTCGGGGACACGCTCGTACGCTTCGCCAACGGGATGGTCTACACGTTCTTCGTCATCGTCGTCACGCAGTTCCTGCGGGTGTCGGCGACCCTCCCCGTCGTGGGCTACCTCGGGCCGGACGCGTTCTTCGGCGTGCTGCTCGCCGTCGAGATGGCCGTCGCGCTCCTGACGATGGTCCCCGTCGCGGCCCTGACCCGACGGGTCGGGCTGAAGCCGGTCGTCGCGCTCGGGTTCGCCGTGTACGCGGTCTTCCCGGTACTGCTCGTCCACGCGCCCGCCGACCCGGTCGCCGTCGCGCTGCTGTTCGCGTTCTCGGGACTCCGGTTCGCGGGCCTGCCCGCCCACAAGGCGCTCATCGTCGGTCCCGCGGAGCGAAACGCCGGCGGCCGCGTGGCGGGGTCGTACTACCTCGTGCGCAACTTCGTCGTCATCCCGAGCGCAGCCATCGGCGGGGTGCTCTACGGGTACTCGCCCGAACTCGCGTTCACCGCCGCGTCCGCGGTGGGCGTCCTCGGGGTCGTGCTCTTTCTCGCCTTCGGACGGGACTTCGAGGGTACCGCGAGCACCGTCGCGTGACACTCGTGACGCGGTGAACGGACGTTATGACGCCGCGCGCGGTACGGTTCGTCGGTGACGACAGTGCGACCGACCGAGTACCTCACGATCCCGCTGGAGACGTGGCGTGCGGGCCGCGGCACGACCGCCACCGTCGAACGCTACCGACGCCGCCACCTCCGCGAGCACCTGGCGTTCGTCCGCCGCCAGTCGCGCTTCTACAGGGACCGTTACGCGGACGTTCCCGAGGGAACGACCGACCTCACGGCGTACCCGCCGGTGACGAAACCCGAGTTGATGGACCGCTTCGACGACGTGGTGACGGACACGGCGCTCACCGTGGAGGACCTCGACGACTTCGTGGCCGACCACGATCGGATCGGCGAGCCGTACCTTGGGCGCTATCCGGTGTGGACTACGTCGGGGACGACGGGAAATCCCGGAATCTTCGTACAGGATCGCCGAGCGCTCGCGGTCCTCTCCGCGGTAGGTGGGCTCCGCGCGATCGGCCCGTGGCTCGGGCGGGGCGGCGTTGGCGAGTACGTCCGACGAGGCGGTCGACGCGCGCTGATCGCCGCGACCGACGGCCACTACGCGGGCGTCGCCGGCGTCGAGTTCGCCCGGAACCTCGCGCCGCGGCTCGCGGGCGACCGCATCCGCGTCTTCTCCGTGAGCCAACCGCTCCCCGACCTCGTCGCCGCGCTGAACGACTATCGCCCCGCGATGCTCGTCGGCTACGCGACCGTCCTCAGGGAACTCGCGCGCGAACGACGCGACGGACGACTTCGCGTCGATCCGGCGCTCGTCGTGCCGACGGCGGAGACGCTCCCGTCCGCGGGACGCGAGGAACTGGAGACGGCGTTCGGTCGAGTGCGCGAACTGTACGGCGCGACCGAGTTCACCGCCTGTGCGTTCGAGTGTGCCGTCGGAAACCTCCACGCTAACGCCGACTGGGTCGTGCTCGAACCGGTCGACGAGGACTACGAACCGGTCGCGCCCGGGGAACGTTCGCACACCGTCCTCCTCACCAACCTGGCGAACCGCGTCCAGCCACTCGTCCGCTACGACCTCGGCGATCGCCTCACCGCGGTACCGGAGGACTGTCCCTGCGGCAGTCCCCTTCCAGTCGTCGAGGTCGAGGGGCGGACGGACGACGTGCTCCGCTTGCCCGGCGAGGCGGGCGACCGGGTACCGGTGTTCCCCCTCGGGGTCGGCGGCGCGATCGAGGGGACGCCGGGCGTCGAACGGTTCCAGCTGCGACAGATCGAGGACGCGACGCTCGACCTCCGCATTGCGACGAGCGCCGGCGGCGACGCGGACGCCGCCCGGGAGCGCGCGGAGGAGCGCCTGCGGTCGTACCTCCACGAGCAGGGGATCGGCGACGTGATCGTCGTGCACGACGACGAACCCCCACAGCGGGACCCCGACAGCGGGAAGTTCCGGCAGGTGTGGTCCGAGGTCGGTTAGCTGATCGAGTACCCGCCGTCGACGATCAGGCCGTGTCCCGTGACGTAGGACGACTCCTCGGAGAGCAGAAACAGGATCGCGTCGGCGATCTCCCCGGGTTCGCCCAGGCGCTTGAGCGGGTACTGCGCCTCCATCCGCGCGCGAACCTCCTCGGGGTTCGAGCGCGTCTCGAAGTACTGCCGGCCGAGGTCGGTGTCGGTGAACCCCGGGCAGACGGCGTTGGCGCGGACGCCCTTCGGTCCCGCCTCGGCGGCGACGGCCCGCGTGAAGTTGAGCACGGCCCCCTTCGTGAGCGAGTAGACCGCCTGCTTCGGCAGGCCGAGGACGGCCGCGAGCGAGGCGACGTTGACGATCGCGCCGCGACCCTGATCCTTCATGATCGGGAGGGCGGCGTGACAGCCGTGCCAGACGCCGTAGACGTTGATGTCCACCACCCGCTCGAGCACGTCAGTCCCCGTCTCCTCGGTGTACTCGGGCGGGTGGCCGACGCCCGCGTTGTTGACGACGCCGTCGAGGCCGTACTCCTCCGCGGTCGCCGCCACGAGGTCGTGGAACCGATCGCCGTCGGTCACGTCGAGCGCGTGCGAGGCGGCCTCGCCGCCCGCCTCGCGGACGGCGTCGGCGGTTCCCGCGGCGGCCGCCTCGTCCACGTCGGTGGCGATCACGGTCGCTCCCTCCTCGGCGCAGCGCAGCGCGGTCGCCTCGCCGATCCCGGCACCCGCCCCCGTCACGAACACGGTCGCGTCATCGAGTCGCATACCGCCGGATGGTCACGGGGGACGATAACTCCCGGGGGAGACCGCAACCCGTTTGCTCTCGCTTCGCGACTCGACGGACGATGCTCTCGGCAGGCGACGACGCACCCGACTTCGAACTGCTCGATCAGGACGGACAGCCGACCCGACTGACCGACTTCGCCGGTCCGGTCGTCGTCTACTTCTATCCCCGCGCCGACACACCGGGCTGCACGACCGAGGCCTGCGGCTTCCGCGACGCGTGGGACGAGTACGAGGAGCGCGAGATCACCGTCCTCGGGATCAGCGACGACTCGACCGCCGACCTCCGGGCGTTCGCGGAGAAGTACGACCTCCCCTTCACCCTCCTCTCGGACCCCGAGGGGGAGGTGGCCGCGCGCTACGACTCCTACGGCGAGAAGACCATGTTCGGCAACACCTTCGACGGCACGTTCCGCAACACGTACGTCGTCGACGGGGGCGAGGTCGTCGCCGCCTACGAGGGCGTCTCGCCGGAGGGCCACGCCGAGGCGGTCCTGTCAGATCTCGAGGCGCGCGAGGCGTAGGGGAGCCTCGCCGGAAGGGAAAGAGCGAGGCCTCTCGGCGCGGTAGCATCGCGCATGACGCCACCACTCGACGGGCGGACGGCCATCGTCACCGGCGCGAGTTCGGGCATCGGCGCGGCCTCCGCGCACGCGCTGGCGCGGGACGGCGCGAACGTGGTGCTCGCCGCCCGCCGCGAGGAGCGACTGCGAGAACTCGCCGACGCGGTCGAGGACGAACACGGCGGCGAGGCGGCGGTCGTCCCGACGGACGTGCGCGACGAGGGGAGTGTCGAGGCGCTCGTCGAAGCGACGGTCGAGCGCTTCGGCGGACTCGACGTTCTGCTCAACAACGCCGGCCTCGCACGCGGGGCGGGCGTCGCCGACCTCACCACCGAAGAGTACCGGACGATGATGGAGACGAACGTCGACGGGATGTTCTTCGCCACGCGCGCCGCGCTCCCGCACCTCCGCGAGTCCGCGGGGACGCTCCTGTTCGTCGGGAGCTTCGCGGGCCAGTACCCCCGCCCGTTCAACCCGGTCTACGCGGCGAGCAAGTGGTGGACGCGCGGGTTCGCCCTCAGCGTGGCCGCCCGCGTGGGCGACGAGGGCGTCGCGGTAACGGTGATCAACCCGGCCGCCGTGCGCACGGAGTTCGCGGTCTCGGGCGTCGACGAGGAGGAGCCGACCGCGTTCGAGGACCGCTACGAGTACGGCGAGGCGGTCGAACCCGAGGAGGTGGCCGAGGCAGTCGCCTTCGCCGCGCGGCAGGACCCCTCCTACGTGAGCGAACTCGACCTCTACGACCGCGGGAAGCTCTCCCTGTTCTAGCGCACCTCGACCGACAGCGCCGCCTCCGGCGTCCGCGCCGTGCGGACGTACCGGCGCGGGCCGTGTTCGAGGCGGAAGACCTCGATCCGGACGACGAGTCGCCCCGAGTCCAGCGTCGCGCGCAGGATCGGCCCGGCGCTGGTGACGACGACGTACGGCGGCGCGGCGACGGGCTCCGCCGGCAGCTCCTCGCCCGCCGCGTCGACGGCCCCGGCGAGCACCGCCGGGAGCTGTTGCGTGATCCCGGCGTGTGCGAGCGCGGCGCTCAGCGGGTTCGACAGCGAGTCGGCGGCGTCGAGATCCTCGCGCTCCGCGACCGCGTCGGCGCAGTCGAGCACCCGCTCCACGAGCGGTCGGTGTTTCGTCAGGACGTACGTTCGGACGGCCTCGCGCATCGGCTCACCCCGCGGCACAGTTGTTCGGTCCGAGTTCGAGTTCGAACGCCGTCTCGTCGTCCACGTCCTCCCGGCCGAGGTTGACGGCGACGATCTCCTCGTAGTTCGCCGGACGGGAACCCATCCTGTCGAGGACGAACGCGACGAACGCCTCGCGGTCCTGCTCGAAGGCCGGCAGGCGCTCGCGGAGGTCGCCGAGCGCGGCGACGAACGGTCCCGTCGCCGCCACGTCCGGTTCGACGTGCCCCGGCGCGACGGTCAGATCGTCCGGCAGGTCGGCGAACCGCTCGGTGAGCGTCGCGTGGAGGTCGCGGGCCATCTCCCGCGCGCCGTCGTCGCCCGCCGCTCGCTGACTCCGTCCGCTCGCGCGTTCCGAGGCGCGTAGCGCCTCGCGTTCCAGATCGGGGCGCGGAACGCGCTCCAGGAACAGGCCGTCGCCGGTCAGGAGGAGGTCGCCGACGCGGTAGGCGGTCATCTCCGTCGTGTGGCCGGGCGCGGCGATCGCCTCGACGGTGGCCCCCCCGATCTCGAGCGCGTCGCCCGGCGCGAGGAGCGTGAAGTCGTCGGCGTCGGCGAGCCCGCGCCCGACGGCCCCGCTCGGGAGGATGGGTTCGACGCCCTCGGCGGCCAGGTCGTGCACGCCGCTCACGTGGTCCGCGTGGACGTGCGTGTCGACCGCGTAGACCAGTTCGGCGTCGAGGTCGCGCGCGTCCGCGAGATACCGGTCCGCGAACGCGCGCAGCGGGTCGATCACCGCCGCCTCGCCGTCGCTCACCACCAGGTACGCGAGACAGCCGCTGGACGGCCGGAGGTACTGGAGGACGGTCGCCTCTGCGTCCGCGTCCAGTTCCGTGGCCTCGTAGAGGCGCGCCCAGCCCTCCATCCCGTCGGCGAGGTTGATCGCGTCGAAGTCCTCCTCGCGCAGCATGGCGGCCACTTCGTCGCTCGCTTCCCCCTGCGGGCAGACGACGACGACCTCGTCGGGCAGGTCGGACGCGAGGTCGGCGACGCTGTCGGTGGCCCCCGCGGCGACGAAGCGCATGTACGGGATGGCGGACCGCTCGGGCGCGTCGATGCGCCACTCGTCGATCTCGGACCTGTTTCGCACGTCGAGGAGGTGGACGCGCTCCCCGGCCGCGAGTCGGTCGCGGAGCGTCGCCGCGTCGATGGCGTCGGCCGACGCCGTCGATGACTCCTGGCTCATACCTCGACCGAGGTGATCCGCGCCGATAAGCGCCGCGCGACCGTTCCGATTCTCGACACGACCCTACATATGCCGCGGCAGTGTGGAGTCGACCATGGACGCCGACGAATTCACGGCGACCGTCCGGGAGGAGTGCGAGCGAGAACTCGACCGCCTCGGGAGCGAGAAGGCGCTCGTGGCGGCGACCGCGGCGCGGCTCGATCGAGAGCACGTGCTCGCGAGCGCGGCGCGGGCCGAACTCCGCGCCGTCGAGACGTTCGAGTCGTGGGCGGCGAGCGAGAGCGCGGAGGCGGCGCGCGCGGCCTTCGTCGATGCCGCCGAACGGGAGCGCGAGCACGCGGATCGCGTCGTCGCGCTGCTGGACGAGGACGTGGAACCCGATCCCGACGCCGACCCGCTCCACGAGTACCTCCGCGGGCTCGACTCGACCGCCGAACGCGTCGCTGCCGGGATGGTCGGCCGACCGATGGTGACCGACCGCACGCTCCTGCAGACGATCAACTTCTTCGTCAACGAGTCCGACGAGCGGACGGCCGACCGCTTCCGCGAGCTGCGCGGGGAGACGCGGGAGATGGTCGAGGAGGGGGCGCGGCTGCTCGAGGAGGTGTGCGAGGGCGACGACGACTGGGAGCGCGCCGAGGAGGCCGCAGTCGAGGTCGTCGAGCGCGCCTACGAGGAGTACGCCGAAACGCTCGAGGGGATGGGCGTCGATCCCCGACCCGTGTGCTAGGCGCGGGCTCCGAGAGGGCTGGCGAACAGGCGGCACGGTCGCTCCACGGGCCGCTGTGCCGCGCAACCGCAGGACGACCCGTGGCGGGAGTCAGCGCACGGGGACGCTGGCCGCCCCCTCCTACTTGAACTCTTGCTGCGTTCCCACCGATTCCGGCCTACTGCTCGGGCGGTTCGTCCTGGAAGGCGACGACGGCGTCTCGGAAGTCGTCGGGGACGCGCGTCGAACCTCCCGCCTCGTCGACGGCGACGTGGACGACGTGTCCCTCCGCGAGCACCGCGTCGTCCCGCCTCCGGCGGGCGCGGTAGGCGAACCGGACGCTCGACTCGCCGATCGACTCGACCCGGAGGGCGTTGACGAGCACGTCCCCGAAGCGCGCCGGGGCGCGGTAGTCGAGGTCGACGTGGGCAACGTGGACGTCCCAGCCGGCGGCGAGCATCGCGTCGTAGTCGTAGTCGATCGCCCGGAGGTAGGCGTTGACCGCCTCGTCCTGGTAGGTGACGTACTCACCGTAGAAGACGACGCCCTGCTGGTCAGTCTCAGCGAAGCGCACCCGGTTCTCGAACACGTCGTGCATACGGTGGGAAGCGAGGCGACCGGGATAGCTGTTGGCGCTCGTCGCTGACCGCGTCAGTCCGCGTCGGGGCGGGGCCCCCACGCGCGGACGGCGTCGATGGCCCGCCGGGAGAACTCGTGCTCGTCGATGTCGCCCGCTTCGAGGGCACAGAGCCACGACCCGCGCACCTCCCACGTGCCGTGGACCACGCCGTCGGGGTTCGTGACGGTCGCGCCCACGTCCCGGGGTTCCCAGCCGTCGTACTCCCGGAGGGTGACGATCACGCTCCCGACCTGCCGCGGGGGGACACCGCCGGTGGGGAGGACCGTCTCGTAGACCAGTTCGAGCGTCCCGTCGACGCACCCCGCGTCCGTCAGGTAGACGTTCTGGCTCATGAGGTGTTCCTCCAGGTGCTCGTACAGCGCCTCGTCGACCCGGGGCATGGTCGAACGTCGAGGGGCGGGGGATTAAGCCTGCCCGTCGCCCTCGTGGCACCCGTCGCTCCCGCGGTCGCCGGTCCCGCGCGTCCCGCGTCCGGAATCGAGCCCGTACGTCTCCCGCACCGTCCGCGCGAGCAGTCCGTCGCGCCGGAGCGCGACGTAGACGATCACGAACGGATCGTCGTCCGGGTCGAGGACGAACACCTCGTACGGCGGGTCGGCCCCCTCGATGCGGTCGAGCAGCGGTTCGAGGGGCGTGACGCCGTCCTCGAACTCGGCGAAGAGGTCGCGCTCGCCGGCCTGCTCCGCGAAGACGTAGAGGACGCCGTTGACATCGCCGTCGGTGCTCCGCGTGACGCGGGAGTTCATCGCCGCGCCGGTGCGCTCGGCCTCGCGCCAGCAGTCGAGCGCCGCCTCGAACGTGGGGGAGACGCCGCGGGCGAACGCGAACCGCGTCTCGGTCTCGCGTTCGACGGTCGCGAAGCGCGGCCGCTCGCCGGACCAGTCGAACGTCGCGCGGACGGCGTTGCCCGGTTCGAGGGCGGCCACGCGCTCGGCGAGCGGCCCCTCGTATCCCTCGCGGGCGACGTAGACGGGGTCCGCCGTCTCCGCGTCGAGTAGCAGGTACTCGTCGGGCGCACGGGTGCTTGGGAGGACGCGGTAGACGCCGGCGTCGGTCATCGTCGGCGGTTGGCGCGCGCGCGCCGAGTGGCTGTCGGATTCGTCGCGCCCGGTCGCCCGCGTCGCATCGTCCTCGTCGACCGCCCGACCCCCGCTCATAGCCAGCCGAGTCGCCACGCGACGGCGACGATCGACAGCGCGAGGATCGAGAGGACGACGCCGGCGGCGACCCAGACTCGCTCGCGGGCCGCGGCGCGGTGCTCCGCGAGCACGTCGTCGGGGACGACGCCGGCGACGCCCTGCCGGACGAGGACGCCGAGCAGGAGGTCGTCCCCCCACCCGAGCACGGGGATCACGTCGGGAAGGAGGTCCGTCGGGACCAGGAGGTAGGCGACGGCGACCAGCACGAGCGCGGCGGCGCGACGCGGCGTCCGCCGGTCGAGGGCGACGCGAACGAGCGCGTAGGCCTCGACGAGCGCCGACGAGAGGAACCGAACCATCGATCCTCCTACGCACCGCGGCGACTTGAGGCGTGTGCCGGCGCGGACTGACGATTTATCCTCCGGCGGCCGCTAGGGGCAGTATGCGCATCGTCACGCTGCTCCCCTCGGCGACGGAGATCGTCTACGCGCTCGGCCTCGAACCCGTGGCGGTCTCCCACGAGTGCGACTACCCGCCCGAGGCGGCCGAGAAGCCCGCCGTGAACGGGACGCGGATCGACCCGACCGCCGCCAGCGCGGAGATCGACGGCCAGGTGCTCGACGCGGAGCGCGAGGGCGAGGGCGTCTACGAGATCGACCTCGACGCGCTCGCGGAGGCCGACCCCGACCTGATCGTCACGCAGGGGCTGTGCGACGTCTGCGCGGTGGACGAGGTGCTCGTCGAGCGGGCGGTCGGGCGACTCGACCTCGACTGTCGGATCCTGACGACCGACCCCCACAGCCTGGCGGACGTGTTCGACGACGTGCGGCGGATCGGGCGGGCGACGGGTCGAGAGGGTCACGCCGACCAGCTCGTCGCCGAACTCCGTTCGGGAGTGCGCGCCGTTCGGGAGGTCGCCGCCGCGGCGGACGAGCGTCCGCGCGTCGCCGTGCTCGACTGGCTCGATCCGGTGATGACCGCGGGTCACTGGGTGCCCGAACTGATCGAGGACGCGGGCGGCGAGGCGCTGTTCGACGCGCCCGCGTCCGTCCCCCGCGAGTGGGAGGAGATTCGCGAGGCCGACCCCGACGTGCTCGTCGCCGCTCCCTGCGGCTTCGGCCTCGACCAGACCGCGGCGAACCTGTCCGACCTCACGGAGCGTCCGGGGTGGGACGACCTGACGGCGGTCCGCTCGGGTCGCGCCTACGCGATGGACGGACACCACTACGTGAACCGCCCGGGACCGCGCCTCGTCGAGACGCTCGAGTACCTCGCGGCGCTGCTCCACCCGACGCTGTTCGACGCGCCGCCGGAGGACGTCGCCCGCCCGCTCTCGCGGGTGGCGGTCTGAGCGGGCGATGCTCGTCGTTCCGCGCACCGTGCGCGACGCCCTGCTCGCCCACGCCCGCGACGGCGCGCCAGAGGAAGTCTGCGGCGTCCTCGGCGGCGTCGAGGACGGGGAGCGGGCGCGCGTGACCGACCACCGCCGGGTGCCGAACGTCGCCGCGACGCCCGAGACGCGCTACGAACTCGACCCGGCGGAACAGCTGACGGCGATGGGGGCGATCGAGGAGGCGGGCGGGGCGGTCGTCGGCTTCTATCACTCCCACCCGAGGGGGCCGCCGCGGCCGAGCGCGACCGACAGGGCGGAGGCGACCTGGGCGGGGGCGCGCTACGTCATCGTCGTTCCGGGCGAGGAGTCCGTCGGCTGCTGGCGGTGGACGGGCGAGGACTTCGAGCGAGAGGACGTGCGAGTCGGGGCGAGCGAGAGCCGGTGAGCGCCGAACTCGGCGTCAGTCCGAGTACGTCGCGGTCGAGTCGGTCCGCATCGACCGGACCCGATCGAGGTACTCGTCCGTGCTCAGTTTGGCGTCGCGCGCCTCGCGGATCGCCGCGAGCTTCGCGTCGTCGGTCAGCAGGTCGACGAGCGTGCAGGCGGTGACCTTGGCGGGGACGACGTAGGCCATCTCCTCGTCGACGACGCGGAACTCGCGGGAGTGGACGCTCCCCTCGAAGCCGCCGACCCACGGGTGGATGCCGGGAAGGACCTGCGTGACGTCGCCCATGTCGGTCGAGCCGGCGAGGTGGGGTCGGCCCTCGGTGATCGTCACGTCGTCCGCGACGAACGCCACGTTCTCGTCGTGTGCGTCGACGATGGTCGGGTCGGTCCGGAGCGGGAGGTACCCGGGGTGGTCCTCGATCGCGACGTCGGCACCGACGGCCATCGCGCCGGATTCGAGCGCGCGGTCGACCTTCTCGTTCGCGTCGAGGACGGCCTCGACCGTCCTGGCGCGGACGTACGCTTCGAGTCGCGCCTCGCTCGGCACCACGTTCACGCCGTCGCCGCCGCGCGTCAGGATCGGGTGAACGCGGACGGCGTCCTCGTCGCGGAAGGTCTCGCGCTGGGCGTGGACGGCGTTCAGTCCCAGCGTCGCGGCGTTGAGCGCGTTGACGCCCTCCTCGGGGGCCGCGCCCGCGTGGGCCTCACGACCCCGGTAGGTGACGGACTTCCCGACGAAGCCGTTCGTGGAGAAGTCGCTCGTGATCTCGCGGTGTGGCACGTCGCTGCCGGCGTGGATCATCGTCGCGAAGTCGACGTCGTCGAGGTACCCCCGGCGGATGAGTTCCTGTTTGCCGCCGAAGAACTCGATCTCGCCGGCCTCGACCAGCCCGCGCCGATAGTCCAGGTCGAGGTACTCCTCGGCCGGGACCGCGACGAACTCGACCGCACCGCCCAGCTCGTCGGCCGCGTCCGCGCCGACCAGCCCGACGGCCGCCCCGACGAGGTTGGCGATCTGGGCGTGGTGGCCGCAGGCGTGACAGGCCCCCGTCTCCGGGTCAGCGTCGGGGTGTTCGGGGTTCACGAGCGCGTCGAGTTCGCCGAGGACCGCGCCGACCGCCGGGCCGTCGCCGTAGCGCGCCCGCGCGCCCGTGACCACGATCTCCGTCTCCGCGTCGAGTCCCAGCCCCTCGAACGCGTCGACGACCTTCCGGGTGGTCTCGACCTCCTTGAACCCGAGTTCCGGCTCCGCGGCGATGGACTCGGCGAGGGCGACGAGGTCGTCCCGGCGCTCGTCGATGGCCGCGCAGACGCGGCGCTTCAGCGCCGTCGCGTCGGTCGCGCTCACGTCAGATGACCCCCTGTAGCGAGAGGACGACCTGCGCGATGACCGCGGAGCCGAAGAACGTCCCGAAGAAGACGAACACGGCGACGAGCACGAGCTTCCAGCTCACCTCCTTCATGCGGGCGGTCTGTAGCCCGATCGAGAGCCCGGCGTACGCGAGGATGGGCGTCGTCGTCGCCAGGAAGTCGATCTGGCCCGTCGCGGCGAGCACGGGCTCCTGGACGGGGGAGAACGGGAGCGCGATCAGGAAGGCGATGATCATCGCGTAGGCGAACGCGGGGAGATCGAGCGGGAGGAGTCGCCCCAGCAGGAGCGAGGCGAGACCGATGGCGACGATGAGCGCCATCCCCGGCAGCGCCTCGAGGAGGCCGATGCCGTACCCGATCCGGTTCCCGACGAGCGTGATGAGGCCGACGACGACGAGCATCTTCAGCGAGTCGAGACTGAACTCGCCGAGCGACATTCGCCCCGACTCCGTCTCCGACGCGCCCATCACTCACCACCCCTCCCGATGACGGGTTCGAGGACGCCGTAGAGCGCGTTGACGACCGGGAGCCCGACGAGGATGACCATGTAGAGGCCGGTGATGCCCGTCAGCAGGTTGCTCGTCGCGGCGAACGAGAGCACCTCCTCGCTCGGGACGGTCGTGACCGCCTCGGCGAGCGACGCGGAGCAGGCGGTCATCATGCTCGCGCTCCCCATCCCGCAGGCCATCGACAGGGCCAGCGGGTGCAGTCCGGTGGCCGGCGCGAACCCGCCGAGCAGGCCGAAGAAGATAGTCCCGAGGACCGTCCCCGTCAGGTACGTCCCGAGGACGCCGCGCCCCTCCGGCGAGTCGATGCCGTACTTGTCGGTGACGACGCCGAGCGTCGGTTCGCGCGCGATGCTCACCGCGCCGCCGATGGCCTCCCGCTTCAACCCGAGCAGGAGCGCGATGGGCAGGGCGACGAGGATGGTCCCGAGGTTGCCGAACTCCTGCAGGACGAACGCCGGTCCCGCGGCGACGAGGTCGTAGAACGAGGGCGCGACGAGCGTCCCGTACTTGACGCCGAGGGGCATCAGCGCGATGATCAACAGCGGCGCGCTGACGCGGCTCACCCCCTCCGAGACGACCCTCCGCAGGGCCGGAACGTACCGTCCGAGCACGCTGTAGCTCACGAGGATGCCGAAGACGACCGCGAACAGCATCGGCAGGAGGACGACCTTCCCCGGTCCGAACGGGAACTGAAGCGTTCCGATGACCTCCGCCACGACGACGATGGCGAGCACCGTCAGGTGCGTCCGGGCGTGGACCGACCACCGCCCGGCCGTCCGGATGGGTGCCCACCGATCCGACTGTGCATCATCCGTCATGTGATATCACGGTCCATGTGGATGTCCGCTCAGGAGGGCTGTCGGTATAAAAGTCGAACGATGGGTCGCGTCGGAAAATCGCCGGCTCGTGTCGTCTAACGTGGAGATAGGAGACCGGGCGACGATCGAGGGGACCACTCACTCCGCGCGGATCGCGCAGGTCTCCTCGTACTCCACGTCGCGGACGGACTCGATCCGCGGGTTCTCGCCGCAGACAGGGCAGTCGGGGTTCTTGCGGATCTCGACCGTCTCGAAGGTCATGTCCGAGGCGTCGTAGAGGATCAGCCGGCCGTCGAGCGTCTCGCCGTAGCCGAGCGCGAGCTTCGTCGCCTCGGTGGCCTGGATGCAGCCGACCGTGCCGGGGAGGACGCCGAGGACGCCCGCCTCGGCGCAGCTCGGGACCGTGCCCGCTGGCGGCGCTTCGGGGAAGAGACAGCGGTAGCACGGCGAGTCCTCGCGCGCCTCGAAGGTCGTCACCTGTCCCTCGAACTTGAGGATCGCGCCGTGGGAGAAGGGGACGCCCGCGAGCGTACAGGCGTCGTTGACGAGGTAGCGGGTGGCGAAGTTGTCCGAGCCGTCGACGACCACGTCGTAGTCCGCGACGAACTCCTCGACGTTGTCGGCCGTGAGGCGCACCTCGTGGGGTTCGACGGTCACGTCGGGGTTCTGGCGGGCGACGAAGTCGGCGGCCGACTCGACTTTGGGGCGGCCGACGTCCGCCTCGCCGTGGATCACCTGTCGCTGGAGGTTCGAGCGTTCGACCACGTCGTCGTCGACGATCCCGAGCGTGCCGACGCCCGCCGCGGCGAGGTACTGGACGACCGGCGAGCCGAGGCCCCCCGCGCCGACGCACAGCACCCGCGCGTCGAGGAGCGTCGCCTGCCCCTGGGGTCCCACCTCGTCCATGATGATGTGCCGGGAGTACCGGTCGAGCTGTTCGGGAGAGAGCGCGAGATCGGCCATATCTCACTCAGGTGGCGACGGAGGTTAAGCCCGGGGGTGGGCGGGACGGCGTCGAGGAGGTGAGATCACTCCTCGGGCGGCCGCCCCCGCCCCCGACCGCGGACGAACAGCAAGACGGCGAAGGCGATCGGCGAGAGGACGGCCAACACGACGGCGACGAACGCGAGTACGAAGTTGAAGCCGGGGTCGAAGGTCGTTCCCCCCTCGCCTCCGCCCTCTCCCTGGGCGGGCGCGGAGGCGTCGCCCCCCGTGGCGTTCCCCTCCGTGGCGTTGGCCCCGCTCTCGTTGCCCCCCTCCTCCTGCGCGGCCGCGAGGCCGGTCGCCGCCGCCGTCGCGGCGACCCCCGCGCCGACGCCCGTCCGCAGGAACGCCCGCCGACAGACCCGGTCGTTCTCGGTCACAGTAGGCGGGTGATTCACCCCCCGAGCATATGAGGATTGCCCGCCGGAACGCGGGCAGCGCGGGCGGCGCGGGCGGCGCGGGCAGTGCGGGCGGCGCGGACGACGCGGACGACGCGGGCGAACAGTTACGTCGCCCGCCCGAGAGCTACGGACGGTATGACCAAGATCGTCTTCGGCCTCACGCGCGCCGAGGGAACGAGTCGCGAGGAGTTCGAGCGGTACTACCTGGACGAGCACGCCCCGATGGCGACGGAGATGCCGGGGGTGCGACGGTACACCGTCGCGTTCTCGGAGGGCGACGCCGAGTACGACGCGATCGCCGAGGTCCACTTCGAGGACCGCGAGGCGCTCGACGCCGCGCTGGCCTCCGACGCGGGGCGCGCCGCGGGCGCGGACCTCGCCAACTTCGCCGACACCGACGACCTGCTCCAGCTGATCGCGGAGGAGCACGTCGTCGTCGGCTGATCGGTCGGTTCAGCGATCGCTTTTCGGGGCGCGCTCACCGAGTGGTGACGCCGGTGGGGCGAGACGGAACGAGATGGGGCGGGGGCTGGGGAAAGACCGAAGCGGGAGGAGAGACTATCTCCTCGGCGCACGTATCCGGGAACCATGAGTCCATCACTCACAGAGGAACGACGCGAGACGCTAGTGAGCGCCGCCCGCACCGCCATCGGGGAGGACCTGCGGAGCCTGGTCTACTTCACGCCCGACGACTGGGAGCAACTCTACCTCAGGGGAGACCTCGAGCGCGGCGCGGACCTCGAGCGCTTCGCGGACAACGAACGCCTCGGGTTCACCGACTCGCGGACCTACGGCGAGACCGAACTCGGCGCGTACGAGTTCACCATCCGGGCGTTCTCCCGGGGGTACGTCGTCCGCGTCATCGCCGACGACGAGGGCGCGTTCGCCACGACCGACGAGATGCCCATCACGCTCTTCGAGGAGGTGGCGACGGCGCTCCGGAAGACGCTCGCCGAGGCTGCGTAGCTCCGAGGCGCGCGTTGCGGTCTCGAGGCGCGCGGACGACCTCGACAGGACGGGTGACACCTCCGTAACCGAACCGCCGGTGCCGCAGACTATCATTGCGGTTTGACCCTCCGTCGAATTTATACGCATGGACGGTGACCGTGCTCACCGACGGTGCCGGCGCTCTCGGGAGCACGGCCGTAATCGACGTTCGCTCGCTCGTACTCGACGACGGTGAGCGCTGGCACCCGTGGCACACTCGATAACCATGGCACTCACACCGCACCGAGTTCGCAGCCTGTTTCTGGCCACGCTCATGGTCCTCTCCGCGTTCGTCGGGTCCGTGAGCCTGGTCGGCGTCGCTGCGGCTTCGTCCGCTCAGCGAGACGCATCGGTCGTCAAATTCACCCGCAACGAGTACAACGCGTCGCGGGGCGACATCGCCGAGATCGACGTGGCGACTCCCGGCGTGAGCACCGCCTACGTCACCATCAACTCCAAGAAGGCGGGGTACAACCCCACGGTGCGAATCACCGACGGGAACCTCGACGGGCGCGTCACGCTTCTCCTCAACACCTACGACACCCCCGACGGGGCCGGCCGAAGCTTCGGCGTCGCGAGCACGGCCGACAGCGTCCGGTTCGTCGGCGGCGACGCAAGCACCCCGGAGCCCCTGCCGATCGGCACCTACAGCCTCGCCGTTCGGGCGAGGCAGGGCGGGGAAGTCGTCGACACCGCGACGCTGAAGGTCACGTACGGCGGGCCCCAGACGTTCGGGATGCTGACCGCGCCCGGTCGGTACGACCGGGGCGACTTCACGACGGTCGGGGAGATCTGGAACCGGTCCATCGCGACCCACGACGTCGCTCGGGGCGACCTCGCGATCGCTCGCCTCGGCGGGTCGGGACTGGCCGGCGCGATCATCGGGAATCAACAGCGGGGGGAGTCGATCGAGAAGGCGTTCATGGACTTCCTCAACGCCCGCGAGGGGAACACCGACGTCGCGCTGCTGACGATCCGGGATTCGCGGACCGGGTCGGCGATCCCGATCACCGAGGACAACATCAACGTGGTGCTCGCGCCGCGCAACGGGGCGGTGTTCTTCGTCTTCGACACGGACGACCTGAAAACGGGCAGGCAGTACAACGTCCGCTTCGCCGTCTCGAGCGCCAGCGAGATCGTCGACCGGACGGTCGGCGTCTCGACCGTGATCCAGCTCCACCCCAGGAGGGCGGAGTTCAACACGCAGACGCGCAACGGCGAGGAGATGGCGGTGACCTACGCCGACGCGGGCGCGAGCCTCAGCGGGAAGACGACGCTCGCGCCCGGATCGAAACTCCGCGTCACGGCGAGGGGGAACGGAAAGACGTACACCAATCAGACCGTCGTCGTAGGAGAGGGCCGCACGTGGGGTGCGACGTTCGACCTGACGGGCGTGAAGCCCGGCACGACGTTCACGGCGACGGTCAGCGGGGCCGGCATCGAGCAGAGGAGCGTCCCGGTCTACGTGAAGAAGGGTCGCATCGCGTCGGTCGAGTTCACCGACCAGTCCACGAACGGGAGCGTCGTCACGGTCGAGCGGGTCAACATGTCTGCCGGCGGGTTCGTGGTCGTCCACGATACCTCGTTCAAGAACGGCGAACCGATCGAGAGCGTCCGCGGCGTCTCGAAGTACCTCCGCCCCGGCGTCCACAAGAACGTCGAGATCAAACTCGACCGGCCGTTCGAGAAGGGGAGCGACGCCATCGCGATGGCGCACCTCGACACGAACGGGAACGAGAAGTTCGACTACGTCGAGAGCGGAGGTGAACAGGACGTCCCCTACGTGGTCGACGGTGACGCGGTGTACAGCACGGCCACGCTCTCCGTCGGCGGCTCCGGCGGGAGCGCGACGTTCGGCTACGGCCCGGGATTCGGTCCCGTCGCCGCACTCGCGGCGATCGTCGCGCTCGGCCTGTTCGCGCTGAGACGCGAGTAAACTACCCCACCCTACTCGGGACCGGGACTCCACTCTTCCCCCTCCCCCCTCGCCGTCAACCGGGGACTGGTACGGCTCCGTGAGCGTCCCGACCGATATAGAGTCAGGGGTTCGCCACTATTCTACTCACTATTCTCCAGTCGAAATAAAGGGGTTCGACCCGCCGATCGACGGAGGGGTGATCACCTCCCACTCGCCGGATCGGTAGCCCTCGGGCCACGACCCGACGGCCTGCGCCACCGCGCCGGTCGTGCTGCCGAGGTCGAGGGGCTGGTATCCCGACGCCGCCTTCTCGTTCACGTCGTCCACGAAACCGAGCCCCCGTCCGGACGTAGTCGTCCGTCGTCTCCCACCGACCGCCCGCGGGTTCGCGAGGCCGCGCCCGCCGGCGTGGCCGGCGTACCGGAACCGCGACGTTCGGACGGCGCTGGCGTACTACCGCCGGTATCCCGAGGAGATGCGCCGCGTCGCCGAGCGCCGTGAGCGCCGCTCGGAGACGGCCGAGGATACGGCGACGCTCACGCCGCCGAGCCGCGACTGATCACGTTTCTGACCGCGCCGAAAGCCTGTTACAGGTGTGATGCGAAGAGCGAGTATGAGTAAGACGATCCGCGTCCCGAATCGGGTGTACGAGCGTATCAAGGCCCACCAGCAGGAGCACGAGAGCGTCGGGGAGACGCTCGACCGCCTCGTCGGGGGACGCTCGCTTCGAGAGCTGTCGGGCGTGCTAACCGACGAAGAAGGCGAGACGATGCGCGAGGCGATCACGGCATCCGAGCGGCGAGGTAACCGCGATCTCGACGACCTCGTCGAGCGCATCGAGCAGGCCCGAGAGTCGGCCACGGAGCCGGAGTGACTGCCGAGGGATGCTCCTCGACACGGATTTCATCATCGACGTGATGATCGATCACGCGGGCGCGACCGCGACGCTCGACGCACTCGAGGCCGACGAGCGGGTCCTGTTCGTCCCGACCCCAGCGTTGTTCGAACTCTATCACAGCATCAGTCGAGTCAACGTCCCCGATGGACGACGGGCCGCCATCGAGGCCGTGCTCGAGTCCTATCCGACAGTCCCGGCGGACGCGACGGTGATGCGGAAAGCCGGGCGCATCCACGGTGATCTCGCGGCCGGCGGAGACGAGATCGGCCCGATGGACGCGATCATCGGCGCGATGGGCGTCGTCCGGAGCGAACCCGTGCTCACGGCCAACGGCAAACACTTCGAGCGGATTCCCGGTCTGACCGTCGAAACGTACGAGAAGGCGTGATTCGACACGGCGCGGTAGCGCCGGTCTCATGGGCCCTGCCGGATTTGAACCTCAGTCGCTCTGCTCACTACGTTCGCGTCGCTCCTTGCTTCAAATCCGTCGGGGTACAGTTCGGTCGCTCGCTGTCGCTCGCGACACTCACATGGGCCCTGCCGGATTTGAACCAGCGACCGCCCGGTGTCCCATCGCACCTCCTTCGGAACCGAAGACCGGGCGTCGGCCTCATTCAACCCGAAAGGGATGAAATTATGAGCCGGGTGCTATACCAGACTAAGCTAAGGGCCCACGAAAACGAGTCAGCCCCCGGACCCCTTTAGCCTACCGGGTTCGAGGCCGCAGGGCGACCGCCGACGCCCCCGGCAAGCGTCGCGCTGGACGCAACGGGTTTGCCCCGGCGGCCGAACGAGGGGACATGACGAGTCGAACGACGACCGGACGGAGGAGGTCGTGACCGCCGCGCTCCGCCTCGCGACCGACGACGACGCGCCCGCCGTCCGCGCGATCTACGCGCCGTACGTCGAGGAGACGAGCGTCACGTTCGAGCGAACGCCGCCGAGCGCCGAGGAGGTGGCCGAGCGCATCGAGGGGAAACTGGAGCGCTACCCGTGGCTGGTCTGCGAGCGCGACGACGAGGTGGTCGGGTACGCCTACGCCGGCCCGGTCCGCTCGCGGGCGGCCTACCGCTGGTCGACCGAGAGCACGGTGTACGTCCGCGAGGACGCGAAGCGGGAGGGAGTCGCGCGGGCGCTCTACGCGGCGCTGTTCGACCTGCTGGCCGGGCAGGGCTACTGGAGCGTCTACGCGGCGGTGACGCTCCCCAACCCGGCGAGCGTCGCGTTCCACGGGGCGACCGGCTTCGAGCGGATCGGCGTCTGGGAGGCGGTCGGGTTCAAACACGGCGCGTGGCACGACGTGGGATGGTTCCGCCGCGCGCTGGGCGAGCGCCCCCCGGAGCCCGACCCGCCGCTGTCGGTCGCGGCGGCGCGGGAGCGCGAGTGGTGGGACGAGGCGCTGCGGGCGGGAGAGGCGGAGCTACGGCGCTGAGGGGGAACCCGTACGTTACGTATCGGCTCACGCGACGAGCGTGAGCCGTACGGAGAAGCGCCGCCGCCAGGGCTCGAACTCGCCGAGACGGTCCTGCTCGCTCGCTCCGCTCGCTGCGCGGGCTGCGACTCGTCTGCTCGACCCCTACGGGTTTCTACGCACGTACGCGTCGGCTCCTCGCTCCGCTCGTCGCGTGATACGTACGGAGAAGCGCCGCCGCCAGGGCTCGAACCTGGGACAACCTCGTTAACAGCGAGGTGCTCTACCAGCTGAGCTACGGCGGCTCGTTAGGGAGTAATGCGATTCGCCAAATAGGGCTTTCGTTTCTACGCCCGGCCCTTCGCGTGTAACCACACCACACGGACGGGGACGGGAGTCAGTGCTGCGACCGTCGCCGCGCGAACGATCGACCCCTCCCGGACGAACGCCCGACCGTTACCCTTTCGCCCGCACGGGGGGACCTCCGCACATGGACGAGTTCGAGGCCGTCACCGAGGAGGTCGCCGCGCGCGTCGTCCCGGACGACGCCGAGCGCGGGCGCCTCGCCCGGACCGCGGCGCGGGTCGTCGCCGACGCCGAGGCCGCCGCGGCCGACCTCCCGGTGGAGGCGGACGTGGTGCAGGTCGGCTCGACGGCGCGGGGGACGTGGGTCAGCGGCGACCGCGACATCGACGTGTTCGTGCGCTTCCCGCCGGAACTCCCCCGGCGCGAGCTGGAGCGCTACGGGCTGGCGGTGGGCCGCGCGGTGCTCCCGGACGGCCACGAGGAGTACGCCGAACACCCCTACGTCAAGGGCACCAGGGAGGGATTCGAGGTGGACCTCGTCCCCTGCTACGCCGTCGAGGACGCGACGGCGATCCAGTCGGCGGTCGACCGGACGCCGTTTCACACCGCCTACCTCACAGAGCGCCTCGACGACGACAGCGCCCGGGAGGTCGTGCTGACCAAGGCGTTCCTGAAGGGCGTCGGTGTCTACGGGAGCGACCTCCGGACGAGGGGATTCTCGGGCTACCTGACCGAACTGCTCGTGCTGGGGTACGGCGGGTTCCGCGCGTTTCTCGAGGCGGCCCGCGACTGGCACCCGCCGGTCGAACTCGACCCCGAGGGCCACGCCGCGCGCGGGTTCGACGACCCGCTGGTGGTCGTCGATCCGACCGACCCGGAGCGCAACGTCGCGGCCGTCCTCTCCGTGGGGAACGTCGCGCGGCTCGTCCACCACGCGCGGGCGTTCCTCGACGAGCCGCGCGCCGAAGCGTTCGAGCCTCGCGACCCCGAGCCGCTCGACGCCGACGCGATGGCCGCCCACCTGGAGCGGCGCGGCACGACACCCTTCGCCGTCCGCTTTCCCGCGCCCGACCTCGTGGACGATCAGCTCTACCCCCAACTGGAGAAGTCGCTCTCCGGCGTGGTCGGCGAACTCGACCGCCGCGGCTTCGACGTGCTCCGGGCGGCGACGTTCGCCGACGAGACGGCCGTCCTCTTCGTCGAGTGCGAGGTCGCAGAGCGCCCCCGGATCGCCCGCCACGAGGGACCGCCAGTGTGGGTGGGGCGGCATGCGACGGGGTTCTACGACAAGTACGCCGACGGCGACGCGTACGGGCCGTTCGTCGACGGCGAGCGCTACGTCGTCGAGCGCGAGCGCGGGCGCGCTACCGCCCGCGAGTGGCTGGAGAGCGACGACCTCCTCGGCGTCTCGCTCGGCGTCGCCGTGGAGGAGGCGCTACGCGATGGCTACGAGGTGCTCGAGGGCAGGGAGACGACGGCGCTCGCGGCGGAGTTCGGCGTCGAACTGGCGCGCTACTTCGACCCGAGGCCGTGATGCTCGCGGGCGGTCCCGACGACCGTCCGCGCCTTCTCGATCACCTCGCCCTCCGGTTCGACGGGATCGCGCCCCTCGAACACCTCGTGGACGGTGGCGACGCTCTCGGCGAGCGATTCGAGGCCGTAGCCGCCCTCCAGGACGAACGCGAGCGGCGCGTCGAGGTCGGTCGAGAGCGCCCGAACCCGATCGGCGAGCATCGCGTAGCCCTCCGAGGAGACGCGCATCCGGGAGATGGGATCACGCTCGTGGGCGTCGAAGCCGGCGCTCACGAGCAGCAGGCCGGGATCGAACCGTTCGAGCGCGGGACGGAGCGCCTCGTCGACCGCGTAGGCGTACTCGACGTCGCCGCTCCCCGCCGGGAGGGGGAGGTTGAGCGTGGTTCCCTCGCCGTCGTCCCGGCCGATCTCGTCCGGGTGGCCGGTGCCGGGGTAGAGGCCGCGCTCGTGGATCGAGGTGTAGTGGACGTCGCCGCGCTCGTAGAAGATGTCCTGGATGCCGTTGCCGTGGTGGACGTCCCAGTCGAAGATCGCGACGCGGTCCACGCGGTCGAGGGCCGACTGGGCCGCGACGGCGGCGTTGTTGAAGAAGCAGAAGCCCATGGCGTCGTCGTAGACTGCGTGGTGACCCGGCGGGCGGCCGAGCGAGAAGGGCGTGTCCCAGCCGTCGGCCCCGTCGAGCGCCTCGTGGGCGGCCCAGCGCGCGATCCCCGCGCTCGCGAGCGCGGCGTCCCACGTCGTCTCGACGGCGACCGTGTCGGGGTCCCACTGGCCGCCGCCGTCCTCGCAGAACTCCCGGACGGAGTCGACGTACGCGTCGTCGTGGACGGCGCAGACCTCCTCGACGGTGGCGTCGTCCGGATCGGCGTAGGTGACGCTGTGCTGGCGGGCGAGCGCTCGCCGGATGGCGCGCAGGCGGTCGGGGCGCTCGGGGTGGCGCGGGCCGGCGTCGTGGGAGAGACAGACGTCCCGGTAGCCGAACCTCATTCGAAGTACGGAGCGAGTTCGAAGTACGTCTCGATGTCGTCCTCGATGACGGTCCGTCGGTCCGCGTGCCGGGCGAGGACGGCCGCGGCCGCGGCGACGGCATCGGCGTCGGCTTCGAGGATGCTAGCGAGGGCGATGCGTGCGTTCATGGAGACCCGGTAGCGGTCGTCGATGTCGAGTCGAGCGATGCGATCGACGGGGGCGATGGGGAGTTCGAGCGACGCCTTGTCCCCCTCCGTCCCGAAGTCCTCCGCCATCAGCGTCTTGCGGCCGTCGTCCGTCGCGCGCGCGGCGGCCTCGACGGCGAGCGCCGCGCCGTGGGCCTGTACGTGGCGGGCGAGCGCCTCGGCGGCGTCGGCGCTCACCCGGAGGTCACCCGCGTTCCGCCGGATGATGGCGTCGACCGGCGCGAACGGTAGCTCGACACTCATACCGTGACACGGGATTGTTTCGGGCTTAAGCGTTCCGCGTCACTACCTCGGCTCCCGACGGCTCCGTTCGGCGGTGAACGCGTCGAACCGGAACCCGACCCGACGGCCCGACCGACCCGACCGAACCGACGAACGCGTCGAACGCCTCTACCCGCTCCGACGGATCCCGAACGGAACAGTACGTCGACTACGACGGCTGGCTCGTCGCCGCGAACGGCTGGGGTGGCTCCGGCAGTACCGTCGACGAACGCAGCGAGCGCGAGGTGACGATCGACGTCGGCGAGCGGGGGCTCGCGTTCGATCCCGTCGCGGTCCACGTCGATCCCGGGACGAGGATCGTCTGGAAGTGGACGGGCCGGGGGACCGCGCACAACGTCGCGGCGCAGAGAGGTGCGACCTTCGCGAGCGACATCCGGTCGTCGGACACCTACGAGTGGGTCGCGGAGGGCGGTCCGATCGTCGCCTATCAGTGCGACCCCCACGCCGGCCAGGGGATGCGGGGCGTCGTCGTCGTCGAGTGACCCTCGTTCGGACCGGTCGGATCCCCCTTGATTCTCGACTCAGAAGACCTCGTCGGCCTCCAGGCGACCGTCCACCAGCCGTCCCCGCACCGTGATCTCCTGACCCAGCCGGACGTCTTCGTCCGTGACGACGGTGACCGTCTCGCTCCCGTCGTCGAGCATCACCGGCTCGCCCGTCTGGACGACTGTCCCGGTGAACTCGACGGGGCCGTCCTCCGTTTCGGCCGGCGCATCGGTGGCGGCATCGGCAGCGTCGGTGGCCGCCCCGGCTTCCCCCGCCGCGCCGGTGGCGGTCGCGGCGGCCGGCTCCGTGCCGGCACCCCCCGAGTCGCCGGGTCCATCGCTGGAGCCACCGGAACCGCCGGAACCGCCGCTCGCGAACGCGTCGAGGCCCGTCGTGCCCGCCTCCGCCGCGCCGTCGTCCGGATCGCCCGCGGAACCGCCGCCGCGCGAGGCGCTCGCGCTCCCCGGGTCGAGGACGGAGACGGTCGATCGCCAGCCGGCGGAGGCCTCGATGTCGTCCTGCCAGCCGTCCTTGATCTCCACGTCCGCGAACAGTACCTCGTCGCCGGGACCGACGTCGGCGTCCGCCTTCTCGCCCCACATCGCGACGCGTATGTCGCCCGTCTTGTCCTGTACGCGGACGTTGCGAACCTGTCCCTCCGAGCCGTCGTCGCGGTCGAACGTGCGCTTCGGGTCGGCCGACCGGATGACGCCCGCGATGTCGGCGGTGTCGCCGAGTTCGAGCGCCTCGATGTCCGTCGTCTCGGGGACGTAGGTCACGTCCTCGTCGATCTCCTCCACCCTCCCGCGCGAGCCGACGTGGAGTTCGAGCGCGCCGTCGCGCTCGCGGACGTACCCGTCCACGACCTCGACCGAGACGCCCTCGGCGAGTTCGGTGGCGCGGTCGGCCCGCTCGTCCCAGAGCGTCACGCGCACGCGACCCGTCTCGTCGCCCAGCACGAGGTTCGAGACGCGACCCTCGCTCCCGTCGTCGCGGTCGAACGTCCGCACGGGTTCGGTTCCGAGCACCCTCCCGCGAACGCTCACGTCGCTCTGCCCGAGCGAGAGCGCCGCGATGGTGCCCTCCTCGGCGACGTCGACCTCGATGTCCGCGTCCTGGTCGCCCTCGACGCGACTGGCGCTCACCTCGAGCCCGTTGTAGCCCTCCTTCGGTCGGCCCTTGACGCGCAGCACGTCGCCGGGGTCGAGTTCCTCCGCGCCCGCCGCGGCCTGGTCGTCCCAGAGCGCGACGCGCACGCGGCCCGTCTCGTCCGCGACCTCGACGTTCAGCACCTGCCCCTCGCCGTCGTCGCGCTCGAAGGTGCGGACCTCGCCGACGCTCATCACCTTCCCGAGGAACTTCACCTCCTCCATGCCGGCGTCGATGTCGGCGATGCCGTTTACCTCCTCCTCCGTAAGTTCGTGCGCGACGAGCATCGCGGCGGTCTCCTCGTCCGCGAGCCCGTCCATCTGCTCGACCTTCGTCGCGACCGCCTCACGGAACTCCTCCTCCGTGACTTCCGCGTCGAGGTCACCGTAGATATCCTCGATCGTGCCCATTATCTCGGACATGGGTGCACCGCTGTTAATCCTTGTCGGTCGCGCGAACGGTTCGGCATACCGACGCTGGTCCCCCTCTCCTACTTGAAGGTTCGGCCCCGTGTCGACGGTACCGTTCGGATACGAGTAACCGAGTCGAACTCGCCGACGTGACTAGTTCGAACGCCCCCTCCCGCTTGGCGAGCGGTCGGCCCCGTTCAGCCCCACCACCCGCGGGTGCTCGTCCGGCGGCCGCTCACGGAAACACTACCCGTGTCGACGGTCGGCACGGCGGGGGCGAACCGTAACCCACTTATCCCGAAGCGGGGAATGGGTAGATGAGTCCTGGTAGGGTAGTGGACTATCCTCTTGGCTTGCGGAGCCAGGGACCGGAGTTCAAATCTCCGTCAGGACGTTTCTGCGAGGCGTCCCGCGACGAGCGAAGCGAGGAGCCGACGCCTCGCGAAACTCCTCCGAGGAGATTTAAGCAGACGAGTCGCAGCCCGCGCAGCGAGCGGAGCGAGCGAGCAGGACCGTCTCGGCGAGTTCAAATCTCCGTCAGGACGCTCACTTCGCGAACCGCAGAGCGGTTCGCTCGTTCGCACCCTGACGTGCCTCACGCTCGTTTCACTCGCGTGAGACTCCGTCAGGACGTTTCTGCGAGGCGTCACGCGACGAGCGAAGCGAGCAGGACCGTTTCAACGAATTCAAACCCCGATGAACGCCCGCTGACGTTCGCGATTCGACCGATCCGCCTTCACACGAGATTCCGCCAGAGCGTTTCTACACGACGGATTTGACGAAACAGAGTTGATCACGGACCGCTACGGCGTTACGTCCGTTAGTTGTTGTGTGTTACCTACCGGCACGATTTATGCCCGACGGTTGCCTAGCCATCGTGGAGGCGAGCGACGGCGTGCACAGCGCGTCGTCGAACGCCCAGAGTCGAAGATGCCGTCCACCGACGAACCCCCTGATCCCGTCCCGGTCGTTCACACGGCGTGGTACGACCCCGACGAGACGCCCCCCAGCGTCGGCCTCGTGCTGGCCGTCGCGGAGGTGGAGGGCGTCGACCCGCTCGAACTGCGCGATTCGCTGTACTCGGCCGTCGACCCGGAGTGCCTCGACGGTCTCTTCGGTCCCCGGATGAACGGGGCGCTCCGCCTCGACGGGTGCGTGTCGTTCCGGTGCTGCGGCTACGACCTCACCGTCGCCGGGGACGGCACCATCACCGTCCGCGATTCCGTCGGATGCGGCTGCCCGGAGTAGCGCGTCACCCCCGCGAGCGGCGTGGTTCGGGAGGACCGCGCCGCGACGCACACGCCGGCGAACAGGTTGATACGGACGGGGAGAGTACCACCCATCCAACGAATGCGACGAACCGAACGCGCGCGGGGTGACGATGGTCGAGGGTGACGGGGTCGGCGGTGGCGATGGCGATGGCGTCGGCGATGACGGGGTCGGCGATGACGGGGTCGGCGATGACGGGGTCGGCGGTGCGGGCGGCGTCTCCCGACGCCGTGTGTTGATCGGTGCGGGCGGCGTCCTCGGTGCCGGGGTCGCGAGCGGGTACGCCGCCTACCGGCTGACCGACGACGGGACGCCGATGGACGGCTGGGCGGACGTGCCGTATCCCGACTCGGGGCCGGCCAGGTCGCGGTCGGATTTCATCTGGGTGGTGCGGTCGACGTGGCACGACGAGCGACTCCGCCGCAACCTGTACGCCTTCGCGCGGCGACACGACCTCGCCGTGCTGCTGGCGGACACGGACGCGCAGGTGACCGACGGCGGCGAGCGTCTCGCCGCGGCGCTCCGACAGGCGCGCGAGGCGGGCCTGGACGCGTGGGCGAACGTGGGCGTCCTGACGAGTCTCGCGGCCGAGACGTTCGCGACGAACCCGAAACGACGCCAGCGCCACCTGGACGGCCTGCGGGCGGTCGCGGAGCGCTATCGCGACGTCATGCCCGGCGGAAAGCTCGTCGTCTGGCAGGAGGCCCCCGTAGCGGGGGAGTGGATCCCCGGGGGCGCGTGGAACAGCCGCGCCGTGGACAGCCTCTCGCGGTACGGCCCGGACGTCTTCGCCGCCCAGCGCCGGGCGATCAAGGCGGTGAGCGAGGAGCTAGAGGTGGGGATCTTCCTGCACTTCCCCTACGTCATCGAGTCGCGCCAGCCGGAGGTGTTCGCGGGGTTGATGGACGACCTGCGCTCCCGCGACGCGATGCCGGACTTCGTGTTCACCGACTTCTACCGGGGCTGGTACGAGAAGGACGCCGGCCCGGAGGTGGCGAACGAGGCCGTGCGGAGCCTCATCGCCAACGCCCGCCGGTACTCCGGCGACCGGCCCGTCTACTTCCTGGGCGAGAGCCACACGATCAACCCCCACTACACGCCGAGCAAGCAGGCGATGCGCATGGACCTGCGAACGGCCGTCGCGGCCGGGGCCGACGGGCTGGGGTGGTACGGACGGACGCAGTACTACCGCACGAAGGTGGGGTTCGACCCCTTCGTTCCGAACCGCGTCACCCGCGAGGAACTCGGCGACCGCTACCCCATCGACACGCTGACCGTCGCGCGCGATCGCTACCTCTACGCCTGGGCGTCGACGTTCGCCCGCGACGGGGACTACGCGCCGGACCGCCGGTTCGACCTCTGGCTCGACGGCGAGGGCGTCGGCTTCATGGACTACGGCCTCTGGCTCGGGACCGGCGACGGCTGGGCGTTCGTGGGTGACTTCGGCGGCTACCATCCCAACGCGCGGCCGCACGTCGACCCGACGGGCCGCCACACCTGCGTCTTCCGGGCCCTCGACGCCGAGCGGTTCCTCGGCGACGGGGCGCTCCGCGTCCGGATCGAACCGCGCGGCGGGGGCGGCGCGCGACTCGGACGCGTCGTCGCGGTCCCGTTCGATCCGGGGGCGTACTGCACCGAGCGGGAGGCGACGCGGTTGCTCGAGTCGACCGACGTCGAGCGGTACAGCCGCGTCTTCGATCGCGAGGACCGGCGACTCGACGGCGAGACGACGTTCGAACTGCCCGTCCGCCCGGAGACGCCGAAGCCGCTCGACGCGCTCGTCTCCCCGGCGGTCCACGAGGTCCGACGGGACGTGGCGCGCTTCGAGCGCGAGCAGGCGGAGGGCGAGGGGGGAGCGTTCGACCCCGACGCGTACGCCGACCTCTGGCTGCGCGGGACGGGACTCGACGATCTCGACGTCGAGACGGCCGCGGAGCGCCTGCTCGGCGGCCTCGAGCCGGCGGGTACGGTCTCGACCGACGATGCCGCCCTCCTGTTCGGCGTCGAGCGGGACCGATTCTTCGCCGACGGGCGCACGGAGGCGGTGATGGACCTCCTCGCCAGCGGGGAGGAGCGCCGCGGGATGGGGCTCCGCGTCGCCTACGCGATGCCCTACTTCGGGAGCGGTAACCTGCCGTCGCCGGCGCGGGCCGCCAGACTGATCGACCGCCAACCCGGCGAGGTGGCGAACTTCAGCCTCGTCTGGCAGCGGCGGGGCTGAGGGAACGAGGGCGGGCGGCGGGGCGGCGGGGCGGCGGGGCGACGCACACATCCGGCTGGACGCGGAAGGAGACGACATGAGTGGCGCGGACGCGGATCGTGGCGCGGACGTGAACCGACACCTCCGCGCGGGCGTCGCCGTCTACAACGCGGGCGAGTACCACGCCGCCCACGACGCGTGGGAGGAGCCGTGGCTCGAACTCGACGCCGGCCCGGAGAAGGACTTCCTGCAGGGGCTCATCCAGTTCACCGCCGCCGTCCACCACGCCGTCGAGGGGAACCCGGCGGGCGCGACTGGCCTCGCCGCGAGCGCCCGCGAGTACCTCGACGGCCTCGGCGCGGCGTTCCGGGGCGTCGCGCTCGACCCCGTCCGCGAGTACCTGCGCGACCTCGAAGCCGATCCCGCGGTCGTCGAGCGCCGCCCGCCGGTTCGACTGGAGATCGGGGGGCGAACGGTCTCGGTCGCGGACCTCGACTTCGAGGAGTCGGTCGTCGCGGCGCGGATCCTCGCCGAGGAGCACGGCTTCGATCCCGAACTGATCGAGCGGGCGGCCCGCTACGGGCGGGCGGACCTCGACGCGGGACGGGCGACGAGCCCCTTCGTATCGCTCGTGATGGACTTCGCGCAGGGGCGAAACCGCGCGCTGGTCTACCGACGGCTATCGGAGCACGCGGCGAGGCGGGAGCACGAGGAGGGGGACGTAGAGGGGCTGTTCGGGTGACGCGGGCGACGGGGCCCGACGGCGGACGGTGGTGTAGTTGGTGTTACTACGAGTACAATAGTTATTACAATCCAGAAGTCGCCGTGGAGAAGAAAGCTACATAGATAGTCGTCGGGATAGGAATGATCAGCACGTATGGAGAATTTCGATGGAAAGGATGCTTTCGTTCTGGGGGTGATTGCCCTTCTATTCTTGGTCTTAGTCCCTACCACCACTTGTCTAGTAGCAAACATTACAGACTTAAAGCTGGGTGAGGTCGCGACTTTAATCAGCGCATATGGGAGCATCCTGCTCTCGTCAGTTTTGGCATACTTGTATCTCCAGATGTGGGACACCCAAGAGAAGCAAAAATCGATCCAGAAAAACCAGGAACGTATCATGGATCGTCAGGCGAATTTACAAGAAAAACAGCACGAAATGCTACAGATTGAAAAGAGGTCTCTGCTAGATATCTTAGGTCGAGAAACCGATAAGGATGATTGTCACATCCAAATCTCGAATCACGGAGGGGGAGCAATTGTCGAGTTATACATCAAGACAAGTCTCGTAGACGGACAGGGACAGTGCTCAAGAATAGAGACCTCGACACAGTTAATGAGGGCTAAGTCAGAGATATCTAGTGGGGGGAGGATAATCGGTGCGGAGGAGAAAAGCATCGGCATGAGGTGCTGTCCTCAATTCGAAGTTGAAATTGATGGAGAGAAGACGTGCGGGAATTTTTCTCGTGTCGCTACTGCGTTATCAAGGAATAAAATAGATCGAGTAGAAGTGAGGATTGACTTGGTTACTGCTGACGAGTACGGTAATGTGGCACAAGAGCGACTCCTTGAAGAGGAAGTAAGAATTCACAATAATATGGCTCTGGAGGAGGTTGAGGCTTGGAAGGAGAATTAAGGTCAGCGACGGTGAATGGGGAATATGGGCGAGTATGATGCGATGCAAGTCTGTAAGAACGGGCACCAGATCACGGAGGTATATCACAGATCCCCCGAGTTTAGACAAAAATATTGTGAGAAGTGCGGTGCTGAGACGATAATCACGTGCCCCGAATGCGGTGCAGAAATCAAGGGACACTATCATGTAGAGGGAGTGGTTTCAATGGGTAGCTCCAAAGACGTCCCTAAATACTGTCACGACTGTGGAGAACCGTATCCGTGGACGGAGTAAACACGGGCATCACTTGACGTCAATGATGTAGTGAGAGATGGCCAGTGATGATGAGTCCAGTGTTCACTTCCGACCAAATTAACAGAAATGTCGAGAGGTCCCTCTCGTCCAACTACGAGCGAACCGGCCGATAGCCGCGACCCTGCCATACACCGTTTACGACCATAAAACGGAGTTCACTCAATCATTCGACGTAGTCGATAACAGACTGAAAATTATACTCTCAACACTCAGTCGTGTTCGGCGGAGTTGTCCTGCGGGTCGTAGCCGAGGACCTCTCGGGCGCGCTCGATGGAGTAGTACTTGCGGTCGTTGTCGGAGATGCCGTAGACGATCTCGTAGCCGTAGTCGGCGGTGAGACAGCGGTCGAAGAGGTGCGCGCAGTCGCGGTAGGAGAGCCACATCGCCTGCCCGCGCTCGTAGTCGATCGGCGGGTGGCCCTTGGTTAGGTTGCCGATGCGGACGCAGACCACCGAGAGGTCGTACACGTCGTGGAAGTATCGTCCGAGGGTCTCGCCGGCGGCCTTGCTGACGCCGTAGACGTTCTTCGGCCGGGGGAGTTCCGTCCCGTCGAGCATGAACTCGGACTCCGTGCGGTAGATGTGCGGATCGCGGCCGAACTCGTAGGCACCGACGGCGTGGTTGGAGGAGGCGAAGACGAACCTCTCGACGCCCGCGTCGACCGCCGCCTGCATGACGGTGTGGGTCCCGTCGATGTTGTTCGCGAGGACGCTGTCCCAGGGGGCCTCGGGACGGGGGTCGCCGGCGAGGTGGACGACCGCGCCGACGCCCGCCATCGCCTCGCGGACGGCGTCCCCGTCGGTGATGTCCGCGACGACGTACTCGTGGTCGGGTTCCTCCGTCGGCGGGTTGTGGTCGAGCAGTCGCCACGCGTATCGCTCGCCGATGCCGTCGAGGATGGCGCGGCCGACGCGACCGGCGGCCCCCGTGAGTAAGACCGGGTCGTCCATTCAGGAGGAGAGAGGGGTAACCCGATGAAGAATCACGCGATTTCGTGCGGAGAGAGGGGGAAGGCGGGGAGGATGCGGAAGACGGAGAGAGCGGGGAGGTTCGGGAGACGGAGAGAACGGGTGCGGAGCGGGCGGTATTAGTTCTGTTTCGATTCAAGCCGGGCGAACGCGAGCGACCCGCTCACGTTCTCGATGTAGGCCTCGACGACGTCCCCGCGCTGTGCGCCGGGGACGAAGATGGTGTACTCGCCGCGCTCGGCGACGCCGTCGCCCTTTCGCCCGGTCGAGGTGATCTCGAGCGTGTAGGTCTGGCCCTCCTCGACGGCGTCCCGCTGCTGGGTCTGCTGCTGGGGGCGGCGCTGCTTGGAGACGGGGCGGAACGCGCCGCAGGCGTCACAGCGGAGCATCGGCGTGCGGTCCTCGGTGACGAGGCGGGTGTCGGGGAGGCCGCACTCGCCACAGAGGACGTACGTCTCGACGTACTTCTCGATGCTCTCGTCGAAGTCGCGCCCGGAGAACGTCCCGTTGTATCGGCCGACGCCGTCCTCCAGTTTCCCGTTGGTCCCGAGGTCGCGCTGGACGAAGCGGTGGACGTGGTCGGGATCGCGGGAGACGGTGTCCGCGATCTCGGCGAGGTTGGTCAGTCGCGTGAACGCCCCGTCCTTCTGTGCGTGGGCGTCGGGGACGCTCAGTCGCTCGCCGCTGGTGTCGATGTCGGGTACGTTCTCCATGGCCCGGTCGAGGCTCGATTCGTAATCCATGGAGGAACGAGGCGATTCGTGCCTAAACCGGTTACGAGATGTGTCTCGTCATACCACCCGCCGAGACGGCCCCTGCCGGCCGAACCCGGCGGGCTTTAGTCCGGCGGACCGAGAGCCACCGTATGGATCCCACGGAACGGGAGGTCGCCTGCTTCGAGGCCGGTATCAAGTTCGGCTCGCTCTACCACCAGTTCGCGGGGACGCCCGTCAGCCCCGAGAGCGCGGCGAGCCTCGAACGCGCCATGGAGGAGGCCATCGAGAACCAGCCACACTGCGCGTCGGTCGACGTGGACGTCCTCGCCGAGAGGCTCGACACGAACCACGGCTACACCGAACTGACGGGCGAGTACGTGGAGGTGCGAATGCGCATCGAGTACGAGGACACCGTCGTGCACGCCGAGATGCGCATGGAGGAGGGCTACCCCATGATGCGCGTCGTGGACGTGACGGAGCGTCCCTGACGTCGCGACGACCGGCCTCCGACGACCGATCGTACGGGGTCCGTCACTGACGAACGGTCTTCGAAACGGACGGCGCTGGAGGCCCCCGACGCCGGCGACGACGATACCGCCGACGCCGACGGCGAACTCGGCTCTCACCCCACCCCCGCCGACGGTTCGAAGCGGCGAAGACGCGAGCGCGAACGTCCGAGACGGGCGCGTTCACTTTCAGTTTCGGGCGGGCGTTTATAAACCATGCCGACAAATCCCGGGCCATGAGTCAACAGACCCTCAGCGACGACGAGCTGTTCGGCGAGGCGGCCTCCGAGATGCGCGCCGACGTCGAGGAGAGTCTCGCCGCGGCCCGCGCCGAACTCCCGACGGCCGACGCCGTCTGGGAGGTCGAGTCGGAGAACACCCTCGGCGTGCTCAACAGCCTCCGGAGCGCCCTCGACGTGGGCGACGCCGAGGAGCACCTCCGCAACGCCAAGAAGTGGTACACGATGGGCGAGCGGGCGGACGCCTTCGACGACGCGGCGGACCTCCGCGAGGCGATCGAGGAACTCGACGACCTGATCGCGGAGATCGACGACGCCCACGGGCAGGTCGGCGAACTCGCGAGCACGATCCCGCAGCTCCGCGGCGCGCTCCAGGAGGCCGAGGCCGACGGCGGAACCGACGCCGACGAGGGGGGAGCCGAGGACGAGGACGCCGAGGCCGAAGACGACGAGAGCGAGGAGGACGAGGAGTAGCGCTATCGGTTCAACCGGCGACAGAGGCAGACCGCCGACGACGGACAGAGTTCGTCGAACTCGCGCGTCGCCCTGACGGCCGCCGGTACGTCATCGCGCGCGACTCGCTCGAATCCCAGGTCCTCGAAGAACGCCGCGGCCGTCGTCGTGAGCGCGTAGAGTTCCGTCACGCCGTCCGATGCGGCGCGGGAGCAGAGCCGCCGCGTCAGCGCCGTCCCGTATCCCCGTCCCCGCATCGCTTCCTCGATCGCTACCGATCGGAGGAGCGCCGCCTCGCCGCAGCGTTCGAGGCCGCCGACGCCGACCGGCTCGCCGTCCGCGGCGGCGTTCTACGTCGCCGCGCCGTCCCGAACGTCGTCCGTCGGGAGGTCGTTCGCCGAGAGGAGCGACTCCACGCGGTCGAGGTCGGACTCCGTCGCCCGTCGGAGAGTCACGGTGGTCATGGTATCGCGTGTGCACCGGAACGGGATGAGTACACGGATGGACGTACTCGTCACTCGTCGCGCGCGGCGCGCTCGTCGACGGCGGTCGCGAGGGCGGCCAGTCGCTCAGCGGCCGCCGCGAGCAGCGCCTCGCCGTCCGCCGCGCTCCCCGCGTCCGGGTCGCCGACGATACCGTTCTCGGAGAACTCGTCGGAGTCGTACGCGAGGTTGACGCCGGCAACCCACTCCCCCCAGCGGTCGGCGGCCCCCTCGCGCGCCGCCTCGATGCGATCCTCGCGGACGAGGTCGGGGGCGACCCAGCGCAGGAGCGCGGTCTCCCGTGCGCCGCCGTGGCCCATCGGGAGATCGGCAGAACCCCCAGAGAACCACGTGAACGGGACGGCGTGGGCGGTGCCGTCGCGGGTGACGCGCGCGCAGACCTCCCCGAGCGCGTCGACGTTCCCCCCGTGGCCGTTGACGACGACGACGCGGTCGAAACCGTGGTACGCGAGGCTCTCGATCACCTCGCGGACGTACCGCCGGAAGGCGTCCGGCGTCACCCAGAGGGTACCGTCGAACCCGCGGTGTTCCTCGGCGATCCCGACGGGGATCGTCGGCGCGACGACGATCTCGCCGTCGAACGCGGCCGCACCCGCCTCGGCGACGGCGTCGGCGGTCATCGCGTCGGTCCCCAGCGGCGCGTGCGGTCCGTGCTGTTCCGTGCTGCCGGTCGGCAGGAACGCGAGACGCGTCTCCGCCTCGGCCACGTCGGTCCACGTCTGCTCGGCGAGTCGCATGGCTCACGGGACACTGTCGGCCCCACCGTCGTGAAGCTAGCGGAACCCTCAGACGGGGTGGGGGAGCCATCGGAACCCGTGACGGACGGTCGACGGTGTACTTCGTCGGCCGCGAGAGTAGGCACAAACCGTTTCCCGTCGGCGGTCGTTGGTCGGGGCGAACCATGAGCGAGAACGACGACCGGACGCTGGGTGTCGATTTCGGCGACCTCGACGACCGCCTCGAATCGCACGACTACCCGGCCGACACCTCGGAGATCCGTGAGGAGTACGGCGACGCCGAGATCGGCCTGGAGGACGGTTCAGTGACGCTCGGGGAGGCGCTCGAGGGGTACGAGGAGGAGTTCCAGTCCGCCGACGACGTGCGGCAGGCGGTGCTCAACATGGTCGGCGGGGGGGCCGTCGGCCGGGAGCACTACTCCGACCGAGGCGATCAGTCAGAGTCGGCCCAGGACCACGAGGAGGAGTCGCTGTAGGGGGCGAACAGGCGACACGGGTCGGGACCGGCTCTCGCGGGCGGTCGTGTCGCACGACCGCGGGCCGCCCGCGAGCGGTTCGTCAGCGCACGGTGACGCTGGTCGCGTTTTCGTATGTAAACGTTCGGCGAGGGGAGAGGGACGGGGGAAGCGCTCGGTCGAGCGGCGGCCGTCAGTCGTCCGCCTCGCCCGGTTCCGAGTCGGTGCGCGCCTGTCGTCTGGTGGCGCGCTCGATGAACTCCTGGGGGAGTTCGTCGATCTCACCCGCCTGCACGCCCCAGAGGTGCGCGTAGAGGCCATCGTCCGCGAGGAGGTCCTCGTGGGTGCCGCGCTCGACCACCCGCCCGTCCTCCAGCACCACGATCCCCTCGGCGTCCCTGATCGTCGACAGCCGGTGGGCGATGGCGAACGTCGTTCGGTCTTCGGTGAGGCGGTCGAGCGACCGCTGGATGAGCATCTCCGTCTCCGTGTCGACGTCGCTCGTCGCCTCGTCGAGAACGAGGATCTCCGGATCCTTGAGGACGGCGCGGGCGATGGAGATGCGCTGGCGCTGGCCCCCCGACAGCTTGACGCCGCGCTCGCCGACCATCGTGTCGTAGCCGTCGGGGAGGTTTCGGATGAAGTCGTGTGCCTCGGCGGCCTTCGCGGCCGCCACGATCGCCTCGTCGTCCGCGTCGAACGTCGCGTAGGCGATGTTCTCCCGGACGGTGCCGTAGAACAGGAACGTGTCCTGGCTCACGTAGCCGACGTGCCGTCGGAGGCTCCGGAGCGAGACGTCGCGGACGTCCTGTCCGTCGATCCGGATCGCCCCCTCGTCCACGTCGTACATCCGGAGGAGGAGCTTCAGGACGGTCGACTTCCCCGCGCCGGTCGGGCCGACGAGCGCGAGCGTCTCACCGCCCTCGACGGTGAACGAGACGTCCTCGACGATCGTCTCGGTATCGTCGTACCCGAACGTGACGTCGTCGTACTCGACGCGCCCCTCCTCGACGGCGAGATCGGCGGCGTCCGGGTTCTCCTCGATGCGCGAGGGCTCGTCCATCAGCCCGAAGATGCGCGCCGCGCTGGCGTACGCCCGCTGATACATATTGATGATCTGTCCGAACTGGGCCATCGGCCAGATGAACCGCTGGGTGTAGAGGATGAACGTGACGAACTCGCCGACGTAGAGCGGTTCGGTGAAGAACCACGGGGCGGTCCCTGCCGTCTCGTACTGGATGACCCAGATGCCGCCGAGGGCGAACGTGAGGACGAAGCCGACGCCGGCGATGACGCGCAGGGCGGGGAAGAACTTGATCCGGGTCTCGATCGCGCCCCAGTTGGCGTCGAAGTAGTTCATCGAGACGTCGTCCACGCGGTCGGACTCGAAGTCCTCCGTGTTCGAGGTCTTTATCACCTGAATCCCGCCGAGGTTGTTCTCGAGGCGGGAGTTGACCTTGCCGACCGACGAGCGCACCTCGGCGTACTTCGGCTGGATCGTCTGGATGAACCGGTAGGTGAACAGCGCGATGAGCGGGACCGGGAGCAGCGCGACGACCGCGAGTTGCCAGTTGAGGTAGAACAGCAGCGCCGCGATGCCGAGGACCATCACCCCGAGTCGGAAGGCGGCGTTCATCCCGTCGTTGAGGAACCGCTCGAGTCGGTTCACGTCGTTCGAGAGGATGGACATCATCTCGCCGGTCTGCTTGTCGGCGAAGAAGTCCATGTTCAGCCGCTGCATCTCGTCGTACGTGTCCGTGCGGACGTCGTGCTGGATGTGCTGGGCGAAGGAGTTCCACCCCCAGTTCCGTATCCAGTGGAAGCCGGCCCCGCCGAAGAACGCGAAGGCGACGATGCCCGAGACGACCAGCAGCTGGCCGGTCGGTTCGGTCGGCAGCCAGGCCGCCGGGACGAGCGGCAGGGCGAACGCCTTCTCCCCCCGGAGGATCGCGTCGATGGCGAATCCCAGGAGAAACGGCGGCAGCAGGTCGAGCGCGCGCGCGATGACGCTCGACGTCAGACCGACGGCGAAGGCGAGTCGGTTCTCGCCGCCGTACTCCAGAAAGAGGCGTCGCATCGGGCTCTCCGCCCGCTCCCGTTGCTCCTCGAACGGGTCGTCATCGTCGGCGGAAACGTCCATTGGAATCGGTACGCGTCGAACCGTTGAAAAGTGTTAGCAGGCAGTGGTATTCTCTGACACGGGAGCGGGAGGGGTCAGTCCGACGTCCGGCGCGCTCACCCGGTCGCCGACCTCGACGCCGTGGCGGGTCGTCCAGTCGTAGTTCACCTCCAGCACGTACTTGCCGCGTCCCGAGTAGCGGAAGTCCTCGCCGTCGGCACCCTCGGGCGGTTTCGGCGCGTGGTGGATCTCCGTGATCGTCCCGTTGGCGCTGACGAACACGATGTCGATGCCGAAGTCCATCCCCCGCATGACGTAGGTGAGCTGTTGCGGTTTCTCGTGGACGAACAGCATCCCTTCGTCCGCGGGGAGCGAGGAGGTGTTGCTCAGCCCCGTGTACCGCTTCTGCCACGTGTCTGCGACGCGCGCCTCGACGCTACCGAGTTCGGTGCCGTTCTCGTCGCTGATCGTCACGGTGGTCCGGTCGTAGTCGTCCGCCGGCGGCGCGCCGACCGGCAGGGGAACGACGCCCGCGGCGACCAGCGTGAGGCCCGTCAGCCCCAGCACCAGCAGGAGGCCGACGATCCCGGCGACGCGTTCCTTGCGCATGACTGACAGTCAGTCCGCTCCGGCGTAAGGGTTCCGGGGGCTTCGCAAGCGTTATTCTGTCCGCGCCGGTGACTTGAGACGAGGGTCCGTGGTCTAGCTGGTCATGACGCGGCCTTTACAAGGCTGAGGTCGATGGTTCGAATCCGTCCGGACCCACTCTCCTGCTACGAGCAATCGCGAGTAGCGGAGAGTACACGCCGGTGGATTCGAATCAGGGAGCGGAACGAACGGAGTGAGTGGAGCGACCGAGGTTCGAATCCGTCCGGGTCCGCTCTCCTGCTTCGAACGACGGTGATCGGCGAGCGTCTCTCGCGTTCAGTCGTCGTTTGATCCTGGGGAAGGGGTATCGCCTCCCCTCGCGGAGGGGTACCTATGCCGACTCGACGTACCCTCCTCGCCCTCTCGGGGGCGCTCGTGGCCGGTGGCCTCGCGGGCTGTCTGGATCGGGGACCGACGCCCGGCGCGGGGTCTCCGACCGCCCCCGACGTCAGGGCGAACGTCCCCCGCGCGTCGGGCGACGTGCCCGCGGGCGACTTCGACGCGCTCGTCGCGGGGAACGCGGCGTTCGCGTGCGACCTGCTCGCCGAACTGCGCGGCGAGGAACCGAACGCGAACCTGTTCGTCTCGCCGTACAGCGTCTCCGTCGCGCTGGCGATGACGTGGGCCGGGGCGCGGGGGGAGACGGAGCGACAGATGGCCGAGGCCCTGCGCTTCGAACTCGATCAGAACGCGCTGCACCCCGCGTTCAACGCGCTCGATCGGGCGCTCGAGTCGGGCGACGCGGGCGACGCGGGCGACGACGGCGGTGCCGGCGCGGACGCGACCGACGACGGGGGCGAGGGCGGGACGCCGTTTCGCCTCGAGACCGCGAACGCGCTGTGGGGGCTGGCCGACTACCCTTACCGCGAGCCGTTCCTCGAGACCCTCGCGGCCTACTACGGGGCGGGGATGCACACGGTCGACTTCGTCGGGGATCCGGAGGGCGCGCGAACGCGGATCAACGACTGGGTGAGCGCGCGGACCGGGGGAAAGATCCCCGAGCTGTTCTCCGAGGGATCGTTCGATCGGTGGACGCGCCTCGTGCTGACGAACGCCGTCTACTTCCGCGCGACGTGGGCGGAGGCGTTCGATCCCGACGTCACGGCGGACGCGCCGTTCACCGCGCTCGGCGGGTCCAGTTCGGACGTTCCGACGATGCGTCAGAGCGAGCGGTTCCCGTACGCCGAGGTGGACGGCGTCCAGGTCGTCGAACTGCCCTACGTCGGCGGTGAGGTGGGGATGGTGGTCGTCCTCCCGCCGGCCGGTGCGTTCGAGGCGTTCGAGGGGTCGCTCGATGGATCGCGGCTCCGGGCGCTGTTCGAGGCGCTGGCGGAGGCGGAGGGGACGGTCGCGCTCCCGCGGTTCACCTACCGGTCGTCGTTCAGCCTCCCCGGGACGCTGCGGGCGCTCGGGATGCCGGTCGCGTTCGACCGGCGGCGCGCGGACTTCGGCGGCATGGTGGACCTCGAAGCCGCGGGCGAGAACGTCTACGTCGACGACGTGGTCCACGAGGCGTTCGTCGCGGTGGACGAGGCGGGGACCGAGGCCGCGGCGGCCACGGGCGTCGAGATGGGTGCCACCAGCGCACCGATGGATCCCTTCGAGATGACCGTCGACCGGCCGTTCTACTTCGCGATCCGGCACCGCGAGACGGACGCGGTGCTGTTCCTCGGACGCGTCGTGGACGCCGCGGCGGCGCAGTAGGGCCGGGCGAGTCCGTCCGCGTGTCGGGCGGGCGAGAGGACGGTCGCCGACCCGCGTTTCGAAACGCTTTTTCGGGTCGTCGGCCTCGGTGAGGGTGAGCCGCCTTAGCTCAGACTGGGAGAGCACTCGACTGAAGATCGAGCTGTCCCCGGTTCAAATCCGGGAGGCGGCATTTTCCTGCGAACGAAGTGAGCAGTGAAAATGCTCCCGAGCGGGTTTTGAACCCTGCAAGTCGCGCACAGCGAATAGAGTGAGCGAGCACGTCTTGCTCCGGTTCAAATCCGGGAGGCGGCACAATCTATCCTCGATCTACGATCACGAACGGGTGACGTCTGACGCCGACGCTACCGCCCGTGGCCCGGTAGCTCCGAACCGAGGACCACTCGCGCTCCGACACCCCGAGTGCGCCGTCACGTACCACGCGACTGATGGGTGGCCCGGTCGCTTACGTCGGCGGCACTCGTAGTCACGAGCGCGAGCCATGACGGACTACGAGGTGCACGAACCCGACTACTCGGGGACGACAACGGAGGAGTGGAGCGCGCCGCGGGAGGGGGACTTCGACACCGACGACCTCTCCGCGATCGACGACCACTTCGTCCTCTCCGCGTCCGGGTTCCCGCCGGACGACTTCACGGACCTGAAGCTACCCGTCGTCGATCCGGACGGCGACCTCAACGAGAACGCGCTGCAGACCGCCCACGGCGGCGCTCACAGCGTGGAGGCCATCGACGGCATCGACGACGACACCAGACGGGACGTGAAGGACTTGCTCGAGGACCTCTCGCGGGAGGAGTTCGGCGACGGGATCGGCGACTGAGGCCGCCGCGAGTGAGGCCGACGGCGGGACCTCCGTCTGCCCTCCCGAGGTACCCCCTGACTGTCCGACCCGGAGGGGGTATGAGCGATCACGACGCGGTCGACGGGTTGGACGACGAGGAACGGGCGACCGTCGAGGGGATGGAACGGGGACTCGAGTGGTTCTACCGCGCTCACGGCGTGCTCGTAGCTGTCCGCCACGCAGTCGGCAGTGCGATGGATCACTTCGAGGAGGCTCCGGGGCCTCCGTGGCGAGCACGACGAGATCGCGAACCATCTCGACGGCAGGCGCTACCCGGTGGAGCGCGGTGAGCGCGGACGCGACCCGTCGAGCGAGTGACGGTCGACGCTCGGATCGGTGAGGGGGATTGGTATCGCCAGTGTGCAAGGCGAAATATGTTGTCTCGGAGTCGACTAGACGTGCGCATGTCACATAGTGGCACAGAGTGCCGGTCGGGGGGCTCGGCTCCGGCGCGTACGACCGGGCGGAAGACGGGGTGACGATCCGTGTCCGCGCGCAACGTCGTCCTGATCGTCCTCGACACGGTCCGCAAGGACGTGTACGACGAGTACGCCCCGCGGCTTCGGACGGCCGCCGACGCCTCGTTCGAGCAGTGTCGCGCCGCGAGTTCGTGGAGCGCGCCGAGTCACGCGAGCGTCCTCACGGGGGAACTCCCCCACCAGCACGGCGTGCACGCAGAGAGTTTCGGCTCTGACTTCAGCTTCTCGCGCTTCGCTCGCGACGACCTGTTCCTCGGGAGGCTCCCCGAGCACGCGACGATCGGGCTGAGCGCCAACCCGTACGTGAACTCCGCGTTCGACTTCGACGTCCTCTTCGACGAGTTCCACGACTTCTCGATCGGTTCGCAGTCGAACCCGGCGCTGTTCACCGACGGGCTCACCGTCCAGGAGTACGTGGAACGGAGCGACGCGTCGAACGCGGTCGGGCGGTACCTCGGGTTCCTTCGCGCCTGTCTCGGGCACGACGCGCCGGCGAAGAGCCTCGCGAACGGCGCGTGGTCGAGGGTCGGTCCCGCGGCGACGCGGTTGCCGATCCCCGAACTCGTCGACGACGGCGCGCGGAATATCGCGAACGCGGCGGTCGAGGCCGTCGACGCGATCGACGAGCCGTGTTTCGTCTTCGCGAACTTCATGGACGCGCACACGCCGTTGCGGAACCTGTGGCAGTACGACCAGTCGCTCCACTCGGTGCCGAACGGCTGGAGTTCGACCGAGTTGAGCAAGTGGGAGCTGAACGCGGAGGGGGCCGCGACCGAGGAGTACACCCGGAACTACCGACAGCTGTACGCGGCGGCGGTCGATTACCTCGACCGCGTGGTCTCGGACCTGGTCGGCCGGCTCCGACGCGTCGCGGATCGCGAGACGACGGTCGTCGTGATCTCGGATCACGGTCACAACCTGGGGTATCCCGCGGACGACGGTCTGTTCCACCACACGAGGAGCATGACGGAGGGGGTCCTGCACACGCCGTGCGACGTGATCAACCCGCCGGCGGGGTACCCCTCGACCGAGACGCGGTACTTCTCGCAACTCGCGCTCGGCGACCTGCTCGTCCGACTCGCCCGCGGCGAGCCCTTCGACGAGGGACTCGTCGCCGATCGGATCCCGGCCGAACTGGTCGGCGTGCTCGGGGGCGAGCGCTCCGTCTGGTCCCAGCCCGACGCGGACGCCGAGTTCTGGAACCGGATGATCCGGTGCGTCTACGACGGCGAGGGGACGCGGAAGTTCCAGTGGGACTCCCTCGGCGCGAGCGAGGAGTACGAACTCGACCCGGACAGGCCCTCCTGGCAGCGAAGGGTCGCGACCGACGTCGAGATCCCGGCGGCCGCGAGGGGCCTCTTCGACGTCGAACTCTCCGAGTACAAGGCGCGGGCGGCGGCCGCGCCACGGGAGATGGACTTCGACGCGACCCTGGAAGAGCGGCTGGACGAACTCGGTTACCTCTGAGCGGGGTCGGTTCCGGTCGGCGCTCGACGCAGGCGTCAACCGCGTCGGACCGCGAGTCCGATCGACCGCTCAGGCGTGCCGGGTTCGGATGCGGTCGACGAAGTGCGCGACCCGCTCGTCGTCCTGGAACGCGTCGAGGACCGTCTCGACTTCGACGTTCAGCGAGTAGGTCGGCCGCCCCTTGCCCACCGGGGAGGCGTCCTCCACGGTCGCAGGTTCGAGGAGACCGTCGGCCTCGAGTCGGTTGAGCGCGCGGATGACGTCGGGTTCCGAGAGGTTGCCGAGGACGTCGCCGTCGAGGTCCTCGAGTCGCTCGGTGCACACCCGCCGCACGTCGGCTGAGTGGGCGGGACACTCCTCGCGCTCCGCGAGGTGGGTGACTCCGAGGAGCACGAACCGCTGGATCAGCGTCATCGACGCCGGGTCGAGATCGTCAGGCATTGTCACGTAATGGACGAACGACGGTAAAAATGGGAGGGGCGATCGCAGCGCGGCGAGGGCGGTCGTGGAGCGGTGGGAAGGGCGGACGCGGCGACGTCCCTCGTGGTACCACGACCCTCGGAAGTCTTATCCCTCTCCCTCTGTTCGCTTTAGAAGCAATGGCGAAAGGTAACGTTGATTTCTTCAACGACACTGGCGGTTACGGTTTCATCTCGAGCGACGACGCGGACGATGACGTGTTCTTCCACATGGAGGACGTCGGCGGCCCGGATCTCGAAGAGGGACAGGAAGTAGAGTTCAGCATCGAACAGGCCCCCAAGGGCCCCCGCGCGACGAACGTCACCCGGCTCTAACTCGGCGTAATTACGTCGTCGCCCTGCGACGACGCGGCAATTCGTATTTTACTGGACGAACTCGCCCGGAGCGGCGCGTCGGTTCTCGGGCACATCCCTTATGCGAACTGGCGTCCAATCGATACCGAAGCCGCACGTCGTGCGACGCGCGGACGGGGGTACCGAGATGACGGATTCGAATTCGACCGACGACGGAAGCGAGCGAACGGACGCGGAGGCTCGAGACGAGAGCCGGCCGCGCGAACGAGAGACGGGGTTCAGACTCGAGATCGGACTCGGACCGATCACCGACCTCCTCGGCGGTCTCGTCGACGTCGACGTCTCCCGCCTCGAGGAGGGGGAGCGACGGCACCCGGCGGAGAGAGGAGAGCGACACGGCGTAAGCCGCCGCCCCTCGTCGCCCGCCGACGAGGCCGAACCGGCCGCGTCGGGGGACTACCACGTCCAGACGTATCGATCGGAGGGGGAGCTGACCGTCGTCGCCGACCTGCCGGGCGTCGACGAGGACGACCTGCTGGTCGGACTCGACGAGCGGTCGAACGACCTCGTCGTCGCGGTGCACGACCGGGTCGTCGAGCGGATCTCTCTCCCCTGGAGCGACGTGGTGGTCCCCCGGGTGCGGTTCAACAACGGCGTGCTCGACGTCTGTATCCGACCAGCAACCGGCGACGACGCGCCGGAGGACGAGTAGAGACTGCGGTACGTCAGAGCCTGTGAGGCGACGTCAGGGCCTCACAGCAGCGACCGGAGGAGCCGCAACGGGAGCGTGACTATCGCGATGACGAGGTCGACGACGCGTCGCAGGAGCGATCTGATCGTTCTGAACATCGAACCGTACCACGGCGGATAGCGTCATGTCGATTCGGCTTGCCGACGCCGGGCCCGCGGCGGCGGTTATAATCTCTTAACATAATGAGTGTAATTTTATGTTTTCACCGTTCGGATTCGCCGCGGACGATTCCGATCTGCCGCTTTCGAGCGCACGAGCGCTCCTTTCCGCCGTTTGCTGGAATCGCTGACACCTCGTCGATGTGTTCAACGAATCGTACAGTCACTCGTCGCGCATCGTGTCTGACGAACATTGAAGGCGTCCGATGCGATACCACTGCGTCCATGCGGAGGTCTCCATCCGTCCGTCGACAGGAGTCGTTGGCCTCCCGGTACCGCCGTCCGTATCGAACGTACATCCGGCATCGCGGGACCGACCTCGTCGCCTCGCTTCGCGCGCACGCCGTCGCCCGGTCGCCCCTGCACTACGAGCGCGACGACATGCGCCGCCAGTACGACTGGCGGCGGGCCGTCGTCACGGCGGTCCTGACGATGGTCCTGCTCGCGCTCGCCGGACGCCTCGCGCTCAACGGGGTCCTCGTGGCGCTGTTCGCGCCGGACGCCGCCGACCTCGTTCTCCTGAACGCCGGGCTGACGCTCGCGGCCGGTTTCGGGTTCGTCATGCTCGCCGTCGCGCGACTCATCGCCGCGCCGCCGTCGCGGACGCGCGGCCTCGAACGGACGTTCGCCGGGCGTAGACCGGTCGCGTCGCTGCTCGTCGATCGGGACGATCGGTGAGGGCGACCGCGAGCGGATCGCACTCAGTCGTCCAGTCGTCGCATCTCGTCGTCGGACAGTTCGATGGCGGCGGCCGCGACGTTCGATTCCAGGTGCTCGACGCTCGACGTGCCGGGGATGGGGAGCGTGACGGGCGAGTGCTGGAGGAGCCACGCGAGCGCCACCTGCCGGCGCGAGGCGTCGTGTGCGTCGGCCACCTCGTCGAGGACTTCGCCCTTCCCCCCGAGGTCGCCCGCGCCGAGCGGGAACCACGGGATGAAGCCGATCCCCGCCTCCTCGCAGCGTTCGAGGACGGCCTCCGACTCGCGGTTGCCGACGTTGTACTCGTTCTGGACGGTGGCGACGTCGACGATCTCGAGGGCCGTCTCCAGCTGGTCGACGTCCACGTTGCTCAGGCCGACGTGTTCGACCAGCCCCTCGTCCTTCAACTCGGCGAACGCCCGGACCGAGTCCTCGAAGGGCGTCTCCGGATCCGGCCGGTGGAACTGGTAGAGGTCGATCGCGTCGGTGCGCAGGCGGTCTATGCTACAGAGCACCTGGTTGCGGATGTAGTCGGGATCGCCGTGGGGGAGCCAGTCGCCCGCGCGGTTGCGCAGCAGGCCGGCCTTCGTGGCGACGACCACCTCGTCGGAGCCGCCGAACACCTCGCCGACGAGCCGCTCGCTGACGCCCGGCCCGTAGGAGTCGGCGGTGTCCACGAAATCGACGCCGAGGTCGGGGAGGCGTCGGAGGACGTCCCTCGCCGCCGCCTCGTCCTCGGGCGGCCCGATGATGTCCTCGCCCGTGAGACGCATCGCGCCGAAGCCGAGCCGGTGGACGGTCAGTTCGCCGCCGATGTCGAACGTGTCGCTCTGGTTCTGCGGAGCCATCGTTATCCGCCCGCCCGTTCGGGCGGAACGGTGTTAGGCCTTGGCGGCGCGGCAAGGCGCGAGGGTCGATCGAAGACGGAGACGAGCCGAATTTCGCTACGCTCACGCCCTCGGACGCCTCGCGGACGGTGACCGTCGAGACACGTTTTTGTCATTCGGTAGCATAACACATAGACATGACCGAAGCGGCCGCACTCGTCATCATCGCAATCGCGTGGATCGTCATGTTCGTCCTGTTCGTGGTGGCGCGGGCAATGCTACCCAGGGCGCTCCACTACGGCGAGGCCGAGCGTCCGACGCCGGGGTCCGGGGAGGCCACCCGGGATCCGAACGCGCCGGGCGCGGGACGCGGCGCGGTCTGATCGCCGGCCGCGCCGGCCTCCGCGCGGGGTTCACCGCGCGCCGCCCGCCAGCCGGCGCGCCGCGGGGAGCGCCCGCAGCCTGAGCATCGCGAGCGTCCCGACCGCCGGTCCCACGACCAGCGGCGCGAACGCCCAGCGCCAGCCGACGACTTCCGCGACGAGCGGCGTCGCCTGGATCGTGACGACGGTGAGCAGGAAGCCGAGGGCGGTCTGGAGCGTCAGCGCCGTCCCGACGTAGCGCTCGTCCGCGAGTTCGGTCACGGACGCGGAGAACTGCGCGGAGTCGGCGACGATCACGAACCCCCAGACGAGCACGAACGGCGCGAGGAGCCGAAGGGATCCGCCAAAGACCACGCCCGCGAGGACGCAGGCGCTCCCGCTCGCGACCATGCTTGCACTGGTGAGCGTCGTCCGACCCCAGCGGTCGGCCGCGACGCCGAAGGCGGCGGCCCCGAGGCTCCCCGCGGCGATGGCCCCGAACGCGAGCGCCGAGGCGAGCGCGGGAGCCTCCCCCGCGCGGGCGGCGAAACTGGCCGCCAGGTACGTCGGGATCCACGTCCAGACGGCGTAGAGTTCCCACATGTGCCCGAAGTAGCCGAGGTTCGCGAGGACGGTCGGGCGGTCCCGGAGGATACGTCCCACCGCGCTCGGGTCGAAGGGCGCGGCGGGCGCTCCGTAGGGACCCTCCTCGACCAGCAGGACGAGCGCCGCGCCGACCACGGCGAGTCCCGCCGCGGCGTAGAGCACGAGCCGCGGCCGGCCGACGCCCCCCACCGCACGGACGAGGTGCGGGAGCGCCGATCCGACGGTGAGCGCGCCGATGAGCGTCCCGATGGCGAGCCCCCGGTCCGCACGGAACCACCCCGAGACGAGCTTCATTCCCGGCGGGTACACCCCGGCGAGCGCGACGCCGGTGAGAAAGCGGAGCGCGACGGCGGGGAACGCGCCGTCGACGCTCCCCAGCAGGGCGGTCGCGCCCGCGCCGACGAGCGCCGAGGCGGCGAACAGGTACCGCGTCGGGACCACGTCCGCGAGCGTGAGCGCGGCGGAGCCGAGCGCCCCGACGACGAACCCGACCTGCACGGCCATCGTGAGCCACGCGGCCTCGGCGGGAGAGAGATCCCACAGGGCGGCGAGTTCGGGCGCGACGGCAGTGGCGCTGAACCACAGCGACATGGCGAACAGTTCCGCGACCGAGAGCGTCGCCAGCGCGCGCCACTTCCCGTCGTCGCTCGCGTCGTCGCTCATGACGGTCGTATCGTCCGGCGAGGGGGATACGTCGTTCGCCCGCGCGCGGCGGCGCGCCGCTATCCCCGGGTGCCCCCGGGTGCCCCGGTCACTCCCAGATGACCTCGGTCCCCCCCTCGTGGCCGTGTATTTCCTGGACGGCCTGCATGTTATCGTAGACGCTGACGCTCCCCACGTTCGTCACCCACGCGACGACGCACTTGCCGTTGGGCGGCGGGAACTGCACGCCGTAGGCGACGACGCCCGTCCCGGAGACGCCGGAGGCGTCCTCGTGGCGGTAGAGCGCGAACTTGCGAAACCGGTGGTTCTGCGAGAACGGATCAGGCACGGGGACCCCCGCGCCCGGCGTTCGACGTCGATGCGACCGACTGCGAGACGAATGGCGAACTCACGACGGACCTTCCGGTGTACCCTACGCGAGAGGAGGATTGTGGCTTTCGATCGGTCGGGCCTAGTCGGGATTCGCCGGCGGCAGCGCGCGCAACCCTCGCGGCGGGACGAGGAAGTTCCCGCGGTGGTCCACGAAGATGTACTCGAGGATGCCGTTGTTGACGCGCTGGCGGATCGCGGGCGTCACCTTCGTGAGGTCCGCGCCGTTCATCGCCTCGCGGACCGCCTCGAAGTCGGAGATGCCCCGCTGGAGCGACGGGAAGTGCAGGCTGGCCGCGTCGTCGTCGGTGGACTCGAAGTGCCGCCGGAGGAGTTTGACGTTCCCGTCGGCGTCGCGGTTGGCGCGGGCGGCCTTCTGCGCGTGGCCCACCCGACCGAACTCGAGGGCGTCCTCCTCGATCCGGTCGACGATTTCCTCGGTGACACCCGAGAAGTCGCCCAGATTCTCGCCGATGCTCCCCTCGGGGATCATCCCCCGCTCGGCGTGCGTCGGGCTGAACATCTCCATGACGCGCTCGCGGTGGTCCTGCTCGACGTACCAGTCCTGGAGGCGCTGGCGGAGGTTCGAGACGTGCTTGGTCGTCCCGTCGGCGAACGGCCCCGACCGGATGGCGACGTAGTCCTCGGTCGCCTGGTTCTGCCTGAATCCCGCCACGAACCCCATGAACAGCGGCGCGTCCTTCGGGATCGGATTCCCCTCCGGGATTCCCGACAACTGCGTCTCGCTCGCCTTCCGGTGGGGCATCCCCTTCCCGACGAACCCCGTGCGACGGTCGTCGAGCGAGAGGACGTCCGTCAGGGCCGTCTCGACGGCGACGCCGTTTGCCGTCTCGACTTCCCCCTTCAGCGCCTCCTCGGCTTCGAGAAGCACGTCGGGGCGGTCGCTGGCGAGGTGGAGCAGGGCGTCCTGGGTGTCGAAGTCGGGGTTCTCGAACGCGGAGAGCGCCCGCGGTTGCGGGAGGTCGACGGTGTCGGGCAACGGGTCGTCGAACCGCTCGAAGTACGACGGGGAGTAGGCGACCGAGTGGATCAGCCCCTCGTTGCTCCGCTCGTAGGCCCGATCCAGGGTCGAGAGCGCCGCCTCCACCGCGTCGCGGTCGTCCGCTCCCGGCGGCCCGTTCCCGTCGAGCGTCAGGTACCAGAGCGTCTGGTGGCGCGGGAGGACGACGTTGCCGTGCTCGTCCGTCGGGAGGCGGTCGTTCCAGGCGTACTGCCGCTCGGAGAGCGTCGCGGGGTCGTCGACCCCCTTCGGAACCGGCTCCGCGCCGTCGATGCGGTCGAGGCAGGCGCTCAGCGCGCTCGTCCCGCCGAGCGCGACGGCGGCCTTCAGGAACTCACGGCGGCCGAGCGACGGGTCGATGGCGGGGCTCACCGGAGCGTCACCTCGGCGTCCGGCAGGTCGAAGAACGCCGTCTCGTAGCCCTCGTGGCGGGCGACCTGCGGCGGGACGGTCGCGGAGAGCGCGAGCGAATCGCCTGGTTGCACGTCCGAAACTACGGTTCCGTAGTGGTAATTGAGTGTCGGATCGAGCGTCGGAGTGAGGTCGGCCTCGGAGACCGTCTCGCCGTCGCGCGCGAGCGTCGCGCGCACCCCCATCGCCGGGAGCGGAAAGCGGTTGTAGCGCGTGCGCGCCGACACCGCCAGGTACCGCCCGCCGCCGCCGAGTCCCGCCGGTGGCGCGTCGAGCGCGGTGACGGCGTAGACGACGTCGCCGGCCGCCGCCCGGCCGCCGACCGATCCCGGCAGTTCGGTGCGCTTCGGGACCGTCGAGGGCGGCACCCCCGACATCGTCATCGGCTGCATCGCCCGGCGCGCGCCCGCCTGCTCCCCGTACGTCACGAACTGGAGTTCGTCCCGGGCGGCCCGTTCGTACGCGAAGTCGATCGAGGCGGTCGCCACCTCGTCGAGTCGGTTCCGGAACGCCCCCGTCCGCCGGGTGTCGAGCGCGCCGACCCGGACGGTGGCGGCGTACTCCCCGTCCCCCGCGAGGGCGACGTTGTCGCCGTAGTGGATCCCCATCGACTGGGAGAGCATCGGGTAGAGCACCTCGGGACCGGCGACCGTCTCGCCGTCGCGCGCGATCTCGAAGGAGACGTTCGCGTCGGGGACGACGACCCCCGTCTCGCGATCCCACACCGTCGCCATCAGGTGCACGTCGCCGCTCGCCGGCGTCCGCTCGACCTCGGTCCCGGTGACGGTCCAGAAGCGGTGCGGGTAGCTGTAGCCGAGCATCACCCCCAGGTCGTCGGTCGTTCCCATTCCGAACATCCCCATCCCCTCGCGGTGGGTGGGGAGGTAGATCGCGTCCGGGCGATCGTCGAGGACGGGCGGGACGCGCGAGGTCTCGAAGAGACCGGAGCCGACGCAGCCGGCGAGGGCGGCCGCGCCGGCGAGTCCACCCGTCGCTCGGAGGAACGTTCGGCGGTCCATGCCGTCGCTACCCGGGTGACGGGGAAGGGCCTTCTGGTGCGATACTCGAAAACCAGCGCCCCTCACCGCCTGCGCCGGACGAACAGGAGCGTACCGACTCCCGCGAGCGCGACGAGCGTGGCGAGTGCGACGAGGGCGACGGCGTCGGTCCCCGATCCGAACCCGCCCCGCTCGTCGCCCTCCCCGTCGGACGATCCGGGAGTCGGCGTGTTCAGCTCCGGCGGTCCCAGCGACGACGCCTCGGCGTAGTCGCCCGTCGCGACGGTGAACGTGGTCCCGACGGGATCGCCGCCGACCGTGACGGGTCGGTCGCCCGCGTCGAACGCGCCGTCGCCGTCGTCGCCGTAGACCTGTGCGACGAGGCGGACGGTTCCGTCGTCGCTCGGGAGGTCCCCGGGCGGAACCGAAAGCGAGAGCGAGACGTTCTCGTGGACGCCCACCGGGAGCGCGGCGCTGGCGACGACGCGCCCGCCGTCGGCCCCGTCGCCGGACGTACCGTTCGAGCCGTCGCCGCCGGATCCGTCAGATCCGTTCGCCACGCGGAGGACGAGGTGTCCGTCGCGCGGGAGTTCGGCGCGCGTCACGGTGACCTCGCCGTCGTCCGCGCGCTGGAAGCTGAACCCCTCCGCGACGACGCTCGCGCCGCGCTCGCCCGACCGGGCGACGAAGCGCTCGCCAGCCAGACCGCCGAAGGAGGTGAGCGCGGGGTCGTTCCGGGGGGAGAACTCGCCGTCGCCGTCGTCGGCGTGGAGGACCGCCCACAGCGTCCGCTCGCCGCCGTCGAGCGCCCCGTCGTCGAGCGGTACCTCGATCGCGGTGTGCATCCCGGTGCCGTCGAGACGCGTCGCGCCGATCGGTTCGCCCGGTTCGCCGCCGTCGTCGGCGTGGACGACGACGAACGCGTCGACGCTGTTGAAGGCGTTCTCGACGACGACCGTTCCGTCGTCAACGACCTGTCCGTCGACCGCGAGGTGGTTCGAGTGCGCGCCCGCGGGGGCTGCCACCAGCGCACAGACGAGCGCGAGGGTGAGCACGACGCGAGTGGCGCGGGCGACGCGCGTCGAGGGAGAGCGTGAGGCGGGCATGGACGGTCCTTATCGGGATCGGGATTCGACCGCGACGGTCACCGGAGCGAGATCGAAGAAGGCGCGCTCGTACCCCTCGTGCCGGGCGGTCTGTGGAGGCGTCGTCACCTCGACGCGGAGGCGGTCGGCGGCGCGAGCCTCGGGGACGACCGCGCCGTAGTGGTAGCCGAGGGCCGGGTCGAACGTCCGGACGAGGTCGCCCTCGAACGCCGTCGTTCCGTCTCGCGTGAGCGTCCCGCGTACCCCCATCGCGGGGAGGAGAAAGCGGTTGTACCGGCTGCGCGGGGAGAGGACGAGATACCGCCCCTCGCCGGCCAGTCCCGCGGGCGGGGCGTCGAGCGCCGTCGCCGCGAACACCGCGTCGCCGCTTCGCTCCGTCCCGAGGAGCGCCCCGGGGAGCGCTCGGGGCACGGGGGCGATCGACTGCGGGAGGCCGGTGTCCATCGGCGCGAGCGCGCCCGGCTCCCCGCCCTGCTCGATCGGCCGGGTGGCGACGCGCTCGCGGGTCTGGTCGGTGAATTCCAGGGGGAGTTGCGCGCTCGCGCTGGCCGCGAAGCGGTCACGAAACGCGCCCGTCCGGCGGATCGAGAGACCTCCGATACGGATCCGGGCGTCGTACGTCCCGTCGCCGGGGAGGACGACGTTCGCGCCGTAGTGAAAGCCCATCGGCTGGGAGAGCATCGGGTAGAGCACCTCCTCGGTGACGACCTCCCCGTCGCGGGCGACGCGCACCGAGACGCCCCCCTCCGGGAGGACCTGCCCGCTCCGCGGGTCCCAGACGACCGCCATGAGGTGGATCGAGTCCTCGTCGGTCTTCGGGACCTTCTCCACCTCGCTCCCGGTGACGGTCCAGAAGTCGTGGGGGACGGTGAACGCGAGCGCGACGCGGTAGTCGCCCGCGGTCGCCTCGCCCTGCATCGCCATCGACTCCTGGAAGGTCTGTACGTAGACGCCGTCGGGGAGGTCCGACTCGGCACCCGAGCCGCCCGGAAGCGCGTCGAGACAGCCCGCGAGCGGGAGCGAGGTCGCGGCCGCAGCCCCCGCGAGCGAGAGCACGCGCCGTCGTCGCATGCCGGAACGTGGCGCGTCGGCGGGATGAACCTACTGGTGCGACGGTCGAATCGAGGGGTCAGCGATCAGTCGTCCTCGGACGCGCCGGCGAGCGCCACGGGCGGCCCGCCCGGTAGTCGGTCGCGGTCGTGTGGCGCGGCGAAGTCGTGATTCGGCCCGACGGCGACGATCCGCTTCGGGTTGACGTCGGGGTGGGTCGTGTAGTAGTGCTCCCGGATGTGATCCATGTTCACCGTCCGGGCGACGCCCGGAAGCTGGTAGAGATCCTTCAGGTAGTTCCAGAGGTTCGGATACTCGGAGACCTTCCGGCGGTTGCACTTGAAGTGCGTGTGGTAGACTTTTGAGATAACTTCGAGAGAAGTATAATTTATTATCATAGCATGACAATCATCTACCGTGATGACCGACCCGAGACAGAAATACGCCGAACGAAAACGAACGCTACGACGAGCAGTTGACGCGGGGAAGGTGACCGAAGCTGACTATGACCGGATCCTCGAACTGTGTGCCGCGTTCGACCCGGACGACATGACCGTGCCGCTTCCCACGGACGGAGAACACGCCAACGATACGAAGCCGAAGCAGCCGAATACGCTCTCGTATTGGTCACAGCACCTGAAACGGGTCGCCGAGCGTCTCGGGGTCGACGGCTACGAGACGACGCTTACCGACGCGACTGCGGATGATATCAACCGTCTCATGACCGACCTTCGGACGGGCGCCCATCCGAGTGTGAAAGACGACGGCCTCGCGAACAACACCATTCGGAACGAACAGGGGTGCGTTCGACGGTTCTATCGGTACCATACGGACCTAGGCGTCGATCCGAACGAAATCGCACTCATCAACGGTGACGAGACGCACGTCGATGACCGGGATATGCTCACCCGCGAAGAGATCGATCGGATCCGTGACGTCGCGACCCATCCCCGAGACTTGGCGATATTCGACCTTCTACTCTACACCGGCCAACGGAACACGGCCATTCGGTCCCTTCGGATCAAAGACATCGATCTCGACGCGGGGGTGTACTACCTGAATGGCGATACGGGCGGATTGAAGGGAGCCGACGAAACCGGGAGCAAGCGGCCACTACTCGGAGCGGTGGGTTCGATCCGCGAATGGCTCCGCTATCATCCTGATTCGGACAACCCTGACGCTTATCTGATCACGGGAAAGCCACGGTACACCGACGTCGACCCCGAGCGGATGGTTTCGCGGAACACGCTGCAGTACGCGATGAATCAGTTGAAGAAGAAGGCAGAGATCGACAAGCCGATGAATCCTCACGCGATCCGGCACAATTTCGTGACGCTCGCGAAACGAGAATACAACATGGACGACGCAACGGTCAAGCACCTGATCGGGCATTCGCCGGATTCGACCGTCATGGAGACGACCTACGCCCACCTTTCCGACGATGATCACATTCGAGCGGCGGAAGTGGCCGCAGGAATTCGTGACCCTGACGACGAGAATCCGCTCACGCCCGAAATCTGCCACTGTGGGGAACCGTTGCCGGCACACGCGAAAGCGTGTCCTCGGTGCGGCACGGTGTACTCACCCGACGCTCAAGCTGTGAAGGAGCAAGTCGAAGCGGACATGAAACGGGCCTACGGCGAGACTCACCCCGACGATAGTACGACGCTCGACAAACTCAACGCGCTGGACGAACTCCTAGCTGACCCCGAGGTGAAACAGGCGCTGCTTCAGAAGCTCGATCGATAGTGATAACAGAACGGGTGAGCGCTCCTCCTCTGTCAGTATACTAGTACAATTATCGCTACCGAAACTCATCAAGAGCAAGGTAGTCCGGTCCTAGCGAATATGGACTCTTATTCGTAGTCGACGTAGTCGGTCTTCAGTTCGTACCGGGAGGGTTCGGCCTCCGTATCGGTCGAGAGGAGCATGCACTCGAATTCCAACGTCTCGCCCGCGGTCACGTCGGTAGCGTTCCACAGCCCTTCTCCAATTCGCGTGTCGCTGTCGTCGTAGAAGAACGCCTTCACCTCGACGTAGTTCAGGTCCTCCTCGCCGTTGATTCGGACCGTCCCCGCCACACTCCACGTGTCGTACTGACCTTCGACGAGGTCGTCTTCCACTACTTCGACGATGGGCGCCGCAGCGTCACCGTCGCTCTCCGTGTCACTAGCAGTGGAGTTCGGCTGGTCGGTGGACGGTTCTGACTGTTGGCCGCCGGACGACGATTGCTGTTGGTGGTCGGTCGAGTTCGTATCGGTGCTGTCGGGTTCGGCCTCCACCTCACCCTCGCCGGTGCAGCCGGCGAGCAACAAGGTCGCACCGAGTGCACCGGTCGCGGCGAGGAAGGTTCGGCGGTTGTACTGTCGGTCGGGGGTCGTGGTGGTCATGATACTGTTGTTACTAACGGTGTGGTCGGAAGCGAATATCCTGGGTGCCCTGTTCTCACTCGGTGGGCGGCAGACTCACTGTGGCGTCATACCGTCGAGAGCGTATCTCGATGTGTGCCGAGGATTCTGCGAGTACGGTTCTGTACAAAAATGTAATTGCACTGCAAGGAGATAAACCTATATTGAATGTCAATATCAGGGTTAGTGTCCTACCTCCGAACGGCAGTGGTGTGGCAGATTCGTACAATGCTCTTTCCTTAGGTACCGTTAAGTTATTCCTCCAATACCTGCCTCAGTTCCTCGTTTTCATGTGCTGCCTCAAAGTATACAGCAAGTGTTCCCCCCAACAGGCGCCAAATTTGCCTTGCTACAACTGGAACTCACTATCTCAGATCATCGTCCCCATCAGCAGAACATATATCATCGTCTACATTCATTCAACAGATAGAATTCGATGAGAGAACAGCAAGACACATCAACCTATTATAAAGTGAATAAAAAATTAGAAGATATAGGACAGGACCTCGGAAGAAAGCTATTTGATGGGTTACGGGAAGAGCGTGTAGGACTCAAAATACAAAATGAGAGGACACACTATTCAAAACAAATGGCGAAAACATTTAAATATATTGTTGTTATCTACACAATCCCGATATGGTACTATCTCAATGAAATATTACTCGCGGTTTTAAAACATCCTGAAGCGCCGGATACGCTATTTTACGATCTCCTATACGAACTACCTCCTTTCTCGTTTGAGATGTACGGTGCTGCGATTGTTTTAGGTGGTAGTTTCCTACTTGCTACCGATCTCTTTGACAACTTCCTGACGGAGGAAATCGAGAAAGGGAGTGTCATTGCAACCGTTCATTCTGGAGTAATCATAGCAATCATCGGTTTTAATTTTCAGATGCACAATTACTATGACATTCCTATTTCGGAACCTGGAATTCCACACCCGGTTTTCGATATGACATGGACACTTATCACTAATTTCGAGTATGTATTACCGTTTGTTGTCCCTCTGTTTTTAGCTGGGTCGATTATTCTATCGTATCGTAACACTCTAGCAAACGAATCTAACAGGTGTCTGCAAACTCGACTTGATTCTGATCGTTGGGATACATAAAATAGGTGATTGTCAATCTGCACGGTCAGTCAGGATTAGATTAGAACGTCGTAACACCGGAACGCCGCCGACTCTCCGGACCTGGTAGGGACTCACGCCGCTCACGTTCGCGCTCAACTGCCTCCTCACCCATGATGAGATAACGGAGGGCGTCTGCAGCGTGATCTTCCGCCGTCGCGGTCCTGACGTGCGTTTCCTTGTAGCTCAACAGCTCGCGAATGAGGTGCTGGCACCGATCGGAGATGAGTAGGCCGGGGCGTCCCTCGCCGTCCGATTCGAAGCGCCACCGGACCTCTGCAATCCCCGCGTCAAGCGATTTGTTCGCCCGCTCAGCACGGTAGCCCGCCTGCCGAAATTTGGTGATATCTGCAGGTTCGTGCTCACAGACGATGAAGCCTTGCGGTTTGTCATGACGACGGAGCCACCCAATCACATCCTCCACGTGTGTCTCACTCCGGTAAAACTCGTCAAGGACGACGATCTGGCCGTAAGGCGTCTGTCCCGCCTCTAGGAGCACGCGCGGGTCGTTCCACCCGGCGTCATACCCGTAGATGCGCCATTCGTCAGTGTCATTGAGGCGGTCAAGCGCCTCCGCATGAGACAGGACGTTCGTCTCGCGGGAGAATGACGAGTAGACGAGGCCTGTCGCCGCCGCGAACCCGCCATGCAACGCTTGCTGTTCCTTGCCGGTCCCCGCGTACTTGCGCTTGAACCGCGCTTTCTCACCGTCGGTGAGATATGGATTATCGAGTACCGACGCCCGGACTACCTTGATATCAAGGCCGATCGGCTCGCCGTCAGCGTCCTGGCGTTGTTCGAGGATTTCCCACGCCGCGTTATACCCCTCACCGGTGAGCGTCCATAGCTGCACCTTCGGCCCGGCGACGCCCCGGAGCCGCGTGGTAATCATGCCGACGAGGTCGTGCAGTTCGTCGCCATAGTGACTGGGTTCATCCATCCATACCGCGCCGAATTCTGCACCGGCATACCGCGAGTACTTGTCCGCACTCCCGAGCGTGATGACCGAATCGTTGACGAGCGTGAGGCGGTGCTGTTGGCGGTTGTAATCGGCGACGAGCGGACTATTCTCCGGCCCGTTGAACCCGGTCGTGACAAGCGTGGTACGCTCGCCGGGGAGGGCGGCGAACAGCTTCGGATACGTCGTATCACGTGCTTTCTGAAAGTCGACGCCCACGGCGAGAAAGCGCGAGCCGGGATGCGCGAGCGCCTGCGCGAGGAGCCACCGCGCGCCGAACACGGTCTTCCCGCTGCCGTACCCGGCGAGGAACGCGACGATATCGGCGTCGCCCGCGTCGAGGGCGGCGAGGCAGTCCTGTTGGGCGCTCCACAGGTCGTAGGTGAGTGTGGCGGGGGCGTCGGCGGCCGGCTCCGAGGCGACGGCCCACGCCATGCCGTCGGGACGGTCGGTCGGCGCGGGCTCGCCCCACTCGATGGCGACGTCGGGGGCGGTCGCCGATTCGGTTGGCGGGTCAAGCGACGCGAGTTCGCTACGCAGTTGTCGTTCGGTCGGGGTGGGCGACATGGATGGACTTAGGCGGAGAGCGCTTCGGCGAGGTCGGCGGGTGTGTCCTCGCCGGCGGTCTGTGCGTCCTTCAGCGCCTCGATTTCGGCGGCCAACTCTTCGAGGGTCTTGTCTTGGAGCACCTCGCGTTTCGTCCGGAGCAGGTAGCCGAGCGCCTTGTAGTACTGCACGCGGACGCGTTCGTGTTCGGGATTCCGAATGCGACCGTTCTCGATCTTGTCGGTGACCTCGGCAATTGCGCCGTCGAGCTGGTCGATCATGTGGCTGTACTCGGCGGTCGTCTCGGCGTGTGCGAGCGCGTCAGCGTTGGGAGCGGACTCGTCGGACATAGATTGGGGGGATGGGGGTGGGAGGGACCGCAGCAGCCGGCCGGAGCCGGCGATGACGACCGGCGACTGACCGGCGGCCCGATCCTTAGCTACCGCTTACACACCGCTTATCTATAAGTTCTCGGCCGGAGTGATGGTCTCGATCGGCGATCAGTGGGGAACTCGGCGAGCCTGTCCGCTCCGGAGGGGGTTGACATCCTCCCACGACTAAAGTCGGGGGCTTCCGCCTCGAATCTCTGTGAACCCGAGAGGGGCTACCGGAGAGAGGAGAGAAAACCGACAGACTGCGCCACTTATGACAGCCTCTCCGAGAGGAATTTACTAACTCGGCGCTCCGGATTCACAATTCAGTGGCGAATATTGATTACTGTCAGGGGTGTCAGGGGCAGGTTCCCGAAACTCTCTCATACTTTACACCTCGTACGACGTCTCCGCGCGCGCGGCGATGGGTCTGTGGGTGCCCCTGACGCCTATGACATTTGGATGATGTTGCCGGTATATTGTTAATTCCTCCCCTCCGGTTAGCAAGAGTTTGTCGGGTTCGGTTACATGACCGAAAAAACGGTGTCGTCGGTCGTTAGTTTGTGCTTCGGTACTCGCCGTCGGGGTCCTCGTAGATGTCGCCACGTGCCTTGAGCTTCTCCCACGCTTCCTGTGCGCGCTCGATACTCAGGCCGTGGGCTGTCGCCCGTCCGAGCGCCATGCCCTGCGTGACGCCACTGTCGTCTGTCTCGAAGTCGCGCACGACTTCGAGCATGGTCTTCGCGCGCCCTTCCGGGCCACCGTCGCCGAGTCCGGCCTGTTGCTCATCGCCGTCGGTGTCGAGCCCGAGCACCTGTCGCCCGCGGGAACTCAGGCGGATGCCGTTGTACACCGGCTCGCGGTTGCCGTCGATGCGTCGGGATCCGGCTTCGATCGGGAGATCGCGAATGTTGAGGATCTTCTCGCCGAAGACGTTGTCCTCCTGTGTCGGAAGGCCCTCCTCGCGGGCGTACTGCCGGTAGCACTGTCTAACCTGCTCTTTCGTCACGAACTCGCCTTCGTCGACGGTGAGACAGACCGTCGCGAAGTCGAACACGGGTTCGGACGCGCGCTTCATCTTCTCGCGGACCCGGCTCGGACTCATGACGTCGGTGAACCAATCGCGGCCCTCCCACCACTCGGAGATCTCCTCGACGCACCGATTCAACAGGCCCGAGAACTCCTCGTCAGTGCACAGTTCGCGCATGAGCACGCGCTTCGGGATGTAGTCCTCCCCGTCCGGTTCGAAGGTGTTGGGGAAGTTGACGTAGATCCACCGTCGCCACAGCGCGTGTGTGTCCTCGTCCATCGCCGGCATCCGATTCGCGGCGAACATCAACGTCGCGAAGTTCTCGAAGGTGATCGGCTTCTCGTACTTGACGTCAGCCGTCATGGTGTCCCGCCCGGTGAGCTTCTTGAACGTCCCGAGGTCGCGAATCTTCTCGTCGCCCATGTCGGGATGGACGTTCGCGAGTTTCCCCTCAAGACCGTTCGCGGCGAAGCGCTCGCCGTCGAGATCCTGCATCGACCGATGGATAACGTTCTCCGGGCCGGCGAAGTGCTCAAGGACGTCGAGAAAGACGCTCTTGCCGTTGCGGCCATCGCCGACGAACATAGCGGCTTTCTCCGCCGCGTACTCCTTGTACAGGGTGTGCGCGACGAGTTGGTACATCGTACGGACGTCCGCCGGGGCGACGATCTCATGAAGGAACTCGTCGATGCGCTCGCACTCCGCCTCGGGGTCGTACTCGACGTCCACTTTCACACGGTGGTACTCGTCGGGCGTGTGGTCGTGCAACTCGCCGGTGTGGAGATCGAGGATACCGTTACGTACGCATAGACGATTCGGCGGGACGTCGAGGTCGTGCTTCTCGACGCCTGAGAGGCGCGTGATACGCCCGATAAGTTCGTTCACCTGCTGATTGTTGAGGACGTCGCCAAGGAGACGTTCAGCCGTCTCTGCGATGAAGCGTTCGCCTCGCGGCTCGTAGATCCCGTCCTCGTCGTTGTAGACGTACAGCGTCGTTCGCCACCCGTGGGCGTCCTCCGGCGGGTTGACAAACGAGTAGTGATCGAGGAAGACGAGTGCGACGCGATGAATCGCCGTCTGAACGGTAATGTCCTCTTCCGCGAGCGCGGCGAGAATGCTGCCGATCCGGCGTTGAATCGGCTCGTCGGCCGTGTAGCCACCGGTTGTTGCCGTCTTACCCCCGGGGTGTTCGGCCCCAACACCCCCGTCCGTCTCGGTGCTCTCCCGCGCCTGCGCTTTGGCCTGTTGGACGGCGTCGGGTGTCGGCGTCCCCGACCGCTTGGGGAGATCGTAGCCGTTCTCGCGCCCGTAGTCGAAAATCTCCCGCCACGTCTCCGATGGGATCTCCCGGTGGACCCACTCGCCGCAGTCGAGCAGGCCGGCTTCCATCCCGAGGAGGTGGAGGGCGTTGCCGGTGCAGTTATGGCGCCAACAGCGCCATGTTTCGCCCCCCTCATCAACGAGGAAGTTCGCTCCGGTATCCGAGCCATGGGCGGGATGCGCAAAGCGCTTACCTTCCGTGTAGGCGCTTGAGATGACGTCATGGACGTCGAGGCCGACCTCGCCGGTCTGTCCCCCGCCGGTTCGCCGTGAGCCCTGAGCACTCCCGTCGTCCCCCTCTCCGGGGAGTTCGTCGTTAAAGACGAGCCACGCCTCTTCGAGCCACGCATCGAAGTCGACGGCCTCGGCCTCGGCCACCGTCTCCGCGGAGATGTCGAGTACGTCTCCCGTGACGGTGAAAAAGCGGCCACTATCGTACACTTCGACGCCCTCATGTCGGCCGTCCTCGACGTCGCGCTCCTGATTCGTCCACCACGTCGGGACGTCGGCACCCTTCAGAATGATGTGAAGCCCTGTCCCGGACGGCGAGCGCTCGATAAACGTCTCGCGAGCGAAGGGCGCGAGGTCAGGGAGCCACTCGCGGGGGCCACCGTCCTCGTGGAGGCAGGTATCGAGGTCGATGCCGACGTACGGGTCGGCGTCGGCGAACATATAGCCGATGCCCCACCCCTTCTGTTCGGCCGTCTCAACGGCCTGCTCGAAGGTGCTCCATGTCGCCATGTCGTTCGATTTGGCGGCGCCGCCGGCGGCGCTTCGGGGGGGCTTCGTCTCCTTGTCGTTGCGGATGACTGAGTCCCAGCAGACCCACTGCGGTCGGTTTCTCAACTCCTCCGGGACGCCGTTGGGGGCAAACTCAGTCATCGGACTGCCCCCCGAACTCGTCGTTTCGCAACTGCACGAGGTCGGACAGCGCCGTTGTCTTGCCGACGCCGGGGGCGCCGTCGTGTTTCGTCACGTGGGTCATAGCTCCTCCGTGCGGAATCGCTCCTCGACGGTCGCGGAGGAGCCGCCCCCGCCGTCGGTGCCAAGTTCACGGAGGTCGTCGGAGTCGTAATCGATGAGATCCGGCGCGAACGGGGAGGCGCGAACGTCGCTGATGCGTTTGCGCCCGCCGACAAGCACCCCCCGATCGCGCAGGCGGTCGCAAATCGCCGGGTGGTCGGTGTGCGAGCAGACCTCGTTGATGATCTCAGCAACCCCACGGACGGAGACCCACAGGACGGGTCCGTCGGTGTCCATCTCGTGAAACGACGAGACGTCCGCCTCGTACACCGCGTTGAAGGCATCGCGACTGAGTGCGTCGCGATCGGTGAACGGTGAGTCGAGGCGGTCGCACAGCCGATCGACGACCGCCTCCGCTTTGGCATCAAGGGGGTCGAACGTGCGCGCAAGCTCGTTCGCGATCGTTCCCCGCTTCTGTCCGGACACATAGAACTCTCGGGCGTGGGTCGCCGCGTAGAGCACTACCCGGCCGTCGTCGGTCGTCTCTTCGGCAGCAGCATCGCCCGCCGCCGGTGCCGTGATGCGAACGGTCAGCCCGTCGTCGGTCGGCGCGAGTTCACAGTCGATTCCCGCCGCGATTGGCAGCACCGGCCCGGATTCGCCCGACGCGTCAGCATCCGTGCCGAGCGCGTCTACGCTCATTTCGCTCTGTTCCATCCTCTCAGGCCTCCGAATCGGCGATTTCGAGTAGGGCCTCGGCGATCCACGCACAGCGTAGATCACTCTCGGCGAGCGCTTCGAGATCCTCGCGATGCTCGTCGATCGCGTCAGCCATCGTCACGTACCTCCGTGATGGGCTGCACATCGAGTTCTACGAGATCACCGTCCTCAACGTCGAGTTCACGTCGGATCGGAGCTGGGATCGTAGCTTTACCGCTGTTATATAGGCGCACTGTGGCGCGCATAGTTCCCCTTCGTGCCGAGAGATACATTTTTGTATTCGGCAAATTAGGATTTACCCGAGGGGTAATAGATGTCGAAGAGACCGTACCGTCTACTCGAAACGGAGCGAGAGTTTATCGAAACGGGCGAGGTCCCGGAAGCTTCCTCGTACAAACCGAGTATGCTCGAAAAGCGGGTGCAGGAGAAGATCGATTTGCTCCCCCACCGGATCGAAACGCTCCGTGAGGATGTAGAATTGTTAGATCAAGCGGGGTATCTCGACGTAGAGACGTGGACAGAAGGCTGGCTCGAACTGCTCGAATTAGACGAACAAGATAGTGATCGTGACTTCCTCAGCGCTTTCGAGTTCAGTTACACTGAGAACGGGGTTCACGGATCGAATCCGGCGAAGGTCGGTTATCAACTCGGTCGAATGACGAAGCGATTGTTAGCATTACAGCCCCACCGCATCGATCAGCGGGATACACACGCGGATGTGATTTGGGGCTTCGTTGTAGGTCTAGCGTTGGAGTATACGACCTTAGACGAGCACGAATCGACGAAGGCCGACATCCTTGCCCGTCTTCAGAAACGAGCTGATGAAGATACGGCAAGGAGACAAGAACTCGATGAAGCGCTGCAAGCTGGGGTTTCGCCGCCGTTGTCCATAACGCGGCCCACGGAGAAAACGAGGGAGATCCTTCAGAACGCAGGAGTCGAAAGCAGCGACCAGCTTGTTAGGGAGATCAATCGGGCAATCGCGAAGGAACACGGGATGGACGAGGCGTGGGAACTCGGTCTATCAGCAGAACATACTGTTGAGGAGTTGCTCACCCCACAGACGGTATTACGAGCGTTACGAGAGAACAAGCTCCTAGAACGACGAGAGCTCGGTTCGATTCTTAAAGCAGATGCTGAACGTCTCGCAGACAAAGGCGGCACTCCGTCCGCCCTCGATGTCTTTAAAGAGGTCCGAGACAACGAGGGAAGTTCGTCACGGGAGATAGCAGAGGGACTGAATCAGTATCATGATTGGACGAGCAACGTGACCCGAGTCGCGGAGGATCTTGCGGCAACAGCGGACGAAACGGATAGAATTCGGGAATTCGAGATATGGAAGGACAGACCTCTACTACACGGCGATAAGTACGAAGGATGGAAGCTTACAGCCTACGGTAGAGCACTCGGATGTTATCTTAAGAGTCACAATACGACAGTTGGAGAGATCACCCCGCTGTGGCAAATCCCCGAAGATGTTATCGAGGTCGCAATCGACGAGCTCGAACTCTCAGCCGGAATCTGACCCTCGTCTAGCGACGTTTCGCTCCTCGAATCTGAGCAAGACCTGTCTTAAAGAACGCGAGGAGGTATTTATACAGGATCGAGGCTTATGGAGCTGTTCCGCTCTGTATACTGTTATCGACCGAATGGCTCGGTAGCAGGCAGTTCATCGCGTTCGTGTGGGGCTTCGAGTCGAAGCGCCAATTCATCGGCCGGCAGGCGCTTTGGATCGAACCCGGGCGGCGAACCGGGAGATCCGTAGTGTTCGCTGATGTGATCGAAATGGACGGTGTCGGCCACGCCGGGGAGCTGGTAGAGATCGCGCAAGTACGGATACAGGTGAGCGTAGTCGACGATCTGCCGCCACTGCTCGCACTGCACATTGTCGATTGAGTCTGAGACTTTGCGCAATGTTGTCGGGGTGGTGTGGTAGACGTCGTCGAACCGGATCAGGGTGGTGAACATGGCGACGTCGGCCTCCGTGAGGCGGTCGCCGGCGAGGTAGCGCCGCGTCTCGAGCACCTCCTCCCAGCGGTCGAGCGCGTCGAACAACTCGCCGACCGCGCGCTCGTACGCCTCCTGCGTGTCTGCGAAGCCCGCGCGGTAGACGCCGTTGTTGATCGGCTCGTAGATCTCCTCGATTATCCGGTCCACGTCGTCGCGGTAGCCCTCCGGGTAGAGGTCCACGTCGCGCGCCGCGAGGTCGTCGAACGCGGTGTCGAGCATCCGCATGATCTCCTTCGACTCGTTGTTCACGATGGTCCCCTCCCGCCTGTCCCAGAGGACGGGCACCGTCACCCGGCCGGTGTAGTTCGGGTCGGCGGCGACGTACGCCTCCCGGAGGTAGTCGAACCCGTTTACGGTGTCCGGCGTGCAGCCCGCCTTCCCGGGGGTGAACTGCCAGCCGTCCTCGTCGCGGTAGGGGTCCACCACGTCCACGCTGACGGCGTCCTCCAGGCCCTTGAGCGCCCGCGTGACGAGCGTCCGGTGGGCCCACGGGCAGGCGTATGAGACGTAGAGGTGATAGCGGCCGGGCTCGACGGGGAACTCTGCGTCGGGGTCGTCCTCGACTCGATCCCGGAAGGTGGTCGGCTGGCGCTCGAACTCCCCCTCCTCGTTGGTGGCCGTGACCTCCTCCTCGGAGAGCCACTCGCCGTCGACGAACTGGTGCACGCGAGGGCTAGCCGCCGGGAGCCCAAATAGCCGCGTCGGCTGTGCAACGGGGGGACAAGGCCGTTCGCGGGGCGTCGCGTCGCCCGACCGCGGTGGTTAACGTCGCGGTGTCCCCCGCGCGGCCGAGTGCAGCGAGGCCGCGACCCGCCGACCGACCGCAGTTCCCGCGAGCCGGAGGCGAGCGGGAGCACGCCGGACGAGCACCGCGAGTCCGGCGGTGGGAGGGAGGCGGGGTTTTAGTGGAGGTTTTGCCAGCGGGTAGCCCGAAGGGCTACCCGCGCAGCAAACGGTGGGCGTGCAGGCGACGCCGGGGGCGGCTCGCGGGGCGTGGCGTCGCACAACCGCAGGCACCCCGCGACGACTCTCACGTCACGGGAGCCTCTGGTCCCGCTTTCTGTTATAAAGGTACGGACGGCTGGCCCTAGTTCACCACCGCCGACGCCAGCGCGGCACCCGCGAGCGAGTGGAGCGAGCGAGCGGACGCGCCGAATCCCTCGAAGGAGCGGAGCGACTGAGGGGGTGAGGCGCGGTTTTAGTCCAGGTTTTGCCAGGGGGCGGCCTCCGGCCGCCCCCGCGGCAAAAAGTGGGTTCGAAGGGTTTATTCGCGCGCTGGGCGTCTCCCAACGTAATATGGCCGACAAACCCGCCTCGATGTACCGGGACATCGACAAGCCTCCCTACACGCGACGGGAGTACATCACGGGGATCCCCGGTTCGAAGGTCGCCCAGTACAAGATGGGCGACATCGACGCGGACCCCGACGACTACCCTGTCCAGATCAGCCTCGTCGTGGACGAGGCCGTGCAGATCCGCCACGGATCGCTCGAGGCCTCGCGCCTGTCCGCCAACCGCCACCTCATCAAGAACCTCGGCGAGAAGAACTACAAGATGATCCTCCGCAAGTTCCCCCACCAGATCCTGCGGGAGAACAAGCAGGCGACCGGCGCGGGCGCGGACCGCGTCTCCGACGGCATGCGCCAGTCGTTCGGGAAGATCGTCGGCACCGCCGCCCGGATCGACAAGGGCGACCGCGTGTTCACCATCTGGTGTCAGCCCGAGCAGGCTCCCGTCGCCAAGGACGCGCTCCGCCGCGCGTACAACAAGGTCTCGCCGCCGTGTCGCATCGTCGTCGAGCGCGGCGAGGAACTGCTCGTCGCCTGAACGGACGCACGGGACGGAATCGAATCGAATCGAATCGAACCGAATCGAACCGAATCGAACCCGGCCGCGGGCTCCTCTACGCTTTTAGGCCCGTCGTCCCTCTCCTCGCCCATGCTCCGCCTCGCGGTCACGACGCGTGCCGAGACGTACGAACGGATCGAGGCTCCCCTCCGCGAGCGCGGCGTCGAGATCGGGCACGTGGACCTCACCGAGGGGACCGTCGCGCTCTCCGACCCGCCCGTCGACGCGTTCGACGCGGGGTTCGTCTACCCGGGTCGCCTGCCGGAGGGCGGCGTCGCCGACGCCCTCCTCGGCGTGCCGTGGGTGAACGACCGCGAGGCGATCCTGCGCTCGCGGCACAAGGCCGAGGCGCTCGCCCGCCTCGACCGCGCCGGCGTCCCCGTCCCCGAGACGGTGATGCTCTCCAGCCCGGCCGACGAGGCGGACCTCCGGGCCGCGTTCGAGCGCTTCGACCCGCCGGTGGTCGTGAAACCCAACTCCACCACGCGCGGGACGGGCGTGACGAGAGTCCACGACCTCGACTCGGTGCTCGGCGTCGCGGACTACCTCTCGCTGCTCCACGAGTTCCCCGCGACCGGCGACCGGTCGTTCCTGCTCCAGGAGTACCTCCCCGACGCGCGCGACTACCGCGCGATGGTCGTGGACGGTCGGTACGTCGGCGCGGTCGAGCGCCGCCTCCCCGAGCACGCCCTCGAGGACGGCGGGTGGAAGCACAACGTCCACCGCGGGGCCGAGGCGACGGGCGCGGCGCTCCCGGGGGACCTCAGACGGCTCGCGGAGGACGCCGCCGCGGCGCTCGACGTGCCGTACCTCGGCGTGGACCTGCTCGTCAGCGGCGGGCGCGCGGTGGTGAACGAGACGAACGCCCGGCCCACCGTCGACGACGAGACGAAGTACGAACCCGGCTTCTACGACGACCTCGCCGCGCTGATCCGGCGGACGGCCGAGCGGGGGCGGTGAGGGCGTTCGCGGCGATCCTGAACCCGCCGTTCCGTCGATCGATCGCCGCCTCTCACCCCTCGTAGACGGCGATCCAGAGCAGGAGGAGGGCGAAAGTTCCGACGAGGAGCAGCAGGTACCAGGCGACGATCCCGCCCACGAAGACGACCGCCCACGCGCCGAGCGCCAGCATGCCGATGCCGAGCGCACCCGCGACGGCGCGGACGGCCGGGTTCGGCGGGCGCTCGGGGGGCGTTCGCTCCTCGTCGGCGAGGGCCGCGACGCCCACGAGCGCGGCGGCGAGCAGGCGGAGCGCGCACAGCCACGGGACGGTGCCGGCGTCGTAGCGCCAGTCGACGGTGGAGGGGGCCGCCATGGACGGATCTTCGTATCGATCGATAAAAACGGGGCGGTCGTGCGGCGGGGTGCTACCGCCACCACTCGCTCCGTTGCTCGCGCGCGGTCGCGTCGCGCCGGAGCGGTTCGGGGAACTCGGACTCCTCGTCGAAGCCGAAGCCCGTCCCGAGCCAGCGGGCGACGTGCCACGCGACCGCGTCGGCGTCGATCCCCGTCAACGTGATCGTGAGGTCCGTGTAGGTCTCCATCGCGCCGTCCCCGTCCGGGTCGGGACCGGAGAGCGTCCCGCAGGAGGCGGGTCCCTCGTGGCACGGCGACCGCTCGGTGAAGCGGATCGCGACGTCGGCGCGCTCGGGCGACGCGACGTACTCGAAGGAGACATTCTCGGGGACGGTCCCGTCGGCCCCGCGGTCGTAGTAGTCGAGCGCGGCGTCGATCTGGCGGCGGACGGCGTCGCGCTCGCTCGCGGGGACGGCGGCGAGGTCGACCGCGACCGAGAGCGTCGTGTGGTTCCACGGGAAGGCGCGCTCGGTGGCGTTCGGCCGCGGGAGCGTCGTGAGTTCCGATCGGGCGGTCATCACCCCCAGGGGCGGGTCGCCGTGATCGAGTCCGAGGATGTGGCCGAACTCGTGTTTCAGCACCTGTACCGTGGAGGCGTCGGAGAAGCCCGTCCGCACCTGCACGCGGACGGGGCGCTCGACGGGACCGCGCGTGACGTGCGGGGCGCACCCGGCGGCGTGCTCCTCGGTGCCGCAGTCGGGGATCTCCTCGACGACGGTGACGACGACGTCCGGGTCGGCGGCGTCGGGGACGAGGCGATAGTCGACGGCGTACCCCGCGTACTCCGCCGCGTGCGCCTCCCAGTAGGCCAGTGCCCGCGAGACGAGCGGCGCGAAGTCGCGGTCCGTGCTCGCGTCGTACCGGAGGGCGACGGTGAGCGTCTCCTCCCCCCACGGGGAGCTGGAGCCGCCGTCCCGCACGGAATCGACCGACGGAACGGGCGGAACCTGCGCCGAACAGCCCGCGAGCAGGACGACGAGCGCGAGGACGAGGGCGCGAACGGTCATGCGTTCGCACCATCGGCGTCCGGAGAGATATACTGTCGGCTATCCGTGTCACGGTGAAGTCGAAGCGCGTGGCTGCGGGCCGTAAGCCCCCTTCTGTTCTATCCGGCATTCGGCTGAGCACCCGCGGCCGTGGTCGGGCTACCTTGTCGCCGCGGGCTTGCACCGGCGAGGGTTCGCCGTTCCATCCGTTCTCTTCCATCGGCGCGAGCGGGCGGAGCCCGCTCGCGCGAACCGCGACGCCTCGGTCGAGCCGTCGCGCGGCCCTCGGTGGGTTAGCTCCCCTTCCTCGCGGTCGGGTTCGCGCACCTCATCGGTCCGGAAGAGGGGTCTCGTTTCTGTTCCAGTGCCGGCGGTCTCCCGCCCCGGGCTTGCGCCCGGTCGCCTGCCCGACCGGTGGGGGGACTTTCCTCGTGCGTCGCACGGGGGCCGGGCACCCGCTGCCACCGCTGGAGGTTGGCGAGTCGGCGGCGTAAGTCGTTCGGTTAGGCCCCGTCGCCGAAGTTCACGAGGGCGGCGTCCCGCTTCGCCCGGGCGACCGCGTCGTCGAGGTCGAACTCGCGGACGATCTTGCCGTCGCGGACGAGCGGGGAGAGCAGCGCCTCACCGTCCGCGGGCGCGGGTTCGTCGGCGCGCCGGACGCGGTGGCCGCCGTCGGGCGTCCGGTAGACCTCCTTCTTCCCGGGGAGCTTCCCTCGCTTGCCCCACGGCTCTCCCTCCACCTCGGAGATGTCGAGCGCGAAGTCCACGGGGTCCGCGTTGCTGACGTAGCCGCCGACGCCGAAGCCGTCCGCCACGTCGCGGAGGTCCGCCAGCGCGTCGGGGTCGAGCCCCCCCGAGAGGAAGATCTCTACGTCCTCGAAGCCCGCCTGATCGAGCCGCCAGCGCACCTCGCGGGCGATGTGGCGGAAGTCGCCCCGCCGGGAGCCGGTCGTGTCGAGGCGCACGCCGTCGAGATCGATCGCCCGGGCGGCGCGCAGCGCCTCGTCCGTCTCGTCGGTGTAGGTGTCACAGAGGGCGATGCGGGGAGTCTTCGGGGGGGCCGCCTCGTCGAACGCCTCCCACGCCCGCTCCTGCTCGCCGGGGCCGAAGCAGATGACGAGCGCGTGGGGCATCGTCCCGCTCGCCTCGCGGCCGAGCAGGTCGCCGGCGGCGACGTGCGAGAAGCCGTCGAAGCCCGCGATCAGCGCCGAGCGCTCCACGACGGCGGCCATCGACGGGTGGACGTGGCGCGCGCCGAACGAGAGCAACCTCGAATCGGGGGCCGCCCGCCGGGCGTCGAGCGCGGCGGTCGCGATGCCGCTCGCGTGCGAGAGGAAGCCGAGGAGGGAGGTCTCGTAGCGCGCGAAGTCGAGGTACTTCCCCTCGATGCGCATGACCGGCCCGCCGTCGAACAGCGTCCCCTCGGGGAGCGCGTCGGCGTCGATCGGGAGGTCGGCGAGCAGGTGGGCGGCGTCCTTCACGCCCGCGAGCAACTCGAAGTCGCCGTCGGGGAACTGGTCCGCCGTCACCTCGGCGACGACGCGCGGGTTCCGGTCGGCCCCCTCCAGCGCGGCGACCGTCCGGTCGAAGTAGGCGTCCGTGGCCCGCCCCTCGCGGATGGCCTCGGACGAGACGATGTCGAACATACCCTTGGTACTCGCGGCGCGTCGAAAAAGGTACGCGATACGCCCCGGAACGGGTCGCGGACTCGCCCGCCCTCGCGAACCTCCCCGAGATCACTCGACGCGGTGGACGTCGTCGAGCGCCCCGCGGGTCGGCGCGTTCACGACGGTCACCGTCTCCCCCTCGCGCGTCACCCGAAAGGCGTCGGCGTAGGGGTCACCCTCGGGGATCACGTAGACGTTCCCGCCCCGGGTCGCGCCGCGGGTGGCGAGCAGGTCGCGGTACCCCCGCGTGAACTCGCGGGCGTCGCGCTCGGTATCCCACTCGATCCGCCAGACGTAGCCCGCCGCGTCGCCGTTGCGGTAGGGGACGAGCCGATCGCCGGCCCACCCCGCAGAGAGCGGGTGCGAGTAGTCGAAGCGCCCGCCGCCCTCGACGACGCCGTTGGCGCGGAACGCCGCGTAGATCGTCGCCTCGCCGAGCGTCGTCCGGGGCGTGTCGCGCTCGAAGCGCGTCCAGCCGTCCGACGAGCGGTCCTCGATGCGAACCTCCACGGGGGCCTCGTCGGGGTACCGGGCGGGGTGGATCACCTGTTCGGTGCTCGCCGGAACGCGGTCGTAGGCGTCGTTCACCGCTGCCCAGCCGCCGCGCTCGCGGAGGGCGTTCACGAACGCCGGCCCCTCGGCGTAGGGCTGGATGAGCGCGAAGTAGGCGTTCGAGGGGACCGTCGACCCGCTGCCGTCGCGATCGGGGCGCGGCAGACAGGACCACTCCGCGCCGCAGCGCGCCTCGTAGGCGTACTCGACGGCGGTGGCGTCGCCCTCGATCAGGCCGTCGCGGGCGAGGCGACCGTCGAAGGTACGCCGGTCGGGACCGAACCCGAGGTGCTGGTCCTGGAGAGCGTGGACGAGTTCGTGGGCGAGCGTCCGCGTGTCGATCGTCGGCGTCGACCCCTCGCTGACGACGACGACGTCCCCACCGGCGTAGTAGCCGGCGACGGACGTCCCGTAGACGGCGTCGAGTTCCTCGCCGACGGTCGCGCGCTCGCCGACGAGGAAGGCCGCCTCCCACACCTGCTCGCGGAACGCGCCGTCGCCGCCGGTCGCGTTCGCCCGCCGGTCGCGGTACTCGGCGCGAGAGACGACGCGCACGTCCACCTCGCGGGTGAACTCGAGCCCGCGGATCGCCTCGACGCGGGCCATCGTCCGGGCGACGACCGCCTCGCGCTCGCTCCGGTTGAGACCGTCGGCCGTCCGCACGGCGATCGGGTCGGTCGCCGCGTAGCCGCCCTCCCACCCGAGGCGGTCGTCGCCGTCCGACCCGATCGGGAGCGGGAGGTTCGGGACCGCACACCCCGCGGTGACGAGGAGGGCGACGAGGACGAGCGCGGCGTCACGACCGGGCGCGGGCGAGGAGGGCGACGAGGACGAGCGCGAGCGCGACGAGCGCGGCGGGCGGTCCGAAGCCGGGACCGCTCGCACCCGACCCGCCGTCGGTGGCGTTAGAGCGGTTCTCCGTCCCGTTCGTCGTTCGGTTTTCCGCCCCGTCTCCGGCCCCGGCCCCGCCGCCCGCCTCGATCGGCTCGACCGTGACGCTCGTGCGGACGCCGGAGAGGTCGTCCACCGTCGGCGCGTTGACGATCGTCACCGTCTTGTTCCGGACGACGAGGTGGACGGCGTCGCCGGAGCCGCCGTCCTCCGGGAGGCGGTAGGTGGCGTTGCCGACGCGCTCGGCGTCGTGGTACTCGAGCAGTTTCCGGTACGCCGCGGCGAACTCGCGGGCGTCGCGCTCGGTGTCCCACGCCGTCTTCCAGACGTAGCCCGTCTCGTTCGTCTCCCGCGACTCGTCGGTCACGTACGGGAGCAGGCGGTCGCCGTCCCAGCCGGCGCTGGCGGGGTGTGAGTAGTTGATCGGGTCGAGCCGGTCGAGGCGGCTGTCGTTGCCGAGGTTGAACGGCTTCGCGTACGGGATCACGACGTTCGTGACGGTGCCGGAGCGCTGGGACGCCTCGTAGCTGGGGTACCAGAGCATCGAGAAGATCCCCGCCTCGCCGAACGCGGCGTGGTCGACGCTCCCCTCCAGGTCGAGCGGTCGCCAGCGGTCGTCGCTGCGGTCCGCGACCGTGACGTTCGTCGGCGCGTCCACCCCGTACTTCTCGGGGTGGATCGTCTGCTCGGTGCTCGCCGGCGGGTTCTCGTAGACCGCGTTGACGGCCGCCCAGCCGCCGCTCTCGTGGATGGCCTTCACGAACGGCGGGCCGTCGCTGTACGGCTGGAACGCGAGGAGGTACATCCCGAAGTTGGCGACGGCGGTGTCGCCCGCGGCGGGCGGGGCCGTCGAGTCTGCGAGGCAGTTCCACTCCGCCTCGCAGCGTCGCTCGTAGAGGTAGTCGACGTAGTTGCCGTCGCCCTCGACGATGCCGTCGAGGGCGTTGTGCGCCTCGCGGGTGGACCCCCGCTGCCAGTCGACGTCGAAGCGCTGGTCCTGCAGGGCGTGGAACAGCTCCTGGGCGAGCGTGATCTCGTCGATGCGCGGGGCGGTGGCGTTCTCGGAGACGAGCACGATGCGCCCGCTTCGCGGGTCGTAGTACCCGCCGATGGTCGCCCCCCGATTGGCCCGCTGGACGGCGAGCGCGTCGGTGGATTCGCCCACCATGTACAGCGCCTCGTACTTCACGTTCTGGTGGAGGCGGTCCGCTCGGCTCACCGGCCCGGCGAGCGTCGCGAGTCGGTCGCGCAACTGCTGTCGGGTGACCACCTCGACGGGGACGCGGCGCTCGAACTCCAGCCGCCGGATCCGTTCGACCCGCGCCATCGACCGCGAGACGACGGCGTCGCGTTCGGTGTCGTTGAACCCGTCGGCCGCCGTCACGGGGATCGACTCGTTGTACCAGTAGCCGTCCTCCCAGCCGAGCGCGTCCGCCGGGGGATCCTCGGGAGGCGCGTCCCCGGGGGGTCCGCTCGCGGGGGCTCCGGCGACGAGAGGGACGACCGCGCCGGTCGCGGCGAGGACGACGAGAACCGCCGCGACGAGCGCGGCCGGGGACTGTCGCATGGGCGGTGTATGGGAGGGGGTGTCAAAAATAAACCGGACCGCGGCCGTCGGAACGGTTTTCCGGCCCGTGAGCCAACCAGTGGCATGGAGTTCGATCCCGATCACGCGGCGGTCGTCGTCGTGGACATGCAGAACGGGTTCTGTCACCCCGACGGGAGCCTCTACGCGCCGGGGAGCGAGGACGCGATCGAACCCGTCTCCCGCCTCGTGGAGCGGGCCCGCGAGGCCGGCGCGCGCGTCGTCTTCACCCGCGACGTCCACCCGCCCGAGCAGTTCGAGGGGAACCACTACTACGACGAGTTCGAGCGCTGGGGCGAGCACGTCGTCGAGGGGACCTGGGAGACCGAAATCGTCGAGGAACTCCCCGTCGAGGCGGACGACCACGTCGTGACGAAGCACACCTACGACGCCTTCTACAACACCGACCTGGAGGGGTGGCTGCGCGCCCACGGGGTCCGCGACCTGCTCATCTGCGGGACGCTCGCGAACGTCTGCGTCCTCCACACCGCCGGGAGCGCCGGCCTGCGCGACTTCCGCCCGGTCGTCGTGGAGGACGCCGTCGGCCACATCGAGGAGGGCCACCGCGAGTACGCGCTCGAACACGCGGACTGGCTCTTCGGCGAGGTCCGGGCGATGGACGAGATCGAGTTCGCTCGCCCCTAGTCAGCCCTGAAACAGCCGGTAGGCCCCCTGTCCCACCGCGACGGGCTTCACCCCGTCGTTCGGCGTCTCGCTCTCGACTGCCACCTGGCTCACCCCGACGCTCCCGCCCGCCCGGATGACCTCGGCGCGGGCGGTCACGTCCCCCGCCGCGCGCCGGAGGTAGTTGACGTTGAGGTTGATGGTGGCGACGCCGCCGGCGATCGGGTCCTCGAGCGAGGGGCGCAGGGCGATGCCGCCGGCCGTATCGATCAGCGTGGCCGCGACGCCACCGTGCATCGTTGGGGGCGACGTGGGATTTGTGAGTTTGTCGTCGTAAGGGACCCGGAGCGTGATGGAGTCGTAGGTGAACTCCTCGACGGTCGTCCCCAGCCACGAGAGGTAGCCGTGTTCCTCCTCGATGTGCCGCTGGACGAACTGCTTGGCCGCGGGCGGGAGTTCCTCGTCCGACATGCGTGTGAGTGGTCCGCGGGCGGGTTTTTGACATCCTCCCCGCCCTGAAGGGCGAGGATTCCTTCGTGGGGCGTCGGGCCGTTCCGTCAGCCCCCGAAGGCAACTTCCTCCCACGAAGGGAGTACCGGGTTCGTGCGCTACACGTCGGCCCTCAAGCGAGGGTATGGCGTATTCGGCGTCCGAGGTGGACGCGGTATCCGCTTGTGCCGTACCCGATACCGCCTGAACCGAGGCGTCCGAATACCGGGCAACCACCCACGGTTGGAACGTGGGTGGACACGGGTCGTGCCATCGACCGTACTCCGCCGACGAGGGCGGAGTGCAACCGCGAACGGGGCGTGGTTTGGTATGCTGTCGCCCCCTCGTGTGCGCGGTCGTTGCCGACCGGCTCCAGTGACGGGTAGGGGTACTGTGAGGACGGCGAACGAATCCGAACCACGTACTCCCCACCGGGGGTGCCGGTGGCGGGCGTGGAACCGTCCGGATCAGCGGGAAGCGACCCCGAGTCTTCCGATTGAGAGTTTACGCGAGTTGTCTTACCGCATGAACCGACGCCGGGCTACTTGATAATGTCGGTTGCGTAGGGGTTGTCGGATTCATCCCCGCGCTCAAGCACGGGGCTTTCTCCTCGATTTTCCGGAAGCAGCGGTTGGCACAAGGGACGGCGTCGCCGTGCAGCCCTCAAGTGGAGATACTCGTCAGCGTTCGCCGTCCTCGGGCACGCGAGTGAGGCCGAGGGTCGCGAAGTCCGAATCGAACGCGAAGACGTGCTCGACGTCGCGCTCCCGGGCCGCGACGGCGGTCAGGTGGTCGACGAACGAGATCTGCTGGTCGTCGTAGCGGGCGAACTGCTCGCAGGTCGCGGCGAACAGTTCGGCCTCCGGGTAGACGACGGTGACGTTCGGCGACTCCCGAACGTGGGCGAGCGCCCGCGTCGCGTCGGCGTGGGTCGCCTTCCGGAGCATGAGCGTCGTCAACTCGCTCAGCGCGTAGCTCGTCACGTAGAGCGGACGGTACGGCAACTCCCCGCGGTGAATCGCCCGCCACGCCGCCAGCGCCTCGTCGTGACGGTTCGCCCGGTCGTACAGGACGGCGAAGATCCCACCCGTGTCGAGAAAGAGCGGCGTCGCTCGGGGCGGAGGGTCCGCGGCGTCGCCGGCGTTCATGGCGACGCGTCGGTTTCGCCGTCGCCGTCCGTTTCGATCGAACCGTAGAGCACGTCGTCGATGTCCTCGACGGCGACCGGATCGCCGCCCGTGACGATCGGCGGGTCCGCGAACAGCGGGTCGTCGGGGTCGAACGCGTCGTCGATCGTCGCGTCCGCGTCGCGCCAGTAGACGACCGTTCGACCCGTCGTCCGCCTGTGGACGTCGCCGCGGTCGTGGAGGGTGGCGAGCTTCTGACGAGCCGCCTCCGTCGAACACCCGAGGATCGTCGCCACGTCGCTCGACGTGATGACCGGTCCCTCGACCTGGTCGAAGACCCGCAGGACGCGAGAGAGCGTGACGGTCTCGGCGTACTGACCCGACTCCGTGCGCGTTCGGTCGCCCATGTCCGTCCGTCCGTTCTCGGGAGGCTTAACCGTATTGGAATAGCCAATAGGTAGTCGGCAGATCGGAGACGGCAGCGAGCCTCGGTGAACGGGAAGCGCCGAGACCGCACGGGAAACTACGGTATCGGGGAAACCGTCACCCGCACCGCTTCCCCCATCTCGAACGTCGCGTCCGGGCAGACGAGCTTCGCGCCGAACGCCTCGTCCCGGGCGCAGAACAGCGAGATCCCGGTGATCGGCGTCCCGTTCGCGCGCACCTCGATCGCGTCCCACCGCACGTCGCGGCCGTTCTCGCCCAGGCGGCCGACGGGGGAGCCCGCGAGCGTCAGCGTCCCGGGGGCGGCGCTCCCCGGGGGGACGAGCGCGCCGCCGCCGTCGTAGTGCGGACAGCCGCCGTCGAGGACGACGCCGTCCCCGCCGGCGATCCCGACGAACCGCTCGCCCGGCGCGGGGTGGGCGGGCGCGTCGAGCACGACGTACGTCCTCCCGACCTCCCGGACGCGGCCGGTGCCGTCCCAGGGGAGGGGGTCGACGGTCGCGCCGACCTCGATGGGGACCGACCCCGCGGCGCGGTAGTGGTTGGCCTCCCGCGGGCGGAAGCCGAGGTGGATGTGGTTGTCGACCCAGGGGGCGAAGAAGCCCGCGCGGACGAGCGTGCCGAGCGGGTCGCCCACCTCGACGCGGTCGCCCGCCGAGACGGACGGCTCGACGTGGAGCATCCGGGCGACGTGCTCGCCCGTATCCACGAGGATCAGGTGGTCCCGCTCGGCGGCGTACGCCTTCGGCGGGGCGCGCACCGCGCGGGTGTCGAGGACCTCGCCGGCGACGGGCGAGGGTGCGTCCGTGGCGCGCTCCCGCCCGTCGCCGGGGTAGAGGTCGATGGCGCAGCCGTGGTCGTGCGCGACGTACGGCGAGTTGTAGAGCGAGAAGCGGCGGTAGCGCGCCAGCACGTCCCCGGCGAGGGTGACCATGGGGAGGAGTACGAGCGCGGCGCTTTAGCCCCGTCGACTCGGAGGGGAGGCATGCGCGTGCGCGTCCTGAGGGGACGAGCGGAGACGGTCGAGGCGGACCGGGCGGTGACGCGGACGCTCTGTGCCGACGCCGCCGAGACGGGCGAGCGGGCGGTGCGGGCGTGGACGCCCCACCGGCAGGTGGCGTTCGGGCGGCGCGACGCGGGCGCGCCGGGGTACGAGCGCGCGAGGGCGGCCGCCGAAGCGCGCGGGTTCGAGGCCCACGTGCGACCCGTCGGCGGGCGGGCGGTCGCCTACACCGGGACGACGGTCGCGTTCGCCCGCGTCGAACCGCTGGATGACCCGCGCGAGGGGCTGGCGGCGCGCTACGACGCGATGACGCGCGACGTGAAGCGCGCGCTCGCGACGCTCGGAGTCGACGCGACGGAGGGCGAACCCCCCGACTCCTTCTGTCCCGGTGCGCACTCCCTGCAGGCGGGGGGGAAGCTGGTGGGGATCGCCCAGCGCGTCCGGCGGGGCGCGGCGCTCACGGCCGGCATCTGCGTCACGGACGACCGGGCGGCCGTCGCGGACGTACTCGACCCGGTGTACGACGCGCTCGGCGTCCCCTTCGACCCGGAGAGCGTCGGGAGCGTCGCCCGCGCGGCGGGACGACCCGTGGAACCGAGGGAGGTGATCGAGGCGCTGGAGGCGGCGCTGGTGGGGGACGGCGCGGCGCGGGTCGAAACGCTCTCGCCCTGAGGCAGGCCGAGCGACCGCTCCGGGTGGGACATCGAACGGGGCCGACCGCTCGATGAGCGAGAACCCGCACGCACGCCGGAGGCGCGCGCAGCGTGGTTCGCAGCCATCGAGCGGGAGGGGGCTTTCGGACCCGTCGTCGGCCACGGCCTCGCCGACTGAATCACCGTCTCTGAACGCTACCTAGCCGAGATACCGGGGACTCACAGCCGCCGTGACGAAGGCGACACCCCAGCTCAGCGCCGCCGACGTGAGACGGGTCCAACCGCGTGTTTCCGGTGCCGTCACGAACCAGAACGGGATAGCGACGAGGGTCGCGCTGACTGTAGGTGAACGATCGATAGGAACGGTCGGTGATCCGAGCAGAATTCGTCATCTGTTAAGAATATACGCGTCCGGCAGGATTAGGAGACCTCCCGTCCGAGAGGGACCATGCTCATCAAGGACGCCACTCTCGCCGACGGGCGCGTGCGCGACGTCCGGATCGAGGGCGGCCGCATCGAGACGGTCGGGCGCAACCTCAACGGCGTGGCCGACGTCGACGCGGCGGGCAGGCTCCTCCTGCCGGGGATGATCGACGTGCACGTCCACTTCCGCCAGCCCGGCTTCCCGCACAAGGAGACGTGGGAGACGGGCAGCAGGAGCGCCGCCGCCGGCGGGGTGACGACGGTCGTGGACCAGCCGAACACCGACCCGCCGACGGTGACCGGCGAGGCGTTCGACGAGAAGGCGACCCTCGCGCGCGCGTCGCTCGTCGACTACGGCGTCAACGGCGGCGTCACGCCCGCCTGGGAGCCGGACTCGCTGTTCGAACGACCGCTGTTCGCGCTCGGCGAGGTGTTCCTCGCCGACTCGACGGGCGACATGGGCATCGGCGCGGACCTGTTCGGCGAGGCCGTCGAGCGCGCGACCGACCGCGGCGTCGGCGTCACCGTCCACGCCGAGGACGCGACGCTGTTCAGCGCGGACGCGCGGGAGCGCGACGACCCCGACGCCTGGAGCGCGTACCGGACGGCCGAGGCAGAGCGCGTCGCCGTCGAGCGCGCCTGCGAGGTCGCCCGCGAGGCGGGCGCGCGGATCCACGTCGCCCACACGAGCACGCCGGAGGGCGTCGACGCGGCCGCGGCCGCGGGCATGACCTGCGAGGTGACGCCCCACCACCTCTTCCTCTCGCGGGACGACTACGACCGCCTCGGCACGCTCGGGCGGATGAACCCGCCGCTGCGGAGCGAGGAGCGCCGGATCGAACTCCTCGAACGCCTCGCCGACGGGGCCGTGGACGTGGTCGCCACCGACCACGCGCCCCACACCCGCGAGGAGAAGGACGCGAGCGTCTGGGACGCGCCGAGCGGCGTCCCCGGCGTCGAGACCGCCCTCCCGCTCCTGCTCGAGGCCGCCCGCCGGGACCTGCTCTCCTACGAGCGCGTCCGGGACGTCACCGCGGCGAACCCCGCCGCGATCTTCGACCTGCCGCGCAAGGGTCGCGTGGAGGCGGGGCGCGACGCCGACCTCGTGCTCGTCGACCCGGACGCCTCCAGGGAGATCCGCGGCGACGACCTCCACTCGAAGTGCGGGTGGACCCCCTTCGAGGGGATGGCCGGGGTCTTCCCCGAGTGGACGATGGTGCGCGGGGAGTTCGTCTACCGGCGCGACGGAGGAGAGCGGTTCGGCGAGGCGATCGGGGAGAACGTGAGAACCCGGGAGCGCGCTACGCGAGCGCGATAACCGCGTCGAGCGTCCCGAGCGCCCCGAGTACCGTCGTCGTCACCGCGACCGCGAGCATCGCGCCCGCCCCCGCCGCGGCGATCCGCGCCATCGCCCGGCGGGAGTCCGCCTCCGTCCAGTCGGTGCCGGTGTCGAGCGTCCGCTGGACCCGCTCGACGGACCGCCCGAGCACGACCGACCCGGACCAGCCGAGCAGGCCGAAGCCGAAGGCCAGCGCCCCGAGCGCGAACGCCCGCGCGCTGGCCGCCGGGAGCGGCGACGAGAGCGCGAACCCGAACGTCGCGAGCGCGCCGAACGCGGCCCCGACGAGGGCGGCCCCGAGGACGAGACGGACGCGCGGACGCGCCCGGGCCGCGAGGCGATCGGGGTCGACGGCCAGCGCGACGGTCGCCACGGCTCAGTCGACCGTCTCGCGCATGCGCGGGTCGAGCGCGTCGCGCATCCCGTCGCCGAGGAGGTTGAACCCGAGCACCGTGATCGCGAGGAACAGGCCGGGGAAGAACGACATCCACCACTGGCCGGTGAGGAGGCCGTTCTCGACTCCCTTCGCGAGCATGATCCCCCACGAGGGGGTGCCGGCCTCCGCCCCGAAGCCGAGGAACGACAGCGCCGCGAGGTCGATGATCGCCAGCCCGAAGTTGAGCGTCGACTGGACGGTGATGGGCGCGAGGCAGTTCGGCAGGACGTGCCGGAACAGCACGCGCGGGTCGGACGCGCCGAGCGCGACCGTGGCGTCCACGTACTCGTCCTCGAGCACCTTGAGCGCGGTCCCGCGGACGACGCGGGCGAACCGCGGCGTGTAGACGAGCGTGAGCGCGAGGACGGCCTTCCAGAGGCCGGCACCGAAGATGGCGACGAGCGCGAGCGCGAGCAGCAGCGAGGGGAACGCGAGGAAGACGTCCATCGTCCGCATGATCACGTTGTCCGCCACGTCGCCGTAGTAGGCGGCGACGATGCCGAGCGTGATGCCGAGCGCGGTCGAGAGACCGACCGTGATCGTTCCGTACTTCATCGCGAGCCACGCCCCGTAGAGGGTGCGCTCGTAGATGTCGCGGGCGGCGACGTCCGTCCCGAAGAGGTACTGAGTGGCCGGGCCGGGACCCATCCACCCCGGCGGGGCCTTGTTCGGGTGCGACCCGAGTCGCGACTGCATGAGCGGAGAGAGGTCGGCCGTGACCAGTTCCCCGAAGAAGGCCGCCGGGGAGCGGGTCAGCAGCGACGGGTCGGGCGCGACCAGCACGAACCGCGCGTAGAGCGCGGTCGCGACTATCGTCAGGATGATCCCCAGGCCGACGACGGCGAGGCGGTTCGAGAGCAGTTCCGAGACGAACGGCGAGGCCAGCAACCGCTCCAGCGGGCCGCGCGTTCGCGTCGTCCGTGTGTCCGTTTCCGTACTCATTGGTCGATCCGCGGGTCGAGGTAGCTGTAGGTGACGTCGACGCCGAGGTTCACGAGCGTGAACAGCAGCGCGAAGACGAGGACGGTCCCCTGCACGAGCGGGTAGTCGGTCGCGCCGATGGCCGAGACGAGGAGCGTGCCGATGCCGCCGATGCCGAACACCGTCTCCGTGAGGACGGCCCCACCGAGGAGCGTCCCGAACTGGATGCCGATAACGGTCACGACCGGGATGAGCGCGTTCTTGAAGCCGTGTTTCATGACCGTGATCTTCGCGCCCTGGCCCTTCGCCCGGGCGGTCCGCATGTAGTCCTGCCGGACGACCTCGAGCATCGACGAGCGCATCATCCGCGAGAGCAGCGCCATGGAGTAGATGCCGATGACCGCCGCGGGCAGGAACAGGTGGTGGGCGGCGGAGACGAACGCGTCGAACCGCCCCAGCAGCAGCGTGTCGACGGTCACCATCCCCGTCAGGGGGAGTTCCGTCCCGAACAGCGTCCACGTCTCGGGAAGGAAGATCGTCGACCCGATGCGGCCGCTCGTCGGGAACCACCCGAGGTAGGTCGCAAAGAGCAGGATGAGCAGCGGGCCGCTCCAGAAGATCGGAATCGAGATGCCCGAGAGCGCCCCGATCCGGGTGAGGTGGTCCGTCAGCGAGTCCTGCTTGACGGCGCTCAGCACGCCGAGCGGGATGCCGAGGACGATGCCGATGAACTGCCCGTAGAGCGCGAGTTCGATGGTGACGGGCAGGCGGTCGACGAGCACCTCGCGAACGGGCGTCCCGCGTGCGATCTGGTAGGACCTGCCGAAGTCGAACTGGGCGGCGTCGAGCAGGAATCTGGCGTACTGGATCCAGATGGGGTCGTTCAGTCCGAGTTCCCGCCTGACCGCCGCGACCTGCGCCTGCGAGGCGCGCTGGCCGGCGATGATCCGGGCGGGGTCGCCGGGTGCGAGGTGCAGGATGGCGAAGACGAGCGTCGCCACTCCGAACAGCACCGGGACGAGCAGCAGCAGCCGCTTGATGACGAATCGCTTCGAGGTCATTGAGTGAGATCTCGTTGGGGAGGGGTTCGCTACTGCTTGAGCTTGACCGTGTTGAGGTACGGTCCGCCGATGGAACTGACCGTGTAGGTGCTCTGATCGACCGCCTCGTTGACGCCGCGGAGCGTCTTCGCGTAGTCGATGAACACCCACGGTGCCTCCTCGTGGGCGAGCTTACCCGCCTGCTGGTAGAGCGTCCGGCGCTTCCCCTCGTCGTAGGTGGTCTGTCCCTTCTCGACGAGCGTCATGTACTCGGGGTTGGCCCACGCGGCGACGTTCAGCGTGTTCATCCCCTTCGTGTCCCAGCTGACCCAGTCCTGGCCGCCGGGGACCTTCGAGTCCTCCACCTGCGGGTGGAGCAGCGCGTAGAAGAAGTTGTCCGGGTCCGCGTTGTCGGTGTACCACCCGAGGAAGCAGGCGTCGTGCTTGCCCTGGCTGGTGAAATCGAGGAACGACGAGAACGTCGAGAACTGGTTGATCTCGACGGTGACGCCCACGTCCGCGAGGTCGGATTTCACCTGCTGGGCCGTCTCGAGCGGCGACGGGTTGTACCCCCGGGGGTTCGAGAACGTCGCCAGCTGGAAGGTGAGACCGTCGCCGAAGCCCGCCTCCTCCAGCAGCTTCTTCGCCTTCTGCTTGTCGTTCGGGTACGGCTTCACGCCGTCGTTGTACCCGAGGACGTTCGGCGGGATGGGCTGGTCGGCCTGCGTGGCGAAGCCCTCGTAGATCTCCTCGACGATGACCTTCGTGTTGACGGCGTAGCTGATCGCCTGCCTGACCTTCTTCTTCCGGAACGGTTCGAACCGGGCCATGTTGAACGCCATGTACCCGACGTTGATGCCGTCCTTCTCCAGCAGCGTCGCGGAGTCGGCGCTCTTGATCTGCTTCGAGGCCTGCGCGCCGATCCCGTCGATGACGTGCGCGTCGCCGTTGACGACCGCCTGCGCGCGCGTCGAGTTCTCCTTGATCCCCCTGAACACGACCTGGTCGACGTGGGGGCCGTCGCCCCAGTACTCGCCGTTCTTTCGGAGCAGGACGCGCTGGTTGCTGTTGTCCATCTGGTCGAACGTGAACGGGCCCGTCCCGACGGGGTTCGCCCCGAGTTGCTGCTGGTCCGAACCCAGTTCCTCGATCTGCTTCTTCGAGAGCACCGAGGAGGCGAACATCGCCAGGTTCCGCAGGAACGGCGCGTACTTCTGCTTCAGTTCGATGGTCAGCGAGCGCTTGCCGTCGGCCGTGACGTCCTTCACCCAGTTTCCGAGCGTGAAGGGACCGTAGGCGGACATCTTCCCGGTGACCGACTCCTTGCCCAGGTAGTACTGGTAGCTGTCGTCGACGAACCGGCGGTAGGTCGCCACGAAGTCGTCGGCGGTGAACTCATCGCCGTTGTGGAAGGTGACGCCCTCGCGGAGCGTGAGCGTGGCCGTCGTCTCCGTCAGTTCGTAGTCGGTCGCCAGCCCGGCCTCGAGCTTCCCGCCGCCGCCGGGGACGAACTGGATGAGCTGGTTGAAGATCTGGTTGGTGACCTTCACGACCTCGCCGCTGGTCGTCTGCTGGGGGTCGTAGTTCGTCGGGTGGTCGCCGCGGGCCCAGATGAGGGTACCGCCGCTGCCGCCGCCACCGCCGTTACCGTTGCCGTCGCCGTCGCCGTTACCGTCGCCACCGTTACCGCCGGCACACCCCGCCAGCGTCGCGGCCGCCGCCGTCGCGCCCGCCGCCTTCAGGAACGTTCTCCGGCCATATTTGTCACCAGTAGGCATACTCACAAGGGTCGCACGGTATTACATAAGGTTACCGAAGACTCCCAAGTCAAATTCAGTCACGGGGAGCGGTTTTCTCTACTATTCGGAGTGATCGTACAGGTGGCAGGCCGCCGGGTGGGGGGCGTCCTGCAGGGTCGGCGAGCGGCGCTCACAGACGCTCGCGAAGCGCTCGCGCAGGAGCGACTCGGCCGCCTCCCAGTCCTCCGCGGCGACGCGCGCAAGCGCCCGCTCGACGGTCGCGCGGTTCTCCCCGGTCAGGTCGTGCTCGAACAGCGCGTCCGCCAGCGCCGCGCCCTCCGGCGCGGAGACGGAACTCGACGCCGAATCCGAGGCGGCCGTCCCGCCGTCGGTCGCCGCGCGCTCGCCGCGTTCAGCCCGGAGCGACGCCACGTCGAGCGTCCGGTCCTCGACGCGCTGGCGGAGGTTCATCACCTCGCGGTAGGCCCCCTGCTCGACGTCGACGTCCTCCGGCGGGATGACCGACGGACAGCGCGTGCGGAAGTGACAGCCCGACGGCGGCGCGACCGGGCTCGGCACGTCGCCCTCCAGGATGACGCGGTCGGTGGCGGCGCGGGGGTCGGGCTCGGGGATCGCGGACAGCAGCGCCCGGGTGTAGGGGTGCTTCGGGTCGTCGAACAGTTCGTCGGTCCCCGCCACCTCGACGACCTCGCCCAGGTACATGACGGCGATGCGGTCGCAGATGTGGCGGACGACGCTCAGGTCGTGGGCGATGAAGAGGTAGGTGAGCCCGAACTCGTCCTGGAGGTCCTCCAGTAGATTCAGGATCTGCGCCTGGACGCTCACGTCGAGCGCCGAGACGGGCTCGTCACAGACGATGAAGTCGGGATCGACGGCCAGCGCGCGGGCGATGCCGACGCGCTGGCGCTGCCCGCCCGACAGCTCGTGGGGGTAGCGATCGCGCTGGCTCGGGTCGAGGCCGACCGCCTCCAGCAACTCCGCGACGCGCTCGCGGCGCGAGCCCTCCTCGGGGAGGCCGTGTATCGTGAGCGGTTCGGCGACGGTCTGGCCGACGGTCATCCGCGGGTCGAGGCTCGACAGCGGGTCCTGGAAGATCATCTGCATGTCCCGCCGACGCTCGCGCAGCTCGCCGCGCGAGAGGTCGCTCAGGTCGTGTCCGGCGAAGACGACCCGTCCCTCGGTGGGGTCGAGCAGGCGGAGGATCGTCCGCCCGGTCGTGGACTTCCCGCAGCCGGACTCGCCGACCAGCCCGAGCGTCTCGCCCTCGTAGACGTCGAGGTCGACGCCGTCGACCGCCTTCACCGCCCGCGCGTCGACGCCGAGCACCTCGTCGAGCAGTCCGTCGGCCCGCGAGAAGTGCTTCTTCAGCCCGCGCACCTCGACGAGGGGGTCGCCCGTCGGGGCGGTCGACTCCGCGCTGATCCCCTCCTCGACGCCGTACTCGTCCGCGTCGAACTCGGGGAGGACGCACTTCGCCCGGTGGTCGACGCCCTCGGGACCGTGCTGGAGGAACGGGATCTCGCCCTCGGTGCACTCGGGCGTCGCCCAGGGACACCGCGGCGCGAAGTGACACCCCTCGGGCAGGTCGATGAGGTCGGGGACGTTCCCCTCGATCGGCGTCAGGCGCTCCGTGTCCTCGCTCGGGATGGACTGGAGCAGCGTGTAGGTGTAGGGGTGGCTGGGGTTCTCGAAGATCTCCTCGACCGGCCCCTCCTCGACGATCTCGCCGGCGTACATGACGGCGACGCGGTCGCACGTCTCCGCGACCACCCCGAGGTCGTGGGTGATCATCAGGACGGACATCCCGAGGTCGTCCTGCAGTTCGTTGATGAGGTCCAGGATCTGCGCCTGGATGGTCACGTCGAGGGCGGTCGTCGGCTCGTCCGCGATGAGCAGTTGCGGACGGCAGGCGAGCGCGATGGCGATGAGCACGCGCTGGCGCATCCCGCCGGAGAACTCGTGGGGGTACTCGTCGACGCGCTGGGCGGGTTCGGGGATCCCCACCTCCGCGAGGAGTTCGATCGCGTTCTCGCGGACCTCCTCGCTCACGCCGCCCCGCGTGAGCACCTCGCGGACGGCGTTGAACCAGGAGTCCCGCTTGCGCCCGCCGTAGCGGTGCAGCTGGAGGCTCTCTGCGACCTGCTCGCCGACCGTCAGCGCGGGGTTGAGCGAGGTCATCGGGTCCTGGAAGATCATCCCCATGTCGCCGCCGCGCACCTCCCGCATGACGCGCTCGGGGGCGGCGGTGAGGTCGACCGACCCCGCCTCGATCCAGACGAACCCCTCCTCGTCCTCGGTGGCGACGCCCGCGGGGTGCTCGCGGGCGATCCGGGCGACCTCGTCCGGGTCGTCGGTCGCCTCGACGTCCGCGGGGGCGGTCCCGGCGTCGACCGTCCCCGCCTCGACGCGGACGTACCCGTCGCGCTCGGGGGTGGCGATCCCCTCCGGGTACCGGCGGGCGAGGCGTCTGACCGTCGAGGGGGCGGAAAAGCGCACCTCGCCGCCCGCGATCCGACCCGGCGAGTCGACGAGGCGCATCGCCGAGAGCGCGGTGACGGACTTCCCGGATCCGCTCTCGCCGACGAGGCCGACGGTCTCGCCCTCGCGGATCGCGAGGTCCACGCCGTCGACCGCCCTGACCGTCCCGCGGTCGGTGTCGAACTGCGTTCGCAGTCCGGAGACAGTGAGTAAATCGGACATAGCCGTCGTTGGCGAGATGTCACTAAATCGTTTGGGGAGTCGCGTCGCGGGACGGTGTCGCAATCGAGACGCCGATCGCCGCCGACCGTCCGCGGGGCCCGGGTGGAGAGCTGAGAGGGGAGAGCGGACACCCTTTTACTCCCGGAACGTTGAGGTCGGACATGGACGAACACGGCGGCGTGCGCGTCGGCGACGGCTGGGAGCAGGTCATCGACGACATGGAGGCGACCGCGGACGAGTACCGCGAGGAGGGGTACGACGTGGTCGCGCTCCACCCCGGCGACGTGACGACACCCGACGACGGGAGCGGTTTCGACGTCGTCGTCCCGGGCGAGGAGTTCGAGCGGGTGCAGGCGCTGGTCGCGTCGTCGTCGCTCGACGAGACGGAGGTGTTCCGCGCCGAGGAGGAGGGCGTCGTCTACGTGCTCGTCGTCGTCCGCGACGGCGACGCCGGCGTCGCGGTCTGCTGTCCGCTCTACTACGCGCCCGATCGGATCGACGGGGTGCGCGAGTCCGCCGCGGAGACGGGGCAGGTGCTCACCTACGTGCGGAGCCTGAGCAGCGACGAGGCCGTCGCGATCGCGTTCGACCGACCGGAGCTGTTCTTCGCGGACTAGTCCGGATTTGGCCGGATCGTCCGGGTCGCGCTCGCAGCCGCGCCGCCCACTTGTGGCCCCTCTTACGCACGGATGCGGAACGCGGATGGTCGGCGACGGGAAGGGTCCGCACGATGACCGCGATCGAGATCGAGGAACTGACGGGCGAGGACGAGTGGCGCGACGCCCACCCCGTGATGCGCCAGCTACGGCCGCACCTGGACGAGGCGGCGTTCCTGGACTACCGCGGACGGCTTCGAGAGGAGGGCTACGCCCTGTTCGCGCTCTCCGTCGACGGCGAGATCGCGGCGCTCGCGGGCGCGCGGATCCGGACGACGACCTACTACGGCCGCCACGTCTGGGTTGACGACCTCGTGACCGACGCCGAGCGCCGCTCCCGGAGCTACGGCGAGCGCCTGCTCGATCACGTCGCGGCGTGGGGGCGGGAGAACGGCTGTGGGACGATCGCGCTCTCGTCCGGCCTCGAACGTGCCGACGCGCACCGCTTCTACGAGGAGCGGGCCGGGATGGATCGGGCGAGCTACGTGTTCACGCGGTCGCTGGAGTAGCTGGCGCTCCGACTCGTGGAACGTACGTTGCGGTAGCCCTCTCGCTACCCACGCGATTCGGGGCGAACAGATTTAGCGCCGGGACGAGTAGATCTCGTCATGAGTACGGGGCGTGAGATCCGGTTACTCGAAGGGCCCGACCGGTGGACCGCGGTCGATGAGGAGACGGGGGTCACGGCCACTGGCGAGACGCGCCGACGAGCACTCGGTCGGCTCGATGCAGCCGTCGCTCGATACGTCGCTGAGGACCGATCGCGTAGCGACGCGCAGAACCGTTTGGGCAAGCGACTCGCCGGACGCTTCGCGGACATCGACGTCGATTCCGTCGCGAGCGTGCGCGAGATCCGCGAGCGCGAGTGATCGATGAGCGGTCCGCTGTTCGTCGATACGAACGTCTTCATCGCGACTTTGACCGACGAACCCCAACGAGGAGCGGTCGCAACGGCGCTCCTCGACGGGTCACGAACGCTCGCGACCTCGACGCTCGTGCTGATGGAACTCCGGACCGTCCTCGCGAAGAAGAAGCGCGTCGAGCAATCGCGCGTCGAGGAGACGCTCGCGGATCTCCGTGAGGATCTCCTGGTCTTTCCGCCGGCGATACAGGACGTAGTAAACGCCGAATCGCTACAACAGGAGACGCTCCTGTACCCGATGGACGCTCTCCTTCTCGCGCAAGCACAGCGGCGCGACTGGCCGTTCGTTACCTTCGACGGCGAACTGCTCGCGAACGGGGCGGTACCCCTGGACGAGTTCATTTGAGTCAGTATTCGTGCTGCTCGGCCGGTGTCACTTCACCGTCAGGGTTTTTCGGCAATGCTCTCGTCTCCCGCTGGGCCGCGTCTATCGAAGTGGGCGTCGCAGGGCGGACAACGAGCCCGGTATCGGTAGATCGCGTCTGGAGACGTTATTCAGGAGAAGCCGACCGTTCGATCGCTCGACTGACGCCGCTAGTCGTCGTCCGCGCTCGTCTCCGTCTCCGTCTCCCGCTCGCGCAGTTCCGAACTCGCCTTCCGCACCTCGCGCATGATGCTGCTGATTCGCTCCTCCGCCTCGAGTTCCTGCTCGACGGAGAGGTCCACGCCCTCGACTTCGAGGAGGAACTTCGCCACCTCGGTCGTCTCGTACATGATGTCGTCGAGTTCCTCGGCGGTGAAGAAGTCACACATCGCGCCGTAGAGGAACGTCGCGCCCGCCTTGCGGACCTTCTCCTCGAACGCCGCGCGGGCCTGGTTGACCGCCTGGGGCGTGTAGGTGTCCTCCATGAATGGGACGAGTTCGGGCAGGTTTTCGCCGATCTTCGTCATCTCGACGCCCGTCTCCGTGCGGAAGTCAGAACAGAGGCGGGCGATGGCCCACTCGCGGGCCGTGATGTACGTCCGGTCGCGGAGGAAGCGGTTCGCCCGGTCGTACTGCGCGCCGTCGATCTTCTTGAAGCGTTCGTACTTGCGCACGTCCTCCGGGACCTCCCGATCGACCGGCCCGTCCGCGCCCCCCGGAGCGGCGTCGGCGTCGCTCGAGGCCTCCCGCTCGTCGATCCCTCGCTCGTCAGTCGATCCGGCGTCGGTCGATCCGGCGTTGGACCCGCGAGACGACGAGTCCGGTTCGTCGGTGGGGGCGTCTCCTCGTGGGGACTCGTCGGCGGCGGACGGCTGGCGACGGTCGTTCTCGTCGTCTCCCGGCGTCTCGGTCATACCTTCCCTCCAGTCCGGTCGCGAAAAAGGGTGTCGCCGGGCGTCTCGTCGGGGGGGGCCCGACGATCGTTGCCGGGAGGCTTTTGCTCTCACGGGGTAATCACCCACGCATGCGAACGCTGGTGGGCATCGGCGGCAGCGACGATTCGCTGCGCGCCCTGGGGCAGGCGCTCGATCGCGCGCGCGAGGCCGGCGACGAGGTGACGGTCGCCGTCGTGGAGAACCCGGACTCGCCGCTCTCGGTCGAGGAGGTCGAATCGCGTGCGCGCGACCGGCTCGTCGACCTCGGGATGGACGCCGAGGTCGTGTCACTGGAGGGCCACGCCGGGAGCCGGCTGGTCGACCTCGCGGAGAGCGGCGGCTTCGACCGCATCGTGCTCGGGGGCGGCGAGACGAGTCCCCTCGGGAAGATCAACATCGGCAGCATCGCCGAGTTCGTCCTGCTGAACGCCAACACGTCGGTGACGCTGATACGATGACGCGCATCTATCCCGATGAACCGGCCGGACCGTTCGAGGCCCCGCCGCTGTCCTTCGAGGACAAGGAGGGCCGCACCGTCGAGATACGGGCGTTCGACGGGGACGTGGACGCGCTCGTCGCGATGTACCTCGACTTCGACCCGGAGGACCGCGCGCAGGGCATCCCGCCGACGGGCGAGGAGCGCATCCGCGACTGGCTCGACGGGATCGCGAGCGAGGACTGCGTGAACGTCGTCGCGCGCGCGAACGAGCAGGTCGTCGGACACGCCACGCTCGTCCCCGACGGCGGAGCGGGGTACGAACTCGCCATCTTCGTCCTCTCTTCGTACCAGAACGCGGGCATCGGGACGAGGCTCATCACCGCGCTGCTGGGCCAGGGCGAGCGCGAGGGCGTGGACCGCGTCTGGCTCACCGTCGAGCGGTGGAACGCGCCCGCCATCGCGCTCTACCGGAAGGTGGGCTTCGAGTCGAGCAAGTCCGAGAGCTTCGAGATGGAGATGTCGCTGCGCCTCGATCCCGGGCGGCGGGACTAGACCGACAACACGGGCTGTTCGGCGAACTGGAGGACGTACCCCGCGACCTTGCCGAGCAGCTCGCCGGGGTGCTCGCGGGGGACGACGAGGAAGTCCGCCCCGGCGTCCTCGCCGGCGTCGAGGACGACGCTCCCGGGGTGGGTCGTGAGGTGCGACGTGGAGAAGCCGTAGGCGACCGAGTGGGTGAGCGGAACGTCGTCCGCGAGGGCGCGGACGCTGGTCATCATCTCCTCGGTGTGCTCGCGCCGGTCCCGATCGAGGACGTACAGCGCGTGGACCTGCGCGTCGTAGCGCTCCGCGACGGCGACGGCGACCTCGATCGCCCGGTCCGACTCCCCGCTGCCGTCGACGGGGACAAGCACCGTGTCGATGTCCATACGGGGTCCTGCGCCAGCGAGGGCAAAAACCCACCGAGTATTTGAGACCGGCCGCGATAGTCGCACACATGTTCGAGACGGTGGTCATCGCGACCGACGGCAGCACGAGCGCGGCGCGGGCGGTCGACGCGGCGCTCGATCTCGCCCGTCGCTTCGACGCCGAAGTCCACGTCCTCTCGGTGCTGGACGAACCCACCGCCGCCCACGAGGCGGAGGTGCGGGACGTCCTCGCCGCGCTCAGGGCCGACACCGACTACCCCCTGACGACCGTGATCGAGCGCGGCGAGGCCGCCGAGACGATCCAGGCCTACGCCGCGTCGGTCGACGCCGACCTCGTCGCCACGGGGACGCGCGGCCGAGACGGCCCCTTCTCCTACCACCTCGGGAGCGTCGCCGAGGCGATCGTCCACGACTGTCCCGTCCCCGTGCTGACCGTCAGACAGCTGGAGCACCCAGAGGAGGCGTAACGCCCGACGACGCATCGTCGAGCGACCTGGCGGACCGTGGACGGTGGACGGTGGACGGTGGACGGTGGACGACGGACGGCGCGGGCGAACCACCGCCTTGATTGCGTCCCGTCCCCTCGGCCCCGTATGAACGAGGACCTCATCGACACGGATCGGCTCTCCCTGTCGCGCAAGTCGGTCATCCCCGGCGCGGGCTTCTTCCTGCCGGACGAGGAGGGACCGAGCGAGGAGCGCGTCGCCGCGCTCGAACGCGCGGAGACGGTCGTCGTCGCCGACCCGGACGCGGACGGCCTCGGGTGCGTCGCGCTGATCCGCGAGGCGCGCGGCGACGTCGAGGCGGGGACGGTCGATCCCGGCGAGGAGTTCGAACCCCCAGAGGGGCGCGTCGCGCTCCTGCCCACCTCGCCGCACGACCTCGCCGACTCCTTCGCGGCGGCCGCCGAGTACCTCCCGGACGGCGTCGAGGTGTTCGTCTGCGACCTCTGCCCCGACGAGGAGACAGACGTCGACGCGCTCGCGGACGTCGTCGCGGGCGCGTCCACGGTGTCGTGGTTCGACCACCACCAGTGGGACCCCGACCTCGCCGCGCGGGTGCGCGAACTGGGCGTCGAACTCGTCGTCGGCGACTCGGAGGAGGAGTGCACGACCGACGTCGCCCTGCGTAGCCTCGATCACGACTTCGACGCGCGCTTCGAGGACCTCGCCGCGGTGACGCGCGATCACGACCTCTGGATCCGCGCCGACGAGCGCAGCGACGACCTCGCCGACTACGCCTACTGGGTCTCCCCGGAGGTCTACGTCGCCACCGTGCGCGCCCACGGCGCGGACCTCCCGCCGATCGTCGAGCGGTACGTCGAGGAGCGGCGCATCGAGAAGCAGGCGCTGATCGACCTCGCGGTCGAGCGCGCCGACGTGCGGGAGGTGGACGGCGTCGACGTCGCCGTCACCTACGGGCGCTGTTCGCAGAACGAGGTCGCGGAGGCGCTGCGCGAGCGCGGCGCGGACGCCGCGGTGATCGTCAAGCCCGCCGGGAGCGCCTCCATCCGCGGCTCCGACGGGTTCGAGCGCTGTCACGAGGTCGCCGCGCAGGTCGGCGGCGGCGGCCACCCCCGCGCCGCCGGGTGCAAGCCCGACATCTACCGCGACATGCTCGACTACGCCCACCACTGGACGACCCGCGGCGCGACGACGAAACAGGTCATCCTCGACGCGTTCCGCAACCTGCCGCCGGAGGAGGAGGAGTCTGAGTTCGACGCCTACGACTGAGCGAGCGGTCGCCTCCGTTCATCGAAGGACTCGCTATTCGTCCTCGTCCGGCACCGGTCGATCGCCCGCGACCCACCGGTCGGAGTAGGTCGTCCCGCAGGTGCAGGCCGCGTAGGCGTGGATCACGTCGCCCTCGGCGTAGAGGCCGCCGACCTCGGGGTTCGCCGCCTCCGCGAACGCGAAGACGAACCGCACGCGGTGGTCCTCGCCCGGTTCGTCGGGGTGGGCGCTCGGGCAGTCGCCGGCGGCGAGGTCGGGGGCGATCTCGCCCTCCGTCCCCATCGCCGCGCCGGCGAAGTTCATCGGATCGACGCCGACGGCCGACTCGAAGGCGCTCCGCCCCCGGTCGCCGGGGACCACGAGGACGACGCCGCGGTCGGTCGCCTCGCCGATCGAGAGGAGGCCGTCGGGGTTCGCGACGGCCTCGTCCGCGAGGAACATGAGCACGTCGTCCGGGCGCTCGCCCGCGAGGAATTCGCGTCGTGCGGTGTCCATGGGCGTGGCTACTCGCCGCGGTGGGAAAAGCCTGCCACTCTCTACTCGTCGAGGTCGCGGGCGATGTCCGCGAGCGAGTCCGAGGGCGTATCGCGCGAGTCGTAGGTGGCGCGTTCGCCCGGCGCGCGGACGCCGTAGAGGTCGCCGGGATCGACGACGTCGAAGTGGACCGAGCGACCGAACGAGAGGTTGCCGTCCTCGTACCACTCGACGAGGCGGTTCGCGCCGTCGCGTTCGCGGGCCATCCGGGCGTTGTCGTACGCGCCGCGGATCTCGGGGACGTCGTCGAAGTCGGGTTCGATCCGGGCGTGATACGTGCGGCCGTCGAGGACGAGGCGGACGGGGTCGTCGGGGATCGACACCTCCTCGGGGAGCACCAGTTTCGGGCGGTCGGTCCGGCCCGCGCGCTCGAGGTGGGCGCGAACGGTAGTAACCGAGGAGTGGTCGTGCGGGATGCGGTCGGCCACTGCCCTATTCGTCGCCGCCGTCGTCGCCGTCGTCGAGACCGAGCAGTTCCTCGACGGACTGGCTGCCGCGCTCGACGATCTTCGCGTTGATCTGGCGCGTCTCCTCGTTGATCTCGCGACCGCGAACGGTGACGCGCTTGCGCTCGCCCTTCACGGTCGGCTCGTAGCCGACGCCCCCGGTGAGCAGCAGCGCCTTCAGGTTCGGCCCCGCCACGTCGGCGCGCATCGGACGCCCGGCGTTGTCGGACCCGCCGGTGAGTTCGATGGTGTAGCCGTCGAGGCCCACGGCAGCGCCGTCGACCTCGTCGCCGAGGTCGCGGCCGATGAAGCGGTTCGCGTCCTGTCCCTCGATGTCGAACTGGTGGGTCGTGCCGTCCTCGGGGTCGGCGACGACGACCTGAAACTCAGCCATACCCGGTGTGAAACGACGGGCGGTGAAAAACGTACTGAAACGAGCGTTCCCGACCGCAGGCCCCGAACGCCCCGAATTCTCGGCGTTCGATCGGCCTCCCGGGCGAGTTCGAGACCGCGTTCGGCAGGGCATTGTGTATAGCCGGCGCGCGGAGCGGCGGGGCTAGCGTGGTAGCGGAAAGCGGGGTCCGGCGGGGAGTGCTCTAGTCGAGCACATGACGAACTGCACCGCGAGGGATCACCCCGAGTACGACGGGGCGTCGTACGTTATCGACGCGGCGCGCGGGCACGCGGCCCGCGGCGAGTGGCAGACCGTCTCGGATCTCGTCCGGGAGGCGCTCGACCGCGTTCGAGCCACCGAGTACCCGCACCTCTTCGACCGCCTGCACCGCCAGGCGACGGACGTCGTGACGCGACTGAAGCGCGAGGACCCCGACTACGAGCGGGTCCGCGAGCGCCTGGAGGGGATGCAGGAGACCGTCGAGGGGATGCAGGAGCTCGCGACCGACGGGCGGTTCATGTTCCCGAGCGGCTAGGGGCGGCCGACGGCGCGACACTGATCCGGCTGGAGCGCGAGCCACCCGCATGGACCGGGACGAACTGGAGCGGGCGCTCGCCGAGGCCTTCGACCCGACCCCCGGCGAACTGCGGGTCGTCTGCCGGCAGGCCCGCGACCTGGCCGACTCGGGCCGCTACGAGTCGGACGTGGGCGCGGCGCTCTCGCCCGGGGCGGTCGTGGGGAATCTCCGGGACGCCCCCGACGGGCGTCTGCCAGAGCGCTGGAACTGGTGGATCGGGTCGCTCGAACTCGCCTTCGGCGGCTACGCGGCGTTTCAGGTGCGCGCCGTGGAGCGATAGCGCGAGACGCAACTGGCGAGACGGTGGCAGTGCGGCAGTGCTCCGACGCCGACCGCCCATCGTCCAGGCGGAGGTGGACGTAAGGGACGCGATCGCGGGGGGATAGCTGTTGATCGGGAACTCGAGGGAGCGTTCACGCAGTACGGGAGACCCCGAGAGGGAAGGATCCGACGAGACAGAGCGGGGAGAGCGGATCCGTTGACGGCCAGGACGTAAGTACATAGTTCGTACATACTACCGTCTGGTCGACGTAGATGACAATATCACTACGTCCGGCCCCCCCTGGTAACGTGTAAAAATATATAAGAAATACGAACTTACTTGTTTAGAAACGATAACCGGTCGGGTGATGACGGACGACTCAACGGAGTACGCGGCGGTATCGCGGCGGACGGTCATCCTCGGCACCGGGACGGCGGGGATCGCCGCACTGGCGGGGTGCGCTGGTAGCACAAACAACGACAACGGTAGCGACGGCGATAACGGGTCGGACGGATCGCAGAGCGACGACGGTGGCGATCAAGGGGGTTCCAGCGGCGACGCGCCGCTGACGGCCGACGGTTCCTCGACCGTCTACCCGATCACGAGCGACGGCGCGTCCGTCTGGAACTCGAATCCGCCCGCCGACGACAAGGAGTACTGGGGGCCTGGCCAGTACGGGATCGATACTGACATGCGGATGGCCGACTACTGGGCGAGCCTCTACGGCTTCGAATCGAGCGGAAACAACGTCCCGTTCTACGTCAACGTCGGCCTCTCCCACTCCGGAACGGGCGTGAAGAAGGTCATGAACGGGCAGGTCGACATCGGTGACTCGTCGGCACCGATCTCCGACGAGCTTCCCGACCTCGAACAATCGAAGCTCGAGAAGTTCGTCGATCACGTGGTCGGCGTCGACGGTCAGCCGATCGTCGTCTCCCGCGCGATCTACGACGCGGGCGTGAAGAAAATCACCGCAGACCAGCTGAAAGCCATCTACAAGGGCGAGATCCAGAACTGGTCGGAAGTCGACGGCTACAGCGGTCCCGACAAGGAGATCCAGGCCGTCGGTCGCGCGGTCGGATCCGGGACGGACACCGCGTTCCGCGCCAACCTGTTCGGCGATCCCGAGGCGAAGATCCCCGGCGTCGACGTCCGAAAGGGGCAGAACCAGCAAGTTCAGAGGATCGTCGCGAACTCCGACAACGCGAGCGCCTACATGGCGCTCGCGTTCATCAAACCCGACGGTGCCGTTCCGCCCATCGGCCTGACGATCAACGGGACGACCTACGAGTACGGTGCCGAGGAGAACGGCCTCGGAGCGAAGGACTACCCGCTCTCACGCGACCTCCACTGCTACACGTACGAGGGGACTTCGAAGAAGGAAGCCGCGTTCATCCGGATGCTGCTCAGCAAGTACGGTCAGGAGATGTTCGTCGAACCGAACAACTACTTCAAGCTGCCCAAGAGCCGCCGCGAGGAACAGCTGAAAAAGCTACCCGAACCCGAGAAGTAGCCGCACCGGACCTCGTTCTATCGAACGGCGTCAACGGAAACGTAACTGGATCACTGAACATCGATCATTTAGAACCACCTTACAATGCTCGGGAGTACAGGGGTAGAAACGACCGTACCGCGACGACTAGCCGACATGGATACTGGATCGCTACTCGTGTGGGGAGTCGGCGGACTGTCGCTCGTCCTGGCGTTCGCGGCGTTCTTGTTCGGGTCGCGCTTCACCGTCGTCCCGCTACTCGGATTCGTCGGTACGGTCGCGTACGGCTGGCACGCACATCAAGCAGAGACCGCACGCGGGCTGACGTTGCTAACGACGGTCGTAACGATCGTCGTCCTCGGACTTATCGCCGTATACACGGTCCTCGAATCGCTACCCGCGTTCCGACTGATGGGAGCGCGGATCTTCACCACCGTCCAGTGGAACGCGGGTGGCCCGTACGGGTTGATCGCGCCCATCCACGGTACCGTGGTAACGACGACCATCGCGACGATGATCGCGGCACCCCTCGGGATCGCGGGTGCGCTGTTCATCGCCGAGATCGCGCCGGATCGAGTGGGTGCGGCGATCAAACCGGCAGTCGAGATCCTGGCCGGGATTCCGTCGATCGTCTACGGGTTCATCGGCTTCGCCATCCTGAACCGGTATCTGTTCTACGAACTCGAACTGTCCTCGCAGGGCAGTCTCTTTCTCGCCGGAGTCGTGATCGGGCTGATGGCGCTGCCGACGGTCGTCTCCGTCGCCGAAGACGCGATCACGAGCGTTCCGGAGTCGGCGAAGAGCGGTTCGCTGGCGCTCGGAGCGACCGACTGGCAGACGATGAAGTCGATCACTGTGCCCGCTGCGTTCTCGGGCGTGGCGGCGGCAGTGCTACTCGGCGTGGGACGGGCGGTCGGTGAAACGATGGCCGCCACTGTCATCCTCGGTGGAACGGTCTATCTCCCCGATCCGCTGTACGACGTATTCGGGAACTCAGTCACCCTGACCAGTCTCATCGCCAGTCAGTACGGCGACGCGTCGTCGATGCAGTTGAGCGCGTTGTTCGCCGCCGGCGTGACGCTGTTCGTCGTCGTCATGATCATCTCGGTCGTCGCGCAGAGCATCGAACATCGGATGAAGCGCAAGTTGGAGGCCGAAACGTGAGCACCAGCCAGCAGACCGCCCTCGTCGACGACCGTCAGTCGCTTCACGATCGGGCCGCCGCGGCGGTCATCGGCCTCGCGTTCGTCACGTTCGTGCTCGCGTGGGCGGCGCTGTTCGAGGTGGCGAAGCCCGGGAGCACCGTCGCGGGCATCTCGCTGTACGACCTGTTCGGGGTGTTCTCCCTCGTGCTGGGCGCGATCGTCGCTGGCATCGGCCTCGTCTCGCGGTTCGGCTACGTAGAGACCGATCCGAGCGCGAGCGCGGGGCTGGTGACGGGCGGGGTGTTCGGTCTTCTCGGGTTCGTCGTCGTCGGCCTGATCGTCTCACAGACCCTCGGTATAAACGGTCCGTACGGGATTGGCTGGTTCGTCCCGGCGAGTCTCGGCGGGATCGGCCTCCTCCTGGCGACGGTGCTTCCACGCGAAGACGTGGGATCGACGCTCCCCGCTGGCGCGTTCGCCGTGTTCGTCGGGGTGATCCTCCTGACGCGGACTATCGGCCCCGAGTGGACGTGGCACCCGACGGACGTAGAACCGACGTTCAGCGCCGACATCGTCGTTCCGGGTATCATGCTGGTCGTCTCGCTACTGGTCGTGTGGGCTGGCGCGAAGGCCTACGACGGATTCGGTAGTCGTGGGCGTCAGACGGGCGCATACGTGCTTATCACCCTGAACGCGTTCGGGATGCTCGCGGTACTGTTCCTCCTCGTCGCGTTCATCGTCACCCGTGGCTGGGCGGGTCTGTTTCGGGGCTTTTCGCTGCTTCCGTTCCATTGGCCGTTCGTGACGAACGCCGCGAACATCACCAACGACGTCAACGGCATCTGGCCTGCGATCGTTGGCACCGTCTGGCTCGTCGTCGGCGCGGTCGTAATCGCGGTACCGATGGGCGTCGGCGCGGCGATCTTCCTCACGGAGTACGCAGAGCAGGGGCGGTTCACCCGCGTTATCGAAATCGCCACGAACGGGCTCTGGAGCACGCCGAGCATCGTCTACGGACTGTTCGGCCTGGCCTTCTTCGTCCCGCGGTTCGGCAACCACGACTCCATCTTGGCTGGCCAGTTCGTTCTCGGGTTCATGCTGCTCCCCCTGGTCGTCACCACCTCACGGGAGGCGCTGAAAGCCGTCCCCGACGAGTACCGCGATGCCAGTGCAGCGCTCGGCGTGAGCCAGTGGCAAACGATCCGAAGCGTCGTCCTCCCGGCAGCGCTTCCCGGTGTCGTTACCGGGATCATCCTCGGCATCGGACGCATTGCGGGCGAGACGGCACCGATTCTGCTGGTCACGTCGTCCTCATCGAACCCGACACCGCAGTACGCAGTAGACGTGCTCGGTTCGTTCACGTTCACCGCGACGCCGCCGTTCGTGACGAACGATGCCCTGTTGCAGGGATCGACCGCCCTCCCGTACCAGCTATACGCGCTCGTGACTGCGGGGATCGGACGAGCCGGGACGGGCGGTATCGGCGGTAGTATCGACCCCTGGAGCACCGCACTGGTTCTCCTCCTCGTGGTGCTCAGCTTCTACGCGGTCGGCATCACCACCCGATGGTACTTCCGGCGGAAACTACACCAATGAGCGAAAAGAACATGCTTGACGAAGCGGAGCCGAGTTCGGACGCGACGAACGCGCTCGAACGAACGAACAGCACCCGGACCACGACCGGTGAGACCGACGAGGAGATCAGAACGCGGTGGACGGACTACGATTTCGACGGGGAGGCGAAGCTTACCGTCGAGGATCTGAGCGTCTATTACGGCGACGAGCAGGCGATCAACGAAGTCTCGATGGAGATTCCCGAGCGGACCGTCACCGCGCTCATCGGCCCCTCGGGCTGCGGGAAATCGACGTTCCTTCGGTGTCTGAATCGGATGAACGACCGCATAAAAACGGCACGCGTCGAGGGGGGCGTCCGACTCGACGATACGAACGTCTACGACGAGGACGTGAACGTAGTGGAACTCCGAAAGCGGGTCGGTATGGTGTTTCAGTCGCCCAATCCGTTCCCGAAATCCATCCGCGACAACGTCACCTACGGACCGCGAAAGCACGGTGACATCGACCGCAGTCTCGTCGCGCGACTGCTGGGAGACGACGACGGGGAGGCGGAGGACGAACTGGTCGAGCGGTCGCTCGAACGCGCCGCGCTGTGGAACGAGGTGAAGGACCGCCTCGACGACAACGCCCTCGGCCTCTCCGGCGGGCAGCAGCAGCGCCTCTGTATCGCCCGGTGTCTGGCGACCGACCCGGAGGTCATCCTGATGGACGAGCCGGCGAGCGCGCTCGATCCCATCGCCACCTCGAAGATCGAGGACCTCATCGGGGAGCTGGCGACCGAGTACACCGTCGTCGTCGTCACGCACAACATGCAGCAGGCGGCGCGCATCTCCGATCAGACCGCCGTCTTCCTCACCGGCGGCGAACTCGTCGAGTACGGCGACACGGATCAGATCTTCGAGAACCCGGAGAGCCAGCGCGTCGAAGACTACATCACCGGCAAGTTCGGATGACGGAACGCACGACACAGCGGACGGAGGCGGTATAGATGGAGCGACGCAAGGTACAGCTCACCGGCGGGTCGACCTACACCGTCTCGCTCCCGAAACACTGGGCGGAGACCCACGACATCGACGCCGGGACGCACCTGAGTCTGCACCCGAAGACGGACGGGTCACTGCTCGTCCGCACGAACGGTGAAATCGAGCACAGGCGCGCCGTCGAACGATCTATCGACGGACGCGAGCCGCGAGCGCTCGCCCGGATGATCCGCGCGCTTTACACCACCGGCGCGGACGTCGCCACACTGACCGCGACGGAGCCGATATCGACGGAGGAACGTCGGGCCGTGACCGACGCGACGGGCGATCTCATCGGCCTCGAGGTCGTCCGCGAGTCGGACCACGAGGTGGTCGTCCGTAACCTGCTAAGCTCCGACGAGGTGTCGGTCCAGCAGACGGTCGTCCAACTCCAGCTCACCGTCCTCTCGATGCAGCGGAAGGCCGTCGATGCCGTCGCCCGCGGCGACCGGTCGCTCGCGGAGCGCGTGGCACAGCGAGACGGTGAGACGGGCAGGCTGTTCGCGATGTTGTGCCGGCAGTACCACCGGGCGATCGACGATCCGTCAGAGGCGTCGACGCTCGGCGTCGATCACGGCGAACTGCGCGGCTACTACGCCACCGCCGAGCGACTCGTGCAGGTCGGCGACTGCGCGGCGTCGATGGCAGCCGTCAGCGCGGACGAGGCGGACGAGGCGGACGTGGCGCTCCCCGACCCGCTGCTCGACGCCGCGAGGCGCGCCCGGTCGGTCGTCGAGGACGCGACGGACGTCGTCGTCAACGGGGAGGGCGTCGAACAGGCCTACGAGGCGCTCGACACGAGCGACGTCGTCCTCGACGAACTCGACGGGGACGACTGGCGCAGCGAAGCAGGAGACGCATATGCTGCTGGACGGTTCCGCGAGAACGTTCGACAGACGGCCGAGTGCGGTGCCGCCATCGCAGGGTTGGCGGTTCGGGCGGACCAGTACGGCGAGCGCTGAACTCGTCGTCGCCGTCCTCCTCGTAGTGCGGGGCCCGCCGGGGCCGTGAGCGGCCGTGAGCGGTTCCACGCTGCACCCCGCTCGACCGAGACGCCGGGACGCCGGGACGATCAGACCGCGATCTCGTCGCCGAGCGCGGGTGCCGAGGCGTCGAACCCGCGCTCGGCCAGTTCGCGGGCGAACCGCTCGCACCGATCGCCGTGGTTGACGAGGATTCGGGCGTCCCGATACGCGCCGAGGAACTCGAGCAGTCCGTCGCGATCCGCGTGCGCGGAGAAGTCGTGCTGTTCTACCTGCGCGCCGACCGGCATCACGCGACCGTCGATCTCGGCGCTCCCGGTCTCCAGCAACTCGCGGCCGGGCGTCCCCTCGACCTGGTAGCCGGTCATGGCGATCTTGTTCGTCGGGTTCGACCGGATCTCGGGGACGTAGGTCATCGCCGGCCCCCCCGAGAGCATCCCGCTGGTGGTGACGATCGCCGCGTTCTGTTCGGCGATGCGCCTCCGCTGGCCGTCGCGGCCGGTGACGAACCGCGCGTGGGACGTCGCCCGCGCGAGCGCGTCGGGATCGCGGACGAACTCGGGGTGCCGCCGGAGCATCTCGGTCACCTGCTGTCCCATCCCGTCTACGTAACACGGGATGTCGTGCGCCTCGCAGACGAGCAGCATCTCCTGGGTCCGTCCGATGGCGAACGCCGGCACCACGACCGTCCCCCCCTCCCAGAGGGTCGTCCGCACGCTCTCGACGAATCGCTCCTCGACGACCGATCGGTCCTCGCGCTCGACGTCCGCGTACGTACTCTCGCAGACGACGACGTCCGCGTCGGGGCGCGCGGTGGTCCCCGAGACGAGGCGCTGTCCACGGACCGGCGTCCCGTCCCGGTCCGTGCGACTCGGGTCGGCGTCGTCGCCCGGGCGATCGTCCACGTGGAAGTCGCCCGTGTAGAGCAGGCGCGTCTCGCCGTCGTCGACCAGGACGTGAGCGCTCCCGGGGATGTGGCCGGCGTTGTAGAACGTCACCTCGTGATCGGCCGTCTCGAACGTCTCCCCGTAGGCGTGGGTCCGCGACACCTCGGTGACCCGCTTGACGTCGTTCTCGGTGAAGGGGCAGTTGTACGATCCGCCCTGGAGCTTCAGCGTGTCGCGGGCGAGCGTGAGTGCGAGTTCCCGGGTCGGCGGCGTCCAGTGGATCGGCGGTCGGGCCTCGCCCGACAGGAGAGCCGGCACGGTCCCGACGTGGTCGAGGTGGCCGTGGCTGACGACGACCGCATCGGGATCGACCGACCCCACCGGAAACCCCGGTGGCGTTCCGGCCTTCATCCCGTAGTCGAGGAGGAGAGCGTCGTTCACGAGGACGGCGCTCCGGCCCACCTCGCGCACGCCACCCAGGAACCGGACGTTCATCACCGGTCGGTAGCCGTTCGGGACGTTTGGGCTCGTCGCTTTCCCGTTAACTTCGACCCCACGAAGGGTCGTCTGAAACGTGCCGACACCCTGGGAAGCACTACCGACTAAGGGCTGCTTCAACCCCACAAGGGTTCGTCTGAAACTAGCGGCTTGAGTCCCTGGTCGGGCTCGTCGAGGACCCTTCAACCCCACAAGGGTTCGTCTGAAACTCCGCAACCGGTGGCGAGTCTTGTTCAACCGGAAGCTTCAACCCCACAAGGGTTCGTCTGAAACCATGCCCGATTCGCGGGCGATACGCTGTCTCCCGCCCGCTGACGCATAACCGTTTCCGTCGACCGCCAATCCCCCCTCCACCCCCCGGGGGTCGACGGATCGGAGAAACGGTTTCCAGGCTCCGCCGCGAGTAGTGTGACATGGCCGACGATCTGGAATTAACCGACGCGGAGCGAGAGGCGCTGCACGAACTCACCCTCGGCATCGAGCACATCTATCGAGGGTACGGGGACCTGCTCGACTGTCACCACCAGGTCGGCAGGGGGATGAACCACCTCCACGAGGCGGAGCGCCTGCTGCGGGGGGCGGGCCACGGCGAGTTCGCGGACGCGCTGCGCGACGACCACCTCCCGTCGGGGGCGATCGAGGACATGTGGACGTACGAACTCGTGGACACGTTCTACGAGAACTTCCTCACGAACCTCGGCTCCTTCGAGGGGCGCGTCCGCGACGACCTCGCCGCCGGCGAGCGCCACATCACCGAACGGGAACAGCAACGCGAGTGGCGCGAACGGGCGAGAGACCGCGGCCAGAACCGGAACCGGAGCGGGAGCGAGAGCGGGAGCAGGACGAAAGGGAGCGAGAGGAGCGAGAGAAGTGAGGGAAGCGAGAGGGACGGGGACGAGGACGGGGACGCCTAGTCGGACTGCGCGTCCTCGACCCGCTCTGCGTGCTCGACTAACTCCGCGGCGAGCGTCCGCGCCTGCTCGGCGGAGAGCGTCACGCGGTCCGCGTGCGCGGGGAGGTGCTCTAGTTGCGTGCCGTCCAGTTCGAGTTCCAGCGTGACGCGGTCGGGGTCCTTCCGGGGCGCGGTGACGTTCAGTACGGCGAACGCCTCCTCCTCGAAGTCGTGGCCCTCGGCGCGGCCGTCGAGGAGGTCGAAGGTGGTGTAGGCGTTCACCCTGAGTAGTCGGTCGGGCATCGCCCGTCGCTACTCGGCAGGGACCAATGTGCCTGTCGGGAGTGACCTATCCGTCGGGCGAGCGGCCGTAGTCGGGGCAGGGCGGAACGGGACGGGGCGGAACGGGACGGGGCGGAACGGGGCGGGGGACCGAAACGAGAGTGACGAACGGGAACGAGCGGCGGCCGCGTTCACGCGCCGTGACCTATCGTCGAGTGAACGTTTTTCAACGATGACGGCGAACGGTGCGGTATGGAGTTCGAAATCGCGGACGGACACAGTTACGCGACGCTCGAGGTCACGATGGACGCCGGCGACCGCCTCGGGATCGATCCCGGGTCGATGGTCGCGCGATCGGAGACGATCCGCTCGGAGACGAACGCGGGCGAGGGCGGTCTCGGGGGGATGCTGAAGCGCGCCGTCTCGGACGAACTCGACGTGCTGACGACGGTGATGGAGGCGGAGGAGGACGGCTCGCGGCTCGTCCTCGCGCCGGACTACCTGGGCGACGTCGCCCGGATCGACCTCGACGGCGAGGGCGTGAAAGTGCAGTCCGGCGGCCTCCTCGCGTGGACCGAGACCGTGGAGCGCGGCACCGCGAGCAACGAGGCGAGCAACTTCTTCTCCTCCGGCGAACTCACCGTCCTCCGACTCGGCGGGACCGGGACGGCGTTCGTCTCGGCGTTCGGCGCGGTGCGCGAGGAGGAAGTCACCGAGGGGGACCCGCTCGTCGTCGACGAGGACCACCTGCTGGCGTGGAGCGAGGGACTGTCCGCGAAGCGGACGAAGGACTCGAGCGTCAAGTCCTCGCTGCTCGGCGGCGAGGGGTTCGTGACGCGGCTCTCCGGCGAGGGGCGCGTCTGGCTCCAGACGCGCGACCCGATGGTGCTCTACGGCGGCGGCAACAACTGAGACAGCGGCGAGGACGGCGACGAGGACGAAGGCGGCGACGATGACGAGGAAGACGGTGAAAGCGGTGAAGACGACGACAGCGCGCCGACGCGTCCCTCAGTCGTCGGCCGGGACCGGCGCGCTGTCCATCGCGTCGTCCTCGGCGTAGGGGTACCACGTCATCTTCGTGTTGTGCATGTAGGGGTCCTCGTAGTCCGTCTCCTCGGGTTCGGCGAGGTCGGCCAGTTCGTCCTCGTCGCGGGCGGCGATGAAGTCGCGGAAGGATTCCCCATCGCGCCGCTCCGCCTCGTAGGTGGCGAGCAGGTTCCGGACGTACCCGGGCACCTCGTCGGCGGCGACGCGCATCTCGACCCACTCGGCGAACTGCGGGTTCTCGCCGAGCCCGCCGCCGAGGCCGATGTCGAACGCCTCGACCGGCTCGCCGTCCTTGCGCGTCTTCATGCCGCGCAGGGAGACGTCGGCGATCTGGGGCTGGGCGCAGGAGGCGGTACAGCCCGAGAGGTGGACGTGGAAGTCCTCCACGCCGTCGGGCACCTCGACGTTGTCGCGCAGCCAGTGGGCGTAGCGGACCATGCGGTTCTTCGTCTCGACGATCGACAGCGAGCAGAACTCCGTCCCCGTGCAGGCGATGGAGCCGCGCATGAACGGGTGGGGGTCGGGACTGTACTCGTCGAGGAGCGGTTCGTCGAGGAAGTCCTCCAGGTCGTCCTCGTCGATGTCCGCGACGATGACGTTCTGGCGCTGGGTCAGCCCGACGAGTTCCGACCCGTACTCGGCGGCGAGGTCGGCGAGCCGAAGGGCGTCCGTCGTGCCCATCCGCCCGACGAGCACCGAGAGGCCGACGAAGTACCGCCCGTCGTTCTGCTCGTGGACGCCGACGTAGTCCCCCGGCGCGTCCGACCGCCCGGCGTTGTAGTCGTACCGGTCGCGCAGGTCCTCGCCCGCGGTGGGGAGTTCGTAGTCGACGTACTCCTCCTGGAGGACGCGGCGGAACTTCTCGGGACCCCACTCGTCCATCAGGAACTTGATGCGGGCGTTGAACCGGTTGTCGCGGTCGCCGTGGTCGCGGAACAGCGCCGAGACGCCCGCCGCGACGTCGTAGATCCGCTCCGGCGTGCAGAACACGTCGATGTCGCGGGCGAAGCGCTCTTCCTTCCGGGCGAGGCCGCCGCCGACGAGGGTGTTGAAGCCCTTCACCTCCTCCCCGTCGATCTCCTTGATCGCGGGTTCGAACGCGAGGTCGTTGATGTCGCCCTGCCCGCTGCCGCGGGTGTCGCCGGTGATCGAGACCTTCCACTTCCGGGGGAGGTTCTCGTGGGCGGGGTTGCCCTTGAACTCCTCGTTCAGCCCCTCGATGAGCGGCCAGACGTCGAGGTGCTCGTCGGCGTCGCGGCCGGCGACGGGGCTGCCGACGATGTTGCGCCACGAGTCGCCGCAGGCCTGGATCGTCGAGAGGCCGTGGGCCTCCAGGCGGTCGAAGATGTCCGGGACGTCCGCGAGTTCGATCCAGTGGAGCTGGATGGACTGACGGGTGGTGTAATCGAGCCACGCGCCCTCCCACTCGGGGTTCTCCGCGGGGCCGCGGGCGTACTCGTCGGCGATCTCGGCGACGACCCGCAGTTGCTCGGGCGTGAGCCGACCGCCCGGCACCCCGACGCGCATCATGAAGTAGCTCTCCTGTCCGTTGCGCTGGTGGTACAACCCCCACCACTTGAAGCGCTCGAACCAGGCGTCCCGTTCGTCCTCGGGGATGGCGTTCCACCCCTCCTCCGCGAAGCGATTGAGGTGCTCGCGGATCTCCGTGCCGTAGACTTCGTCCTTCCAGCCCTCGACCTTGCTCGGCATTTGCGCGTAGAGAGAGGTCCCGGACGTAAACGGGCGTGCCTCGCGTCAAGCCTGGCGGGTGCTTCCGACCCGCGGCAACATTATCCGCTATGCGCGAGGTCGGGGGACGTGTACGCTCTCGGGAACGCCCGACCGGAACGCGCCCGTCGCGGGGTCGACGCGGCCGACCGTGAGCCACCCCGTGACGCCCTGCGCGCCGCAGGCAATGCACTGTCCCGAGAGTCGCGCCTCGACGTCCGGGGGTTCCAGTCCCACCTCGACGAACCCCTCGGCGAGCACGTCCGCGAGTTCACAGCCGCAGAAGTCGTGGTCGGCGAGCCGCCAGAGACCGCCGACGCCGGACACCCGCCGGTCGTCGACGCTCACCCAGGCCCCGTCGTCGAGGAGGTAGACGTCGGTCGTCACGACCGGAGGTTCGGCGCTCGGGACGGTAATCCCAGCGGTGCGGGCAGACGCCGCCGCGTGTCGTCGGATTCGGTGACGATCCGTTCGTTGCGATCGCGTAGCTGTCGGGCGATTCCGTCGCGAGTCGGCGTCACACGTTCCGGCAAAAGCCTCCGCGGTGCGGCAGTACGGGCCAACGTTACAGCCGAGCGCGCCCTTTTGGGTGTCCTGCGCCTACCGGGAATCGATGGTACTGATGGAGTCCCTGGACGACGGTTCTCGCCAGCACGTCTCGGCGGACGTCGCGCCGGAACTCTACGAGGAGAGAGACGATGAGTGAGCCGACAACCGTGACCGACGAGTCGACAGAGGAACCGGACGACGAAGAGGCGGTCGACACCCGCCACCTGGACGACCTCGAGGACGGCTGCGGCTGCACCGAGGTGTGGGAGCACCTCTCCGAACAGCGCGGTACGTAGCGCACAACCCCGAGACGCTTTTCCTGTCGCCCCCCGTGCGTTCCCTCAATGAGTGACCCGGACGAGCCACCCGCCGATCGCGAATCGCCGGTGGGCCAGCCCGTCATCAGAGGCGACCCGACGCTCACCGGCGAGCGGGCGCGGCGGGCCGTCCAGTTCGATCCGAGCGACCCCGAGAGCGTCGCCGAGGCCGCCGACACGGTCCGGCGCTTCGCCAGGAACTCCGCCGGGGCGGAGGACAACGTCTACGTGCTGCGCGGCGCGGCCGCCTGCGCCGCGCTCGTCCGCGGCGAGGGGTCGTACAAGGCGGCCGCCGAGCGGGCGGGCGACGGCGTCACCGTCTCGTTCATCCGGAAGTGGGCGCGCGTCCACGACCTGCCGCGCGCGGTGCGCCGCTACGTCGCGACGGGGCGCATCGCCCCCACCGCCGCGAAGCACATCGCCCGCGTCCACGGCGAGGCGCGCTACCAGCTCGCGTGGGCGATCCTCGACCACGGCCTGACGGTGCGCGAGGTGCGCGCCGTCGCGAGCGCCATCAACGACGGCACCGACGTCGAGACCGCACTCGAGGCGGTCGACGCCGGCCTGGGCGAGATAACGCTCTCGCTCGATCCGGAGACGTATCGCGACCTGCGCCGACGCGCCGCCCTCGACGACAGCGAACCGGAGGACGTAGTCGCAGAGGCACTCGGGGCGCTCGACTCGCTCGACTCGCTCGATTCGTTCGCGGCGGCCGCGGCGCGCGACGACGGCCCCCGTCGGTCGAAGTGACTCGCGACGGGTCGTCGGAGCCGCGGTGACGCGGTCACGCCGATCGGGACAGGTACGTCTCCGCCGCGCGCTTCAGCACCGCGCCCGCGGTCAGCACCTCCGACCAGTCGATCGTCTCGTCGGGGAAGTGCGCCTGCTCGACGGTCCCGGGACCGAACAGGACGGCGGGGATCCCGGCCTCCACGTAGTGGCGCGCGTCCGCTCCGTACGTGACGCCGGTCGGTTCGGCGTCCGAGAGGCCCTCGCGCTCCATCGCCGCGACGACCGCCCCCACGATCGGCTCGTCGGGGTCGATCTCGCTCGCCTCGAACTGGACGGAGAAGCGCTCCAGCCGGAGGTGGTCGGCCAGCCACGGGTCGTCCTCGGCCAGCGTCTCGAGGCGGTCGCGCAGTTCGGCCTCGACGTCGTCGACGGTCTCGCCCGGGGCGACGCCGACGCGGACCTCCGCGTCGAGTTCCGCCGGCACCGTCGAGGCCCACCGGCCGGCGCGGACGGTGCCGACGACGACCGGCCACGGGACGGGGAAGTCCTCGTACAGCGGGTGGGTGACGCGCTCTGCTCGCTCCGCCTCGAAGTCGACCAGCGCCCGCCGGACGGACTCGAAGTGCGGGAGGACGGACTCGCCGCGCCAGCTCGAGGCGGCGTGCGCGGACCGCCCCTCGACGTGGAGGCGCACCATGAGGCTCCCCTCGGTGGCGACGACGGGCCGCAGCCGGGTCGGTTCGGCGACGATCGCGGCATCGCGCTCGAACGGGTAGGGGTTGTCCAGGGCGGCCGCCGCCGCGCCGATGCCCCCCTCCTCCTCGCCCGCGACCGCGTCGACGACGAGTCGGCCGTTCACGTCGCCCGCGTCCTCCCCGTTCTCTCCTCCCTCCTCGACCTCGTCGGCGAGCGCGCGGGCGGCGTAGACGCAGGCGGCCAGCCCCGACTTCATGTCGGCCGCGCCGCGCGCGGTGAGGCGATCGCCGTCCCAGGACGGCGCGAAGGGGTCGCTCGACCACTCGCCCTCGGCCGGCACGACGTCCACGTGCCCGTTGAACACGAGCGTCGGGCCGGCGTCGGGATCGCCGAGTTCGAGGACGCCGCCGACGGAGGGGCGGTCCGTCACGTCGATCGCCCCGGGGTCGTCGGGGAACGACGGGTGTGCGGCGAGGCGATCGGCGTCGGCGGTCCACTCGTAGGTCTCGAAGCCGAGTTCGTCGAGGTGTTCTCGGACGAAGCCCTGGATGGGGGCTTCGTCGCCGGTGATCGAGTCGAAGGAGACGAGGCGCTCGACGAACGCCCGGAGGTCGTCGTCGTAGCGGGACGCGAACGAGTTCACGAGGCGGGGTTACCCCGGTGGGGGTAAGAGGTTTCCCAGTCGCACCGATCGTAACGGTTTAGCGACGTGGGGAGGAATCTCTGAGTACGGGCTGATAGCTCAGTTAGGCAGAGCGTCTGGCTTTTAACCAGACGGCCGGGGGTTCAAATCCCTCTCAGCCCGTCACCTTCTCGTGCGAGCACTGCGAGCACGTGAAGTGACGACGCTGACGGGATTTGGATCAGGGAGCGAAACGAGCGGCAGTGAGTGGAGCGACCGTGGTTCAAATCCCTCTCAGCCCGCTTTCTCGCGACGAACGGACGTGAGGAGCGTAGAAAGCGCACTTGAAGGGATTTGAATCAGGGAGCGAGCGTGAGCGAGCGACCGTGGTTCAAATCCCTCGCGATCTATCGATTTTCCGGGAAGCGTCGGGGAGAAGCGAGCGCCAGTGACCGACGCGGCACTCGTCGAAAGGGAGCCGTCGAGCGAAGGGGGAGGTGAGTGGATCGGTGGCGGTTCAGCCGCGGTGGGGCATGTACGCCAGGCCCAGGAGGAGGAAGGCAGAGAGCCAGCTGATGATGCTCACGGCCCAGAGACCGCTGATGCGCTCGTGGAAGAACTCCTGTTGGGCGACCTCCTGCTGGTACGCCTTGCGCTCCTGGGAGAGCACGACCGTCTTGTTGTTCGGGTTGTCGCTCGGGAAGTGGACGACGTACGTCTCGTTGTTCGCGAGCGTGACGTTCTCACCCTCCGCGATGTCGGTGGAGACGACCACGTCGCCGCGCCAGACGAGCGTCGCGCCGCTCTCGGTGATGTTCTTCAGCGTGACCGTGGTGTTGTTGTACGGGAAGCGATCCCCGGGCTGGAACGTCTGCTGGGGGGCCGGACTGAGGTACTCCTGCAGCGGGACGAGCGTGTTGTTGTCGAGGTACCGGACGTACGTCTGACCGCCCGTCTCGACCGTCTCGTTTGCGACCGCCGTGTCGTTCGCGAGGATGGCCGACACGTTGCGCTGCTGGGTGAAGACGAGGGTGTTCGGCATCGCGCTGGTGTTGTTGCCCCCCGTGCCGTTCGTCGCGTTGGTCGCGTTCCCCGCCTGCGCGCCCGACGCGGCGGAAGCGTTCGTTCCGTTCGTCGCGTTGCCGGACGTGGCGTTACCGCCAGTCGCGTTCCCGGCCGTCGTGTTGTTCGTCGCCCCGGCGGTGGTGTTCCCGCCGGCGGAGGCGTTCGTCCCGTTCGTCGCGTTGCCGGACGTGGCGTTTCCACCCGTCTCGTTTCCGGCCGACGTGGGCGCGGTGGCCGGATCGGGGGCCATGCCGATCGTGACGAGGTACGACGAGTTGTTGAACTGGACGGTCGTGTTGTTCTCGAGCGTCTCCGACTGGAGCGCGTCGTTCTTGGTGTAGACGAGGGTGCCGGACCAGGTCGGCTCGCCGCCGCCACCGCCGCCGTGGCCGCCGCCGCTACTGGAGGCCTCCTCCAGGCTGACTTCCGAGAGGTTGTACTCCTGCCCGTCGATCGTGAAGTTATTGCCGGGCTGGTACGCCTGTCCCTTCACCTCGATCTCCGGCTCCTGCGCCACCGTGATGACGGAGTAGGCGCTCGCGCCGATGACGAGGAAGAAGACGAACAGAACCGCGGCCGCTCGACGTTGCATACAGGAGCCGACGGAATCCCCGCGTATAACGATTACTTTCCCGTGGCGAACGGACGATCCACACGACGGACCAGGGGCGATCGGCGGCGGAGACGGTCGTAGATGCCCCGTCCCCGTGAGAACGTCGCCAACACCGCCGGAATCACCGATCCGCGGTGCCTCTCAGTATCCGAGCGCCTCGCGGACGAGCACGAGGGTCGTCCGTCCCGCCTCGAGTTCGCGGCGGTAGACGAGTTGCTTGGCGATGGCGCTCCCCACGCCGTAGGCGTCCTGCGCGCGGGCGTCCTCGAGCGGGTAGGCGACGTCCTCCAGACGGTCGAACGCCGCGTCGAGGTCGGGGACGATCTTGTTCGCGCCGCTGACCAGCACGAGGTTCGCCGCGGCGAAGGGGTACGCCCCGATGCGGCTACCCGAGGCGTCGGCGGCGACGAGTTCGCCGGTCCGCGCGATGGCGTTGACGCTCCCGAGGAAGTAGTCCGCCGTCTGCGCCCGGCGGCGCGCGGCGGCCCGCTCCCCCTCGTCCTCGACGGCGAACACCTGCGCGTGGAGGTCCTCCCAGTCGTGGTCGCCCGCGGCGAGGTAATCCGTGAAGCCGATCTCCTCCAGCGTCGTCGAGTGCCCGTGCATCACGGAGACTCCCGCCGGGAGCAGATCGACGACGGCGTCGAGCGCCTCGTCGCCGGAATCCACGACGACGACATCGAATCCGCGCGCTTCGAGGTTCTCGACCGCCTCGGCCAGTTCGTCGTCGGTCGGGAGGTCGTCGAGCGATTCGTCGATCGCGACGTCTTCGTAGTCTTCTTTGGTCTGCGACATGGTGTATCCAGGTCTGCGTGGGCGCGCGAGAGCGTCGCCACTCACCGCTACCGAACGCGGACGAGGCGACGGCGAGGCGCGCCGTCGACGGACGTGCGGACGGAACCCGCATAAGTGCTCGCGGACGCCGACGTCAGCAGGTGACGCGACCGTTACCGGCGAGACTCCTCGCTTCGAATGGAGTTAGCACTGATCGTTGCTACACGGAGTACAAAAGTTACATTCTCGTGCGATCTTCACGTCCGGCCGGTCGAAAGAGAGCCAAGGGCCGGATTTGAACCGGAGGAACTCGTTACACTCGTTCCAGGGTTCAACCCCTCGTATGGTGCACAGATCCCGAACCGCTGTTCGGGATCAGAAGAAGCCAAGGGCCGGATTTGAACCGGCGTGATCACGCTCTGCAGGCGTGTGCGTAAGGCCAGACTCTGCCACCTTGGCACGCAGACGTCTCTACCGGGAGGACGTGAATAAGCGTAGCGGTCTGGAGCGACCGCTCACGGGAAGTCGAATATAGGGTATGAATGGAAAGGCGGCGAACCACCAGTTGCGGGCGTCGACAGTCCGCTCACCGATTCCACCGGGACGAACCCTGCGTGTACTACGGTTCACGGACCTCGGCCCGTACTTGGAGCCTCTTGCGAGACAGTTTTCCCAGAGGCTCTCGCACTCCAGTACTCGCTGGAACGCAGGCGGGCTTATCTTCCGTGTTCGGGATGGGTACGGGAGTTGCCCCGCCGCTATGGCCGCCTTAACGCCGATTCGTGGAATCGAACCACGCTAAGGACCACTATCGGTCAGATGTACGTGCGATCCAGTTAACGCCTGGACCCGTTCACGGGACCAGTGCGATGAATGTGTGGCTTCGACCTGTTAGTTCTCGCGGGCTGAACACCTCGTTACCTCGGTGCGTACACCCCGAGTCTATCGAACTCGTCTTCTACGAGTGGTCTCGGCGGTACCTCTTTTCCATGCGGGTTTCGAGCTTAGATGCGTTCAGCTCTTACCCCTCGTCGCGTAGCTGCCCGGCACGTGCCCTCTCGGACAACCGGTACACCAGTGGCGACCATTCGTAGTTCCTCTCGTACTATACGAACGTTCACGTCAGGTACCATACACCCCCAATAGATAGCAGCCGACCTGTCTCACGACGGTCTAAACCCAGCTCACGACCTCCTTTAATAGGCGAACAACCTCACCCTTGCCCGATGCTGCCCGGGCAGGATGGAGGGAACCGACATCGAGGTAGCAAGCCACCGGGTCGATATGTGCTCTTGCCGGTGACGACTCTGTTATCCCTAAGGTAGCTTTTCTGTCATCTATGGCCCGCATCGGGCGGGCTCATAGGTTCGCTAGACCACGCTTTCGCGTCAGCGTCCCTCGTTAGGCAGGACACTGTCAGGCCATCTTATGCTCTTGCACTCTTCTCCGGATTTCTGACCCGGATGAGATGGCCATAGGGCGCGCTCGATATCTTTTCGAGCGCGTACCGCCCCAGTCAAACTGCCCGGCTATCGGTGTCCTCCTCCCGGAGTGAGGGTCACAGTCACTAACGGGTAGTATTTCACTGATGCCTCGGTGGCCCGCTAGCGCGGGTACCTGTGTAACGGCTCCTACCTATGCTGCACATTAGCGACCATGTCCCAGCGACAGCCTGCAGTAAAGCTCTATAGGGTCTTCGCTTCCCCTTGGGGGTCTCCAGACTCCGCACTGGAACGTACAGTTCACCGGGCCCAACGTTGGGACAGTGACGCTCTCGTTGATCCATTCATGCAAGCCGCTACTGAAGCGGCAAGGTACTACGCTACCTTAAGAGGGTCATAGTTACCCCCGCCGTTGACGGGTCCTTCGTCCCATTGTACTGGGTGTTCAGATACCCGCACTGGGCAGGATTCAGTGACCGTACGAGTCCTTACGGATTTGCGGTCACCTATGTTGTTACTAGACAGTCGGAGCGTCCTGGTCTCTGCGACCTGCCCCTTTCCGGGGCAGGCATCCCTTATCGCGAACTTACGGGACCAATTTGCCGAATTCCCTAACGTCGGTTGCTCCCGACAGGCCTTGGCTTTCTCCGCCATGGACACCTGTGTCGGTTCTTGGTACGAGCACCGTACTTGCCTTTTCACGGGCTCTAGGTTGACCTGAGTTTCCCTGTCCCGCCGTTCACCCGCTTCGTGCCATTACGGCTTCCACGGGCTTTGACGGTTCGACCGGGCGAGAGCCCGGCTCAGGTGACCCCAAAGCGTCGGCGTTCGATGTACGGTGGCACTGGAATATTAACCAGTTTCCCTTTTGTGCTGCTCGAATTACGACAGCACTTAGGATCGGCTAACCCTCAGCTGACAAACATTGCTGAGGAACCCTTGTCCGTTCGGCCGTCGGGATTCTAACCCGACTATCGCTGCTACTATGGCCAGGATTTTCGTCACCGGTCGGTCCACACGAACTCTCGCCCGTGCTTCCACCCGACCGGAGCGCCAACCTACGGGAACACGCTGTGAGGCGTGCCGCCGGGTCTCGGTGGTGGACTTGAGCCCCGATCATTTTGGGCGCCCCGAACCTCGGCCGGTAAGCTGTTACGCTTTTCTTAGAGGGTAGCTGCTTCTAAGCTCACCTCCCGGCTGTCTAGGGCTCGGGACCACCTTTAAATCGCACTTAGTCCACACTTGGGGACCTTAACCCAGCTCTGGGTTGTCTCCCTCACGGTGCACAAGCTTACCCCGCACACCGGACTCCCTGCGTCCACGGCGTTCGTAGGTTCGGAGTTTGACAGGGGCGCCGACTCCTCTCGGAGGCGGACACCCCAATCGGTCGCTCTACCCCACGAACTACCTCGGCAGAGGTCATGCTTCGACATGTTTCGGTTGGAACCAGCTGTTACCGAGCTCGATGGGCCTTTCACCCCTACACGCGGGTCACGGGAGGGTATTGTAGGACACCAACCCTAACGGGCCTCCACATGGCTTTCGCCATGCTTCGCCCTGCCCTCGTGTAGATCGCTCGGATTCGGGTCGTGCCCGTTTGACTCCCCGCGCTTGAACACGGCGGCCCTGGCATCGAAGATGCTGCGGCCCTGTCGGTTTCCCTACGCCTCCCCCGATACTCGGGTTAGACTCGTCAAACAGGCACACTCCCTGGCTCGTTTTTCAAAACGCACGACGGAACACCGGCTCCGGCTGCTTCCTACTGCGGGGTCGCCCCCGGGTCGTTTCGCAGACGGCCTTTCGTGCCCCGTCGCTCCATCGCCACGTGATTTCAGGCCCTATTGCACCTCCCTTTTCGGGGTGCTTTTCAGCGTTCGCTCACGCTACTTGTTCGCTATCGGTCTCAAGTTGTGTTTAGTCTTGGCAGTCGATGCCTGCCAGGTTCGCGAGGGATTTCCAACCCCCGCTACTCGGGAACAGACCCACGACCGCACGTCTGCGATACGGGGTTGTCACCCTGTATCACGCTCCATTCCAGAAGACTTCTCGCAGACGGTTGGCCGATTACGGTCTGTCCGAACACCACATTGCCAACGAGGTCGAAGACCTCGCAGGCTTCGGTTTGGACTACGTCGCGTTCACTCGCCGTTACTAACGACATCCCATTCGGTTTCTTTTCCTGTCCGTACTGAGATGTTTCAGTTCCGGACGTTCCCCATTGCGCAAGGCAATTGCTGTGGAGATTCCCATTCGGAGATCCTGAGTTCTTCGCCTCCGTGCGGCTCCCTCAGGCTTATCGCAGCTTGGCACGTCCTTCGTCGGCACTTGAGCCGAGCCATTCACCACGTGGCACAGTAGCCACGAATGATATTGATTGCTCTGGACCTCGATGAACGGGTCCAGTGAGCGCCTGGATCGCACGTACACACGGTCTTCATCTGCGCGCCCGCTGGTGACGGGCGGCATCGACCCTTCCCATCCTCGTTTACACGGGATGGTGCATCTGTCTTCATCGGAACGAGCGCCGGATGCCACTTAAGGAACCCGGTTTCGTCCCGCGAATATGGACCCACTGGGATTCGAACCCAGGGCATCCTCCTTGCAAAGGAGGCACTCTCCCACTGAGCTATGGGCCCTACCTGTTAGCCTCGGTAGTTCTGAAGTGCTCGGTCGGCCAGGTGCCGACACCCGAGCCCAAGGTGGGCCGGACGTTCCGTCCGGTCCCGGTCTGTGGAGGTGATCCAGCCGCAGATTCCCCTACGGCTACCTTGTTACGACTTAAGCCCCCTTGCAGAGCCCAGATTCGACCACCGTTCGGTGGCCTCATCCGGACCCCACTCGGGTGCTTTGACGGGCGGTGTGTGCAAGGAGCAGGGACGTATTCACCGCGCGCTTCTGACACGCGATTACTACCGAATCCAACTTCATGCGGGCGAGTTTCAGCCCGCAATCCGAACTACGATCGGGTTTAGGAGATTAGCGTCCCCTTTCGGGGTAGCGTCCCATTGTCCCGACCATTGTAGCCCGCGTGTTGCCCAGCTCATTCGGGGCATACTGACCTACCGTTGCCCGTTCCTTCCTCCGCTTTGGCAGCGGCAGTCCCCCTAGTGTACCCAGCCATCGCGAGATGCTGCTGGCAACTAGAGGTGCGGGTCTCGCTCGTTGCCTGACTTAACAGGACGCCTCACGGTACGAGCTGACGGCGGCCATGCACCTCCTCTCAGTAGCTCGAGTAAGGTCATCAACCTGACCGTCACGACTACTGTCGGAGCTGGTGAGATGTCCGGCGTTGAGTCCAATTAAACCGCAGGCTCCTCCGGTTGTAGTGCTCCCCCGCCAATTCCTTTAAGTTTCATCCTTGCGGACGTACTTCCCAGGCGGCTCGCTTCACGGCTTCCCTACGGCACAACGCAGGCTCGTAGCCTGCGTCACACCTAGCGAGCATCGTTTACGGCTAGGACTACCCGGGTATCTAATCCGGTTCGAGACCCTAGCTTTCGTCCCTCACCGTCGGATCCGTTCTTCTGAGGCGCTTTCGCCACCGATGGTCCGTCCAGGATTACAGGATTTCACTCCTACCCCAGACGTACCCCTCAGATCTCCCGGTCCCAAGCCAGACGGTTTCCGCCGGACGCCCACTCGTTGAGCGAGTGGATTTCCCGACGGACCTGACTGGCCGGCTACGGACGCTTTAGGCCCAATAAAATCGGTCATCACTCGAGCTGCCGGTATTACCGCGGCGGCTGGCACCGGTCTTGCCCAGCTCTTATTCGTGTACCACCTTACGGTACACAAAAGCGAGGACTGTATGCCCTCGCACTCGGAATCCCCCTATCGCACTGTCGTGCAGTGTAAAGGTTTCGCGCCTGCTGCGCCCCGTAGGGCCCGGACTCTTGTCTCAGAGTCCGTCTCCGGGCTCTAGCTCTCACTACCCGTACCGATTATCGGCATGGTGGGCCATTACCCCACCATCTACCTAATCGGCCGCAGCCACATCCTATGGCGCCGGAGCGTTTCACGCTCCCCGCGTTCCAGCGTGGGAGCACTATCCCGGATTAGCCTCAGTTTCCCGAGAGTATCCAGGTCCATAGGGTAGTTTGGCCACGTGTTACTGAGCCGTTCGCCACGAATCTAATTCGTGCGACTCGCATGGCTAAATCGGATTCCGATAGCAATGACCTCCGGCAGGATCAACCGGAATGTTCTCCCCCGAAGGGGAGGGTTGGGCGGGATGCATACGAATATGCATATACGCTATCGGGTGTCGGCGACAATCGGACCGACCGAGTGTCACCGAACTACCAAGGCTAACATCAGATTCCATCGTATACGGCGGACCGCAGGGGTGGAATCCTCATTTCCTTCGGATCCTATCGTAGGCCATTCGAGGGTATAAACCCTTCGAACTCCCTCCGACGGATCGCGACTGTGGGACGGATCTAACGTCCCACACTCACTGTGTGTCTGCATACATTCCGAGACACCCTTAGTACATAAGGGCGTCGGTCCCAGTCTGGTACCGAAATCGCATTCCGGCACCGCCTTGGGCGTATCAGATCCGAACACCCTTAGACATATAAGGGCTTCGGAGTCGGGTCGTCCCCGGCCGGGTCGATCCCGGCGGAGGACGTCCCGCGCTTCTTCGCATTCTATTCGAGTCGAGCCGACCACTTAAGGCCGTCGAACCATCGGCGCTCCGTCACGCGATTTCATGGGAGACCGTTCACACGGTACTGTTCTCTCACGGTATCGACCACTCACGGTACGGGGACGCACGAAGACGCGCCTCCGATCAGCCGTCCGTCGGAAGCCGGTACTCGACCATCGGCCCGTCGGTGGAGCGGCACAGAGAGCAGTAGTACGCGTAAGTAGTACGGATAGACGGTGTGGCGCGGTTGGAGATCGACGCGTCATCCCACGCGCGTGCGTGCGGTCCGGTCGGGTGAGTACCGCGCACGGTCGCCTACGCGTGCCCAAAGTAAGTACTGTCCGGCTCGTCTCGGCGTCCTCGACCTCCACAAAGAATCCGTCGACCGCGCTCAGATCTCTTCTAAGTGCTCGATTCCCTTCTTCGCGACGTTCGCCTTCGTGATGCGGTCGGGCATCCAGTCCGGCTTGTCGTCGGGAGCGCTCTCCTTCCAGGCCCAGCCCTCGTAGTGGTGGACTTTCTTCGTTCCCTTCTCCCGGAGCCTGAGTTCGACGCGGTCGGCCTCCCCCTCGCTTCCGGCGGGGTCGAGCCGTCGAGCCGCTTTCAGGGCCGCCTGGCGCGGCGTGCGTCCGGAGAAGACGCTCGATTCGTTACCGCTCGTGTCGCGAAGCGCGAAGTTCCGCTTCCCATCATCGCTACGTGCCATGGTTTCGAACCTCCATGCGAAAGCAAAACATGACCACATATAACTATATCCCCGAAATCGAGAGACTACGCCCGATATGTTTATATACAAACAACGCGGGGTAGTAACGGATCGGCGAGCGATCGACGGGTCCGGGAGGGCGAGCACGCCAAACTTAAGTATCGCGTACGGCGAAGGGTGGTGTAAGATACCGCGATGGTGCGAAAGAAGAAGCTCAGCCCCAGTGGTGCCAAAGACGAAAACGGCGAATACCACAACGTGCACCTGAACCTGCACGAGGACGAGCTGACGGTCGCCGGCATGGAGATCGGCGACGAGGTGTTCGTCCGCGTGCGTGACAACAAGATCATCATCCAGAAGGCGGACGCGGACGAGGAGATCGAACACGAGTTCTGAGCAGTGCGACTCTACGACGCCGCGAAGCCGCTGTTGTTTCGGCTTCCCGCGGAAACGGCACACGGGGCAGTCCACGCGGTGCTTCGCGCCGGTCAGGGGACGCCCGTCGCGGCGGCGGTCGGACGGCGACTGACCGTCGACGACGAGCGCCTCCGGACCGCCGCCTTCGGGCTCGACTTTCCCAACCCCGTTGGCGTCGCCGCCGGGTTCGACAAGAACGCGGAGGTCCCGCGCGCGCTCGCGAACCTCGGCTTCGGACACGTCGAGGTCGGCGGCGTCACGGCGAAGGGGCAACCGGGCAATCCGCGCCCCCGACTGTTTCGCCTCCCGGAGGACCGCGCGCTGATAAACCGCATGGGCTTCAACAACGACGGCGCGGACGTCGTCGGCCCGCGGCTCGCGCGCACCGACGCGCCGGTTCCCGTCGGCGTGAACGTCGGCAAGTCGAAGGTCACGCCCCTCCCCGAGGCGGCGGCGGACTACCGCTACACCTACGAGCGGTGCGCCGACGGCGGCGACTACTTCGTCGTGAACGTCTCCAGCCCGAACACGCCCGGCCTCCGGGAGCTACAGAACCGCGAGCACCTCGAACGCATCGTCGCCTCGCTCGTGGACGCGGGCGCGTCGCCGCTCCTCGTGAAGCTCTCGCCCGATCTCACCGACGACGCCGTCGAGGAGGCCCTCGCGGTGGTCGAGGACTTCGACCTCGACGGCGTCATCGCGACCAACACCACGACCGAGCGGCCCGCCTCCCTGCGCGGCGTCCACCGCGCCGAGACGGGCGGCCTCTCCGGGAAGCCCATCGAGGAGCGCGCGACCCGCGCGGTGCGCTTCGTCGCCGAGCGCACCGACGTCCCCGTCGTCGGCGTCGGCGGAGTCTCTGACGCCGCGGGCGCGTACGCGAAGATCCGCGCCGGCGCGTCGCTCGTCCAGCTCTACACCGGCCTCGTCTACGAGGGGCCGACGATCGCCCGCGACGTCAACCGCGGCCTGCTCGACCTGCTCGCGCGCGACGGCTTCGAGGGCGTCGAGGAGGCGGTCGGTGCGGATCTGGACTGACGGGACACGTTTCTTTCCTGGCGGACTGAAAGCCCACGAGGGCTTTCGAGGCGGTAGAGCTGTCGTCGATCGTTCGGATCGAGGGCACTCGAGGGCGTTCCGCGACGAGAACGCCACAGACACTCGCTCAATCCAGCGCCCGGAGGTCGAACTCGAACGCCGCGACGGGCACCTCCAGGTCGTGCTCGACGAGCACGCGGGGGTGGATCTCGCCGATGACGCCCGCGGACTCGCCGTCGAGCACCACCTCGGCGGTCCGCCCGGGGATGAACGTCGGGTGCTCGGTCGGCGGGGTCTCGAGCGTCTTCCCGAACGCTCGGGCGACCGCCTGCAGGCGCGCCTTCGCCGCCTCGTAGCCCGCGTCGGTGCGCGCGAGGACGGCCGCGACGGTTCGACGCTCCGCGACCTTCGTCTCCTCGCTCCGGTCGACCCGCGCGGCGAGGCCGATCTCCGAGAGGTCCTGTGGGTACGCCCGGTGAGTGTTGTTCTCGAGCACCATCAGGAGCGAGGGGAGCGCCCACGTACGGACGATCGTGTAGTCCTCGCTGTACGGCTCTGCGATGGTGGCGGGGTCGCCCGCGCCGTAGACCGACTCCGACTCCCCGGGGGCGATCCCCATCCGGTCGAAGCACGCCGCCTCGCTGACGAGGTGGAAGTTCAGCATGTCCTCGAAGCCGAGGCCGACCAGCGCGTCGCGGGCGGCGTCCTCGAGCCGGGTGCGGTCGGTGCGCCCGCCGATGGTTCCGACCTCGGGGTAGCGCGGTTCGAGGTCGTTGAACCCGTAGGCCCGGCCCACGTCGTCCACCACGTCGACCGGGTGGAGCACGTCGACGCGGTACGGCGGGACCGACACGTCGTAGACCACCTCGTCGCCCCGCTCCTCGACCTCGCCCGCCAGCCCGGAGCGCTCGAGCAGGTCGAGCACCTCGTCGGAGTCGAGGTCGATCCCGAGCAGGCGCTCGATCCGCCGGTGGGAGACCGTCTTGTGCTCGATCTCGAAGTCCGGTCGCACGAGCGACTCCTCCGGGTACTCGACGCGCACCTCCTCGACGCGCCCGCCGCGGGCGGCGAGCGCGTAGCAGACGATGGCGCACATCCGGTCGATCGTCCACTGGTCGGTGCCCGTCATCTCGACGAACACGTCGCGCGTGCCCTCGGTCACCTCCGTCCGGCGGCCGTTGATCACCGGCGGGAAGGAGAACAGACCGATGTCGTCGTAGATGACCGGGTACGAGCCGTAGTCCGCGAGCAGCGGGCCGTAGGTCCGCCCCGTCGGGTGCTCGGAGAGCACCTCCCCCGGGGTCAGTTCCGCGTCGGAGTCGAGCGGGACGAACCGGTCGCCGTCCGGATCGATCCCCCGGTAGGAGATCGTCTTGGGTCGGTCCTCGCCGGCGGGTCGACCTTTGAGCATCGTCAGGTCGTGGACGCCGATCGCGCCCTTCGCGCGCTGTCTGCCCATCGTCCGGTGGAGCTTCTCCTGAAGCTGGATGAGCGACTCGAGGCCCTCCTCGGTCATGTCGAGCCCGCGGACGATCGCGCCGGTCACGTAGGGGCGCTCCTCGGGCACCGACTCGTCGACCTCGATGACCCACTCGGCGTCGTTGGTCTTCGGGACGTACACGCCGCGGTCGTCGCCGTACTGGTAGCGCAGCGACCGCGCGATGCCCTCGATCGAGAGCCGATCGAGGCGGTCGGGGGCGAACTCCAGTTGCATGTGGCCGTCCTCGGTGTCGCCCTCGTACTCGAGGCCGAGGGCGAACAGGTCGGCCTCCAGTTCGTCGTCGCTCTTCTCCTCGTGGCCGGTCAGCCGCCGGAGTTCGTCGGGGTCGACCTCGACGGTGGGCATCAGTGCACCACCTCCACGGACCGCAGGAGGTCGAGATCGCAGAGCGTCCCGTGCACGTCCCGGATGTCCTCGAAGCCGTAGGTGAGCATGAGCAGGCGCTCGAGGGCGAGCCCCCACGCCATCACGTCACAGTCGACGCCGAGCGGGGAGAGCACCTCCGGGCGGAAGATGCCCGAGTTGCCGATCTCGATGATCTCGCCCGTCTCGGGGTGCCGGCCGAACAGCTCGAAGCTCGGCTCCGTGTAGGGGTTGTAGTGAGGTTTGAACCGGATGTCCGTGATCCCGAAGCGGCTGTAGAACTCCGTGAACGTCCCCATCAGGTCGCGCACCGAGAGGTCCTCGGCCATCACCCAGCCCTCGATCTGGAAGAACTCGAGCAGGTGGGTCGCGTCGAGCGTGTCGTTGCGGTAGACCTTCTCGACGCTGAAGTAGCGCTGGGGGGGTTCGAGGTCGCCGACCGCCTCGCCCGAGAGGTAGCGCATCGACAGCGAGGTGGTGTGCCCGCGCAGCGCGAGCGCCCGGGCGAACGCCTCGTCCCACGGCGAGTGGTAGCCCTCGCCGTCGTCGCCCACCCCCTCCAGGTGCGCCCGGCGGACGCGCTCGACGAGGTCATCGGGGAGGTCGTCGATGTGCCGCGGGTCGGAGAGCGCGAAGCGGTCCCAGTGGGTGCGCGCCGGGTGGTCCTGGGGCATGAACAGCGCGTCGTTGATCCAGAAGTCGGCGTCCACGTGCGGCCCCTCCATCTCTTCGAACCCCATCCCGACGAGCACGTCCTTCACGCGGTTCGCGGTCTGGCGGAGGATGTGCTCGCGGCCGCCGTAGATCGTCTCCGCGTCGGCCTCGACGTTGTACGCCGCGAACTCCGCGTCGCGCCACTCGCCGCTCGTGAGCAGGTCGGAGGTCACCGCGCCGACCGTGTCGGCCACCTCGATCCCCTCCATGAGCGCCGTGACGCCGTCGTCGGTGAGCGTCACCGAGCGGACGGTGGCCTCCTCGCGCCGGAGAAGCCCCCGGCGCTCCAGTTCCTCGACGGCGTCCTCGGGTGCCTCCTCGCCCGCCGCGACGGCGTCGAGCGCCGCCGCCTCCTCGTCCGCGTCGGGATCGGCGTCCGGGTCGACCGCGACGGATCCGCCCTCGATGCGGCCGTAGCCCTTCCGCGCGAAGTTCGAGAGGGCGATGTTCACCGCCGGGCCGTCGAGGCCCGCCCGCCCGAGCAGTTCGCCCATCGGGACGGGGGCCTCGTCGGCCCCGGCGTCGATCGCCGCCCGGTAGAGGCGTACCTCGGGGAGGCCGCCCTCCCGGTACCGCTCGCCCTCGTCGGTGAGCGAGACGGACTCAGCCGCCTCCTCCTCGATCGCGACGAGGCCCGAGTCGGCCAGTTCGAAGGCCGCCCGGGTCACCGTCGTCTGTGACTCGTCGAGGGCCCCCGCGAGGTCCTCGATCGTTCTCGGTTCCGTCGCGCTCGCGGCCTCCAGGACCGCGGCCTGTGCCTGTGGTACTCGCATGGTGTGTCTGTCGTGTCTGGTTTCGTGCTGGCGTCCGTATGCGTGCTGATCGCTGTTCGTAGACGACGCGCCGCGACGTCGGTTTGCTCGGTCGGACCCGTCCGGACCGATCCCCCGACGCCTACGCGCCAAAAAAGCCGAACCCCGCGCTGGACGGCCGGCGTGCGACACTCCGCGGCAGGGGTTCGGATGCCATACCTGCCCCTGTACCCCCGGAGCGTAAAAGGGTTCTGAGTCGGGGACTGCCCCGGGTGACGCGGCGGCGCTGAGCACCGCCGCGTTCCGGCGGCACCCACCGACTCACCGCCGCGGCGACTCCAGTTCGAGGTCGAGCGAGTCGAGCAGTTCCTCGGCCTCCCGTCGCTTCTCCTGGTGGTCGGCGAGGAACTCGCGCATGAGCCGCGCGGCCTGCTCCTTACAGTCGCCGCAGAGGCGCTCGCCGCCCACGCACTCGTCGTAGACGCGCGTCGCGAACTCGTCGTCGTCGGCCGCCAGCAGGTAGGCGTACAGTTCGTAGACGGGACACTCGTCGGCCTTCCCCCCCAGTTCGCGCTGGAGTTCGGCCGTCTCGCGCCCGCCGGTCGTCGCGGACGTCACCTTGTCGTAGCCGTCCTCGGGGTCGTCGAGGAGGCTGATGTGGCTCGCCGGCACGCTCGAACTCATCTTCCCGCCGGTCAGCCCCGTCATGAAGCGGTGGTAGATCGAGGAGGGCGCGTAGAAGCCGTAGCCGCCGTGCTCGACCTCGACCTCGCGGGCGAGGCGGGACGCCTCCTCCCGGGAGAGGTCGAAGGCGTCGACGTGGCCCTCGTAGACGCGCTTCTCGCCCTCGACGCTCCCGATGAGCGCCTCGAACGCCTCCTCCGTGGCGTTGCGGTCGAGGAAGCGCACGCGGGGTCGAAGCGGCTCCATCCCCGCGTTCTCCAGGCTCTCGACGAGGGCGGGGGCGTCGAAGGTCGCGGCGACGTAGGCGGCGGCCTCCTCGCAGCGGACGGGGTCCTCGCCGTCCGCCTCGCAAAGCGCCTCGTACGCCTCCGCGAGCAGCGCGCGCTCCGCGTCGTCGGTCTCGAAGCTGGCGTACGCCTCGGTCACCTTGAAGAAGCGCATTCGGGCGGCGAGGTCGCGCGCGAGGCGGACGTGCGGGTCCTGGTCGGGACCGACCGGGATGACCGTGGGCTTCGGTTCCGCCAGTTGCGGGTAGAGGATGTCGGCCATCTGCGTGACGACCGACTGCATGTGCGAGACGTCGGTCTCGCCGTCGAAGCCGTAGATGGCCTGTAGCTCGGAGAAGTTCGCCTTCACGCCGAGTTCGAACGCGAGGTCCTGCACCGCGCGGTTCGTCGACTGGCGGTAGAGTTCCCCCTCCTCGGGATCGAACCCGAGCGCGAGCAGCGAGAGGAGGTAGTCGCGGGCGTGCTCGTCGATCTCCTCCCAGGAGAGGCCGCGGGCGGCGTGCGCCTCGAGGTCCGCGATGAGGCCGTAGGCGTCCGCGCCCTCCCGCTGGTGCCAGACGATCTCGTCGAACACCAGCTTGTGCCCGATGTGGGGGTCGCCGGTCGGCATGAACCCCGAGAGGACCGCCGCCGGTTCGCCCGCGCGCATCGCGTCGAGCACGTCCCGGTACTCGCGGTGGCCGAAGATGACCCCCCGGCGCATCAGGTAGTGCGGGTTCGGCACCTCGGGGAGCACCTCCTCGAACTCCTCGATGCCGAACTCCTCGAACAGTTTTCGGTAGTCCTCGACGGTGGACGACCCCCACGGATCGAGGGTCGTCTCGTCGACGCCGCCGTCGGTTCGCGTCGCCGGCCCGCCGTCCGCTCCGCCGGCGCGCTCCCCGTCCGTGACGGACGGGCGGCCGGCCGCCTCCTCGCGCGTCTCGTTGTCCTCGCTCATGACGGTCGTCGCCCCGAAGTCGCCGCGGCGCGCGCAAAAAGCGTTCGTTTGCGGCGGTCGGCCCGTGACGACGTACCGGCACCCGAATCGGGGAGGCGGTCAGCGCAATAACTGACGGCGTGTCTGTAATTCATCGTTCGGAGCTAGTTTTATCTACCGAGGGTCACTGGATCCTCCAGGGATGGCGAACGACGACACCACCGACCGGAGCACGTTCTGGGCGGTCGCCGCGGGCGACGGCGAGCGCGACGCGGGCGGCGACGAGTTCGACGAGGCGGCCCTCCTCGATCGGTTCTTCCGGCGGGTCGGGGAGCCGACGTCGGTCGCGTCGGTCGACTGCGGTCACGCGCCCGTCTGCTTCGCGTTGGCGGACCGGTATCCGACGATCCAGTTCCGGGGGTACGACGCCGCCGACGCGGTCGTTCGCGCGAACCGCGAGCGCGCCGCCGAGACCGGACTGGCCAACCTCTCGTTCGCCGTCGACGCCCTCCCCGACCTCTCGGTCCGCCGGACGTTCGACCTCGTCTACTGCTACGGGACGCTCCACGCCGTCCGCGACGTCGAGCGCGCGCTCCGGGCGCTGTACGAGCGCGTCGGCGACGGGGGGAGACTGGTGTTCAACTACCCGAATCGGCTCACCCTCGGCCACCTGCGGCGCGACGTTCGGAAACGCGAGTCGGACGGACCGTCGTCCCCCGAGGACCTCCGCGAGCGGCTGGCACCCGTGCTCGACGGCGAGAGCGTCCTGTCGTACGGACGGATCGAGGAGGTGCTCGGCGTGCGCCCGCGGAGCTACTGGACGGCCATCGACGCCCCGGTCGAACCGTGGACGGCGCGCGACAACCCCTGCGTCTACGTCGAGAAGTGAGTCGTCGGGACGACGTCAGGGCGTGAGCCGCGACACCGACAGCCAGTCGATCCCCCCGTCGGCGTCGGTCAGCGCGAACGCGATCCGCTTTCGCACCCCGTGGGCGAGGCGCACGTCGAGCGCGAGGGCGCGCGGCGTGAAGGCGTGGTCCGGCGCGAGCACGCGCACGAGGTGCTCGGAGTGGCCGAGGTCCTCGACCGACTCGACGGCGGCGTAGGTGCGGAAGTCGGCCCCGAACTTGAAGCCCGTCTTCGGCACGACGCCGGCCTCCCGCAGGGCGCGGTAGACGGCCAGTCGGCGGTCGAACCGCTCGCCCTCGACGGCCCGACCGCGCTCGACGATGCCCTCGTACCCCGCGTCGACGCGGATCGCTCCCCGTTCGGCGAGGTAGGCCGCCTCCACGAGCGAGCACTGGAGCGCGCCGTCCGCGGTCCGCCCGTCGAGTGGCTGGCCGTAGAACGTCCGCGCGTAGAGGGCGCGCGGCGGGTCCCACAGCATCACGCGGTCGGCGAGGAGCGCGGCGGGCACGCCGTCGGGCACCTCGGTCGCGCTCTCGCCGACCAGTTCGGGCCGCTCGACCGCGAGGTAGGTGAGTTCGCTCTCCTCGTCGACGACGGCCAGGGTGTCCGCGTCGACGAGGGCCGCCGCCGGGATCGTCTCGCGCTCGCCCAGGACGCGCACCCGGTACTCGACCGCGCCGTCCCACGGTCCCTTGCCGCGGGGGAAGACGACGAGGTCCGCCTCCCCCGTCGCATCCGTCTCGTTCTCCTCCCCCGCCCCCGCCGCGTCGACCCACCCCTCGCGCGCGGGCGAGAGGTAGAACCCGCGGTCGCGGAGGTCCTTGTAGACGAGGAAGGGGAGCGTGCAGTCGGTCGCCGCGAGGAACGCGCGAAAGCCCATCCCGTCCACCGACTCGAGGTCGTCGCGGAAGAGCAAGTGGGCGGCCTCGACCGGCGCGAGGTCGAGGGCGTTCCCGTCCGGGCGGCCGTACCCCCGCGAGTCGTAGAACCGTTCGCGACCCGGTGGATCGACCCGGACCGCGTCGCCGTCGAGCGTGGCGTGCATACGCCCACTGGCGCGGCGACGGGCAAGTGCCCACCGGTCGCGTACGTGCGAGGGGAGTGACGTAAGGGTGACAGACATCGGGGAACCCCGTGTCGCACCGGACGCGAGTGAGCGGAGCGAACGAGCGTCCGGCTTTTTTTAGTCCTCCCGGACCGCCAGGCGGTTCCGGGAGCCTGTGAGACGCGTCGCGTCTCACAATGGAGGTTTTTTGGCGGGGTTCGAGGCGCGACGAAGCCGCGCCGAGGACCCCGTTAAAAAAAGTCGCAGGTGACGCTGTCGTCCTCGCGCAGGTGGATGACGCCGTCGAAGAGGTCGCGGTAGCCGTCCAGTACGGCCTCGTCGTGGACCTCCTCGGCGACGTGGAAGAGGCCGATGGCGTCGTGTTCGCGGAGGAGGTCGAGCATCTCCTCGACGGCGGCGCGGGCGCGCTCCTCGTCGGCGTAGTAGGCCATCTCGGTGACCGAGTCCACGGAGACGCGGCGCTTGCCCTCGGTCTCCTCCAAGAACTCGCGGAGGTCCTCGACCATCCCGTCGAGGTCGTCGGGCGAGGAGACGTACCGGACGTGGTCGCCGGCGCGCCGGGAGTAGCCCCGTTCGATCGAGAGCGTGTCGAGGATGACCGCCTTCGACTCGTCGACCTCGTAGTACTCCAGTTTCTGCTGGACCTCGCGGGCGGTGGTGCGCGTCGAGAGGATGAAGAGGTGGTCGGTGTCGGTCTTGAAGAACTCGGTGTCGAGGCGGTCGGTCTCGCCGGTACTCGGATGCAGGAGCATGATACTGGTTCCCCCCGGGACGGTCTCGGGTGCGCCCTCGATAGTGAGCGTGTAGTCCATACCCGGTCAGGGACCGCGACCGTCTTATAGGTCCACGTTCCATCGGAGAGTTCCCGGAACGGAAGGACGTGGCGAGAGGGAGACGGAGAGCGGGTCGACCGCCCGAGTTCAGGCGGTCGCCGCCTGCAGGATGCCGCCCGTCTGGACGACGAAGTAGACGACGAACAGCCCCGCGAGCAGCCACTGCGTGACCGAGATCTCCCGCCACTCGCCGACGGCGACCTTCACGACGGGGTAGGAGATGATGCCGGCGGCGATGCCGTAGCCGATGTTGAACGTGAACGGCATGATCAGGATGGTCATGCCGGCGGGGACGGTGTGGGTGATGTCGTCCCAGTCGACGCCGGTGATGTTCTGGAGCATCACGACCGCGATGACGACGAGCGCGATGTGACTGGCGTACTGCGGGATCGCCGCCGCGACCGGGACGAACGCGAGCGACAGGAGAAACAGCAGCGCGACGACGAGCGCCGTCATGCCCGTCCGGCCGCCCTCCTCGACGCCGGCGGCCGACTCGATGTAGGTCGTGACCGTCGAGGTGCCGAGGATCCCCCCGACGGTGGTCCCGACGGCGTCCGCCATCAGCGGCTTCTCGATCTCGGGGAGGTCGCCGTCGTCGTCGAGGAAGCCCGCCGCCTGCCCGACGCCCGTCAGGGTGCCGGCGGTGTCGAAGAAGTCGACGAAGAAGAAGGTGAAGACGATGAGCGCGAAGCCGAAGGGTTCGATGCCGGTCAGCCCCCGAACGAACGCTCCCGCCAGCGGGGTGATGTCGTACTGCACGCCGAACAGGGAGTTCGCCAACCGGTCCCAGAGGATCTGTCCGTTGCCGACGAACCCGGGCGCGACGACCCCCGGCGCGACGAGGCCCGCGAAGGTGACGGCGGACCCGAGCAGCGTCGTTCCGAGGATGCCGACGAGGATGGAGCCGCGGACGCCGCGGGCGTAGAGACCGAGGGTGAAGAACAGGCCGACGATCGAGAGGATGGCGACGGGATCGCTTGCGACGTTGCCGAGCGTGATGTAGGTCCCCTCGGGGTCGGGGACGACGACGCCCATCGCCTGGAGGCCGATGAGCGCGAGGAACGCGCCGATGCCCGATCCGACGGCGAACTTCACGGGTTCGGGGAACGCCTGGATGATGAACTTGCGCGCGCCGACGACGGTGAGCGCGATGAAGACGATCCCCTCCACGACGACGGCGGCGAGCGCCGTCTGCCAGGGGACGCCGAGGGTGAGCACGACCGTGAACGCGAAGAAGGCGTTCAGCCCCAGTCCCGGAGCCTGCGCGAACGGGCGGTTCGCGTACAGCGCCATGATGAGCGTCGCCACGGCCGCCGAGACGAGCGTGACGACGGTGATCATGGAGACGACCGCCCCCTGGCTGTAACCGGGAATGGAGATCGCCTGCGCCAGGATCGCCGGGTTCACGACGACGATGTAGGACATGGTCAGGAACGTCGTGACGCCGGCGACGATCTCGGTCTCCAGGTCGGTGTCGTACTCCTCGAAGTCGAAGAACTCGCGCAACGAGCGGCGAGCGCGACCCGTATACCCGCCGGCGGTATCGGTATCAGTGATGCCCATGATGCACGTTCGAGCATAACCGTATTCAGTCAATTAACTATTCCCATGTCCGACGAACTAGAATGGGCAAGAGCGTGTATATCGGGTGCGGCCAGTGCCTGCGACGTCGGCACCGGCCGTCGTCGGTACCGGGCGTCGCTCGAGTGGACCGACTCACTCCATCTTCGTCAGCGCCCCCACGGGCGCGTCGGTCAGGTCGCGGGCGCTCTCGATCCCCTCGTCGCCGACGGCGATGAGCGCGAAGACGCCCACCACCTCGGTCTCGGCCTGCCGGGCGATGTCGAGCAGGAGTTCCTGGGTCTCGCCCGAGCGGATGAGGTCGTCGACGACGAGGACGCGCTGGCCCGCGCTGAGCGCGCGCGCGGGGAGGTAGTAGGTGAACTCGATGCCGCTGTCGAGGCGCTGGCGCGCCTCGACGAACTCCTCGACGGCGGTCTCCTTGGACTTCTTCGCGTAGGCGAGGCGGGCGTCGAAGTGGCTCGCCATCGCCGCGCCGAGGGTGATGCCGTCGGTGGCGGCGGTCAGGACGACGTCGGGGCGCTCTACGTCGAGTACCTCGGCGGCGACCGGCGCGACGAGGTCGAGAAACGGCTGGTCGAAGACGACCCCGGAGTTGTCGACGTACCCCTCGGGATCGTAGCGGATGCGCGCCTCCAGTTCGCGCGAGAGCGTCTCCCGGCCGACGGAGGCGACCACCTCCCGGGCGCGCGCCTCCCCGGGGAGGACGTGCCCGTTGACGTAGCGGTTCAGGTCGCCCGCCGGGAGCCCCGTCTCGTCGGCCAGTTCGTCGTAGGTGCGCGTCTCCTTCAACATCCGGAGGACGGCGACGGCCTGCAACTGCAGGGTCGTCTTCTCGACTCGGTTCATACCCCGGAGTCGACGATGCACGGATATGATTACTTCGACACGAAGCGGCGGGGCGGTATCCACGGGAGTGGTGTCCGCGGGGCGGGGAGGTCGCCGGGGGAGGACGGCGTCCGCTGTCGGTGATCGGCGAACGATGAGCGACGAGCGACGATCAGCGAGCAGCGAGCAGCGATCAGCGATCGGCCAGCAGGTCCGAGGCGGTCAGGAGCGCCTCCAGTTCGACGCCGTGCTCGGCGAGGTGCTCGCGCGCGCCCTCCTCGCGGTCCACGACGACGAGCACGCGCTCTACGGTCGCGCCCGCCTCGCGCAGCGCCTCGACCGCGTCGAGGGCGCTCCCCCCGGTCGTGGCGACGTCCTCCAGGACGACGACCTCCTCGCCCTCGCTCAGGCGGCCCTCGATGCGGTTTCCGGTGCCGTACTCCTTCGCCCTCTTGCGCACGATGACGTAGGGACTGTCCGCGCGGACGCTCGTCGCCGCCACCAGCGGGACGGCCCCGAGCGCGACGCCCGCCAGCTTGGCGTCCCCGACGCGCTCGGCGAAGGCGTCGGCGACGAGCGAGAGACACCGGGGGTCAGTCTCGAAGAGGTACTTGTCCACGTAGTACTCGCTCGTGCCGCCGTGGGAGAGTTCGAACTCCCCGAACCTGACGGCGTCCGCCTCGCACAGCGCCGCGATGAGGTCCTCGTCGGTCATGCTCGGAAGTGCGCGGACGGGCGTGTTAAACGCCGCGAAGCGGGGCGAGCGGGGAAAGTACTTGTGAGCCATCAGCGAACGTGAACCGTGTTCGACGCGACGACGGTCGGAAAACTCCTCCAGGCCAGTCCCCCGAGTATCTCGGACCGAGCGGTCTGGCTCGTCGCCTCGCTGGCGCTCTTCGCGCTCGTCTTCGCCGTCGGCTACGTCGTCCTCCGGTTCGCCTTCGTCGGGGTTGCGGCGTGGAGCGTCGGCGACGTGCGGACGGTGAGGAGGGGAGCAAAGGTCCTCGCCTTCGTGGACGCGCTGACCGTCGCGCTGGGCGTCGCGGGGATCGGTAGCGTTCCGGGACTCGGCGTCCCTCTACTGACCGTCGCGGGACTCGGGACCGTCCTCGGGGTCCTCGCCTGCGGCGTCTACCGCTTCGAGCGCGCGCTGGCGGCGAGGAGAGCGGTGTGAGGCGTCGGTCGCAAGGTGTCGTCCGAATCGTACCGCGTACAAAGCTTATGCCGAGGGTCCGCGGAGCAGACCTAATGAACCGTCGTCAGGTTCTCGCGGGCATCGGCGCGGTCTGCGTGAGCGCGCTTCCGGGGTGCGCGACCGTCGTCGGCGAGACTCGTCTCGGTCGGCCGACGGTCGAAGCCGAGCGGGACGGAGCGACCCACGTCACGTTCAGTGACGGAGGGGAATTGACCACGAGTTCGCTGTATTCTGACGGCGTCGACGACCGCGGGAGGTTCGACCTCCGGAGCGACACGTGGCACCGCGACGGGACGCGCCTCGACAGCGCCCGGTTCGCCTTCCGGGACGCGCGGACCGCGTACGGAGGGCGCGACGCGGGATCGATCCCCTCCCTGAAGTTGTACCTCGGGACGCCGGGCGGTTACCCGTTTCCGAAGGTATACTTCGATCGCGGCGACGACCACGAGTGGTCGATCCTCGAGATCCCGGACCTGGGAGTGCAAGGCGGAAGCACGCTCTCGCTCGAATTCATCGGGCAGGTGTTTCACGACTACCGTCCGGTCCTCCTCGACTTCGACCTCCGACTCGAACTCTCTGAGACCGGACTGCTCGGCGGAGGCTACGTCGCGGAGACCGTCCAGCGGATCGAGGTCCCAGTGGAAGAGTCGACGAGCGACTGACCGCCGCAGCACGAGCGTACTCACCGCGAGCGACCGAAGGGAGCGAGCGGGCCAAGGAACCCGTGAGAGCCGAAGGCTCGAACGGGTGACGTAGGCTTTTGATCGAGCTTTTGCCAGGGAGCCGGGAGCGACCGCGAAGCGTGTCGCTCCCGCGCGACCGCAGCAAAAGGTCGTTTAGTTGAAATCCCTGATAGTGAGTTTGAGCGTGTCGAGATCCACGATCGGCGCGTAGGCGTGGTCGGGGTCGATGTTGACGCTCCGCTGGAAGTCGGTCTGGGCCTGCCAGCAGCCGGAGTTGATGGCGAGCACGTTGTGGTACTTCCCGTAGCCGAGCTTGTGGACGTGGCCCGTGTGGAAGATGTCGGGTACGTCGTCGACGACGAGGTAGTCGCGCTCCTCGGGCGCGAGGCGGGTGTGCCCGCCGTACTGGGGCGCGACGTGGCGCTTCTTCAGGAGCTGGTACATCGCGAGGTGTGGCTCGTCGTAGGAGGCCTTGTGCTCCGGTAGCTCCGCGATCACCTCGTCGAGCGAGACGCCGTGGTACATGAGCACGTTCACGCCCTCGACGGTGACGGTCGAGGGGTTGCCCGTGATGCGGGCGTCGTGGGCGCTCATGATCTCCCGGAGTTCCTCGTCGAAGGCGGGTTGCGGTTCGGCGAGGCGGACGGCGTCGTGGTTGCCCGGGATCATCACGATCTCCACGTCCCCGGGGACCTCCTTCAGGTACTCCGAGAACGCCTCGTACTGCTCGTAGATGTCGACGATCGATAGCTCCTCGTCCTGGTTCGGGTAGACGCCGACGCCCTCGACCATGTCGCCCGCGAGCAGGAGGTACTCGACGGCCTCCGCCTCCTCGGTGTGGAGCCAGGCGGCGAACCGCGACCACTCCTCGGCGAGGAACTCCTGGCTGCCGACGTGCACGTCTGAGACGAGCGCCGCCTGCACGTGACGGTCGGCTGTGTTCGGGCGGTGGGTGCGCGGGACGTCCGGGAAGTGAAGCGAGTCGACGAAGAGGACGCCGCCGTCCCCCGAGAGCGTCCCCTCGACGGCGATCACCTCGTCGAGCAGGAGTTCCTCCACGAGGTCGGCGATCGGCTTGTCCTTGAGGACGAGACACGGGAAGACGCCGTTGGTGTCCTCCAGTTCGACGAGCCAGTGGCCGCTGGCGGTCGATCTGACGTCGTTGATCATCCCGATGAGGGCCGTCTCCTCGCCGCCGGGCATGTTGGAGACGGCCGTCGTCGGGCGGTGGTTCACGCGACCCGTGAGCTTCCGGGAGAGTCGCTCGTAGCGGTCGCGAAACACCTTCACGAAGTCGCCGTACTCGCCGGTCCCCGTGCTCCGCCCCGTGACGTCTCCGGCGATGACCGCCGACTGCGGGGTACGGGGACGCCTAGCAGACCCCCTCGTTTCGACTGGAGAGACATCCACACCGTCGCTATCCAGCGGTGATTCTCCACCCGAAACGGAGGGGGTTGCGGGAGCGACGGAGTCGGACGGGGAGGATGGACCAGAGGAGTCGGATGGAGGAGACGGATCAGAGGGGACGGTGGAGTCCGAGGAGACGGTGGAATCAGATGGGGAAGGTGCGGAGCGAGAGGGTGCAGAACGGGAGGGTGGGGAAGGGTCCGATGCCGGTTCGCGCGAGTCGAGCGCGGTGCGAACGTGGTCGGCCGAGAGTTTCAGCGCGTCCTCGGGGACGGCCTCGAGCGCGCGTTCCAGCGCGGCCGCCGGGTCCGACGCGCGAGAGAGGAGCGTCACCGCCTCGCGTTCGGCGTTGTACCCCCGACTCGCGAGTTCCCCCACGATGCGTCGCGGCGTCTCCAGTGGCACACCTACCGATCGACGACGATCGGGAAAAGCGTAGCGTCTCGTCCGGGGAACGTAGTGGATCCGGAGGCGTCGGGGAGCGGGGCCTGACGCCTCGCCGCCCGAGAGCGGAGGGAGGGGAACGAGGAGTTCGACGTCTCCTCGCCGTCGAATTCGACGACGAGGAGACGTCAGCCGTGAGAAGCCCGGAGGAACGCGTTCGATCGGGGTGCGAAGAAGTGGGAGCCAGGCAGAAAGTTGAAACCGGCCGACGCGGTACAGGGAACAATGACAGATTCCGGTGAGAAGGGCGACCGACCGGTCGGACTCGGATGGGTTCGCTGGCTTCTCACCACCGACCACGACGCCGTCGCGTACGCGCGCGAGGTCGCTGGAAGCGTCGCTGCCGTCCTGCTCGTCGGCTTCCTCCTGTTCGCCGTCAGTGGCGTGTGGCCCCCGCTGGTGGCCATCGAGAGCGAGAGCATGGAACCGCACATACAGAAGGGCGACCTCGTGTTCGTGATGGAGGAAGAGCGCTTCGCGGGCGACGGGGCGATCACGGTGAACGGCGACTCGACCGGCGTGGTCACCTACCAGGTCGGTCGGGAGACCGGCTACACCAAGTTCGCCGAACCGGGCGACGTCATCGTGTATCGACCCGACGGGAGCGAGCGAGCGACGCCGATCATCCACCGGGCGCGCTTCTGGGTGAACGAGGGCGAGAACTGGTACGACGAGGCCAACCCCGAGTACCTCGGCACCGCCGACAACTGCGAGGAACTCCCCGCCTGTCCCGCCCCCAACGCGGGCTTCATCACCAAGGGGGACAACCCCCGGACCAACCCGCAGTACGATCAGGTCGCGGGCATCGCGAGCAGGCCCGTCCACCCGAGCTGGGTCATCGGCACCGCCGAGTTCCGCGTCCCCCTCCTGGGCAACATCCGCCTGCTGTTCACCCAGCTGTTCTTCGGCGGCGGAACGGTCTCGGCGCTCGTCGTCTCCCTCGGCGGACTCGGCGTGATCGGCGTCGGCTTCCTCACGCGCGATCGGTCCGAGGGTGAGGAGGGGCGCGAAGGTGACCAGAGCGACCAGAGCGACGAGGGCGACCAGAGTGAGCGAGAATCGAGACACGAGGGCGAACCGGAGGGCCGAGACGGAGCGGACCTCGATCCCGGCGAGTCGGACCTCGATCCGGGAGGAACGGACTCGACCGAAGCTACGGGCTCGATCGAAGCTACGGACGCGACCGAAGGGACGGACGCGTCCGAGGGGACGGACGCGAAATCGGACCACCGCGACGACGAACGTCGCTGAGGGATCGTCATGGTTACGTGATCGTCACGAACTCGCAGGCGAAACGAAGGGGTACGGAACGGACGAGACGATCGTCGTTCAATCGTTGTTCAACGTCGTTCAGTTATCGTCGAAGCGCGCCTGGACGAACGGCTGGGCCTCCTCGACGTCCCCCAGTCGGGAGTCGCTGAGGAGGACGGCCTCCGTCTCTTCGAGCGGGACCGAGAGGCTCATCTCCTTGGTGCGCCCGTAGCGCCCCTTGCTCACCACCACGGCGTTGACGATGCCGAGCATGTCGAGTTCGCTGATGAGGTCGGTGACGCGCCGCTGGGTGAGCACGTCCATGTCGATCTCCGCGCAGAGGCGCTTGTAGATGTTGAACACCTCGCCGGTGTTGATGTTGTGGACGCCGTTTCGTTCGAGCAGGATGACGGCGTAGAGGACGAGTTTCGACTGTGTGGGCAGGGTGCGGACCACCTCGACCACGCGGTCGAGTTCGATCTTCTCCTGGGCGCGCCGGACGTGCGCCTCGTTGATGCGCTCCGTGCGGTCGCGCTCGGCGAGTTCGCCAGCCGTGCGCAGGAGGTCGAGCGCGCGCCGCGCGTCGCCGTGTTCCTGCGCGGCGAACGCCGCACAGAGCGGGATGACGTCCTCCGAGAGCGCGTCGTCCTTGAACGCGACGTCGGCGCGCGCCTGGAGGATGTCGCGGAGCTGATTGGCGTCGTAGGGCGGGAAGACGATCTCCTCCTCCCCGAGGCTCGACTTGACGCGCGGGTCGAGGAAGTCGGTGAACTTCAGGTCGTTGGAGATGCCCATGATAGAAACTCGCGAGTTCTGGAGTTCGGAGTTCATCCGCGAGAGGTTGTAAAGCGTGTCGTCCCCGCTCTTCTCGACGAGCTTGTCGATCTCGTCGAGCATGATGACGACGACGCGCTCCTGGTAGTCGACCGCCTCGAAGAACGTCGAGTAGACCCGGTCGGTCGGCCAGCCGGTCATCGGGACCGGCTCGAACTCCTCGCGGTCGGCTTCGAGTTTCTCTACGCGCGCGCGGAGAGTGTCGAGATCAGGGAAGTCCGTTCCCTCGAGGGTCGCCTCGCCGTCCTCCACGCGATCGCGGAGATCGACGAGCCGTTCGAGGTGCGCGTCGATCCGCTCTCTGTTCTCGTCGATGAACTTGTTCGCGAGCTGCGCGAGCACGCGATACTGCGTGTCCGTCACCTCGCAGTTGATGTACTGCACCTCGCAGGGCACCTCGTACTTCTGGGAGGTGGTCTCCAGCTCCTCGCTGACGAACTTCGCGCTCGCGGTCTTGCCCGTCCCCGTCTTCCCGTAGATGAGGATGTTCGAGGGCGTCTCACCCCGTAACGCGGTGACGAGGATCGTCGCCATGTTGTTGATCTGCTCTTCCCGGTGCGGGAGGCGTCGAGGCGTGTAAGAGGGCCTGAGCACCTCCTTGTTCTCGAAGATCGGCTCGCCGCTCAACAGGTCGTCGAACAGTCCCGGCGAGGCCTCGTCCGCGTCGTCCGCGAGCCCGCGGTCGGAGAAGGCCCCACCCGTACCGGAGAACGAGAACGAGTCACCCGTGGCCACCCCCCCGCTCGCGGGAGACGTCGAGCCACTCGAACCGTCGGCATCGTCGTTCGAACCGTCGACGTCCTCGTCCGGCGTCGGCCTGTCGTCGGTCGCCCGCCCGTCGTCGGTCGTCGGCCTGTCGTCGGTCGACGTCTCTCTCGCGGTCGCGTCCGTCGAAGTCGCGTCCGTCGAAGTCGCGTCCGGTAGAGTAGCTTCGGGTGGAGTCGCCCCTGTCGACGGCGTGTCCGCTGACGGCGCGTCCGCTGACGGCGTGCCTGCCGACGGAGTCGTCGAGTTCGCCTCCGTCGAGTCTGCTCCCTCGTCGCCGTCGCCGGCGGTTCCGTCCGGTGAACCGTCGGTCTCGGCCGACGCGGATACGTCGTCAGTGGCGGATCGCCCGTCGTCGGAGGCACTCGATCGTGATCCGTCCGGGTCTTCGTCGGTCATGTGTCGTGCTCCCTCTTCTCGAACGACCCCCTCGTTTCAGGTGGAGTCACACCTGCGCATTGCCTCAATCGGTCGAATATGAGCCCGTCACGACCGTTCACGCAAATGGCGGGTAGGGAATGCGTCCAGTTGATGCAGGAGAACACGTGGAGGAGATTGTAATTAAGCATTGTGATCCCGTCCGATCGAGTGAGAGAGTTCGACGGAGGCGCTTCGCGCACGGTCGAATGACCACCTTGGTCGGTAGATCTTCCTCTGTCGGTAGATCTCCCCGATCGGTATTTCAGGACTCCCCGGTCGGGATGAGTGATGAGGACGAACGAGTGACGAGGCTAAACGAGCGGCGAGGCTAAACGAGCGGCGAGACTAAACGAGTGGCGAGGTTAAACGGGCGACGAGGCAACACGAGAGGCGAATCCATCCGGACGGGGAGAGCGACCGACGGAGACGTGGGGACGTACCGACGGAGACGTGGAGGCGTTCGCGGGGTGGAGCGGCATTTACGCGCTGGTGTACTCTTGGAGAACCTGACCCGCACGCTGTCCGCACAGACCCGGGATCCGTCCTCCTCGTGATCCGGAGTCCACGTGATCCGGAGTCCACGTGATATAGAGTCTCACGTAATACAGAGTCCACGCGAACCGAACCCTCCCCGGTGAGTCGACTCGCCGGTCGCGGCGAGCGCCGGTGAAGACCGCCGGAGTGCCGCCACCGTCGCGAAACGGTCTACTAGGGCCCTCGGTAGCCTAGAAGACGCTAGAGGTGTATTCGAAAGATTGGGGTAACCTTCTTCGGATACGAGTGACAGCGTCATTTCGTGTGGAGCGGACCGGAGAGGAATCGTACTGGAGAGAACCGACGGTATCGTCCCTTTATCGCCGTTTGGTGGGAGAATCGTCGATGGGGAGAGCGGTCGGGAAACGGTGAAACCCCCCATCCCCTTCGTTTCGAGTCGAACGTGAGCGAGAGAGGGAGGGGGGTAGCGAGAGCCGCGATCGTCCCTAGACGAGGAAACACTTATTACAATAAAGAACAAACAGTATCCGCACTGCGAACAAAAGCGTTATTCGTTGTTGGTTTACTAGAATTAGAGAGTGAATCTAGAGAGACGTTTCTAGTCCTAGTGAGTTTAACGTCTCGTTTAGTCCGTCGTTCTGACGAATCCACCCGATCCGCCGACCCCCTCCCCACCCTCGCGGGCCGCTCCAGTGGAAACGAAGGGGTGGGGGTCTTCGTACCACCGTCTGTCTCGTGGTATCATGCCTCTCGTAGTACGGAGCGTCGCACGACGGTGAACGCGTCACCACGGGAGTCGTCGCGTTGGGAGTCGTCGCTCTTCTATCACGTCCACGGGCAGCTGACCGCGTCACTCGGATACGTCCCACTCCCTCCCACGTCTCCGCCTTCCTCTTTCTCACTCTCCCCTTCACCCCCCTCTTGACCTCCCCTCTTGACCTCCCCTCTTCACCTCTCCTCTTCTCCGCTGTTCCCGCTCGGCCACTCCTGCTCGGCGGATTCCGTTCCCGCTCCGTCGTTCCGCCGGTCCCTCCGACTCCCAAACTCTTGACAGGTGTCTGACGCACCCTTAAGTACATCGGGTCTGGTATACCGGGTAGACGCGCCCCCGTGTGGGGTCGTGGGAGGACACAATACGGATGGGACTGCTCACCGACCTCAGGGATAGCATCTCGCGAGCCACCTCTCGACTCTTCGCGGGACCGGGACAGGAACCGAAACGCATCGGCATCTACGGTCCGCCGAACGCCGGTAAAACCACGTTAGCAAACCGCATAGCTCGCGACTGGACCGGGGACGCCGTCGGTCCGGAGAGTCACGTTCCACACGAAACGCGCCGCGCCCGGCGCAAGGAGAACGTCGAGATCAAGCGCAACGGCAAGACCGTCACGATCGACATCGTCGACACGCCGGGCGTGACGACGAAGGTCGACTACAAGGAGTTCCTCGAACACGACATGGAGAAGGAGGACGCCGTCCGCCGGTCACGGGAGGCCACCGAGGGCGTCGCGGAGGCCATGCACTGGCTCCGGGAGGACGTCGACGGCGTCATCTACGTGCTCGACAGCGCCGAGGACCCGTTCACGCAGGTCAATACGATGCTCATCGGTATCATCGAGAGCCGCGACCTGCCCGTGCTCATCTTCGCGAACAAGATCGATCTGGAGGAGTCGAGCGTCCAGCGCATCTCGAACGCCTTCCCACAGCACGAGACCGTCCCGCTGTCGGCGCTCGAGGGCGACAACATGGACGAGGTCTACGACAAAATCGCGGAGTACTTCGCCTGATACCATGCCCGAATACACCACCTCCGACGGCGAAGGCGTCCAGATCGACCTCATCAGCGGCGAGCGGATGTCGAAGCTCCGCACCATGGAGAAGATCCGACTCATCCTCGACGGCGTCCACAAGGGGAACATCGTCATCCTCGAGGACGGGCTCTCGCCGGACGAGGAGTCGAAGCTCATCGAGGTGACGATGAGCGAGATCAGTCCCGACGAGTTCACCGGCATCGAGATCGAGACCTATCCGCGACCGAGCGGCAACGACAGCGGCTTCTTCGGACGGCTGATGGGGCGCGGCTCCGACGGCGGGAACAAGCTGACCGTCATCGGTCCGGCGAACCGCATCGAGACGCTCCACAAGGACGAGAACCTCATCAGCGCGCTCGTCACCCGGAAATAATGCCCCACCAGTGTACCGACTGCGGCCACGTGTTCGCCGACGGGTCGAAGGAGATGCTGTCGGGCTGCCCCGAGTGCGGCGGGACGAAGTTCCAGTTCCACCCGAAGGGGAGCCCCGTCTCCGAGACGCCGTCGGACGCGACGCCGCCCGAACCGGAGGCGGGTGGCGTCGCGGAGACGGTCGGACGCGCGACCACGACCGTCCGCGGCTGGGTGCACGGACGGGACGCGCCCGACGCCTCCGGTTCGCTCGATCCCTCCGACCCGCATGGCCCCTCCGACACGTCCGGTACCTCCGACGCATCCGGTACCTCCGACGCATCCGGTACCTCCGACGCATCCGGTACCTCCGACGCATCCGACGCGTCCGACGCACCCGTGTCCTCCGGCGGCCTCCCCGACCCGGATGCCCCCAGCGCCCCCTCGTCTTCGACTGGAACGGCCGACCAGTCAGAAGCGGGTAACCTCCCGAATTCGGTCGTGGAGGACGCGGCTCAGGCCTCCGCCCGTCGAGAGATCGCATCGCCGGAGGAACTCCCCGACCCCGGTCGCGACGCCGGTCCGCACGCGCGGGACGTCGACGCCGAACCGCCGAACGAGGGCCGCGTGGTGCGCGAACCCACCGGCGAGCGCCCCGACCTCTCCGAACTCCGGGAGGAACTCAACGAGCAGTTCGAGAGCATCAAGATCCTCGAACCCGGGCAGTACGAACTCAACCTCATGGAACTGTACGACCGCGACGAGTACATCATCGCCCTCCAGGAGAACGGACGGTACGTCATCCAGATGCCCGAGAACTGGATCGGTCGGGACGACGAGTGAGGGCGTCCGGACGCCTGAAGGGCTATCCCACCGCAGTACGTCGATTTTCCAGTGGAAACGAAGGGGTTTTTCAGAACGCGAAACCGCAACCTTCTTCCGTCTTTCGTCGCCCGGTCGCCCGGGCGTAACCCAACAGAACTTAATCGTCCGTGTACGAACCGGGAGGTATGAGTGACGCAACCAAGATCGTGCTCGGGACTGTCCTCGTCTCGGGGCTGCTGGCGTTCGTGTCGGTCCTGACGCTCGTCCTGTGACGCTGATTCAACACCTACCAAGCGATGTTCTCTCGACGTGACCTGCCCGACGATCTCGCGTCGGTCCGCGAGACGCACGTCCCGGGCGCGCTCGTCCTCGATTGCGAGGCCGACTTCGAGACCCTCCCGCCCGCGCAGGCGGAGGAACTCGGCCTCCTCGTCGATTCGCTCGACCCGGTGAGCTATCCGGAGGAGTGGCTCCCGCCGGACGCGCCGGCCCAGCTGCGCGCCTACGCCGGTCGGGACTTCACGGTCGGGATGCCCGGCGACGGCGGCGTGACGTGGACGCGCCAGACCGCCCCGCCGACCGTCCTCGTGAAGGCCCGAACGGAGGGATCGCCCGGGGACTTCGTGGACTTCCTCGTCGGCGAGGCGCTGGTCGAGGCGGGACTCGGCCTCCCGGAACACTTCCTCGGGTTCTTCGAGGAGCGGTACCGGGAGTTCGCCGCCGCCGTCGATCCCTCCGGCGCGAGCGCTCCCGCCGATGCGACCGCTTCCGACGCTTCGTCCGGTCGCACCGCCGGTCTCTCCCCCGCGGACACCTACCAGCTCGCGGTCGCCCTCTACGACGCCTACCTCGGGCTTCACACCCGCGAGGCGTTCCGCGGCTGGGCGTCCGACCGCCCGCGCCTCCACGCGGCGTGGGCGGACGCCGGCCAGCGACTCCAGCCTCGCCTCTCCGGGCTCTCCCGGGAAGTGGCGACCGATCGCACCGACTTCGCCACCGCCGCGGAACTCGCCTGCGCCGGCCTCAAGCACGACCTCGACCTGCCGACGCCGTTCGGCGCGCTCGACACGGAGGCGTACCGCGAGTACGGGGCGGACTACGCCGTCACGTGGGCGCGAAAGACGTTCGAGAAACTGCGCGAATGAGGGCGCAAGCCCGGGCGACTTCGCTCGGGTAAGCCCGGACGACTTCGCTCGGGCGTTGTGCGGTCCTGTCGCACATCCACCGCTGTTTTCTTACGTCCCGCGGACCTATCGCCGGTGATGGCGAACCTCGAACTCTACGAACTCGAAGGCTGCCCGTACTGCGCGAAGGTCAAGCGCAAGCTCGACGAACTCGGACTCGAGTACGAATCGCACATGGTCCCGCGGTCGCACGCCGAGCGCACCGAGGTTGAGGAAGTGAGCGGACAGACCGGCGTTCCGGTCCTCGTCGACGAGGAGCACGGCGTCGAGGGGATGGCCGAGTCCGACGACATCGTGGCGTACCTCGAGGAGACCTACGGCCAGGGCGCGGACGGGGACGCGAGCGCGAGCGCCTGAATCGAACGAACGCCCCGCATCGACCGTTCGAACGCCCAACGCCGATCGTTCTCCGACCGAATCCGGCTCCGTCCTTCGCGGGAATACGGGATCCCCTCGTGAGCTACGGCGTCGCCGCCTCGTAGCTCACTCGGAGGTACGGTCGTAGCTCACTCGGAGGTACGGTCGTAGCTCATCCGGAGATACGGCCGGAGGGCGTAGGCGTCCGCCGCACCGACCGGGACGGTCACCCAGTCCTCGACGCGGCGGCCGTGCACCTCGAACGACGCGACGGGGTGGCGCACCCGGAGGTGTTCGCGCTCCTCCGTCGAGAGTCGCGTCAGGACGATCCCCCGATTCGAGACGAGCGCGAAGGGTTCCCCATCGACGTAGTAGGACGGACAGTCGAAGGTGACGGCGCGCTCGACGCCCGGCCACGGGAGGACGGTTCGTTCGACCGCGTCGCGAAGCGGGCCCTTCGCCCGCTCGTCGAAGTACCCACCCGCGGCGTGACCGCTTGCACCGTAGCTACTCGATGTCGTCATGCGAGTCGGCAGCACACGTGCGTAGATAAAGCAGTCGGTCGCGTCAACGGCCACCGGTCGCGTCACCGGTCGCGTCACCGGTCGCTTCGATCGAAGCGCCGCGCCGTTCGCACCCTCACGCCGGTTCCTCGACGTCCTCTCTGCGTTCGCGCAGGAGGTCGCGGAGGTCCTCGGCGTCGTCGATCCGCTCGACCTCCTCGCGTTCGATGAGGACGGTCCGATCGACGCGCTCGCGCTTCGCGCGGTCGACGACGTAGAACGACTGGGTGCGGGTCACCTCGCCGACGGAACTCATGATCCGGGCGCGCTTCTCGGCGGTGCGGTCGAACTCGGAGTGCCCGGTGAGCAGGGCCTCGCGGCGCTCGTCGTCCTCGCTGACCGCCTTGAACGGCGAGCGGAGCGTGGGGTGGACGTCGAACCCGACGCGCGTGAGCACCGCGACGAGGGGCTTGTCGTCCGGGCCCGCCTCGGGGTCCTCCGGGGTCGAGTCGCCGTCCCGGTGCTCCTCGGTCTCGAAGACGTCGACGGGATGGGTGAGCGGCGCGTCGAACAGTTCTTCGAGGCGGACGGCGACCTCGACGCTCGCGTTCATGCCGTCCTCGTACTTCGAGACGGTCCGGCGCGAGACGCCGAGTTCCGTGGCGAGCCGTCCCAGGCTCCAGTCGCGCTGTTTGCGCGCGTCGGCGAGGACGTCGCCGTCGATGCTCACGTAGAGCCCGCCCGGCGCGGCGTAGATGAGCGGCGGGACGTCCTCGACGAAGAAGTCCATCGCCGTGTCCGGCGAGAGGACGGGCACGCCGTGTCGGAAGTAGACGACGCCCGGTTTGAGGTCCTCGTCGCGGGTTCGGAGGCCGATGACCATGGGCGTCGCGTCGAGGTACGTGCCGAGCCGACGCATCTCCGCGCCGGTCGCGCCGTCGAACGAGTCGATGTTCCCCAGGATCTTCACGAGGATGACGTCGTCGCCGCGTCGGGCGGCGAGGTCGAAGCTCTTCGGGCGTACGGCACACCGGTCGCTCACGAGGAACCCCGCGTCGGCGAGCATCGCCGTCACGTTGCCGACCAGTGCAGACCGTGACATACCTGGTCATAAGCCTTTGACCGAATATATATATTGTGCCACTCACCGCGTCGCGTCACGCCGATTCGCGGTCCCTGAACCGGGAGTTACCGCCGTGAACCGGGAGTTACCGCCGTGAACCGGGAGTTACCGACCGGACGCGCGTGCGAAAGTGGTTAATCGATCCCTGTCTGATCGTTTCACGTGACGATCGTCGGACTCGACGACACGGACTCCCGCGAGCACGGCATGTGCACCACGTACGTCGCCGCCCTGATCGCGGACCTGCTCCGCGACCGCGGGCGCGTCGAGCGCCTGCTACTGGTCCGACTCAACCCCGCGGTCGAGCACAAGACCCGCGGCAACGCCGCCCTCGCGATCCACACCGACGTTTCGTCCGACGTCGCCTTCGAGGTCGCCCGGGACGCCATCGAGACCCACGCCGCGACCGACGACGAGCGGACCAACCCCGGCCTGGTCGTCATCCCCGGCGGTCCCGACGATCCGAGCGCCTCCGACGGCCCGAACGCCCCCGACGATTCGAGCGCCCTCGACGATTCGAGCGCCCTCGACGACTTCGGCGCGAGCGCCGGCGTCCACGACGCGCTCGCCGCCTTCGCCCGCTCTGCGGTCCGTGAGCACCTCACGATCGCCGACGCCGAGGCGCTCGTCGAACACGCCGGCTACCGGAGCGCGGCGTGGGGCGACGGTCGCGGGCGCATCGGCGCGCTCGCCGCCGCGGGCGCGTGGGCGGCGTGGCCCCCGTCGTCGTCCCACACCTCTCCCGGCGACTGGACCTACGAGTGCATCTCCTACCGCGAGCGGGAGCGCTGGGGGACGCCGCGCGAGGTCGACCGCGACTCCGTCTTCGCGGCCGCCGAGGCCGAGTACCCCGCGGTCTGGGACACCGTCGACCGCGGCGAGGGTGAGACGGTCTGCGTCCCCCACACCCCCTGTCCGATCCTCCACGGCATCCGCGGCGACGACCGCGGGGCGGTCGAGCGCGTCGCCCGCGCGATCGAGGGCGAACCCGTCGCCCGCCGCGATACCTTCCTGACCAACCAGGGGACCGACGCCCACCTCGCCCCGGGGACGGTCGACGGCGTCCTCGACGGCCGCGCCTACCGGCTCTCGGGGACGGTCTCGACCCCCCCGGAGACGCGACAGGGCGGGCACGTCTTCTTCGACTTCGCCGATCCCGACGGGGAGTACGAGATCCGGTGCGCCGCGTTCGAACCCACCAAGCGCTTCCGCGACCGCGTCCGCGCGCTCCGCCCGGGCGACCGCATCACCGCCTGCGGGGAGGTCGCGGACGGCACCCTCAAACTGGAGAAGTTCGCGGTCCGCGACCTCGTCGCGACCGAGCGCGTCGCGCCCACGTGTCCGGACTGCGGGCGGACGATGAAGAGCGCCGGCCGCGACCAGGGCTACCGCTGTCGGGACTGCGGGACCGCGGCGGCGGGGAAGGTCGAACGGGGGATCGAGCGCGACCTCGAATCGGGCTGGTACGAGGTGCCGCCGTGCGCCCGCCGGCACATCGCCAAGCCGCTCGTCCGCGGCGGGTTCGACGCGCCGACGCACCCCGAGCGGTAGTCACGGTAGTCCCCCCGCTCACGTATCCCCCCGCTCACGTATCCCCCTCCCGTTCCGCTGACTCGAACAGCTCCGGTGCGACGTCGAGCGAGGCGTGCTGTCGCCGTTCGCGCGACTCGTCGGGGGTCATCGTCAGTCGTCCGAGGTGGTCGGCGCGCCGTCGACCGCCGACCGTGCGGGCGTCGAGTCGTCGGCGAACGGGTACCACGACCCCTTGGCGTCGTACATCGCCGGGTCCTCGTAGTCCGTCTCCTCCGGTTCGCAGAACGCCGTCAGCGCCTCCTCGTCGGTCGCCGCGACCCACTCGCGGAAGGACTCCCCGTCGCTCCGCTCTGCGACGAACGCCTCGATCAGGTTCCGCAGCGCGCCCGGCACCTCGTCCGCGGGGACGCGCTGGCGGATCCACGTCACGAAGCCCGGTTCCTCGCCCATCCCACCGCCGACGCCGACGTCGAGCGCCTCGACGAGTTCGCCGTCCTTCCGCCCGCGCATCCCCAGCAGGCCGATGTCGGCGGTGTGGGCGTGTCCGCAGTCGGCCGTACAGCCCGAGAAGTGGACGTGGAGGTGCTCCACGTCCGGCGGGAGGTCGACGTTCGCGTTCAGCCACCGGAGCAACCGGGCGAGGCGCGTCTTCGTCTCCGTGAGCGCGAGCGAGCAGAACTCCGTCCCCGTGCAGGCCATCCCGCCGCGCTGGAACGGCGTCGGCTCCGCCGGGTAGCGCTCCAGGAGCGGCTCGGCGAGCAGGTCGGCCACGTTCGACTCGGGGACGTCCACGAGAAGGGGGTTCTGCCGCCGGGTGAGCCGGATCTCGCCGGAGCCGTACGCCTCCGCGAGGTCGGCGAGCGCCAGCGCGTCGCGCGCCGGGAGCCGTCCGACGGGGACGGTCAGACCCACGAAGTAGTCGCCGTCGCGCTGCTGGTTCACCCCTACGAGGTCCGCGTCGCCGGTTCCCGATCCGGCGTTGTACTCGTACCGCTCGCGGAAGTCCTCGCCCGCCGGGCGGAGGTCGAAGTCGACGTACTCCGCGTCGAGCAGGTCGCGGATCCGGTCCGTGCCCCACTCGTCGACGAGGAAGCGGGTTCGGTTGCGCGCGCGGCGCTGGCGGTCGCCGTGATCGCGGTAGAGCCGTACGAACCCGCGGACGACCTCGTAGGCCTCCTCGGGGGTGACGAAGACGTCGAGCGGCCGGGCGACCCGGGGTTGCTTCCCCCCGAGCCCGCCGCCGACGCGGACGTTGTAGCCGATCACCGCCTCGCCGTCTACCTCCTGCCGCGCCGGTTCGAGGCCGACGTCGTTGATCGCGTCCTGGGCCGAGCCGTCGGGGACCCCGCTCACGCCGATGTTGAACTTCCGGGGGAGGTTCGACAGGGCGTCGTCCCCGCGGAGGTCGGTCGACAGGCGCTCGAGGAGCGGCCGGGTGTCGATCACCTCGCGGGCGTCCTTCCCGGCGACGGGGCTGCCCGTGATGTTGCGCATCGCGTCCCCACCGGAGGAGCGGGTGCTCACGCCGACGGCCTCGAGCTTCTTCCAGATCGCGGGGACGTCCGCAAGCCTGATCCAGTGGAGCTGGATCGACTGGCGGCTGGTGAGGTCGATCCACCCGTTGCCGAACTCGGGGTTGGCGACCGGCCCGACGGCGTAGTCGCGGGCCACCTCCGCGACGGCCGTCAGCTGCCCGGGGCGCAGGACGCCGTCGGCGTTCGCGATCCGCATCATGAAGTAGCCCTCCTGGCCGCTCCGCTGGTGGAACAGTCCCCAGAACTTGAAGCGGCTGAACCAGGCGTCCCGCTCGTCCTCGGGGACGGACTCGAACCCCTCCTCCGCGAACGCGAGGATCCGGTCGCGCACCGCGTCGCCGTAGCACTCGTCCTTCCACGCCTCCTTCTTATGCGCCACTGCCGCTCACCTCACAAAGACGTACGTCTACTTTGTCGGCTGATTTTTTCATGTACATTCTTCGTTTCACTCTAAGTCGGATGATCGTGGAGCACAATAGGATAAAAGCGTAATCGTTGAAAATATCTAAAAACGCCGCGTCGGGCGGAACGAGCGTCTAATCTGAGTAGGTGTATAGGCGATATAAGGGGGTTCTTTGTCGAAAAACGGCGGAGGATACGGAACGCAACTGTCCCATCGTCAAATTGTCGTCGGCCGCTCCCACCGCCTCGCGCCGTCCCGTCGCGCGCGAGTTCGCCCCGCTCGTGGCTCCTGTCCCGCGTTCGCGGAAGAATTCGGAGGAGGGTGACGGGCGTCGAGTCGCCTCAGTCGTCGCTCTCGTCCGCGCGCTCCGGGGAGGACGCGGGGTCGAACGGTCCGGCGGCGTGCGCCCGACGGGCGACGACTGGCCGCGCGATCCACGCGTTCAGGAGGACGATGGGGACCACTAGGGCGGCCACGGCGGCGTACCCGGCGTGGACGCTCCCGAGGGTCGTCGCGGCGGAGGCGAACACGAGGGGGAAGCCGATCCCGCCGAACGTGCCGATCCCGCCGACGAGCCCGGCGGCCGTCCCCGTCCGCTCGGGGAACATCGCCGGGACCTGCGCGAACACCGCGCCCTCGGCGAACGCACAGGACGCGCCGACGAGCACGCCCGCGGCGACGGTGAGCGTCACGCTCCCCGTCTCGCCCGCGAGCGTCAGTCCGAACAGGCTGACCACCACGCACGAGAGGCAGACGACGGTCCACTGCTCCCGCGGGCGACCGGCGAACACGGGGAGGACGTCGCGCTCCTCGCGCACGAGCCGGTCGCTGACGTACCCGCCGATCGGCCGAAGGAGTCCCGCGGCGAGCGAGAAGGTCGCCGCGAAGGTACTCGCGACCACGAGCCCCGAGCCGAAGCCCTCGCGGAAGTACGTCGGGAGCCAGCCGTTCATCGAAATCTCGAGCCCGAAGCTCATCACGTAGGCCAGCGAGAGACCGAGGACGCCGTAGCGGGTGGCGACGTGGAGCCACTCTCTGAGGGACGCCCGCTCGCTCGCCTCGCGTGCCCGCGCCTCGCTTTCTGCGTCCTCACCCAGCAGGACGTAGACGACCGCCATCGCCATCGCCGCGACGCCCGTGACGAGGAACGCGCTCCGCCAGTCGGTCCCGAACAGCCGCGGGAGCAGGAGCGCCCCTCCGGCGGCCCCCGCGTTCCCGACGCCGGCGTAGACGCCCTCGGCGGTCCCCAGTTGCTCCTCGGGGAACCACTGGGCGACGTGCTGGATGCCGACGACGAACGTGACGCCCGCCGAGGCGACGACCAGTCGCGAGAGGAAGAACGCGACGTAGGAGTCGGCGAACGCGCTGACGACGCTGAACGCGCCGACGTACGCGAGCACCGCGGCGAACACCTTCGGCGCGCCGAACCGATCGGAGAGCCAGCCGGTCACGATCCGGCCCGGCGGCGCGCTCCAGATGGCGGCGCTCGCGAGCAGTCCGAGGTCCCACGTCGTGAGCCCGAACTCCTCGCCGATGGGGCCAGTGAACGGGGCGAACGAGAACCAGATCAGGAAGGAGAGGTTGAACGCGGCGGTCGCGAGCAGGAGCGTCCGCCACTTCGTCATCCGGACGAGCCCCACTCAGCTCACCTCCGGGAGCGCGACGCCCCGCGACCGCTCGGGCGCGACCAGCCTGACGGCGCACTGCTTGTAGTTCGGCTCTCGTGACAGCGGATCGACCGCCGGGAGCGTGAGTCGGTTGGCGAGCGGGTGGTGGATCGGCACCCAGACCACCCCCTCCGGGACGCCCTGGTCGGGGACGAGGCGGGCGGGGACCGCCCCCCGGCGCGACTGGAGCGTCGCGGTCGGCCCGTCCCCGCCGCGCTCGATCCCCGACCGGTGGCGCTCGACCGTCGCCGGGTGGACGCGCGCGACCAGCGCCCCGCGATCCCCCGGCCCGGCGCGCGAGCGGACCCCCGTGTTGTACGCCTCGGCCGTCCGCGCCGTCGTGAGCGTGAGCGGGTACGCTTCGTCGGTCGGTTCCGCGGGGTCGGCGGCGACCTGCGCCCCGAAGCGCGCCAGGCCGTCGGCCGTCGGGAACGACCAGCCATCGCCGTCGCGGTAGCGGTAGCCGCCGACCGAGTCGGCGTCGGGCGCGGGCCAGCGGACGGCGCGCTCGGCGTCGAGTCGCTCGTACGTGATCCCCGAGCAGTCGGCGTTCGTCCCCGCGGTGAGCGCGGCGAACTCGGCGAACGTCGCCGTGGCCGACGGCGGCGCGTCCGGGAACAGGCCGGGAGCGACGCCGTTCCCGATCGCCGCGATCAGGTCCAGGTCGCTCCTGACCCCCGAGGGCGTCCCGGTCACGGGGCGCACCCGCGAGACCGTCCGCTCCATGTTCATCGCCGTCCCCGAGGACTCGCCCCACGTCGCGGCCGGGAGGACGACGTCGGCGCACTCGACGGTCTCGGTGCGGAACGCGTCCTGGACGACGAGGAACGCCTCGTCCAGCCGCGATGCGGCCCGGTCCGCGTCGGGCAGGCTGGCGACGGGGTTCGTCGCCACCGTCCAGACGGCCTCGACCTCGCTCCCTACGCGGTCGACGATCCCGACCGGCCCCGGACCGGCGTCGTCCGGGAGGCGCGCCTCGGGGACCCCCCAGGTCGCCGCGACCGCCGCTCGCGCCGCCGGGTCGTCGAACGGTCGGTGGCCCGGCCAGGTACCCTTCGAAGAGCAGACGCGCGTCCCCATCGAGTTGGCCTGCCCGGTGAGCGAGAACGGCCCGCGCCCCGGTCCGAGGTTCCCCGTGGCGAGACAGAGGTCGATCAGCGCCCGCGCCGTCGCGGTCCCGTTCGCGCTCTGGTTGACGCCCATCCCCCAGTAGAGCAGCGTCCGACGGTCGAGCAGCGCCGCGAGTCGGCGGACCGTCCCGGCCGGGACGCCCGCCGCGGCCGCCCCCGCCTCGACGGTCGGCAACCGAGCGCGCAGGGCCTCGAACCCGGTCGTCGCCTCGCGCACGAACGCCTCGTCGATCCCGTCGCGTTCGACGGCGGCGGCGAGCACGGCGCGGACGAGCGCCAGGTCGGCACCCGGCTTCGGTCGGACGTGGAGGTCCGCGCGCGCCGCGGTCCGCGTCTCGACGGGATCGACGACGACGAGGTCGCCGTCGGCCGCGCTATCCTCGATCCAGCGAAAGAGCACCGGGTGCGCGACCGCCGGGTTCGCCCCCCAGATCACGTGCACGTCGGCCAGCGGGACGTCGTCGTACGTCGGCGGGGGCGCGTCGCTCCCGAACGCGTCGTAGTAGGCCCGGACCGCGCTGGCCATGCAGAGCGTCGTGTTGGCGTCGTAGTTGCGCGTCCCGACGCCGCCGCGGGCGACCTTCCCCAGGGCGTACGCCGCCTCGTTGGTCTGCTGGCCGCTCCCGAGGACCGCCACGCCGTTCGGGTCCCGCTCGGTGATCGCCCGGAAGCGAGCGATCACCGCCCCGAGTGCGACGTCCCAGGTCGTCGGAACTAGCTCGCCGCTGCGCCTGATCAACGGGCGGGTAAGCCACTCGCCGTCGGGGTCGGCCGACTCGCTCGTCCCCCGCCGACAGGCCAGCCCGCGATTGACGGGGTGGGCCGGGTCGCCGCGCACCGCGTCGACGCCGTACCCGATCGCCGCGCCCTGCTGGACGTGCCCGCACCCGACGGCGCAGCGCATGCACGTCGTCGGGACCTGTTCGCTCATCGGCGCACCACCGCGGGACGCGATCGAGGTGGACGAACGTCCGCGAATCTCGAATCTCGGTCGTGTTTCATTGGTACTCGACGTAAAAAGTTGATACAGTACTGATTTATAGTCTCAACTGTTTATGAATGTCTCTTTGTGTGCGACATCGGCAGACGAACGGCCAAAAACACAACGTGTATTACGCGACTAAGGGAATTTTTCGTCCAATTCCGAGGCGGACACCCCTCGAAAAACTGGACGAAATACATTCCCGTCGGTCGGCGATCGACGCGGCGGTAGGGAGGTCGATCGCCCGACCGCGCGCCGGCGATCCGCACCGTCCTCTCACCGTTCGACCACCGCGTCCCTCCCGCGGCGAGGTGGGTCTGGGGGTCCGATTGACCGTCCCGCTCACGTCTTCAGTCCGCTTCCGGTGAGCGGGACGACCACGTCCGCGTCGGCGTCGATCACGCCGCGCTCGCGGTACTCGCGCAGTCCGGCGGGCGCGACGGCGGACGTCGACTCGGTGTAGAAGCCGTTCGCGTGAAGGGCGTCTAGCTCGCGCTCGGTGGCCGCGGCGTCCACGCTGATGGCGTCGCCGTCGGTCGCCTCGATGGCCGTCAGGATCTCGTCGCGGCGCACCGGCTCGCGGATCTGGATTCCGTCGGCGAGGTCGTTCCGCCCGTCGGACGACCCGTGGAGCGCCTGTGTGATCGGATCGTATCCCGCCGCCTGCACGCCGAGCAACCGGGGCATCCGGTCGGTCCAGCCCGCCTCGCGGAGCGCGCGGAAGCCGCGGTACGCGCCGAGAAAGAGCGTTCCGTGGCCGAGCGGGAGGACGACGGCGTCGGGCACCGTCCAGTCGCGCTGGTGGGCGACCTCGTAGGCGAACGTGGCCGTCCCGGCGAAGAACGCGGGGTTCCACGCGTGGCTCGCGTACCACCCTCCGCACGTCTCGACGGCCTCGACGCACGCCTCGGTGACGGCCTCGCGGCTCCCCTCGACGCGCACCACCTCCGCCCCCGCGCGCTCGATGGCGCGGACCTTCGACTCCTTGACCGCCGCGGGAACGTAGATGGTGCAGTCGACCCCAGCGCGGGCGGCGTAGGTGGCGATCGCGGCCCCCGCGTTGCCGGAGGAGTCCTCGACGACGCGCTCCGCGCCGACCTCGACCGCCCGCGAGAGCGTCGCCGTCGCTCCGCGGTCCTTGAAGCTCCCCGTCGGGAAGACGTACTCCAGTTTGAACCCGGCGTCCCACTTCGGCGCGTCCACGAGCGGCGTGTACCCCTCGCCCAACGTCACGCGTTTCTCCACCGGAAGGAAGGGGGTGTACGCCCACAGCCCCTCGCGCGGGTCGGGTTCGTACCGATCGGGTCGCGGCTCCTCGGCGAACTCGAGCGGGTGGCCGCACTCGCAGCGCCACCGGTCGTCGTACTCGGTACCACAGGCGGGGCAGTAGAGCATACCCGAGGCTGGTGAGCGCCAGACCTGTCGGTTTCGGTCGCGCTCGGTGTGGCGAACAGGCGACGCGTGGCACCCTCGCGGAACGGCGCGTCGCACTCCCGCCTCGACCGTCCCGCGGCCGTACTCAGACGATGGGGTCTCTGGTCCCGTTCCGGTACTTGAAGGTTCGTACCGCCAGGCGGGGGCGGTCGAAGAGCGTCCGCGGCCTTTTTTGGTCCTTCCAGAACCGCCCGCGGTTCTGGAAGCCTGTTGGACGCTTCGCGTCCAACAATGCAGATTTTTTGGCGGGGGTCGAGTGGCCGCCGAAGGCTGCCGCGAGGCCCCCGCCAAAAAATGTGGTTTTACACCTCGTCGATGTCCGTCCCGACCGAGCAGACGTACTCGCCGGTGGCGACCTGCGGGAGGCGTCGGGTGCGCCAGAAGATCCCCCCGGAGTCGGCCGTCACGGTCGATTTCACGGTGCCGAACGCGTCGGTGACGTCGAAGAGGGGGTCGCCCCGGACGACGTCGTCGCCGAGGTCCTTGTGAAACGTGATGAGGCCGCCCGCGGGCGCGCCGTACTGCTCGAACCCGGTCGCGCGGGTCTGCGGTTCGATCTCCACGTCGCCCTCGGTGAAGCCGTAGTGTGCGAGGACGTTCTTCACGCCCCGGACGCCGAGGCGGATGCTCTCCTCGTCCCACCCGACGCTACCGCCCAGTTCGGGGTCGACGGTGGGGATGCCCTCGTCCGGGGCGGCGCGGGCGAGCTGGCCGTCGGGACCCTTCTGGTCGAGGATGTACCCGCAGCCGAACACCTTCGCGAGTTCGAGACACTCGCGGTGGAGGCGGTGGCGGTGGCCACAGCGGACCCGCGTCTCGTCGATCATCCGGCTGGTCGATCCCTGGTGGAGGTCGAGGATGAGGTCGGCGCGGGTGGCCGCCTCGAAGGTGGCGGCGGCGATCCGTTCGCTTGACGTCCCGTTGGCGTCGCCGGGGTACGCCCGGTTCATCTTGGTGTCGTCGATCGGGTTGCGGTGCTGGGCGACGTAGAAGCCGTGGACGTTGACGATCCCCGTCACGAGGATTTCGCCCGAGATCGCCTCGGGGTCGAGCTGGGGGATCAGCCGCTGGAGTACGCCGACGCCGTTGAGTTCGTCGCCGTCGCTCACCGCCTGCAGATAGAGGGTCTTGCCGTCGTTCGCGCCGTTGATGACCGCGACCGGGAGCGCGACCTGGCTTCCGTCGCGGGCCTCGCCGACGGCCAAGCGCCCGACGGCTACCTCCCCCGGAGCGGCGGTCGCCGTACCGAGCGTCGTCATTGTATGTAATCGGTAGACACACGCTCTTAGGCGGTTCGGTCTCGGAGTCTCCGACGCCGTCCGTCGCCGTCCGCCGCACGAAGACGCTTTGTGGGCGACGGCCGAACTGCGACCGTGACAGACGACGACCCGGCTTCCGGCACGTTCGAACGGGGCGGCGACGGCGAGCGCGAGAGCGCGGGGGAGCCGCGAGCGGTCCCCGAACGCCCCGGAACGGCCGCCTTCGCCGCGGCGCTGAACGTCGGGCGAAACGCGAGGGTCGGGGTGGCCGTCGGGTTCGTCGTCGCGGCGCTCGTCTACGCCGTCCGCGTGTTCGAACTGCTGGGTCCCGTCCCCGGTACCGGCCCGGGTCCGCTGCTCTTTCTCGCGCTCGCGTTCGTCCTCGGGGTGGGCGTCGCGCTCCTCGCGACGCTCGCGCTCACGCTCGTCTCCGCGTCCCGGGCGGCCCGTCGGCTCTGAGGCGTCTCCGCCGTCGGCTCGCGCTCGCCTCCGCTCACTCGTACTCCCGGTCGAGGTCGTCGCCCGCCAGTTCGGCGAGGCGTCCGGCCCCGGCTCGCGTCCCCTTGGCGACGAGGACATCGCCCGCGTGGAGTTCGGTCTCGGCGCGCGGGGAGACCACCCACTCGCCGCGCTCGCGGCCGAAACGCGACTGGGCTGTGGTGCCCGCGACCGATCCGCGCCGGACGGCGATGACGCGCATGCCCGTCTCGGTGGCGACCATCTCGTCGCGCAGGGTCGCCCCGTCGAGAGCGCTCCCCTCCGCGACCCGGAGTCGGACGATGACCTCGTCCGACTCGAACACCGCCTCGGCGACGACGGGGTGGGTTCCGAGTCCGCGGAGGACCCCCTCGCTGATCTCCAGGGCGGCGTCGGAGATCACCTCCGTCGAGCGCGCCAGGTGGACCAGACCCCGGAGGGAGACGGGATCCTCGACGCGGCTGGCGGCCTGGAGGGTCCACGCCTCGAAGCGCGACTGGAGGGCGTCGACCTCGGCCTCGAGTTCCAGCACCTCCTCGGCGACGGCCGTGCTGTCGAACAGCGCCGCGCCGTAGGCGAGGTCCACGGCGAGTTCGCTCATGTTCTTCATCAGGACGATGGAGTCGACCGCGCGCTCGAGGTCGTCGATCGCCGGTTCGGCGGCCTCGACGGTCTCGTAGGTCCGGCCGGTCGCCCGCTCGTACACCTCCGAGAGCGCCTCCTCGTCCCCGCGCAGGAGGAGCACGTCGCCCGGGGCGAGGAGCGTGTCGGCCCCGGGGTTGGTGAGCCACTCGCCGTCGCGCCGGATCGCGATGACCCGCACGCCCGTCTCGGTCTCGAGGTTGACGTCGTCGAGGGTCCGGTTCGCGAGGTCGGCGTCGGGGGAGAGCGTCGCGCGCACGAGGGTCTCGACGGCCTCCGGGAGGGCGGCGCGCATCGCCTCGGGGAGGCCGATGTCCTCGAGGACGATCTTCGCGATGTCGCCGGAGGCGTCGGAGATCTTCTCCGCGGCCCCGACGACGCCGAGGACGGGCGCGAGCGCCTCGGCGTCCTCCGGGTTGCGCGCAGCCATCAGCAGGCTCATCCGGGCGCGCATCTGGAGGATGTCCATCCGATCCTCGAGGTCGAGCACCTCCTCCGCGATGGCGTCGCTGCCGAGGAGGACGGCCGAGTACGACAGGTCGATGAGGAGTTCCGCCGTGTCTTTCATCTCCGCCAGGACCTCCTTCACGCTGACGGGCTGGTACTCGACCTCGCGGTTCATGTCCTCCCCTCCGGTCGGCGGGGTAAAAGGGTTGCCGGGGGACGGCCGCTCGCGCCCGTCGTCGACCCCGGAGCGTCGCTCCCGATCGTCGACGGCAGGCGGATGGCGGCCGGCAGATGGTGGCCGGCAGATAGTGGCCAGCGGCTGGTGGCCAGCGGCTGGCGAACGGGCGTCTCGGGCCAGACGGCGACGTCAGGGCCGCTGGCGGTCCATCAATAATAACCCTTTTAGACTCGGCTCCGGAACCGATAGCGTATGGCTGACGAGCTGAAGAAGGGGCTCGAGGGTGTGCTGGTCGCCGAATCCGAGTTGAGCTTCATCGACGGGGATGCCGGGCGGCTCATCTATCGGGGCTACTCCATCGACGACCTCGCGCGCGAGGCCAGCTTCGAGGAGGTCGTCTACCTGCTCTGGCACGGCGAACTCCCGGAGGCGGGCGACCTCGCCGAGTTCGCCGACGCGATGGCGACCGAGCGTCACCTCGCCGACGGCATGCACGACCTCGTCCGCGAACTCGCCGCCGCGGACGAGGAGCCGATGGCCGCCATGCGGACGATCGCGTCCGACCTCTCGGCGTACGATCCGGACGCGGACGCCGACCCGACCGACCGCGAGGCGAACCTCCGGAAGGGTCGTCGCCTCACCGCGAAGCTCCCGACGGCGCTCGCGTCGTTCACCCGCCTCCGCGAGGGCGAGGAGCCGGTCGCCCCGCGCGAGGACCTCTCGCACGCCACGAACTTCCTCTACATGCTCAACGGCGAGGAGCCGGACGACGTGCTCGCCGAGACGTTCGACATGGCGCTCGTGCTCCACGCCGACCACGGACTGAACGCCTCGACGTTCTCCGCGATGGTCACCTCATCGACGCTTGCAGACCTCCACAGCGCCGTCACGAGCGCGATCGGGACGCTCTCGGGTAGCCTCCACGGCGGGGCCAACCAGGACGTGATGGAGATGCTGAAGGAGGTCGACGAGAGCGACAAGGACCCCAAGCAGTGGATCGACGACGCGCTCGCGAACGGCCGCCGCGTCCCCGGGTTCGGTCACCGCGTCTACAACGTGAAGGACCCCCGCGCGCGCATCCTGAGCGAGAAGTCGAAGGCGCTCGGCGAGGCGAGCGAGCAGAAGTGGTACGACTACAGCGTCGCCATCGAGGAGTACCTCCGGGAGGAGAAGGGCCTCGCGCCGAATGTGGACTTCTACTCCGCCTCGACCTACTACCAGATGGGCATCCCCGTCGACATCTACACCCCCATCTTCGCCGTCAGCCGCGTCGGCGGCTGGATCGCCCACGTCCTCGAACAGTACGAGGACAACCGCCTCATCCGCCCCCGCGCCCGGTACGTCGGCGAGCGGGGCCTGGACTACGCGTCGGCCGACGAGCGGTAGACTAGCAGACGTCGTGGGCCAGCACTGCTCCCGCGAGCGCGGAGCGCGAGCGGCCGCGAGGGCGACCGGAGGGAGCCCGAAGCGGTTTTAGTCGAGGTTTTGCCAGGGAGCGGCCGGCGACCGCGGAGCGTGTCGCCGGCACGCGACCGCAGCAAAACGTCGAGCCAAGAAGCTTACGTTCCCCGACGACTCCCATCTCTCCGTGTACGAAACGGTCCCCCCGGTGGTGCAGTCGCTACTCGAGACCTCCACCGGTCCCCTCGGGTTGCTGGTCGTCCTCGTCTACTCGTTGCTCGTGGCGACCGTCCTCCCCTTCCCCGGCGAGGTCGTGCTCGCGGTCCCGCTGGACCTGGGGTTCGACCCGCGCGTCGAACTCGGACTGCTCATCGTCGCGAGTAGCCTCGGGAAGGCCGCCGGTAGCCTGCTCGCCCTCCACGTGCGCGACGGGGCGACGCGGTCGAACCCCTTCGTCCGCGTCTACGGGCGGGTTCCGGCGTGGGTCGCGGAGCGACAGCGCGCGTTCGTCCGCCGGGTCGGTCGACACGGCTACCTCGGACTCACCGCGGGGCTCGCCGTCCCGCTGATGCCCGACACGGCGCTCATCTACGCGTTCAGCGTGGTGGAGACGAACCCGGTCAAGTTCGCCGTCGCCGCCTTCGTCGGGACGGCGTTCCGCCTGCTCGCGGTTGTCGGCCTCGTCGGCGGGCTCTCCGCGCTCGCCTGAGCGGTTCAGTCCTCCGCGAGACTGCCGCGCTCGGCCATCATCCGGGCGGCCCGCCCGGCCCAGTCCGAGCGCCCGAAGCTGACCGCGACGACGAGCGCCATCCAGACGTACGCAAGCGCGATGCCCGCGTACGCCCCGACGACGCCGTAGCCCAGAACGACGCCCGCCAGGTAGGTGAACCCGACGAGGAACCCGAAGAGGGCGGACGTGCGCGCGACGAGTGGGACGCGCGTCTCGCCCGCGCCGCGCAGTGCCCCCTGTAGCACGACGAAGACGACGAGGAACGACGCGGTGAGACCGTAGACGCGCGCGAAGGCGACCGCGTAGCGCGTCGTCTCGGGGTCGTCGGTGAACGCGGCGACGAACGCGTCCGCGACGCCGACCAGCAGGAGGCCGACGACGCCGACGGTGCAGATACCGAGTGCCGCGGTCGCCCGGCCCTCGAAGCGCGCCCGGCCGGGGTCGCCGTCGCCGAGCGCCTGCCCGACGACGACGCTCGCGGCGACGTTGTACCCGCGAGAGAGGGGGCTCGTCACCTGCTGGAAGACCCGCCGACCGATCTGGTAGGCGGCGTTCACCGCCGTCCCGAAGCCGAGCAGGATCGCGTTGAGCGGGAAGGCGGCGAGCGTCGAGGCCAGCCCCTCGGCGACGGCGGGGGCGCTCACCGCGAGGAGTTGTCGGGCGACGATCGGGTCAGCGGGGCGGACCAGGCCAGCGTCGGTCCACCCCGTGCGGAGCGCGGCCGTGAGGACGACGGCGGTGAAGACGTTCGCGGCGGCGGTGGCGAGGCCGACGCCGACCACGCCGAGGTCGGGCGCGCCGAACCACCCCAGGCCGAGCGCGACGCTGCCGGCGATGTTCAGCCCGTTGGCGACGACGTTGACGTACATCGGCGTTCGGGTGTCGCCGGTTCCCTGTAGCGAGCGGGCGGCGACGAGCGAGACGTGGCGGGCCGGGGCGGTGGCGAAGACGATCGCGAGGTAGGTGCCGCCGAGGCGCGCCACTTCGGGCGGCGCGCCGAGCAGTGCGATGGCTTCACGTCCGAACAGGAGGCCGAACGCGACGAACGGGAGGCCGAGCAGCGCCCCGGCGAGGAGCGCCGTGCTGATGGCCTGGTCGCGGTTCGCGACGGCGCGTGCGACGCCGGCGTCGGCAGGGTCGGGGGTCCCGTCGCCTCCGGCATCGGGTGTCCGGGACGTCGGGGACGCCCCGGTGTCCTGGCTGGAGAGCGCGATCGCCCCGCCGCCCATGCCGAGGCCGATCCAAAGGGGAAAGCGGGCGTGAACCGCCTCGGGGTCAAGTGGTTCGAGAGAGCGACGCTCTCTCGTCATCGCGGAAGATCGAAGATCTTCCGTACGACCCCGAGGCACTCGCCTTGCTCATCTGTAGAGGTCCGCGAGGCCGATGGCGGCGACGGCGATCGGCGAGATCGTCGCGCCGATCACGACGTCCGTCGTCCGCATCAGCGTCCGGAACGTCTGCTCGGCCATCACCGGCCACGAGAGGTCGAACACGCGCCTCCACACGGCGAGCACGCGGCGGTGCGACGCGGACGGCACGACACGACGGTTCGACCGATCGTCGTTTGAGCGTGCCGGTCCGTTTACGTGTCCGTGCGGGCGACGGTCCACATGGACGTGTTCGTCTACGGGACGCTGACCGACCCGGCGCGCGCGGACGAGGTCCTCGACGACTACGAGTACGCCGGCGAGGCGACGCTCTCGGGGCTCCACCGCGTCGACGGGACGTACCCGACGCTGGCTCCGGGCGGCGAGACGCGGGGTCGCCTGCTGCGCACCTCGGCCCTCGCGACGCTCGACGCCTACGAGGGCGTCGATCGCGGCCTCTACGCCCGCGTCCGCGTCCCGAGCGACGCACGCTCGGGGTCGGTGTGGACGTACGTGGGCGACCCCGAGGCGCTGTTCGCTCCCGCCGAGTGGCCGGGCGACGGGCCGTTCCCCGAGCGCGTCAGGGACTTCATTCAATCTCGACCCGTCGTGGTACGAACGAACGACGTCCGTTAGCCGTCCGTCCGACGGTCGGAAAAAGCGGCCGCTGTCACGCGATTACACTTTCAGTGTGGATGGGGAGAGTTTATACGTCTCCTCGCTCATCGGAGAGGTGTCACACGTTCCGAACGGACTCGGAACGCACCACCTGTGTTTTCCCCACGGGTCGGGTCCCTCCCGGCCTTTCAAAACACGTAACACCGACCACCGGGTACGCCGGGGCATATGCTGTCGCTCGACGACGTGTACGCGGCCCGCGAGCGGATCGGCGACGCCGCCGTTCGCACGCCTATCGAGTACTCCCACACGTTCTCCGAGTTCACCGGCGCGGAGATCCACCTCAAGTACGAGCAGTTCCAGCGGACGGGCGCGTTCAAGATCCGGGGGGCGACCAACCGCATCGCCACCCTCTCCGCGTCGGAGCGCGAGGCCGGCGTCGTCACCGCCAGCGCGGGCAACCACGCGCAGGGGGTCGCCCTCGCCGCCACGCGGGCCGACGTGGACGCGACGATCGTCATGCCCGAGAACGCGCCCATCTCGAAGGTGAAGGCGACGGAGGGCTACGGCGGTCGGGTCGTCCTCCACGGCGCGGGCTACGACGAGGCGCAGGCCCGCGCCCACGAGATCGAGCGCGAGGAGGGGCGGTTCTACCTCCACGCCTTCGACGACGCCGACGTGATGGCCGGACAGGGGACGATCGGCCTCGAGATCGTCGAGGACCTCCCCGCGGTCGACGCGGTTGTCGTCCCCGTCGGCGGCGGCGGTCTCATCTCGGGGGTCGCCACCGCGGTGAAGGGGATCGACCCCGACGTGCGCGTGGTCGGCGTGCAGGCGGCGGGCGCGTCGAGCGTCGCCGACTCGCTTCGGAAGGGCGAGGTCGTCTCCTGCGACGGCGTCGACACCATCGCCGACGGCATCGCCGTCACGCACGCCGGGGAGCGGACCTTCGACGTCATCCGCGAGCGCGTCGACGAGGTCGTCACCGTCTCCGACCCGGAGATCGCGATAGCGATCACCTACCTGCTGGAGCGCTCGAAGGTGCTCGCCGAGGGTGCCGGCGCGGTCCCCCTCGCGGCCGCGCTCGGCGAGAAGTTCGACTACGAATCGGGCGAGGTCGTCGTCCCGGTGATCTCCGGGGGGAACATCGACTCGAACACGCTCACGACCGTCCTGATGCGCGGGCTCCTCGAACGAGGGCGCTACCTGCGCATCAAGACCGTCCTCAAGGACGAACCCGGCGCGCTGCGCAACCTGGCGGGCGTCATCGCCGGCGAGCGCGCGAACATCTACGCCATCCAGCACGACCGCACCGCCCGCGACGTCGGGATGTCCTCGGCGGAGGTGGAACTCGACCTCGAGACGCGCGGCCACGACCACGTCGACCGACTCATCGAGACGCTGGAGTCGAAGGGCTACCCCGTCGAAGTGCTCGTGTGAGCGGCGTCCCGAACGGCGGGCATCACGTCCCCGCCCCGCCGAACCGCGCGCGAGGACGTCCTCCGGGACGGGGTTCACGTCCTCTACGTCCTCGTCCGCGCGCAGGCGCTCGAAGTCGCGGTCGGTCGTCACGAACCTGTCGGCGTTCGCCCGGCGTGCTCGACCCCTCCGCCGGGATTTATGCTCCCTCCGGCGGAGGGGTCGGGTATGAAGCGCATCATCAGCACGGACGACGCGCCCGCGGCCGTCGGCGCGTACAGCCAGGCGACGACCACCGGCGACCTCGTGTTCACCGCGGGACAGATTCCCCTCACGCCGGACGGCGAGTTGCTGGACGACGCCTCCATCGCCGAGCAGACCGAGCAGGCGCTCTCGAACGTCGAGGCGGTCCTCGCGGAGGCGGGTGCGGACCTCTCGGACGTGCTCAAGACGACGGTGTTCCTCGCGGACATCGACGACTTCGAGGAGATGAACGAGACGTACGCGGGCTTCTTCGACGAGGAGCCGCCCGCCCGGAGCGCGGTGCAGGCCGGGGCGCTCCCCAAGGGGGTCGGCGTCGAGATCGAGGCGGTCGCCTCGCTCGCGGAGTGAGATCGCGGCTCCGGTCGAGTCTCCTCTGGGGACTGGTCGGCGCGCTCGCGTTCCTCGTGCTCGTGCAGGGCTACGACCTCGCGATCGGACGGCTCCCGGTCGATTTCCCCGCGCGGCTGGCGCTCGCCGCGGTCGTCGGCGCGCTCGCCGCGTCGGCGGCGTACGTCACCGAACACCGGCTCTACAGGCGGGCGTGAGCCGTCTCGGCCGCTCGGCGACGTTCCTCGCGTCAGATGTCTCCTCGGAGCCGAACCTCCGTCTCGGTCACGTCCGCGACGAGGTCGGCCTCGACGGCGACGTCGTCCGCGTCGGCTTCGTCGTGGCCGAGTCCGGCCAGGATCGTCTCCCCGACGCCCGGATCGAGGTCGACGAACGCGACCCCGTCCTCGACGCCGGTCACGACGCCGAGTGCTTCCCCCTCGGCGTCGACGAGCACCTTCCCCTTCTCGTCCGAACTGAGCGCGACCATTGCGCGTGGCATTCGGCCCCCGCCGGCAAAGGGTTTCGCCGGGCAAACGAAAGGACTTAACCGAGCCGACGGGTACCACCCTACGAGCCAGGATGGCCGAGTGGTAAGGCGCACGCCTGGAAAGCGTGTTCCCTCTGGGATCCGGGGTTCAAATCCCTGTCCTGGCGTTCTCCTGGAATCGCAACTCTGTAGCGCGTCTCGTCGCGCTACGAATGTCCGCGATTCCGTACAATGACAACGAAGGGATTTTAATCAGACCGAGGTTCTGTGCCGCAGGCACAGGTTCTCGGGCGTGGTTCAAATCCCTGTCCTGGCGTCCTCTCGAAATCGAGCCCTAGCGGCGCGATGAACCGCGCCGCTAGGGCTCGAGTTCGTGTGATGCTGACGAAGGGATTTGAGCAGGGAGTGAAGCGAGCGACCGCGAGCGGAACGACCGTGTTCAAATCCCTGTCCTGGCGTATTGTGACGCGAACGGACGTGAGCGTCTACATCACTGACGAGAGGATTTGAGCGGACGAGACGCTCGAACCTGCGTAGCGTGCCTCACGACCCCCCGATTTCGACTGGAACGGGCGACAGGTCCGGTCGCGGACGGGTCGAATCCACGACTGCTATGTGGTTCGGCCCGGTCGGTTCGGTATGGACGAGCAGCGGTACCGGAGCAACTACGCGCTCGTTGAGTTCAGCGAGCACCTCGGGACGGATCCGGACGCCCTCGACATCCCGTGGGCGGAGTTCGTCGGCGACGAGTCGACCGAACGGGTGTTCAGGGTCCCGGTCGAGGGTGCGGTGGACGGCTACGTGACGATCCAGGCGTTCGACGTCGGGACGTACGGCCACGAGGTCCTGATCAACGGCGAGGCGCTCTCGGGGTTCGACCTCCCCCCCGCCGCGGGCTGGCAGTGCTGGATGGACGTGCTCACGGGCGCGACGCTCCGCGCGGGCGAGAACGCGATCCAGATCCGCCGCGACACGGAGTCGGGCGACGACTTCGCCGTCGGGACGGTACGGGTGAACTGGCGCGAGCCGACGTCGGACGTCGATAGTATTTAAAACGATCGCGCCTCGCGGATCGGAGATGGCGGCTCGACCCGCGGTGGGTGGCGGGTTCGCCCCACGTGAGCCACGTCAACCGCCTGTCGCGATCGCTCCGACCGTCCCGTGGTAGCACGTCCGTCCCCGAATCCTGAACTTTTATATAGAATCACAAACAACGTTCGACTCGATTATGAGCCAGCGACAACGCATGGGCCAGCCGATGATCATTCTCGGCGAGGACTCCCAGCGGATGAAAGACCGCGACGCACAGTCTCACAACATCTCCGCCGCGCGAGCGGTCGCCGAGGCGGTACGTTCCACCCTCGGTCCGAAGGGGATGGACAAGATGCTCGTCTCCTCGATGGGCGACGTCACCGTCACGAACGACGGCGTCACCATCCTCCAGGAGATGGACATCGACAACCCGACGGCCGAGATGATCGTCGAGGTCGCGGAGACCCAGGAGGACGAGGCCGGCGACGGCACGACGACCGCGGTCGCCATCGCGGGCGAACTCCTGAAGAACGCCCAGGACCTGCTCGAGCAGGACATCCACCCGACGGCGGTCATCAAGGGCTTCCACCTGGCGTCCCAGCGGGCCCGCGAGGAGGTCGACGACATCGCAGAGCGCGTCGACACCGACGACGAGGAACTCCTGCGCAAGGTCGCCGAGACCTCCATGACCGGCAAGGGCGCTGAGCTGAACAAGGAGCTGCTCGGCCAGCTCATCGTCGACGCGGTGCAGCAGGTCACCGTCGAGGGCCCCGAGGGCGAGAACGTCGTCGACCTCGACTACGTGAAGATCGAGACCCAGACCGGGCGCGCCGCGGGCGAGTCCGAACTGCTCCAGGGCGCGGCCATCGACAAGGACCCCGTCCACCCGGACATGCCCGACACCGTCGGGGAGGCGCGGGTCATGCTCATCAACGAGCCGATCGAGATCGAGGAGGCCGACGTGGACACGCAGCTCTCCGTCGACAGCCCCGACCAGCTCCAGCAGTTCCTCGACAACGAGGAGGCCCAGCTCAAGGAGAAGGTCGAGCAGATCGAGGCCACGGGCGCGAACGTCGTCTTCTGCCAGAAGGGCATCGACGACCTCGCCCAGCACTACCTCGCGAAGAAGGGCATCCTCGCCGTCCGCCGCGCGAAGAAGTCCGACGTCAAGTTCCTGAAGGAGGTCCTCGGCGCGCGCATCGTCAGCGACCTCGACAGCGCCACCGAGGAGGACCTCGGCACCGGTAGCGTCCGCCGCGACGACGCCGACGAGCTGTTCTACGTCGAGGGCGGCGACAGCCACGGCGTGACGCTCCTGCTGCGCGGCTCGACCGACCACGTCGTCGACGAACTGGAGCGCGGCATCACCGACGCGCTCGACGTCGTCGCGCAGACCGTCTCCGACGGCCGCGTGCTCGCCGGCGGCGGCGCTATCGAGGTCGAACTCGCCCGCCGCCTGCGCGACTACGCCGACTCCGTCGAGGGGCGCGAGCAGCTCGCCGTCGAGGCGTTCGCCGACTCGCTCGAACTCGTCCCGCGCGTGCTCGCGGAGAACGCCGGTCTCGACGCCATCGACACGCTGGTCGACCTCCGCGCGGCCCACGAGGACGACCAGATCCGCGCCGGCCTGAACGTCTTCTCCGGCCAGGTCGAGGACACCTTCGACGCGGGCGTCGTCGAACCCGCCCACGCGAAGGAGCAGGCGCTCTCCTCGGCCACCGAGGCCGCCAACCTCGTCCTCAAGATCGACGACATCATCGCCGCGGGCGACCTGTCCACCGGCGGTAACGACGACGAGGAGATGGGCGGCGCACCCGGCGGCATGGGCGGCATGGGCGGCATGGGCGGCATGGGCGGCATGGGCGGCGCTATGTGAACGTCGGCTGAACCGACGTTCACATAGGCAGCCGAACTCCGTTCGGCCCGCCGATGTAGGACGACCTTTTGCCCTGCGCTCGGGCCTAGCGGCCCTCGCTCGGCAAAAGCTCGATCAAAAGCACCGTCGGAGTAGAGCTCCGACGAGCCCTCGTTCACTCCGTTCGCGAGGACACTCGTCGCTCACTTCGGTGCTTCGCACCTCCGTTCGCTCCTCGGCCCGCTCGCACCGCTCCGCGGTGCTCGCGGTGAGCGCGCCGGTGAACCGCCCGCCGAACGCTTCCTCTTTGTTTTCGCTCGCCGAGCGTGAGCCACCGCTCGCCAACCATCTCCGTCTCAAACCGCTCGACCGCCGCGCTGGGTTCGCGCCGCGCCGATCCGCACCGCCACCGAGACAGCTACCGACGATGTTATTTCGAATTAGACTATTCACACAGAAAAACATATCACTCATCGTCAGGTACTGGGAGTGCATGTGTCCTCGCTCACGTCGAACGATCCTCCGTTCGGTGGCGGCGGCGGTCGCCCTGGGCGTCGCCGGGTGCGTCGCGTCGCCCGGTGACGCGAACGCGTCCTCGACGCCCGACGACGCCAACGGGTCGTCGCCCACGTCCCCCACGCCCCCCACGACCGGCGACGGATCGGTCGGCCGACGGCCCGAGGCGTACGCGGCGCTCCACCTCGTCAACGCGGACGACGTCGCGCACGCCGTCCGCGTCCGGATCGCGAACGGTGCGGGGGAGTCGTCGTTCGGCGCGACCGTCGAACTCGACGGGGGCGGGACGGCCCGCTACGCGGAGGCGCTCCCGCTCGCGGCGACGGGGATGACCGACTTCCCGTTCGCCGTGCGCGTCGACGGCGGCCGACCCCACCGGGAGGCGGTCGTCCTGAGCCGCGACGGCGGTCGGGTCGTGCGCGTCACCGTCCGAGAGGGCGAGGTCGCCATCGATTTCGCGTCGAGCGTTTGAGCTACCTGTCCGCGACCACCTGCCAGTCGGTCTCGTTCGCCGCCTCCTCGAGCCACGCCGGTCGCGGCACGTCCGTCGTCCCGCGGTTCACGTACCGGAACGTCTCGCGGTGGCGGACGGTTCGCTCCCCCTCCACGCGCACGTACGTCTCGACGTACTCCTCGACGAAACCGTCCTCGCGGACGACGAACTCGACGCGACCGTCGTGGACCTCGGCCCTCCCCTCGTCCCCGTATCGCCGGCCGTCTATCGGAATTCCGGTCGCGACGACGCGGTAGCGACCGTCGCCGAGCGCCGTGACGGTCGTCTCCTCGGCGAAGACGATGCTCCGACTGAACGACGGGGACCGCGCGCGGTGATCCGTCGCGCCCAGCCGGTCGTACCTCGGCTCACCGTCGACGCCGACGCGCCGCACGTAGGTGACCGTCCCGTTCGACCAGCGCTCGTCGCGCCCCCGCCGCTCGTCGTCGTACTGCTCCTCGATCCGGTAGTAGTTCCGTCCGTTCGCTCCTACCCACGTCGTCCCGGCGTAGCGGACGAGCACCGTCCCGTTTTCCGCTCGGCGCGTCCGTTCGTACTCGTAGGTCACCGAGACGTTCCGGAGCGCCCTGCGGTGCGCCCCGCGCAGCGCGTCCGGATCCACGACCCGCTCGCTCGTCACGCCGGGCGCGACGTACTCGCGGCTCGCGACCCGACCGAGCGCGTCGGCGACCCAGGCGGGACGCCCGACCTCGGTCGCCCCGACGCGCTCGTAGCGGACGGTCCGCCGTCGCACCGTTCGCCGCCCGTCCCGCCCGTCGGATTCGCGGTCCGTCTCGGTGAACCGCCGGATGAACCCCCGCTCGTCCACGACGAAAGTCGTCGACGAGCGCTCACCGGGCAATCCCGCTAGCTCTCTCGCCACGGTCACCTCGAAGACGTCGTAGGTCCCGCCCGTATCGAGGCCGCGGACGGAGACGACGGTCCCCTCGGCGAACGCGTGTCCCAGCCCCGCCAGGTGCATCCTGGGATCGAACCGGTCGCCGCTGCGGTCCACCCGAACGGACGATCGCCCGTCGCGTCGTTCGTCGAAGACCGTCACGGAGCCGTTCGACCAGATCCGGGTCAGGTACCCGCCCTCCGGGTCGGCGGGATCGCGAACCACGATCTCCACGCGCTTCCCGTCGGCGCTGTGGCGGAACGTCGTGCGCCGATCCCAGACGACCCGTCCGCCCTCCCGGTAGGTCGATCGCGACGCGACCGTCACCGAGCGGCCCGCCAGCACCTCGCGGTGGGCGCGGAGCAGCGCGGAGGCGTTCACGACGCGCTGCTCGGTGAGTCCGGGGGCGATGGTCCCGCCGTACATGTCGCGCGGTACCTCGGCGGGCGTCACGGGGGGCATCTCGCCGCCGTCGATCCCCGGCACGATCCCGTTGCAACCGGCGAGCGGGAGGAGGACGAGCGCGAGCGCGAGCGGGACGTGTCGCATACGATCACTGTCGCCGACGCGGACAAAAGCTTTCCCCGCTCGCGGGCGCTTCAGATGCATTAAGTACCGGGAGGAAAGTATTGCCGTCATGCAGACGCTGCTGTTGAACCCCGAGGACGTCCTCGCCAACGCGAAGATGTCCGAGGTCATCGCGGCGGTCGAGGACGCCTTCGCCGCCTACGAGCACGGCGACGCACAGATGCCCGCCAAGTCCTACATCGACCTGCCGCGGTACAACGGCGACTTCCGGTCGATGCCCGCCTACCTCGACGTCCGGAAGAGCGAGTACGGCCCTTCGGGGCGGTCTGACTCGCCCGCGGGTTCCGACGCGTCCGGCGACTGGGACGCCGCCGGGGTGAAGTGGGTGAACGTCCACCCCGACAACGCCGATCGGTACGACCTGCCGACCGTGCTCGGGACGGTCATCTACTCCGATCCGCGGAACGCCTTCCCGCTGGCCGTGATGGACGGGACGAGCGTCACGCGCCTGCGCACGGGCGCGGCGGCCGCCGTCGCCACCGACCACCTCGCCGTCGAGGATGCGACCTCCCTCGGCATCGTCGGCGCGGGCGTCCAGTCGTACACCCAGCTGGAGGCCATCAGCGCGATCCGACCTATCGAGCGCGTCGTCGTGAGCGACATCGACGCGGAGCGGGTCGCGGCCTTCCGCGATCGGTTCGGCGACGACTTCGACGTGCGGGCCGGGAGCGTCGAGGAGGCCGCCGCCTGCGACGTGCTCTCGACGGTCACGCCCGTCGAGGAGCCGATCGTGAAGCGCGAGTGGGTCGGCGAGCGCACGCACGTCAACGCCATGGGCGCGGACGCCGCCGGCAAGCACGAACTCGAGGACGGGATACTGCTCGACGCGACGCTCGTCATCGACGACCACGCCCAGACCACCCACTCCGGCGAGATCAACGTCCCCTACTCGAAGGGCGTCCTGACCGACGACGACATCCACGCCGCGATCGGCGAGATCGTCGTCGGGGAACGCCCGGGCCGAACGGCGGACACCGGCGTCACCGTCTTCGACTCGACCGGCCTCGCGATCCAGGACATCGCGACCGCGCACGTCGTCTACGAGCACGCGAAGGAGACCGGCGCGGGCTACCCGTTCGACCTCGTGGACACGCGCGTTCGGTGACGAGAGCGACGTAACGGTCTTCCGTCCTCGGTACGTTCACGGACGCAGTCACCACCCGATGCCACGCTCCATCGATCGATTCACGCGGGTGATCGCGGCCCTCGGCGGCGGAGCGGCCGCGACGGTCGTCGCGTCGTACCCGCTGGCGCGGCTCTTCGGGACGGTCGGACTCGCGGCGGTCGCGCTCGCGTACGCCGGGTTCGCCGCGGCGATCTTCCTCGCGCTCACCGCGCTCTCGCGACCCTACGAGGGCGAGCGACCCCGCGTCGCGCGGGCCATCGACGCGTTCTACGACGTGTCCTCCGCGGCCTTCCTCGCGACGCTGCTGGTATGGTCTCTCTACGGCGTCCTCCAGGTCCTCGTCGACGACCCCGTCCTCGCGTTCCCGAACGTGGCGCGTTCGTTGCTAATCGTACTCTGCGTCGCAACGGTCGTCATCTACGTGGCTCTGTATCGATTGCCGTCACGGCGCTCGGCGTAATTCGGACTCCCGCTATTCCCGCCTCCGCTACTCCCGCCTCCGCTACTCCCGCCTGCACTACTCCCGCCGTCGCGCCCGTCGCTCCGCACCGCGCTCGAACAGCTTCGAGACGGCCCAGACGATCGCGATGAAGGGCAGTAGCGGCACGAGCAGGATCACCATGCCGAGAAAGAGCGCCCAGCCGATGGCGCTCATCTCCGCGTCCGGCCGGCCGAAGTACTCCGGCGTGACGGTTCGCATCCGCGCGGCGAGGCCCTGCTGTTCGTTCGGGTCCTGGCTCATGCTTACCGCTACGCCGCGCGGAAATAAATCCCTGTTCGCTCACTCGATGTGGATCGCAGGACGGAAGGGCGTCGCCCGTCCCGCCCGCTCGAAGTCGGCGTCCGCCTCGACGGTCACCTCGATCTCCGCGTCGAACTCGCGTTCGAGGAAGTCCGACGCGTCGGCGTAGACCGCCCGCTCGTCGACCTCGCGCATGGCGTCGACCGTCGCCGCCTCGCGCCCGCGGACCGCCTCAGCCAGGTCGCCCACCAGCCGGTTCACCGCCTCGCCCCGCTCGCGTAGATCGGGATCCGCCATCACCTCGCCCATGACCGCGCCGACGTCGGGGGCGGTCGCGCGCTCGGCGTCGTCCGCGAGCGCCCGCTCGACCACGGCGTCGAACACGTCGCGCTTCCAGTCGTCGGCGACGGCGATCCGGACGCGCTCGGGGTCGGTGCCCGTCACCTCGACGATGTCGCGAACGTCGTCCGCGAGGCGGGCGATCAGTGCCTCGCGGAACTCGCTTCGCTCGTCACGCCACGCCTCGACCGCCGCGGGCCACTCGGTCGCCGGCTCGCCCGTCAGCCGCTCGTGGAGTTCGTTCGCGAGGAACGGGACGAACGGCGCGAGCAGGCGGAGGCGGGTGCGGAGCACCTCGCGGAGCGTCCAGCGTGCCCCCGCGCGGTCGAGGTCCGCGATCCCGGCCTCCCCGGAGCCCGCCCGCCGGCGGTACCACCGCAGGTGCTCCTCGAAGTTGTAGAAGGCCGCCTGGCTCGCGGTGCGCGTCTCGAAGCCGTCCATCGCGCGGGTCACGTCCGCGACGGTCGCCGCGAGCTTCGAGAGCAGCCAGCGGTCGACGTCCCGCAGGTCGGGACGCTCGTCGGGGGCGTCGGCCTCGATCACCGCCTCCGCGCGGGCGTAGAAACGGGTCAGTTGATCGCGCACGTCGCCGACGGCGTCGTCTCGCCAGTCGTAGTCCTGCCACGGTTCGGCGCTGTTGAGCAGGAAGAACCGGACGGTGTCCGCGCCGTACTCCTCGATGGCCGCCGCCGGGAGGACGACGTGGCCCTTCGAGGAGGACATCTTCTCGCCCTCGAGCAACCCCATGCCCATGACGGTGATCCCCCGCGGCCAGTTCGGCCGGTCGAACAGCTCGGCGTGGTGAAACAGGTAGAACGTCAGGTGGTTCGCGATGAGGTCGTTCGCGGAACAGCGGACGTCGACGGGATACCAGTAGTCCCACTCCTCGCGCAGGGCGAGCGCGCGGTCGTCCGGATTCTCGACGGCTTCCCTCCCGTAGAACAGCGTATCGAAGAACTCCCGCGTCAGGTCCTCCGGCGGGACGTCGCGCAGTCGGTGGACGATCGCGTAGTAGGCCATGTAGATCGTCGAGTCCGACAGCGGTTCGATGACGAAGTCGGGGTCCCACGGCAGGCGCGTGCCCAGCCCGTAGTTGCGGATGCAGGGCCACTCGTTCAGCCAGTCGATCGTGTGGTCGTACTGCTCGCGGGTGTTCTCGGGGATCGCCGTGAGCCCCTCGACCGCCTCGTGGGCCTCCGTCTTCCAGTCGGGATCGTCGTACCGCAGGAACCACGTCTCCTGTTCTGCCACCTCGACCTCCCCGCCGCAGCGGCAGATCACCTCCTCGGTGAACTCGTACATCGAGGTGAACGCGCCGCGGTCGACGAACTCCCGCTTCAGCGCCTCGCGGACGTCCTCGACGACTTCGCCCGCGTACTCGCCGTACTGCTCGCCGAGCACGCCCGCGTGGAACTCGCGGTTGTACACCTCCCGCGTGGCCTCAGCCAGCCGCGGGTCGGCAGAGGACTCGATGCCCCGCTCCTCGACGGCGTCGCGGGCCGGGAACTCGCCGTACCCCTCGACGGTCAGGATCGCGCGGGGTTCGATCGCCCGCACCGCCTCGGGATCGAGGCCGTGGGCCGCCATGCCCTCGGCGTCGGCCTTGGCCTCCCGCAGCGCCACCCAGTCGTCGGGGCTGTGCGCCGGGACGGACATCACCACGCCCGTCGCGTTGTCCGGGTCGACGAACGACGCCGGGAGCACGGGCACCGCCTCGTCCGTGACGGGGTTCGCGACGCGCTCGCCGACCAGCCGCTCGCCCGCGAACGCCTCCTCGACCTCGACCTCGCGTGCCTGCAGCCGGAGCTTCTCGACCGCCTCGCGGGAGACGACCCACGGCTCCCCGTCCACGCTCGCCCGGACGTACTCCGCGTCGGGGTTCACGAACGCGTTCGTCACGCCGTACACCGTCTCCGGGCGCAGGGTCGCCATCGGGACGACCGCCGATTTCTCGTCGCCGCTCGCCTCCCACTCGAACTCGATCAGCGTGTAGTCCTGGAACTCCGCCTCCTCGCCCTCCAGCAGGTCGTGGGTCGTGACGGGGTTGTTCTCGCGGGTGCAGTACTTCACCGGGTGGAGACCCTTCTCGAGCAGCCCGCGGTCGCGCAGGGTCTCGTACTGCCAGGTGATGAACTTCGAGTAGCGCTCGTCGTTGGTAGTGAACTCCCGCCGCCAGTCGATCGAGAGCCCGAGCGCCTTCATGTTCTTCTTGTAGTGGTTCTCGATGAAGTACCGGGCGAACCCCATCGGCGTCTCGAGTTCCTCCAGCGTCTCCTCGGGCACCTCGTAGGTGTCCCGGAGCAGCGAGAGCTGCTTCTCCTCGCCGCTCTTCAGGCGCTCTACGGCCCCCACGATGGGCGTGCCGGTCACGTGCCACGCGATGGGAAAGAGCACCGTGTCCCCCCGCAGGCGGCGGTAGCGCGCGTACACGTCCGGCACGGTGTACGTCCGGGCGTGCCCGATGTGCATCCCCCCCGACGGGTAGGGGTAGGGGACGGTGACGAACGTCGGGTCGGGGTCGTCCGTGGGGTCGGCCTCGTAGGTCCCCTTCTCCGCCCACCGCTCGCGCCACTTCTCCTCTACGGCGTGCGGGTCGTAGTCGCTCATGGGGGAGGAGAGACGGGCGAGCGGTAAAGAACTAGACGCCGATATCGTTCTCTGCATCCGTCGAAGGATCGATCACTCGGCGACGAAGACGTCTCGTCGCCCATCGTCGGTGAGTTCCGCCGGGTTCGGGAGAGACTCCGCGGGACGTTCAGTGGGATGTACCGTCCAGGAGCGTCCGGTGGCAGGTCGAACCCTTCTATCATTACTGGATCGTCCAGCGCACTACAGTAAAAATTTCCCCTCTGATTTTGAACATCCGTGGCCGCGTTGTGGCCATAGTACAACTATATGGGAAAATTTTCAATATGAGGCCGTGACGTAGCTCGGTACGATTCGCACACCCATGTACTGTAGCTCCCGTCTCGAGCCCTGCTCAAACCGCTTCGCTTCGACGGTGTGCCGGTCGCCACTCGTGGATACTGTGAGACCGTCGAAGGGTGAAACATCGAGTGCAATCGAGGCATGGCGTCGTCCGCGGCGCTTTCGCGGTGCGGTACCTTCGATCCCCTCGTCGTACGAGCATCGCTGACGAGGATGCGTTACTCGATCTCCGAGTACGACCTCGTCCGTACCTCCTCGTACAGGACCTCCTCGGGTGGCGCGGAGAACCACCCTACCTCGGCGATTTCGCCCTCACGAGGGCGGGGTTTTCCGTCGACGTACTTCCCGGTGAAGATCACGATGGCCTCACAGACGGCGGGAGCGTCGCCCTCGACGCACCGGTTTTCTATCCAGTGGACTTCGAGGACGCCCGTTATCCGACAGTCGACGCCCGCCTCCTCTCTGACTTCCCGCTTCGCGGCCCGCTCGTGCGTCTCGCCGGGTTCGACTTTTCCGCCCGGATCCGCCCATCCGTCGTCGCCGACGTTGCGAACGAGCAGTACCTCTCCCCGTTCGTTGGTCAGCCACACTCCGCCCCCGCCGAGTCCGCCGTTCTCGTAGCGCTCGACGATGGCTTCGTGCCGGGTGCGTGGGTGCTCCCACGTCTTGTCGATGACCTCGAACTCCCCGTGCTCCTCGGCCAGACGGCGTATCACCGCGCCGACCTGCGCTCTGCTCTCCTCGTAGACCGACATGAGGATGGACGGAGCGAGCGGTCTCGCTTCAGCCTTTCGGGACGCACGGTACGCTCCGCGTCGCGTTACCCGCCACTCCCTCACCGTCGAATGACAACATAAAGAACCCCGGCCCGACTAGGTACCGCAACTCCCTCTCCATCTATGCAGGAACAACGAGGATTCGACCACGCCGAGATCGAGCGGAAGTGGCAGGCGCGGTGGGCCGACGCGGGGGTCTACCGCACGCCGGACGACGCCGAGGACCCGACCTACGTGCTCGGGATGTTCCCCTACACGTCCGGCGAGTTGCACATGGGCCACGTCCGGAACTACACCATCACGGACGCCTACGCGCGGTTCGAGCGCATGCGGGGCGAGGAGGTGCTCCACCCGATGGGGTGGGACTCCTTCGGTCTGCCCGCCGAGAACGCGGCCATCGAGCACGATACCAACCCCAGAGACTGGACGCTCGACTGCATCGAGCGGATGCGCGAGCAGATGCAGGCGATGGGCTTCGGCTACGACTGGGAGCGCGAGATCGCCACCTGCCAGCCCGAGTACTACCGCTGGAACCAGTGGCTCTTCGAGCGCTTCTTCGAGGCCGGCCTCGTGGAGCGGAAGGCCAGCGAGGTCAACTGGTGTCCCTCCTGCGAGACGGTGCTCGCCGACGAGCAGGTGGAGGGCGAGGCGGAGCTGTGCTGGCGCTGTGACACGCCCGTCGAGCGCCGGGAACTGGACCAGTGGTTCCTGAAGATCACCGAGTACGCCGACGAACTCGAGGCGGCGCTCTCCGACCTGGACGGCTGGCCGGACAACGTCCGGCAGATGCAGCGCAACTGGATCGGCCGCCAGCCCGGCGCGACGCTTGAGTTTGATATCGAGGACTACGGCCCCGTGGAGGTGTTCACCACTCGCATCGACACGATCCACGGCGTCACGTTCTTCGCGCTCGCGCCGGGTCACGAGATCTCGCAAGCGCTCGCCGAGGAGGACGAGGACGTGCGTCGTTTCGTCGAGGAGGTGGCCGACCCCGAGGGCGACACCCCGCAGGGCGTGCGCACCGACCTCACCGCGACGAACCCCGTCACGGGCGACGAGGTGCCCGTCTTCGTCGCCGACTTCGTCCTCTCGGACGTGGGCACGGGCGCGCTGATGGGCGTGCCGGGCCACGACGAACGCGACCACGCCTTCGCGGAGGCGCAGGGAATCGACATCGTTCCCGTGATCGCACCCGCGGACGGGCGCGCGGACGAGCGCGCCCGATCGGCCGGGAACATCGAGATTCCGGACGTGAGCGAGGCGGCCTACACCGAGGACGGCGTGCTCGTGAACAGCGGGCGGTACTCCGGCATGGAGAGCGCCGCCGCGCGCGAGCGGCTGGTCGCCGACGTGAAGGGCGCGGCGGAGCACGTCCAGTACCGCCTGCGCGACTGGGGCATCTCCCGGCAGCGCTACTGGGGGACGCCGATACCGGTCGTCCACTGCCCGGAGTGCGGTCCCGTCCTCGTCCCGGAGGAGGACCTGCCCGTCGAGTTGCCCGAGTTCGTCCCGACCACGGGCAACCCGATCGCCGCGGTCGAGGAGTTCGTCCGCACGACCTGCCCCGAGTGCGGCGGCGAGGCGGAGCGCGAGACGGACACGATGGACACCTTCATGGACTCCTCGTGGTACTTCCTGCGCTACGTCTCGCCGGACGCGACGGACGCGCCCTACGACGTCGCGCGCGCGAACGACTGGATGCCCGTCGACCGGTACGTCGGCGGCATCGAGCACGCCGTGATGCACCTGCTCTACTCGCGGTTCGTCACGAAGGTCCTCGCGGACCTCGACATGCTCGAGCACCGCGAGCCGTTCTCGAACCTCGTCACGCAGGGGATGGTGCTCGCCGACGGCGAGAAGATGTCGAAGAGCAAGGGCAACGGCGTCTCGCCGCTCGAGATCGTCGAGCGCTACGGCGCGGACACCGCCCGTCTGTTCACCCTCCAGGCCGCCCAGCCCGAGCGCGACTTCGACTGGTCGGACAAGGGCGTCCAGTCCGCCCACGCCTTCCTCCAGCGGTTCGCCGAGCTTGTCGAGGCGTTCGATCCCGCGGCGGCGACCGGGGAGCGCGACGAGGTCGCCGAGTACGTCGCCCGCGAGATCGACGCCACCGTCGCGGCGGCCACCGAGGACTTCGAGACGCTCACGTTCAACACCGCGATCCGCGAGACGCGGTCGCTCGCGCGCCTGCTGCGACGGTACCGCGAGCACGCGACGCCCCACGCGGAGACGTTCGAGCGCGGCCTGCGCGCCGTCGTGAAGCTCCTCGCGCCGGTGGCTCCACACGTCAGCGAGGAGCTGTGGCGCGAACTCGACGCCGACGGCTTCGTCGCCGAGGCCCCGTGGCCCGAACCCGAGCGCGACGTGCGCGACCGCGAGCGCGTCCGCCGCCTCGTGGAGAACACCCGGGGCGACGTCCGCCAGATCGTCGACGTGGCGGGCATCGACGACCCCGAGCGCATCGAGGTGGTCGTCGCGCCCGAGTGGAAGCACCGCGCGCTCTCCATCGCGATCGAGAGCGACGCGCCGAACGTCATCGGCGAGATCATGGGCGACGAGGAGATCCGGGCGCAGGGGGACGCCGCGGCGTCCTACGGTCAGGACCTCCAGGACGAGCGGCAGTCGCTCACGCCCGCGCTGGCACCCGAGCGGGAGTACGAGGCGCTCCGGCGCGCGGCGTGGCTGCTCGAACGGGAGTTCGACGCCGAGGTTCGCGTCACCCGCGCTGGGGACGCGAGCGACGACCTCGCCGGCAAGGCCCGCCCCGGGCGGCCGGCGATCCGGATCGACTGAGGGCGCTCTGGTCGGCTTCGCGTAGTGGGAGAGATATAGCAGGGTACAAAATATTTACCAGCTCCAAATATACGTGCACCTCCATGTTGAGGTCCACGCTTCTAATCGTTACCCTCGCCGCCCTCGTCGTTTCTGCCGGTTGTATTGGTCCCGTGGAAAACGGCGGTTCGCCGTCTACACCCGATCGATCACCCGTCACACCGAAACCGACGCCGGATCGCCCGGATACGGTAACCAACGACTCCGTCGTCGATTATCTTGAACAGTACGAGCGGGTCCAGCGGTACAACGGCTTGATCGACGAAAATTTCTCCAACGCTGAACTGAGGTGTAACGCAATGCTGGTGAACAATACGAAGATGGGGTACTACCTCCGAGCCGGATGCGGCGGCGCTTCGTATTACGATCTAGACGGGGACGGTGAAGCGGCAGAGCATCAGGACATGGGGATCGACGATACCGATTACGTGGTAACGAACACCTCTACCCTGCGAATCAACCCCGAACAGAGGGTCGTCGAAACCCCTTTCGAGAGTAACCGGTCCTCACAGGACACCCCCCAGGAGGCGTTCGGGTCGTTCAGCGTGCTGAATTTCGACGACGATAGCGTATCTATCACGGTTACCATAGAGTACGTGGGGAACGGTTCGCCCGAATCGGCGCTCGACGCGACGTACGACCTGGAACCTACTTCGGGCTATGAAATCTACCGGGTAACCGAACAGCCGGGTACCTATCTCGTCACCGTAACCGTCGATTCGACGTCGTATCAGTATCGGTGGTCTCCGAAGACGGAAACGGACGCGAAGCCGTTCTCGATCGTCGTCTGGCCGGATCGAACAGTGACGTTCGAACCGCGTCCGGTGATCGAGTACTGAGACGATCGCATCGTCGTCTCTCGCGGCGGGCCTGTCTGTAAACGGAGAGAGAGCACTCCTTTATTACGTGTGTCGCAGCTAACGCACTCGTATCACGCCGTCGAGTTCGCGCTCGATCCGCCGAAGCGCGGCGCGGAGCGCCCCGACGGGTGGCGGGCGCTCGCCGCTCGAACCGCGGACGAGATCGCCGCGCTGTACTGATCGTCCGGTCGCGGATCGTCCGACGGGGATCCGTGACTGCGACTCCCCGACGGGGATCACTCGATGGGGATCGACTCCCCGCTGTCGGTGCTCTCCTTCGAGAGCGTGACCGTCAGGACGCCGTTGTTGTAGCTCGCGTTCGTCGAGGACGGGTCGACCCGCTCGGACAGGCGGACGCTGCGGGTGACCGACTCGCGCGTGCGCTCGCGGCGGACGTAGCTTCCCTCCTCCGCCTCCTCCTCCTCGGCGGAGCGCTCCGCCGAGACGACGAGCGTCGATCCCGACAGCCGAACGTCGATGTCCGACTTCTCGTAGCCGGGGAGGTCGGCGGTGACGACGAACGAGTCGTCCGTCTCGACGACGTCGATGGGCACGCCCTGCGTGAGGCCGGTGTCGAAGGTGCGCAGTCCCTCGTTCATCTCCTCGAACATGCGCTCGATCTCCTCGAACGGGTTTCGACGGGGCATATTCGCTCGTACGCCTCCATCCCGGATAAATTCTAGTACAGCACGTGCCGAGTGTCGTACGACCCGAGGCGACGGACCCAGCCGTCCTCGACGATCCCCTCGACGGCGTCGATGGCCTCCTGCGTGCGCTCCTCGTACAGGCCCGCCGCGACGTCGACGTGGAACACGTAGTCGCCGAGGCGCTCGCCGCTCGGGCGGGACTCGACGCGCGTCAGGTTGATGTCCCGCTCGGCGAACGGTTCGAGCAGTCGCAGCAGCAGGCCGGGGTAGTTCGTGTTCGGGTAGACCACCAGCGAGGTCTTCCCGCCCGCCTCCTCGCGCTCGTGTTCGGGGGCGACGACGACGAAGCGCGTCGCGTTCGACGTGCGATCCTGGATGTTCTCGGCGAGCACGCGCAGTCCGTCGCCCGCGTTGTCGGGGTGCCCGATCCCGGCGACGGACGGGTCCTCCCGCGCCTGTTCGACGCCGCGGGCGGTGCTGGCGACCGCCTCCCGGGCGACGTGCGGGTAGTTCTCCTCCAGGTAGCTGCGACACTGTGCGAGCGCCTGCGCGTGGCTGGCCACCACCTCGAAGTCCTCGCGCTGGGCGAGCAGGGCGTGCCGGATCGGCGTGACGATCTCCTGAACGACGGCCACGTCGTGGGTGGCGAGCGCGTCGAGGCTCTCGGTGACGCTCCCCTCGATGCTGTTCTCGATCGGGACGACGCCCCGCTCGACGCGCCCCTCGGCGACCGCCTCGACGATGTCGGTCACCGACTCGGCGAACGTGACCTCCTCGGCGATTGCGCGCGCGGCCCGGTGGGAGTACGTCCCCTCCGGACCGAGCGTGATGGCCTTCATGGGCCTTCGTCGTCGAGAGGGGCCTAAAACGCGTCGGCGGATCGGTACGACGGGGGGCGGTCGTCCGATCGGTCGCAACCCTTTTTCCCCCGTGGCTGGTTTCCTTCGTCGTTGACAGGGGCACTGCCGATTACCACCCCCGAGCGACCGGGGGTCGCGCGCCGTCGATGACGACCATCCGTCTCGCAACGCCGATCGATGCGCCAGCGGAGCGCGTCTTCGACCTCGCGCGGTGCGTCACCCTCCGCGAGAACGCGCTCCGACCGTACCGCCTCCGCGCCGCCGCCGGCGTGACCGGCGACTTCCTGCGGCCGGGGACCTCGCTCGTCTGGCGCGGTCGCTTCTTCGGCGTCCCCGTCTCCTACACGATGAAGCTCTCCACGTACAGCCGCCCGCGACACTTTCGCGAGCGCATGACCGAGGGCCCGTTCGAGCGCCTCATCCACGACCGCTTCTTCGAACCCCGAGAGGGGGATGGGACGCTCCTCCGCGACGTCTACACGTTCGAGTCGCCGCTCGGTCCGTTCGGGGAGGTCGTCGACGCCGTCTACTTCGAGGGGTATCTCGAACAGATCCTCGAAGTGGTCAACGCGGAGCTACGACGCGTCGCCGAGTCGGAGGAGTGGCGGCGCTACCTCGACGAGTAGGAGTAGGTGGTCGTCGTCCGCCGCTTACGGGTGACGGCGGGCGGGCCCGATACCTCGATCAGCGGTTCAGCGTGTGGATCGCGTGGCCCTGTGCGTTCTCCGCGGCCTCCATCACCGCCTCCGAGAGCGTCGGGTGGACGTGGATGGTGGCGGCGACGTCCTCCAGGGTCGCGCCCATCTCGATCGCCAGAGTGAGTTCGGCGACCAGTTCGGAGGCCTCCGGGGCCACGATCTGCGCGCCGAGGACGAACCCGCTCGGCCCGTCGGCGACGATGCGGACGAAACCGTCCCCCTCGTTCATCGTCAGCGCGCGCCCGCTCGCCCGCATCGGCATCTGGCCGACGACGGGTTCGAAGCCCGCCTCCTCGGCCTCGGCCTCCGTCATGCCGACGGTGCCGATCTCGGGGTCGGTGAACACCGCGGCCGGGACCGACTGGTAGTCGAGCGCCGACGGTTCGCCGGCGATGACCTCCGCGGCGACCTGGCCCTCCTTCATCGCCTTGTGCGCGAGCATCGGCTCGCCCGCGACGTCGCCGACGGCGTAGACGTGCTCGACGTTGGTCCGCGCGCGGTCGTCCGTCGGGACGAACCCCCGCTCGTCGGTCTCGACGCCCGCCGCCTCCAGGTTCAGCGTGTCCGTGACGGGGCTACGCCCGACCGCGACCAGCACCTTCTCCGCGCCGAACTCGCTCACGGTGCCCTCACCGTCCTCGGTGCGGACGGTGATGCCGTCGCCCGAGCGCTCCCAGTCCTTCGCGGCCTCGCCGAAGTGGAACTCGATGCCGAGGTCCTCCGCGCGGCTCCGGACGATCCGCGCCACGTCGTCCTCGTAGCCGGGCAGCGCCGAGTCGAGCATCTCGACGACGGTGACGTCCGTCCCGAGCTTCGCGAAGACGGTGCCGAGTTCCATCCCGATGTAGCCCGCGCCCACGACGACGAGGCTCTCCGGGAGCGTGTCGAGCGCCAGCGCGTGGCGCGAGGAGAGGACGTACTCGCCGTCGAACTCGAAGTTCGGGATCTGGACGGGCCGCGAGCCGGTCGAGATGATCGCGTGCTCGAACTCGATGGACTCCGAGCCCTGTCCCTCGCCGTCGTGGGCGACGCGCACCTTGCGCTCGTCCGCGAACTCCGCGGTCCCCTCGACGAGGTTGACGCCGTTGGCCTTACAGAGCTTCTCGACGCCCCCCGTCAACTGATCGACGACGCCGTCCTTCCACGACACCATCCCCTTCATGTCCACGGCGGGGTCGGCGTGGATGCCCATCTCCTCCGCCTCCCGGGCGGCGTAGGCGACGTCCGACGCCGTCACCAGCGCCTTCGACGGGATGCAGCCGTAGTTCAGACAGGTCCCCCCGTAGGCGTCCCGCTCGACGAGCGTCGTGTCCAGCCCCAGTTGCGCGGCGCGGATGGCGGCCACGTACCCGCCGGGTCCCGCGCCGACGACGAGGACCTCCGTTCCAGTCGCGATGTCTCCGACCACCATGACGTGTGCAGTATTTGCCGCGCGGGGTAAGGCTGTATGGGTTTCCTCGCGGAGGGTTTGCCCTGCCGGGCTGAACGCGAGGGCTTCCGAGGTCACCGACTCGCGATCGCCGGCACGGAGAAACGAGAAACGAAGTCGCCGCCGGCCTACTCCAGCAGGAGTAGCGACGGGTCCTCCAGGTACTCCATCACCCGGTTCGTGAAGGCGGCGGCCTGCGCGCCGTCGATGACGCGGTGATCGATGGAGAGCGAGAGCGTCATCACGTAGCGCGGGACGACCTCGCCGCTCACGGCCGTCCCGTTCTCTCGGTGGGCCCCCGACGCGTCGCTCTCCACCACGCGCGGTTTCTTCTTGATCGCGCCCAGCCCGAGGATGGCCGTCTCGGGGTAGTTGATGATGGGGGTGGCGTACTCGCCGCCGATCGCCCCGAAGTTGGTGATGGTGAACGTCCCGCCCTGCATCTCCTCGCGCGAGATGGTGCGCTCGCGGGCCTTCTCGACGAGGTCGCTCAGCTCCGAGGACAGCCGTAGCATGCCCTTCCGGTCCGCGTTCCGGATGACGGGGACCATCAGCCCCGCGTCGGTCGCGACGGCGACGCCGACGTTGTAGTCCTTCCGGAGGACGATCTCCTCCGCCTCCTCGTCGAGCGTGGAGTTGAGGTAGGGGAACTCGCGCAGCGCCGCGACGACCGCCCGAATGACGAACGGCATGTACGTGAGCGAGACGCCGCGCTCGGCGGCGACCTCCTTCAGTTCGCTCCGGACCGCGACGAGTTCGGTCACGTCCACCTCGTCGTGGTGGGTGACGTGCGGCGCGGTGTACTTCGAGCGCGCCATCTGCGCGCCGATGGTGCGCCGGATGCCGCGGTAGGGGACGCGCTCGTCCTCGGCGGCCTCGTACCGCTCGGGCGAGACGCCAGCGGGTGCCGCACCGATCGCGGCGGCGTCCGCGGCCTGAGCCTCCTCCTGGGCCTCGGCGTAGGCGACGACCTGCTCGGGCGCGACGAACGGCCGGCCGTCGCGCTCCTCGTCGGTGGGGACGGCGTTCAGGTCGACGCCGCGCTCCTCGGCCAGTCGCCGCGTGGCGGGGGCGGCGAGCGTCCGATCCCGCTCGGCCACCTCGACGGCCGAGGCGGCGGGCGCACTCACGTCCGCCCCCCCCGCCCCCGCGCCGTCGTCGCTCGCGCGGCCGGCGGCGGATCCCCCGCGCTCTGCCTCCGGTTCGGGGGCCTGGGACGCCTCGGCCTCGCCCGCGCCCTCGGCGTGCGCGCGCACGTCGGCCTCGCCGACGCGTCCGCCGGGGCCGGACCCCTCCACCTCGGCGATGTCGACGCCGAGTTCGCGCGCCAGCCGCCGCGCGCTGGGTGCGGCGAAGACGCGTCCCTCGGGGGTTGACACCTCCTCGGTCCCGCCGCCGGGGACCTCCTCCGCGGCACCCGCCGCCGCCTCGGGTTCCGGTCGCCCGGTCTCGGGTTCCTCGGCCGCCTCGCCGCCCTCGGTCTCGAAGACGATGATGACCTCGCCGACGGGGACGACCTCGCCCGCCTCGGCGCGGATCTCCTTCACCGTCCCGTCGACGGGGGAGGGGACCTCGACGACCGCCTTGTCGGTCTCGGCCTCCGCGACCGGCTGGTCTTCCGTGACCGCGTCGCCCTCCTCGACGAGCCAGCCGACGATCTCCGCCTCCGTCAGCCCCTCGCCAACGTCCGGGAGCTTGAATTCTCGCGTCGCCATGGTCTAGAACTCGTGGGCCTCCCGGATACCGTCCTCGATGCGCGCGGCCTCGGGGAGGTAGTAGTCCTCCAGCGCGTACAGCGGGAAGGGCACGTCGAAGCCCGTCACGCGCGTGATCGGTGCCTCCTGGTACAGCAGCGCTTCCTCCTGGAGGGTGGCGGTGATCTCGCCGGCCAGCCCGCCGGTCTTCGGGGCCTCGTGGACGACGACCGCGCGGCCCGTCTTCTCGAACGACTCGACGATCGTCGCCTCGTCGAGCGGCGAGAGCGTCCGCAGGTCGACGACCTCGACGTCGATCTCGCCGGCCAGGTTCTCAGCGGCCTCCATCGTCGCCCGCGTCATCGCGCCCCACGTGAACACGCTCACGTCCTCGCCCTCGCGGCGCACGTCGGCCTCGCCGAGCGAGACGGTGTACGTCTCGTCGGGTACCGCCTCGCGGAACGCGCGGTAGATGAGCTTCGGCTCGAGGAAGATCACCGGGTCCGGGTCGCGGATCGCGCTCGCGAGCAGCCCCTTCGCGTCGTAGGGCGTGCTCGGGACGACGACCTTCAGGCCGGGTTCGTGGACGTAGAACGCCTCCTTCGACTCGGAGTGGTGCTCGGGCGCGCGGATGCCGCCGCCGTAGGGGGCGCGCACGACCAGCGGACAGGAGAAGCGTCCCCGCGACCGGTTTCGGAGCCGGGCGGCGTGACTGACGATCTGGTCGAAGGCGGGGTACATGAACCCCGAGAACTGCATCTCCGCGACCGGGCGGAGGCCGTAGGCCGCCATCCCGACCGCGGTGCCGGCGATGCCCGACTCCGCGAGCGGCGTGTCGATGACGCGGTCGCCGCCGAACTCGTCGTAGAGTCCCTGCGTGGCGCGGAAGACGCCGCCGTTCTTCCCGACGTCCTCGCCCATCACGATCACGTCCTCGTCGCGCTCCATCTCCCCGTGCAGACCGTCGCGGACGGCCTGCACGAGCGTGAGGTTCTGCGTCGCCGTCCGTTGCTCCTGTTGACTCATTCTAGTAGTTCCTCGTCGCCGTGGCGTTCGCGGAGTCGTTCCAGGTAGTCGAGTTGCTGGCGGAGGCGCTCTGGCATGTCCGCGTAGACGTACGCGAACATGTCCGCCGGGTCGGGCCGCTCGATGGACTCGGCGACGTCGATCGCCTCCGCGACTTCCGCCTCGACGGACTCGGTGACGGCGTCCACGCGCTCGTCGTTGAGGACGCCCCGGTCGCGGAGGAACGACTCCAGCCGCGGGATCGGGTCCTTGCGCTTCCACTCCTCTACCTCCTCCTCCTCGCGGTAGACCGAGGGGTCGTCGGCGGTCGTGTGCGCGCCGAAGCGGTACTGGACCGCCTCGATCAGCGTCGGCCGGCTCTCCCCGTCGCCGGGATCCTTTGCCTTCTCGACGGCGTCGCGCGTCACCTGGTAGACCGCGAGCGGGTCCATTCCGTCGACCTGGACCCCCTCGAACCCGTAGGCGATGGCCTTCTGGGCGATCGTCTCGCTCGCGGTCTGGCGTTCGCGAGGGACCGAGATGGCCCACTGGTTGTTGTTGCAGAAGAAGACCGTCGGCGTGTCGAAGACGCCCGCGAAGTTGAGTCCCTCGTGGAAGTCGCCCTCGCTGGTGCCGCCGTCGCCGAAGTAACAGAGGAACGCCTGGCGCTCGCCCTTGAGCTTCGCCGCCCACGCGAGGCCGGTGGCGTGGAGGATCTGCGTCGCGATCGGGACGGCGATGGTGAAGACGTTCTGGCCGGCCATCCGGTTCCCGCGCTCGTCGCCCATCCAGTAGCGAAGCGTCTCCTCGAAGCCGACGCCGCGCGTGTAGGCGGCGGCGTGCTCGCGGTAACTCGGGATCAGCCAGTCGTCCGCGTCGAGCGCGAACGCCGACCCGATCTGTGCGCCCTCCTGCCCCGACAGCGGCGGGTAGGTACCCATCCGACCCTGGCGCTGGAGGCTCACCGCGCGCGTGTCGAAGTGGCGCGCCAGCCGCATCTGCCTGTACATCTCGACCATCGACTCGTCGTCGAGGTCGGGCACCTCGGCTCCCTCGAGCACGCGCCCGTCCTCGTCGAGGACCTGCACGCGCTCCCGGGGATCGCGCTGGAGCGTACTCATACCGCCCTCCATGACATACCACGAGTCCCGCCGCTGGCAGTATAGTAGTTTCGTAAAAACGTTTCTCTTATGCTGATTCTTGCCGCCCGAACGGGGATACCGTCGAACTGTGTCGAGGAGATCGGAAACTATCCGACGACATCAGGAATTCTACGGACGAAAATTGGACGAAACGGCGTCAGACGCGACCCCGATGCCGGAGTTCTGGACGATCGTTCGTTCGGATCTGCGGAGACGGTCCTCGAACGGTCGGGGTGCGAGGAAGATGTAGTCTCGCGCACCGCATCACGCTACGAGAGTGCTAGAGCGTGTTCCGAGAGATCGCTTTCGCTCCGAGAGTTGGTGGATCAGATGGTACGGGATGGGAACGGACGGCAAGCAGTTCCTCGAAATGCCGATCGACGGCATCTCTGAGGTGGGGTTAGATCACGTTAGTAGGGAGTTCTGCACCGTGTTCGACCAGTTCGTTATCGAACGAAACGAGGGTAGCATCGATGGCATCGGCGGCTGTGAGGATGAGGGCGTCCATCGGATAAAGAAGCGTCTCGGACTGGAGTTCGTTGGCTGCCATCATGTCTGATGCATCAGGGAACGTGACCGTGGTGCGGGAGATGATCCGAGCCTCGATTCGATCGATCCGGTCGCGTTCGAACTGCTTCTTTTTCGTCAGAACGCTCCGGGTCTCCATTAAACTCAGCACAGAGACGTACGTTTCGTCGGCTTCGTTGAGTACTTCGATTGCGTCGTCGGATCGTTTAGTATCACGTGTAACTGCAGCAATCAGAATATTCGTGTCGAGAAGTAGTTTCATAACCGTTCTCGAACGTCACGAACGGCCTCTACGGAATCGACATCGATATCGACAGCCAACTCCGCGAGTGCATCGCCGAGCGGGACAGTCGTATCATCTTCGGAGTCCGAAGTCATGAACGGCTTGAAGTCGTCCGTAGTGAGGCTCATGCAATTTGATTGAACTGCTGCTTGGAAAAGCTTGCTGGTGGAACGGCTTCACGATCGTTATCGGTCGAGAGTCGCTCGAATTTCGAGCGGGGACGTCAGCACCCATCACCACGCTCTACGCCATCCTTATTATCGATTGACCTGAACGTCGTCCATGGTCGTCTCGACCGACTCCGTCTGGGAATCCCTCGCGGACCTGTTCGAGGAGGAGTACGACGACGTCACCGTCTACGGCGACGCCGACGGGCGGGCGGTCCTCCACGAGGGACCCGTTCGCGTCCGTGCGAACGGCTGGGTCGACCTCCCGACCGGTCGCCTCCTGTCGCCCGCGGCCGTCCACCACGTCGACGTCCAGTCGTCGGGCGACCCCGACGACGCCGTCGGTCGGTCGTAGGACCGCCGAGCGCGCTCAGTCGCCCGTCTCCGCCCGGGCGACCGCGCGCGCCTCCTCGACGCTCCGGCCCTCCCGGAGGAGGGCGTCGACGAACAGCTCGCCCGCCTTGTACGACGACCGGACGAGTGGACCGCTGGCGCAGTAGAGGAAGTCGAACTCCTCCTCGGCCACGTCGCGCCACGTGTCGAACTTGTCGGGGTGGACGAACTCGCTCACCTCCAGGTGGCGGCGCGAGGGCTGGAGGTACTGGCCGAAGGTGAGGACGTCGACGCCCACCTCCCGGAGGTCGCCCATCGTCTGGTAGACCTCGTGGTCGTACTCGCCGACGCCGAGCATGAGCGAGGTCTTGGTGTAGATCGTCGACTCCTCGTCGACCCGCTCGAGCACCGAGAGCGACTGCTCGTAGTTCGCCCGCCGGTCGCGCACGGGCCACTGGAGGCGCTCGACCGTCTCGACGTTGTGCGCGATCACGTCGGGCCGCGCGTCGACGATGCGGTCGACGCACTCCGGATCGCCCCGGAAGTCCGGTATCAGCACCTCCACGAGGATCGAGGGGTCCCGCTCCTTGATCTCGCGGATCGTCCGCGCGAAGTGGCCGGACCCCTGATCCGGCAGGTCGTCCCGGTCCACCGACGTGAGCACGACGTAGTCGAGACCGATCTCGGTCACCGCCTCGGCGACGTTCGCCGGTTCGTCCTCGTCGAGCGGCTCCATCCCGCCGGTCTTCACGTCGCAGAAGTTACAGCCCCGCGAGCAGCGATCGCCCATCAGCATGAACGTCGCCGTCCCCGGCCCGTCGCGCCCGCTCCAGCACTCCCCGAGGTTCGGACAGTTGGCCTCCTCGCAGACCGTGTGCAGGTCGCGGTCCCGGAGGGTCCGCTTGATCTCGGCGAAGCGCTGGCCCGACGGCGGCCGCATCTTCAGCCAGTCGGGCTTGCGCGCGTGACTCATACGCCCTCCTCCGACGGCCTCGGACTAAAACCTGCGGTTCACCCGGGAGACGGCCGCCGTCCGTCGATCGTCGCGTTCGTCGCTACTCATCAAATGAATTGCAAAAATTAATAACTGTTATGCTAAAACAGTGCATAAATGCTCGACCTCTCGTCCGACGACATCACCGAGGGGCCGGTCCTGCGGGCGCTCCTCGTGCTTGCGGCCCCGCTGCTCGTGCAGAACGTCGTCCAGGTGTTCCAGCAGATCATCGACCTGTTCTGGGTCGGTCGCCTCGCCAACGCCGACGCGGCCGTCGCGGCCGTCGGACTGGTGACGCCGCTGCAGGCGCTCGTCTTCGGCGTCGCGCTCTTCATCCCGTTCGTGGGGACGCAGGTGCTCGTCGCCCAGCGGATCGGCGCGGACGACGCCTCGGGCGCGCGTCGAGGGGCCGCCACCGGGTTCCTCACCGCGCTCGGACTGGGCCTCGGGGTCGGTCTGCTCGCCGTCGCGCTCGCGCCGACGCTCGTCGACCTGATCACGAGCACGCGGCCGGACGCGGCCGTCGAGTCCGTCGAGTCGCTCGCCGTCGGCTACTTCAGCGTCCTGATGCTCGGGCTGCCGGTGCTCACGCTCTCCGACACCACCGAGGCCGCGTTCGTCGGCTGGGGCGACGCGCGCGTCGCGCTCTACATGAACCTCCTCGCGATCGGCGTCAACGCGCTGCTCGATCCGATCCTCATCTTCGGCTTCGACGTGAACCCCGCGCTCGCGGCGCTCGGTCTCGAGGGGCTCTCCGCCTCGCTGTACGACGCGACGGGCTTCGCGGGGCTGGGCGTCGAGGGGGCGGCGCTGGCGACGATCGTCGGCTACGCGCTCGGGTTCCTCCTCGGCGCGACGTTCCTCCTCGCCGGGCGCAACGGCGGGATGCTCTCCCGGGAGGCGTTCGACGTCGAGGTCCCGGAGTTCCGCGAACTGTTCGACGTCGGTCTCCCGGTCGCCGGACAGCACGTCGCGAAGCAGATGGCCGACCTCGTGCTCGTGGTCGTCGCGTTCACCCTCGGCGGCGCGGCGGGCCTCGCGGCGTACTTCGTCGGGTTCCGCGTCGCGGGGGTCGCCACGATCCCGTCGTCGAGCCTCCAGCAGGCCGCCCAGAGCGTCGTCGGACAGAACCTCGGGGCGGGGCTGGTCGAGCGCGCCCGCGCGGCGACCTGGCGCGGTGCCGCCGTCGCCGCCCTCGTCCTCGGCGCGCTCGGCGTCGCCCAGTGGTTCGCGCCGACGGTCATCGTCGACGCGCTCGCCCCGCAACTGGAGGGGCGTGCGCTCGACCTCACGGTTCTCTACCTCCGGATCCTCGCCGTCGGATACCCCGCGATCGGCGCGGCCTACCTCTTCCAGGCGGGGTTCAACGGGGCGAGTCGCACCCGGACGAGTTTCGTCGCCAGCCTCCTGCAGTACTGGGGCGTGCGCCTCCCGATCGCGGTCGTCGGCGGACTGGTGCTCGTGACGGGCGTCGAGGCCGTCTTCTGGGCGGTCACCGTCTCGAACGTCGTCGCGGCGGTCGGCCTCGGCGCGTACTACCACTACTCCGCCGAGAACGGGCTGTTCGACCTCCCCGAGGAGGGCGTCGCGGCCGACTGATCCGCGTACCCGCCGGCGGAGAGAAACCCCTTTCATCGCTCGCACCTCCCATCCGCTGTGAACGTTACCGAGCGCCTCCCGCAGTTCGCCGACGCCTTTCCGTTCGAGTCGTTCAACCGAATGCAGTCGGAGGCGCTCCCCGCGATCCTCGAACGCGACGAGAACGTCGTCGTCAGCGCGCCCACCGCGAGCGGCAAGACCGCCCTCGCGGAACTCGCCATCTGTAAGACCTTAGAGCGGGGCGGCACCGCCCTCTTTCTCGCCCCGCTCCGCGCGCTGACCAACGAGAAGGAGAGCGAGTGGGAGCGCTTCGAGGCCCTCGGCTACTCGGTGTACGTCGTCACCGGCGAGCGCGAGCTGAACTCCCGCCGGGCCGAGCGCGCCGACATCCTCGTGATGACGCCCGAGAAGGCCGACTCCGCCACCCGCAAGCACGAGTCCTCCCGGTACGCGTTCGTCCGGCGCGTGGACTGCTGCGTCATCGACGAGGTCCACCTGCTCGACTCCGACCGGCGGGGGTCCGTCCTCGAGGTGACCATCTCGCGACTGCGACGCATCTGCGACCCGCGGATCGTCGCCCTCTCCGCGACGATGCCCAACGTGGACGACGTGGCGGCCTGGCTCGACGCCGTTCCCGAGACGACCTTCGAGTTCGACGACGGCTACCGCCCCGTCCCGCTGGAGGCGGGGGTCCGCACCTACACCCACGGCGACAACCCCTTCGCCGACAAGTACCGGCGGCTCTATCGCGCGCTCGACATCGCGGAGCCGCACATCCGCGACGGCGGCCAGGCGCTGGTGTTCGTCGCCTCCCGGCAGGACACCGTCCGCGCCGCGGAGAAGGCCCGTGACGAACTCGCCGGCCGGGACGTCCCGATGGGCGCGCGCGGCGACTACGACTTCCACACCGAGGCGAAGGAGCTACAGAACAAGACGCTCCGCCAGTCGGTCCTCGACGGCGTCGGCTTTCACCACGCCGGGCTCTCCCGCGAGGACAAGGCGCGCGTCGAGGCGTGGTTCCGCCGCGGCGACATCCAGCTTCTCTTCTCGACCTCGACGCTCGCCTGGGGCGTGAACCTCCCCGCCCGCTGCGTCGTCATCCGGGACACGAAGCTCCACGACCCACTGGAGGGCGAGGTGGACATGAGCCCGCTCGACGTGCTCCAGATGCTCGGGCGGGCCGGGCGGCCGGGCTACGACGACGCGGGCTACGCCTGGGTGGTCTGCGACGCCGCGGACGCCGACAGGTACCGCCGCCTGCTCCGGGAGGGAAAGGAGATCGAGTCCCGCCTCGCGGAGGACTTAGACGCCCACCTCAACGCCGAGATCGCCCTCGGGACCATCGACGACCTCGACGACGTGATGGACTGGCTCGACACCACCTTCTACGCCACGCGCGCTCGAAGCGCCCCCGACCGCTACGACTTCGGCGGCCGCCTGCGCGAGCGCGTCCGCGAGACGCTCTCTCGGCTCGTCGAGGGCGGGTTCGTCGAGACGGACGCCGAACTCCGCGTCGAGGGGACCGCCCTCGGACGGCTCGCCTCGCGGTACTACCTCCGGCTCGACACCGCGGAGCGCTTCGCCGCCCTCGCGGAGCGGGACGGGATCTCCGAGATGGACGTGCTGACCGCCGTCGCGCGCGCCGCCGAGTTCGACAGCGTCAGCTGCCGCCAGTCGGAGCGCGACGCCGTGAACGCCGTGCTCACCGGACGCGCGGCCGACGTGGACGACGCGAGCCACCGGAAGGTGCTCGCCATCCTCCGATCGAGCATGGCCGGAACGACCCCCGGCGAACTCCAGAGCGACGCCTGGGTCATCCGGCAGAACGCCCTGCGCCTGCTCGCCGCCCTGCGGGCGTTCCTCGAACGCTTCGGCGGCCCCGCCGACGCCAACCTCGCCCGCCGCGTCGAGGCGCGCGTCGAGAACGCCATCAGCGCGGACGCCGTCGGCCTGACGGCCATCGACGGGGTCGGGTCCGGCCGGGCGAAGAAGCTCGCCGGCGAGGGGCTCACCACCCCCGCGGACGTGGTCGGGGCGGGCGTCGATGCGCTCGTCGACGCCGGGCTCACGCGGGGCGTCGCGGAGCGCGTCGTCGAGAGCGCCCGAAGCCTCCCCGTCGTCGAGGTCGAGTGGGGTGACTTCCCCGAGCGGATCGCCCGCGGACGGAACGACATGCGCGAGGTGCGCGTCCGCTCGACGGCCGGCGGCGCGCGCGCGGGCGTCGCCGTCACCGTCAACGGCGTCTCGATGACCGAATCCACTGCGTACCTCGGCGAGACGACCGTCCCCGTCGGCGTCTTCGGCGGCACCGCCGAGGAGATGGAGTACGAGATCACCGTCACCTTCCCGGAACTCCCGCTCGTGCCGGTGCGGGAGTCGCGGACCGTGCGCGTGGAGTGAGGGTTTTTGTACGAGAGCGGGACCAGCGTCCCTATGTCACCGACCGACCCCACCTCCGCCGTTCGCGTGATCGCCGGCGACTGCACCGCCGAGTTCGAGGGCACCCGCTCGCAGGTCCAGCGCGGGCGCGTCGTCTGCCTCCTCAAGCCCGACGGCACCGTCCTCGTCCACGACGCCGACGGCTACCAGCCCGTGGCGTGGCTCACCCGCCCCGAGGAGCGTCACGTGACGAACGACCCAGTGGCGATCGAGGCGCGCGACGGCGACCAGTTCCTCCGGGTGACGGTCCACGAAGCGGCCGCCGACGCGACCGTCCCGGCGAGCCCGGCGGGGGTTCCGGTGGGAACCGCCCCGGACGGCGGGCCGCTCGTCCGGGCGCGCGGCGCGGTCGTGAACCTCGACTCGGGCGCGCGATACGGCCTCCCCTCGGGCGCGACGGTGCTCGACGGGGAGGAGGCGTGCGACTGCGGCCTCCCGCGCATCCGGGTCGAGCGCGGTGCTGCCTTCGAGGTGTGCCTCGATCGCACCTGCGAGTCGCTCGACGACGCCGTCCGGGCGGCGTTCGACCGCGCGTGGACCTGCCCCGAGTGCGGGTCGGACCTGCGGATCCTCCGCCGGAGCGGCCTGCTCGCCGGGTGCGACGCCTACCCCGACTGCGAGACGGCGTTCGTCGTCCCCGACGGCGTCGTCCGCGGGACGTGCGACTGCGGGCTTCCGGCGTTCCGCACGGCCTCCGGCGTGCGCTGTCTCGACGCGACGTGCGACCGCACGACCGCGGGGGAGACCATCACCGGTCCCTGAGCGGACTCGACGGCCCGTACTCAGAATACGGAGTCGGCGGTGGCCGCCCCGACGACGCTGAACACGGACCCGACGGTGACGGCCTTGGCGGTGACGAACGCCCAGCGCGCCCGCTCGACGCCGAGGTCCGCGAGGAAGGTTCCGGGGGCGTCGAACGCGAGCGCGAGCAGGAGGACGGAGCCGAAGGCGACCGCCATCAGCGAGAGGAAGCGAACCGGCACGCCGCCGAGGTCCGCCTCGCGGTCGGGATCGCGGTTGTCGGCCTTGTAGAGCGCGCCGTATCCGATGCCGAAGACGATCGCGGTCGTGAGCAGCGCCTGCAGGGCGTTCATGCTGGCGGCGAGCTGCCACACCTCGGCGGTGACGACGAAGGGACCGGCGAGGAGGAAGCCGCCGACCACCTGCTGGGCGATGTCGGCGGTCTTGAACCGGCGCGCGGGTCCCACCATGGTCCCCACCAGTTCCGTGTCGGCTATAACGTCCCCGCTTCGAACCGGTCGTCCTTTGACCGACCCGTCCCCTTCGATGCGTATGAGCGTTCGACGGGAGTTCGACGCGTGGGCCGCCGACGGCCGGGACAGGGGGATGGAGGAGCGCCACTGGCACACCGCGAAGCACGTCCTCGCGCGCGTGCCGATCGAGGCGGGCGACGCCCTGCTCGACCTCGGCACGGGGAGTGGCTACGCCGGTCGCGCGCTCCGCGAGACGACGGACGCGGGCCGGGTCTACGGGCTCGACGGCTCGCCGGAGATGGCCCGCAACGCCCGCTCGTACACCGACGACCCCGAGGTGGGGTACGTCGTCGGGGACTTCGACGCCCTGCCGTTCGCGGACGACAGCCTCGACCACGCCTGGAGCATGGAGGCGTTCTACTACGCGCGGGATCCCCGCCGCACGCTGGCGGAACTCCGGCGCGTCCTGCGCCCCGGCGGCACGTTCTTCTGCGCGGTGAACTACTACGAGGAGAACGTCCACTCCCACGGGTGGCAGGAGGACATCGACGTGGAGATGACCCGCTGGTCGCGCGCCGAGTACCGGGAGGCGTTCCGCGAGGCGGGCTTCCACGTCGCCGAGCAGGACACCGTCCCCGACGAGGAGACGGAGATCCCGCCCGCGAGCGAGTTCCCCCACGAGGGCTGGGAGACCCGCGAGGAGATGGTCGAGCGATACCGGGTCTACGGGACGCTCCTGACGGTGGGGGTCGTGCCGTAGCGTCGGTCGTGGAGTCGGCGGCCGAACGTCGGCCGAACGTCCCGAGAGGGTAGTGTGCCGACACACTATTTTTACGTGACCGCGCCTAACGCCCCCTATGAGCAGTGACCGCGTCGACTCCGAGAGTAAGGTCTCGGGGAATCAGGCGAACATTCCGGCCCGGATCCGTCGCGCGCTCGACATCGACGACGGCGACCGGCTCCGCTGGGTGCTAGAGGACGACCGACGGGTTCACGTGGAGGTCGTTCGGCGGCGCTCCGGCACGTTCGCGGAGTTCGAAGGATACGACGGGGACGAACCCACCGACGCGACGGCGGAGCACGACGCGTGGGGAATCGAGTGAGATGCCGCGCGCGCTCCTCGATACCTCCGTTCTGTTCGCTGCCGCGTATCGCCGAGACGGAGCCCACGAGGAAGCGATTCCGATACTCAAGGGGATCGACGACGGATCGCTTCCGGAGGCAGTCGTGCTCGACTACGTACTCGCCGAGACGCTCAACGGTGTTCTCACTCACGCGGGTCACGACGCCGGAGTCGACCTGCTCGACCGCATCGAGGAGAACGCGCGGTTCCACGTCGCATCGCTTACGACCGACGCGTTCGCGACGGCGAAGGCGCTGTTCAGACGCCACGCCCGGCTCTCGTTCGTCGACGCCTGTATCGTCGCGTACATGCAGACGAAGGGTCTCGGCTACCTGTACGCCTTCGACGACGACTTCGACGGTATCGCCGACGTGTATCGGATCGACGTTCCCACGGATCCGTACGATCCGCGTTGAGGGTTCGGCTTCACTACCGGCACCCCGGTCACGATTGGCCTCGATGAGTACGGAAGCGCGAGGATAGTACGTCCCGCCCTCTCACTCGCCGCTATCGTACGCCCGCTCTCCCGCCCCCACCGCCACGTCGAGCCAGTTCTCCTCGGGCGGGAGCGGACAGGAGAACGTCTCCGAGTAGGCGCAGAACGGGTTGTACGCGAGGTTGAAGTCTAGCGGGAGCCCCTCGGGGAGGTCGCCCTCCACGTCGAGTTCCATGTAACGCCCCTGGTGGTAGCTCTCCTGTCCCGTCGTCTTGTCGCGGAAGGGGACGAACAGCCCTTCCTCCGAACCCTGCCGGTACGCACCGAGAGTCTGCTCCGTCCCGCGCACCTCGAAGCGCAGCGTGGCGACGCGCTCGTAGCGCACCTCGGGGCCGGCGGTCGTCTCCATCACCACGGGGTCGGGGTCGTCGTGGCGCTCGACGCGCACCTCGACGCGGTACTCGGGGTCCGGATCGAAGTACGCGAGGCCGTCGAAGTCCCCGCGCTCGTCGGGCGGGATCGGCGACTGCGGGTGCTCCGCGAAGAACTCGTCCTTCTCCTCGCGGAGCGCGAGCAGTTCCTCGCGCCAGCGCTCGGTGTCGAAGTCGTCGGTCACGCCGGGGGGTTCGGGCCGAGGGGGGCTAAGTCCACTGGGTACCCCCCGCCGTGGCTATAAGCCATCCCGAGGAGAACGAGAGGGCATGGACCACGCGCGTCACCGGCGGGCAGTCCTCGCCGGCGTCCTCCTCGCGTTCGCCGTCCTCGCCGCGCTCGTGCTCTTCGAGGTGCTCGGAACGGTCTTCTTCGCGGTCACCGTCGCGTACGTCCTCGTGCCGATCCGGAACTACGCGGTCGGTCGGGGTCTCTCCCGCCGGGTCGCGGCGGCCATCGTCGCCACCGGCGCGTTCGCGGCCGTCCTGGGGATCGTCGCGGCGCTCGGCTACGTCGTCTACCAGCGCCGCGGCTCGATCGTCTCGCTCATCGAGAGCCTCCCGCCGCGGTTCGTCGTCCCGATCGGGGGATCGAACTTCGTCGTCGAGACCGCGGCGGCCCAGGCCCAGGCCATCGACGCCCTCCAGGCGGTGGCGGCGGACGTCGCCGCCGCGGTGCCCGTGCTCGTGCTGAAGCTCTTCCTGTTCGCCATCCTGCTGTTCGGCCTCCTGCTCCGGCCGAACTCCGCCGGTCGGGCGCTGTTCAGCCTCGTCCCGGGGGAGTACCACGACGTGCTCGTCGCGCTCGACGATCGGGTCCGCCAGACGCTCTACGGCATCTACGTCCTCCAGGCGGCGACGGCGTTCGGGACGTTCCTCGTCGCGCTCGTCGTCTTCTTCGCGCTCGGCTACGACTCGGTGTTCACGCTCGCGGTCATCGCCGGCCTGCTCCAGTTCATCCCCGTGCTCGGGCCGGGCGTGCTCGTGGGCGCGCTCGCCCTCGTCGACCTCCTCGTGGGCAACACCACCCGCGCGGTCCTCGTCGCGGTGATCGGCGCGGTTGTCGTCGGGGCCGCGCCCGACGCGATCATCCGCCCGCGGCTCGCCTCGTGGGCGGCCGACCTGCCGACGAGCCTCTACTTCATCGGGTTCGTCGGGGGGATCCTCACCGTCGGCGCGATCGGCGTCATCGCGGGACCGCTGGTCGTCGCGCTCGTCGTCGAGATGGTCGAGATCCTCTCGCGGGACGACGACCTGCGGGCGCGCCTCGACGCCGCGCTGGACGCGGACGACTGATACTGTCCGACGTACGCCCGCCGAGCAGCTCGCCACCCCGAGGTGGCGAGTCGCGTCACGACGGTACGGCGGACAATGTGAGACGGGGTCAGGCGAGTTCCCGACCCTCCCGCTCCCACTCGGTGAGGCTCCCCTCGTAGAACGCGAGGTCCCCGTACCCGAGGTGTCGGAGGACGACGTACGTGTGGCTGATGCGCCGGGCGGTGTTGCAGTAGAGGACGATCCGTCTGTCGGGCGTGATCCCCCGCTCGCGGAGGAGCGCGCGCAGTTCGTCGTCGGGTTTCAGCCCCCGGGACTCCTCGTCGACGAGTTCGATCCAGTCGAGGCGCACCGCGCTCGGGATGTGCCCCTCCTCGAACTCCCACTCCTCGCGCGTGTCGACGACGACCGAGTCCGGATCGTCGATGGCCGCCTCGACGGCCTCGACGCCGACGAGCGGGCCGTCCTCGACGAACGCCGCGTCGTACGTCGCCGCCGCCACCTCGGGGGGCTCGCGGCTCACTTCGCGCTCGCGGCTCCACGCGCTGTAGTCGCCGTTCAGCAGGTGAAGCCGCTCCCGCGGGTGGCCGTAGAGTTCGCAGGTGACGAGCAGGCGCGCCGCGAAGACGCCGTGGGTGTCGTCGTACGCCACGACGTGATCCTCGCGCGTGATTCCCGCCTCGCCCATGAGGTCGGCGAAGGCGTCCGCCCCGGGGAGCATCCCCGCCTCGCCTTCGGCGCGCGGGGCGCGTCCCTCCCCGCTCTCGCCCGCCGCGTCGCGCTGGGACGCGTGCGCCTCGGCCCGGAACGCGTCGAACGGTACGTTCACCGCGCCGGGGAGGTGGCCGATGCCGTCGTACTCCCACGCCTCGCGAACGTCGACGAGCCGAACGTCCTCCCGATCGAGTCGCTCCGCGACCCACTCCGCGTCCACGACGATGTCCATACCGACGATACGGGTTCCGGCACTTCAACCCTGCACACGCCGGCCGATCGGAGATACGGGCAACCCTTTCCTCTTTATTGCACGCGACACGACAGGTCTCCGTCTCGATACGTCACCGCGTGGGTTTCGTTCGCCCGCGGCGCGCGCCGGTCTCCGAGATAGCGGCAACATAGTCCTCGAGGGGAAACGTGCGGCGGAACCTACCGGCAGTAATACCGATATACCCTTGCTATCGTTAGCTTCCAATGGATTATGAGCGATTACGCGAAGGACGTGCTCGTCTCCTGTGACTGGGTAGAGGAGCACCTCGACGACTTCCAGAGCGACGACCCCGAGTACCGACTGGTCGAGGTCGACGTGGACACCGAGGCCTACGACGAGGGCCACGCCCCCGGCGCGATCGGGTTCAACTGGGAGACCCAGTTGCAGGACCAGACGACGCGCGACATCCTGGATAAGGAGGACTTCGAGGACCTGCTGGGGAGCCACGGCATCTCGAACGACTCCACGGTCGTCCTCTACGGCGACAACTCGAACTGGTTCGCCGCCTACACCTACTGGCAGTTCAAGTACTACGGCCACGAGGACGTCCGCCTGATGAACGGCGGCCGCGACTACTGGCTCGACAACGACTACCCGCTCACCGAGGAGGTACCCGCGTTCTCCGAGGTCGAGTACACCGCCCGCGGCCCGTACGAGTCCATCCGCGCGTACCGCGACGACGTGGAGAAGGCTATCGGCAAGGGCCTGCCGCTCGTCGACGTCCGCTCGCCCGAGGAGTTCAGCGGCGAGATCCTCGCCCCGCCGGGCCTGCAGGAGACCGCCCAGCGCGGCGGCCACGTCCCCGGTGCCCGCAACATCTCGTGGGCCGCGACGGTCAACGACGACGGCACGTTCAAGTCCGCCGACGAACTGCGCGAACTCTACGAGTCCCAGGGCGTCGACGACAACCAGGACGTCATCGCCTACTGCCGGATCGGCGAGCGCTCCTCCATCGCGTGGTTCGCGCTCCACGAACTGCTCGGCTACGACAACGTCACCAACTACGACGGCTCGTGGACCGAGTGGGGCAACCTCGTCGACGCTCCCATCGAGACCGGCGAGGGCGAGTGAGCAAAGCGAGCGCGGCCTCGCCGATCCGCGGCGAGCGCGAGCGATCCGCGTAACCGGCGTCGGAAGCCGCCGCCGATTACGGTTCCGGCCCCGTTCCAGTTTCTCGTTTCTTCGCGTCCGGAGCGACCGCCGCGTCGTCCTCGCCGCCTGCCGCCCGCCGGATCAGTCGTCGTCCCCGGGCGGGGCGGTTCCCGACTCGCTGCGCTCGAAGCTCCGGCGTTCCTCGAGTCGCTCCTCGAACCACTGCCACTCCCGGGTGAACTGGCCGGTCTCCTTCAGGTTCCACACGTCGGCGTTCATCACGAGCGGACCGGTCCGCATCGACTGGATCATGTTGGTGATCCAGAGGAAGACGCTGACGCCGATGACGTACGCGCCCGCGGTCGCGATCTGCTGGAGCAGGGTGAACTCGGCGGGGTAGTAGGCGTACCGCCGGGGCATGCCGAGGTAGCCGAGGATCAGCAGCGGCGTGAAGGTGACGACCACGCCGACGATGAGCAACACGGCCTGCACCCGCGCGACGCGCTGGTCGTACATCCGGCGGGTGAGGATGGGGAACCAGTAGTAGCTCGCCGCCACCATCGCCGCCGCGATGACGCCCATGATGATGAAGTGGAAGTGGCCGACGACGTAGTAGGTGTCGTGGAGCAGGAGGTCGATGGGGATCGACGCGAGGAAGACCCCCGTCACCCCGCCGATGATGAACGTGCCGATCCCGCCGACGAGGAGGATCATGGGCGCGGTGAGGCGGATGCGTCCGCTCCACATCGTTGTCATCCAGTTGAACACCTTCACGGCGCTCGGGATGGCGATGGCGATGGAGACGGCCATGAACGACGCCCGCACTCGGGGGTCCATCCCCGTCGTGAACATGTGGTGGGCCCAGACGCCGAAGCTCAGGACGCCGATGGCGAGCGTCGAGTAGACGACGAACTTGAAGCCGAAGAGCTTCCGCCCGGAGAACTTCGGCAGGATGAGGCTCACCAGCCCGAACGCCGGCAGGACGAGGATGTACACCTCGGGGTGCCCCCAGAACCAGAAGAGGTGCTGCCAGAGCATCGGACCGCCGCCGTCGAGCGCGAAGAACGCGGTCCCGAAGTTCCGGTCGAGAAACAGCATGATGAGGGCGCTCCCGAGGACGGGGAAGGCGAACAGGGCGATCGCCGACGTGGTGAGCATCGTCCAGCTGAAGATGTCGAGCGTCGCCCAGGTGACGTCCTCGGAGCGCTCCGCGAAGATGGTGACGATGAAGTTGATCGCCCCCATGGTCGTCGCGATGCCGCTCAGGTGGAGGCCGAGCAACGCCAGGTCGACCTGCGGGTTCGCCACCGCCGTCGAGAGGGGGGTATACATCGTCCAGCTAATGTCGATGGGCTTGAGCGCCAGCAGCGGCGCGGTCAGCGCGGTGAGTCCGAGGGGACTGATGACCTTCGCGATGATCTCGGTGATGAGCCCACCGCGAACCAGCACCAGCGCCGGCGGGAGCAGCCAGAACGCGATGGCGTTGATCCGCGGGAACGACATGTCGTCCGCCCCGATGAGGATGGGGAGGAAGTAGTTCGCGATGCCGAAGAAGACGGGCAGCGCGAACAGGAAGATCATCGTGACGCCGTGGGTCGTGAACAGCCCGTTGTACGTCTCGGTCCCCCAGATCGTCTTTCCGGGGGTGATCAGCTCCGTGCGGAGCATCATGGCGTCGGTCCCGCCCCAGAGGGCGGCGACGAGACCGTAGACGATGTAGAGGATGCCGATGTCCTTGTGGTCGACCGTCGTGAACCACCGCACGAGGCCGAACGGTTTCTCGGTCTCCGTTTCCGTCTCGCGTTCGTCGGTGGTGGGATACCCGCCGTCGGCCATCGCCCGCCGCCGCCGGACGACGCCGACGCCCGCGAGCACGGCGAGTAGCGCAACGCCGAGTACCACTCCGGGTACAGAATCGATGGATACCATGGGTACGTCGAGTTACCGGAAACTCGTGTTCGACCTACGACCCCCGCCGGGAAATACGTTGAGGCGGCGGGTGCGCGAGCCGACGGTCGGTCGGTTTCGGTCACCCTTCACTGTCCGGCGTAGTACTCCCGTGGGACCTGCGAGCCCTCCCGGAAGTGGCCGTAGACGACGCCGAGGGTGAACCCGTAGGCGAGGTGCGCGAAGAAGGTGTACGCCGTGTAGAGGATGAGGATGGCCCCGCTGAGATCGCCGCGCCCGGCGATGGCGAACGCGATCCACAGCACGACGGCGAAGATCGTCCCCTGGGCGGCGGGGTCGGGTCCTCGCGGGATGTAGTCGCGCAGCGCGACGAACAGCAGCGGCCACGCGAACACGCCCGCGAGGACGAACAGCACGAACCCGACGGCCGTCTGCCCGGGCGTACCGACGAAGCGCGCGATGACGTCGAACGCCCGGATCTGCTCCCGCGTCTGGACCTCGAGGAGGATCAACAGGAGCGTGAGGACTGCCGTTCCCGCGATCCCTCCGGCGATGGCGCTGGTCACCCGGTTCCGTTCCATCTCGCTTGCCCCAACGCCGCGGGGGGAGAAAATACTGCCCCCCGACGGCGAGACGTTCGCCTCTGACGGTGGGTACAAGCCCCCGCCCCCCGTACGCCCGCCCATGACCGCCGAGGACTTCCTCGACCGCGTTCGTACCGAGAACCGAACCGCCCTCTCCCGACTCGGCTCCTCGAAGGCGCTCTACGCCGACACGGGGGGCGACATCGACACCGAACCCGTCCTCCGGGCCGCCGCGACCGCCGAACACGCGGCCCGGGAGACGTTCGAGGCGTGGGCCGACGAGGAGGACGGCGAGGCGGGCGAGGCCTTCCGCGCGACCGCAGAGGAGGAACGCGAGCACTACGAGACGGTCGTCTCGAAGCTCGACGAGGACCCCGACCTCGACGAGACGCCCGCCATTCAGGCGTACCTCCGCGACCTCGACGACACGCTCGACCGCGCCGGCGGGTTCGTCGGGCGCACCCTCGCCGCCGAGAAGTCGAAGGAACAGCTGGTCGGCTTCTTCGTCGGGCAGGCCGACCCGAAGTCGAGCCAGACCTTCCGGGAGATGGGCGACGACCTCGACGCGCAACTGGAGCGCGGCGTCTCGCTGCTCGACTCGCTCTGCGAGAGCGAGGCGGACTGGGACCGCGCGCTCGACGCCGCAAGCGGCGCGATCCAGGCGGCCTACGAGGAGTACACCGAGCGGCTGAACGAGATGGGCGTGAACCCGAAGCCGGTCTGCTGAACCACCACCTTTTGCTGCGGGAGCGGCCTCCGGCGGCTCCCTGGCAAAAGCTGGACCAAAAGCCTGCGGCGCTCCCTTCGGTCGCGCCTTGGCCCGCTCGCTCACTGCGTTCGCTCGCGGTGGGGTTGCTCGTGCTGGCGGTGGAAACGTGGGTTCCGCCATCGAGATCGGTGCGTGCTCCCGAAGCTTCTGGCAAGCACTCGTCCATCCGCTCCTCGCGCCTTCGTTCGAAGGAAGGTGTCCGACGAGAGCCGTCCGCCGCCGATCAGGTACCGCCACCTCCTCGCCGCGTCCTACGACGGCGTCCAGCGGTAGCGCACCGTCTCGGTGCCCTCGAAGCGCGGGCCGGTGCCCGCCTCGACGAACGCCGCGTCGCGGGCGATCTCACGCGTCGGCTCGTCGGCCGCGGACACCAGTAGCTCGGCGCGCATCGACTCGTTCCGGGCGAAGCGGAGGGGTTCCTCGAGCAGGCGCGCGCGGGCCTCCGACGGCCCCTCGAGCTGGGTCACGTAGACGGTGTCGCGCTGAGCGTCGAAGCTGACGAAGCCGACGATGTCGGTCTCGTCGACGCCGACGCGGACGGTTCGGTCGTGTACGAGGTTGCGCATCACGTCCTCCGGCGACTCGGTGAGTTCGGCGAGGCGTTCGGCGTCGGCCTCGACCGCGTCCCGCACGTCCATGCTCGTGCTACCACACTACACGACGATAAATCCCCGGTCTCGCAGTCGGTACGTCCCCTCGCCGTCTCCGGATCTCGGGGACCGGCAAGGCTTCGGTGTATACCGGCAGTTTATACCTCGCCGAGAGCTACTGCCTCGGCAATGAGTTACACGCATCGAAGCGGTGAGGTGGTAGCGTGCGCGTCGTAGCGAAGTTCGGCGGGACGAGCCTCGGCAACGGCGATCGAGTGAATCGGGCCGCCGACTCCATCGCCGCGGCCGTCGAGACCGGTCACGAGGTGGCCGTCGTCGCCAGCGCGATGGGGAGCACGACCGACGACCTGCTCGACTCCATCACGTTCGATATCGGGGAGTCGGACCGCGCCGAGATCGTGAGCATGGGCGAGCGAACCTCCGTGCGCATGCTGAAGGCCGCCCTCGCCGCCCGCGGGGTAGAGGCGGTCTTCCTCGAACCGGGGGGCGACCTCTGGCCGGTCGTCACGAACGCCCGCGGTGAGGTGGACGTCGAGGAGACCCAGCGCCGTGCGAAGGCGCTCGCGGACCGACTCGGGGAGATCGTCCCCGTCGTCACGGGCTTCCTGGCGCAGGATCACGCGGGCAACGTCACCACGCTCGGGCGCGGCGGCTCGGACACGACGGCGGTCATGCTCGGGAAGTACATGGACGCCGACGAGGTGGTCATCGTCACCGACGTCGAGGGCGTCATGACCGGCGACCCCTCGGTCGTCGAGGGCGCGCGCAACGTCGGGAAGATCACCGTGGACGAACTGCGAAACCTCTCGTTCCGGGGCGCGGAGGTGGTCGCGCCGAGCGCGCTCAGCTACAAGACCGAGGACCTCGACGTCCGGGTCGTCCACTACCAGCACGGCGACCTGCTCGGCGGCGGCACGAGCATCGAGGGGCAGTTCGAGAACCTCATCGACCTCCGGGACGACCCGCTCGCCTGCCTCACGGTCGCGGGTCGCGCGATGCGCAACAAGCCGGGCGTCCTCGCGCGCCTCTCGACGGCGCTGTTCGAGGCGGGCATCAACGTCGACGCGGTCGCGAGCGGCATGGACTCGATCACCTACTACGTCGACAGCGGCGTGGCAGAGGAGGCGGAGACGGTGCTCCACGAGGAAGTCGTCGCCGACGAGACGCTCTCGAGCGTCACCGTCGATCACAACGTCGCCGTCGTGCGCGTTACCGGCGGCGAACTCCCCAACCGGCCGGGGGTCGTCCGCCACATCGTCGATCCGCTCGCGGACGCGCACATCAACATCCACGACGTCATCACGAGCGCCACGAGCGTCGCGCTGTTCGTCCACTGGAACGACCGCGAGGAGACGCTCCGCATCATCCAGGAGGAGTTCATGCAGTAGCGACGCGGGTCCGGCGTCGGTCGAAACGGGAAGGGAAGGGGGATGGCGCGCCGACCCGACGCGGAGGGAACGACACAGTGTGAACGGGCCGGGTCGTCGGGGGGCTCACGCGCCGGTTGAGGCTCCTCGTCTCGAACACAAATACCTCGCTAAGATGTCTCTATCCGGCTATTGAGCGGTGGGTACGCGGCCGTGTGGCGCGGCGGGTGCTGGCACGGTGACGTTACTCCTGGGCGGTGCTCTCGTCCGTCCACGCGGCGCGAGCGACCGAAGGGAGCGAGCGGACCGACGTTCACGAGAGTGGAACGCTCGTGAGCCAACCGGAACGCGCCGCGTTCCGGTGACGAACCCCCGAAGGAGCGCAGCGACTAAGGGGGTGAGGAGGGTTTTGCTCCAGCTTTTGCCAGCGAACGAGGCGCGCAGCGCCGAGTGAGCGCAGTAAAAGGTGGGCGTGCAGGCGACGCCGCGGCACTGCTCGCGGGGCGTGGCGTCGCACAACCGCAGGCACCCCGCGACGACTCTCACGTCACGGGGGTCTCTGGTTCCGCTCTCGGTTATAAAGGTACGGCCCGAACGACTGGCCCGACCGCTACCGCCGACGCCAGTGTGGCACCCGCGAGTGAGGGCCGCCAGGCCCGAACGAGCGGACCGACGGAACCCCCGAGCGAAGCGAGGGGGTGAGGAGGGTTTTGGTCCAGATTTTACCAGCGGGGGTCCTTCGGACCCCCGCGCGGTAAAAGGTGGGTTTTAATAGATCAGTTCGTCGCTGCCCGTCGTCATGTAGAGCGTGCGGGCGGCGACGTTGACGGCGTGGTCGCCGACGCGTTCGAGGTCGCGCAGGGTGAGAAAGAGGACCGAGACGTCCTGCATGAACGCCTCGATCGCCGCGTCGTCGCGCTCGTCGTCGGTCGCCTCGTGCTCGATGAGCGCCCGGACGACGACGTTGCTCGCGTGCGAGCAGAGCGCGTCGAGTTCGTTGTCGCGGTCGGCCACCTCGTGGCAGAGCCAGCCGTCGTCCCGCCGGACGTACGCGGCGACGGCGTCCTCGACCATGCCCGTCGCCAGGTCGCCGATGTCGGCGAGGTTCACCTCGGAGAACAGCTCGCGATCCGCCGCGAGCGCGTAGCTCGCGAGGTTGGCCGCCAGGTCGGCGATGCGTTCGAGGTCGGTGATGATCTTGAACGAGGCCGCCACGAAGCGGAGGTCGCCCGCGACCGGTTGCCGGAGCGCGACGAGGTCGATGCACCGGCGCTCGATGTCGAGGTACTGCTCGTTCACCACGTCGTCGCCGTCGTGGACGACGCGTGCGCCGGTCTCGTCGCCCTCCGCCAGCGCGTCGAGCGCGAGTCCGAGGCGGTCGAGGACGAGGTCGGCCATCTCTTCGACGTCGGCGGCCAGTTCGTCAAGTTCGTGCTGAAGCCCGTCGCGTGTCATATCGATCGGTCAACCCGTCGTCGCTGGTCGCGGCGTATAGTACCCGCCCGGCGATGGTAACGGCGTGGATCCCGACCCGCCGAAGGTCGCCCACGGCGAGGGCGGTCGCGACGAGGCGGCCGCCCGCGTCGCGACCGCCCGGCGCGTCCCCCGACTCGCCCGACGCGCCCGACCGCGCGAGCGCCTCGGTCGCGTTCGCGCAGAACCGGTCGAGGCGCTCCCCGCGTCGCACCGTCCCGTAGCACGGCCCGTCGTCGTCGGCCAGGGCGGAGTCGCGACCGTCCGCCGCCGCGAGCCGTCGGTAGGCGTCGACCGCGGTTCCCAGCGTCCCGACGGCGAGTTCGCTCAGGGCGCGGACGTCGACCGGGCCGAACCTCCCGCCGTCGGTGGCGAGGGCGTACTGCCCGAAGCGGTCCGCGAGGGCGGACAGCCCCCGGCACTCGGCGGCGACGGCGAACGAGGAGAGGAGGAAGCGAAGGTCGCCGGCGACCGGGTTCTGGAGCGCGATCGTCCGGACGCACGCCCGCTCGACCTCGGCGCACCGCGCGTCGAGGTCGCGGCTTTTGACGACGCGGTCCGCGCGCTCGGCGTCGCCCTCGACGAACGCGTCGAGGGCCGTCCCGTCACCCGAACTTGCCGGTGATGTAGTCCTCGACGCGCTGGCTCTCCGGGTTCTCGAAGATCTTCTGCGTGTCGTCGAACTCGACGAGTTCGCCGCCGGTGAGGAAGACGGCGGTCTGATCGGAGATGCGCGCCGCCTGCTGCATGTTGTGCGTGACGATGATGACGGTGTACTCCTCGGCGAGTTCGTCGATGAGGTCCTCGATCTTCGAGGTGGCGATGGGATCGAGCGCGCTCGCCGGCTCGTCCATCAGCAGCACCTCCGGGTCGGGGGCGATGGCGCGGGCGATGCAGAGGCGCTGCTGCTGGCCGCCGGAGAGGTCGAGGCCGGACTCGTCGAGGCGGTCGCCGACCTCGTCCCAGAGCGCCGCCTTCTTCAGCGCCCACTCGACCTTCTCGTCGTAGTCGCCCCTGTAGCCCTGGATCTCGAGGCCGTAGGCGACGTTGTCGTAGATGCTCTTCGGGAAGGGATTGGGCTTCTGGAAGACCATTCCCACGCGGCGGCGCAGGGCCACCGGGTCCACGTCGTCGTCGTAGACGTTCTTCCCGCCGAGCGAGAGTTCGCCCTCGACGCGCGCGACGTCGATGAGGTCGTTCATGCGGTTGATGCAGCGAAGGAACGTCGACTTCCCGCAGCCGGAGGGGCCGATCATCGCGGTCACGCGCTTCTCGGGGATCGCGAGGCTGATGTCGTGGAGCGCCTGGTCGTCGCCGTACCAGACGTTGATGTCGCGCGCCTCGACGATGGTTCGGGTGGCGTCGCTCGGACGGTCCCGGTCGCGGTCGTCGAGTCCCGCCGTCGGTCCAGTCGCGACGAGGGTGTCGTCGGTCGTGGGGTCCTCGGTCACCGCCTCCGCGTTCGCCTCCTCGTTCGTGGTCATGTTCTCTTGGCTCATTGGTCTGTTACCCTCTTGTCTGATACCTGTTGCGCAGTACGATGGCGGCCCCGTTCATCGCCAACAGCACGACGAGCATGACGACCACGCCCGCGGCCACGGCCGTCTGGTAGAACACCGGATCGGCGTAGACGCCCGCCCACGTGTACACCATCAGCGGCATCGCGCTCGCCTTCGAGAACAGCCCCGAGGGGACGTACCCGCTGTTCGGGGCCAGGATCATGATGAGGGGGGCGGTCTCGCCGATGGCGCGGCCGAGCGCGAGGATGGTCCCCGTGAGGATCCCCGGCATCGCCCGCGGCAGGACGACGTTCCGGATGGTCTGCCACCGCGTCGCGCCCATCCCGTAGGACGCCTGCCGGAGGTCGTCGGGGACCGACCGCAGGGCCTCCTGCGTCGAGATGATGACGATCGGCAGGATGAGCAGCGAGAGCGTCATGCCGCCGACGATGAGCGACCCGGTCGGCAGCGCGACGATGTTGATGAACACGCCGAGTCCGAGCAGGCCGTACACGACCGAGGGGACGCCCGCGAGGTTCGAGATGTTCACCTGGATCAGCCGCGTCAAGCGGTTGTTCGGCGCGTACTCCTCCAGGTAGACGGCGGCCCCGACGCCGAGCGGGAACGAGAGGGCGACGACGACGAGCATCAACAGCACCGACCCGACGAGCCCGGGGTAGAGCCCGGCGGACTCGGGATCGGTGCTCCCGTCGCTCGTCAGGAACTGCCAGTCGACCCACGACTCCGGGCCGGCGAAGCCGAGCTGGTTGACCAGCACCGCGCCGACGAGCGCGCCGCCGAAGACGGCCGCGGGGAGCAGCAGCCCCGAGCGCCGCGCCGGACGCTCGTAGAGGGTCGTCCCGACGTAGAGACCGGTCGGCACGACCGTCGAGAGCGTCAGGACGACGCCGGGCATCGGATCGACCCCGACGAGCGGCGCGAGGACGCCCCCGACGGCGGCGGCGACGAAGACGACGAGCGCGGTCGCCCGCCCCGCTCGTTCGTTCTCGTAGCGGCGGGCGACGTACGCGCCGACGCCGAGCGCGGTCGGCGTCCCGAGCGCCAGGAGCATCATGATCCAGTCGGTCGGGATCACGGGGATCGACTGGACGAGCGGCGGGATCGTCGCCAGCGAGGCGACCGTGACGACGGCGGCGAGACCGAGTCGCTCGGCGTCGCCGGCGTCGCTCCGGAGGCGAGCGTACAGGAACGCGATCGCCGCCGGGATGGCCGCTCCGATCGCGTACGACAGCAACAGGAGCGGCGGGTAGATGTCGATGAACACCATCGCCACGACGGCACCGATCATCAGCCCGTACACCGGTATCGCGACGCTCGCGAGGGCGAACTCGCCGCTCTCCGGGCGGCTCCGCCAGAGGTACGCCGAGACCGCGCCGACCGGGAGCACGAACGTCAGGAAGAACGTGAGATACCACCCCGGCGCGGCGGTCGTCGGCTGGATGGCGTCGAGTCCGACGTAGACGAACAGCACGCTGAGGACGACCAGGCCGAACAGCGTCGCCGCGAGCAGCAGGTACCTGAACAGCGTCCCCTTGGTTCGGCTGATCTGTCCGAACGACTGGATCGTTCCCGTCTCCGATTCGGTCGCCATCAGTACTCCTCCCTGTAGTGCGCCGCGATGCGGTCGCTTACGATGTTCATGACGAGCGTGATCGCGAAGAGCGTGAACCCGATGGCGAAGAGGCTCTGGTACATCACTCCGCCGCCGGCGATGTCGCTGCCCGCGATGTCGACCATCGCGGCGGTCATCGTCTGGATGGACTTGAAGTAGATCGTCGGGTCGGGGTACGGGATCCCGACCGGCCCGAGGTCGATCGTCGCGACCTCGACCATCCGGGGGGTGTTACCCGCCGCGATGGTCACGGCCATCGTCTCGCCGATGGCCCGCGAGAGCGCGAGGATGAACGAGGAGGCGATGCCGGAGACGGCCGCCGGGACGACGATCCCCGTCGAGACGTCGAACTTCGTCGCGCCCATCCCGTAGCCCGCCTGTCGGAGTTCGTCGGGCACGGCGCTCATCGCGTCCTCGCTGATCGAGGAGACCATCGGGATGATCATGATGCCGACGACGATGCTCGCCGAGAGCGCGTTGAAGAAGCCGAGGTCCTCGCCCGTCAGCGACATCACGACGGGTTCGAGCGCCGGCGTGATGTACGCGACCGCGAGGAACCCGTAGACGACCGTCGGGACCCCCGCGAGGATCTCGAGCGCCGGTTTCAGCACGGACCGCGTCCGGGTGCTCGCGTACTCGCTCAGGTAGATCGCCGTCGCCACCCCGAGCGGCAGCGCGATCACCGCCGCGCCGACGGTGATCACCAGCGTCCCGACCACGAGCGGGAGGACGCCGAACTGGGGGTCCGCGCCGAGGTAGAACTCGGTCCCTGTCAGGAACCGCACGATCGAGACGTCCTCGAAGAAGATCGCGGCCTCCGTGGCGAGGAGGACGATGATGCTGACGGTCGTCGCTACGGAGAGCAGCGCACAGGACAGGAAGAACAGCCGAACGATGCGCTCTCGCGGCCCCTTCTCGGCGTTCCGCGTTATACTCTCCGTCAAACTCTCCGTGCCCATTTTGTGTGTGGTATTCGGTCAGATGCGAAAAAGCGCTTCGTTTGTGCGCCAGTTCGATCGTTACTGCTGGATTGCCTCGTTGAGCTGCTTGAGCTGCTCTTTCATCTCCTCCTCGCTGTTCGGGACGTAGCCGACGCGCTCGGCGACGAGTTCCTTGCTCGTGCTCTGCTCGACCCAGTAGCGGGCGAACGCGGCGATGTGCTCCTCCTTGAGCGACTCGATCTTCGGGTAAGTGAACAACGGCCGCGCGAGCGGCTTGTACTTGCCGGACTTGGCGGTCTCGATGGAGGGCTTCACCGGCTCGCCCGACCCGTTATCGATCGCGAGCGCCTTCACGCGCTCTTTGTTCTCGCTGTAGTACGCGAAGCCGAGGTAGCCCATCGCGTACTTGTCGCTCGCGACGCCCTGGATGATCTGGTTGTCCTTCTCGGTCTTCGAGTAGTCCTTGCGGGACTTGCCCTCCTCGCCGACGATGACCTCGGTGAAGTAGTCGAAGGTGCCGGAGGTCTCGGCCGCGCCGAAGAGGTTGAGCGGCTCGTCCGGCCAGTCGGGGTTGACGTCGCTCCACTTGTCCGCGCCGTTGGGCTTCCAGATCTGCTTGAGTTCGTCGACGGTGATGCTGTCGATCCAGTCGGCCTCGGGGTTGACGATGACCGTCACCGCGTCCGTCGCGACCTTGATCTCGTGCCAGTCGACGCCGTTCTCCTTACAGAGCTGCTTCTCGCTCTTCTGGATGGGCCGGCTGGCGTTGTTGAAGTCCGTCTTGCCGACGCAGAAGTAGTTCTGGAAGCCGCCGCCGCTCCCGGTGGAGCTGACGGCGATCTTCACGTCGGGGTGTTTCTTCGTGAAGGACTCCTTGAGGGCCTGCGCCAGCGGGAACACCGTCGAACTGCCGGCGATGTCGATGTTGCCCGAGAGCTTCCCGTCGCTGCCGCCGTCGGTGCCGTTCCCGGAGCCGTTGCCGCCGGAGCCGTTGTCGCCGCTGGGATCGTTCTGCTGGGTACACCCCGCGAGGGTCAGCGCACCGACCGTTCCCGACGCCGCGATGAACTTCCGCCGTGAGATGCCGCGAGTGGAGTCGTCTGCCATCACATCGACCTCTCGCCTTCCGCAATATGAAGCTTCCGAAGTCGGTATATATTTTATTCGTATTTATTGCTTTTTTCTCATAGCGCTATAGGCAACTACGTACCGCTACCGAGCTATCACTATGCGGGAGTATCGCAACGTTCACGAAAAAACTGGAATCGGCGGGAGTCCGTGCGGCTACGCGTCGCCGGGGTCGAAGACCCAGATCATGTTGTTCTCGTGGAGGTCCGTGTCCTCGCCGATGAGTACGCGGCCGTCCTTCATCACGACGATGTTGTCCGGGTTGGCGATGGTGTTGTCAGTGTCGAGTTCGGTCATCCCCGTCATCGCGAGCGCCTTCGCCATGCTCATCGTGCCCTTGATGAGGCCGCTCTCGCCCTCGTCCTCGTTCGTGGGGTTGTAGGGGCAGGACGTGCACGCCTTGCTGTTGGACTCGGGGTTCGCGTCGTAGGGACAGCCGCCGCAGATGTTGGCGTCCGGCCCGCCGGTCACGATCGGCTCCATCCGCGAGACGTCGTAGTCGCGCTCCAGCTTCATGCGGTAGACCGCGCCGTACTCGTTGCCCTCGAGCTGGATCTCGCCCTCGCCGTCGGCCATCGTCTCGGTGACAGCCGACATGGCCATGTACATGTAGTCGCCGGGCTCCGCGTTCGGCGCGATGTTGACGCCCTCCATCTTGCGGAACTCCATCGTCGCTCCCTTCGCCTCGGCCGCCTTGCGCGTCTCGAGGAACGCGACGCGGTCGTCGTCGGCCTCGCCGTTCGCCCACGCCTCGACCGCCGCGTCGGTGACGTAGGAGGTCTCGCCCTCCGTGTAGTCGGCCTGCGTGACGTCGTCGTACTCGGCGATCCACGAGGCGATCTCCGCCTCGTCGCCGTGCGCGAGTTCGACCCACTCGAGATCGAAACCGACGGTGCTGACGTCGGTGCCGGGTTCCTGCGCCGCGCGCGCGGCGTAGAGCGTCCCCGAGGAGAGGTCGCCCGCCTCGTCGGCGACGAACTTGTAGAAGCCCTTGCCCGTGCCGTCGGAACTCGCGTAGACGGTCCGCTCGTCGGGCATGACGACGGCGTTCTCGTGGGCGCTCCGCCCGAGCGTGAAGCGCTTGACGGGCGTCGGATCGTCGGTCCGGGGCTCGGTGATCTCGACGATGTAGCCGTAGCGGTAGGGGTTCGGGTAGTTCTCGGCGAAGACGCCCTCCCCGTTCGGCTCGTACCCGAGGTACTTCGCGAGGTTCTCGACGCCGCCGACGTAGTCCCACTCGGGGTCGTTCCAGACCTCCGTGTCGGTGTGCGCGTAGTTCTCCTCGGCGCTGAGCGGCGTGCCCCACGGCGAGACGGTGCCGAAGCAGTTCACCCAGGTCCCCTGCACGTCGCGGAAGTCGACGTTCGTCGACTCGGTCACCTTGTAGGGACCGTACTTGCCCACCTGCTCGACGCGGAGTCGGCTCATCAACCCGGGACGGCTCTCCCAGTTCGTGAAGACGTAGTAGCCGCCCTCGGCGTCGGGAATCACGCCGTTGAAGTCGGGGTCGGTCCCCTCCGTCAGGGGTTCGCCGTCCGGCGTCAGCGGAACGCCGAGCGGTTCGTCGTCGTCCGTGGGGTCGCCGCCCTCGGCGAGCACCTGGTAGCGCCCGTAGGCCGTCCAGACGCGCTCGGCCATCGGTTCGCTCTTCGGGAGCTGGACGCTCTCGAAGTCCTTCGGGAGGCGATCCATGTCCAGGCCGAAGACCGCGCCGACGGACCCGCGGTCGAACTGCGCGAACATGTTGTCCCGGGCCGGGTGCTGCACGTTGAAGAAGAAGTCGCCGTCGTCCGTGACGAACATCCCCGTGATCTCCGCGCCGGTCACCGTCGTCGCGAAGCGGTTGAGCGTCGCACCCTCCTGTTCGATACCGCGTCCGTCCTTCTCGTCCCTGTCCGCCGCCACCGCACCAGTCCCGGCCGCACCCGCCGCTGCCAGCGTCGCCAGCAGTTTGAGGGCACCGCGCCGGTTCATCTCTCCGGGCATCACACTCTGCTCGTACAACTAATCATATGAAGATACCGTAATTATTATCAATTAGACTCTGTATCTATCTATTCGACTCTGAACGGTCAGAGGTCTCGGTAGCTCTCGGGAGCCGGACGACCGCCGACGCGCCTCACCGTCCCCTCCGGAGGCGTCCGGCGATCGCGTCGGGGAGGTCCGCGTCGCGGACGGCGCGCTCGACGGCGTCCACGTCGTAGGCGACCCGCCGGAGGTCGACGCGCTCCCGGTCGAGATCGAGCACCGCGTAGGCGGCCCTGGGGTCGCCGTCGCGCGGCTGGCCGACGCTCCCCGGATTGACGACGAGCCCCGTCGGGAAGCGTCGGACTCCCTGGACGTGCGTGTGACCGAGCACGAGCACGCGCTCGTCGCCGAGGAGGTCCGCCGAGAACAGGTCGGGGTAGACGTAGCGGTCGGGGTCCGCCGGGTGCCCGTGGGCGACGCGGACCCGACCACCGAACGCCCGGCGGGTCTCCGGCAGGGCCGCCAGCCACGCCACCTGCTCGTCGGTCAACTCGTTCCGCGCGTGTTCCAGTCCCGCGCCGGCCATCCCGCCGCCGAACGAGGCTCCCGCGGCGAGCACCCGGTCGTGGTTCCCCCGAACGGAGACGAGCGGTTCCTCGGCCGGCCCCGGCTCGGATCCCCCGTCCGATCCGTCGGCTACCCTCGCGTCGGGCGTCCACTCGCGGAGCGCCTCGACGCACTCGGCGGGGTGCGGCCCGTAGCCGACGACGTCCCCCGCGCAGACCAGCGCCGCGACGGGCGGCAGGTCGGCGAGCACCGCCGCCAGCGCGACCGCGTTCGCGTGGACGTCCGAGAGGAGGCCGACGCGCACCGTCACTCGTCGACGATCGCCGTCTCGACGCCGTCGCCGACCGTCACGCCCGCGGCGCACACCGCGTGCTCGAAGTCGGCGTCGTAGACGGCGCGGGCGGCGTCCGCGGCGGAGTCGGCGTCGAGCGCGAACGGTTCCGGCGCGTCCCGCTCGTACGTGGCGACGAGCGTCGGCTCGTCGACGCGCTCGACGAGGAGCGCGTCGCGGCGCACCGTCGCGACGTGCGCCTCGTCCTCGGCGACGACCCCCGCGATGCGCGGCGTGTCGTAGTCGTCCTTCTCGAAGTCGAGCGCGAGCAGCGAGAGCGCCAGCGCGTCCCGCGCCGGGTAGCCCATCGCGCGCTTCTCCGCGATCGGGTCCACGTGCGAGCCGTTGCCGACGACGGCCTCCCCGCCGACCGTCCGCAGGCAGTTGTACGAGACGTAGGGGTTGTCCGTCCCCGGCGCGTCCGGCGTGGGCGCGACGGTGAGCGCCCCCTCGCGCTCCACGATCCGGCGGTCGGGAAACGACCGAGAGGAGACGCGGTAGGCACCGATACCCGGTCCGACGACGACGAATCGGCCGACGTACATACGCGTGAGGCGTGCCCGCGGCGAGGTACGTCTTTCTACTCGGCGTCCCGTCGGGCGGTTCGCCCGGAATCACGAAGCTTTAATACCTCGGTCCGTTACTCGGATACTGCAACCGGAGTTCCATGGGGTAGCGGCCAATCCTGTCGGCTTCTGGGGCCGACGACCCAGGTTCGAATCCTGGTGGAACTACTCTCTTCCGTCGTTTCGACTGCGAGCGAACGACAGCCCAGTCTATCGATCTCCAGTCGAAACGAGGGGGTTCGAGCGTCCCCTCCTCCGTCTACCGACACACCGATTCGCTCATCGTCACCGGCGGTGTATCCTCCCCGATGAGCCGGGGTCGCGGATCGGGTCGGGGATCGACCGGCGGGTGGCGGGCCGCAGAGGGGGGCGTTCCCCCCGGCGGCGACGCGGAGGAGTCGGCGTCGAGTCGGGGCGACGACGTTCGCGTCCGTCCCGGCGGTCGGCCGCCGCCGATCCCCGACGTGGTCGAGTGGCGATGTCCACACTGCGGGATGCACCACCCGCGCAACGCGCCGCCGTGCAGTCGCTGCGGTAACCCGACGCTCGACCGCGTGGCCGTCGCCCTCGACCCGCCGGAGCGGGCGGCCGGCCCGCGCGAGCGCCTGGCGGAGGTCGGCCGCGCGGCGGTCCCCATCGCCGGACTGATGCTCGCGGTCGTCGGCGGTGCGATCGTGCTCTACGGTGGCCTGATCGGGACGAGCACCGCCGCGTACGTCGCCTCCGGGCGGCTCCCGTCGAGCGCGCGACTGCTGGTCGTCGCCGGCGTCGCCGTGCTCGCGATCGGGGCGTTCCTCCTGTTCACGGGGACGCGGTATCCCCCCGATCGCTTCTGACGTCGCGCGATCCCCGACGTTGAAATCCCCCCGCGGCGTGGGGGACGGTATGTCCGGGGCAGATCTCGCTTCGCAGGTGGCCGAGGTACTCTCGGTCGACCCGAGCGAGTTCCACGCGCGCGTCGACGACGAGGTCGAGGCGCTCAAGGCGGCCGTCAGCGAGGGGACCTTCGACAACCCGCAGGGTATCGTCGGTCTCGAGTACGAGTTCTACGGCGTCGACACGGAGACGGACGCGCTCAAGCGCGTCCCCCGCCCGCTGCTCGAGTACATCGGCTTCGAGAAGGAACTCGGCCTGCACAACGCCGAGATGCAGACCACGCCCCAGCCCTTCTCGGCGTACGGGCTGGACGCGCAGGCCGCCGAGGTGCGCGCGCGCCTCGACGCCGCGCTCCGCGAGACGCAGACCCACGGCATCCGCCTCGTCAGCGACGGCATCTGGACGGTCCCGCCGGTCGGCGAGACCGCCACCTCCTACCTCGCCGACAGCGTCGAGGACGACGGCGTCCGCATCGCGACGAACATGAGCGACGCGGTGCGCTACCACGCGATGGCGAACGTCGAGGCGCGCATCGAGATGAGCCTCGACGTGCCCCACGTCGCCCTCGACGCGAAGACGGTGATGCCCGAGAGCCTCATCACCTCCATCCAGCCCCACTACCAGGTGTCACACGCCCCCGACCTCCCCGAGTACCTGCGCTATGCGATCCGCATCGCCGGGCCGCTGCTCGCCCTCGGCGTCAACTCGCCGTTCCTCCCGCCGGACCTCTACGACGAGGACCCCGAGACGGTGCTCGAGGAGTGCTGGATGGAGAACCGGATCCCGGTCTTCGAGTCGATCTTCAACACCGGCGACGGGGAAAAGGTCCGCCTGCCGCCCGACGTCGACACCGTCGAGGAGGCCATCGACGACATCGCCGCCGACACGACCGTCATCCCGATGCTCCTCGACCCGAGCGGCCGCTACGACGACCGCTTCGCCCACCTCCGGCACAAGCACGGCTCCTACTGGCGGTGGGTTCGCCCCGTCTTCGACGGCGCGACCCGCTCCGCGGCCAACGCCCGCATCGAGTTCCGCCCCCTGCCGGGACAGCCGACCGTCCACGACGCCATGTCCCTCCTCGCCGTCTACGCGGGCCTGCTGGAGAGCCTCCCCAAGCGCGAGCACCCCGTCGCGTCGCTCCCCTGGGAGACCGCCGAGGAGAACTTCTACGCCGCGGTCCGCGACGGTCTCGCCGCGGAGTTCACCTGGATCACGGGCGGGGGCGACGAGACGAGCGACGCGTCGGTCGTCTACGACGACCTGCTCGAACACGCCCGAGACGGGCTCTCGCTGCGCGGTCTCGACGACGACGAGATCGAACGGTACGTCGGGCCGCTGGCCGAGCGCGTCGAGCGCGAAACGACGCCGGCGCGCTGGAAGCACGACCACGTCAGCGCCGCCGTCGAGGCGGGAACGCCCTTCGCCGAGGCCGTCTGGGGCATGCAGGCCGAGTACATCGAAAACCAGAAGCGGACGCTCATCGAGGGGTCGTTCCTCGACTGGCTCTGAGCGCCACACAGCGCCGCACGCCTTTTCCCCCCGCCGCCGTCTTCTCAGTCGTGCAACAGGTAGACGAGCGGTCGGTCGCCGGTCGCTCGATCGGTCGGACGGTCGCCCCCTTCGCGCTCGCGCTGGTCGCGCTCGCCGGCCTCGTGGTCGCGATGGGTCCCGAGACGGTCGCCGCGGAACTCGCCCGGCTCGACCCGACGACGTTCCTCGCGGCGCTGGGAATCGCGCTGTTCGCCGTCGTCGCGTGGGGCGACGCGCAGCGCCGCCTGTTCGTCTCGGCGGGCGGACGCGCACCTCTCGGGCGGTTCTCCGCGGCCTACTCGCTCGCGGTGTTCGAGCGACTCGCGCTCCCCGCCGGCCACGCCGCCGGGCCGGCGCTCATGGCCCACGCGCTCGACGACGAGGCCGAGACGGGGTTCGACCGCGCGCTCGCCGCGACGAGCGCCGCCGAACTGCTGAGCCTGCTCGCCTCGCTGCTGCTCGCGGGCGTCGGCCTCGTCGCCTACCTGCTCGCCTCGCTGCTGCTCGCGGGCGTCGGCCTCGTCGCCTACCTGCTCGCCGCACCCGCCTCGGCCGCCCTGCGCGACGTGGAACTCGGCACGCTCGTCGCGTCGGTCGTCCTGGCCGCCCTGCTGGCCGCCGTCTGGTACCGCCGGGGGACGGTCACCTGGGCGCTCGCCGGGACCGCGTCCCTCCTGCGCGGGTCCGTCGGCCGCGTCTCCCCCCGTACCTACGACGCCCTCGACCCCGAGCGCGTCGAGTCGGCGGTCGAACGCTACTACGACACCCTCGGGGCAGTCGCCGGCGACCGGCGTGCAGTCGCGCTCGCCGTGCTCGTCTCCGCGGTCGGGTGGGTCTGCTACTCGCTCCCGCTTACCGTCGGCGCGAGCGCGCTCGGGCACGCCGTGCCGCTGTCGCTCGCGCTGTTTCTCGTCCCCGCCTCGGGGCTCGCCAACGCCGTCCCCCTCCCCGGCGGTCTCGGCGGGGTCGAGGTGGCGCTCGCGGGGGCGCTGGTCGCGCTCGCCGGCCTCGCCGCGCCGGAGGCGGCCGCGGTCGTGCTCGCCTACCGGCTGTGTACCTACTGGGGGCACCTCGCGCTGACGGGGCTGGTGGCGCTGGTGGGCGTGACCCGGTGGGGGATCCGGCCGTGACGCACTCGGGCGCTCACTCGTAGGTGAGCGTCATCCCGCCGTCGTGGAGCACGTCGCCGCCGTCGAGGAAGCGCGAGTGCTCGGAGAAGCCCATCACGAACAGGTTCGCCACCTCGTAGGGCTCCATCAACTCCTTGACGCGGGCCTGGCCGAGCAGGACCTCTTCAACCGCCTCCTCGACGGTGATCCCCCGGCTGTCGGCCGTGTCCGGGAGCTGTCTGGCGACGAGTTCCGTCTTCACGTAGCCAGTCGAGACGGAGAACCCCCGCACGGTCCCCTCGCCCTCCGCCGCGATGGACTGGGTCAGCCCGCGCAGGCCGAACTTGAGCGTGTTGTACGCCACCTTGTCCCGGGTCACGTAGTGGCCGTGGACCGAGGCCATGTTGCCGACGACGCCGACCCCGTCCGGGTTCTCCCGGAAGTGGGGAACGCAGCGCTTCGAGAGCAGCAGCGGCGCGCGCAACATGATCCGGTGCATCAGGTCGTAGCGCTCCATCGGGAACTCGGCGAGCGGGGCGATGTGCTGGATGCCGGCGACGTTCGCGAGGTACCGGAGGTTCCCCTCCTCGGCCGCCCGGTCGACCATCCGTTCCACCGCGTCGTCGTCGGTCAGGTCGCCGGGGACGGCGACGATCCGCCCGGGCGAGCCGAGGTCGTCGCGTTTCGCTCGGACCTCCGCCAGCCCCTCCTCGTCCACGTCGGTCGCCACGACGGTCAGCCCGTTGTGCGCGAGCGCGAGCGCCGTCGCCCGCCCGATGCCGTTCCCCGCCCCGGTCACCAGCGCGACGTTCTCCGCCGCGAACGCGGGGTCCGGCACCGTCAGCAGGTCGTCGGGCGCGATCTCGCTCGGGCCGTACTCCTCTAAGGCTTCCTCGGCGGTCATGTCGGCCATGGTCCCGCTAGTCCGGCGAGGAGGATATATCCCGCCGACCGAGTCGCCCGCCGGCCCCCGTCCGTCACGGGTCGGGGCCGTCCCCTTCGAGCGGTCGCTTCGGGACGATCTGGAGGTTCGAGCCCTCCTCTACGACGGCGGCGTCGACCCTGAAGACGTCCGCGAGGAGTTCCTCGGTCACGACGTCGCGGGGCGGCCCCCAGTCGTACAGCGCGCCGTCCTTGAGCGCGATCAGGTAGTCCGCGAACCGGGCCGCCTGCGCGATGTCGTGGAGCACGGTGACGACCGTGACGCCCTCCTCCTCGTTGAGGCGCTTTACCGTCTGCATGACCCGGAGCTGGTGGTGGAGGTCGAGGAACGTCGTCGGTTCGTCGAGCAACAGCACGTCCGTGTCCTGGGCGAGCACCATTCCGATCCACGCGAGCTGTCGCTGTCCGCCGCTCAACTGCCCGATCTCCTCGTCCCGGAGGTGGTCGATCCCCGCGAGCGAGACGGCTCGCTCGACCGCCCGCCGGTCCTCGTCGGTGACGCTATCGAAGAACCCGCGGTGGGGATACCGCCCGTGGTAGAGGAGGTCCTCGACGGTGATGCTCTCCGGGGAGTCGTTCTGCTGGGAGAGGTGCCCGAGTTCGCGGGCGAGTTCCTTCGATCCGTACTCCCGGACGTCGCGCCCGTTGAGCGCGACCACCCCGCGGTCGGGGCGCAGGTGGTTCGAGAGCGCCTTCAACAGCGTCGACTTCCCCGACCCGTTCGGGCCGACGAGCGCCGTGATCTCGCCCCTCGGGACGACGATCCGCTCGCACTCCACGACCGGCTCCTCGCTCGTTCGGTAGCTGAGCGACAGGTCGTCGCCCAGCAGCGCCGAGTCGACGCCGACGGTCCCCTCCGATGGGCGATCAACGTTCGATCCGTCGACCGTCGCGTCCATCGGAATACCGCCGTCCTCGCGAGCCCGTTCACCTCCGTCGTCGGCGTTCTCGTCGGCCATTAGATCTCACCCAGCGTTCCCGTCCGCCGCATGAGATAGAGGAAGTACGGCCCGCCGATGAGGCCGGTCAGGATGCCGACCGGGAGTTGCCCCGACGAGCCGAAGAGCACCTGCATGCCGAGACGCGCGCCCACGTCGGCGACGACCATCAACGCCGGGCCCACGAAGACGCAGCCGAGCATGAGTCGCTTGTAGTCGCTGCCGACGATGTTCCGGACGACGTGCGGGACGATGAGCCCGACGAAGCCGACGATCCCGGCGACGGCGATCGCCCCGCTGGCGGCGACGATGGCGACCCCGGAGAGCGCGAACCTGACCCGTTCGACGGGCATCCCGAGCGAGCGCGCGGTCCGCTCGCCGAGCAGGAGCAGGTTCAGTTGCCGGGAGCCGACGAGCGCGAACAGGATCGAGAGCGCCGTCCACGGGAGCGCCAGGCGGACCTGCTCCCAGTCGACGCCCGTGAGCGATCCCGTCGTCCACGCGATGGCGGTCTGGACGACCCCGAGGTCGTCCGCGAGGAAGAACAGCCCCGTCTGGAGCGACTGGAACACCGTCCCGACGATGACGCCCGCTAGGACGAGCCGGACTGGGCTGGTGCCCCCCTTCCAGGCGATCACGTAGACGAGCAGGAACGCGATCGCCCCTCCCGCGGACGCGATCAGCGGGAGGAACGGCGCGAGGCCGCTGAAGACGACCAGCGTGAGGAGGATCGCGAGGCCGGCACCCGAACTCACCCCCAGGATGTACGGGCTCGCCAGTTCGTTGCGCGTCACCGCCTGGAAGATGGCCCCCGACACGGCGAGGTTCATCCCCACGAGGATCGCGACGAACACGCGGGGGAGCCGGATGTTCCAGACGATGAGGCTCCGGTCGTTCATCTCGGGGATCTCACCCCCCAGGAGGAACCCCTCCCAGGCCGCGGGATCGAAGACGACCTCCGGGTTGAACACGGCCAGCCAGGCCTCCTGAAGCGTCATCGTGTACGCGCCGAAGCTGACCTGCACGAGACCGCCCACCACGGTGACGACGATACTGCCCACGATCAGCGAGACGAGGGACGCGTCGATCCACTCGAACCGCGTCCCGTGTCGTCGCCGCGTCTCCCCTGCGGTGTCGCTGTCCATCTGTCTCTGCTTTCGGTAAGCCTAAACTCCAAATAGGGGTTTCGGTATGTGAGAGGCGCGGGGGTCGGGAGTACGGAACGGGGTTCCGAGGGACCCGTCACGCGGCGAACGTCGACCGTCAGAAGTCGCCCTTGACGATGTCGGCGACGCGCCCGCGATCGAACAACTGCTCACCGCTCGTGACGTCCCCGAAGACGTCGGGAAACAGCTGCTGGGCCGCGCGTTCGGTCAGGAACAGGTTGTGGATCGGTCCCTGGTAGAGGTAACCGCCGCGGTAGACGCGACCGTTCTTCACGGCCGTCAACTCGCGCCCGACGGGGTGGTTCCGCATGAACTCGAGGACCGTGTCGCGGAACTCCGCCGCGGATTTCCGCTCGTGGCCACGGACCAGGATGACCTCCGGATCGACCTCCATGAGCGCCTCGTAGTCGAGTTCGCCGCGGTCGGTCGTGCTGATCCCCTTCACGCCGGTCCCCGCAAGCGCGTCGCCGACGCCGAGGTCGCGCCACTGCTTCTTGCTCGTCCCCTTGTCGTTGAGCCGGTACGGGGAGAACGTCTCGGGTTCGTCCGTCCCCTCGTACGTGAGCAGCACGCTCGGGCGTTCGGAGGCCGGCGGGAGCCGTCGCTGCACGTCCGCGACGAACTCGTCGTGGAGCGCCTCGAACGCCCTGTACCGCTCTTCCTCCCGAAACACCTCCGCGACCTTCTCGAACGCCTGATAGAGCGTGTAGTACCGATAATCGTGCCACGCGTCCTCGCGCCGGAAGATCAGGTTCCCCACGAACGGGCCGACGTTCTCGGCGATCTCCTCGACGTCCGCCCGGTCCCAGTCGAACCAGTTGACGAGCATCTCCGGGTCGTACAGGTGAACGTCGTTGTCGAGTTCGTAGAACTGCTCCTTGGTCCGGACCTCGGGGTGTCTCTCGATCCGGTCGCGGTCGACGCTCACGCCCGGCAGTTCGTCGTAGACGTCGGTGTAGTACCGGTCGGCTCCGCCGATTCCGGTGATGCCGTCCGCCCGCCCGAGCGCGACGGCCATGTCCGCGTAGTCGCCCCCGTACGGGATCCACCGTTCGGGGACGGACTCGAACGTGACCGTCCCCATCGGCTCCATCGCCACCGAGTACGACTCGTCGCGTTCCGCGGTGTCGGTGCCGTTCGCGTCGTCCTCCGCCCCGGTCGGCGTCGACCCCTCGGTGTCGGATCGGCCGGCGCACCCGGCGAGCGCCCCCCCGACCGCGAGGCCGGTTCCGGTCCTGATGAAGCGCCGACGCGTCGGATCGGCCCGTCTCTTCTCGACCATTGGAATTAGGCTCGCCTAAACCGACATAGTCGTTTCGACTTTTAGGTGTGCCTAAACGAGTCGGTCGGGCGAACGCGAGGCGGGGACCGGGATCGCCTCGAGCGCTCCCGCGGCGGTTTCGACTACCCGGGCGGGAACGGGACGCCGCACGCCGGACAGAACGGCGGCCGGGCGTCCACCCCCTCGCCGCAGCGCGGACAGGCCCGTCCGTCGTCGGGAGAGGGGTTCGCGATCTCCTCGGCGATCGACTCGGTCCCGTCGGCGATACCCCGGAGCGTTCCGATCCCCCCGCGATCGCCGTTCGCGTCGGGGTCGTCCTCCACGCGGTTCCTCGCGAATCGCGCGCGTTCGGCCACGAACGCGTCTTCGTCGTCGGAGCGGGCGGCGAGGCGGTCCGCCGCGGGAGCGATCGAATCCGGGCGCGGCCCCGCGATCAGTCCGAGCGCCTCGGCCGCGCGACCGCGAACGAACGGGACCTCGTCGTCCAGCCGGGCGGTCAGGGCCGCCGTCGCGGCGCGAACGTCGCCCGGGTGGGCGGTCGCGACCGCGGCGAGCGCCGTCACGAGGTGGTAGCGCACCAGGTCGTCCTCCGCGTCGAGGTGGTCGACGAGGTCGCTCACGAGGTATCGAAGCGCACGTGGCTCCCCGATCGCGACGTCGGCCAGCGCCTTCGCCATCTTCCGCTCGACCTCCGGCTCGTCGAACGAGAGGCCGACGACGAGGCGGGCGAGCACCGTCGTCGAATCGATCGCGTCCGGCCGACGGCGCGCGAGTAGCCCGAGCGCCTCGGCGCTCCGGGCCCGGACGAAGTAGAAGTCGTCCCTGAGGCGCTCGGTGAGGGCGGGCGCGACCGGCGCGACGGCGCGCGGGGTGGCGGCCGCCACGTCGACCAGGTGCTTGGTCGCGGTCAGGCGGATCGAGCGGTCCTCGTCGTCGAGAAGCGGCCTCAGTAGGGGCGCGAGATGCTCGTGGAGGTCGGATCGCCCCTCGACGACCGGCTTCAGGGCGCGAACGCGCTCCCGTCGCGTCTCGAGCGGTTCCGCGTCCGGCCCGTCGATCAGCGACGCCACGGCGTCCCAGTCGCCCGCTTCGATCGCCGTCCGAACGGAGTCGGGCGGGCGCGCGTCGGCGTCGCGTCGGGGGTCGTCCTCGTCGGGAGTCGGCATCGTGCGTGCACCTCGTACGGCCTGGTGCTCGGAGCAACGACGAGAAGGTTTCCCCCGCCGAGCCGTTCGCCGTCGCGTCAGAAGTCCCCGTTGACGATGTCGGCGACGCGCTTGCGGTCGTACAGCTTCGCGTCGCTGCCGTACAGGTCGGCCGCCAGGCGCTCGGTCAGCACGAGGTTCGTGATCGGACCCTGGTACAGCCCCCCCGCGCGATAGACGTCGCCGTTCTTCACGGCCGTGAGTTCGCTCGCGACCTCGTGGCCCTTCATGAACTGGACGACGGTCTTCTGGAACTCCTCTGCGCTCTTCGCCTCCTGTCCACGGATCAGCAGCACTTCCGGATCGACCTCCAGGAGCGTCTCGAAGTCGATCGCCCCGCGACTCTCGTGGAAGTTCTTGACGCTCGTGTTCGCGAGCGCGTCCTTCACCTTGAGGTCCCGGAGGTGTTTGAAGCTCGTCCCCTCGCCGATCGTGTAGGGGTAGAACTTCTCCGGCGCGTCGCCGCTCCCCCAGACGACGGCCACCGACGGTCGCTCCTTCCGTCCCGGAACGACCGGCGCGAGGTTGGCCTGGAACGTCTCGTGGACCGCTTCGAACGCCTCGTAGCGCTCCTGTTGCTGGAAGACCTGCGCGAGCTTCTCGAAGGCCTCCATCAGGGAGTAGTACCGGTAGTCCTCGTGCCACGGGTAGCCCCGCGAGAAGATGCTGTTGCCGAAGAACGGGGCGACGTTCTTCGCGATCTCGTCGACGTCCTTCCGTTCCCACCCCTTGAACCGGTTCATCAGGAAGTTCGGATCGATGACGTGGACGTCACCGTCGAGCTTGTAGAACTGCTCCTTGCCCACGCTGTCCTGATACAGCGAGACCATCCCGCTCTTGTCGACGCTGACGCCGGGGATGTCGTCGTAGTACTGGGTGTGGTACCGGCTGGTGAGCCAGACGCCCTTGGGCGGTTCCTGCCCGAGCGCGATGCCCATGTCCGCCCAGCTCCCGTTGTTCGCCACCCACGTCTTCGGGACCTGGTCGAACGTGACCTTCCCCACGGGAGCGATCTCGACCGAGTAGGGCGTCTCCTGCCCCCCGGACGTCGACGTTCCGTTGGTCGTGTCGTTCTTCGCCTGGTCGGACGAATTGGCGTCCCCACCCTCTCCGTCGCCGCCGTCGCCCCCGGCACAACCGGCGAGCAGGCTCGCGCCGAGCGCACCGGCACCCGTCTTCAGGAACGTGCGGCGGGTCGAATCGCGGTCTTTCACCATGGGTTTTAGGCCACCCTAAATACACAAAACTATTTTGATTCACGCCGGCAGAGGCGAGAGAACGGACGGAACGTACCAAAATCAGATTAATTACGACGAAATTTTTTCACCGCAAACATCCGAATCGATAGCGCAGGCGGTGCGGTACCGGCAGGGGGTGCCGGGATCCGGTTTCGGAAGGGGTTTCTACGCCCGCCGGACTACGTCGGGGAATGCGCGACTCGGTTCGAGCGTCCGTGGCGTCGGACGGCGAGGACGAGACGGTTCGAATTCACGACGACGCGGGGGAGGTGACGGCTGGCGGTGCCACGTTCCGGTTCGAGATCGACGCCGGTGGCTCCTCTCGAGCCAGCGCGAAACCGCCGGACGGTACCGAGGAGGCCGTTCGGGCCGGCCGACGCGACCCTCGGTACGTCGGGCCGCTCGCGGAGATCCCGTCGAGTAGCACGCTCCGCCGCGAGGCGACGAACGGACGACGCGGTACGGAGATCATCCTGCGACGGGAGGGCGACCGGGTGTTCGCCTGGCGGAACTCCTGTCCCCACCGACCGACGGTCCGACTCGATCCGGGGGGAGGCGCGATCGTCGACGGCGGCCAGCTCGTCTGCCACGAGCACGGGGCTCGCTTCGAGTGCGATGAGGGCGTCTGTACGTCCGGGCCCTGTCGCGGGGACGCGCTCGACCGGATCGACGTCGACGTTCGAGACGGCGAGGTGTACCTCTCGGACGAGCGGTTCGAGGCGTGTCACCGACTCGAGTAGGCCCCCGGGGTCGTCGCCGGCCGTCGCCGGATCGGCCGGTGGCCGCCGACGCGGGCGACTACCCGACCCGACGCTCGACCGACTCGACGGCCTCGGCGGGCGTCTCGACCGCCTCGAACCCGCGGAACCCGCCGAGATCCGCCGCGCCGATGCCCGCGACCGGCCGGCCGAAGTCGAGCGCATGACCCAGTTCCGAGAGCGTCCCAGTCGCCCCGTCGACGGCGATCGCCGCGTCGCCGTTCAACACCACGAGGACGTTCCTCGCGTTCCCCATCCCCGTGGCGACGGCGGTGTCGACGTACTCGTTCGCCGCGCCCGGGTCGGTCCCGGGGAGGATGCCGACCGTCCGACCGCCGTCGCCGTCGGTCGCCGACACGCCTTCGACCCCCGCCCGCTCGTTCCGCGGCGCTTCCTCCCGCCGTACTCCGTCTCGCCGCACTCCCTCCCGCGCGTCGTGCACGCCCCGGCACGCGGCCTCCATCACGCCGCCCAGTCCGCCGCAGACGACGGTGTGACCGCGCTCGCCGAGCAGACGGCCCACCTCGCGGGCCGTCCCGTAGGTCGCCTCGTCGATCCGCCCGCCGCCGATGACGCTGACCCGCACCTCACCACTCCATGCCGCCGTTGACGGCGAGGATCTGGCCGGTCATGTAGCTCGACTCCTCACCCGCCAGAAAGCGGACGATCCCGGACACGTCCTCGACCTCCGCGAACCGCCCGAGCGGAATGCGTTCGAGGATCTTCTCCCGGACGCGCTCGGGGACCTGCTCCAGCATGTCGGTCTCGACGAAGCCCGGCGCGACACAGTTGGCCGTGGACCCCGAGCGGGCCATCTCCAGCGCGATCGTCCGCGTGAACCCGAACATCCCCGACTTGGTGGTGGCGTAGTTGGCCTGGCCGTAGTTGCCCTGCTGGCCGACGACGCTCGAGACGTTGATCAGCCGGCCGTGCTCGGCCTCGAGCAGGTCGTCGAACAGACAGTGTGTGCAGTTGAACATCCCGCCGAGGTTCACGTCGATCACGCGGTCCCAGTCCTCCCGCGTCATGTTCGCGAACGTCCGGTCGACCGTGATGCCCGCGTTGTTCACGAGCACGTCGACCGGACCGAACGCGTCGCGGACCTCCTCGCACATGGCGCGCACGGCGTCGAGGTCGGCCACGTCGGCCCGCGAGGCGATCGCACTCCCGCCCGCGTCCTCGATCTCCTCGACCACCGCCCGCGCCTCGTCCTCCGAGGAACGGTAGTTGACGGCGACGCTCGCGCCGTGCTCCCCGAGTTCGATTGCGATCCCCCGTCCGATGCCGCGCGATGCGCCCGTCACCACGCAGGTCTGCCCTGAGAGCATGGTAACACGATTCACTGGGAGGGAGAAAAAGGTGCGCCGGGGGAGTTCACGCCTCCTCGATGCGGACGGGTTCGCCTCCGCTCATCGAGTACGGTCGATCCGTCGGCAGAACGCCTCGAAGTCCTCCGCGCCCGCCCGTTCGGCGATGCTCTTCGGCGCGCCGACGCGAAATCAGGTCGTGCATCGGGACCGTCACGGTACGCTTCTCGCCCCCCTTCGGATGGCGTACTCGCTCCGGAAGTCGTCACTCGTCTGCGGTCGGTTCCAGCGGCAGGCGCTCGGGGTCGACGTCCTCGTACGCTTTGTCCAACGAGAGGAGGGGGAGACTGCGCGTCTCGGCGGTCGCCGCGTGGAAGGAGTCGAACGGCGTCATGCCGTCCTCGAAGTACGCGACCGCCTTCAGCACGACCTGCTGCTCGTTCTCGTCGCCGACCGGGACGACGTCGAGGAGATTGGCGAACAGGCGGACGTAGTTGAACTGATGGCGCTCCAGGACGAGGAGCAGCTCCAGGTACGCGAACGGCGAGGTGACGACCTCCCGCTCATCGAGGACGTCTTCGGCGCGCTCCTGGAGCCAGTCGTCGTCCTTGGCGATGGCGAGGAGAAAGTCGGTCTCGACGAACACCGTCATTCAGCGGTGTCCTCCGCCTCGCGCTTCGCTCGTTCGATGTCGTCCTCGACCTCCTGTTTCGCGCGCTGAAGCGCTTCCTCCCGCAGTTCCTCTCTCGACGTCCCCTCCAGCGCGTCCCCGATCTCGTCGCGGACGGCCTGGAGCGGGTCCTCGTCGATCGGGATGAGTTCGATTCGGTCCTCGTACTCGACGACGTGGAACTTCTCGCCGTACTTCCGCCTCAGTGTAGCGGACAGGTAGAGGCGGCCGTGCGAGTCGGTTTCGACGGACATATGCGGACGTAGGTATGGCAAGAACAAAGGAGTTATCCCAAAAATCCGGCGAACGTTCCAAGCCTACCCGTCGGCCGGGCACTCGCTCAGGTGACTACCAGGCCAAGTTCCTCGTACGGGATCTCTCCGCGGGTGAACCGGCCGATACATGGCTCTGGCCTTGTCGAGCAGTGGGGGGTGAAACGTCGATCAAACTGGTCAGTCGGTGGATTATACGTTCGTTGCCGTTTTCGCTCTCGTCATGGGACCCTCCAACGGACTCGGTGACGATCGGCTGCGCGATCGGTGAATGCGGTCTCGTACGTGGACCGATCGCGCGCTCAGAACGTCGTCGGAAACGTCGTCGAACCGTCGAGAAGAGGGCGCTCGAGCGCCGCCACGTCTCGATCGCTCACTCCCCGTCTCCGACCTGTTCGAGCCAGGTTTCGGCGCGGGAGACGCCGACTTCGGCGACCTCGGCGACGGTCTCGGCGTCGGCCTCGCGGAGGTCGGCGCGGGTCTCGATGCCGGCCTCGCGCAGGCGCTCGGCGTAGGTGGGGCCGATGCCGTCGACCGACTCGACGCCCGTCTCACCTCCGACCTGTTCGAGCCAGTTCTCCACGCGGGAGATGCCGACCTCGGCGACCTCGGCGACGGTCTCGGCGTCGGCCTCGCGGAGGTCGGCGCGGGTCTCGATGCCGGCCTCGCGCAGGCGCTCGGCGTAGGTGGGGCCGATGTCGTCGACCGACTCGACGTCCGCCTCGTCGCCCGCGACTTGGACGAACTCCTCGCTCGTCGCCTCCGCGTCCTCCGCGATCGCGGCGTCCTCGTCGGGCGCTTCGGCGGCCTCCTCGGTCGGTTCGTCGCTCGGTTCCTCGCTCGCCCCGCCGACGGTCTCCTCGACGGCCCCCTCGTCGCGCTCGACGAGTTCCGTCTGGACGCCCTCGTCGTCCTCGATCTCGATGGTGACCTCGTCGCGGCCGCCCTCGGTCGGATCGACGCGCACGTCGACGCCCTCGCGCGCTGCGGTCTCCTCCGCGGTCTCGAGGACCTCCGGCGACTCGGGCGTCGACTTGTCGTGGTACCACTCGGCGACCTTCGGCCAGACCTCGCGGTGGGAACTGGCCGACACGGAGAGGCCGATGTGGCCGGTCGGGTACTCGATCGTCGTCACGTCGTCGCTGCCCACGATCTCGTTGAACGGCTTCGACGCGCCCGGCGGGATGAGGTGATCGTACTCGCCGAGGATCTGGAGGACGGGCACGTCGATGTTCGAGATGTCGACGCGCGTTCCGTTCAGCTCCAGTTCGTTCCTGTAGAGCTTGTTGTCCTGGTAGATGTCCTCCAGGAACTGGACGTACGCCTCGCCGGCGACGTCGATGCCCTCGCTGAGCCAGCGCTCCATGCGCGCGAAGTTCTCGACGAACTCCTCGTTCTCGAGGTTGTCGTAGAGCCGGGCGTACTTCGAGACGTAGTTGGCGATGGGGTCCATCAGCGCGAACCCAACGTCGAGGAACTCCGAGGGCATGTTCCCGAACGACTCGGTGACGGCGCGCGGATCGTAGTACTCGTCGTCACCCCAGAGTTCGAGCACGCCGCCGCTCCTCTCGAAGCACAGTCCGGCGGCCATCAGCCCGAGGGCGTTGACCTTCTCGGGGTGGAGCGCGGCGTACATCGCCGCCATCGTGCCGCCCATGCAGTAGCCGAGGACGTTGATGGCGTCCTGTCCGGAGCGCTCGCGCACCACGTCGACGCAGTTCTCGATGTACCGGTTGACGTAGTCGTCGAGGGTGAGGAACTGATCGAGCCGGGAGGGTTCGTTCCAGTCGATGAGGTAGACGTCGTGACCCGCCTCGAGTAGCCGTCGGATCACCGACCGGTCCGGCTGGAGGTCGAGGATGAACGGCTTGTTGATCAGCGCGTAGATGACGAGTATGGGGACCTCGTTCTGCTCTTCGGTCTGCGCTTCGTAGTGAAGCAGTTCGAGCTTGTTCTCGCGGTAGACGACCTCGCTCGGGGTCTCGCCCACCTCGACGGATTCGATGTCGTCGAGACGCTCGTCGACGACCTCGGACTTCTCGAACGCGTCCGCGGTCGCCTCGAGGAGCTCTCGCTGGCTGTTCAGCGCCAGCGTGAACGGGTTGGGGTAGGGCTCTCCTTGTGCCATGATCTCAACTCACTCTACGAGGTCGATGAGCTTATCGAGTTTGTCTTCGACGCGCTGCTGGCGTCGTTCGAGTTCGACCAGGCGCTCGCCGACCTCGTCCACGTCGTCGCGGGTGGGGAGACCGAACCGCGTGAGCGTCTCCTGGCTCACCTCGTCGGCCTCCTGCTGGAGTTCCATCATGGTCTCGACCATGTTCCCCTGGGCGGCGGCGAACGCGCTCGTCCCCATGACCTCCTTGAACGCCTCGTTGGCGCTACGGAGCCAGATGTCGCGAAACTCCGTGAACGAGACGTCCTCGCCCTCGGCGGCGTCCACGACGCGCTCGTACATCGTGTCCGCGGCGTCGATCCACACCTCGTAGGCCCGGTTGTACGACTCGAAGCCCTCCGTGATGTCGTCCTCGTCGGGTACCGATCCCTCGATGGCGTCGGCCCACGTCTCCATGAGGCGAGCCTGGGCCTCGTAGTTCTGTTCGACCGAGTTCATCATCGCCTGATTCATCTGCTCGACCATCCGCGTCCAGCGCTGCTGTGCTTCCTGCGCGTCCATTCCGGTCCTGCGGTCCTGTGGGTTCGTGGTGTTGCTCATGGGTCCCTCATCGTGTCGCGTTCGAGCGACTCACTCGTCGCTCTGCTGAACGCGCTGTTGCATCTGCTCTATCTGCTCCTGCATCTGCTCGACCTGCTGGCGGTACTGATCGAGCTGCGTGTCGACGCTCTTCTGGAACTGCTCGGCCTGCTGCTGGAACTGCGACTGCGTCTCCTCGGCCTGCGACTCCATCTGTCGCTGGAGTCGCTCGAACTGATCGAGCGACTCGTCGAGGATCGAGACCGTCTGGTTCTCGACGTCCCTGTGGGCGTCGAGCAGCAGGTCGATCTGTTCGTCGAGGGCGTTGAGGTACTCCTCGCTGAACTCGCCGTAGCCCTCCGCGCTCTTCTCCAGTTCGTCCTCCGCGGTGTCGAACGCGTCGGCGTGGGCCTCGAGGAGCGTGCTGAACTGCTCGTCGACCGCGCGACGGATCTCGTTGACGTTGCTCCCGGCGCTCGGGACGGCCGTCGCGACGGCGTCGAGGTAGGCGTGGGTGGCGCGCCGCGCCATCTCGACGCTGCTGCGCTGGGCCTCCTCCTGCCCGTCGAGGCTGTCGAGCGCCGCTTCGTTCAGGTTGCGCTGGAAGTCGAGCGAGCGCTCGAAGGCGCGCTGGCCCTGCTTGATCGTCGTCCGCTGGAGTTCGAATGCCGTGCTGATCGGGGTCGTGTATTCACTCATTGGTGTCACCTCTGGTGCGTTTGACGGGAACGATGACCGTCTGTACGATGTCGCCTTCCTCGATGTCGAGGGCCTCGCGCTCGGCGTCCGGAATGCTGATCCGACCGGCGCTCTGGACCCGCGTCTTGAACGTCGCCGTCTGACTCATCGCCTCCAACTGCGAGGGGAACCCCGTCGCGTTGCCGTCGAGCAACCGTCGGAGGAACTCCTGCTGACGGTCGAGCGTCCGCTCGCTCGCCTCCTGGAGTCCCTGCGTGAACATCGCGGGGGGCCACATGGCTCCATCGCTCTCGTTTGACATCGTCGTTCCTAGCAAGCCACCACACACGGTTAAACTTTGCCCACCAAAACCATTCGTTACCATGGATAACCATTCGGTGGTGGGAGCCTGGAGCGCGGCGGGCGCGCTCGGCAATCAGTATAGCGTCTTCGGGACGCCTCGACGAAGCGAATAGGCCGCGGCTTTAATACAGTATGAGTAGAATAGGCACTATCACGATGAGCTCCACCTCGTACTCGCTTTTCAATACGTGGTCTCGGACCTCCGAGCACCTCTTCAATAGCGTTCTCGCGGCGAACCGCGCCGCAGCGGCCGCCTTCGGCGTACCGATGTCCGACCTCGACGGCGTCACCGCCGAAGAGCGCATCACTCCCGGCGAAGACCTCGAGGAGTGGGACGTCGACCGCTCGACGCGGACGCGGGGCGATCTCTCCGTCGGCGACCGCATCGAGTTCACCAAGACCGTCACCGGGCGCGACGTCGAGCGCTTCGCCGCGGCCAGCGGCGATACGAACCCGATCCACCTCGACGAGGGCTACGCGGACGAGACGCGGTTCGGCGGCCGGATCGTCCACGGGATGCTCGTCACCGGACTCATCTCCGCGGCGCTCGCGCGACTGCCCGGCAACGTCATCTACCTCTCGCAGGACGTGCAGTTCCTCAAGCCGGTCCGCATCGGCGACCGGGTCACGGCCGAGGTGGAGGTCGTCGAGGACTTCGACGACGAGCGCTATCGCCTCGCTACCCGCGTCTTCGACGCCGACGGCGCGACCGTCGTCGACGGCGAGGCGGTCGTCCTCATCGACGAAGCGCCGACCCCGGAATAGGCAGTAGGCGGTAGGAGAACGCAGCGAACGCCCCGAACGCCGACCGCCGCGCGCTATCTCTCGACTTACTTCTCGACGGTCAGCAACGCGACGCGCTCGCAGACGAGCGCTTCGAGGTCCGCGTCCGTCGCCGCCAGTTCCGCGTCGGTGACGTCGAAGTACTCGCGGACGCGCGCGTCGTCGTAGTCGCCGAGCGTCGCCGCGGGCGTCACCAGTTCCTCGACCGCCTCGGCGGCGTCCGCCTCCGCCCGCCGCCCGTCGCCGTCCACGACGACGACTACCGGTCGGTCCTCACCCTCGCGCACCCCGAGTTCGAGCGCCCGGTCGATCTGGCGACGGCCGGCGGCGTACAGGAGGATCTCGACGCCGCGGTCGCGCGCGATGGCCTCGCCGCGCTCCCGGGCGCGGTTCGCCAGCTCCACCGCCCGTCGGAGGTGGCGCTCGCCGACGACCATCCGCGCGTCGAACGCCTGCACGGCGCAGCCGTGTTCCTCGCCGATTGCCGCGAGCGACGCGACGAACGCGTCCACGTCCTCGACCGTGACGGTCCCCTCGACCAGCCGCATCAGAAGTCACCGAGGCTGGCCTGATCCTCGTCCTCCCGCTCGGCTCGCTCGGTGGCCCCCTTCGGCGAGACGGGCGCGGCCTCCGGATCGGCCGTGACGCCGTCCATCGAGGGATCCTCGCGTCCGGCGTTCTCGAGGATCGTCTCCGCGGTCCGCCGCCGTCCCCGGAGTGCCGCGAGCACGACCGACTTGTCCGCCTCGCGGAGGTCGGCGCGCGTCTCGACGCCGGCGTCGTGGAGTCGGCGGGCGCGCTTGCGGCCCACGCCGCGCACCCTCGCCAGGTCGATGAGTTCCTCGCGCACGCCGTGCTGGACGCGCACGCGCGCCTCCCGGATGGCCGGCGTGAGCCCCACGTCGAGTTCGCCCGCCAGGCGTTCGGCCGCCCCCAGCAACCACTCGGCGGTGTCCACCTTCCCGCGCACGTCGCCCGGACCGACGCCGTACCGCTCGGCGATGCGATCCTCGTCGACCTCGCTGGCCCAGTCTTCGAGCATCCGGGCGGTCTTGAGCGCCGACAGCCAGTCCTCGAACCGCCCGTCCTCGAACTCCGAGGGCATCGCCCCGAGGAACTCCGCCTCGCGCTCGTAGGCGAGCATCGTGTACTCCTCCCGGTCGCCCGAGCGCAGGTAGAGTTCGTACATATCGGGGGTTCGACAGACCAGGTGGTACAGCCCCATCGCCGTCGGGTCGGCGGCCCCGCGAAGCCCGTCGATGATCTCCGCCGCGCTCATCGGATCGAGGTAGAGCCGGGAGACGGTGTGTCCGAGGGTCGTCGCCGTGAGGTCGTCGCCGTCGCGTTCGAGGAACTCGTTCGCCACGAGGTAGGCGATGACGTTGTCGGTGACGGCCTCCAGTCGTCCCTGCTCGGTCGTCTGCGTCGCGTAGAGCGTCCGATCGAGAAACGAGAGCAGCCCTTCGCGCGAGCCGGCGAAGCCGGAGGCGACGGTGGCGAGCGCGTGCGTCCGCAGGGCGGGTTCGGCGGCGAGCTTCGAGCGCACCGCCTCCGGGTCGGCCCAGATGTAGCGCTCGAACAGTTCGTCGAGTTCGTCGTGGCTGTTCGCGAGCAGCAGCGCCTCGCCGTAGGGGTCGAGCCCCGGCCGCCCCGCCCGGCCGAACATCTGGTGGACCTCGAGCACCGAGAGCGGGGCCATCCCGCCGACGCTCCCGTCGTACCGCCGCCAGTCGCGAACGACGACGCGCCGAGAGGGCGTGTTCACGCCCGCCGCGAGCGTGGGGGTGGCGGCGACGAGCTTGATGAGCCGGTCGCGGAAGGCGCTCTCGACGAGCGAGCGGTGCTCGCTCGCACACCCCGCGTGGTGGAAGGCGGCCCCGCGCTCGACGCACGCCGCGAGGTCGTCGCTCGTCTCCGTGTCGCTCACCTCCCGGATCTCCGCCGCCACCGTCTCGAGGCGCTCTTCCTCCTCGCCGGTGAGCGCCGCCGCGGTGACGCCCGACAGTCGCTCGGCCGCGGCCTCGGCGTTGCGTCGGGAGTTGACGAACACGAGCGTCGAGCCGCCGTCGTCGAGCGTCTCGCGGGCGATCGCCGCCGTCGGGCGCTCGGAACTCCGGACCGTCAGCTCCCGCGTGTCGCCGTCGTCGAAGTGCAGCGCCTGGCCGTAGTGGACCCCCGTGCGGAGGTCGATCGGCCGCCAGTCGGAGTCGACCAGCCCGGCGTCGAGCCACTCGGCGATCTCCTCGGCGTTGCCGATGGTGGCCGAGAGCGCGACCGTCTGGAGGGCCGGGTTCCGCCGCCGGAGCTTCGCGAGGGTGACCTCGAGCGTCGGCCCGCGGTGGGCGTCGTCCACGAGGTGGACCTCGTCGGCGACCACGCAGGCGAGGTCGTCGAGCCAGCGCGCGCCGTTACGGACGAGCGAGTCCACCTTCTCCGAGGTGGCGACGACGACGTCGCAGGACGCCAGCCAGTCGCCGTCGGACTCGTAGTTGCCCGTCGAGACGCCGACGGAGAGGCCGTACTCCTCGAACCGGTCGAACTCGCGCTTCTTCTCGCTCGCCAGCGCCCGCAGCGGGACGATGTACAGCGCCCGCCCGCCGCGCTCGACGCTCGCGAGCATCGCCAACTCGGCGACGAGCGTCTTCCCGCTGGCCGTCGGGACGGAGGCGACGAGGCTCTCGCCCTCCGTGACGCCCTTCTCGACCGCCTCGGCCTGCGGCGGGTAGAGTTCCTCGATGCCGTCGTCGCGGAGGTGCCCCGGCAGCCAGTCCGGTACCCCCGAGACGTCTGCGACGTTCATTACCGACCCCTTGTTCGTCTCCCGATTTAAAACGTCGGAGAGGCCGCGCCGGAAGTGGAACCGGCACCGTCACCCCTTTCTCGCCCACGGATCTACCACCGCGTATGAGAGTCGAGTTCGACCGCGACACCTGCATCGGGATGTTCCAGTGCGTCGCCGAGTGGGACAGGTTCGAGAAGGACACCAGCGAGGGGAAGGCGGACCTCGACGGGAGCGAGGAGGTCGAGGAGAACGTCTTCGTCCGCGAGGTGCCGGAGGGCGAGGAGTTCGACGCGAAGTTCGCCGCGCGGGTCTGCCCCGTGGACGCCATCACCGTCTACGACGACGACGGCGAGCAGGTCGTCCCGTAGTCGCGCGCGGCTTTCGCTGACTTTCCCGAACCTCGATTTTCGACCGGACTGTGTTCAGTAGTGCAGCCGAGCCTTCTCCCGTATCGTCCTAGCTGCAGCTTCGACTTGTTCGGAAGTCGCGTCTTGGAACCCCAGCCACATTTCGAGATTGTTCATCGACCGGGCGAGCGAGAGCAACTCGTACAATTCGCGATGCTTCTTGAGTTCGTAGAGGACGGTATCCGAGCGTACATCACAGTATCCCTCGAGGATCGCAGAGCGGATGATCTCTGTATTGTCGGGGGAGTCGGGCAGTAAGCGCCACTGACCGCCGTTCAGGCTCTCCTCGATCAGCACTAGGTCGTATCCCGGGGTGACGGACAGCGAGAACGCCCAGTCGAGCATTGCGGTGATCTCGCCGGTTTCAGGATCGTGACGGACGTTCTCGAGCGAGTTATCGATGTGTCCAAGCACTGGTTCGAACGGGCCATCGAGACGTTCGATTCTCTCGCCGAATACCTGTGCAATCTCAGGGAGGAGGTCCGCAAACCGGCTGTTCTCCACGCCTTCTAATGTATTATTCGTCCACGAACGAACCTGCGCCTGCCACGACTCCGTTGGGCTGACGACGAGAAGCTGGTCAACGGATGTCGACGGACACTTCCCACGGAGCGTTGTGTCGGGATTCCGTTGCAAAAAGCCGTAGGTATCAAAGGCATCGAGATCGTGGAGTTCGGCGATGTATCGCCCGGATTCCCGCGCGACGTGCTCGAGTATTCCCTCGGAGACTGTGTGCATCTCTGTTCGCTCGATGGTCGTCCCCGGGACGTACTCCATTAGGAAGAACGGTGACGGCAGCTCGTCGTGTTCGTCAACGGCACCGTACACTTCGGATACCGGTATCGATGTGTTGGCTCCGAGGATTCGGACGATACGGGCCTCGGTATCGATACCGTGGCTCTGTTCGTCGGGACTCGATTTCAGAACGACACGCTTCTGTCCGGATGGCGTATCGACTGTTAACAGGTGGACGGGGAGATAGCCCCCCTTGGCGGGGGTGTGGTCGCTGACAGACCACGAGGGCTTGACTGTTCGAACCATCTCACTGATGGTGGTGGTGCAAATCGGTTCGTCGGCCGCGTTACTGGTCATTGATTACTGGCATCTGCGTGATCGCTCGGCGAATGATTCGATAAACAACTGTAATCCACGTGAGAAAGTAGAGGACCACAGGCCCCCCCAACGTGCTCAGCAGCCGCTCATTGGAAGGCGACTTTGCGCATTTAACACGTCGGAAGGGGCTTTCAGTTCATCAGTTACCATACCACTGAGGGTGAATACTACTTGTAACTGTTGGCGAGATCGGGTTGACTTTACGCTCTGCACAGGCTTTTCAGGGCAGGTTCTGATCACTCTGCAGAGTAGGGCTGGTACCTCACGATATATCCGGTTTTAATCCCCAGACCGGTCCGAAAACGTTGATGATGGGGGGATCCTTCTACGGTATCGCCAATGAGATGGCGTTAGAACTCGGGACAGATTCGTCCGTTCACGATATGCACTACGCGTGTTGAGTCTTCATCCCGACGTCCGGTTAGCCGACGAGGAAAGCGGTGACTTTCGGATCGTCGGTGCGACGGCGCTTCCCCACGACGTTCATCGTACAATAGGAGACGATACCGGTGTTGACCCGGTGGAGCCGCTCCCAGAAGTACGACCGACTAACGCTCTGTCTCTACTGTTAGACATGACACGTGTCCGTCGCATGCCCACCTTACTTAATATCAAACCTTAATAATTAATTGTCCCAAGGCATATTATGATTGTTCCTGATTGTCAAAATATGTCCCCTAGGGAAAGCGGCAGTGACCCACGGACTGTCGTGTATAATGGCGTTGCAGTCCCAACTACTTCTCCCGAGCAGAATCGAGACTACTGGCCCGAGTTTGAAGAAGGAACGAGCGGAGCGCTGCGCCGTGTGGTGGATCGAGGCGATGATGTTGTCGTGGTCGGCGGTGGAAAAGGGATCACGACAGTCGTTAGCGCGCGGATGGCGCGAATCGAAGGAAGCGTAACGACGTACGAGGCGAACTCGGAGATGATAGAAACCCTCCAGCATACTCTCAAAGTCAACCAGGTCTCTGATACCGTGACCCTGCACCACGCCGCTATTGGGCCCGTGTCTGAACAGGCAATAGAGATGTTTGGACCCAGTGATGGCGACCAATTCACTTCCGCTGATCTCCCTGCCTGCGATGTTCTAGAACTTGATGTTGAAGGGAGCGAGGTAGACATTCTCCGTAATATGGACTGTCGCCCGCGAGCTATCGTCGTAGAGACGCACGAACCAATCGGTGTTCCACCAGAGGACGTGGCAGAAGTACTCGAGGAAATCGGCTATGAGATCACAAATCGGACGCCTGCGGGGTTGAACAACAAACTCATGGTGCTCACTGCTGTTCGGAAACAGAACGTTGAGGGAGAATAATCTGACCGCAGGAGAACTGGTTGACTAGGGGCAACTCAAGGCTTCTGCTTCTCGATCAGGAGTTCTATTGACGGGACTGCATCGCCCCCCAAGCCGCGATTCGGGACCTACTCGATCTTCGCGTACTGATCGGCGAGCTTGTCCGCCGCCTCGCCGAACTGCTCGCGCTCGAACTCCGAGAGGTCCCACTCGACGACCTCCTCGACGCCGTTCTCGCCCAGTTTCACGGGGACGCCGAGGCCGACGTCGCTGTGGCCGTACTCGCCGTCGAGGACGACCGAGCCGGGGAGCACCTCGCCGGTGTCGCGCAGGACGGCCTCGACCATGTGGCCGACGCCCGTCGCCGGGCCCCACTCGGTCGCGCCCTTGCGCTCGATGACGTTCATCGCGGACTCCTGGAGGTCCGAGAGGATGCGCTCGCGCTCGTCGTCCTCGAACTCGAAGTCGCGCCCGTCGACGCGCACCTTGGAGAAGACCGGCACCTGCGCGTCGCCGTGCTCGCCGAGGATCGTCGCCTCGACGTTCCGTACGGGGACGTCGAACTCCCGGGAGAGCACGTAGCGGAAGCGCGCGGAGTCGAGGCGGCCGCCGAAGCCGATGACCTGCTCGCGTGGTCGGTCGCCCGTCTCGTAGAGGTGGCGGTTGAGCAGGTCCACCGGGTTCGAGGTGGTGATCGAGACGAAGTCGTCGTTGTACTCCGCCAGCGAACTCCCGATGTCGTCCATGATGGGCGCGTTGTCGCCCGCGAGGTCGATCCGGGTCTGCCCCGGCTTGCGCGGAATGCCGGCCGTGATGACCACCACGTCGGACCCGGCGGTGTCCTCGTAGGTGCCCTGCCGAACGACCGTGTTCGCGTCGTAGGCGATCCCGTGGTTGACGTCCGCCGCCTGCCCGACGGCCTCGTCTTCCTTGTCGGGGATGTCCACGAAGACGAGTTCGTCCACGACGTCCCGGAGTGCGATGTTGTATCCGGCGGCGGCACCGACCGTCCCTGCCGCACCGACCACGCTAACTTTCGTCATACCACGTAAATCTGCACGTGGCCAGCCGTTAAATGCGTCGAAAACTGGCCTTAGTGCGCCTTCTGCCGATATTTAATTCGACGAACGTCGATACCACGGCCGCCGAACGGGGACCGGCTTCCCCGCCGTCTCGGCGGGCACCTCCGCTCCCGTCTCCCGCGACCGTCGCGGAGGATCACGCTTTTCGGGTCCGCCCCCCTGTCCTCCCCCATGAGCGAATTCGACAAGGAGGCCGAGCGCGAGAAGCTTCGGAAGCAGTTCGCCGAGGACGACCGCAAACGCGCCTCGACCGAGCGCATGAGCGAACTCCTGCTCAAGGGCGCGACGATGACCAACAAGCACTGCGACGCCTGCGGCGACCCGATCTTCCGCTGGCAGGACGAGGAGTTCTGCCCCACCTGCACCGCCGAGGGGCAGGAGCGGGCGGCGGGAGAACGGGCGGCGCAAGGACGAACGGAAGAGCAGCGCGCGGCGGAGGAGGCGACACCACCGCGACCCGCGGAGGCGGACGGCGACCCGACCGCGGTCGAGTCGCCCCCGTCGGGCGAGACGGTCGACGTGGGGGAGATCGACGTCGAACCGCCCGAACGATCGGGATCGCCGGAACCCCCCGAACCGCCGGAATCGCCGGAGTCGCCGGAGCCATCCGCGACCACCCGGTCGGTGCGCGATCCTCCCTCCGGACCGCAGGAGTCCGCCGCGTCCCAGCGGACGCCGGGTGCCCCGAACGCGGAGGCGGGAGCGTCGCCCGGTCGCTACGCCGACCTCTCCGCGGCCCGCGAGTCGCTCGCGCGGACGGTCACGCGCTTCGCGGAGGAGGCCGAGGCGGCCGACGACCTCGCGCGCGCACGCGAGTTCCTCGCCGCGGTCGGGGACGCGGCGGACGCGCTCGCGGCCGTCCGCCGGGCGGAACGGCGCTGACCGATAGTATATACGATCGGTCGCCCACCCTCGGGGCATGACGCGCACCTTCGAGGAGATCGGGGCCGACGACGGAACTCGCCTCCGCCTGTGGCGGCGGGGCGTGGACAACGCGAGTGCGGTCCTCTTCGTCCACGGCGCGACCTACCCGGGGCGGTCCGTCTTCGCACTTGCCGCCGACCCCGGCGGCGAGTCGTGGCTCGCGGCCTGCGCCCGCGCGGGGTGGGCCGCCTACGCGATCGACCTCCGCGGGTACGGCGACAGCGAGGCCCCGTCCGAACTCGACGCGCCGCCCGCGGCGAACGAACCGGTCGTGCGCGCGGACGTCGCGGCCGAGGACGTGGCCGCCGCGCTCGCGACGCTCCTCGACCGCCACGAGCGCGTCCACCTCGTCGGCTACTCGTGGGGGTCGATGGTCTGCGGCCGCCTGCTCGCCTCGCGCGCGGTCGAGGTCGCCTCCCTGACGCAGTTCGCGCCGGTCCACGCCTTCCCCGACGGGGCGGACGACCTCCTCGACGGCGACCCCGACGCCTACCGCGTCGTCACGGCCCCGGAGGTGCGCGACCGCTGGGACGCGCAGTTCCCCGCCGGCGTCGCGCCGTCGTCCTACCGCAGCGAGGGCACGGTCGAGGCGTTCTGGCGCTCGCTCCGCGACTCCGGGCAGGCGGCAGACCGGAACGGTGCGCCCGCGGTCCGCGCGCCAAACGGGACGCTCGCCGACATGGCCGCCGCCGCGGCCGGGACGCCCGCCTACGACCCGGCGGCGATCGACGCCCCGGCGCTCGTGGTCCGCGGGTCGTTCGACGCGACCGCCACCCGGGCGGACGCGCTCGGCCTCTACGACGCGCTGGGCGCGGCGGGTCGGAGAGAGTACGCGGAGGTCGCGGGCGGGACGCACTTCCTGACCCTCGAACGCCGACGGACGGCTCTGTTCGACATCGTGTCGGGGTTCCAGCGCCGCTACGAGTAGTCAGGCGTAGTCGCTGCCGACGACCTCGCGGATGCGCTCGGCGGTCACCTCACCGACGCCCTTCACGTCGAGCAGTTCCTCCTCCGTGGCGGTCATGACCGCCTCGACGCTCCCGAAGTGCTCGAGGAGCGCCCGCGCCGTCACGGGTCCGATGTCCGCGATCGCGCTCACGACGTACTGCTGCTGCTCCGCGAGGGTCTTCGCGGCCTTCTCGCCGTGGACGCGCACCTCCCGGTCGTCCTCCTCCTGTTCGCGCCGGGCGATCACCTCGAGCAGGTCGGCGGTGTCCCGCTCGCCCTCCGTGCGGAGGACGCTCGCGCCGAAGTCGACGGCGAGCGAGGCGAGCGCCCCCCGGATGGCGTTCGGGTGGACGTTACGCGCGCCGTAGAGGTCCTCGCCCTCCACGACGACGACGGGCCGGGAGTAGTGGCGCGTGGCCTCCTTCACCTGCTCGAACAGCGAGCGGTCGCCGCCGACGAGGGTGTCGAGGAAGTCAGAGACGGACTTGCGCTCGACCACCACGCGATCGGAGAGGACGTAGTCGCCCACGGCGAGCGTCTCGAGGCGGGTGGTGATGCCGTCGCGCGTCGAGAGGTCGCGGGCGATGGTCGCGTCGAGTTCGCGCTGGTCGGCGACGATCTCGACGGTTCCCGCGTCCGCGTCGCCCTCGGCGGTCGCGACGACGCCCTCGTCCGCGCGCTCTTCGCGGTCGCCGCCTCCCGAACCTTCGTCCGCAGGTTCGTCCGCAGCGAACGCGTCGAGGCCGGGCTGGCCGTCGCCGTCCGTCCCCGTGTCCCCGTCCGCCCCGCCGTTCGCGCGGGCGGTTTCCTCGGACTCGCCGTGGGCCGTCGGAGCGCCCGCGCCCGCGTCGGGCGCGTCGGCCCCCCCGCCCGCTTCCTCCCCGTCCGCGAAGTCGCCGAGGCTCCCCTGCCCGAGTTCGCGGTTCACCTCGCTCGCGACGCCCTTGAGCGCGCGAAGCTCCTCGCGCATGCGCTTCTCCTCGCGCCGGGAGATCCAGAAGTACGCCTCGTCGCGGGTGTCCTCCGCCAGCAGGACGTGGACCTTCCCCTCGCTCTGCCGGCCGGTGCGCCCCTTGCGCTGGATGGCCCGGATGCCCTTCGGGACGGGTTCGTAGAACAGCACGAGGTCCACCTCGGGCACGTCGAGGCCCTCCTCCGCGACGCTGGTCGAGACGAGTACCTGGAACTCGCCGCGCCGGAAGGCGTCGAGGGTCTCCTGCTGTTGTTTCTGGGTCATCCCGTCCGAGCCCTCCTTGTCGCCCTGGCCGACGAACTTGTGCGTCTCGAAGTGATTCGAGAAGAACTCGGTGAGGGTCTCGGCGGTGTCGCGGGACTCGGTGAAGACGATGACGCGCTCGCCGCCCTCGATGCCGAGGGTCTGGGCGAGGAGGATGCGCGCCCGGCGGAACTTCGGGTGGAGGTCGTCGTACGCCTCCGCGCGGCGCATCGCCTCCCGGACGCGCGGCTCGCTCACGAACCGCTGGGCGGCCTTCGACGCGCCGGAGGAGCGCGCGGCGTTGCGCTGGCGCTCGAAGTACCGGCGGAGGGATTCGACGGACTGCGTCTCGACCAGTTCGACCGCCCGCCGGAGCTTCATGATCTCGGCGTGCGCGGACATGCCCTTGTAGCCGTCGCCGTCGTCGTCGTTGATCATCCGCTGGAGCTTCCCGCGGATCTCGTTCAGGTCGCGCTGGGACACGTCCGGCCGCGTCGAGTTCGTGACGCCGAGGCGCTTGAGCCGCTCTAGGCGGTCCGCGATCACCTCGTTCAGCGCGTCACGGATCTCGATCACCTCCTCGGGGAGTTCGACGTGCTCCCACTCGATGTCGGTCTCGTGGGTGTAGTCGCTCACGTCCGAGTCCGCCTCGGTCATCACCTCCACCTCGCGCAGGCCGAGGTTCTCACAGACGGTGAGGATCTCCTCCTCGTCGCCGCCGGGGGAGGCGCTCATCCCCGTCACCAGCGGGTCCGCGGCGTCCTCGTGGTAGCGCTCCGCGATGTAGCAGTAGGCGTAGTCGCCGGTCGCGCGGTGGCACTCGTCGAAGGTGAGGTGGGTCACCTCCCGGAGCGAGATGCGGTTGCCGACGAGGTCGTTCTCGACCACCTGCGGCGTCGCGACGACGACCCGCGCGCGCTCCCAGAGTGCGGCGCGGTCGTCCGGCCTGACCTCGCCGGTGAACACCACGACCTCCTCGTCGGGCACGGAGAGCGCCTCGCGGTAGAAGTCGGCGTGCTGCTGGACGAGGGGCTTCGTCGGCGCGAGCAACAGCGCCCGCCCGCCGGCGTCGTGGAGCCGCTGGGCGGTGACGAGCAGGCTCACCGCCGTCTTGCCGAGCCCCGTGGGGAGGCAGACGAGCGTGTGCGTCCGCAGGGCCGCCGCCGCGAGTTCGAGCTGGTACTCGCGGCGCTGGAGGTACCCCGGCGTGAGCAGCGGTCGGTCGACGCCCTCGGTTGCCGCCATTACGCCACCGTTCCGCCCCATGCCGAATAAGGGTTCGTACACCGGGGTGAAAGTGTCCCCCTCGAACCGGGCGTCCCGGTTAGCGCCCCTCGTCCGACGACCCGACGCCGGCCGTCCCCTCGACCGGATCGACGACGGTCACTCCGTCCCGGGAACGAACCGCGCGAGCGAGTCGGCGTACTGCATCAGGAGCGTCCCGAGGACGCTCATCACGAGCACGTAGCCGACGGCGAACGCCGGGATCGTCTCCGCGAGGACGGCGCTTCCCCCCGCGCCGGCGACGAGCGCGGCGATGATGAGCGAGAACTCCCCGCGCGTGACCATCCCGGTCCCGACCCTGACCGACCGCGTCGCGTCGAGGCCGTAGTACCGGCGTCCGGTGAGGTAGCCCGAGAGGAGCTTCGTCGGGGTCGTGACGGCGACGGCGAGCGCGAGCAGCGCGGCGGTAGCCGCGACCAGCCGGGGGTCTGTCGTCAGGCCGATCCAGAAGAAGAACACGGCGGCGAAGACGTCCCGCAGGGGGACGAGCAGGCGTTCGAGCTTCTCCACGTGCGCGGTCTCGCTGAAGCCCATCCCGACGAAGAAGGCGGCGACGGCCTCGCTCACGCCGATGGCGAGCGCGACGCCCGCGACGAGAACGGTCACGGCCACAGCCCGGAGGATGAACAGTTCGGTCGAGTCGACGGCGAGGTAGCGCTCGAACAGCGCGTCGCCCCGCGCGACGCCCGCGAGGAGCACGAGCAGGAACGCCATCGCGGTGCCGACGCTCATCACCGCGCCCATCAGGTCGCCGCCGCCGAGGACGACCGCCGAGAGCACCGCGAGGTAGAACGCGATGGCGAGGTCCTCGAAGACGAGCGTACTCAACATGGGTTCGCTCTCCGGGTTGGCGATCCACCCGAGGTCGATGAGCGACTTGGTGATGACGGCGCTCGAGGAGATGTAGACGATCCCGCCGAGGACGAACGCCTCGGTGAGCGACCAGCCGACGAGCAGGCCGAGCGCCATCCCGACCGGGAAGTTGAGCGCGGCGTCGAGCGCGCCCGCCCTCGTCATCCGGTCGCGCCCCTCGATCAGGCGGTCGATGCTGAACTCGAGGCCGAGGAAGAACAGCAGGAAGACGATCCCGAGTTCGGCGACGATCGTGACGAACTCGCCGTCCCGGATGGCGGGCAGTCCGACTGCACCGAGCACGGCGTCGTTGACCAGGATGCCGGCGACGATGTACAGCGGGATGACCGACACACCGAGTCGGTGGGCCCCCGCCCCGGCGAGGGCGATGACCGCGAACATCGCGCCGATCTCGAGCAGCGACGTCTCAGCCATCGAGTTCCGCGTCCCCGGCGACCACGTCGTCGAGCTTCCGACAGGCGTCCCGCGACCCGAGGACGACGAGCGTGTCCTCGGCCCGGATCTCCGTCTCGGGGTCGGGGTTCGTCAGCGTCTCCTCGCCGCGCTGGATGGCGATGACCGAGACGCCGAGCGCCTGCCGGAGGCGCGACTCCGCGAGCGTCCGCCCCGCGAGCGGCGACCCCTCCTGCACCTTCGACCACTCGATGAGCGTGTCGTCGGCGAGGACGGTGTCGATGGAGTCCGTCCGGATGGGCTGGAAGTACGCCCCCTCCATGATGGTCCCCACCTGCCGGGCGAGCCGGTCGGTCAGTTCGAACAGCTTCTCCGCGTCCGCGCCCTCCTCGCGGCGGAGGAACAGCTCCCGCTTTCCCGTGTTGTGGATGATGATGACGAGTCGCGTCTCGTCGTCGAGTTCCACCTCGAACTTCTTGCCGACGCCCGGGAGGTCGGCCTCGTAGACCGTCATAGCGGAGAAAGCGTCCGCGCCGGCAAAGGCACTTCGCTGCGATTCGCTGGAAATCGGGCATCGCGCCGGACACTCCGCCCCTTCGACAAAAGTGATTAGATAATTGACACCGGACTGTGGCTCGCAATGCCAGGGCTTCTCACGGATCGGGCGGCGGTCGTGACGGGCGGATCGAGCGGGAACGGGCGGGCGATCGCGACGCGCTTCGCGGAGGAGGGTGCGGACGTGGTGGTCGCGGACGTCCAGGCAGACCCCCGCGAGGGCGGCGATCCGACCCACGAAATAATCGAATCCGAGACCGACCGGAGCGCGACGTTCGTCGAGTGCGACGTGACCGACCGCGCGTCGCTCGACGCGGCCGTCGACGCGGCCGACGACTTCGGGGGTATCGACGTGATGGTGAACAACGCCGGGATCCTCGGTCCCGTCGCCGAGATCGGCGAGATCGACTACGAGGGGTACCGTCAGTTGATGGACGTGAACCTCGACGGCGTCTACTTCGGCGCGCAGGCGGCCGCCCGGAGAATGAAGGAACGGGGCGAGGGCGGGAGCATCGTGAACATGTCGAGCGTCGCGGGCATCGTCGGGTACCCCGAGATCACCCCCTACTCCGCGGCCAAGGGGGGCGTCAGGCTGCTCACCTACGCGCTGGCGGGCGAACTCGGCCAGTACGACATCCGCGTGAACGTCATCCACCCCGGCGTCATCGAGACGGCGATGACCACGGAGGACATGCCGATGATCGGCACCCAGGAGGGGGAGGCGATCCGGGAAACCCTCCCGATACAGCGCTACGGGACACCGGAGGACGTGGCGAACGCCGCCGTCTTCCTCGCGAGCGACCTCGCGAGCTACGTCACCGCCGAGTCGATACTCGTGGACGGGGGAATGGTCAACACCGCCTGACGCCGCGCACGACGGCGGCTCAGGCCGCCATCAGGAACAGGCCGGCGGTCATCGCCGCGCCCGCCGCGAGCGGGATGGTGAGGTTGTCGTCGATGACGTAGCCCCGGACGACGGGCTTCACGCCGTCGGCGAGCGTCGCGGCCAGCGCGCCGAGGACGACGGCGGCGGGGGAGGCCACGAACGAGACGGCGATGAGCGCGCAGATCGCGAACATCACCAGCAGGACGGACGCGTTCTTGACGGCGCGCAGTTCGCCCGATCCGAGCAGGCCGCTCACCGGGTCGGCGAGCGCGAGCATCAGCATCGCCGCCGCCGCCACCCGGGGGACGAACAGCAGCGACGCGCCCGCCATGCTCAGCATGTAGAGGGCGTACCCCGCGAGGTTGTCCCGCTCGTACTCCCGCGTGAGCTTCTCGAACACCCAGAGGTCGACGACGCCCGACAGCCGCAGGGCCTCGAATCCCAGCGCGGAGAGCGCCCCGGCGACGAAGACGGCCTGCACCCACGTCCACGGGATGAGGCCGTACGCCCACGCGAGCGGGACGCTCGCGCCGCTGGCGTGGACGAGTCGGCGCTCGACCTCCGGGTCGACCATCGGCTCAGTCCTGCGTCGCCTCGTCGGGCGCTTCGGCGCGCGCATCGTCGAGCGATTCGAACGACGCGCCCGCGCGAAGCGCTGCGACGCGCTCGGGGAGCGCGTCGATCGGGACGCGCACCTGATCGGTCGTGTCGCGGTCGCGCAGCGTCACCGTGTCGTCCTCCAGGGACTCGTAGTCGACGGTGACGCAGTAGGGCGTGCCGACCTCGTCCTGGCGGCGGTAGCGCCGGCCGATGGTGCCGGAGTCGTCGTAGTCGACGCCGGTCCCGGCCGCACGGAGGTCCTCGACGATCTCGCGGGCGCGGTCGTCGAGGCCGTCCTTGCTCATCAGCGGGAGCACGGCGACGGTCGTCGGGGCGAGTTCGGCGGGCAACTCGAGGTACGTCCGCGCCTCGCCGTCCACCTCGTCCTCGCGCAGCGCGTGGTCGAGGACGGTGTAGAACACCCGATCGACGCCGAACGAGGGCTCGACGACGTGGGGCGTGACGTGCTCGCCCGCCTCCGTCACCTCCTCGACGGCGAACCCCGCGGCCTCCGTGGGGATCTCGTACGCCTCGCCGTCGACCTCGACGGTGACCGCCTCGCCCTCGAAGGCCGACTCGTCGGTCGCTGCGAGACGCTCGAGTTCCTCGGCGACGTCCGCGGCCGCGCCGCCGAACTCCGGGCCGAGCACGCTCATGTCCGGGTCGACGGTGGCCCGCTCGACGGTGATCGGCTCGTCGTACTGCCGGAAGACGGTGAAGTCGTCGTCGGCGTGCTGGCCGTGCTTCGTGAGGTCGTAGTCGCCGCGGTAGGCGAAGCCGGTGATCTCGATCCAGTTGCCGTCGAGTTCGGCCTCGGCGTCCCAGCAGTCGCTCGCGTAGTGGGCGCGCTCGCCGGCGAGGTGCTGGCGGTAGCGGAACCGCTCCATGTCGACGCCGACCCGCTCGTACCAGTCGCGGGCGACGCCGAGGTAGTAGGCCACCCACGGGCTGCCGATGACGCCCGACTCGACGGCCTCGCCGATCGTCGTCGTCTCGATGCCGCCGTCGTCGGCGCGCTGGGCCTCGGCGGAGTACAGCGGCACCTCCACGTCCGCGACTCTGTGGAGCGGCGGTTCGTCGCGCTCGGGGTCGACGAAGTGCTCCAGTTCGGCCTGGGTGAACTCCCGGACGCGGATGAGCGAGCGCCGCGGGCTGATCTCGTTGCGGTAGGCCGTGCCGATCTGGCCGACGCCGAAGGGGAGCTGACCGCGGGCGTACTCCTTCAGCCGGGGGAACTCGACGAAGATGCCCTGTGCCGTCTCCGGGCGGAGGTAGCCCGGCGAGGCGCTGCCGGGGCCGATGTTCGTGGCGAACATGAGGTTGAACTCCGACACCTCGGTGCCCGCGAGCGACGCGCCGCAGTTCGGGCACGCCAGGTCGTGCTCGGCGATGAGGTCCGCCACCTCGGCGGTGGGGAGGCTCTCGGCGTCCTCGATGTCCGTCGCGTCCTCGACCAGGTGATCCGCCCGGTGGCTCGTTCCGCACTCGGGGCACTCGACGATCATGTCGTCGAAGCCGTCGAGGTGGCCCGACGCCTCGAAGACCGCCTCCGGCATGATCGTCGGGGCCTCGATCTCCACGTGCCCCTCGCGGGTGAGGAAGCGATCGCGCCAGGCGTCCTCCAGGTTGCGCTTCAGGGCGGCACCCTGCGGGCCGTAGACGTAGAAGCCCGCGACGCCGCCGTAGGCCTCGCTGGCCTGGAAGAAGTACCCGCGGCGTTTCGCCAGTTCGACGACGTCCGTGTCACCCCGCGTCATAGCGCCTTGAGGAGGTCCATGTCCTGGACGATGCCGACGAGGTCGCCGCCGTTCACCATCGGGACCTGTTCGATGTCGTTCGAGAGCATCAGCCGAGCGGCGCGCTGGGCCGTCTTCGTTCGGGAAACCGTCACGATCTCCTCGGTCATGAAGTCCGCGACGGTACCCTCGGGAAAGACGACGTTCCGGGTCGGGACGTAGCGGTTCCCCACCGCCTTGATACCCTCCCACATCCACTCGTCGTCCTCGTCGGCCAGGGATTCGCCGGTGTCGCCCTCGCCCTCGACGATCTCGGCCACCTCGATGAGGTCCGTGTCGGTGAGGATGCCGCACACGTCGCCCTCGTCGTCGAGGACGATGCCGTACGAGACCTCGGCGTAGGAGAGTTCGCGCTCGGCGGTCAGGAGCGGCGCGCCCGCGTAGAGGCAGTTCACCTCTGGGGTGGCGAGCGGGCCGACCTCGCTCTCGCCGTCGGCGTCGCCCGCGGCGATGGCGCGCACCACGTCCGTGATCGTGATGATGCCTTCCAGGCTGTCCCCCTCGACGACGGGAACGCGTCGAGCGCCCGTCTCGCGCATGAGGTGGGCGAGCTCGTCGAGCGTGGCGTCCGCGGTCGTCGTCGGGCCCTCCTCGACGAGCAGCGCGAGCTGGTCCTCGTCGGGCTGTTCGATCAGCGCCTCGCGCGACACCAGGCCGCGAAAGACCTCCTCCTCGTCCTCGCCCTTCACGACCGCGACGGCGGAGAACTTGCCCGTCCGGAGGTATTCGAGGGCGTCGTCACGATTGCCCGGGAGCGACACCGTCACCACGTCCTCCCGCGGCGTCATGGCGTCTGCGACGTTCATACGTCTTCGTCACCTCCCGCGTACTAAACCCCTTCACATCCGTGCCGACGATCCGCACGCACGGGACGGTGCTTCGTTTCCGTAGTCTTCTCGGGCGAGGTGCCCTCCGGCGGATCATTCCGAGTCGACGACTGCTCGACGGCGCTCGTCGCAAGCGGTTTCGAGCGCGACACGGGTCGTGCGCGCGAGGACGTTACTCCACGCCGCAGATCGCGGCTAGCTCAGCGACTGCGCGGTTCACCTGCTCCGATCGGAGAACGCCGGCGACGGACCGGATCGTATCCTCTTTCACGATCACGGGATTCCAGGGCTTGACGTAGCTCCGCTTCGGCAGGTCGCCGATCACCCAGTCGTCGTCGACGATCGGGATCGCATCGTCTAACGCGGTCGTCGTGATCGCGAGCCCGACGTGCTCCTCCTCGTGGAACGGATGCGTGTCGGTCGAGACGAGGAGAAACGGGCGGTCGTAGTCCGCGAACAGCGCCGGATACCACACGACTTCGCCGCGTTCGTGCACCGTCATCCCTCCGCGCGCCGTTCCCTTCGCCACTCCTCCAGTTCGGCCTCGTCCGCTTCGTGCTCCTCCGGATCGACGTCGCTCCACCCGTCGTCGCCGTACCGATCGCGGAGCGCCTCCATACTGAGGAGCATTCCCTGGTAGGCCGCGATCCGATCGTCCTCGCCGATCGCCCAGTACGGTTCCTTGTGTCGGACGAGCCCCCGCTCGTGGAGTCGCTGGAGCGTCGGGCCGACGCTGCCCTTCGGAATCCCCGTCGCCTCGGCGATCTCGCTCGGCGTGAACCCCACGTCGGGGTGCCCGAGGAGAAACGTGAGGATCTTATGCGGGTTCGACTCCTCGGTCGGCGTCCAGTTCAACTCGTCGGCCTGCTCCTCGTAGTCGTCGAATCGAACCGGCATGATGTATCTCTACGTATTCAGATGTACCGAATCGTATTCAGCGTTCGGTGTCACGTGCTGCTGTCCGTCGGCGTGGAACCCGTCGTGTAGTGTAGTAATAGATAGCGCAGGCGCGACTCGGGTGTCTCGTTCATCGCCGCTCCGCCTCGCACGACTTGCGCGCGAGCGCTCGCATCGACGGCGTTCACCGGGCGACGCGCCGCCGACCGCTCGTCACTCCCCGTCGTCCTCGATCCCGAACCGCTGTCGCGCCTCGGGGAAGAACAGTTCCCACTCCTCGTGTCGGAAGCTCCCGAGCGGGGTCTTATCGAGCGTCTGGACGTGCGTGTACATCTCGTCGCGCTCGATCGCCGTGCGGATCATCCCCTGGGCGAACGCGAGTTCGTACCCGCCCGCGAGGACGATGGCGACCTTCGGCTCGTCGGCGTACAGCACCGTCACCTGGAAGGCGCTCCCGCCGGCCTCCGTCCGGTAGACCTCGTAGCGGCCGAACCCGCCGAGTTCCGTCACCTCGCCGTCGTCGCTCTCGGGCGACGCGCCGGTACCGCGCTCGAACGCCTCGCGGAGGTCGTCCGCGTGGTTGTCGGGGACGACGTGGACGAGCCCGAAGCGCTCCGACTCGCCGGCGTCGGGGTTCGTGGGCGCGGTGTGACCCGCCGCGACGGCGGTCACGTCCCAGCCCTCCGCCTCCAGTTCCGACTCGATGGCGCGCATCTCCTCGATGGTCGCCTCCCACGCGCCCTTCAGCCGATCGGCGTCGTTCGCGAACCGATCGGCGTACTCCGTGTCTTCACCGATTTCGGGCATAGGTGCCCCTGAGGCGGTGACGCGGTAAAACCTGTTGTTCGATCGCCCACGTCAGGCGATGGTGACGCCGAGGACGAACTCCATCGCGGCGGAGGTGGCGAGGATCGTCACGCTCGCCAGGAGGAGTTTCGCGGCGTCCGAGAGCCGTTCCTCGGGCGCGAGGCGGTATCGGTCGCCGAGGAGGGCGACCGTTCGCTGGACGAACGCCTGGAAGCCGGTCTCCTCGTCGCGGTTCGACGGCAGGAGCGTCGTCTCGGCGTAGGGCGCGTTCGGCCGGAGCTTGACGCTCGCAACGCCGAACAGCAGGAGCCCGACGACGAACAGCAGGTACTTCACCCCGAGCCAGGGCCGCGCGACGCCGAGGGCGACGTTCGCCGCCGCCGAGAGCGCGACGACCGTGACGGTCAGGACGAGCGCGTACGCGACCGCGTCGAGCGCCTGTAACCCCCTCGAGGGACGGGCGTCGCCCTCGAACGCCCGCCCGTACTCGCGCCCGTCGTCCGTCATCGGCTACCGGACGCGAGCCTGCCGCTCGAGCAGCCGGCCGAACACCGGGTCGGGCTCCTCGTACTCCGCGCGGTGGCGGTGGCAGTAGCTCGTGCGTCCGCTCTCGCTCACCGGGTGGTGCGCCGGGCGCTCGGCGTCGCAGACGCTGCCGAACTCCTCGCGCATGTACTCGCGGGCGGCCCGCTCGTCGCCCGCGCGGACGTACTCGACGGTCCGCTCGACGTGGCGGCGGATCTCCGGGGGGAGATCGAGGTCGCCCATCACCTCGTGGCGGATCTCGTCGATGTCGGAGAAGCGCGTCTCCATGCCGAGGCGGGCCCTGGCGCGTTCGGTGAGACTCCGATCCGCCCTCGCGCGCTCGCGGAGGATCTCCCGGAGCAGTTCGACGGCCTCCCAGACCTCGTCGTCGAGGTCCCGGTACTGCTCCGGACGGATCTTCACCGGGCAGCGCGTGCTGAACGGACAGCCGACCGGCGGGTCGCGCGGGCTGGGCGGCGTCCCCCGGAGCGTGACGCGCTCGCGGGTCGCCGTCGGGTCGGCGTCGGGGATCGCCGACAGCAGCGAGTACGTGTAGGGGTTCTTCGGGTTCTCGAACAGCTCCTCCGTCTCGCCGATCTCCATGACGTGACCGAGGTACATGACGGCCACCCGATCGCAGATGTGGCGGACGACGCTCAGGTCGTGTGCGATGAAGAGGTAGGTCAGTCCGAACTCGTCCTGGAGGTCCTCCAGCAGGTTCAGGATCTTCGCCTGGACGCTCACGTCGAGCGCCGAGACGGGCTCGTCGAGGACGATGAACTCCGGCTCCAGGGCGAGCGCCCGCGCGATGCCGATGCGCTGGCGCTGCCCGCCGGAGAACTGGTGGGGATAGCGGTAGTAGTGCTCCTCGCGGAGACCGACCGTCTCCAGCAGTTCGCGGACCCGCGCGCGGCGCAGTCGCGCCTTCGAGACGCGCACCGTCACGGTCACGTCGACGGCGTCGCCCCGATCGCTGACCGCGGCGGTCGCGTCCTCGTCCGGGAGGGGGATCCCCTCGCGGACCGACGCGCTCGCCGATCCCCCCGAGAGGGTGACGACGACGTCGGCGTCGGAGACGCCCTCCGGGACCGGCCGGCCGTCGCCGGAGACGGTCACCTCGCGGTCGCCCGCGCCCTCGACGCGGACCGAGAAGTCGGGCCAGTCGTGGACGTCGAGCGGTTCCTGGACGATCTCGCCGACCGTCATGCGATCGTTGAGGCTGGATTCGGGGTCCTGGAAGACGATCTGTGCGTCCCGCCGCCAGTGCTTGAGCTTCGACCCGGAGAACGTGGTGATGTCCTCCCCGTCGAAGAGCACCTCGCCGTCGGTCGCCTCCTCCAGGCGGACCAGCGTCCGCCCGAGGGTCGTCTTCCCGCAACCGGACTCGCCGACGAGACCCAGCGTCTCACCCCGCTCGATCCGGAAGGTCACCCCGTCGACCGCCTTCACGGGCTGGGAGCCGAGCAGTCCGCCGCCCTCGTAGTAGGTCTTGAGGTCGTTCACTTCCACGAGCGCGTCGCGCTGTTCCGTCGTCTGGGTCGGTTGCTGGACGAGTTCCTCACTCACGATCGGTCACCTCCGTCGGCCGCGCGGTCGTCGCGTTCGCGGTGGTAGGCCACCGCCTCCTCGCGGCTCCTGTCCTCGGGGTAGAGGAGACACGCCGCGGTGTGGTGGGCCTCGCCGTCGCTCACGTCGACGTTCACCGGGTGGACGACGTCGCAGGCGTCGAACGCCTGCGGACAGCGCGGGGCGAACCGACAGTACGTCGGCTCCTCGTTCGGCGTCGGCACGTCGCCCTCGATGGTCCGCAGGCGCTCCTCGCCCGCGTTCCGCCCGGGGATGGATTCGAGCAGCCCCTGCGTGTAGGGGTGTTTCGGCGCGGCGAACAGCTCCTCGACCGGCGCGCTCTCGACGAGTTCGCCGGAGTACATCACGTTCACCCGGTCGGCGACCTCGGCGATGACGCCCATGTCGTGGGTGATGAACATGATCGAGAGGTCGCGCTCCTCCTGGATCTCCTCTAAGAGTTCGAGGATCTGCGCCTGGATGGTCACGTCGAGGGCGGTCGTCGGCTCGTCGCAGATGAGCAACTGCGGCTTGCACGCGAGCGCCATGGCGATCACCGCCCGCTGGCGCATCCCGCCGGAGAACTGGTGGGGGTACTCGTCGACGCGCCGCCGGGCGTCCGGGATGGAGACGGCTTCGAGCAGGCGGATCGCCTCCTCGGTGGCCGCCTCGCCCGTCTTGCCCTGGTGGAGGCGGACCGCCTCCTCGATCTGGTTACCGACGGTGTAGACCGGGTTGAGCGACGTGAGCGGGTCCTGGAAGATCATCGCGATGCCGCGCCCCCGGAGCGCCCGCAGCGCGTCCGCCGACGCCTTCGTGACCTCGACGTACCCGCCCGGCCCGTCGCGCACGACGAACGCGTCGTCGTCGACGACGCCGAGGCGGGCGGCGTAGCCCCGCTCGACCAGGTCGCGCATGTCCACGAGCCCCTCGCGGACGAGCAGCGTCGCATCGCGCCGGTCGTCCGCGCCGTCGGTGAGCCGCTCGGGCGTGACGCCCCGATCGAACAGCCGCTCGACCAGCGCGACGACGTCGTGGTCCCGGCGCAGGTCGTCGAGGTCGACCGTCCGCTCGGGGAACCGCTCTGCCAGCCGGTCGACCGTCGCCTCGTCGCTGAAGCGGATGCTCCCGCCCATGACCCGGCCGGGGGAGTCGATCAGCCCCATGATGGAGCGGGCGGTGACCGACTTGCCGGAGCCGGACTCGCCCACGATGCCGACGGTCTCGCCCGGCCGGATGTCGAACGAGATGTCGTCGACGGCGCGGATGGTCTCCTTGTCCGTGAAGAACGTCGTCCGCAGGTGCTCCACGGAGAGGACCGGCTCGCGGCCGAGCTGGAGGCTCATCCGCCACCTCCGGCGACCGCGGCCTCCTCGGCCGCGCCACCGCCGCCCTCGCTCTGCGGGTCGATCGCGTCGCGGATGCCGTCGCCGAGCGCGTTGAACGCCGTCACCACGAGCACGATGAGGATCCCCGGGACGAACGCGATGTGCCACGACGCGGTCGTGACGTACCCCCGCCCGTCGGCGACCACCTGTCCCCACTCGGGGGTCGGCGGGTTGATGCCGATGCCGAGGAACGACAGCGCCGACGTGGTGATGATGACGCCGCCGATGGTCATGGAGGCGTAGACGAGCAGGTAGCCGAGGATGTAGGGGAGCATGTGCTTTCGCATCGTGACGGTCGGACGCTGCCCGTAGCTGCGGGCGGCGTCGACCCACTCCTGTTCGGACACCTGCATCGCGGGGCCGCGGATCAGCCGCCAGATGCCGGGCCAGTAGATGAACCCGAACACGAGCGCGATGAGCAACCCGCCGTTGTAGAAGTCACCGAGCCAGTGGTCGGCGAACACGACTGACATGAGGATGAGCAGCAGGATCGCCGGGATGGCCTGGATCGAGTCGCTCACCACCACGACCGACAGGTCGGCGAGTCCCTTGTAGTAGGCCGTCAGCAGGCCGAACGCGACCGCGATGAAGCCGCTGATGCCGATGGCGAGCAGGCCGACGAACAGCGACACGCGCGCCCCGTAGGCGAGCTTGGTGAACATGTCGCCGCCGGGCGTCGGTAACGTCCCCAGCGGGTGGAACCGGCCGTACTGGTCGTACTCGCCGATGGTGACCGTGTTCTCGGGGTTGCTCCCGCCGGTCGACGCCGTCGCGAGGTTGGCCTGACCGTAGTTCGTGGTCTTGACCTCGCCGGCCTCCTCGTCGAAGTACTTCAGTTCGGCACCGTACGGGTCGATCGCGTCGTCCTGGTAGGTCACCGGCGAGAGCGTCGGCGCGAACAGCGCGAGGCCGACGAACAGCACGACGACGACGAAGCCGAACTGCCCCCAGCGGTGGGTGCGGAGTCGGCGCACCACGTCGTCGCGGGGCGTCCAGTCGGCGTAGCGGTAGTGCGTGACGAACACCTCGTACCCCTTCCAGATCCAGTAGAGGAAGAAGAACACGTAGGCGTAGACGAGCACGAAGCGGATCGCCCACGCGATCGCGGGCGGGAGGCCGAGGAAGGTCCCGACGTACCCCCGCCCCGGCACCTCGTACCCCTGGTTGGGGATGAGGTCGCGCGAGAGCAGCGTCGGGATCTGCACCGCCGCGTCGCGCAGCCCGTCGAGGAACCCCTTCGCGGCCTGGATGCCGCCCGTGATGTCGACGACGCCGTTGATCAGGCCGCCGCCGATGTCGACGACGAACTTGAGCACGTCGATGGTGATCGACAGGAGCGCGCCGACCTCGACGAGCACGAGCAGGGCGAACACGGCCCCCCACGCGAGCGCCGGTCGCGGGTTCTGACGGATCCGTTCGCGCAGCGGCCGTTCTTCGGTGTAGCGTGTCTCGCTCATGGTCATTCGTACCCGATCCGCGGATCGATCACGGTGTAGAGGAAGTCCTGCAGGATGTTCATGCCGAGCGTGATGAGGACGAAGACGAAGATCAGCGCCCCGGCCAGCGGGAGGTCGCCCTGGGTCACCGCCTTGAAGAACAGGTTCCCGAGGCCGTTGATGCCGAACACGGCCTCGACGACGACCGACCCGCCGATGAGGAGGAACGCCTCCGCCGTGATGACCGGTACCAGGGGAATGAGCGCGTTGCGGAAGACGTGCTTCCAGACGATGACGCGCTCGGAGAGGCCCTTCGCCCGCGCGGTCTCGACGTAGTTCGAGTTGATCGTCTCGAGCACCGCGGTCCGGCCGATGCGCATCTCGTTACCCATCGACGCCGATCCGAGCACGAGCGCCGCCGGGAGGATCTGCTTGATGGCACCGATCAGGTTCTCGAACCCCTCCGCGTCGAACGTCGGGACGACCCCGTCGAACTCGACGATACCGAGGTTGTTCAACGGCGGTGCCGTGATGACGTTCGTCTCGACGATGAACTCGCTCCAGTCGAGCACGCCGTTGGTGAGTTCGCTGGAGTTGACGAGCATCGCGGCGAGGATGATGCCGAGCCAGAAGTTCGGCATCGCGCGCCAGACGATCCCGCCGAACGAGGCGGTGTAGTCCGCCGACGTGTTCGGGTTCAGGCCAGCGTAGAAGCCGAGCGGGATACCGACGAACAGCGCGACGAGCACGGACCAGAATCCGAGCCAGATGGTGCGCGGCGCGCGGCTGGCGATGAGGTCGGTTACGGGAGTTCCGCGGGTGATCACCCACGACTGCCCCAGGTCGAACGTGAGCAACCCCGTCATGAAGTCGATGTACTGCTTCCAGAGCGGGACGCGTTCACCGTTCTCGTTCAGAATGCCGATACTCTTCGCGACGGCGATCCGATACTGCGGGTCGTTGTTCAGTCCGACGATGGCCGAGACCGGGTCAGTCGGGCCCACCCGTATGATGAGGAAGGCGAGCGACATCGAGAACAGCAGGATCGGAACGACGAGCACGAGCCGTCGGAGGAAGTAACTCCACCGGCTCATGGCCCGTCACCGCCGTCGGTTCGCTGGCGTACACGGCAGGTGGCGTGTACGCTACCGCGGTCGCTGCAGGTGTGAATCATTGTAGCGTGTCGCTGGGTTTTGTGTTGCGGCAATTATGTCTTTCCATCCTCCGAGCGAGGACGAAAAAGCGGGGCGGCGGTCCCTAGCTGCTGCTGTTGTTTCCGGTGGGCGGCGCGTCGGTGGACTTGGGCTGCGCGTCCTGTTCGATCCAGAAGCGGTTGTACTTCTGGCGCGACGGCCCCATCGCGCCGAACTTGGGCGCGTGGAGGTAGTCGTAGCTGAAGCGCTCGGTCGCCCCGTGGAAGGTGTTCACGAGCACGACGTCCTCCCAGTTTGCCTCCTCCATCTTCAGGTAGGCCGCGTTGCGCTTCTCCTGGGCCTCCTTCGTCGGTTCGAGGTTGTTGCTGATCGTCTTCCAGGCCTCGGCCGCCTTCTTCGACGCGGCCGTGGGCTTGTCGCGCCCCCAGTTGGTGTAGGTCAGCACGCCCGTCTTTCCGGTGTAGGTGTTCGGCGGGTTGATGAGCTGCAGGAAGTTGTCCGGGGCCGGCCAGTCGGCGATCCACCCGAGGGTGTACGCCTGGAGGTTACCCTTCTCCCCGCGTTCGAGCAGCGTCGCGAACTCCGCCTGCTCGATCTTGAGGTCGATGTAGGCACCGCGGAGCTGCTGCTGGAGGATCTGGGCGATCTGCTTCCACGTGTCGGAGACGTAGTGGGTGAAGGTGACCGAGATACGGTTGTTCTCGCCGTAGCCGGCCTTCTCCATGACCTGCTTCGCCTTCTCTACCTGCGACTCCTTGCCGTAGGGGTAGGCCTCCTCGACGTGGCTGTCGTACCCCTCGCCCGCGCCGGGGAAGATGAGCGGCGGCGTGAGGTGGTAGCCGGGCTCGACGCGGCCCTTGTAGACCTGGTTCGCCAGTTGCTGCTGGTCGGTCACGTACGCGACCGCCTGTCGGACCGGCTTCGGCACCTTCGAGGTGTTGAACGCGAAGTAGAACGTGGAGACCTCGGGGACCTTCAGGTAGTTGACCGTCTCGCCGTTCTCGAGGGGGCCGTACTTGCCGATCGTGCGACCCTGTTCGTCCTTCTCCTCGTCCTTGATGTTGCTCCGCTGGTACTTCGGCGTGGGGATGGGGAACGAGTCGACGTTCTTCCCCATCGCGTAGTTGAAGACCGCCTGGTCGTTCTCGATTACCTGCCAGTGGACCTTGTCGACGTAGGCCGCCTCGCCGTGGTAGTCCTCGAAGCGGCTGGCGTCGGCGGCCGTCCCCTTCTCCCAGCTCTCGAACACGAACGGCCCGGCACCGATCGGCTTCTGCTGGGCGAACTGCTTGTACTGCTTGCTCGGATCGCCCTTATCGTTCGTCTCGTCCTCGATCTTGCCGACGATTCCCTCGGGGACCGCCGCGAAGGAACTGTAGGCGAGCATCTGCAGCGACGCGTGGAACGGACGCTCGAGGTTGACGACGAGCGTCTTGTCGTCCTCCGCCTCGACGCCGAGCGTCCCCGGCTTGTAGTTGCCCTCGCTGTCCTTCTCGTGGGTCACGCCGAGGGAATCCAGGAGGAAGTACGCCCGCTCGGAGTGGGGCGACGCGGCGAGTCGCTCGAAGGAGTAGACGAAGTCCTGCGCGCGAACCGGATCGCCGTTGTGGAACGTCGCGTCCTTCAGCGTGAACGTGTACTGGGACGCGTCGTCGTTCGTCTCCACCTTCTCGGCGAGGAGTTCTTCGACCTCGGTCTCGCCGTTCGGGTAGTTCATCAGCGGGTCGAACACCTGCTGGACGACCTGGCCCGAGGCCGTGTCCGCCGCTGCCACCGGGTCGAACGTCGTGATCGTCGAGTTGATCTTCCGATACTCGCCTCCCTTCTGCGGTTTCTGGTTTCCGTCGCCGTCACCGTCGCCGTCGCCGCTCCCGTCGTCGTTGCCGCCCATGCAGCCCGCCAGCGCCGCGGCGGTCGCCGCGCCGCCGGTCGCCTGCAGGAACCGACGCCGTGATACGCCGTTATTGTCTGTCATTCCAAATCCTCGTATTTGATTATGATTGATAAGCTTGCCGTTGTCGCGTCGCCGGCGGAACCGTCCGTCAGCCGCGACTCGTCGGCGTCGTTCGCGTCCGTCAGCGTCCTTCCCGTGTGATATGCGTCCACACGAACTCCACGTAGCGGTTCTCGTAATATACCTTCTCTGTTATGTAAAAACCCGATTTCACCAACGCTCGGAAACGGCGTCTTCGACCGAATTCGGGCGTTAGAAGTGTGATAACGGGGGTATTAGTACTGTCGACCCGTTTCAACGAGGGTTCCGTTCCGACATGTTTATTACGGGATGTTAGCTAGTGTCACGTCATGGAGCCGAACACGGCGTCGGCGTCCGGCGGGGACGTCGAGTGCGAGGTGATGGCGGCGATCGACGATCAGCGGCTCGTCATCGCGGACCTCTGTCGTGACGGCGCGTGGCTCGCCCTCCCGCTCTCCCAGGCCCTCTCGCTCGAAGCGTCGCGGTGACGGACCTTCGAGGAGGAAGACTGATAATCCGGTGGCGTTTTCACACCCCCAATGGCCCTCTCCGGTTCGTGGAAGCGCGACTTCGCCAGCGGCGTCATCGTCCTCGCTCCGGTCCTCGTCACCCTCTACATCCTCAAGTGGCTCTTCGACAAGGTGGCCGCCCTGGGGATCATCGACGTCGAACCGGGGACGCTCCCGGCGGGGTACCGGTGGTCCGCCCCCTACCTCGAAGTCGGCCTCCTGCTGCTCGTCTTCGTCCTCCTCACGTTCTCCGTCGGGTACATGATGCGGACGACGTTCGGGAACGTCGTCGAGGAGAGCATCGACTCCGCGATGAACCAGCTCCCCGGCCTCCGGGTCGTCTACAACGCCTCCAAGATGGCCGTCGAGACCGCCGTCTCGGGGCCGGAGGACCTCCAGAGCCCGGTCAAGGTCGAGACGTGGAACGGCCTGCGCATGACCGCGTTCAAGACGGGCAAGGTGACCGACGACGGCAACGAACTCCTCTTCATCCCCACGTCCCCGAACATCACCACCGGGTTCGTCGTCGAGTGCACCCCGGGGCAGTACGAGGAGACCGGCGAGACCGTCGAGGACGCCCTCACGCGCGTGCTCTCGGCCGGCTTCGGCGACAACAAGGACGGCGGCATCCCCATCGCCGTCAACGAGGAGGACGCCGAGCGGCGGACGCTCAACTGAGGTTCAGACGCCGGCGACGGCCCGGAGCGCGAACACGAGGTTCTCCTTTCGCTCCATCACCCGCCGGTAGAAGTAGGAGAACCACCTGTCGCCGTAGGGGACGTACTGGTAGACCGGGTACTCGCGGGCGAGTTCGACCTGCGCGTCCTCGCGGACGCCCATGAGCATCTGGATCTCGAAGTCGGTGCCGTACTCCCCGTGCAGTTCGATCGCGCGGTCGATCATGGCGGGGTCGTGGCTCCCGACGGCGACCGTCCCGTCGTACTCCCGAAAGAGGTACTCGAGGTGCTCGCGGTAGGCCTCGTTGACCGCGGGTCGGCCCTTCAGCGCGATCTCCCGCGGTTCGTCGTACGCGCCCTTCACGAGCCGTATCTTCCCCGGCGACGCGACCAGCCGCTCCAGGTCCTCGCGGGTGCGCTTCAGGTTCGCCTGCACGCAGAGCCCCATCTCGGGGTGCTCCGTCACGAAGCGCTCGAAGGCGTCGATCGTGTCGTCGGTCGTCGTGTGGTCCTCCATGTCGATCCAGACGAACACGCCCTCGCGCTCGGCGGCCGCGACGACGTCCCCGAGGTTCTCCTCGAACGTCTCGGCGTCCACGCCGAGGCCGATCTGCGAGGGCTTCACCGAGATGCACGCGCCGACGTCGGCCCCCGCGACGTCGGCGACGAGTTGCCGGTAGGTCGCCGCGTCCTCGGCGGCCGGTTCCGGGTCGCGGTAGTGCTCCCCGAGCAGGTTGATGATACTCCTGACGTTCCGCTCTCGCAACCGACGGGCGTGTTCGAGCACCTCCGCTGGCGTCTCGCCCGCGACGAACCTCCTCGCGATCGGGGGGATCATGGCTGGTGGGTTCTGCCGGTCCCCACTTGAGGCCTCCTCTTTCCGCGCCTACCGCTCGTGGACGACCATCTCGACCCCGTCCTTCGGGCGGGTCGTGATGCTCGCCAGCAGGTCGAGATCGGTCGACGGCGGCAGTTCGAGGTGGTACCGCCGCGCGACCGTCGCGAGCACGAGGCGCGCCTCGAGCAGCGCGAAGCGGTCGCCGACGCAGCGCCGCGGCCCGCCGCCGAACGGGAAGTAGGCGTAGCTGGGCAGCGACGCCTCGAAGTCGGGCGTCCAGCGCTCCGGCCGGAACGCCATCGGGTCGTCGTACCACCGCGGGTCGCGGTGGACGGCCCACTGCGGCATCGAGACGGTGACGCCCGCCGGAACGCGGTACCCGCCGATCTCGTCGTCCTCGACCGGCTCGCGCACGATCCCGTGGACCGGCGGGTAGAGGCGCATCGACTCCCGGATCACCCGCTCCGCGTATCCGAGGTCGTCGAGGTCCGCGAGCGTCGGGACCCGCGCCCGTCCGATCCCCCCGCCGTCTGCGAGTACGCGGTCGAGTTCGTCGACCAGCCGGCCCTCGACGCTCGGGTACTGCGCGAGGAGGTACCACGTGAACGACAGCGCGAGCGCCGTCGTCTCGTGGCCGGCGAGCAGGAGCGTCATCACCTCGTCGCGGAGTTGCTCGTCGCTCATCCCGCGTCCGCGCTCGTCGATCGCCGCCGCGAGCATCGAGATCACGTCGTCGCCCCCCGCGCTCCGCCGCTCGTCGATGATGTCGTAGACGACCTCGTCGAGCGTCTCGACCGCGCGTCGGTAGCGCCACCGGCTCGGCGTCGGCACCCGGTCGGGGACGTAGAGGTCGTAGACGTCCTCGGAGTGCTCCATCACGACGTCGAGCGCCCGTCCCACGCTCGGCGCTTCGTCGCGGATGTCGACGCCGAACAGCGCGTCGGCGACGATCTCGAGCGTCAGGCCCATCATGTCCTCGTGCACGTCACGGCGCTCGCCGTCGCCCCAGGAATCGAGCATGCGCTCCGCGTAGTCGGTCATCGTCCCCGCGTAGCGCGCGATCCGGTCGGGGTGGAACGCGGGCTGGACGAGGTGGCGCTGTCTCCGCCACGTCTCGCCCTCGCTGTTCAGCAACCCGCGGCCCGTCACCGGGCCGAGTAACCGCTGGAAGAGCGCCCCCTTCACGTAGTTCCCGTTGTTGTGGACCAGGACGTACTCGATGTCGTCGGGGTGGGTGAGCTGGTAGAACGGCCGGCCCGCCGTCTCGATGTAGACCACGTCGCCGTGTTCCTCCGCCGCGCGGGTCGTGAAGCCGAACGGGTCGCGGGCGTACGCGACCGTGTTGCCGAGGATGGGGAGGCCGTCGGGACCGGGAGGTCGGGGACCGAGCGTCTCGCTCATAGTCGTAGCTTCGCCGCGCGACGTATCACGGTTTCGCGCCGGTCCGCGCTCGCCTTCCCCGCTCTCTCCCGTCCCGTTCCACCCCCCTTTATATCCGCACTCCGAGGAGCGGAGCGTATGCTAGAGGCCGTGGCTCGCGCCGTCTGGGCGATGCTCCCCGCGTACGTTCCGAACAACGCCGCCGTCCTCTTCGGCGGCGGCCGCCCCATCGACGGCGGCCGGACGTGGAACGGGAAGCGCCTCCTGGGCGACGGCAAGACCTGGCGGGGGACGGCGGTCGGCACCCTCGCGGGCGCGCTCCTCTCGCTCCTGCTGAACCGCGTCGCCGGGCGCGTCGAGGGGCGGACCGGCTGGTCGCTCCCCCGGTTCTCTCTCCGCACCGGCCTCGCGCTCGCGTTCGGAGCCATGCTCGGCGACATCGCCGGCTCGTTCTACAAGCGCAGGACCGGCCTCGCCCGCGGCCAGATGGCCCTCGGCCTCGACCAGCTCGACTTCGTGGCGGGCGCGCTCGGCCTCGCGCGACTCCTCGCCCCGCGCTGGTTCGACCGCACGTTCACGCGCCCCACCGTCGCCGTCGTGCTCCTGCTCACGCCCCTCCTGCACGTCGTCGCGAACGCCGTCGCGTACCTGTGGGGGCTGAAGGACGAGCCGTACTAGACCACCTTTTGCTGCGGTCGTGTGCGGCCGACCCGCTTCGCGGTCGGCCGCGACTCCCTGGCAAAAGCTGGATCAAAACCGCGCCTCACCCTCTCAGTCGCTCCGCTCCTTCGAGGGATTCGGCGCGTCCGCTCGCTCGTTTCACTCGCTCGCGGTACGGTGCGCTGGCGTCGGCAGTAATGAACTCGATCTACCGTCCGTACCTTTATACCGGAGAACGGGACCAGAGGCTCCCGTGACGTGACGTTCGTCGCGGGGCGCTTCGCGGTTGCCCGCCACCTTTTGCTGCGCTCGCCCGCCAGCGACACGCTTCGCGGTCGCTGGCGGCTCGCTGGCAAAAGCTGGATCAAAAGCCAGCGTCACCTCCTCGGGCACTCGCTTCGCTCGCGCCCTCGAAGGTTCCTTGGCCCGCTCGCTCCCTTCGGTCGCTCGCGGCTGCTGCGCTGGCGTCGGCGGTGGTGGGCCGGGCCGGTCGTCCCGTCCGTACTTTTATAACGGAGAGCGGGACCAGAGGCTCCCGTGACGTAACGTCCGTCGCGGGGTGCCTGCGGTTGTGCGACGCCACGCCCCGCGAGCAGCGCCGCGGCGTCGCCTGCACGCCCACGTTTTACTGTGCTCCCTCGCGCTCGCTTCGCTCGCGCTCGGTCGCTGGCAAAACCTGGACCAAAACCGCGCCTCACTCCCATCGCCGGACTCGCGGTGCTCGTCCGGCGTGCTCCCGCTCGCCTCCGGCTCGCGGGAACTGCGGTCGTTCGGCGCGTCCGCTCGTTCGGCCGTCGGCCTCACTCGCGGGTGCGTAACACCGCGCCCCGCGACAGACCCCGACCGGCGTCGCCTGTTCGCCACTCCCGTCCTCGTAGAGCGACGGCGACACTTACACGCTTTTGGCCGTCCGCCGGGCAGGACCGGTATGTTCGGTAAACTCGGTCGAACCGGTTTCGCGGGGCTGCTCCTGCTCCTCGGCGGCCTCGCAGTGCTCGCGCTCGAGAGCCTCCTGATCGCCGGCGGCGTCGCGCTCGTGCTGGTCGGACTGCTCCTCGTCGCGAAGGGCCTCGTCGGGACGATGCTCTCGGCGTTCGGGATGGAGGGGATGTTCTAGCCCGACCCGCCGGTCCCGTCGGCGCGGCTGGGATCGTCGTAGCCCGCGCGGTGCTCGCTGATGAGGCGGTCGACCATCGCGCCCTTCTGCTGGCGACGGCGCTCCTCGGCGCGCTCCTCCCAGTCCGCGATGACCGCCTCGACCTCGGACTCGGGGGCGATCGCGAGTTCGTCGATCTCCTGGATAGACACGTCCTCCGCGGGACCGACGGGGATCTCGTGCTCGAACAGCACCTCGTCGGCCGCGTCCGAGAGGCCGCCCTTCCGGAGGACGACCCGCGGGTTCGTCGCCGCCAGTCGCTCCGCGGTGGATCGCCCCGCGCCGCTAGCGTCGCGGAGGAAGACGACGTCCCCCTCAGCGAGGCCGAAGCTCCCGTCCGCGGCCTCGATGGCCCCCTTCGTGAACTGCTCGACCACCTTCACGGGGACGAGGTCGCGCCGGCCCTCGGCCACGTCGGCGAAGTTCGAGTGATCGAGCTTCCAGAGCGTCTTCAGACGCTCGAGCTTCTCCTCGAGCGCCTCGGTCGCCTCGCGCTCCTCCGACAGCTCGCGCTTCAGACGCTCGTTGTCGCGTTCGAGCCGGGTGACGGCTCGGCGCTCGCGCGCCTCGCGGCGCTCCTCGCGTCGGGCCTCGCTCAACTCGCGCTCGTACTCGGCGATCTTGTCGTTCTTCGTCGAGACGGTCTCGCGGAGGTTCTCCACGTGCGATTCGAGGCGATCGATGCGCGACTCGAGGTGCTTGATGCGCTTCTCCTCGGGGGTGAGTTCGCGCGGAGCGTGCTCCTCTGTCTCCTCCTCGGTCGCCTCGTCCTCGGTGAGGTCGTCGACGACGGCCTCGACGGACTCCCCGCCGGAGACGACCCGCGCGATCACCTCGCCGCGGTCCATGGTCGCGGGCACCTTCCGGGCGATGCGCTCGAACTGATCCTCGTGGTGGTCGAACGCGAACAGCGCCGCGGCCATCGCGTCGCGCTCGTGGTCGTTGTCGTATCCGATCTCGCGGGTGCGGTGCTGTTTCGAGTCGATCGGGAGGTCGCGCTCGGGCGTCCAGGCGGCGGCGTCGAAGCTCCGGCGGATCTTCTCGACCGTCTCCGGCATCGGCGTCACGTCGGCGGCCACGACGATCGGCCGGCCGCGCTCGACGATCCACTCGATCACCTCCGCGGTGTCGGCCGTCCGGGTCGAGAGCACGTCGAGCACCTCCCCGCCGAGGCCGACGACGGCGACGGCGGTGGTCGTCCCGGGGTCGATCCCGACGAGGACGCGGTCGCGGCGCTTCGCCAGCGGCCGGAACTCGATACCGTCGCGCCGCTCGCGCTCGATCTCGACGCGCACGTCGCCTCGCCGGAGCCGCGAGACGGGGATCTCGTCCGGCCGGGCCTCGACGGTGAAGACGGCGTTGGCGAGGCCGCCGTACTTCTCGGTTCGATCGACCTCGTAGTCGAGGCCGGCCTCGCGGAGGGTGTCCTCGACCTCGCGGGCCTTCCCCTGGACGTTGCCGTGGATGCGCCGCGTGAAGCGGTCCTCCGACCAGCCGCCCTTGCCCGTCGAGCGGCCGCGGGAGACCTTCACGGTGGACGTGTTCGTGAACGCGCTCACCTCGTGGCCCACGTTGGCGGCGGCGAGGCGAGCGGCGGCCTCGGCCTCCTTCATCGGTTTCTTGCCGTAGGGGACGCCGTGGCGGGAGGCGACGCGGGAGAGCGGTTCGGGGCGCTCCGCGCCCGTCACCTGCACCAGCTTCGTCTCCGAGGGGAGGTCGCGGAGGAGGTGTACGAGCGCGTCCTTGTCGGCCGCTAGCTCGTACACGTTGTCCGTCGCGACCATCGCGGGTCGCTCGCGGTCGATGAGCCGCCGGAGCTTTCGCAGGGAGACGACGTCGCGATCGACGTGCTCACCGTCGAATGCGACGACGGCGTAGGAGGGGGCGTCGCCGCGGACGTCCCCGCTCTGGACGTCGACCCCGAACACGACCGCGTCGAGCGCACTCGTGCGGGTACTCACGGGTCGGGCTAGACCGCGTACCGATAAAAACCTCCTGACGGTTCACCCGTCGGGCGACCACTCACAGGCCGTCCCGTAGACCAGCGCCTCGTCCTCGACCCACGCGTGCAGACAGGCGTAGTTGCAGAACCCCCCGACCGACTCGCGCTCGCCGTCCGGCCCGCCGGTCGCTTCCTCCACGAACACCGGATCGTAGCGCGCGAGATCGCTGCCGCAGTACGCACACTCCATGCCTACGGCTACGGGACGGACTGACGAATACGCGACGCTCGCGTGCGGAGTCGCTACCCTTCCGACTGGGGCTCCTCGGGGTACGGCACGTCGAGTTCCTGGCCGTCCTCGGCGACGAACACCTCGCCGTCGAAGACCTCGCGGGCGTCCTCCAGGAGAGGCGTGGAGTATCCGCCGTAGCGCGTCGAGACGTGGGTGAGCGCGAGGCGCTTCGCCCCGGCGCGGGCGGCGACGAGGGCGGCCTCGCGGGCCGTCGAGTGGCCCGTCTGGGGCGCTCGCTCGGCGTGGTCGTCGGCGAACGTGGCGTCGTGGATCAGCAGGTCGGCGTTCGCGGCGGCCTCGACGGTCGCCTCGACGGGCCGCGTGTCGCCGGTGTAGACGAGGTGGCGGCCGGGGCGGGGCGCGCCGACGACCTGCTCGGGTCGGACGACGGTGCCGTCGTCCAGTTCGACTGGCTCGCCTGCGTGCAGACGCGAGAACATGGGGCCGACGGGGACACCGAGTTCCTCCGCCCGTTCGCGGTCGAACCGCCCCTTGCGTTCGTCCTCGATCAGAGCGTAGCCGACCGAGATGGTGCGGTGTTCGGTTCGGAAGGCGCGCACCTCGTAGTCGTCGGCGCGCAGCGCCGCCTCGCCCGGGCGCACCTCGTCGATCCGTACCGGGTAGGAGGGGTTCGTGTTCGTCGCGCGGAGGAGGCGCTCCACGTCCCGCCGGGTCCCCGGCGGGACGTGAACGGCCAGGGGAGCCTCGCGGTCGTTGAAGTCCCACGTCTGGCAGAGACCGGGCAGGCCGAGGACGTGGTCGCCGTGGAGGTGAGAGAGAAAGACGTGCGAGACGTCGAAGCCGGTCCCGAAGCGCATCATCTGGCGCTGGGTCCCCTCCCCGACGTCGAAGAGGAAACGCTCGCCCTCCCGACGGACGAGGACGGCGCTCGTGTTGCGCTCGGTCGTCGGGACGGCCCCGCTGGTCCCGAGGAACGTCACGTGCATACACCCACTCGCCGCGGCGGTCCTATACTCGCTTCGAAAGCGCGCGAAGGTTTTTCGCTCGCGGCGGCGATGGGAAACCATGAGTCCCCTCAGCGAGCGCGCTCGCGAGAAGATCGTCGAAGTCCTCGCGCTCGCCATCCTCGGGGTCGGCCTCCTCGATCTGTTTCTCGGCGTGTTTCCCGAGATCCCGTTCTTCGTCGTCTGGATCGTCGGCTACGCCGTCCTCCTCCCGATCGTCGCCCTCCTGCTCGGCGTGGAGGACGAGGACGAGTCGTTCGTCGACGGGATCGAGCGCGCCGCGGACGACGTGGCTCGCGAGATCGAGCGCGTGACGGGGACCGGCTCGCGGAGCCGTAACGGAACTGACGGGGATCGACGCGACCGCGGGGAGTCCACCGGCGACGTCGGCGACGCGATCGAGACCCTCCGCGCACGCTACGCGCGCGGCGACCTCACGGACGAGCAGTTCGAGCGGAAACTCGACCGCCTGCTCGAGACCGAGTCCCCCGAGTCGGCGGCCGAGTGGCGCACCCGTGAGCGCGAGCGCGAGCGCGAACGTGAGCGGCTCGACGAGCGTTCCTGACGGCACCGTTCACACCGTTCACACCGTTTAATCGGACGACTGCGACGGGATCGAACGCTTCCGAACGACCGGCCGACTTTTTGTAGGAATACGTGACTACCTCGAAACGCGATGAGATCACTCAGCACCGCGCTGCTCGTGGGGCTGGTCGTCCTGGCTGGCTGTCTCAGCGGGACGCCCCTGACGAGCGGTACGAACGGCGATACCGACCCCGACGACGCGGGGTCGGCGCAGATGGGAACCGTCAACGTGTACGTGAGCGACCAGCCGAACGCCATCGAGGCGTTCTCGCACCTCAACGTGACCATCACGGAGGTGGGCTTCCGGACCGCGAGTGGCGACGCCGGCAGCGGGGCGAACGTCTCCGGGAACGCCTCGACGAACGCGTCCGATGACGCCTCGACGAACGTCTCCGATGACGGCAACGACACCGCCTCGAACGCGAGCGCGAACGGTTCCGCTCGCGCCGACGGCGAGGCGGAGGCCGATACGAGGGGCGCGTGGCGCATCTACGACGTGGACGACCGCCGCGTCGACCTGACGGAACTGCGGGGAGCGAACGCGACCCTGCTCGGTAACGTCTCGGTACCCGAAGGGACGTACACCGGCGTCTACGTCGAGGTGAGCGAGGTGAACGGAACCCTGGAGAGCGGCGACCGGGTGAACGTGAAGCTCCCGAGCGGTCGCCTGCGCGTCCACGACCGCTTCACCGTCGGCGGCGAGGGCGAGAGCGAGGTCGACTTCGTCTTCGACATGACCGTGTTCGAGGCGGGCAAGAGCGGGAAGTACGTCCTGAAACCGGTCGCCGAGGAGTCCGGTGCGGACCAGCCGTTCCGGACGATGGCGACGGGTGAGACGGGCGTCCGCGCCCGCTTCGTCGGTCCGGTCGAGGCGGGCGAGCGGGCGACCGTGAAGGTGACCGGGCCCGGCGGGCCCGTCGCCGACGCCGCGGTCTACGTGAACGGCGAGGAGGCCGGAACGACCGGCGGCGACGGCACCGTCTCGGTCGCGCTCCCCGACGGTCAGCGCGAGGTCGAGGTCAGCGTCCAGGTATCCGGGGGCGGCGACGCGACGGCGACGGTGTCGCTCGACCTCGCGGTGCGCTTCGGGGCGGACGGCGTGATCGGAGCCGCCGCCGACGGCGGCGACGGTGAAGGAGGGGCGACCGCGAACGGTGAGGAGAGCGCGAACGGCGAAGCGAACGCGAGCGCGGAGGTCGGAGCGAACGCGAGCGTCACGGGCGGCGACGACGGCGACGGCGGTGCCGGCGACGACGGTGACGACGCGCGCGCCGACTCGGCGGTGGCGGTCGGGGTGAGCGCGAACGCGAGCGCCGAGAACTGACGGACGCGGCGCTCCCGCGAACGCCGTGCGGCGACCGACCGATTCATACCCGTTCGACGGTTCACGTCGGGCATGGACGGCCCGCTGTGGACCGAAACGCACGCGCCGACGCTGGAGGACCTGCCGCAGGCGGAGGTCCGCGACGCCCTCCGGCGGGCGGTCGACGAGCCGATGAACCTCGTGTGCTACGGTCCGCGGGGTGCGGGCAAGACCGCCGCCGTCCGCGCGCTGGCGCGGGAGGCCCACGACTCCGAGAACGACCTCGTCGAGTTGAACGTCGACGACTTCTTCTCGCGGACGAAGACCGAGATCAAGAACGACCCGCGCTTCGCGTCGTTCCTGGTCGGGCGCTCCCGGATGTCCAAGCGGGACATGATCAACCACGTCCTGAAGGAGGCGGCCGCCTACGCGCCCGTCTCCGGGACGTACAAGACGATCCTGCTCGACGACGCGGGGACGATCCGCGAGGACTTCCAGCAGGCGCTGCGCCGGGTGATGGAGCGCCACCACCGGACCACCCAGTTCGTCATCGCGACGCGCCAGCCCTCGAAGCTCATCCCGCCGATCCGTTCGCGCTGCTTCAACGTCCCCGTCCGCGCTCCGACCCACGACGAGGTGGTGTCGGTCCTGCGTGACGTCGTCGAGGCGGAGGGGGTCGAGTACGAGGGCGACGGCCTCGAGTACGTCGCGGGCTACGCCGACGGCGACCTCCGGCGGGCGATCCTCGGCGTGCAGACCACCGCGGAGACCGCCGGCGCGGTGACGATGAACGCCGCCTACGAGGCGCTCGGCGACGTGGGTCTGACCGGGAAGGTCGCGGAGATGCTCGACGACGCGGAGGCGGGCGAGTTCACGGACGCCCGTAACACGCTGGACGCGCTGCTCATCGACGAGGGCTACAGCGGGGAGGAGATCCTCGGGGACGTGCTCCGCGTCGCCCGCTCGCGCCACTCCGGGCGCGAACTCGCGCGGCTACACCGCCTCGCTGGCGAGGTGGACCTCGATCTCGCCGACGGGACGAGCGACCGCATCCACCTCGCCCACCTGCTCGCGGAACTCGGCAGGTAGCGGTAGCTCACTCGTTGCGCGGCACCGCGAGGTTCCTGAGGTACCCCCCGCACTTCCGGCAGAGCCGCCCGTGCTTCGCCGTCTCGTACCGCGCCTGACAGTCCATACACTCGTAGTAGGGGTCTGCATCCCCCGTCCCCTGCGAACCCATGCCCGGTGTAGTACGCCGGTCAATGTTAAACGTTACCGTATAGCACATATTCGGGGACGATCTCGGAGGCCGACCGCCGGCGCGGCGTCCGAGGAGTCGCGGCGGGACGGTCACGCGAGGACGAGGACGTGTCTGTCGAGCGACCGGTGGACGCGCCGTTCGAACGCGCGCTCGACGGTCCAGCCCGCCGCCTCCGCCGCCTCGCGCCACGGGCGGTCCGCGACGAGCACGCACCGGGGTGCGACCCGCCGGGCCTCCGCGAGCGCGTCGCCGACCAGGGCGTCGAGCCCGCCGACGATCTTCGACTGGCGGCCGTAGGGCGCGTCGAAGACGACGGCGTCGACGCTGTCGTCGCGCAGGGGGAGGCGCGTCGCGTCGCCGCGGAGCGTCTGTGCGGCGGCGGGACCGAGGAAGTGCGCGAGGTTCTCTCGCGCGCCGCGGACCATCTTCCGCTGGGCGTCGAGGCCGATCACCTCCGCGCCGACGAGTCCGCCCTCGACGAGCACGCCGCCGGTACCGCACATCGGATCGAGCACCCGCGCGCCGGGACGCGCTCCGGCGACGTTGACCAGCGCGCGGGCGAGCATCGCGTCCATGCTCCCGGGCTGGAAGAAGGGTCGGTCGGTGGGGCGGCGCGCGGCGAAGTCCCGCGGCGTCTCCACCTCGAGCCACCCCAGCGCGCAGGTGTCCCCCGAGAAACAGGCGCGCAACTCGTGGTCCGGACCGTCGAGGTCCACCTCGAACCCGCGCGCGACGAGGACGCTCCCCAGCTCGCGCTCGGCGCGTCGCGTGTCCACGCCCGTCGTCCCCCGGACGTCGCGCGCGCGGACGGCGACGGTCCCCTCGCGGTCGATCCGCGCGGCGTCGAGGAGTGCACGCGCGTCGGCGACGTCGGCGTCGGTCGTCCCGACGAGCGCGCTGACGCGGCGGGTGTACGCGAGCGACGCGACGCGCTCCGTGACGCCGCGCGCCGTGGCGAGACCGGGGGCGAGCGGCCGCACGTCGGAGCAGGCGCTCGCGGCTTCGCACCGCGCGAAGGGATCGTCCTCGCCGACGAGTTCGAGGAGGTACACGGGTTGACTCGCCGACGGACCCGTATCAGCGTACCGAAACCACCGGTCGTGGGATCGACCTGTCAGAGCATCCCCCACACCTTTATAAAGGTTAAATACGTGTTTTAAGTCGAAATACATGCCCGACCCCAAGGAAACCATCAATATCGAGAACGTGGTGGCCTCGACCGGCATCGGCCAGGAGCTGGACCTGCAGAGCGTCGCGATGGACCTCGAGGGAGCCGACTACGATCCGGAGCAGTTCCCCGGCCTCGTCTACCGGACGCAGAACCCCAAGTCGGCCGCCCTCATCTTCCGCTCCGGGAAGATCGTCTGCACCGGCGCGAAGAGCACCGACGACGTCCACGAGAGCCTCCGCATCGTCTTCGATAAGCTCCGCGATCTGGAGATCCAGGTGGACGAGGACCCCGAGATCGTCGTTCAGAACATCGTCACCTCGGCCGACCTCGGCCGGACGCTCAACCTGAACGCCATCGCCATCGGTCTCGGCCTCGAGAACATCGAGTACGAGCCCGAGCAGTTCCCGGGACTCGTCTACCGCCTCGACGACCCCGACGTGGTCGCGCTGCTGTTCGGTTCGGGGAAGCTCGTCATCACGGGCGGCAAGAAGCCCGAGGACGCGGAGCAGGCGGTCGACAAGATCGTCTCGCGGCTCGAAGAACTCGGCCTGCTCGAGTAACCGAGCGTGTCCCCTCTCCGGAGTATCGACGCGCTAGCGGTGCAGCAGGTGACGCCGACCGCCGGCGGGCCGCTCGCGCTCGTCGGCACGTTCGTCCTCCTCTCGCTGCTGTTCGCGCTCACCGCGCACGTCGCCGCGCGCTACGTCCTCGGCGACGTGCCGTACTCGCGGGCGCTGTTCGTCGGCCCCGTCCCGGCGGCGGTGACGCTGCTGCTCCAGCAGTACCCGACGTGGGCGATGATACTCGTCGGCGTGCTCGGCGACTTCCTCGCCATCCGCTTCGTCTACCGCGTCCGCGCCGCGGTGGGGGGGCTCATCACCGTCGTCCACTACGCGGTGACGGTCATCCTCAGCATCATCGTCTACTTCGTGATCCTCACCCTCTCGACCGCGCCCGCGTAGCTCACTCCACGAGCCGTTCGATCTCGGTGACGAGGATGCCGCTCGCCCCCTGCTCGCGGAGCTTCGCGATGGTCTCGAAGACGTCGCGCTCGTCGACGACGACGTGGACGGCGAGCATCCCCTCGCCCGCGATGTCCATCACGGTCGGCCCACCGAGGCCGGGGATGACCCCCTCGACCGCCTCGAGTCTGTCCTCGGGGACGTTCATCATCAGGTAGCGCTTGCCGCTCGCGGCGAGGACGGACTCGAGGGCCGTCCGCACCTGCTCCACCTTCTCGTCGCCGACGGCGTCGGAGCGGGCGAACAGCCGGACGGAACTCTCCATCACCTCCTCGACGATCCCGAGCCGGTTCATGCGGAGGGTGGTCCCGGTGCTCGTGATGTCCACGATCGCGTCCGCGATGTCGACGTGCGGGGTGAGTTCCGTCGCCCCCGAGACCTCCGCCACGTCGACCGCGACGCCGCGCTCCTCGAAGAACCGGCGCGTGACCCGCGGGAACTCCGTGGCGACCGTCCCCCCCTCGAGGTCCGCGACCGACTCGACGGCGTCGTCCTCGGGGGCGGCGAGGACGAGCCGACACCGCCCGAACCCCAGATCCAGGAGGTCCACGAGGTCGGTGCCCGACTCGCGCTGCATGTCGAGGCCGGTGACGCCGACGTCCGCGGCCCCGTCGGCGACGTACTCGGGGATGTCGGCGGCGCGGACGAACAGGACGGTCACGTCGGGATCGACCGTCTCCGCGTACAGCTTCCGGTCCGCGCCGTCGACGAGGTGCAGGCCGGCCCGTTCGAGGAGATCGATCGTCGGCTCGTGCAGGCGGCCCTTGTTGGGCACGGCGATTCGCATACCCGCGTCTCGCGGCGACGGGGGAACTGTCTTTCCCTCGGCGCGCGGTGGGACGGTGCCCGACGCTCGATACCGCCCTCCCGGGAGGCGCTCAGACCTGCTTTATGTTGTCCCGGATCTGCTGCTCGTCGACGTTCATGTCCGGGTGCTCGTTCCGCGCGTGCTCCTGCACCTGGTTCATTACTTCTTCCTCGCTCTCTCCCTCCGCCGTGTAGTCGCAACCATCCACGATGCAGTCGAACTGGTACGCCATGATGCGTCTCCCCGTTTCCTCCGCGACGACGAAAGCGGTCAGCCTGCATACACAGCGCGTTAATGTACGTTGCCAAAACTTATCGCTGACTTAACATCGGTTCGAAGGACGGCGTTCGCACTCCCGGCCGCCGTCGTCCGGCGAACAGTCGATAGTATAACGCCCCTCCCGGGGGTAGCGCGGGTATGACCACACTCGGCATCACCGACGGTCTCGTCCTCCGGCCCGACATGCGCGTCGAGCGGGCGGACGTGCTCGTCGATCGGGAGGCGGGCGAGATCGTGGACGTCGCACCCGAGGTCGGGGAGGGCGCGGACGAGCGACTCGACGCGAGCGACGCGCTCGTCGCGCCCGGGCTCGTCAACGCCCACACGCACGCGGCGATGACGCTCCTGCGCGGCTACGCCGACGACAAGCCGCTCGAGTCGTGGCTCCGCGAGGACGTCTGGCCCGCGGAGGCCGAACTCACCCCCGACGACATCGCCGCCGGGACCCGCCTCGCCGCCCTGGAGATGATCCGCTCCGGGACGACGGCGTTCGCGGACATGTACTTCTCCGAGCCGCGGGTCGCCGACGTGGTGGAGGAGGCGGGCCTGCGCGCGCGCCTCGGTCACGGGGTCGTCACGGTCGGCAAGGACGAGGAGGCGGCGTGGGCGGACGTGGAGGAGAGCCTGCGGGTGGCCGACGCGGTGCGCGGGGTGAGCGACCGTATCGAGACGGCGTTCACGCCCCACAGCCTCACCACCGTCGGCGAGGAGTACCTCCGCGATGGCGTCGAGCGCGCCCGCGAGCTGGGGGTGCCCGTCCACGTCCACGCGAACGAGACGCGCCACGAGGTCGACCCCATCGTCGAGGAGCGCGGCGTCCGCCCCCTGGAGTACGCCCGCGAGATCGGCCTGCTCGAACCCGAGGACTTCCTCGCCCACTGCGTCCACCTCGACGCGACGGAGATCGACCTGCTCGCCGAGACGGGCGCGAGCGCGATCCACTGTCCCGCGTCGAACATGAAGCTCGCGAGCGGCATGGCACCCGTCCAGCGCCTGCTCGACGCCGGCGTCAGCGTCGGTCTCGGGACCGACGGCGCGGCCTCGAACAACGACCTCGACCTCTTCGGGGAACTGCGCGACGCCGCGATGATCGGGAAACTCGCCGCTGACGACGCCAGCGCGGTCGCCGCGCCCGACGCCGTGCGGATGGCGACCGCGGGCAGCGCGGACGCGATCGGCCTCCCCGGGGGCCGGATCGAACCCGGCGCGGCCGCCGACTGCGTCGTCGTCGGCCTCGACGCGGCCCACCTCACGCCCGTCCACGACCCCGTCAGCCACCTCGCGTACGCCGCGACCGGGAGCGACGTTCGACACACCGTCTGCGACGGCCGGGTGCTCATGCGCGACCGCGAGGTGCTCACGCTCGATCCCTGGACGATCCGGACCGAGGCCGAGGAGCGCGCCGAGGCGCTCGTCGAGCGCGCCGAGGCGAACTGACCGCCGGACGACGCGGTTTCGGCGCGCGGCGAGGACGGCGAGGACGGCGAGGACGGCGAGGACGGCGGCGGCGACGGCGGCCGCGACGACGGCGGCAGCGACGCGCGTGGTGACGGGCGACGGGAGCGCCGATCGCCGCACCGGCGGCGGGAGCGGTGCCCGACTCCGTCCCGCGCGGCGACCCGGTAGCGTTTTCCCCGCGTCCCTCACTTGTCCGAACATGTCGTATCCGCCGATCAGCGAGCGACTCGACGACCCGCGGGGGGCGCGCGAGGAGGGCCGACGCAAGATCGACTGGGCGAGAGGGCACATGCCCATCCTCGCGGCGCTCCGCGAGGAGTTCGAGGACCTGCGTCCGTTCGAGGGCCAGCGCATCGCGATGGCGATGCACGTCGAGGCGAAGACCGCGGCGCTGACGGAGACGCTCGCCGCGGGCGGGGCCGAGATCGCCATCACCGGCTGCAACCCGCTCTCGACGCACGACGACGTGAGCGCGGCGCTCGACGCCAACGAGAACATCACCTCCTACGCCCGGCGCGGCGTCGAGGGCGAGGAGTACTACGACGCCATCGAGGCCGTCATCGACCTCCGGCCGACGATCACCGTCGACGACGGCGGCGACCTCGTCTTCCGCATCCACGAGGAGCACCCCGACCTCGTCGACGGGATCATCGGGGGCTGCGAGGAGACGACCACGGGCGTCCACCGCCTGCGCGCGATGGACGAGGACGGCGCGCTCCGGTACCCCGTCTTCGCCGTCAACGACACGCCCATGAAGCGCCTGTTCGACAACGTCCACGGCACCGGCGAGTCCGCGCTCGCGAACATCGCCATGACGACCAACCTCTCGTTCGCCGGGAAGACGGTCGTCGTCGCGGGCTACGGCGACTGCGGCCGCGGCGTCGCCAAGAAGGCCGCCGGGCAGAACGCCCACGTCGTCGTCACGGAGGTCGAACCCCGTCGCGCGCTCGAGGCGCACATGGAGGGCTACGAGGTCCTGCCGATGCGCGAAGCCGCAGCGAAGGGCGACGTGTTCGTCACCGTGACGGGCAACCGCGACGTGATCACGCGGGAGCACTTCGAGGCGATGGAGGACGGCGTCCTGCTCGCCAACGCGGGCCACTTCGACGTCGAGGTGAACCTCGACGACCTCTCGGACCTCGCCGCGAACGTGCGTGAGGTCCGCGACGGCGTGATGGAGTACGAACTGGACGACGGCCGCCGGCTCAACGTCCTCGCGGCGGGCCGCCTCGTCAACCTCGCGGGGCCGCTCGCGCTGGGCCACCCCGTCGAGGTGATGGACCAGTCCTTCGGCGTGCAGGCGGTCTGCGTGCGCGAACTCGTCGCCGCCCACTCCGGCGGCCTCCGCGACCGCCTCGCCGAGCGCCTCCGCGAACGGCTCGGGCGCTCCGACCGACTCGAGGCCGTCGGCGAGGACACCTACGGACCGGGCCTCCACGAGGTGCCCGACGCCCTCGACCGCGAGGTCGCCACCGTGAAGCTCGCCGCCGAGGGGATCGACATCGACTCCCTCACCGACGAGCAGGCCGACTACGTGGACGACTGGCGACACGGGACCTGATCCGGCCTCCGCCCCCGCCGCGCGTCCTCTCTCTCGTCGCGCGTCCTCTCTCTCGTCGCGCGTCCTCTCTCTCGTCGCGCCCACCTTCCGGCGTTCCCGCGGAGCCGTCGCGACCGCTCGAAACCGCCGTCGGGCGGCCGCGTCGTCGTCGGAAGTCGACTGGTTTATCCGCGCCGCGGCGCGAGTGAGACTGAATGTCGAACGCGAAAGGGGACCGGCGCGAGCGCGAACTCGTCAAGCTGTTCGACGAGCGCGGCTTCGCCGTCATGCGCGCGCCCGCGAGCGGGAGCGCCACGGCGCGCGAGCTACCCGACGTGCTCGCGGGGAACGGCGACGTCTTCTACGCCATCGAGGCCAAGGCCTCGGCGGGACGGCCCATCTACCTCACCGGCGAGGAGGTCGAGGCGCTCGTCTACTTCGCCCGCAACTTCGGCGCGAAGCCGAAGATCGGCGTTCGATTCGACCGGACCGACTGGGCGTTCTTCCACCCGGCGGCCCTCCACCGGACCGACGGCGGCAACTACCGCGTCAAGAAGGAGACCGCGCTCGAGGACGGAGAGACCATCGAGGAGCTGACCGCGACCGAGGACGACGACGACGGTCCCGGCGTCCGCGCGGTCCTGCGCGCGCTCAGGGCCGACGAGATAACGCTCGACGAGGCCGCGGCGATGCTCGAGTGATCAGTTCCGGGGGACGATCGGCGTCCGGTCGCGCTCGCGCGGCGCGACCCGCTCCAGCCGTGAAAGCGGGAACGAGTACCGCCTGAGGCTCTCGAACGGCGTCTCCGGGTCGGCGGAGAACGGGTAGACCACGCGGACGACGGGATCGTCCGCGGGGTAGCGCTCGTTGCCGGGGTAGTCGGCGACGGTCGTCTCGTTCCCCGCGAGCGCCGGCCCGGGCGCGGCGTCCCCGCCGCGTTCGTCGCCCCGGTCGCGCCCGTCATCGTCGCGCTCCTCTCCGTCGCGCTCCCGCGCCTCGGGGGCCTCGACCGCGTCCGCTCCTCGACCGTCGAACGCCGAGAGCGTCTCCTGTCTCGGCGGGAGGACCGTCTCGTCGGCCCGGTCGTCGGTCGTCTCCGCGACCACGACGAACGCGCCCGTCTCGCGGTCGCGGACCGTCGTCCCCGGGAGCAGGTAGCACTCCTCGCAGATCGCGGGGGCGTCCTCGCGGACGAAGGCGTCGCGGCCGCAGGCGCGACACTCGACGTCGAGGTAGCCCGGCGCGGGGACTCGACCCCCCGTTATTTCGAGTGCAACTCGGCGGACGTGCTTGCACCGCTCGCCGCGGAACTGGTTGTCCGGACAGGAGCAGACCCCGTCCACCAGGTCGACGGTGTAGGTGTTTCCGCTCTGACTGTGAACGTCGTATATGCCGCCACCGCGGGCGCTAACGGCCATCTTCTCGGTCCAGGCTCGGGCGGCCCTCGGATCGAGACGACGGGTGTCGGGGGCGAGGGCGACTCGCGGTGACGCTGGTATGATCTCGGCTTGCGTCATGGTTTCGTGTCGGGAGCGCGACTCGATCGCTCCACGGGAAACGTAGGTTCCCGAGGTGCATTAGTCGCTCGCCCGCCGAGGCAAGCGAGGAAACCGGTCGGCTTCGAAGCGTTTTTGCTCCGTCCGTGGAAACCGCGCCGCATGGCTCTCGAACGGGAGGCGCTCGTGGAAATCGTCGTCTCCGTCGCAGCCGTCGGGCTGTTCATCGCCGTCATCGTCGGCATCGGTGTGACCTACAACGGCGCTACCGGCCTCTCGAACGAGGGAGCGCTCGCGCTCGTCGGCAGCATCGCCGGCTTCGTGATCGTCATGTCGCTGCTCGGGTACGCGCTCTCGCGTCGCTGATCGTCACCGATCTGACCGTCGCTGACCGTCGCTGACCGTCGCTGACCGTCGGCGATCCCCGCCGATCGTCGCTCACCGAGAACCGTCGAGGCGTCGGATCGAGGCGAACCGTCGACTGTCGACCGTCGACGCGGCGTCCGCCGTCAGTCCAGTCGCTCGGCGTAGTACTCGAGCGGGTGGGCGATGGACTCACAGAGCGTATCCGGGTTCACGCAGTCGCCGAGCGCCTGCATCGTCGTGCAACCGGGGGGATCGAACGGGCCGCCTTCGCCCGCCAGTCGCTCGACCGCGTAGGCGAACGACTCCTCCTCCCTGCCGGTCGTCTCGACGATCTCCTCCTCGTCCATCCCGACGCCCGCGAGGAACGTGATCAGCGCGAACCGCGAGTGAGCGGGGAGGTCCGCCCCGGCGCGCGCCTCGGCGAGCAGGTGTTCGACGCAGGGGGGGAAGGCGTCGGGCGTCGGGGCGGCGTCGAACGACCGGGGGTAGTTCCGACTCGACAGCGACCGGGTCACGCGCCGGACCGTCGGTTCCAGGGGGTCAGCGATGGGGTCCGGGACCTCGAACGGGAGCCCCGACGCGACGCGCTCCTCGCACGCCTCGCGCAGGAGTTCGTACAGTTCGGCGCGGGTCACCGCGACGGTCCCGTCCGCGAGCGACCGCCGGACGAGCGCCCACTCCGGGCCCGACGGCGCGAGGCGGAGGTAGGTGCCGACGGCGACCCGGTGACCGTCTGCCGTCTCGCGCACGTCGTCCGCGAGGTCGAACTCGCAGAGGAAGTCGTCGAGCGACAGGTCCGAACCGCCGAGGGTCGATCGCCCCTCGAACTCGTCGGTGAACCGCTCGTAGGCGGTCGACGCCTCGGCGGCGGCGTACTTCTCGACCGCGCCCGGCACGTCGAGCAGGGAGACGATCACCCGGGCGATCGGGTAGGAGAGCACCTCGACGCGGGGGGTGACGTGCTGGTCCGTCCGGACGGTTCCGCCGACGAGCGCCAGTTCGACCCGCTCGCGCCCCCGTTCGACGACGGTTCGGTCCTCGCGGACGAGCGTGGCGAGGTCCACGCCCGCGGCTCCCACCGCCTCCCGAGCGGCGTCGAGGAACGGATACCGGGCGTGAAACGTATCCATACCCCCTCATCCGGTCGGGATCGGTTAAGCGCTCTGAAGCCGATCGAACGGCGGAACCGACGCACGAGCGACCGTCGGGTCGAACGGATCGACCGTCGGGTCGGACGGATCGTCCGCCGAGTCGAACGGTCTATTAGCGCGCACGACGACGTACGGCCAGTGCCGCGGTTTCGCTACCCCTGCCCGGACTGTCGCTCCACGAACAGCCTGCACGACCCGGACTGCCGGTTCGACGGGACGCCGTGGGAGGACGTCGAGAAGGCCTACGTCGACATCCTGGGCGTCCTCGCCGCCGGCGCGACGACGGAGGGACGCCTGCGCGAGGCGGTCGACGGCCCGTGGGATCGCGTCCACTCCGCCGCGTTGAGCCGACTGCGACGCGACCAGCGCGTTCGCGAGACGCCCGGCGGCGCGCTCGAACTGCTCTCGCCGGCCGAGTACCGGGAGGAGGTCGCCGTCCCCTCCGAGGAGTCGCTCCGGACCATCTACGAGCACGGGAGCGTGCCGGGCTGTCACGACCACGCGATCTTCTCGCTCGTGGCCTACTACCGCAGCGTCGGCTTCTCCTGGCAGGAGACCCGCGAGCGCGTCGTCGACTGGCTCAGGGAGAGCGGGACGTGGGCGCGCGGCGGGTTCGAGGAGTCCTCGCCCGAGGAGATCGTCGACGCGAAGCGACACGTCTACGCCCAGGCGTACGGCTGGCGGCAGGCCGCGCGCGAGGCCGCCGCCGTCATCGAGCGGAGTCTGGGCTGACTGTCCCGCGAGCGGACGCTATCGCGGCGGCCGCCACGCCCGGAGCGTCTCGCGCCCGCCGACGGCGGTCGATCCGAGGCCGATCGCGACGAGGAGCGCGGCGCGCGCGAGCGGCCCGCCGGACGCGCCGCACACCGGGACGGACGCGACGGTCGTGACGCACCCGAGGGCGAGGAGCGTGCCGACGACCAGGAACGACGCGCCCAGTCCCAGCCCGAACGTACCGCCGAGAAACTGGAGGTGGGGGGAATCCATGGTGGTGTCTCCGCCAGGTCCCGCTTAAGCGGATCGGCCGTCGTCTGACGCGCAGCGGACGTCTGGCGCACGATCTCGGGTCGACGGGCGATCCCGGGGTCGACGGACGACCACGGTCGAACCGTCGCGCGCGGCGACCGGCGGTGGTGGGGACGGTGGTACGGCCGGCGGACCGCGAACGGTACGGCCGACTGCGGACGACGGGGCCGCAGTGCGACGCAACGCGAGAAGGGAGAGGGGGGCCGGACTGCGATCGGCGCGTCGTCAGTCGCTCTGGATGCGGGGGGCGAGCATGTACGTGACGTGGCCCTGCCCCTCGGCGATGTCGAAGTGGATCTTCACCGGGAACTCCTGGCCGAGTTCCACGGTCACCTCCCCGTCCTTGGGGAGCGCCTTGTTCATCTCCTTGAGGTAGTCGAGGCTGAACAGCGAGCGCGCCTCGCCCGCGGTGAGGTCGATGAGGTCCTCGCGGTCGAGTTCGAAGTGGACGTCGTCGGTGTCGCCCTGCGCGTCGACGTAGAAGTACTCGTCGTCCGCCTCGACGCCGAGGGCGATGTGGTCGCTCACCATGTCGGCGGCCTTCACGGCGCGGTCGATGTCGCGTCCCTCGACGACGACCGTCGCCGGCAGGTCGAGGTCCGGGAGGTCGGGTTCCTGACGGATGGAGTCGGGATCGATGAGCGCGAGGGTGTACTCGAGGCCCTCGATCTGGATGTGGAGCTTGCGCGTCTCCTCGTCCAGTTTGAACTGGACGAGCTGGTCCGCGCCGGCCATCTTGGCGATGTCCTCCAGCCGCGAGAGGTTCACGCCGATGACGCCGCCGTCGGTTTCGTAGGACTCGAAGGCGGCCGCCGACAGCGAGAGGTCCACCATCCCGACGTTGGCGGGATCGACGGCCCTGATCGTGAGTCCGTCGTCCTCCAGTCTGATCTTGCACTCGTCCACCAGCACGCTGACCGAGTCGAGCGCGGCCCGGAGCGTCCCCGAACTCACGATAGCCTTGAACATGAACGCGACTTACCCGCGACGGGGTAAAAACATGAACGGTTCACGCGCGTGCGAGCGCGAGGACGACCGCGGAATGGCGACCCGCCGTGGAATCGCCGCCGGATCGACGGAGCCGGGAGATCGTCACGCCGCGGAACGCCACGGCACGGTGATACTTGCACCACCGATTCAGTGTCATTCGAGTGGACAAGAGTGAAATGATAGCCGCGAGTGCAGTCGAACATGACTGTTGGTGATTCGGTTTCTCGACGGACGCTGCTGGCCGGTGTCGGCGCGACGCTCCTCGGCGCGGGTTCCGCGAGCGCGCAGGAAAACGGGAGCGGTAACGGCACGAACGCCACCGGCGACGGGGCCGAGGAACGCGTCGACACGTCTGCGATCATGCCCGAGCGACCCGCGGGCGAGAACACCGACTACACGGGGATGTTCGTCCACCTCACGAACAAGCTGAAGAACGTGGACGTCCAGGGCATCGAGCAGTGCGAGGTGGCGAACTGGGACCCCGACGAGACGGAGGTGTTCGAGATCCAGCTGGTCGACAAGGTCGGGAACCGCGAGGAGATCTACGGCTCGTCGATGTACTTCCCGAACAACCTGAACCTCGCGCCCGGACAGCTGTTCGTCATCGACAACCAGCAGCCCTGCACGAACGGCTACCTCGGCGTCCAGCTCTCGGAGATCCTCGCCGAGAACGTCACCCGCGGGTTCGCCGGCAACGGGACGCGGGCGGAGGGCGAGGAGGGAGGCGGCTCCTCGGGCGCGTTCGGCCCCGGGTTCGGTCCCGTGGGCGCGCTCGGCGGTATCGCGGCCGTCGGCTACGCGCTGGCGCGGCGCGCGGGGGGCGACGAGTGAGGTAGGTCAGGGAGCGGGGCGAACGAGGGGTGAACGAAGGGCGTATCCGGAGGCCTCGCGTACTCCGGGCAAATGGCCCGGAAGGACGACTACTACAACCGCGCGAAGCAGCAGGGCTACCGCTCGCGCGCGGCCTACAAGCTGAAGCAGTTGAACGAGACGGCGGGGCTGATACAACCGGGCGACACGGTGGTCGACCTCGGGGCGGCACCCGGCGGGTGGCTACAGGTCGCCGCGGAACTCGCCGGGGAGGGGGGCACCGTCGTCGGCGTCGACCTCCAGCGGGTGAAGCCCCTCGACGGCGTCGAGACCGTCCGCGGGGACATGACCGAGGAGGAGACGCGCGAGCGGATCCGAGAGGCGCTCGACGGGCGGGAGGCGGACGTCGTGCTCTCGGACATGGCCCCGAACATGAGCGGCGAGTACTCGCTCGATCACGCCCGGTCGGTCCACCTCGCCCGGATGGCCTTCGAGACGGCCCGCGACCTCCTCGCGCCGGGCGGGGACTTCGTCGCCAAGGTGTTCGACGGCCCGGACGTGCGCGACCTCAGGCGCGACGTGGAGCGGGAGTTCGACTACGTCCGCGAGGTGCGCCCGGAGGCCTCGCGCAAGGAGTCCTCGGAACTCTACCTCGTCGCCAAGCGCCGGCTCACCGCGCCCGTCCGCGCCGGCGACGAACTCGACGTGGAGGTCGAGGACGTGGGGAACGAGGGCGACGGCATCGCCAAGGTCGAGGGGTTCACGGTGTTCGTCCCCGGCACCGAAGCGGGCGAGTCCGTCCGAGTCCGCGTCGAGGACGTGAAACCGCGCTTCGCGTTCGCGACGCGGATCGACTGATCCCGTACTGTCTCAGTTCGACAGCCAGGCGTACGTCTGTAGCGCGCCGAAGACGAGCGCGAGCAGGCCGTTCTCCACGACGAGCAAGAGGCTCGCGTCCACGGCCCGCGCGACGACCGCCGTCGCGCCGAACGCGGTGGCGAGCGCCAGGTTGTACTTCGCGAGGACCGTCCAGCACTCCTGATCGAGGTCGACGAGGCCGTCGCTGGTCACGAGGGGGAGACGGACGGGGGAGACAAAAGCCCGGGGCCTGCCGAGGTCGGGTGGCGCGTCGGGTGCTGAGTGGCCGGTGTCGGCACCGTTCGATTCCGGGATCAGTCGCCGAGGGCGGGTTCCGCGCGGGCGTTTCGCGCGCGCACCGTCCCGACGACGGCGTAGACGAACGGCGTGTCCACGACCGCGATGAGGAGCTTCAGGAGGTACTGGCCGACGATCAGCGACGCGAGGACCCCGCCGGGGAGCGACTGGCCGCCGAGGAGTTCGGGGGCGAGCCAGAAGGCGACGCCGACGAAGACGAACGTATCCAGCAACTGACTCGTCGCGGTCGAGCCGACGTTCCGCAGCCAGAGCGCGTCGCCGTCGGTCCACTCGCGGAGGCGGTGGAAGACGAGCACGTCCCAGTTCTGGCTGACGAGGTAGGCGAGGAGGCTCCCCGCGACGACGTGGGTACTCGCGCCCAGGACGGTGGCGAACTGCTCGGGCGGAACGCTCGACGGCGCGGCGGGCGCGAGGATCGTGCTCCAGACCAGCGCGAGCAGGACGAGGTTCATCGCGAAGCCGACGTTGACCACCGCCTGCGCGGTGCGCTTGCCGTACAGTTCGGCGACGCAGTCGCTCGCGAAGAACGTGAGCGCGTATGCCAGCGCCGCCCCCGGCAGGACGAGCGCGTCCCCCGTCACCGGCAGGGAGAACGGGAGCGCGAACGAGAGCACCTTCGAGGCGGTGAGCTGGGCGGTGACCAGCGCCGTCACGAACAGCGCGACGAGCGCGAGCGCCGGGAGGGGGACCGCGAGCCCGTCGGCGCGGCTACGCCGACTCATCGTCCTCCAACCGCCCGTGACGGGCGTCGATGTCGTCGAGGAGGTCGAGCGTCTTGCGGATCGAGGCACGGATGGCGTCGCTGCGGTTGACGAACTTCCCGTCGTCCCCGACGTGCGCGTCGAGGTCGTCGAGCAGCTCCTTCGGTATCTCGACGCTTATCTTGGGCATATCCGAGGATTACCCCACGCATACGAAACGGCGTCGATGCGACGCGCGGCGCGGACGGCGTCGGTTCACGCGACTCGCCGCTCGCGGTCTCCTCGATGTGCGTCGGTCGCACGGCTGTCGCGACGGACGACACCTCGGCGCGGTTCACCCCTGATACAGACGGAGGAGTTCGCGCCCGGCGTATCCGGCGACGAACCCGACGGCCGCGCCGGCGAGACAGACGCCGCCGACGACGAGGAGGGCGTCGACGAGCGGATCGGTGGCGACGGCGAAGACGGCGAACAGCGTCGCCGGGAGGAGACCGATGACGACGCTCTCGATGAGCCCCCCGCCCCGGGCCGCCGAGACGAGCGAGGCGAGCGGCGGCGTCCCGACGAGCAGCCAGGGCAGGACGGCACCGTAGAGGAGGGTCCCGATGACGAGCCGCGAGGCGACGACCACGACGGCGACCACCACGAGCGCCGCGGCGTACACGCCCGTGACGAACCAGTCGCGGTGGTCCGCCTCGCCGTGGAGGAGCGTCTCGACACCCCCGCTCATCGGGCGCGACACCCCGAATAGACCGCCGGACGCACCCCCGGGTGACCCCCTCCGCGGTGTGACGGCACCGCCGACGGCCCGGGCGGACAGATCGGGAAGTGGGACAGACGACGCTCCATACCAGTCCCCTGTATCGTCCTGGTTGATAAGGTTTCAGGGCGCTCGACCGATCAGTCCGCCCGCTGGCCGGTCGAGCGGGCGGACCGGCGACCGCCGAGGGTGTAGAGCCACAGGAGGCCGAGACCGATGAAGTACGCCCCGATCAGGGGGACGCTGAACAGGAGCATCGTGAACACCCCGCCGGGGACGGCGAGCGCGGTGACGGTGAAGATACCGACCACCACCTCGCGCCAGCGACCCCGCATGGCGCGGTAGGGGACGAGACCGCCGCGGTGAAACAGGAGCATCGTCGAGGGGACGATCCCGAGCAGGCCGACCCCGATGGTCGTGAGGAACACGAGCCACCCGAAGCTGTTGATGCGGTACTTGATGATCATGTCGGAGTTGATGACGTCCCACGCGAGCCAGGAGATGACGTTCGGGGCGACGACGGCGTAGCCGACGACGCTGCCGATCACGAGGGAGACGAACGTCGTCACGCCCCACGTGAACAGCACGCCGCGCGACCCCGAGACGAACCCGCGCGTCTCGAGCGCGGGCCACGCGTAGTAGAGGACGAGCGGGATCGTCGTCACGAACGCGACGACGGCGGCCACCTTCATCTCGAAGACGAGCGCCTCGACGGGGTGGAGTACGGCGATGTCGACCACGTCCTTGTCGACGAACGCGGGGAGGCGGCGGAGGAAGTCCTGCCGGAGGACGTCGATGCCGCCCTGGTAGAGGGCGGTGAACACGGCGGCGAGGACGATCAGAAAGAGCGCGACGATGCGGAACGACTTCGACGCGAGGCTACCGATGATGAACTGGAGGTCGTAGAAGTAGCCGCCGATCTCGTCCTCGCTCCGCTCGTCGTCGCTGAAGGCGTTGACCACGCCGGTGGTCGTCCGGGTCACGACGTCGGAGTCGTCCCCCTCGTCGGGGGTCGTTCCGTCGGGGACCGCCTCCGCCTCGGCGGTCGGGGCGGTCGTCCCGTCACCCGTCGACGCCTCCCCCTCGCGCGCCGCCTCGACCTCGTCGAAGCGGTCGAGGATCGCCTGCGCCCGGTCGTGGTCGCCCTCGTCCATCGCCGTCCGGGCGTGGCCGAGCGCCTCCTCCTCGGTCATCTCCGCGAACGCCTCCGGCGGGGCGGCGCGAACGCCGGCCGCGTCGAGCGTCGAGAGGTCGATGTCGGCCGGATCGCCGCTGCCCCGCCGCGCGCCGTCGCGCGCGGCGTGTGCGCCGCGCGCGGCCTGGATGAACCGCGAGAACAGCAGGCCGACGACGTAGAGGGCCGCCATGGGGATGGCGACCAGCATCATCGAGAACGGTTCGGGCGACCCGTTGATGACCGAGGCGAGCACGGCGATGGCGACGAAGGCGTGCCGCCACTTGTCGCGGAACGTTCGATACTGGACGATCCCGGCGTACGTGAACGCGCTCATGAGTAGCGGGAGCTGCGCCGCCAGCCCCATCGCCAGCGAGAGGATGACGATGAACTGGGTCCACTTGACGATGGAGTAGGTGGGGGTGAACCCCGACCGGATGGCGTTCCTGGCGAAGAAGTCGAACAGGATTGGAAAGAGCAGCCCGAACGCGTAGGCCACGCCGCCGGCGAACAGCACGAGACCGAACAGCGCCAGCACGGCGACCTTCCACCGGGCCACCGGCGCGTTCGGGATGAGCCCCCGTTCGCGGAGCGGCTCGCGCGCGAAGTAGAGCAACACCGGGAGCGCGATCAGCCCGCCGACGATGAGCGCCATCTTCACCTGCAGGAGGATGACGTCGAACGGCGTCACGGCGATGACGGACGCGCCCTCGGCGAGCAACCGCGCCTTCAGGAAGTCCCAGACGTAGAGGTTGATGAAGTAGAACGAACCGAGGAACCCGACGAGGAAGACGATGAACACCTTCTGGAGGTGCGTCTGGGCCGTCCGTAGCATCGCGGCGACCGTCTGCCGCCCGTCGTCGATAGCCCGTGCGGTATCCTCGTCAATCACGCTCGACACACTCGACCTAGCCAACTTGCCGTTATCAATCTTTTCGGTCGCGGGAGCGACGGCCGGCGGTGGACGGGCGAGGACGGTCGGCGGTGGCGGCCGGCGGTGGACGGGCGAGGACGGAGGCGGCGGTCGGACGCTGGCGGTCGGGGCCACTGCCACGCCGAACCCCCGCGGAGGTGAGAAGGCTTACAATCGCTGGGCCACCTACGGCGGATAATGACCGGCGACACGCGCCCGAACGGGGATCGGGGCGCGGATTCGAGCGACGAGCGAGCCGAGGACCGGGAGCCACCGGTAGCGCCGACGCCGGACGGTGGCGAGACGGTCCCGGAGTCGACGCCTCCGACGCCCGAGCCGGATCCGTTCCTCGACGGGCCGGAGAGCGACCAGGAGATGCCGCTGGCCGACCACATCGAGGAGATGATCAACCGCCTCGGCGTGGTCGTCATCGCGATGACGGTCGTGGCGGCCGTCGCGCTGCCGTTCTCCGACCAGCTCATCAACGCCATCTGGTACGGCATCCTGGGCGACATCGCGAGCGACGTGGAGGGGATCCGCCCGCACGTCTACCAGCCGCTCGCCCTGGTGCTCGCCCGCCTCAAGGTGGCCACGCTCGCCGGGTTCGTCGTCGCGCTGCCCGTGTTCGTCTACGAGACCTACCTGTTCATGCGCCCCGGACTCTACCGGCACGAGCGGCGGTACTACCTCGCGGCGGTGCCGACGAGCCTCGTGCTCGCGTTCGTCGGCGTCGCCTTCGCGTTCTTCCTCGTCCTGCCCGCCCTGTTCATCTACTTCGTCAGCTACTCGCAGGGGGCCGCCACGATCGCGTTCGGGCTGACCGAGACGTTCAACCTCATGCTCATGATGATGGGCTTCTTCGCCGCCGTCTTCCAGATACCCCTGCTGATCTTGCTGGCCGTGATGATGGGGCTCACCAGCCGCCGGTGGCTGGTCCGGCGGCGGCTCTACTTCTGGGGCGGCTTCGTCGGCGTCGCGCTGCTGTTCAGCCCCGACCCGACCGGGATGGCCCCCATCATCGTCGCCCTCACGATGGTCGTCCTGTTCGAGGGGACGCTGTTCCTCCTGCGCTGGGTGGATCGATAGCGCCTCACCTCGCTCACCTCCCTCACCTCTCGTCCACCACCTCTCCGCTCTGCCCGCCGCCTCGCCGACCCCACAGCACATATCCCCCGCCGTCGAATCGCGGAGCGATGGCGACGGTCATCCTCATGCGACACGGGGAGACGACGTGGAACCGCGACCGACGGATGCAGGGCTGGGCACCGGTTCCGCTCACCGAGCGGGGCGTCGAGCAGGCGCGGGCGGCCGGACGGTACCTCGGGGAGCGGTACTCGATCGACCGCGTCGTCTCCTCGGACCTCCTGCGCACGCGTCAGACGACGGCGCGCGTCCGGGAGGCGCTCGGGGACGTGCCCGTCACGTTCGCCCGGGAGTGGCGCGAGCGCAGCGTGGGCGTCTACCAGGGCCTCTCGTACGACGACATGCGCGAGCGGTTCCCCGAGTTCGGCCTGGGCGAGGAGGCGGCCCACGCCGCGGACCGAACGCCCGACGGCGGCGAGAGCCTGGAGACGGTCCGCGAGCGCGTCCTCGAGGGGTGGCGCGCGGTGCTCGAGCACGACGGGACGACGCTCGTCGTCACCCACGGCGGCCCCATCCGACTCGCCCTCGGGCACCTGAAGGGTCACACCATCCCGGACGCCCTGCTGAGTCATCGAGTCGACAACTGCTGTCTGAACGAGTTCGTCGTGGCCAGCGACCCGGAGATCCGAGTCGAGAACGGGACGCCGTGGCGGGACTCCGCCTGATCAGTCCGAGGTGGGGTACTCGGCGTCGAAGATCGAGACCGCGTCGTTCGCGGGGCTGACGCTCCCGGTCTCGTAGCCGTCGAGGTCGAGGGTGACGTGGTCGAACCCCGCTTCGCGCAGGTGTGCGCGCGCGGCGCGGACGAAGTCGGCGTCGAGGGCCTTCTCCAGTTCGTCCCGGCCCACCTCGATGCGCGCGAGGCCGTCGTGGTCGCGCACGCGGAACTGTCGGAAGCCCCACGCCCGCAGGAGGCGCTCGCCGCGCTCGACCCGGGAGAGGCGTTCCTCGGTCACCTCGACGCCCGTGGGGATGCGCGAGGAGAGGCAGGCCATCGAGGGCTTGTCCGCGACCGAGAGGCCGTACCGCTCTGCGATCTCCCGGACTTCGGACTTTTCGACGTCGTGGGCGAGCAGCGGCGAGAACACCTCCAGTTCCTCGACGGCGCGCAGGCCGGGGCGGTGGCCCTCGCCGGGGTCGCTGGCGTTCGTCCCGTCGCAGACCGTCCCGATGCCGAGTTCCCGCGCCCGGTCGAACATCTCCCCGAGGCGCATCGTCCGGCAGTGATAGCAGCGCTCGCCGTCGTTCGCGACGAAGTCGGGGTTGTCCAGTTCGGAGAACTCCACCACCTCGTGTCGGATACCGATCTCCGCCGCGACCCGGCGGGCCTCGTCCAGTTCCTCGGCCGGCAGGGTCTCGCTCTTCGCCGTGCAGGCGACCGCCCGATCCCCCAGGGCGTCGTGTGCGATGGCGGCGACGACGCTCGAATCGACGCCGCCCGAGAAGGCGACGAGCGCGCCGTCGCGCTCGGCGAGCGCGTCGCGCGCGGCGGCCAGTTTGTCCGCTACGTCCATGGGCGGCGTTCGGCGGGGGGAGAGAAAAGCCCACTGTGTGCGGGGCGCTCGCGGTCGGACGGCGGTCGAACGGCGATCCGACCGCCGGAACCCCCGCAAATCGAATCGTCGGGGGCCGAGCGCGAGCCGCGCTCCCGGTGTCGGGAGCGTTGCAGTTTTGCCGCGTCACCGCAACGACCCCGGTATGGACCTGGAGGCCATCCCGGGCGTCGGCGCGAAGACGGCCGAGCGACTGGCCCACCTCGACGACGCCGAGCGGGCGCTCCGCGAGGGCGACGTGGCGGCGCTCGCCCGCGCGCCGGGCGTCACCGAGGGGCAGGCCGCGCGCATCGCCCGGGGAGCGATCCGGGAGCGCCACGGCGACGCGAGCCGGTTCCTCCGGACCGACCGGGCGCGCGAACTCTACGACGACGCGCTCTCCCTCCTCCGGGAGCGGGCCGTCACCGACTACGCGAAGCGCCGCCTGGAGACGTTCTACCCGAGCGCGTCGCGCTCGCGGATCGAGGAGGTGCGGTCGTTCGTCGCCGAGGCGACGGAGCGCGCCCCCGACCCGGCCGTGCTCGACGTGCTCGCGGGCGTCTCGCCGCTGACGGACCCCGCCGGTCTTCGGGTGCGCGAGCGCTGTCTCGCGACCGGCGACGCCGAGGCGTACGCCCGCGCCGAGCGCGAGTTCCCCGAGCTGAGCGTCGAACTCGTCGAGGACGCGGCCGACCTCGCGGAACTCGCCCGCGGCTACTCGACGGTGATCGCGCTCGACGAGGGGTTCGCGGGGCTCGACCTCCCCGGCGACGTGCGCGTGCTCCCGGACGCCGAAGACCGGATCGAGGAGGTGCTCCCCGAGCGCCTGCTCGCGTTCTTCGCGGAGAACCGAGAGCGCCTGCTCGCCGCCGCAGACGTGCACGAGGCGGCGGGCCTCGACCCGCCGTGCGACCTCGACGCCCTCCGGGACGGCCTCTCGCGCATCGAGGCCGACGGAACGGTGAGGGGCGACGAGGAACTCGGCCGCCTGCAGGACGCCGTCTCGGACGTCGACGCCGCCGTTTCAACCGGCGAGAGCGTCGCCAACGACCGCCTGCGCGAGGCCATCCAGACGCGCGACGTGACCATCGAGGGCGCGGACCTCCTCTCGCTCGTCGAGCAGGGCGCGCGCGTCGACGCCCTGCTCGACCGCGAACTCGCCGACGAGTTCGACGAGGCGGTCGCGGCGGCCCGCGAGCACGTCGTCGACGCCCTCCGACTGCGCGACCACGCGGACCTCGCCGAGCGGGCGTTCCCGGACGACCCGACGTTCCCCGTGAGCCACGACGAGGAGGCCGTCGCGCGCCTGCGGACGGAACTCGCCGCCGCGCGGGACCGCCGGGCGGCGGCGCTGAAGGCGGACCTCGCCGCCGACCTCGCCGCCCTCAGAGCGCCGGTCGAGGACCTCGTGCGGGACGCCCTCGAACTCGACGTGGAACTCGCGGTGGCGCGGTTCGCCCGCGACTTCGACTGCGCGCTCCCGGCGTTCGGCGGACGGGGTTTCGAGATCGAGGGCGGGCGCTCGCCCCTGCTCGACGTGCCGTTCGAGGAGGTGGACCCCGTCGACTACGGGGTCGAGGGAGTGGCGCTCCTCTCGGGGGTGAACAGCGGCGGGAAGACCTCCACCATCGACCTCGTGGGCCTCACGGTCGTGCTGGCGCAGATGGGGCTGCCCGTGCCCGCGGAACGCGTCCGCCTGGAGCGGTTCGACGCGTTGCACTACCAGGCCAAGAGCCAGGGGACGCTCGACGCGGGCGCGTTCGAGTCCACCCTCCGGGAGTTCGGCGGCCTCGTCACCGACGAGGGGAACCGCCTGGTGCTGGTGGACGAACTGGAGAGCATCACCGAACCCGGCGCGAGCGCGAAGATCATCGCCGGCATCCTCGAATCGCTCGACGAGCAGGGCGCGACCGCCGTCTTCGTCTCGCACCTCGCCGGCGAGATCCGCGAGGCGACGGGCTTCGACGTGCAGGTGGACGGCATCGAGGCCGCGGGGCTGGTGAACGGCGAACTGGAGGTGAACCGCTCGCCCGTGAAGGGGCGGCTCGCGCGCTCGACGCCGGAACTCATCGTCGAGAAGCTGGCGACCGCAGAGGAGGACGCGTTCTACGACCGGCTGCTCGGGAAGTTCGCGGAGTGAGAATCGGGATCCCGATTACGGTAGAGCGCGGGATGGTCGTCAGCCACGGGCCCGACACCGGACGAAGGATTAAGTAGTCCGGGGAGTCTGGTGAAAGTGAATGGCGGACGATGAGATGCTCTCGTGGGACGAGTCGGTCTTCCGCGACGAGCACGTCTTCGAGATCGACTTCCTCCCCGAGACGTTCCGCCACCGCGAGGAGCAGATGCAGAGCCTGAAGTACGCGCTCAGGCCGGCGGTGCGCGGCTCGCGCCCGCTGAACGTGATGGCGCGCGGGCCGCCCGGGACGGGGAAGACGACGGCGGTCCAGAAGCTCTTCGGCGAACTCGCGGCCGTCTCGGACGTGAACGTCGCGCGCGTGAACTGCCAGGTGGACTCGACGCGATACGCGGTGTTCTCGCGGCTGTTCGAGGAGATGTTCGACTACGAACCGCCGACGAGCGGCATCTCCTTCAAGAAGCTCTTCGGGCAGATCACCGACCGCCTCGTCGAGGAGGACGAGGTGCTGGTGGTGGCGCTCGACGACGTGAACTACCTGTTCTACGAGGGTGAGGCGAGCGACACGCTCTACTCGCTGCTCAGGGCGCACGAGGCCCACACCGGCGCGAAGATCGGCGTCATCATCGTCTCCTCGGACCTCGACCTCGACATCATCGAGGAACTGGACGAGCGCGTCCAGAGCGTCTTCCGCCCCGAGGAGGTGTTCTTCCCGCGGTACGACGAGCGCGAGATCGCGGACATCCTGGAGGAGCGCGTGAAGCGGGGGTTCCGCGAGGGCGTCGCCGGGCTGGACGTGCTCGACCGCGTCGCGGAACTCACGGCGACGACCGGCGGGGACCTCCGGGTCGGGATCGACCTCCTGCGCCGGGCCGGCCTGAACGCCGAGATGCGCGCGAGCCGCACCGTCGAGGTGGAAGACGTGGAGGAGGCGTACAACAAGTCGAAGTACGTCCACCTCTCGCGGCACCTCCAGGGGCTCTCGGACTCCGAGGTCGCGCTGGTGCGCGTCGTCGCCGAGCACGAGGGCGAGCGCGCCGGAGACGTCTACGAGGCGTTCTCCCAGGAGACGGACCTCGGCTACACGCGGTACTCCGAGCTCATCAACAAGCTCGATCAGCTCGGGATCATCGAGGCGGAGTACACGAGCGTCGACGGCCGCGGGCGCTCCCGACAGCTGTCGCTGGCCTACGACGCCGACGCCGTCCTCGAACGCCTCGACTGAGGGGGCGGCGTTTCGACTGGAGAGTACGGAACGCGACGACGGTTCCCGCGCACCCGAACGCGAGAGCGCAGGGGAAACCGACCGCGGGAACCCTCCGGCGAGCGACCGAGACGAGGGGAGCCGAACGAGGAGCGGTCGGTTCCGCGTCCGCAACCGCGAGCGAGGCCGACGGCCGAGCGAGCGGACGTGCCGAACCTCCCGAGTGAAGCGAGGGGGTGAGGCTCGGTCTTAGTCGAGGTTTTGCCGGCGATCGAGCGCGAGCGAAGCGAGCGCAGTAAACGGTGGGCGTGCAGGCGACGCCGCGGCACTGCTCGCGGGGCGTGGCGTCGCACAACCGCGAGCGCCCCGCGACGGACGTTACGTCACGAGGGGCTCTGGTCCCGCTCTCCGTTATAAAAGTACGGACGGGGACGACTGGCCCGGTCCACCACCGCCGACGCCAGCGCGGCACCCGCGAGCGAGTGTAGCGAGCGAGCGGACGCGCCGAACCCCCGAGCGAAGCGAGGGGATGAGGCGCGGTCTTAGTCGAGGTTTTACACACGATTGTGCGCATCGCGTACGTATCTCTGACCCTCCTCGGAGAGGTCTTCGCGCAGGAGGACACGGTGTTTCTCGTCGGGGAGGCGGGGTCGCGCTCGGGCGTTTGCAAAGTTTAACCGTGCGCCCCACAAACGGGGGGACATGAGCGACAGCGGTAGCAGGAAGAACCTGCGAATGCCCGACGAGGGCGAGGTGTTCGCCGTCGTCACGAACATGCTCGGGGCGAACCGCGTGAAGGTTCGCTGCATGGACGGCAAGGAACGCACCGCTCGCATCCCCGGTCGGATGCAGAAGCGCATCTGGATCCGCGAGGACGACGTGGTCCTCGTCGAGCCGTGGGACTGGCAGGACGAGAAGGCGGACGTCGTCTGGCGCTACGACAAGCAGGACGCCGACCAGCTCCGTCGGGAGGGGCACATCCAGGCGTGAGCACATGACGCCCCACCCGCGGAGCGGCGAGGGCGGCGATCGAACCCCCTTCTGTGACCGCGAGGCCGGCCGATGACCGACGAGTACGGCCTGCTCGACACCGAGGTCGTCGACGCGCCCGGCGACGAGTGGGAGGAACTCGACGTCTCGGACACCGAAGCCGATCGCATCGCGCGCAAGCGCGACCGCGAGTTCCTCGAGTTCAGAAAGCGCCTGAAGGACGCAGATCAGTTCAAGGTGGAGGAGTCGGTGTTCGACGACGCCACCTTCGCCGCCATCTACAAGCTCGTCCAGGACGGCCACATCGACGCCTTCGGCGGCCCCATCTCGACGGGCAAGGAGGCCTCGGTCTACACCGCGCTCGGGCCGGACGGCACCGTCGCGGTCAAGGTGTACCGCATCAGCGCGAGCGACTTCCGCCAGATGCGCGACTACCTCGACGGCGATCCGCGCTTCTCCGGCATCGGCAGCGACAAGTCGAAGGTCGTCCTCGCGTGGGTCCGCAAGGAGTTCGCCAACCTCCAGCGCGCCCGCGAGGCGGGCGTCCGCGTCCCGGTGCCGATCGCCGTGGAGCGCAACGTCCTCGTGATGGAGTACGTCGGCGACGACGGCGGTCAGCGCGGCCGCCGTCTCGCCGAGGTGCGTGTCGAGAACCCGCAGACCGCCTACGAGGTGGTCCGCGAGTACGCCCGACGGCTCTACGGCGCGGGGCTGGTCCACGGCGACCTGAGCGAGTACAACCTCGTCGTCCACGACGGGGAACTCTACGTCATCGACCTCGGGCAGGCGGTGACCGTCCACCACCCCAACAGCCGCGAGTTCCTCGAGCGCGACTGCCGGAACGTGGCGAACTTCTTCGCCCGACAGGGCCTCGACGTGACGACCGAGGACGTGCTCGACTACGTCACCGAGGCCGACCCGGAGCCGTAACCGTAGACGACACAGCCATGCCCGCCCGCTCGCAAGTGGGAGTGATGAGCGAGACGAGCGACGGACCCGGCGTCAGCGTCGACCGCCTCCCGCCGGAGCGGGCGTTCGCGCTCCTCGGCGACGAGACGCGGGTGCGCATCCTCCGCGCCCTGAGCGAGACGCCGACGGAGCCGACCAGCTTCTCCGCGCTCCGCGAGCGGGTCGGCGCGCCCGACTCCGGTCGGTTCAACTACCACCTCTCGAAACTGGTCGGCCACTTCGTCCGTCGGAGCGACGAGGGATACGAGCTGACGCTCGCGGGAATGCAGGTCGTCGGCGCGCTCCTCGCGGGCACCTACACGGCCGAGGCGACGACCTCGCCGATCGACGTGGACGACCCGTGTCCGGAGTGCGACGAGCGCCCACTGGTCGCCGAGTACGAGGACGAACACGTCCGTATCGGCTGTCCCGCCTGCGAGGAGTGGTACAACCGGTTCTCGTTTCCCCCGGGGGCCGTCGACCAGTACGACCGCGAGGAACTCCCCGTGACGTTCGACCGGTGGATGCGGACGGTCTTCGCCCGGATCGTCGCCGGGTTCTGTCACACCTGCGCCGGTCGGCTCTCCGGTCGTCTCCTGCTGGAGGACGGCGAGTCGCCCCGCGTCGAGTATCGGTGCGACCGCTGCGGCGACGTCGCCACGGGGTTCGCCGCGCTCCCGGTGTACTACCACGCCGCGGCGCTCGGATTCTACGCCGACCACGGGATCGACGCGATGACGACCCCATCATGGCGGGTCACGGCCCGCCACGAGGCGTTCGAGATCACCACCGTCTCCGAGGACCCACCGGCGGTGCGCGTCGAGATCACCGTCGATGGCGAGACGCTCGTCGCGCACGTCGACGCGACGGCGACCGTGACCGCCGTCGAGCGAACCGCCGGCTGACCGACCGAACCGAACTTCTGTCCTCCGACAGACAGAAATTACGTTCTGGATACACTTATTCCGGATCGGTGGGCAGCGGAGGTATGCTCGAACTGGCGAGGTATCCGGACTTCGTACGGCTGTTCGTCGGACGGGTCGTCACGAACGCGGGCGACAGCGTCTACTACATCGCGTCGATGTGGCTGGTCTACGATCTCACCGGGTCGACGTTCTACACGGGCCTCGCTGCCTTCCTCGCGATGCTCCCGACGACCCTCCAGTTCCTCTTCGGGCCGCTGGTCGATCGCACGCCCCTGCGCCCCCTGCTCGTGACGACGCAACTCGCGCAGGCAGGACTGGTGGCAGCGATCCCGCTCGCGGCGTGGACGGGGTACCTGTCGGTCTGGCTCGTCCTCGCGGTAATGCCGGCGCTCTCGCTGCTGAACCAGCCCGTCTACCCGGCGCAGTCGGCGGCGCTTCCCCGCATCGTGGACCGGGAGGACCTCGTGGCCGCCAACTCGGCGTTCTCGCTCAGCTACCAGGGCGTCGACGCGGCCTTCAACGCCCTCGCGGGGTTGCTCGTCGCGCTCGTGGGGACGACCGTCCTCTTCCTGCTCGACTCGCTCTCGTTTCTCGTCGCCGCCCTCGCGTTCGCCACGCTCCGCGTCCGCCCGCCGACGCGCGATCCGTCGCCCGGCGGCGCGGACGACGCGGTCGACGGCCGCGTCGCCGTCGACGGAGGGAAATCGTCGTACCTCTCGGAGCTGCGGGTCGGCGTCGACTTCGTTCGGGGGTCGGTCATCGCGCGGATCCTCGTCGGTGCGGTGGTCACGAACCTCGCGTTCGGTGCGGCGATGGCCGTGCTCCCCGCTTACGGCGACTCCCTCGGCGGGGCGACGGCCTACGGACTGCTGACGGCGAGTGTCGGCGGCGGCCTCCTCGTCGGCGCGCTCCTCGCCAGCGCACTTAGGCGGTTTCCGTTCGGTCGGCTCGTCGTCGTCGGCCTCTCGATCAGCGCGGTGCTGTGGGTCGCCGCCGTCGCGCTCCGCTGGCTGCCGGGGACGGTCGCGCTCCTCCTCCTGTCGTTCGTCCCCGTGGGCGCGACCAACGTCCTGCTGCTGTCGATGACGCAGGTGCTCGTCCCCGAGGGCCTGCTCGGGCGGGTCACGGCCGTCATCACGAGCGTCGCCGCCGGCGCGACGCCGTTCGGTGCACTCCTCGGCGGGGCCGCCGCGGACGCGCTCTCGGCGTCGGCCGTCATGGCCGCGACGGGCGTCTCGTTCGCACTCCTCGCCGCCTACTGGCTGCTGTCGCCGCGCCTGCGCCGGCTCCCCCGCGTCGACGCCGTCGAGACGGTCGCGCTCGACTAGGGCAGTGTCGAGAGGGAACTCGGCAGGCGTCGTAGAGAACGCCCTCGAAAGCCCCCGCGTTCTCGATCCCTCTCAGTCCCTCCCGGCGGTTCGATGGCCCACCGTCATCCGCCTCGACCCCTCGACGGCGCGGTCGCAACCGTTTTTTCGCTCGGGCGACTCGCTTCGAGCATGACCGGACTGCGCCGCTGGCGCTGGCGCGCCCCCTCGCCAGCGGACAGTCCCGATCCGGTCGCCGGCGCGGCGTAACCGCGCCGACGGCCGGTCGGCGCTCCCTTCGCTCCCGTTTTCCCTCCCGAACCGTCACCGACCGCGACGCCGTCCGTCGCTCACGGACACAGACATAGACCAGACACAGATGCCCACCGATCACGATCCGACCGACTCGTCCGACTCGTCCGATTCGGCCGACGCCGTCGAACCGGACGACTTCGACGTCACTCCCTACGCCGTTTCGGGCGAGGTGGACTACGAGAGACTGCTCGCACGCTTCGGCGCGGACGCGCTAACCGACGACCAGATCGATCGCTTCCCCCGGCCGCCCCACCCGCTCCTCCACCGGGGCGTATTCTACGCCGGCCGCGACGTGGACCGCCTGCTCGACGCGATCGAGGCCGACGAGCCGATCTCGATCGTCACCGGGATCGGCCCCTCCGGGCCGATGCACCTCGGACACGTCCTGCCGTTCTACTTCGCGAAGTGGCTCCAGGCGGAGACCGGCGCGCACGTCTACGTCCCGCTCTCCGACGACGAGAAGTACCTCTCGAAGGACCTCTCGCTCGCCGCCGTGCGGGCGTACGCGCGCGAGAACCTCAGAGACCTCCTCGCGGTCGGGTTCGACCCCGATCGGACCCGGATCGTCGTGGACACCGCGGACGCGGACGTGATCTACCCGCTGGCGACGGCGCTCGCGAAGCGCGTCACGCCCGCGACCGTGGAGGCGGTCTACGGCGAACCGGAGAACGTCGGGATGGGGTTCTACCCGGCGGTGCAGGCGACGCACCTGTTGCTCCCGCAGTTCGTCCGCGGCCCGCACGCGACGACCGTCCCCATCGCCGTCGACCAGGACCCGCACGTGCGCCTCTGTCGCGACGTCGCCGCGAAGGAGGTCCTCGACGCGGAGAAGCCGGGGGCGCTCCTCTCGCGCTTCCTCCCGAGCCTCGGCGGGCCGGGCAAGATGAGCGCGTCCGACGAGGCCCTGAGCATCGACCTGACCGACGACCGCGAGACGGTCCGCGAGAAGGTAATGCAGTACGCCTACTCCGGCGGGCAGTCGAGCGTCGAGGCCCACCGCGAACTCGGCGGCGACCCGGAGGTGGACGTCGCCTACCGCTACCTCCACGCGTTCTTCGAACCTGACGACGCAGAAGTCGAGCGGCTGGCCCGCGAGTACCGCGCCGGCGACCTCCTGACGGGCGACCTCAAGGCCCGCGCCGCCGAGCGCATCGCGGACTTCCTCGACGCCCACCAGTCGCGCCGGCCGAGCGACGCGGAACTGGACGGGGCGCTCGAACCGTACCGCCTCACCGCCGAGGAGCGCGAGCGGGCGCTCGCGGCGGTCGGGCTCGGTCCCGGCGTGCGGACGCTCGACGTGGAAGAGGACGAGTGATCCCGGCGTAGAAACTATTTTGTCCGTGAATGTACTCGTGAGAGTAGAACCGCATGGTCGACGAGGACGTCTCCGCCGACGAAACAGGGCACGAGGACCCCGCCGTCCCGGAGGCCGAGAGAGCCGACGCTTCGACGAGCGACGCCGGCACCGTTGGTGCTGACGACGCCGACGGCGCGACGGGCGACCGCTCGTGGAGTCGCGTCACGCCATCCCCCGACGTTCACGAGCAGTCTCTCGACGAGGCGCTCGCCGAATCGCACCTCGTCATGGAGCGACAGTTGGAGCAATCCTACGACCTCGCGACGACGGCCGGCTCCCTCGCGAAGCTCACTGGAGTCCTGTTCGGTGCGGTCGTGGCGCTCGGTCGTCTCCGCGGGCTCGGCATCTTCGATCCGTGGCTCGGGGTACCCGGGGTCGTTCTCTTGCTGGCTGCGTTTGCACTGTTCGTGATCTCGAGTAGCGGCGAACAGCCGCGCATCGGCGCGAGCGCCCACCACCTGGCAGAGACGCCGGGGATGGACCCGATAGAGGCCAAACGCGAACTCCTCGAGGTGTACGTCGGCTCGCAGCTCGTCAACGAGGAGAACATCGCCGGGTTGCGAACGGGGGTCTTCTACGGCCAACTCCTCCTCATCGGCGGGCTGGCGCTCTTGCTCGCGAGTCTCGCCGTCGATCCCATCGTATCGCTCGTTGGTGGTATCGCGACCGTCGTCGGGGACGTACTCGTCGCCGTCGTCACGGTGTGACGACGGCGATGTACGACCACCGGAGCGCTTTTGACGTTGCTCACGTATGTGTATCTAACATGGCATCGCACGTGGAACATCGACGACGCGACCGCCGCGAAGACGAGCACGAGGCGTCCAAGCGCGAACGCACTGCTCGCGCGAAGGGTGACGACCGCATCGCGGTCACGCCAGCGCCGAAGATCGCGCGCGTGCTGTTCTCGAAGCTCACGGGCCGGTCGAAGCGCGACGACGAGTGACCTCGGTCCCGCTCTCGATGAGCGTCGTTCTCTTGTCGAAGCTCGCTTGTACCGCCTCACCGCCGAGGAGCGCGAGCGGGCGCTCGCGGCGGTCGGGATCGCCCCCGTCGTGCGAGAAATTGACACTGTCTGGTAAGACTGAATCCGGTCGCCTCCGACTCCTCGCGCATGACCGACGTAACGGTCCGTCCCGCGACGCCCGACGACGTGCCCGGCATCCGCCGGATCGCCCGCCGCGGCTGGGAGGCCGCCTACGGCGGCTTCCTCGCCGACGACACGATCGAGCGCGCCCTGGCCGAGTGGTACGACCCGGCGTTCGTCCGCGTCGCGATCGAGCGCGACGGGACGATCTACCGCGTGGCCGTCGCGGACGGCGAGGTGGTGGGGTACGCCACCGCGGGCGTCGACGGGACAGACGGTCACCTCACCTCGCTCTACGTCGATCCCGGTCGGTGGGGCGAGGGGATCGGCACCCGGCTGTTGGAGGCGATCCGCGACCGCCTGCGCGAGCGCGGAGCCGAGCGGCTCGAGATTCGGGTGCTCGCCGAGAACGAGGTCGGTCGGGGGTTCTACGAGTCGCGGGGGTTCGAGCCGGTCGAGGAGGCAGAGACGGACCTGTTCGGCGCGAGCCGTCGGGAGGTCGTCTACGCCGGGTCGACCTGACGGCGAAGGCTTGAAACCGATCGGGACGGTAGCACCTCCATGCAGCACGTGACGATTCCGCAGGACCGCATCGGCGCTCTCATCGGCGAGGGCGGCGCGACGATGCGACGGATCGAGGATCGGGCGGAGGTGCGACTCGACATCGATTCGGAGACGGGCGCGGTCGCCGTCGAGAGCGTCGGCGACACCGTCCTCGGGCTGATGGGCCCCGACGTCGTTCGAGCCATCGGCCGCGGGTTCGCCCCGGAGGAGGCGCTCTCGCTGCTCGACGACGACATGCGGATGCTCGACCTCGTCGACCTCGACGCCGCGACGCGCAACAAGAACGACCTCCGCCGTCAGAAGGGACGGCTCATCGGCGAGGGCGGACGCACCCGTCAGCTCATGGAGGAACTCACCGGCGCGTCGGTCGTCATCTACGGCTCGACCGTCGGGATCATCGGCGGCCCGGAGCAGGTCCGCACCGTCCGCAGCGCGGTGGAGATGATCCTCGACGGCGCGCCCCACGGCGCGGTCTACTCCTTCCTCGAACGCCGCCGCAGCGAGATGAAGCGCGAGGGACTGAGCTACCACGAGTTCTCGGGCTGATCCTCTCGTCCAGTCCGCCGGCGGATCGAGTCACGCGATCCAACGGACGCCGAACCGGCCTCCCCGTCGCGTTTCACCGCCGAGCGCGCCCGCACACTTTTCGCGTCCGCCTGCGACCCCCTCCCATGGTCTGGAACGACATCGAGACCGCCCCCCGCGAGACGGTCCGAGAGCTGCAGGACGACCGCTTCCGGGAGGTCGTCGCCCACGTCTACGAGAACGTCCCCTTCTACCGCGAGCGGCTGGACGAGGCCGGCGTCTCGCCCGCCGACGTCGAGGGCGTCGAGGACATCGGCCGCCTCCCGTTCACCACGAAGGAGGACCTCCGGGACACCTACCCCGACGGGATGTTCGCCGTCCCCGAGGACGCGATGCGCTGCATCCACGCCTCCTCCGGCACGACCGGGAAGCCGAAGATCGTCGGCTACACCCGCGGGGATCTCGACCTCTGGCGGGAGGTCATGGCGCGCTCGCTGACCGCCGCGGGCGTCGAGCGGGGCGAGACCGTCCAGAACGCCTACGGCTACGGCCTGTTCACCGGCGGGCTCGGGGTCCACCACGGCTGCGACGAGCTCGGCGCGACGGTGATCCCGATCGGCGGCGGTCAGACCAGCCGTCAGCTCCAGTTGCTCTCCGACCTGGGGAGCGAGACGCTCACCTGCACGCCCTCCTACGCGCTCTACCTCGCGGAGCGGGCCGACGAGCGGGGCGTCGACGTTCGGGACCTCCCGCTCTCGACGGTGATCTTCGGCGCGGAGCCCTGCACCGAACCCATGCGCGAGGCCATCGAGGAGCGCCTCGGCGTCACCGGCGTCGACATCTACGGCCTCTCGGAGGTGATCGGCCCCGGCGTCTCGATCGAGTGCGCCGAGGCCCAGGACGGCCTGCACCTCTGGGACGACCACTTCTACCCGGAGGTGATCGATCCCGAGACCGGCGAGGTCCTGGAGGCCGGCGAGGAGGGCGAACTGGTACTCACGACGCTCACGAAGGAGGGTCTGCCCGTCCTGCGCTACCGCACGGGCGACGTGACGCGCCTCCGCTTCGAGGAGTGCGACTGCGGGCGCACGACGGCGCGCATGGACAACGTCACCGGGCGGTCTGACGACCTCATCATCGTCCGCGGGGTGAACCTCTACCCGAGCGAGATCGAGGCGACGGTGCTCGACATCGACGGCGTCGAGCCGCAGTACCGCATCGACCTCCACCGCGCGGCCGAACTCGACGAGATCGAGATCACCGTCGAGCGCGCGGCCGACTACGACGGCGACCCCGAGGACCTCCGCGAGCGGGTCCAGCGTGCGCTCGACGCGCAACTGGCCTTCTCGCCGGACGCGGTGCGCGTGGTCGACCCCGGCGGCATCGAGCGCCAGGAGACGGGGAAGGTGAAGCGCGTGTACGACCACCGGACGACGGGCTGAATCGCCGCGTCGGTCTCCCCGGTCGCGGGCGCGCTCGCGGTCCGCGCCGGCCGCCTCGCGCCGGTCGCCGGGCGGTAGTTTCATATCTCGGTCGTCGGACTGGTAGCGTATGGCGTACAGCTACGAGCCGCACTACTTCGAGGACATGGAGGTGGGAAAGACGTTCGAGAGCGCCGGGCGAACGATCACGGAGGCCGACTTCGTCTTCCACTCCGCCTTCGCGGGCGACTGGACCGAACTCCACACGAACAAGGAGTACTCGGAGGAGGGGCCGTTCGGCAGGCGCATCGGCCACGGCCCGATGACGTTCATCGTCACGACCGGCCTCGTCCAGCGCTGCGGCTTCGTCGAGCGCACCGTGATCGCCTTCCTCGGGATGAACTACATGGACATCGAGAACCCGATCTTCATCGGCGACACCGTGCAGGCGGAATTCGAGGTCACCGAGCGGCGCGAACTGAGTAGCCGCGACGACGCCGGACTGGTCGTGATCGACGCCCACACGACCAAGCAGACCGGCGAGGAGGTGTTCGCGGGCGACATGAAGTTCCTGTTCAAGCGGCGGGAGTAGCGCGTCCTCCACGTTTCAAAACGCTATTTACCCCCGACAAACGCTGTCACTGCGAGCACGTCGAAAAAACCGACGAAAACACGCTCTCCGAATCTCCGCCACGATCGGATGGCTCACTGCCGAAAGTCGTAGCTCGGTTCTGTTCCGACCGTAAACGTAACCCCCCAACTACCGGTCTTGGTCTGCGTGCTACCGTTGGGAGTGGTGAACGTCGATATCCACGGCTCTTCGTGCTGTTGTCCATCTTGGGGGTAACCTGCGGTGACGCTGAAACCGATGAGGTTCTTGCTACCTTCGATAGTGGTCGTCTCGTTTTCACCAGGGTAAGTCTTGGTCATCGTCGTTAGAACGCCGTCATCGGTTCGATAGACCTTCTCGATGAAGAGCACGCCGTAATCATTGGAGCTGATCGTGTAATCGCCCGTAATCGCCTCACCATCGATCGACTCGCTTCGATTGAACTCGAATCCCGCTTCACCATACATGTCCTCGATATTAGCGGAAAAGAGCGTCTTATCGTTTTTTTCGAAGGAGAGAGCTAGTCCACTTCCGTAACTCGTCATGTGTGCCCTGATCGAGTTAACGTCCGACGGCGCATACCGCGTGTACTCGCCGTATATGTTCTCGTGGAGATGCCCATCGACCGAAAGGACGGTTGGCGTGGGTCCCGGTGTGTTGTCTATACTTACTGCATACGGATAACCGTCTCCGCAGTTGGGCCGTTGATCAGTCGCTCCCCCGCTCTTTGCGACGACCACATCATCGACTTTCACGAGGGCTTTACCATCGATCGTAACTGTGTGGAGTTCTCCCGTGAATTTGTACGAGTCGTAGCCGTCGCTGACCTTCCCCGAGAGGGTACTCCCGTCGGCGCTGAGTTCGTCGTTGGCAGTCCCGCCGCGGACAGGTGTAATCTCCCCCGATACGGTAACCTTGTAGCCCGATACATCGGAACTCTGCCCGTCGATGACTAGCGTGTGAGTCCCATCATCAGGGGTGCTGTCTACGTCACACGAGGCACTATCGGAACCGTCGCCCGAGGACCCGTCGTCCGTCTCAGTCGGCGTGTCGGTGGGCGTTTCGGTTGGCGTCTCCGTGTCTGATGGGGTTTCGGTCGGCGTCTCCGTCTCCGTCGGCGTGTCCGCCGGCGTCTGGGTCGTCGTCCCTCCCTCGTCGGTCGTGTTCGAGTCCTCGACCGAGTCGTTCGCCGGCGTGGGGGTTTCGTCGTCCGTCGACGCGTTCTCGCCGCCCGCGTCGGTGAGGGTGTCGGTCGAGTTGACCGTGTCCGCGGTGTCGTTCGCGGGGACCGAGGCGCCGCCGCCGAACAGCCCGGAGGCACCCCACAGGGCGAACGCGCCGACGGCGACGACGATCACCGCCGCCGCGACGACGACGACGGTCATCCCGCCGATCGATTCGAGTATGCTGGCGTCCGCGCTGGCACCGCCGCCGGAACGCGAACGACGCCTGTCTGATGGCATCACGCGCGACGACTCTTGTACCAACAATAAACGCTCACGACCGTTTACTCGGGTAGCGTGTTCTTACCGAACATAAAGGTGCGAAAACACGACATTCCCTAATTATCTACGATACGTGATAGAAATATAACCCGCCGGATCGTCGGGGATCTCCTCCAAGGGGGTGCTCGACCGCGGGTGGGACGTGCCGCGTCGGTGGACGTGCCGCGTGCGCCCGTTCGAGAGCGCCGACGAGGTGCGTACCGGTCGGTCTCGGTGCGCACGTTCGCGTGCCCCTCTCACGTCGACGCGTGGTAGGCGTGATACCGCCGCGCACGGAGGGTCCGGTGCGTCGTCTCGCCCGCGGCGGTCGGGGGTGGCGGTCGGGGGTGGCGGTCGGGGGTGGCGGGTCTGGCGGACGGTCAGCGACGACCCGTGGAGGAGCGCATGAAGACGATGCCGTCGGCCGATCCGACGAGCTTTCGCCGGGAGTCACACTCCGACTGTCGTCCGAGGAGTCGGCGGGCGAGTCCGACGGTTCGCTCGGCGCGGGAGGGGCATGCGTTCGAGACCGTGAGCGTGGTCGACCGGTGGGGATCAGGGTCGGCGGCCATGCTACCGCTTGGACGTCACCTCTAATAAACATGTCTGTGCCGAGTACAGAAAGCTTATTACGATTGAATTGTCCTTCTGTCACTCCCGACGGGACGACGATCGCGCTCGGCCGGGGGTTCGAGAACCCTGCCCGGTCACACGCGGACCGTCAGCGTCGTGTCGAACAGGGCGAGATCGAGGTCGTCGTTCTCGTCGACGCGGGCGTATCCGACGTGGCGCGTTCGGGGCAGCCGTCGGAGGTCGTAGTGACGGCGTACTTCCGCGTCGATGCGCGGGAAGTGAGCGCCGATGAGGTCCCCGCTCCCGCGCAGGGTGATCCCCTCGGGACCCGCCAGTATCGCGTATCCCATACCCGTGACGAGGTGCGCCGCACCATAAACGTTCCCTAATACGTGTATGTTCTGATATTGGGACAGTATCGAACGTCGACTGTCGTCTATCCGATAGCGCCGTTCGACGTCGAACACTTTTGGCCTCGTACCGCAACCCTCCGTACATGCTATCCGTCCTCGAACAGGAGCGCGAACCGCGTGCCGTCGACGTGCACGCCCACCAGCCGACCGCCGAGTTCCTCGAAGACGCGGGCGGCGAGATGATGCGCGACGCGGCGCGGAAGTTCGGCACGTCCATCGAGACGTGGGACTACGACGCTATGCGCGAGGAGTACCGCGAGGCGGGCGTCGGCCGCGCGGTCCTCCTCGGCTGGGACGCGGAGACCAACACGGGGAACCCGCCGGTTCCGAACGATTACGTCGCGGAGGTACGCGACGAGCACCCCGACTTCTTCGTCGGCTTCGGGGGAGTGGATCCGCTGAAGGACGACTGCGTCGAGGAGGCGATCCGGTGCGTCGAGGACCTCGACCTCTCGGGGTTCAAGTTCCAGCAGATCGCCCAGGGGTTCGATCCGAGCGCACCCGAACACGAACCGCTCTGGGAGACCATCGCCGACCTCGGCGTGCCCGTCGTCTTCCACGGCGGGTCGTCGACGCTCGGCGCTGGCGCACCCGGGGGACGTGGGCTCAAGCTCAAGTACGGGAACCCGATGCTGATCGACGACGTGGCGGCGGACCACCCCGACCTGCGGATCCTCGTCGCCCACCCGGCGTTCCCGTGGGAGCGAGAGCAACTCGCCATCTGCCAGCAGAAGGGGAACGTCTACATGGACCTCTCGGGGTGGCTCCCGAAGTACGTCGACGAGCAGGTGCTCCACTACGCCGGCACCGTCCTCGAGGACAAAGTGATGTTCGGCACCGACTACCCCATGATCCGCCCCGACGCGTGGCTCGACTCCTTCGAGCGGCACACCGACTTCCCGGAGTCGGTACAGCGAAAGATCCTCTGGGAGAACGCCGAGGCGTTCTTTGAGTGGTGAGACGTTCTCGTGCCGCCGGATTCGACACGGGCTTCCGGGTTTCGGCCACGCTGACATCAACCTCGACACTCGGAGCGGTTTAATCCTGTACTATGCATTTCTGCCCGGATCATTCGTAATCACTGGCCGCATCGGTCGTATCTATCCGGATCAGTTACCGGATATTCCACGCTAGTTGCGCGAATCGACGTACCTCGTCCCCTCAACTGCGGTCCCATGATCGCGATCCTCGTAAGACGAGAATCGGGGAGTGTACCGAGGCAGGCCTAACAGAGTCAGCAACACCAGACGTCGTCTGCATCGCTTTCTCTGACGGTTGCGTACGCACCTTCCCACGAACTACTCGAATTGTTCACGTTGAAGTTGATACCACCACTTGGCGAGACGCCAAAGCTCGCGAGACTCGCACTGTTCCACGTATGGAGGTATTCACCACGGACATAACGCTCTTGGCTCGTTGAAAGCTCCTCGATGCGGCAGCCGACGTAACCATACCACGTCGTGTTCGTCGTGATTGCCCACTTGTCGTTGAACCAGTGATCGAAGCCGTTTGGTTCCGACTCCTCGAAGCCGATGTGACGACTATCGTTACAGTACCACGTATAGTCCACGATGAGGTAGTGGTCGTCGTTCCATCCGACACCGATATGGTCCGCGTTCCCTTCGCCTGCGAACTGGTGGGTTTCGATGTCGAAATAATAGTCGACATAGGTATCGACCTGACCGCCACCGTGGAATCGCGTCAGCGTGATATCGCCCGTGATCTCGTCGGTATCGATCTTCTGCGTCGTCACACCACCATTCTGCGTTGTTGTGGCGTCACTCCCATTGCTCTCATTCGCCAGCGTGATCGTTGAGTCGCGATTCGGGAGCGCATCGACCGTTCGTTGCGTAGACACCGTAGCACCGTGCTTCGTGAGATACTCGACGAAATTTGCGTGGTTATACGTCCGGTCACGAACGTCGAGGGCGTTTTGGTAAATTCGCTCATGTCGCGGGAGGCGGGCGCTCGTCATGGGAAGCGCACTGAGTGCGACGCTCGTCGCTCCTAGCTCCGCTAGAAACGAACGTCTCCGATTGTTGATTGTCTTTCCTGGGGCATTCTAAACGTCGTCAACATCTTACCGTAGGAGATATTATACGCTTCTATAATTAATGTCTAGATTGTGTAAATTAGCGCGATACTGTTATTTAGTAATGTGACGTCTACCAAATGAGATGATCTCACGCCGCCGATTCCTCGAGGTAGGAGGAGTGCTTTCCCTCGGAGGACTCACCGCACTCAGTGGCTGTACCGCACTCGCAGATAGCATCACACCCGTCGAACCGCGGGTCAAACAGTCCTGGCAATTCGAAACCGACGCGTCAATCTTCGGGGACCATCCCCGAGGTGAGGTTCCGCAGGCACTCACGTTCGGAACCGTGATCCGAGATGCCGATGACTGGAACGCCCTCCGTTCGGAGTATTGGATAGAACGAACGGATCCTGCGAGCGTGAACTCGTTCACCACGGTGGACTTGGGGACGTCCTTCGTGGCGCTGTTCGGCGTGGTGCTCCCGCGTGGATTGGTGATGGATCCTGTCCGGGATACACTCTCCGAACAGCGACTCAGTCTCACGGCACGGATTATCGACGAATCAGAGATACGTCAGCGCCGCCAGTATCGTCCCTCCGAGTCAGCCGACGATGACGGGTGGTACGTCGCGAATCTGATCCGCGAGTACCGCCGTGACGGGGTAGTCCCTGAAACACTCGCGGTGACGCTTCAACAGCAGACCGCAACTACGCCCGACGAAGAGCCGTAACGGAGTTGCGTTTATATTGCAGCGTGCTAGTGGTGCGGCGATCTCAACTATCGACCAACCGATCCGTGCACGGATCGGTTGGTGACACCTAACCATCGGTGAATCAGAGTATTGTTTGATTGATTTCACCGACGTCAGACCTTGCGAGTGCAACCCTAACCGCTTTGCGGATTTCCCGCGCAGTTCTCGTAGCATGAAAGACACCCACGCGAGCGGGACGGACGCCACCGGCGAGCGAGTGCTTACCGACGGCGGCGAGGCCGAGGCGGCGGAGGAAGAATCGGACGAGGAATCACAGGAGGAAGAATCACAGGAGCAATCGGAGGGAGAGGAGGAGGAACAGGCCGAGGGGGGAGACGAGGAGTCGGCGGAGGCAGAGCAGGCGGGCGAGGGAGAGGAGACGAACGTCCTCGACCTCGACCTCCACGGCCTCGACCTCGACCTGCTCGGACTGGAGGTACATCTCGACGAGGTCGACCTCGACGTGATCGCGGTCGAGGAGGAAGGGAACCTCGTCGGAAATCTCCTGACGGCGGTGGCGCACCTGCTCGACGGCGGCCTCCAGGACCTGCTGAGCGGACTGCTCAACCCGCTCGACGGCGTCGGTGAGCGGCTCTCCGACGCGATCTCCGGGTTCTTCGATAACCTGTCGGGTTCCGCGTCGAACGCGCTCAAGGACGTCCCGGTGCGCGAGATCTTCGTTCAGGTGCTCGTCGGCGTCATCAAGCAGCTGCTGAGCAGCGATTCGTCGAAGAGCGGGAACGGCGAGGACGCGGAGGCAGAGGCGGAAGCATGAGCGAGGCGCTGACAGACCGTATCGATTACGGTGAACTCCTCGACGAGGTCGACTTCGAGGAGCTGTTCGCGGGCACGCAGTGGGAGGGCGTCTTCGCCGAGAACGGTGCTCCCGCCGACGGTGACGAGATCCTCTCGGGCGAGGATGGCGTCGGTGCCTCCCTCGGTGCCCGCATCGGCGAACTGCTCGGTGCCCTGCTCGGGGCGGCGCTCGGCCGCGTCGTCGGCGAGACGCTCCTCGCCGAACTGCTCGCCGACGACGCCGGGAGCGAGGAGGCCGACGACGGCGGTGACGGTGACGGTGACGCGGACGACGAGGGTGATGGCGACGATGGAGGGTGAGACGCGATGAGTGACGACAGCTCGATCGGCGATCTGGTCGCGGAGGAGCTGAGCGACGCCGTCGCGACCGACGAGGTGGCCGAGGAGGTCGGCCGGCAACTCGGCGCGCGGGTCGGTCGGGAACTCGGGGCGAACGTCGGAGCCGCCATCGAGGCGGCCATCGTCGAGGGTCTGCGAGAGGGACGCTCGCTCGGCGAGGTGCTCGCGGACGCGAAATCGAGAGTCATCGAGAGCGTCCGCGACGTGCTCACCGACCGCGAACTCCTCGAAGCGCTCTCGACGGCCATCCGCGAGATCGCCACCGAGGAAGCCGTCGGCCAGCTCACGAGCGCGGCGAAGTCGACCGCGGAGACGGCATCGGACGCCGCGGAGGGGGCGGCCGAGGCCGCGAGCGACGCGGCCGACTCCGCCGCCGAAACCGCCGAGAGCGCGGCCGAAGACGCGACGGAGGCGGCGTCCGATGTGACCGGTACGGCCGAGGAGGGTGGCGAAAGCGCGGCGGAGTCGACCGAGGACGCGACGGAGTCGGCCGAGGACTCGGCGGAGTCGGCCGAGGAGGGTGGCGAGAGCGTCCCGGAGGCGGAATCGATCCTGCCCGACGACGTCGCGTCGCTTCGCGAGGAGACGTTCCGCGAACTGCTCGAGGTGATGTCCTACCGCGAACTCCAGTCGGTCGCGAAGGGAGTCGGCGTGAAGGCCAACCTCGAACGCGAGGAGATGACCGACCGGATCGTCGAGGAGTTTACGGGCGACGAATAGTTGCGCGCGGGCGACCAAGGGGACGTGATCGACCATGGACGACGAACTATCCGACCGGATCGGCGAGGTGCTCGGGGACGCCGAGGCCCTCCTCGACGAGGGGGGAGCGTCGCGGACCGACGAACTCCACGAGGTCGCGGAGACGGCCTCCGGGCTGGTCGACGAGGCCGACTCGGTCGCCCTGCTGAAGGCGGTCGGTCTCACCGACGACGACGGCGAGGCCGACTACGCCTCCGTCCCGGAGGCGCTCGCCAAGGGCGACCCCGACCGGGTGCTCGACCTGGAGCGCCTGCTCCGGCTCTCGAAGCTCGCGCGCATATGGGAGGACGACGAGGCCGAGGACCTGATCGAGGACCTCCCCGACCTCTTCGCGACCGCCGCGGACGCCGATGCCGGCGACGAGACCGACGCCGCAGAAACCGCCGAGGCCAGCGACGAAGCGGAGGGAGAACCGGCAGAGGTCGAAGAACCGGTGGAGGTCGAAGAACCGGCGGAGGCGGAGGGAGCGCGGGAAGCGGGGGAGGAGACGGACGAGGGGGACGACGGGGACGCGCTGCCGGACTCGATCGACGGGTTCCGCGACGCGCTCGACCGAACCACCGCCGTCCTCTCGGGCTTCGGCTCCGACGAGGGCGAGGAGGAAGGGGAGGCGGAGGACGACGAGGAGGATGGCGACGGGGACGACGGCGGACTGACCGAGAAGATCTCGGATCGCTCGTCCGGCGGGCGCTCGCGCCCGCGGTTCTCCTCCGCCATCTCGACGGTGCCCTCGTCGAAGCGCCGCGACATGTTCTCGACGATGTCGCCCGGGCGCAACCGCGACGAGGACCGGGACTGAGTGCTACCCGACCTCCGGGGGTAGGTACTACCTCGCCCGGACCGAACGCCGGGCATGGACGTGGATCAGCTCTTCGCCTCGATGCCGTTCGCCGACCTGCTGGGGATCGAACTCGCCGACGCGGGCGACGGACGCGCCGAGGGTCGCCTCCCGATGCGCGAGGGCCTCTCGTGGAACCCCGAGGAAGCGACCGCCCACGGCGGCGCGGTGTTCGCGCTGGCCGACACGGTGGGCGGTGCGGCGCTCGCCTCGCTCGTCGGTCGGCCGACGCCGACCGTCGACATGCGGATCGACTACCTCTCACCGGCCCGGCGCGATCTCGTGGCTCGCGCCGAGGTGGTTCGAGAGGGTGGTTCCGTCGGTACCGTGGACGTGACCGTCGAGGACGCCGAGGGGACCCGGATCGCGGAGGCGCGCGGGGTGTACAAGACGGGCTGAGAGAGGTTACGCGAACACCTGCTCCAGCAGTGCGCGCTGCGCCCGCCGAAGTCGTTCGAGGAAGGCGGACTTGCTGATCCCCAGGTCGTCGGCGACGGTCGCCGCGTCAGCCCCCCGCGGCACGTCGAAGTAGTCGCGCTCGAGGGCGGCGCGGAGGGCCTCCTCCTGGCGTCCGGTGAGGTTCCACCGCCGGGCGACCGGCTGGTCGTCCTCCTCGCCGAGGGGGTAGACGCGCTCTAAGCTCACGCCCACCGTCTCGCCCGCGCGGCTCATCACCCCCGAGAGCACGTCGTAGCCGACGACCGCGCCGGTGATGCGGGCGTCGCCGTCGCGGTAGGAGAGCGACTCGACGACGAGGCCGACGCTGACGAGTTCGTGGACCACGCAGGGGTGCTTCGAGAGACAGCGGTAGCTGTACCGGCCGTCCACCCGCGAGCGGTGGAGGTAGCGGATGCGCGGGTCGGCGTCGAGCGTCTCGGCGAGACGGTCGTCGTCGGGCGCGGAGAACTGCAACAGGGCGTAGCCGTCGGCGCGCAACTGTGGCGGCCGGGCGTCGATCGTCACCGGGACCGACCGCGAGGCCGCCGCCAGCGGGCAGTCGTCGCCCGTCACCCCCACCTCGACGACGAGACACTCCGAGATCACGTGGCTGATTGGCACGGGTGGTATATAAAGCCCGCTCATATGGGGGGTAACCTGTATGGTAATCCGTTACAAATTATCCGCCATGGACTTGGAGGAGGTCGAGCGACGGGCGGGTCCGCGGGAATTCGGACCGAAGGACGACATGCCCGAGGAGTACCGCAGGGCGGCGACGCGGATGATCCAGTTCCACGCGAACTCGGAGATCATGGGCGCGTACATCGAGCGGCCGTTCATCCGGCAGTCGCCCAGCCTGGAGCGCAAGCTCGCGGTGAGCGCGCAGGTGCAGGACGAGATCGGCCACGGGCAACTGCTCTACCGCGCGGCGGAGAACCTGGGGATCAAGACGCGCGAGGAAATGCTCGACGAACTGGCGAACGGCGAGGGGAAGTTCCTCAACTGCTTTCACTACCCGCTCGCCGACTGGTACGAGCTGCCGATGATCATGTTCTTCGTCGACGGCGCGGCGATGCGCCGGCAGGCCACGCTCAAGCGCACCTCGTGGGAGCCGTACGCCCACGCCATCGACAAGATCTGCTTCGAGGAGGGCTTCCACATCAAGCACGGCGAGGACATCCTGAAGGAACTCGCCACCGGGTCGCGCCGCGACCGCGAGCGCCTCCAGGAGGCGTTCGAGCTGTGGTGGCCGCGCATCCTGCAGTTCTTCGGCCCGACCGACGACCGATCGACGCACAACGACTTCTCGACGGCCGTCGGGCTGAAGACGATGAGCAACGACGAACTCCGGACGGCGTTCCTCAACGTCTACCTCCCGAAGGCCGAGAAGTACGGCCTCGAACTGCCGGAGACGCCCGAGGTGTGGTACGACGAGTACGAGGAGCGCTACCGCGTGAACGAGGACCAGCTCGACTGGGAGGAGTTCGGTCTCATCGCCCGCAACCAGTTCCCGCAGGGCGTCGGCCAGATCGACAAGCGCCACCGGACCCAGGAGGCCGTCGAGTGGGTCCGCGAATCCCTCGAGACTCCCGGCGCGCCCGGCACGACCGGCGCGGCCGCCGACTGACCATGATCTGGGAGGTGTTCAGACAGGAGCGGCGGAAGGACTACCACGTCCACGTGGGCAACGTCCACGCCCCCGACCGGGAGATGGCGCTCACCTTCGCGCAGGTGATGCACGCCCGCCGGAAGCCGGCCAACTCGCTGTGGGTCGTCCCGAAGGACGAGATCGCGGAGGTGGACGCGAGCGAGACTGCGTTCGGCGGCGCGACGAACAAGAGCTACCGCTGGGCGACGACGTTCGCCACCGACGAGACGTTCGCCGAGGAGATCGAGGCGTCACAGCGGGAACAAGAGCGCGCCGAGCGGAGCCGCGCCGAAGCGCGGGGTGAAGAGTGATGGCGACCGCGACGCTCCCCGGTCCGGCGGACCTCGACGAGCGCGAACGGGCGGCCGTCGAGGCGCTCCTCCGCGCGCTCGCGGACGACGAGTACGTCGCCGCCGAGCGCTACATCGACTGGCAGGTGCGCGGTCCCACCCTGGAGGCCGACATCTCCATCGCCAACATCGCGCAGGACGAACTCGGCCACGCCCGCCTCTGGTACGACCTCCTCCAGGACTTCGGCTACCGCGAGCGGGACCTCATCTGGGAGCGCGAGCCCGACGACTTCCGGCACGCGACGCTGCTCGAACTGCCCTTCGAGCGCGGCGACTGGGCCGACTGCGTCCTCCGGTCGTACCTCTACGACGTGGCGGAGTACCTGCGACTGGAGGCGCTGGCGGGCAGTTCGTACCCGCGCATCGCGGACCGCGTGGCGAAGGTGCGGGCCGAGGAGTCCTACCACCGCGAGCACGCCCAGAACTGGCTCGAACGGCTCTGCGACGACGAGCCGGGTCGCCGCCGCGTGCAGGACGCGCTCGACCGCCTGTTCCCACACGCGCTGACGCTCTTCGAGCCGACAGACCGGGAGGACGACATCGTCGACCTCGGCGTGCGGACCGAGTCGATCGGGACGCTCCGCGAGGACTGGCTCGCGATCGTCGTGCCGTACCTCGAATCGCTCGGCCTGCGGGTCCACGACGGGGAAACCGACCTCGCGGCGCTCCTCCCCGAGGAGCGTGGACGCGACGGGACGCACACGGCACACTGGCGGCGGCTGTACAACGAGATGACCTACACCTACGAGATGCTGGGGCGGCGCGAGCCGCGGCGCATCATGCCCGATCCCGACGATGAGTGAGTACGAGGACGCGGACGACGTCGACGAGTTCGCGGTCGAGGTCGAGGACCCGACCGCCTCGCGCGCGTGTGCGTACACGAGCTACGAGTCCGGCGAGGCCCACGAGGAGTACCCGAAGACGGGCAGGGGCGCGACGGGCCTCGAACGCGAGGTCTGGGACGCGCTCTACGCCGTCGAGGACCCCGAGATGCCCGTCAGCGTCGTCGACCTCGGGCTGATCTACGGCGTCGAGATCGAGGAGCGCCCGGACGAGGGCGCGCGCGTGACGGTGCGGTTCACGCTCACGTACACCGGTTGTCCGGCCCGCGAGATGCTCCTCGCCGACGTGGAGGCGGCCGCGGCCTCGCCCGAGGGCGTCGCCGACGCCGAGGTCGAACTCGTCTGGTCGCCGCCGTGGTCCGTCGAGATGGTCACCGACGCGGGACGGGAGGACCTCCGCGAGTTCGGGGTGAGCGTGTGAGACGCCTCGACCCGAGCGTGACGGCGGGCGGCGAGGCCGGCCCCGCGCGCTGTCCGTACTGCGGCGGGACGAACACCGAGCGCGAGCACCCGAAGGGACCGTCGCTCTGCCGGTCGATCCACTACTGCGCGGACTGCGAGGAGCCGTTCGAGGCGATGGCCTGACCCGATCGGTCCGAGCCTCGACCGCTCCGGTCGCGGTCGGATCGAGTCGGCGGTCCGACGCCCCCGCCGCGGGTTAGGCCTAAGCCGCTGTCAGTGCTACCGTGGGGCATGCACGTTCGACCGGCGACGCTCACCGACATCCCGGCGCTCCGGCGCATCGCGCGGGAGTCCTGGGAACGGGACGAGGCGCTCACCCGCGAGACGGCGACCGAGACGGTCGAGGAGTGGTACGACGAGTCGAAACTCGGCGCGGACGTAGAGAGCGGCGACATGCTCGTGCTGGTCGCCGCGATGCGGGACGCAGTCATCGGGTTCTCCCACGCCGTCGTCCACGGCGACACGGGAACGGTGCTGCGCCTCTACGTCGAACCCGACCGTCGCCGCACCGGCGTCGGCTCGCAGTTGCTCGAAGCGACGTGCGAGGAACTCGCCGCCCGCGGGGTCGAGCGCGTGCAGGCGATGACGCTCGCGGCGAACGAACCGGGTGCGACGTTCTACCGGGCGAACGGCTTCGAACGCGCAAGCAGAGGCGAGACGATCATCGGCGGGGAGCCCTACCCCGAGGACGTCTACGCGCGGCCGGTTTAGGTATTTAAATGCCGCCCGGGACGCCGAAACCCGTCGCGCCGCGGGGCGACCGTGCTCCGTTTTCGCACACCGTACCGAATATTTTATATAGAATCACATTCAATCGTTCTACCGACTATGGCTCAATACATGGGCAACCAGCCGCTCATCGTGCTGTCCGAGGACAGCCAGCGCACGACCGGGCGCGACGCCCAGTCGATGAACATCACGGCCGGGAAGGCCGTGGCCGAGGCGGTACGGACCACCCTCGGTCCGAAGGGGATGGACAAGATGCTCGTCGACTCGACGGGCAACGTCGTCGTCACGAACGACGGCGTCACCATCCTCGACGAGATGGACATCGAGCACCCGGCGGCGAACATGATCGTCGAGGTCGCCCAGACCCAGGAGGACGAGGTCGGCGACGGCACGACCACCGCCGTCGTCATCGCGGGCGAACTCCTCGCGAAGGCCGAGGACCTGCTCGAACAGGACATCCACGCGACCATCCTCGCGCAGGGGTACCGCCAGGCGGCCGCGAAGGCGAAGGAACTCCTCGAGGAGATGGCGATAGACGTCTCCGAGGACGACACGGAACTCCTCGAGCAGATCGCGGCCACCGCGATGACGGGTAAAGGCGCGGAGTCCGCCAAGGAGGACCTCGCCGAACTCGTCGTCCAGGCCGTCCGCGCCATCGCCGACGAGGAGGGCATCGACACGGACAACGTGAAGGTCGAGAAGGTCGTCGGCGGCTCCATCGAGGAGTCCGAACTCATCGAGGGCGTCATCATCAACAAGGAGCGCGTCCACGACAACATGCCGTACTTCAAGGAGGACGCGAACATCGCCCTCCTCGACACGGCCATCGAGGTCAAGGAGACCGAGATCGACGCCGAGGTCAACGTCACCGATCCCGACCAGCTCCAGCAGTTCCTCGACCAGGAGGAGAAGCAGCTCAAGGAGATGGTCGACAAGCTCGTCGAGGTCGGCGCGGACGTCGTCTTCTGCCAGAAGGGCATCGACGACATGGCCCAGCACTACCTCGCCCAGGAGGACATCATCGCCGTCCGCCGCGCGAAGAAGTCCGACATGAAGCGCCTCGCGCGCGCCACCGGCGGCCGCGTCGTCTCCAACATCGACGACATCGAGGCGGACGACCTCGGCTTCGCCGGTAGCGTCGCCGAGAAGGACATCGGCGGCGACGAGCGCATCTTCGTCGAGGACGTCGAGCAGGCGAAGTCCGTCACGCTCGTCCTGCGCGGCGGCACCGAGCACGTCGTCGACGAGGTCGAGCGCGCGATCGAGGACGCCCTCGGCGTCGTCCGCGTCACCCTCGACGACGGCAAGGTGCTGCCCGGCGGCGGCGCGCCCGAGACGGAACTCGCGCTCGAGCTGCGCGACTACGCCGACTCCGTCGGCGGCCGCGAGCAGCTCGCCATCGAGTCCTTCGCGGACGCCATCGACGTCGTCCCCCGCATGCTCGCCGAGAACGCCGGTCTCGACCCCATCGACTCGCTGGTCGACCTGCGCTCGAAGCACTCCGGCGGCCAGGAGACGTCGGGCCTCGACGCCTACACCGGCGAGGTCATCGACATGGAGGAGGAGGGCGTCGTCGAACCCCTCCGCGTGAAGACCCAGGCCGTCGAGTCCGCCACGGAGGCCGCCGTCATGATCCTCCGCATCGACGACGTCATCGCCGCGGGCGACCTCAAGGGTGGCTCCAGCGACGACGACGACGAGGACATGGACATGCCGCCGGGCGGCGGCGGCATGGGCGGAATGGGCGGTATGGGCGGCATGGGCGGCGCGATGTAGGACGACCTTTTACAGGGCGGGCGAAGCCCGCCCTGTAAAAGCTCGATCAAAAGCACTCCTCCTTCGCTTCGAGCCGCTTCGCGGCTCTCCGCTCAGTCGTCGGCCCGCTCGAACCGCTCCGCGGTGCTCGCGGTGAGCGCGCCGGTGAACCGCCCGCCGAACACGTCTTCTTTGTCTTTCGCTCGTCGAGCGCGAGCTACCGCTCCCCCGCCACCTCCGCCTGCTCGACGAATCGCGCGACCACCGCGTGGCGCTCCTCGGCCAGTTCGCGCCCCCGAGCGGTGTACATCGATCTCGCCCCTCGACTCGTGCTCGCGGACGGCGTCCATCGCGGCGGAGGGGAGCGAGCCGGACCGTTAGGCGCATCGGAATCTCCCAGCGAGAGGCCCGGGACTATCACCCCGGCCGACGTATCGCGAGGTGAACGAAAATGGTCGCCAGCATTATCGTTGACCTGGTTCTCCTCGCCGCCGGGGTCGGGGCGCTGTGGCTCGGGGCGCAGCTGTTCGTCGACAACGCCGCGCTCCTCGCTCGGCGCGCGGGCCTCTCGGATCTCGTGATCGGGCTCACGGTGGTCTCCGTCGGCACCTCCGCGCCGGAACTGGCGGTGTCGCTCGAGGCGGCGCTGCTCGGCAGTCCCGACATCGCCGTCGGCAACGTCGTCGGGTCGAACCTGTTCAACGTCGGGTTCGTGCTCGGCCTGGTGGCGCTGCTGGGCGGCGTCACCGCCTCCCGCGCGCTCGTCCGGCGCGACGGGGTTGTCCTGATCGCCTCGGCGGTGCTCCTCCTCGCCGTCCTCCTCGACCTCCGTGTCTCCCGGGTCGAGGGCGCGCTCCTCCTCGGCGGTCTCGTCGCCTACGTCGCGTACCTCGTGCGCAGCGACGACCCGCCGGTCGAGGCGGTATCGACCGGCGACGCGCCGCCGCTTCGAACCGCAGTCGCGATGCTCGCGGGATTGGCGCTCGTCGTCGGCGGGGCGACCGTGCTCGTCTCGGCGGCGAGCGACCTCGCGCGCCTCGCGGGGATCTCCGAGTGGCTCATCGGCGTGACGATCGTCGCCGTCGGCACCTCGTCGCCGGAGATCGCGGCGAGCGTCGCGGCCGCGCGGCGCGGCTTCGGCGGGATCGCGGCGGGCAACCTCGTCGGGAGCAACGTCTTCAACGCGCTGGGTATCCTCGGCGTCGTGGCGGTCGTCAGGCCCGTCGCCGTCTCCGCTGCGGCGCTCCCGGACGCGACGTGGCTGGTCGGCCTCTCGGTGCTCGTGGTCCTCCTGTTCGCGTCCGGGCGGCGGCTCTCCCGACCGGAGGGCGTGCTCTTACTGGCGTCGACGCTCGTCAGGTGGGTGCTCGACGCCCTCTAGAAACAGCCCCGTACCGCGTTACTCCTGGATCTCGAGCGGGAACTGTTCGTGCTCGCTGACGGCGTTGAGGACGACGCTCGTGTTGGACTCCTTGATGTTGGCGTCGACGAGCAACTCCTTGATCTGCCGGTTCATGTCGTCGGTGTCCCTGAACTTCCCGACGGCGACGACGTCGTGGTCGCCGGTCACCTCGTAGACGGAGATCATCTGACGGGCGTTCCGGAGGGTGTCCGCGACGTCCTGGATGGCGTTCCCCTCGACCTTGAGCTGGATGACCGCGGTCACGTCGTAGCCGAGCGCGTCGTAGTCCACGACCGGCGTGTACCCGCGGATCACCCCCTTGGCCTCGAGGTCCTTCAGGTGGTTGGAGATGGTCGTCACCGAGACGTCGAGTTGTTCCGCGAGACTGCGGAGGCTGGCGCGCCCGTCCTCCAGGAGGGCGTTCACCAGCTTCTCATCTAGATTTTCGTACGTCATCACACTGCGAGTGTAGCTGGAGGGACTATAATTTTACGAATATCCAGTTCTGACATACGGTACGAACTTTGCACAAACCACTACGGTTTTATCGGATAGGACAGTTGTATAGCGCGTCCAAGAAAGATGACAAACCCAAACGTGAAAACTGACGGAGGGTTGACCGCCGACGCACAGGCGGTGGTCGACGAGATCGAATCGAAGAACGTCGACTTCCTGCGCATCCAGTTTACCGACATCCTCGGGACGGTAAAGAACGTCTCCATTCCCGCGAGCCAGGTGGAGAAGGCCTTCACCGAGGGTATCTACTTCGACGGGTCGTCGATCGAGGGATTCGTCCGCATCCAGGAGAGCGACATGCGGCTCATCCCCGACCCCGCGACGTTCGCCATCCTGCCGTGGCGGACCCGCGACGACGGCACCGCCGCCGCGCGGCTCATCGCCGACGTGGTCGACACGTCGACCGGCGACAGCTTCGTCGGCGATCCGCGCCACGTGCTGAAGCGCGCGATCAAGCGCGCCGGCGACATGGGCTACACGCTCAACGCCGGGCCGGAACCCGAGTTCTTCCTCTTCGAGGAGGACGAGGACGGCCGCGCGACCACCATCACCCACGACGCGGGCGGGTACTTCGACCTCGCGCCGAAGGACCTCGCGAGCGACATCCGCCGCGACATCATCTACGGGCTGGAGTCGATGGGCTTCGAGGTCGAGGCGAGCCACCACGAGGTCGCGGAGGGCCAGCACGAGATCGACTTCAAGTACGACGACGCGCTCACCACTGCCGACAACATCGCCACGTTCCGCTCGGTCGTGCGCGCCATCGCCGCCGAGCACGACACCCACGCGACGTTCATGCCGAAGCCCATCGCGGGCATCAACGGCAGCGGGATGCACACGCACCTCTCGCTGTTCACCGAGGACGGCGAGAACGCGTTCCACGACGAGGACGACGAGTTCAACCTGAGCGAGGTCGCGAAGCAGTTCCTCGCGGGCGTCCTCGAGCACGCCCCCGCCATCACCGCGGTCTGCAACCCGACGGTGAACTCCTACAAGCGCCTCGTGCCGGGGTACGAAGCGCCGGTCTACGTCGCGTGGTCCGACGTGAATCGCAGCGCGCTCGTCCGCAAGCCCGACTCGCGGACGCCCGCCGCCTCGCGCATCGAACTGCGCTCGCCCGATCCCGCCTGCAATCCCTACCTCGCGCTCGCCGCGATGCTCCACGCCGGTCTCGACGGCATCGAGCGGGGCCTGGAAGCGCCCGACCCCGTCCGCGAGAACATCTACGAGTTCGACGAGGCCAAGCGCGAGGAGTACGGCATCGACACGCTCCCGCCGAACCTCGGCCGCGCCGTCGACGCGCTCGAGGAGGACGAGGTCGTCCGGGAGGCCCTCGGCGAGCACGTCACGAGCAAGTTCGTGGAGGCGAAGCGCGCCGAGTTCAGCGAGTACAAGACCCAGGTCTCCCAGTGGGAACTGGACCGGTACCTGGAGAAGTTCTAAGAACCACCACCTTTTGCTGCACTCGTTCGCTTCGCTCACTCGCTGGTAAAAGCTGGAGCAAAACCCTCCTCACCCCCTCAGTCGCTACGCTCCTTCGGGGGTTCGGTCGGTCCGCTCGCTCCCTTCGGTCGCTCGCGGGTGTTCCACTGGTGCCCGCGGTGGTGGTCCAGGCATTCGAATCGGTCGATCCGGCCGTACCTTTATATCCGAGAGCGGGACCAGCGTCCGTGTGATCTGACGGTTATCGCGGGGTGTCTGCGGTTGTGCGACGCCACGCCCCGCGAATCCACCCCGCCGCGGCGTCGCCTGTTCGCCGAGACGTTCCGTCTCATCTGGATTCGGTCAGCCGCCGCGACCGGCGGGTGTCGCCGGCGAGGGGGAGCGTGATTCCGACGACGGTCACGGCGACGACGGCGACGAAGACGACCGCGGCGACGCGCGTCGCACCCGCCGTCAGGAGTACGACCCCGCCGAAGAGACCGAGGGCGACTGCGAGGAGCGACCGGCGGAGGGGTCGTCCGCGGATTCCGCCGTCGGCGACGGCGCGCCAGCCGAACCACCCGCCGACGGCGCTCGCGAGTTCGACGACCGGCACGAGACCGGCGCCCGACGAGCCCACGGCTCCGAGCGCGGTCACGGTCGCGAGCGCGAACGCCGGCCCGGGCCGCCGTCCGCCCGCGGTGAGCCGAGCGGTCGCGAGCAGGACGAGCAGTCCCACGGCGCTCCCGGCGAGCACGTCGACGAGGTAGTGGACGCCGAGGACGAGCCGCGAGAGGGAGACGACGGCGACGAGCGCCGCGGCGATCGCCAGTCGCCTTCGGGGGGTCGACCAGTCTACGACCAGCGCCAGCCCGCCCCAGACGACCGTCGAGCCGAGCGCGTGGCCGCTCGGGAACGCGAACCCGCCGGCGCTCGCCGCGCCGACGTACAGCATCCGAACGATCTCGGGGAACATCTCGCGGCCGGGGATCGGTCCCCCCGGTGGTCGGGGTAACGTGAACAGGCCCTTGAGCGCCGTCGTGAGCGCCATGGCCGTCACCGTGAGCGCGACGAGGTACGCCGCGCGTTCGCGGTCGATCCAGCTCACCCGATCGGCGACGAGGTACGTCGCGCCTACGACGAGGACGAGCAACCAGGGATCACCGAGTTGCGTCAGCACCACGAACAGCGCGAACACGGCGTCGGGAACTGCCCCGAACGTCTCGACGACGCCGATACCGCGCTCGGGGGGTGCAGCCCGTATTCCCGCGGAGAGCATCACGAGCCCGTAATGGATCCTGGCTGAATAGCCCTCTGATCCGGTTCGCAGTCGCGGTCAGCTCCGGAACTGCTGGATGCGATCGCGCAGTCGGCCCGGGACGCCCGCCAGGTCGAGTCCGAGTCCGACGACGACGAACACGACGTACAGGCCGAGCGTCGAGAGCCAGACGACGAGCATCGCGGCGACCGCCCAGGCACCGCTGTCGAGGAGGTAGAACGCGCCCAGGGTCATGGCGGTACCGTACAGGAGGACGAGATACGGCCCCCAGCCGCGAGCCTTCCCGCGGCGCATCCGCTGGCGGACGTAGCGCCTCAGGTCGCGTTCGATGTCGTCGCGGTGGACGGTTCGATCCTCGATCTCCGCCTCGAACTCGGCCACCTGCTCGCGCAGGCGACGCACCTCCGCCGCGAGTTCTTCGTCGTTCGGTTCCGTCTCCAGTCGTTCCAGGTCTTCGTCTGCCATGAGCGAGAGTGGTCGTTCTGATTCGGTTGTCGATGCGTCGTCTACGGTGTCGAGTCCGGTCTCCGGATCGATGCGTCCCTCCAGAACTGCGTTCAACACCACGCCGATCAGCAGGACGAGCGCGCCGAAGTAGAGGAAGGTGACGAGCAGGAGCGCTCCCGCGAGGACGCCGTAGGCGTCGAACGCGGACGCCCGTTGGGCGTAGATTCTGAAGCCCGTCTGAAGGACGGTCCAGCCGATGGCGGCGAACATCGCCCCCGGAAGGGCGTCGCCGATCGAGAGGCTCGGGCCGGGCAGGAAGTAGTAGAGCGGGAGGAACGTGACCGTCAGCCCGGTGAGGAGCATGACCGTCCCGATCAGGCCCAGAACGTCGACGCCGGCGACGACGAGGTCGAATCGCGGGATCGAGAGCAGCGCTCCGACGCCGATCGTGAACGCGATGCCCGCGCCCACGGCGACGAGCGTCACGAACGCGTCGCGGACCTGATCGACGAATCCCGCCGGTCCCGGTGCCTGATAGGCGATGGAGAACCCGATGTCGAGTCCCCGAAAGAGCTTCAGACCGCTCCAGAGGAGCGTGACCGTGCCGACGATCGTCGCGCCGCTTCGGCCCGCCTGATTCGTCAGGACGTCGCGCACCATCTCCCCGACCTGTTCGCTCCCGAGCTGTCGGCTCGCCTGCCGCGCGAGGTCGTTCGCCAACTCCTGCCCGCCGACGATCGACGCGACGACCAGTCCGAACAGCAACAGCGGGAACAGCGAGATGAAGGCGTAGTAGGCGAGGCTGGCGGCGATGAAGGTGATCCGGTCCGACTGGACCCCCTTCACCACCCCCTTCGCGATCGTGACCGTGCGACGTGCCGCTTGGCTCACGCTACTGCAATTGCGCGATGATCACATATAATCGAGGGGGACGGTACGAAAAACGACGACCGTCGACGGGGTTCAGGTCGTCGCTCGTCGGATCTCCTCGACGTCGGCCGTCGTCTTGACCGTGGTTCCGCCGAAGTGGCTCCGCGAGGCCGGAAACCCCGCCTTTCGCAGTCGATCGAGGAACTCGTCCATCCCGATAGCGGAGACGCCCCACCGCTTCGAGAGCACGTGCTGGTCGTAGTGGGTCGGCACGTCGAGTTCCCCCTCGACGGCGTCGAGCAGGCGACGCGCGCGCTTAGCGGTGCCCATGTCGTCGGTGACGCGCTCGCGAGTCGCGGCCACGAAGTCCGGATCGTGCGCCGGTCCCAGCCAGACCGGTCCGGCCGCGAGCACCTGCTCGCTACCGCAGTTCGGACAGTGGTCGAGCGGCTCGGCGATGAGTCCGCCGTCGTGCTCGCGATAGAGACACTCCGGGCAGTGATAGAGGTAGCCGAGTTCGTCGATGGCGGCGTTGGCGTCGGTCGCTCGCCCGCTCACCCGGAGGTAGGTGCGGACGTAGTGGCGCGTCGCGTGGCTCAGCACGGGCGTCACGCCCACGTCGTAGCGCGCGGCGGTGCGCGCGAGCGCCGAGAGGAGGATCCGGAGGCCCATCTCGGCGTGGTAGTCGGTGTTCCGCGGGACGGCTCCGTACTTCCTGACGCCGCTCGAGAAGTGCGCGCCGCAGAGAGGAGCGGTGTCGGTCGCGGTCACGCAGACCAACTCCGTGGCGCACCTGAACGCCGCGTCCGCAAACGGGATGGGCGTCCCGAAGGGGTCCACGTCCACCGCGTCGAAGCGCGTCTCGTGCATGTAGGCGTTCGCGTCGCGGCGGACGACCTCGCCATCGAGGTCGTTGCGCGCGAGGTTCCCCCGCGCCAGGTCGGCCGCGTCCGGGTCGACGTCGCAGCAGGTCGCCTCCCAGCCCTCCGCGGCGGCGCGGACGCCCCGGATCCCGCTCGCCGCCGTCGCGTCGAGGTACGTCCGCGCCCGCCCGCCCCCGCGTTCGCGGTGGGCGCGCAGGGCGGCGATCGTCACGTCGCGGTTCAACTCCTGCTCCGGGTTGAAGAAGACCGCGTCGCCCGCGCCCTCGGCGGGCTGTTCGGGAACCTCGACGACGACGGACCCCTCTCTGACCTCCATACCCGATCCTGTCACGCCGGGGCGAAAAACCGTGTCGTCTCCGAGCGGATCGATTCAACCCACGCGAACCGTTTTGTCGATTCGTGCCGAGCGACGACCCGTGAGCGATACACCCGACGCCTCCACCGTCCTCCTGCTCGTGGACGTCCAGCGCGGCTTCGAGGATCCCGCCTGGGGCGAGCGCAACAATCCCGACCTGGAGGAGACGATTGCGTCCCTCCTCGCGACGTGGCGCGAGCGAGGGTGGCCCGTCGTCCACGTCCGGCACGCCTCGACCGAACCCGACTCGCCGTTGCGGCCCGATCGGCCGGGGTTCGCGTTCGCGCCCGCCGCGGCTCCCCGAACGGACGAGCCGGTGTTCGAGAAGACCGTCAACAGCGCGTTCGTCGGCACCGGACTCGACGACTGGTTGCGCGAGCGCGATTACGGAACGCTCGCGATCGCGGGACTCACCACGGAGCACTGCGTCTCGACGACCGCCCGAATGGCCGAGAACCTCGGTTTCGAGGTCTACGTCCTCGCGGACGCGACGGCGACGTTCGACCGCCCTGACCGCCACGGTGCTCCCGTCTCCGCGGCGGAGAACCATCGGCTCGCGCTCGCGCACCTCCACGGCGAGTTCGCCGCCGTCGTCGAGACGACCGACCTCCTCGGACGACTCGATTCGTAACGAATATATAACAAGTCGGGTTTCCGAACCGAACGTGTTTTCCCCCCGCCGCGGCAAGCACGCGACGTGACGACGGCCGAGACGTGGCGGGAAGCCCTCGACGAGGCGGGCGAACTCGACGCCCGCACAGCCGAGCGGCTGCTCGACGCCCACGGCTCGCGCGCCGCCCGCGCCATCGAGGCCGTCGGCGAGCGCCGCGTGAAGGAGTACCGCGACTTCACCGTCGTCGTCGGCCACCGCGCGGAGTACGTCGTCGAGGACGGCGGGTGCACCTGCGAGGACTCGCAGTACAACCTCGACCCCGCCGACCCGGACGACCTCTGCTGGCACGCGCTCGCCGTCGAGATCGCCCGCCGGGTCGACGCCGTCGACCACCACGACATGTGGTACTCGGACGTCCACGAGTTTCTGTAAACCCACCTTTTACTGCGGTCGCGTGCGGCCGACCCGCTTCGCGGTCGGCCGCGGCTCCCTGGTAAAAGCTGGATCAAAACCCTCGTCGCTCCTGCTGGCGCACTCGCTTCGCTCGCGCGCCATTAGTCGCTCCTCGGTCCGCTCGCTCACTGCGTTCGCTCGCGGGTGCTACGCTGGTGCTCTCGGTGGTGGTCGGGCCCTTCGCTCGCTCCGTATCTTTATAACAGAGAGCGGAACCAGAGCCTTCCGTGACGTGAGAATCGTTGCGGGGCGCTTCGCGGTTGCGCGACGCCACGCCCCGCGAACCGGATCCCGCCGCGGCGTCGCCTGTCCGCCATTACCGGTCCCGGCCCCTGGGGCTTCGCCCGATCTGCGAAGCCGGAATCGAGGAGCTACCGCTCCGCGCAGAGGTTCACGAAGTTGCGGAGGATCCTGAGCCCCGTCTCGCCGCTCTTCTCCGGGTGGAACTGCGTGCCGAAGACGTTCCCGGCCTCGTTGGCGACGATGCTGGGGAAGGTCACGCCGTAGTCGGTCGTGGCGACGACCGCGCGCCCGTCTTCGGGGACGGCGTAGTAGGAGTGGACGAAGTAGGCGTACTCCCCATCTACCCCCTCCACGAGCGGGTGCTCCCGCTCGACGGAGAGTTCGTTCCAGCCCATGTGGGGCACCTTCTGCCCCTCGGCGAAGCGGACGTTGGTGCCCGGGACGAGATCGAGGCCTTCCACGTCGCCCTGGCCGACGCGTTCGGCCTCCTCGCTCGTCGTGAGAAGCATCTGCATCCCGAGACAGATGCCGAAGAGGGGCGTGCCCGACGCCGCGACCTCGGCGAGCGCCTCGCGGAACGGCCCGGCGTTCTCCATCCCCTCGCTGAACGCGCCGACGCCGGGGAGGACGACGCCGTCGGCGCGCTCGAAGTCGGCGGGGTCGGTGCTCAGTTCCACGTTCGCGCCCGCGCGCTCCAGTCCGCGCGTGGCGCTCCGGAGGTTCCCGAGGCCGTAGTCCACGAGGACCACGTCGGCGACGACCGGGGTCTGGGTGCTCATACCCCCGGTTGGGGGGACCGAGCAAAGTCGCTTTCCGTCCCGTGCGTCGCCCTCTCACCCGCGATCGGATTCCGGAGAGGCCCTCAGAATTCGCCCAGGCGCGACTGTCCGCCGCCTCCGCTTCCGCCGCCCTCGGCGTCGCTCAGTCCCGACAGCGCCAGTGCCTCGTCGAGCGCGCCGGCGAACGTAGCCTCCTGGCTACGGTCGTACAGCGTCGCCGCCGGGTGGACGCAGACGAGCACGCGGCGCGGCGTCCCCGCGATGCGGTGCTCGACGACGCGCCCGGCCTCCTTCGTCACCGCCACGTCGCGTTCGAGGAGGTGCTCGCTCGGCACCTTCCCGAGCGTGACGACGAGGTCGGGATCGACGCGGTCGATCTCCGCTTCCAGGTAGCCACGACAGTTCGCCAGTTCCTCCCGGGTGGGATCGCGGTTGTTCGGTGGTCGACAGCGCGCGCAGTTGGTGATGCGAACGTCCTCGCGGAGGACACCCCGCTCGCGAAGCGCACTCCAGAGGACGTCACCCGAGCGCCCGACGAACGGCACGCCCCGCTCGTCCTCCTGCGCGCCCGGGGCCTCCCCGACGAACAGGAGCGACGCGTCCGCCGGACCGCTCCCGTTTACGATCCGCGAGCGGGACGCACAGAGGTCGGGACAGCGCTCACAGTCGCGGACGGTCAGGCCGTCCATGTGTTCCATACCCACAGCGTGCGCGCGGCGAACTACAACCCATCGGTGTGTCGGAAGGCGTCGGCCGCTCGCGCCGCGAGTCGGGCCACGCGGAGGGGTTCCGGGCGTCCCCCCTCCGGCGTGAACGTCCGCACCACCTCGTCGGCCTCGTCGGCGTCGATCCCCGCACCGCGGACGTAGACCGTCTCCCCGTTCAGGTCGACGCGCCGACGCTCGGGCAGTCGCTCGTAGACGTCGAGGCGTTCGTCGAGCGCGTCGCCCGAGAACGCCTCGCGGAGGGCGGGTTCGAGCCCTTCGCTCTCCTCGAATGAGACGGCGACGACCGGCCGGTCGACGGTCTCGGCGAGCCGCGGGAGGTCGACGACGTTGAACCACGCGGGGGCCACGCCCGCCACGAGGACGTAGCGGACGTCCTCGCGGTCGAGGCGCTCCCACAGCGAGATCAGCCGCTCGGTGCTGTCGGTGCCGCCGACCGAGATGGACGAGAATTCCAGTCCGTCGAGGGCGCGGTCGGTCCGGACGACCGCCCCCGCGACGGTGCTTCGCTCGCGGTCCGTGTAGGACTCCGCGATACCCAGCGCGCGCCCGCCGACGGTCACTCGCGCTCTTTCATCTCCTCGAGTCGGTCGAGCAACTCGTCGTTGGACGCGCCGAACTCGAAGCGCATCTTCCCCTCGTGTGACCCGCGGGCCGAGAGGTTCTCGTCGTCGTCGAGGTCGGTGTCGAGTTGCTGGCGGTCCTGTTCGGACTCGTCGTAGCTCCCGAAGCCCATGGTCACGCGACGCTAGGGAATTCTCACCCAAAAGCGTTGGGTCGGTTCTCGCGAACCGGCGGGTCACCCGCTCGTCGGAGAACGCGCGGAGGTTGAAGTGACTGCCGCGCGCATCGGCGGTATGGAGGTTCACAACGTCACCGCGGACGCAGAGACGTTCACCTGCAACGCCTACCTCGCCCTCGGAGAGACGCCGACGCTCGTCGACGCGGGCGCGATGCCGGGCGTCGTCGACGCGATCGAGGAGTACACCGACTCCCTCGACCGCGTCGTCCTGACCCACCAGCACGGCGATCACGTCGCGGAACTCGACGCCGTCGTCGAGGCGTTCGATCCGGACGTCTACGCCTACGCCGAGCACCCCCGCAGGACCCACGCGCTCGACGACGGCGACGCCGTCACCATCGGGGAGGAGACGTTCGAGGCGGTCTTCACGCCCGGCCACGCCGCCGACCACCTCGCGTTCGTGAGCGAGACGACGCTGTTCGGCGGCGACGTGGTCGTCCACGACGACGGCGCGTTCGACTACGGCAGCTTCGGGCGCACCGACAGGCCGGGCCAGTCGCGCGAGCGACTCATCCAGTCGATCCAGGATCTCCTCGACCGGATGCCGGAGGGCGTCGAGCACATGTACTCCGGCCACGGCGGCGTCTTCCACGGCGACGTGCGCGACGTGGTAGAGACGGCCCTCGAACGCGCCGAGCGACGCGAGCCGAAATACCCCGACGACTGACGAGGGACGTGGTGCCCCCTCGCTCGCCGCGAGCGCGTGCCATCGCCTATCACTGCTCCCCAAGCGGTAATATCGGGCGCGACGAGTGTCGGCTATGCCCGGACCCGTCTTCCTGCGCGGCGATTCGATCTCCCTCCGCACCGTCGAGGAGGAGGACCTCGACTTCCTCCAGCGGACCATCAACGACCCCGCCGTTCGGCGCTTCCTCGGCGCGCGCGATCCGATCAACGGTCGCCAGGAGCGCGAGTGGTACGAGGAGCGCGGCTCCAGCGACGAGCACGTGAACCTGCTCATCTGCCGGGGCGAGGAGCCGGCGGGGTCGATCGGTCTCCACCCGCGCGATCCGACGGGGGTCAACGCCGAGATCGGCATCTTCCTCGCCGAGGACTACTGGGGCGAGGGCTACGGCACCGACGCGAGTCGGCTCGTCACCGACTACGCGTTCCGCGAGCGGCGCAATCATCGAGTCATGGCCCGCGTCTTCGACGGGAACGCCGGATCGCGGCGCATCTGGGAGAAGCTCGGCTTCCGCCACGAGGGCACGCACGTCGAGTCGGAGTTCGTCGACGGGGAGTACGTCGACGTCCACTTCTACGCCGTCCTGGCCGACGAGTGGCTGGGTCCGGGCGGTGACTGACGTACGTACTCGGAGTACCGTTCACGAGATCAAATACGCGGACGTACTCGCGTACGCGGTGCTCGACCGGGAGTGGCAACACTACCAGTCACAGGGAACCTCGTAATAGATACCACCGACGTATCCGGGAGCCGCGTCGATGTTCAGTTCGACGCACTCGACGTCGCCGTCGCCTCTGACGGTGTCCGGTCTGACCTCCCGCCGCTCCCCGTCGTTGATCTGGAGGAACACGGTGTACTCTGTGACGGGGTGATTGCCGACGTCGGTGACGTACCAGTAGTCCTTTCCGTCGGGTGAATATCGTGGCGCGAGTTCTCTCGTCCCGTCCACGATGGTCTCTCGATCGTGCTCGATCCGCAGGTGATACGTGACCGACTCCTTCGCGAAGTTCGCCAGTTCGACGGCGGCGAGTCGGTAGTCCCGGTTGGACCCGAGAACGTCGAGACATCCGGCGATCGGCGCGCCGACGAGCGGGGAGAGTGTGCGGAGGTACTGACGGCGGTTCATCGTTGTCGGTCTAGTGATTGTTTCCGATTCGGGTCCATGTGACGGGTTCAGAGCATCTGTAGATCTCTGGAGCTAGACCGGTTTCTCGTCGGAGAAGGTCATCGAGTAGCTCCCCGGAAACACCACCTTCGGGCCTCGTGGGGGCGATCTGACGCATTCTCTCGTATCTCGTCTATTATCAGTGATCGACATGCTTTCGGTGTGTACCACCCCGGTATATGTTTTCCTGTGATGTCCACAACGTATGACTGATTGAGAATCCGCATCCACCGTCGCTCCGGGTCGCTCTTCGAATCACACAGGCCCACCCGCTATGTTCTACTTATTTCCAACGTTCCTCGATCAAACAGCTCCGAACCGATGACGAAACGATACTCCCGGAATCAGCAGCGTCAATCCGACGAATCTACATGAAGTCGGCGATGCCGCTCTGTTTATTTTTATCGTTCTCGAACACGCTCTCTAAGCTCTTCTCGAGCACTTCGAGGCGCTGTTTCGTGTAGTCGCGACAGTCGTACTCGTCTGCGACGCGGATCGCGGTGGTCATGTACTTGTTCACCGACCCCTGGTGGACGGTGAGGTTGACCCGGCCGCCGCACTCCCGGCAGTCGCCGGTCAGGGGCATCCGGCGGTACTTCTCGCCGCAGTCGAGACACCGCGTCTCCTGCCGGGAGAACGCCCGGAGGTTCCCGATGAGGTCCGGCAGGAAGTGGTACTCGATCACCCGCTCTGCGACGTCCGTCTCGTCCACCGCCCGGAGCTTCCGCGCGAGTTCGAGCTGCGCGTCCATCTTCTCCATCATGCTCCCGAGGGTCTTATACGCCGAGAGCGCCGGCCCGAGCGCCAGGTTCGAGGTGTCGTGGGTGTGATCGAAGCCCGCGTACTCGCGGTCGGTGCCGAGGTACTCCTCGGCGATGGTGATCTCCACCTCCTCGGGGTCGGCCAGCCGCCGCGTCGCCTCGTAGAACTCCCGGGGGTACTCCCGGACGATGTCCATGTTGTGCGCCTCGTCGTCGATCTCGGCGGGATCGATGCGCGAGGACATGACGAGAGGCGCGTCCATCCTCCCGCCCCTCTTGTCAGGGAGGAAGGACTTGGAGAAGTTCAGTAGACCGTCCATGAGGAGCATCACGCAGTCCTCGTCGCCGTCGCACTGACCGATATATAAATCTTCTGCCACTAAAGAGTGGGTGTTCGAGACGGTGAGACAGTAGGTGTGATCGGTATCGGACTCGACGATCGCGACCCGGCTCACGGCGTCCGTCGCGGCGGCTCCACCGTCGGCGGCTACCGGCCGACGCGCTGTCGCGGCTGCCGTCTCTCGGTCGACTGGCCCTACCGGTAGTTCGTCGCCGACCGCCAGTTCGCTCGCCGGGACGCGCTCGACGCCGTCGGCAGCGCGGAGCATCGTGTGCTCCGGCGTGACCGTGATCGACCGTCCACCGCGGGTCTCGATTCTCACGAGGTGATCGGGCGATGGATGCCGTGAGACGGCTTCGACCGGTTGCAGTCGCTCGTCGCCGTCGTCGTCGATGGACGGGACGACGACGTCACCGTCGAGTTCCTGCACGAGCGTTCCGAAGTCGTCCTCCCGAGGATCGTCCAGGCGTTCCTCGACGAACGCCTCGATGCGCTCGCAGCGCCACGTACCATCTTGGTCCCGGAACCAGAGCTTCGTGTCGGGGTGGAAGCAGTTCCGCCGCTTGGCCGCGTGGAAGTACGGGTGGGCGTACCCCACCGCCGCGCTCGTGAAGCCGACGACGCGGCCGACGACCGCCGCGGAGGTGTGGGGTGCCATCCCGAACACGAGTTCGCCGACGAGGTCCTGTCGCTCCTCGACGTCGTAGAACGGTTCGAGCCCGTAGTACTGCTCTAAGAGCGCGTCGACGAAGTCGGCGGTCTTGAGCATGTGCTCGGCCGCGCCGTCCGAGAGGACGATGTCCTGGACGCGCAGTTCGACCAGCTGATCGTCGTGGCGGAGCGGCTCGCCGTCCACGTCCCTCTCGTAGCCCAGCGCGCGGAGTTGCTCGACCTCCACGTCGAGTTCGGAGGCCCGGACGGCGGTGACGGGCAGGTCGGTCATGTCGTAGCGGATGGTGCCGTCCTTGAACGTCGAGACGCCGTGTTTCGCCCGGAGGACGCCCTTCTCGATGGGTTCGGGGACCTTCTCCGCGGAGGTGAGCCCCTTCACGCCCTTCAGGATCTGGAAGCTGCCGGGGCGTTCGCCCACGTTCGCGAGCGCCTCGCGGTACTCCGAGGCGAGGTCGACCGTTCGACGCTCGACGGCCTCCGCGTCGCGCCCGCAGCGCGGACAGACCGCGCGGCCGGACTCGTCGCGCTCGGCCGCGAAGCCACAGCTGTAGCACTCGTAGACGGGGTCGGTGTGCGTCGAGCAGTCGGGACAGCGCGGCTTGAACGTCCGCTCGCCGCAGTCGGGACACTCCCGCCGGGCGACCTGCACCTCGACCTGCCCGGCCGCGCCGCGCATCGAGTCGGTGTGGGACGCGGCCTGCCCGAGGTTGCGCTGGTTGCCGCCGGCTTCGCCGATGGGAAAGAGCGCGTGGACCGCGGGGCTCATTTCACGCTTCTCGGACTTCTCCGGGCGGCCCATCCGGTTGCCGATGCGCGTCGGCGCGCGCTCCTGCACCTCGAAGGGGGCGACCTCCTCTACGGCCCGCATCGCGTTCTCTCCGCCTTCCCAGGAGCGCGCCTCGGGGGAGAGGCCGTCCCAGGTCCGTTCGAGGTCGTCGGTCAGCCCCAGCGAGCGCAGGAACGGGCGGGCGTCGGGGACGGTGACGGTCTCCTCGCCCTGCGTGTGCTCGACGAGGAGGGCCTCGAGCGCCTCGCAGATCGCGTCCTCCCGCGGGACGACCAGCGTGTCCCGGTCGCCGTTTTCGGGTTCCGCGCCGCCGGGCATCGCCGCCCCGTCGGCGCGCGCGAGGTGCCCCGCCTCGGCGGCGTCGACGAGCGCCTCGAACCCCTCGACCGGGAGGTCGTGCCAGAGGTAGGTGTACTTCGGGTGCAGCGGGGCGTCGTACTCGCGCGCCCACGACAGGGCCTCCTCGGCGCTCGGGTCCTCGAGATCGACGTGCGGGGAGTCCCGGAGCGCCTGGACGTCTGCTCCGGCGGCCGCCAGGTCCTGCACCCACCACTCGACGGTGTAGGAGGCGGGCGCGAGGGGGTGGTTGTTCTCGACGAACTCGCCGTAGTTGACGAGGTACTCGCCGAGGTCGATGATCTCCTCGACGCCGTTTCGCACCTCGAGGGCCTCCTCGGGGTCGTCGATGCGCCGGACGTCGCCGTTGGCCAGTCTGACCGTCGGCCCCTCGATGCTGTCGACGGGGACGACGCCCGCCGCCTTGCCGGGGCGCTCGGTCTTGATCTGCGTCCCGGTGGCGAGGAAGTCGTCCACGAGGTGCATCGTCGCGGGGTGGACGCCAGCCGTGGCGAAGCCGTGGTTGCGCGCCCGGCCGTAGCGCAGGCGGAAGCCCCCCGCCTCGCTCGGGTGGCCGAAGACGGGCCGCCCGGCGATGAGGTCGCGGAGGTACTTCTTCGCGGGTTCGACCCGCGGCGGACCGTCGGGTTCTGCGGGAGCCGCGGGTGCGTCGTCGCCGTCCCCCACCTCACTCCCGCTCTCGCCGTCCGCGTCCTCTCCTTCCGCGTCGACGCCGGCGTCGCCGCCCTCCGGGTCGCCCTCGCCCCCTTCGCCCTCGTCGGCGTCGCCTCCCCCGTCGCTCCCGATGGTGCCGTCGATGAGGTCCTGGAGCCACGGCCAGTCCACCTCCTCCAGGTTGCGGGTGTAGCGCTGGATCTTCGGTGCTTTGAGCGCGATCCCCTCCGCGAGGACGAGGCACATCCCGCCGCGCGGGGAGTTCGTGTCCACGCGTTCGAGGTCGCGAAAGCCCGAGACCTCCTCCTGGCCGGTCGCCTCGCCGTCGAGGCAGATCGGGGTGTGCTCCGCGATGAACTTCGTCTCCTCGTCCTTCGGGGAGTACTGGAGACCCGTCTCCTTGTCGTAGAGGCCGACCTCCTCCGCGTAGCGCTCCACCTCGTCCGTCCGGGGCTTGAACCGGTCGATCCCGAGCAGCGTCCGGGCGTAGTCGGCCACGAGCACCGACAGCGCCTGCGCGGTGCCGCCCGCCGAGCGGATCGGGCCGGCGTAGTAGACGCTCACGTACTCGGTGCCGTCGTCGTTGTCGTTCACCTCGACGCGGTCGATCCCCTCGATGGGCGCGGCGACCACCCCTTCCGTCAGCAGGGCGACGGCGGTGCGGACCGCCCCCTCGACCTTCCCGGCGTCGGTGTCGTAGTCGCCGACGGCCCCCTCGACGAAGTCCTCGACGAGCGCGAGGGCGGCCTCCTCGCGGGACATCTCGCCCTCGAGTTCGCGGACGCGCTCCGCGACGCCGTCGATGCCGAGGATGTTCTCGACGCGGTCGGCCATGTCCCGGGCGACGGGGATCTCGACCTCCGGCTTCGGGTCGCCCCCGCGGCGCTTCGCCTCGCGCGCGACGCCCATCGCCTCCTCCAGACGGGACTCGATCCGCTCGAAGTACCGCCGGTCCTCGGGCCTCATCGCCGGCGGACCGGGGGATCGTCTCTCGCCCGCTCGCGCTCGGCACCGTCGCGAGCGTCCGATTCGTGCATACCCCATCCGACACGGGCGGATCGCAAAAAGGTTGCATCTTCCTGACGGTCTTCGGCACGGTTCGGTACCGCGTGACACAACACTTTTGCGAGCGTGCCACGCGTTCACGAGCATGCCCGAGAAGACGGTCGGATTCATCGGACTCGGTATCATGGGCCTGCCGATGGCCCGGAACCTGCTCGAGGCGGGTTACCCCGTCGTCGGCTACAACCGCTCCCACGACCCCGTCGAGGCGCTGGTCGACGACGGCGGCGAGGCGGGCGACTCCCCCCGCGACACGGCGGCGCGCGCGGACGTGGTCGTGACCTGCCTCCCCGACTCGCCCGACGTGGAGCGCGTCGTCCTCGGCGACGAGACGGAGCCGAACCCCGTGATCGACGGCCTGCGCGAGGGGACGACGGTGATCGACATGTCCACCATCTCGCCGACGGTCACCGAGCGCGTCGCCGAGGCGGTGGCCGAGGCCGGCGGCTCGATGCTCGACGCGCCCATCAGCGGCGGCGAGGAGGGGGCCATCGAGGGGACGCTCTCGATCATGGTCGGCGGCGAGGGGGGCGTGCTCGACGAGCACCGCGATCTCCTCGAGGCGATGGGCGCGACGGTTACCCACTGCGGGCCGACCGGCGCGGGGCAGGTCACCAAGGCGTGCAACCAGATCGTCGTCGCCTGCACGAACGTCGCCGTCAGCGAGGCGCTCGTCTTCGCCGACAGGGCGGGCGCGGACCTCGACGCCGTCGTGGAGGCCATCAGCGGCGGCGCGGCCGGTTGCTGGACGCTCGACAACCGCGCCCCGCGGATGATCCGCGGCAACTTCGAGCCGGGGTTCTTCGCCGACTACCAGTACAAGGACCTCCGCATCGCCACCGACGCGGGCGAGGCCTTCGGCGCGCCCATGCCCGCCACCGAACTCGCCCACGAACTCTACAAGTCGATGGTGGCCAACGACATGGGTCGGGACGACAACTCCGGCGTGATGCAGATGATCGAACTGCTGGCCGGGTCGGAGGCGCGCGTGGACGAGGACTAGGGGTGAGTAACGCGAATCGAGTACTTTCCCACTCCCCCGATCTACTCTCCGCAGTCGGCCGGGAGCGCGTGCCCGAGCGGCGCGAGGGGCGCGCGAGGGCGGGGGAGGGCTGGCGTGCGGGTGCAGTTCCTGGCGGTCCGGTGAGCGAGCACCGCGAGCGAACGGGAGCACAGGGGCCGAGTATGATGAGTCTCCTGGCGGACTGAACGGGCGAGGGGGCTCGGGGAAGGCGGGCGACGTAAGCACGCGAACGAGCGACGCGAGAGAGCGCGCGCAACGAGCCCCCCGACCCGAGCCCCCGAGGGCTTTCGAGGTCACGGTTCCGATTCGATAGTAACCGATAACACCTCGAAAGCCCTCGCGCTCTGAACTCGTGCGAACCACGCTGCGCGCTTCGCTCCCTCCGGTCGCTCCAGTGCTTGCGGGTTCGGACTTCGTTCAGACCGCTCGCCCTTTCAGTCCGCCAGGACCGCACGAATGTCCCTCTAGCAGTCGCTCACCCGTTCGATACCTCCGGACAATACTTCCCACCCCTCTACCGCTCCCGGAGGACGACGAACTCCGCGAGGTCGTGCAGGTATTCGAGCGCCTGGGCGTTCCCCTCCCCGGCGACCGTCGCCGTCTCCAGCGCCTCCAGGGCGTCGTCGGCCTGCGCGTAGGCGCGCTCGTTCACCTCCTCGGGCGTCAGGTCGGTGATCTGGACGAGCGAGGGGCGCTCCATGACCTCGTCCTGGCCGGTGGGTTTGCCCAGTTCCTCGGCGTCCGCGGTCGCGTCGAGCACGTCGTCGCGGATCTGGAAGGCGACGCCGACGCGCTCGGCGTAGGTGCCGAACGACTCGACGGTGTAACCGTCGGCCCCCGCGGCGACCGCGCCCAGTTCGGCGGCGGCGCGAAAGAGCGCGCCCGTCTTCCGCCGCGCGAGCGTCATGTACTCCTCCTCGGTGCCCGGCTCCGCGACGAGTTCCGTCGCCTCGCCCTCGCCCAGCTCGACCATCGCCTCGCTCACGATCTGCATCGCCTCCTCGTCGGTCGAAAAGAGCGCGAACGCCTCGCCGAGCAACCCGTCGCTGGCGACGATCGCCGGACCGTAGCCGAAGGCCGTCCACGCCGCGTCGACCCCCCGGCGGAGTTCCGACCGGTCGATGATGTCGTCGATGACGAGCGAGGCGTTGTGGACGAGTTCGATCCCCACGGCGAAGTCGATCGCGTCGGCGGCCTCCCCGCCGGCGGCTTCGCACGCCAGCACCGTCACCATGGGACGGACGCGCTTGCCACCCGACAGCGAGACGTGGCGCACCCGGTCTGCGAGTTCCGGCGGCTCGACCGCGTCGAGGACCTCCTCGAGACGGTCCTCGATGCGCGACCGCCGGGACTCCAGATATTCCATTGTATATAAAGGTGGTGACGGTGGGGCAAGTACGTGACGGAACGCGGGAGGGTTCGGCCGCGGCGCACGGACGCGGTCGGGAGGACGGAGAAGCGTCCACCTCTCCCCGAGTGGGTGGACTGATGTCTCCGACCCGCAGAACGGGGCTTTAATACGTCCCTGACGGACTACACCACTATGTTTCGGGAATTCCTATTGCTATTGACCATTACGTTGGCCGTAGGCTCCGGTTGCCTCGGTCTCGGGGACCCGACTCCCGACCCCGACGAGAGGGTCCCCGAGAGACCGGAGGTCGTCCCGAATCGGTTACAGATACAGGCGTTACAGGAGAACCGTTCCGTGTCCGTCGCGGTCATCGACGAGAACGATGACGAGGCCGTGATCGATGCGACCTACGACGTGAACACGTTTCGACATTTGAATCTGAACGACGAACTCGACGAGGGGACCCCCTACGTCGTTACGGTGTCCGTCGCCGAGGGGAACGAAGCGACGTTCCGCATCGACGAGACGGAGACGAAGGTCGTGAAGATCGAGTCGAACGGCGAGATACACGTCGTCACCGTCGAGGAGCTATAACCGACCGCGAGGGACGCGAGGGTACGCTCCCCGCCCCGCTCACCGACGCTGATCTATCTCCCGTATCGGCTCCGCGGGATTCCCCCCGACGACGACGTCGTCCGGCACGTCGTCGGTCACCACCGCACCGGACGCGACGACCGCGCGGTCGCCGATCGTGACGCCCGGATTGACGACCGCCCGCCCGCCGACCCACGCGTCGTCGCCGATCTCGACTCCTCTCCCGTACTCGGTCCCGCCGACCCGTTCGGCCGCGTCGACGGGGTGCGTGGCGGTGTAGACGTGGACGCCCGGGCCGAGGAAGCAGTTTCGACCGATCTCGACCGGACACACGTCGAGGAGCACGCAGTCGAAGTTGGCGTAGAAGCCGTCGCCGACGCGGACGTTGTACCCGTAGTCGCAGCGAAACGGCGGCTCGACGTGGGGGGCCTCCCCCGTCGAGCCGAACAGGTCGTCGAGTATCGCCGCGCGCGCCTCGCCGTCGGTCGGTTCGGTCCGGTTGAAGCGGCGGGTGAGGTCCCTCGCGCGCTCGCGCTCCGCGACCAGTCGCGGGTCGAGCGGGTCGTACGGCTCGCCGTCGATCATCTTCTCCTTCTCCGATTTCATTCCTGATTCCCGGTTTCGCTGTCTCGACGTGAGTAATTAGGGTGTCCGGCCGGTGCCGTGTTCCGCCTCCTCGCAGCGCGACGGGCCGGACGGTGCGCCAGCGCACTCACCGCGACCGAAGGGAGCGAGCGGGCCGAGGAACCCTCGAAGGAGCGCCGACGGCGCGACTGAGGGGGTGGAGGAGGGTTTTGATGGAGCTTTTACAGGGCGGGCGAATCCCGCCCGTCCTAAAAGGTCCTACTGGAACTCCTCGATCAGCGCGGGGACCACTTCGAAGAGGTCGTCCACGATGGCGTAGTCGGCGAGGTCCATGATCGGCGCGTTCGGGTCCGTGTTGATCGCGACGATGGTGTCCGATCCCTTCATCCCGGCGACGTGCTGGACCGCCCCGGAGATGCCGATGGCGATGTAGACCTTCGGGGTGACGACCTTACCGGACTGGCCGACCTGCCGGTTCTTCGGCAGCCAGCCGGCGTCGACGATCGGGCGCGAGGAGGAGAGCGTCGCGCCGAGGGCGTCCGCCAGCCGCTCGACGAGTTCGATGTTCTCCTCCTCCTCGATGCCGCGACCCACGGAGACGAGCACGTCGGCCTCGCTGATGTCCACGTCGCCGCCCGTCACCTCCTCGAAGCCGGTGACGGTCGAGCGCACCGCCGACTCGTCGATCTCGGCGTCGAACGCCCGCACGTCGGCGCTCCCCTCGCCTTCCGCCTGCGGCCACTCGGTGGGCCGGACCGTGACGGCGACCTCCTCGGCGTCGACCTCGACGGTCGTCTCGACCTTCGAGCCGTACATCTCGCGGGTCACCTCGAGCGTCCCGTCCTCCCGCGAGAGGCCGATGGCGTCGGTGACGATCGGCACGTCCAGGCGCTCGGCGACGGCCGGCGCGTAGTCGAGACCGTTCACCGAGTTGGGCATGAGCACCGTCCCCGGCGCGAGGTCGGCGGCGAGCTGTTCGACGACCTGTACGTAGACGTCGTGGTTGAACTCCTCGCCCTCGGCGACGGTGTGGATCGCGTCCACGCCCTCGCGGTTCAGCTCCTCGGCGAACGCCTCCACGTCGCCGCCGACGACGGCGAGGTGGAGGTCGCCGCCCTGCTGGTCGGCGAGTTCCCGCCCGGCGGTGATCAGTTCGAAGCTCACGTCGCGGAGGCCGCCCTGTCGGTGCTCGGCGACCGCGAGGACGTCGGCGGCGCTCATCCCTCGACCACCCCCTTGTCCCGCAGGAGGTCGGCCAGTTGTCCGGCGGTGTCCTCGGCACTGCCCTCGAAGACGGTCGCCTCGCCCTCGGCTTCGGGTTCGTACATCGCGGTGAGGCTGACCGGCGACTCGACGACGCTCGCGTCCAGCCCGAGGTCCGCGAGTCCCTGCACGTCGAGTTCCTTGCGCTGGGCCTGCCGGATGCCGCGCAGGCTGGCGTAGCGCGGCTCGTTGATCCCCGTCTGGATGGTGAGCACCGCGGGGAGGGAGACGTCGGTGAGTTCCTCGACGCCGCCCTCCAGTTCGCGGCGGACGTGGGCGACGCCGCCCTCTGCGTCGAGGTCGAGGGCGTTCACGACGGCCGCCCACTCGAAGCCGACCGTGTCGGCGAGCGCGACGCCCGTGGCCCCGAAGGCGTCGTCGTTGGCCTGGACGCCGGTGAAGACGAGGTCGGGGTCCTCAGCCTCGACGACCGCCGCGAGGATGTCCGCCTTCGCGCCGACGTCGAGCATCTCCGTACCGGCGAGCGTCTCGTCCCACACGCGGATCGCGCGGTCGACGCCCTTCGCGAGCGCCATGCGGACGGTCTCCTCCGCCCGCTCGGGCCCGATGGTGACGGAGACGACCTCGACGTCGTCTCCCGCCTCCGCGATCCCGACGGCCTCCTCGACGGCGTAGTCGTCCCACTCGTTGAGGTCGTATTCCAGGTACCGCTCGGAGATGCCGAGGCCGTCGATCTCGAAGTCGTCCTCGGCCTCGGCCACCTCCTTGACGGTGACGAGTATCTTCATGCACCCGATAGTGGCCCCCGTGCGGTGTTAAACGTTTAGGAACGTCTATTACGATCTTCCGAGTTTGGGAGGCTGATCAGGTTCTCGCGCCCGATCCGGAGTTTCTCGACGCGGCTCTCCTCGGCCATGCGCGAGAGCAACTGCGAGACCTTCGCGTTCGACCAGCCGGTCTCCGTGACGATATCGGCCTGCCGCATCCGCCCGCCGTTGTGCCGGAGGAGGCGCTCGACGCGCTCCTCGTCGCTGAGGAGTTCGTCCTCGACTTCGGCCTCCGCCTCCGCCCCCGATTCGGCGGCGGGACCGCCGGCGGAGCCACCTGCGCGATCCGGCTGGGCCGGCGCGCCCCCGTCGATCCCCGGTCCGCCGTTCGAGGACGCCGCTCCCCGCCCATCGTCCCCGTCGCGCCGACGGAGCGCGTACATCCCGACGACGGACGCCGTGACGAGGAGCACCGCCCCGCCCACCGCGGGCACGAGGAGACTGACGCCCCGTGGCTCCTCCCGCGGGTCCACCCCGCCGCGCTCGCGGTAGACGACGGTCAGTTCCCCCGGCGAGAACGCGGTTTCGCCGCGCCAGGTGAGGACGTCGTTCACCGGGCCGACGCGGGCGCTCTCGACGTAGTAGCCCTCGGGCGGGTAGATGACGAGGCGCTGTCGCGGCCCGAGCCCGTCGAGCCACATCCCGTCGGTCGTGTTGAACGCGTCCCCGACGTGGACGCGCTCGTCCTCGACGACGGAGAAGTTCGTCCAGTCGAACGAGAACCGGAGGGTCCCCGTCGCGTTCCGCGGCCCGTCGCTGTCGTTCACCCCCGTCAGGTTCGCCGCGCGCGTGACGTTGTCGACGGTCATCGTTCGTCCGGTCGCCTCGCTCGCGAGCGCGCTGGCCCGCCGGAAGACGTCGACCGAGAGACCGACGTCGTTCCCGGACTCGAACTCGTCGGCGAGCTTCTGGAACGCGGCCGTCTGGTCGCTATCGTTGAGAGTGTATCGAACAGACACCGTGAACCGGGCGTCGCCGTCGGGCTGGAGGTCGATCGCGATCGTCTGGACCGGATCGAACGACGGACGGCTCCCCCCCGTCGCCTGACCGACCGGGACCGTCCCACTCACGACGAGGAGACAGAGCACGAGCGGGAGGGCGAGACGCGACCCGGTCCACATATGCCCCGACTGCTCTCCCGGGGAGGAAAACGCTTTCCATCCCCTCGCTGGTTGATACATTCACCGGATCGGATCGAACCGGATCGGATCGAACGCGGGAGAGTCGGTTTTTTATATCGCGGCGCGAATTTCTCGAACGATGCGACGTGTCCTCGGGATCGTGTTCGCGCTGTGCGTCCTCTGTACGGGCGTGGCGGCGACACCGATCGGCGCGTCGTCCGCGCCAGCAGCGCCGTCGGCGTCCGTCGCGTCGTCCGCGCCGTCCTCGCCTCCCGCGGCCCTCCCCGTCGTCACCGCCAACAACACCACGAACTACCTCGATCTGAACCGCACGTCGGTCGTTCGGGCGGACTTCCACCGGGCCGACTTCGACGTGTCCGCCGCCCTGTCGGCGGACTCGACGGCCGTGGCCGGGCGGTTACAGGTGGACGCGCTCGACGTCGCCTTCCGGAACGCCACCACCGCGGACGCACGGCGCGCCGTCCTCCGCCGGTACGTCAAGCACCTCGAGAACGAGACGGCGCGGTTACGAGCCAGGGAACGGCAGGCGCTCTCGGCGTTCAACGCCGGCGAGCGGTCCGCGAGTCAATACCTGCGGACGCTGGCCCAGATCGACGCGGAGGCCGAACGCCTCGAACGCGTCGTGGGTCGACTCGACGAACTGGCGGACCGCGTTCGCGAGCCGTCGATCTCCGTCCGGCGGCTCAACACCATCCAGTCGGACCTCTTCGCCCTCGACGGTCCCGTGCGCGAACACCTCGTCTCGGTCGCGTCGGGGGACGCGCCGCCGACGCGCGTCCTCCTGGAGAGTTCCGACACCGGGGTGCTCCTCTCCACGATCGTCACCCGCGACGGGCAGCCGATGTACGTGCGCGAGACGTACCTCGGCGACGTCCGCCGGACCTCGACGGGTGCCGACAGGTACCGGGGGCTCGACGAGGCGTACGACCGCGCCCGCGAACTGTACCCGTGGGCGGCCGATCGAAACCTCGGCGGGGCCTTCGGCTTCGCCGAGGTGTATCGGATCACCTTCGTGCATCCGCAGGGGGAACTCACGACGTTCATCGACGGACAGAGCGGGAAGGTGTTCCGCGAGTATCAGCACAAGGAACTCCCGGGCGTGCCGCTCCCGCACTCGACGGGCAACGTCACCGACGAACTGAACCTCACGGTCGGACGGACCCACCCCGGCGGTCCGATGCTCGTTCGGCTGGAGAACGCCGCCGGTGAGCCCGTCAACGCGACCGTCACCGTCAACGACGAGCCGGTCGGCACGACGGGTGCCGACGGCGAGCTGTGGACGCTGTCGTCCGGGTCGAAGGTCGTCGCCGTCCGCGCGACCGCGAGCGAGGGGACGGTGACCGCCGTCGTCCAGGGCACGTCGTCGAACGCCACGGGCTGACGACGGCTCGGCGACGAGGGTTTATGACCGAGGACGTGACCAGCACGTCCCGTGTCGGACCGCGCCACCGCCCCCGTCGTCGCCGTCGCCCTCCTCCTCGCGGTGAGCGTGGCGACGGCGACGGTGGTGGGCGCGCTGGTACTCGATCGCGCCGCGCCCGCCGATCCCCCGCCGCGCGCCGCGTTCTCGCTTCGCGCCGACGCCTCGGGATCGATCGCCCTCACGCACCTCGGCGGCGACCCGGTCGATCCCGACACGCTCCGGATGCGCGTTATGGTCGACGGCGAGCCGATCGCTCACCAGCCGCCGGTGCCGTTCTTCGCGGCTCGCGGGTTCGAGAGCGGGCCGACCGGCGCGTTCAACGGCGCGACCCGCGGCCCGTGGCGACCGGGCGAGACGGCGACCCTCAGACTGGCGGGGACGAACACGCGCCTCCGGGAGGGGTCGACCGTGACGGTCCGCCTCTGGATCGACGGGTCGCCGCTCGCGCGCCTCGAAGCGCGCGTCGGATAGCGGCGTGCAGCGCCGTGGACGCTCCGAATCAGGCCGAGGACTCGCTCTCTGCGGTCTCGCGCTCCGCTCCGGGCGCTCGCGCGACCGTCGTGATGGCGATGTCGGGGCTGTAGCTCGGTCCCATGAGGTGGTGTTCGAACGTCTCGAATCCCGCCTCGCGGAACATCCGGTCGGCCTCGTCCTCGTCGTAGAAGAGCATGATGGCGTCGGCGAGGCGTTGGAACACGGAGGATTTCGGGTAGTTCGGGCCGACGACGAGCACCGTGCCGCCGGGTTCGACGACGCGGCGGAGTTCCGCGAGGGTGGCGACGGGGTCCGGCCAGTACTCGATGGAGCCCGAGGACCAGACGGCGTCGAAGGCGTCGTCCTCGAACGGGAGGCGCTCGGCGTCGCCGAGGTAGAAGTCCACCGGGCCGGTCTTGCCGAACTTCGCCCACGCCTTCTCCAGCTGGTGGACGCTCTGATCGAGGCCGTGGACGTTCTCGGTGCGTTCGAGCAGCCCCTCGGTGGCGAATCCGGTGCCGCAGCCCACGTCGAGGACGGCGTCGCCCGCCTCGATCCCGAACAGGTCGAGCGCCTCCGCGCGCATCTCCTCGTTCCAGATGAAGGGGTTCACCTGATCGTACACCTTGGAGAGGTACTTGTAGAACAGCCGCGCGCGGGCCTTGTCTTCGAGAACTCCCATTGCCCGCGGTTGGGGCCGTCCGCGCATAGTTCTGCGGATTCGCGGTCGCGGGGTGACGTGATCGGGTTCGTTACGAGTGAGCCGTGACGGAGCACCTCTGATGCCCTCGATACGTGACTAAGCGAATCGAATCGAATCGGAACCATCTCGAAAGCCCTCGCGCTGTAGACTCGCGCGCCTCGCTGCGCTCCTCGGCTCACTGCGTTCGCCTGCGGTGCTTACGTCGGCGTGCTTCGTCTACAGCCCTCGCCCTTTCAGTCCGCCAGGAGACTCATCTTACTCGGCTTCTGAGCCCCCGCTCGCTCGCGGTGCTCGCTCACGGGACCGCCAGGAACGGCACTGCACCCGCACGCCAGCCCTCCCCCGCCCTCGCGCGGTCGCCGGCGTGACACGCGCTCGCGGCCACGAGCGAGGCGTTTCACGTCACCGTCGCACCGGCGGGTGACCCACCGTCACGCGAGTTCGCCGCACCGCGAGCGAGGCGCGAAGCGCCGAGCGAGCGGGCCAAGGACCCCCGAGCGCAGCGAGGGGGTGACGCCGGTTTTTAGTCCAGGTTTTGCCAGCGCGCCGCGGGCGACCGCGGAGCGTGTCGCCCGCAAGCGCGCGCAGCGAAACGTGGTTCGCAAATACCAAATAGGCCCTCGTCCAAGTTTCGTCTGACATAATTATGGCGAGACCCGAGGTTCTTGACCGCATCAAAGGGGCCGAGCGCGAGGCCGACGAAATCCTCGCCGAGGCCGAGAGCGACCGCGACGAACGCATCGCGGAGGCGCGCCGGCGGGCCGACGAGATCCGCGCGCAGGCCGAGGCGGAGGCCGACGAGCACGAGGCCGAGCGACTCGCCGAGGCCCGCGCGGGCATCGAGGAGGAGCGCGAGGCCATCCTCGAGGCCGGCGAGGAGGAACGCGCCGCGCTCGAAGCACAGGCGGAAGACCGCGAGGAGGAGGTCGTAGAGGAGGTGCTCGACCGGTTCAAGGAGGCCGTCCATGCTCAGACCTGAGCGAATGAGCCGGGTGTCGGTGACCGGCTCGAAGAAGGTCCTCGACGACGCCATCGAGACCGTCCACGACCTCAACCTGCTGCACCTCACCGACTACGACGGCGACTGGGAGGAGTTCACCCCCGGTAACCCGCTGTCCGGTGCCGACCGGGCGTCGGAGAAGCTCGTCACCGTCCGGTCGCTCCAGAGCATCCTCGGCATCGAGGACGAGGACGCCGGCCCGGCGCGCATCGTCACCGAGGAGGCGCTGGACGAGGAGCTGGAGGAGATCCGCGGGCGCGTCAACCGGCTCGACGACCGCCGCGACGAACTCCGCGACCAGCTGCGCGCCGTCGAGGACCGTATCGACACGATGGAGCCGTTCGCGCGGCTCAACATCGACCTCGACCTCCTGTCGGGCTACGACTCGCTGTCGGTCTCCGTCGGGGAGGGCGACGCGGAGCGGGTTCGGGACGCGCTCGACGACGCCGGCGTGGACGACTACCGCGTGTTCGCCGAGGACGGCGTCCTCGCCGTCTTCGCGCGCGTCGACGACCTCGACGAGATCCTCGTCGGGACGGACGTCACGATCTACGACGTGCCCGACGCCGAGGGGACCCCGAGCGAGTACGTCTCGGAACTCGAACACGAGCGTAAACAGCTCCAGTCGAAGCTCCGGACCGTCCGCGACGAACTCGAGGAGGAGCGCTACGAGGTCGGCGGGTTCCTGCTCGCCGCCGAGGAGACGCTCGCCATCACGGTCGAGCGTCGGGAGGCTCCGCTCGCCTTCGCGACGACGGAGAACGCCTTCGTCGCCGAGGGGTGGATCCCCACCGCGCGCGTCGGCGACCTCGAGGACGGCCTCAAGCGGGAGGTCGGCGAGCACGTCGACGTGGACGAACTCGAGGTCGCGCAGTACGACGGCCGCGGTCGCGTCGTCGAGCGCGAGGACGTGGGCGGCGCGCCCGGTCGACGGCCGACGGCCGCCGACGGCGGTGAGGAGGGCGACGAGGTCGCCGCGGACGGCGGCACCGTCGACGCGGAGCGCGGTCCCCACGGGCGGACGAGCCTCGCCCCGCCGGTGATCCAGCAGAACCCGAAGGGCGTGAACTTCTTCGAGACGCTCGTCGACGTCATCAACCGCCCGAAGTACTCGGAACTCGATCCCACGGTGGTCCTGTTTCTCACCTTCCCGGTGTTCTTCGGGCTGATGATCGGTGACCTCGGGTACGGGTTGCTCTACACGCTCATCGGGTGGTACATCTACGCGAACTTCGACAGCGTGGCGATCAAGAGCCTCGGCGGGGTCGGCATGCTCGCGGGCCTCTCGACCGCGGTCTTCGGCATCCTCTACGGGGAGGTCTTCGGGCTGCACGTGCTCGGCGACGTGCTCTGGGCCGGGCACCCGCCCATCCACAAGGGGCTGCAGCCCCACTACGAGCAGTACGCGTTCCTCTGGCTCGTGATCAGCGTCCTGTTCGGGCTGGCGCACCTCACGATCGGCTACGCGTTCGACTTCTACGAGCACCTCGACCACGGGTTCGGCGACGCCATGCTCCACAGCGGGTCGTGGCTCCTGATGCTGTTCGGCCTGTGGACGTGGATCTTCAGCGACGTGCTCGAGGGAACGGCTCCCGGGTTCATGGTCGGTCCCGAGAGCGTCTTCAACGGGAACCCCATCGCGCTCGGGTTCACCGGCTTCCCGGCGATCGTCGGCTGGGGCGGCCTGGCGGTGTTCCTCGTCGGGCTCGTCCTGCTGGTGTACGGCGAACCGATCGAGGGCGTCGAGGCGCTCAACGTGCTCGTGAACGCGCTGTCGTACACGCGGCTCGCCGCGGTGCTGCTCGCGAAGGCGGGCATGGCGTTCGTCGTGAACCTCCTCGTGTTCGGCGCGTACGAGCACGAGGGCGAGTGGCACTTCATCTTCCCCGAGCACTCGCTCGCGTACGCCCAGGAACACGGCGAGGTGGTCTTCGCCGGGATGCTCAACGGGTCCGGCCCGCTCGAACTCGTCCTCGGCGGGATCGCCGGCATCGTCATCCTGGTCGTCGGTCACGCGCTGGTGCTCGTCCTCGGCGTCACGAGCGCCGGTCTGCAGGCCGTGCGTCTCGAGTACGTCGAGTTCTTCGGCAAGTTCTTCGAGGGCGGCGGCGAGGCGTACGAGCCGTTCGGCTACGAACGCCGCTACACGACCGAGGAGTAGCCGGAGAACTCCGGCTTTTGGCGAGTTTCTTCGGTTCAGTTCCGAACCCTCAGTATAGGTATTTCGAGAGGCTCAAATCTTACGATTCTCGGCTTTACGACGGTATTGCCCGGTGAATTTGGGAAGCTTTATGAAGTCGCTGGGACGACTCCCAACTGTTCGGTTACGAGCGAACCACCCCGGAATCCATGTTAGAATTCGTCATCGCATTCGTCAGCAGTATCGCACCGCTCCTGCAGGAAAGCGCGTCCACGGCCGCCATCCCGCCGAAGGCCGGCGCGGCGCTCGCGGTCGGTCTCGCCGCGTTCGGGTCGGGCTACGCGGAGCGCGGCATCGGTGCCGCCGCCGTCGGTGCCATCGCGGAGGACGAGAGCATGTTCGGTCGCGGCCTCATCCTGACGGTCCTGCCGGAGACGCTCGTCATCCTCGCGCTGGTCACCGTCTTCGTCGTCTAAACCCCCCTGCCTTCTCAAATTATGAGCCTTGAAACGGTCGTAGAGGACATTCGAGACGAGGCCCGCGCGCGTGCGGAGGAGATCCGTTCGGACGCCGAGGAGCGCGCCGAGCAGATCGTCGCGGAGGCGGAGGCCGACGCCGAAGAGATCCTCTCTGAACGAAAGCAGGCGGTGGAACGACAGATCGACCAGGAGCGCGAGCAGAAGCTCTCGAGCGCGAAGTTGCAGGCCAAGCAGGCGCGCCTTGAGGCGCGCCGCGACGTGCTGGAGGACGTCCGCGAGTCCGTCGAGGAGCGCATCGCGACGATGGAGGAGGACCGCGAGGAACTCACCCGCGCGCTGCTCGCCGCGGCCGACGAGGAGTTCGAGAGCGACGCTCAGAAGCGCGTCTACGGCCGTGACGACGACGAGGCGCTGCTCGCGGAGATCCTCGCGGACTACGACGACTACGAGTACGCCGGCGCGGTCGAGTGCCTCGGCGGCGTCGTCGTCGAGAGCGAGGGCTCGCGCATCCGCGTGAACAACACGTTCGACTCCGTGCTGGAGGACGTCTGGGAGGACAGCCTCCGCGACGTCAGCTCCCACCTGTTCGACCAATGAGTACGGCGAACGAGGCAGCGAACTACGAATACGTCACGGCGCGGGCGCGCGCCCGGCGAGCGGCGCTGTTCGACGCGGACGACTATCGGAAGCTCGTCCGCATGGGCCCCGGCGAGATCGCCCGGTTCATGGAGGAGACCGAGTACGAGGAGGAGATGAACGCCCTTGGCGCTCGGTACTCCGGCGTGGACCTCATCGAGTACGCGCTCAACCGCAACCTCGCGAAGCACTTCGACGACCTGCTCGACTTCGCGGAGGGGAAACTGTACGACTACCTCGCGCGCTACCTCCGCAAGTTCGACGCGTGGAACGTGAAGACCGTCGTCCGCGGGATCTACTCGGGTGCCGACCGACAGGAGATCGAGGACGACCTCATCCGCGCCGGCGAACTCGACGACCGCGTGCTGGATCGGCTCGTCGAGGCGGACTCGGTCGAGACGGTCGTCGAGGCGCTCGACAACACGCTCTTCGGCGACGCGCTCGCCGCGGCCTACGACGACTACGAGGCGACGGGCGTGCTCGTCCCCCTCGAGAACGCCGTCGATCGCGCCTACTACCGGACGCTCCTGTCGGGGCTTCCCCCGGAGCCGGATCGCGCGACGCGGCTCTACGTCGAGTTCCTGCAGGCCGAGATCGACTTCCGAAACGTCCGTAACGCCCTGCGGCTCGCCCGGAGCGGCGCGGACATCGACCCCGCCGAGTACTTCATTCCCGGCGGCCGCCTCTTCGACGAGGCGGAACTGCGACAGCTCGTCGGCAACCCCGACCAGCTCGTCGAGCGCATCCGTGCGAGTCCCTACGGCGACGACCTCGACGCGGCGCTCGATCAACTCGACGCCGCGGGGAGTCTGATCGAGTTCGAGCGCGCGCTCGAGGAGGCGTTACTCGAGTACTCCCACACCCTGTCGAATCGTTACCCGCTGTCGGTCTGTCCGGTCCTCGCGTACATCCTGGCGAAGGAGCGCGAGGTGGACAACATCCGCGCCATCGCGCGCGGGACCGAGGCGGGGCTGTCGGGCGACGAGATCGAGGAGGAACTGGTGGTACGATGAGTCAGGAGATCGCCGTCATCGGCAGTCCGGACTTCACGGCCGGGTTCCGCCTCGCCGGGGTGCGTCGCTTCGCGAGCATCTCCGACGAGGACAAACCCGCGGAACTCGATAGCGCAGTCGAGGAGATGCTCACCGACGACGACGTCGGCATCGTCGTGATGCACGACGAGGACCTCGATCACCTGTCGCGGCAGGTGCGACAGGAGGTGGAGACGAGTGTCGAACCCGTCCTGGTCACGCTGGGCGGGACCGCCGGCAGCGGCGGACTGCGCGAGCAGATCAAGCGTGCCATCGGTATCGATCTGATGGAGGAAGATCAAGAATGAGCCAAGCACAAGACATCGACGCCGAACAGCAAGAGGGCGTCATCGAGAGCGTGAGCGGTCCGGTCGTGAGCGCAGTCGACCTCGACGCCCGCATGAACGACGTCGTCTACGTCGGCGAGGAGGGACTGATGGGCGAGGTCATCGAGATCGAGGGGAACCTCACGACCATCCAGGTCTACGAGGAGACCTCCGACGTCGCCCCCGGCGAACCCGTCGTCAACACCGGGTCGCCGCTCTCGGTGGACCTCGGCCCGGGCATGCTCGATTCCATCTACGATGGTGTCCAGCGCCCGCTCGACGTCCTCGAAGAGAAGATGAACAGCGCCTTCCTCGACCGCGGCGTGGACGCCCCCGGTATCGACCTGGATAAGGTCTGGGAGTTCACCCCGACCGTCGAGGAGGGCGACGAGGTCGCCCCCGGCGACGTCGTCGGCACGGTCCCCGAGACCGAGAGCATCGAGCACCGGGTGCTCGTCCCGCCGGACTTCGAGGGCGGGGTCGTCGAGTCCATCGAGCCCGGCCAGTTCTCGGTGACGGAGGCGATCGCCACGCTCGACAACGGCGAGGAGATCACCATGCGCCAGGAGTGGCCGGTCCGCGAGGCCCGGCCGACCGTCGAGAAGAACACGCCGCGCACGCCGCTCGTGTCCGGCCAGCGCATCCTCGACGGCCTCTTCCCCATCGCGAAGGGCGGGACGGCCGCCATCCCGGGGCCGTTCGGCTCCGGAAAGACGGTCACCCAGCACCAGCTCGCGAAGTGGGCCGACGCCGACATCGTCGTCTACGTCGGCTGCGGCGAGCGCGGTAACGAGATGACCGAGGTCATCGAGGACTTCCCCGAACTGGAGGACCCGACGACGGGGAAGCCGCTCATGTCCCGGACGTGCCTCATCGCGAACACCTCGAACATGCCCGTCGCCGCCCGCGAGTCGTGCGTGTACACCGGCATCACGATCGCCGAGTACTACCGCGACATGGGCTACGACGTGGCGCTGATGGCCGACTCCACCTCGCGGTGGGCGGAGGCCATGCGCGAGATCAGCTCGCGCCTGGAGGAGATGCCCGGCGAGGAGGGCTACCCCGCCTACCTCGCCGCGCGCCTCTCGCAGTTCTACGAGCGCGCCGGCAAGTTCGAGAACATCAACGGCACCGAGGGGTCGATCTCGGTCATCGGTGCCGTCTCGCCGCCCGGCGGCGACTTCTCCGAGCCGGTCACCCAGAACACGCTGCGCATCGTGAAGACGTTCTGGGCGCTCGACGCCGACCTCGCGGAACGGCGTCACTTCCCGGCGATCAACTGGAACGAGTCCTACTCGCTCTACCGCGAGCAGCTCGATCCGTGGTTCGAGGACAACGTCGCGGCCGACTGGCCGGAGACGCGCCAGTGGGCGGTCGACGTGCTCGACGAGGAGGGCGAACTCCAGGAGATCGTCCAGCTCGTCGGCAAGGACGCGCTGCCGGAGGACCAGCAGCTGACCCTCGAGGTCGCGCGCTACCTCCGCGAGGCGTGGCTCCAGCAGAACGCGTTCCACGACGTGGACACGTACTGCGACCCGGAGAAGATCTACCTCATGCTGACGGCGATCGAGACGTTCCACGACGAGGCGTTCGAGGCGCTCGACGCCGGCGTCCCCGTCGACGAGATCGTCGATATCGAGGCCGCCCCGCGGCTCAACCGTATGGGAACGGCGGAGAACTACGAGGAGTTCATCGCCGAACTCAAGGAGGACATCACCGAGGAACTGAGGGGTCTCTACTGATGAAAGAGTACCAGACAATCACGGAAATCAGCGGCCCGCTGGTGTTCGTCGAGACCGACGAACCCATCGGCTACGACGAGATCGTCGAGATCGAGACCGGCGACGGCGAGACCCGCCGCGGGCAGGTGCTCGAGGCGACGAGCGACTACGTCGCCATCCAGGTCTTCGAGGGGACCGAGGGGATCGACCGCAACGCGTCGGTTCGCTTCCTCGGCGAGACGCTGAAGATGCCCGTCACCGAGGACCTGCTCGGGCGCGTCCTCGACGGCTCCGGTCGCCCGATCGACGGCGGCCCGGAGATCGTCCCGGAGGAGCGCCACGACATCATCGGCGCGGCGATCAACCCCGTCTCGCGGGAGTACCCCGAGGAGTTCATCCAGACGGGCGTCTCCGCCATCGACGGGATGAACACGCTCGTTCGCGGCCAGAAGCTGCCCATCTTCTCCGCGTCGGGGCTGCCGCACAACGACCTCGCGCTCCAGATCGCCCGCCAGGCGACGGTGCCCGAGGAGGCCGCAGAGGAGGGCGAGGAGGCGAGCGAGTTCGCGGTCGTCTTCGGTGCCATGGGCATCACGGCCGAGGAGGCAAACGAGTTCATGGAGGACTTCGAGCGGACGGGCGCGCTGGAGCGCTCGGTCGTCTTCATGAACCTCGCGGACGACCCCGCCGTCGAGCGGACCGTCACGCCGCGGATGGCGCTCACGACCGCCGAGTACCTCGCGTTCGACAAGGGCTACCACGTGCTGGTCATCCTCACGGACATGACCAACTACTGCGAGGCGCTGCGCGAGATCGGCGCGGCGCGCGAGGAGGTGCCCGGACGCCGCGGGTACCCCGGCTACATGTACACCGACCTGGCGACGCTCTACGAGCGCGCGGGCCGCATCGAGGGCCGCGAGGGGTCGGTGACGCAGATCCCCATCCTCACGATGCCCGGCGACGACGACACCCACCCGATCCCCGACCTGACGGGGTACATCACGGAGGGGCAGATCTACATCGACCGGTCGCTCAACAGCCAGGGCGTCCAGCCGCCGATCAACCCGCTGCCCAGCCTCTCGCGGCTGATGGACGACGGGATCGGCGAGGGGCTGACCCGCGAGGACCACGCGGACGTGTCCGACCAGCTCTACGCCGCGTACGCGGAGGGCGAGGACCTGCGCGACCTCGTGAACATCGTCGGTCGCGAGGCGCTCTCCGAGCGCGACAACCGCTACCTCGACTTCGCGGACCGCTTCGAGACGGAGTTCGTCCAGCAGGGCTACCACACCGACCGAAGCATCGACGAGACGCTCGACATCGGCTGGGAACTGCTCTCGATGCTCCCCAAGACGGAACTCAACCGCATCGACGAGGAGTTCATCGAGAAGTACTACGTCGAGGACGAGTCGGAGACGGTCGAGGCGACCGCGGACTAAGAACACCACCTTTTACGACGCGCGGGCTTCGTCCGCGCGGTAAAAGCTGGACCAAAAGCACCGTCGGAGCGCCGCTCCGACGAGGTCTCGTTCATTCGCCCTGCTCATTCACGAGACCACTCCTCCTTCGCTTCACTCACGCCTTCGGCGTTCGTTCCGCTCAGTCGTCGGCCCGCTCGCCCCCACCGTCGCTCGCGGTACAGATCATCGGCCATCGGCGGGTACTCCTACCGTTCGTCTCCTCGCTTCCGACGCGTCCTCGCGCGAAGAGTGGAAAGGCGTAAGTTCGGCGGACGGGAAGCTAGCCCAACATGGCCACAGACGTCAAGCCGACGCGCAAGAACCTCATGGCGATCGAGGACCGCATCGACCTCTCCGAGCGCGGTCACGACACCTTGGAGAAGAAGCGCGATGGGCTCATCATGGAGTTCATGGACATCCTGGATCAGGCCCAGGACGTCCGCTCGGACCTGAACGACGCCTACGACACCGCCCAGCGGAAGATCAACATGGCGCGCGCGATGGACGGCGACATCGCGGTGCGCGGGGCCGCCGCCGCCCTGAAGGAGCACCCCGAGATCACCACCCAGTCGAAGAACATCATGGGCGTGGTCGTCCCGCAGATCGAGTCCTCGAAGGTGAAAAAGAGCCTCGACGAGCGCGGCTACGGCGTCGTCGGCACGAGCGCGCGCATCGACGAGGCCGCCGAGGCCTACGAGGAACTGCTGGAGCAGGTCATCCTCGCGGCCGAGGTCGAGACGGCGATGAAGAAGATGCTCGAGGAGATCGAGACGACGAAGCGCCGCGTCAACGCGCTGGAGTTCAAGCTCCTGCCCGACCTCTACGAGAGCCAGGACTACATCGAGCAGAAGCTCGAGGAGCAGGAGCGCGAGGAGATCTTCCGCCTCAAGAAGATCAAGGCCAAGAAGGAGGCCGAGGAGGCCTCGCCCGTCCGCGAGGAGATCGAGGAGGAGACCCACGAACCCGTCGTCGCCGACGACTGACTAGCCCTAGCCCCGCGACGCGCCGTCGGCTCGCGTCGCCTTCTGTGCGCTTTTGTACCCCCGCCGCCACCTCCGCGTATGTCCTGTCCAGACTGCGACGCGCCGCTCGTCGCGTTCACCGTCCCCGACGACCTCGCGGCGGACGTCCCGTACGACGCCGAGGCGATCGCGCTGTGCACCCGGTGTCTCGCGCTCTTCGAATCGCGGCCACCGGCCGGAGCGCCCGACTTCTCCCGCGTGAGCGAGGAGTTCCCCGAGGGGGAGGCGGGCGTCGCCATGGCCGTCGGCGTCGGCCTGCTCGACTCGCTCGCCCTGCACCGCGCGCGCATCGAGGCGCTCTTCTCGCGCGTCGAGGAGGCGGGGTACGACCCGCTTCTGATCGTCGATCGGCTCGCCCGCCAGGGGTCGACTCAGCCCCGGATGGACCTCGACCGTCGGCGTCGGCAACTCGAACAGCTCCTCGAGTGAGACTCGAAGCTCGAGTCGTCCTCAACGTTTAATCCGGTGGGGAGGCCAGTCGCCGTGTGGTTCATCCGCTCGCCGCCGCGACGCCCGTCGGGAGCGTTCCCGACCTGCTGCGACTGCTCGCCGTCCCCGCGTTCGCCTGGGCCGCCCACCGGGACCTGCGAACGCGCAGGGTGCCGAACCGGACGTGGCCGCCGCTGTTGCTCCTGGGCGTGGTCGCGCTCGCGTGGGACGCCCTCGTCGCGTTCGGCGGGCCGTCGTTTCTCGGCCGGCTGTTCCTCCTCCGGGTCGGCGTGAGCCTGGGGGTCGTCGCGCCGCTCGGCTACCTCTTCTGGCGGCTCGGCGGGTTCGGCGGCGCGGACGCCAAGGCGCTGGTGACGCTCGCGGTGCTCTTCCCGACGTACCCGACGTACTACGTCGGCGGGACGATCCTCCCGCTCGCCCGGAGCGCGGTCGGCGCGTTCTCGCTGACGGTGCTCACCAACGCGGTGCTCGTCGGGCTCGCCTACCCGCTCGCGCTCGCGGTCCGAAACCTCGCAGACGGGCGCGTCTCGCCGCTCGCGTTCGTCGGAAAACCGGTGACGAGCGACGCGGTCGAGCGCGAGTACGGCCGCCTGCTCCGGACGACCTCGGGAGTAGGTCGAAACGGTCTCGACCTCGACGCGCTCCGGATGTACCTCCGCTGGCGCGGGACGTCGCTCGCGGCCCTCCGCGCCGACCCCGAGACCCACCGCGACCCGAGAAGCCTCCCCGGGACGCCGAACGACCCCGGCGACGGATCGCTCGCCGACTTCGAGGGACCGCCGATCGCCGCGAGCGCGGCGGACGGAGGGACGCTCGCCTCCCGCTCCTCGTCCGCGTCGTCCGCCCTTCCCCCCGATTCGCCGTCCGAACGCGCCGCGGCCGACCCGTGGGGTGCCGCGGCGTTCCTCGCGAGCATCGAGGGCGACGCCTACGGGACGACGCCCGACCGCCTCCGCGCCGGCCTCGACGCGCTCGTCGAGGAGGACGAGGTGTGGATCACGCCCGGCCTGCCGTTTCTCGTCCCGACGTTCGTCGGGCTGGTCGTCGGGCTGGTCGTCGGCGACCTGCTGTTCCTCGCGCTGACGGCGATCGGGCTGGCGTGAGATCTCTCCGTCGTGGGACCGGCGACCCGGCGAAGCGACGCGGATCACCGACGCCAACTGACAGTTCGTCAAAAGACCTATTCGCGCGTCGTTCCTCGATCCGCCTATGAGCGTTGACCTCGCGTTCGAGGGACCCGACGACCTCCTGCCGGCCGTCGCGCAGGACGCCGAGACGGGGACGGTGTTGATGCTCGCCTACGTCTCCCCCGAGGCGGTCGAGCGCACCCGCGAGACGGGCCGCGCGCACTACTACTCGCGCAGCCGCGACGAACTGTGGGAGAAGGGCGCGACGAGCGGCCACGTCCAGCGCGTCGAGGAGGTGCGCGTCGACTGCGACGGCGACGCGCTGCTCTACCTCGTCCGCCAGGAGGGCGGGGCATGTCACACCGGACGCGAGAGCTGTTTCTACCGCACGATCGACGGCGAGGAGGTCGGAGAGCGGGTCTTCGACCCCGACGAGGTGTATGGGTGACCCGATCGAGGAACTGACGGCGGCCGCGGAGTCGCTTGCGGCCGTCAGGGCGCGCGTCGCCGACGTGGGCCCCGATCGCCTCGACGCCGTCACCGGCGCGTACCGCGACCTCGTCGGGATCCTGGACCGACACGAGGAGGACGCCACCGGCTACGGGGAGTTCGACAAGTACATCCGGTTTCAGGAGGCCGTCGCCGAACTGTTCGACGACCTGCCCGAGGACCTCCCCGCCCGCGAGGCGTTCGACGCGGCGGACGAGGCGCTCCAGAAGCGGACGCTCTCGGGGAAGGACTTCGAGCGCGCCCGCGACGCGCTCGCGCCCGCCGCGGAGCACGCTGCCCTCCGCGACGAGTGGCGGTCGGCGCGCGAGGGGTACCGCGACGCCCGACGCGCCGTCCTCCGCCGGAAGCGCGACGCCGAGGAGCGCGTCGAGGATCTAGAACGGCTCCGTCGGCTGGGCGAGGCCGATCCCGACGCGCCGGTCGAACGCCTCCGCGATCCGATCGAGTCGTACGACGAGTCGGTCCGGACGGCGTTCGACCGGTTCGTCGAGGAGTCGAGCGCGCGCGAGGTGCTCGCGTTCGTCGAGACGACGGCGGCCTACCCCCTCGTGGAGTTCGAGCGCCCGCCGGATCGACTCCGAGAGTTCGTCGCGGACCACCCCGTCGGCGAGGAGCCGATCTCGACGCTGCTCTCCTACGCCGACTACTCGCCGTCGAAGCTCGGTCACTACGTCGACGCGCCGCGGGAGCTGAAGACGGCGGTCGCGACCAACCGCACCTACCTCGCGCGCCTCGACGCGACGCCGCTGACCGTCGGCTGGCCGCCGCCGGCCGCCCGCTCGCTCCGCTGGCGAGCGAGCGAACTCCTCCCGGTCGTCGCGCGCTTCGCCGACGAGGGGACGGTCGCGCGCCTGCGCGCCGTCCGCGAACTCGCTCGACTGGACGACTACGATCGCCTCCGCGAGAGCGCCGTCGCGCGGGCGGAACTCACCGCGGAGGAGCGCCGCCGCCTCGAGACGACGGACGTCGCGGCGGCGCTCGCCGAGGCGCGCGCCGAGCGCGACCGCCTCGCCGACGCGCTGGAGGAGTACCCGCCGGTCGACGAATTCGCTCCTCCCGCCTGACGCCGAGAGCGCGAGCCGCCGCTCGGCGCGTAGATACGGTACGTCGGCGACCCGAACCGATCTGAGACATCCGACCGGAGGTGAGTCAATGACCGGGGGATGCGGCTCGGAGTCGTGCGGCCCGGGGACCTCGAAGCTGAGGTGCGCGGGGACCCAGGGTCACTGTCGGGACGGCGATCAGTACGTCCAGTACGCCGCGCGATCCGACTGCCGACACCTATTCTTCCACGGGACTCCCTATAAGGGTTCGGCGTAAGTATTTAACCACGCCCGCTATGTCGTGCGGTTTCGTCGATTCGCGGCCGTCGATCGTGGGGCGTATCCGGACGAGCGGTGACGAAACGGCCCGCCCGACATTTGCTATCGCGGGATGGGGTTTATCGACGTGGCGGTGCTGTCCTCGTTTCGAGGACCGAGAAGAGCCGACTCACGCGGCGGCCAGCAGCGCGTCGTGCATGTCGCGCGCGAGTTCGTTCGCGCGCTCGGGGGTTCGCGCCTCGGCGTAGATGCGGACGACGGGCTCGGTGCCGCTCGGGCGGACGAGGACCCACGCGTCGCCGTAGTCGAGCCGGTGGCCGTCGGTGACGTCGAGTTCCGCCTCGCTCTCGCGTGCGGCGGTCTCGGCGGCCCCGAGGAGCGCCTCCCGTTCGGCGTCGTCCTCGTACTCGACGTTGACCCGGACGTTGTGATAGCCGCTGTGGGCGGCGGCGATCTCGCTCGCGCGTCGATCGGCGAGCAACTCGCAGAAGCGCGCGGCGGTGTACGCCCCGTCGCGGGCGAGGCGGTACTCGGGGAAGAGGACGCCCCCGTTGCCCTCCCCCGCGACCGGGACGGTGACGCCCGCCTCCTGGAGCGTCCTGATGCGCGTGATGATGTTGGTGCTACCGATGGGCGTCAGTTCGAGGTCGGCGCCGACGGCGTTCGCCACGTCCACGAGGCGCTGGGAGACGTTGACCGCCGAGACGGTCGTGTCGCCGGCGGCGAGTTCCGCGGCGGTGAGCGCCGCGAGCGCGGCGTCCCCCTCCACGTGTTCGCCCGTCTCGTCGACGAAGATGGCGCGGTCGCCGTCGCCGTCGTGGGCGATCCCGACGTCGGCGTCGGTCGCGCGTACGAGCCGGCGTAGGTCGGCGAGGTTCTTCGCGACCGGTTCCGGATCGCGCCCCGGGAAGTGTCCGTCCGGCTGGCTGTTGACCGTGACGACCCGACAGCCCAGTTCTCGAAACAGCGTCGGACTGGTGAGCGCGCCCGCGCCGTGGCCGGGGTCGAGCGCGACGGTCAGTCCCGCCTCGTCGATGCGGTCGCGGTCGATCGCGGCGAGCACCTCGTCGACGTACGCCCGCTTCGCCCCGTCGATCCGACGGGTTCTCCCGGTTTCGTCCCACGCCGCGGTGGCGAAGCGCTCGGCGAGCAGTCGATCTTCGACGCGCTCTAAGGCGTCGCGCGCCAGTTCGACCCCGTCGCGGCCGACGAGCTTCACGCCGTTGTACTGCGGCGGGTTGTGGCTCGCCGTGATCATGAGGGCGGGAACGCCCTCACGGGCGGCGTACGCCTGGAGCGCGGGCGTCGGCAGGACGCCGACGCGGTCGACGTCGCAGCCGACGCTCGCTAGCCCGGCGGCCGCGCTGTCGGCGAGCATCTCTCCCGTCGACCGGGTGTCCCGACCGAGCGCGACGGGCACTGGACCGTCCCGTCCCTCACCGAACACCGACCCCGCGGCCATCGCGACGCGCCCGACGAACGCGGGCGTCAGCTCCTCGTTCGCGACGCCGCGCACGCCGCTGGAGCCAAAGATCTTCATCGAGTACCTCTGCGCATGGGTCTCTCAAAGGGATTGCGAAGCCTCCGTACACCTCATTACGATATATAGAACGTCGACCGCCTCGGCACCGAGACGATGGGGACGGCGCGTCCCCGGGCCTTCGAAGGCCGAGAGACCGCGTCCGCGTCCGCCTCTCGTCCCCGCGCCGACTCGGTCGGCGCTGTCGAAGCCGTCGGCGGAACGTCCGTCGCCGGGGAGCGATGGCAAGCCTGCCTACCACTCGAAAACGCTTTATCGTTTTAGGCTAGCCTAATTCTCATGACGGACGACGCGCGGCGTGACGCACCGACGCGCAGGGACGCGATCAAGTACGGCGGCGCACTCGTGAGCGGGGGGTTGCTCGCGGGCTGTACCGGCGACGGCGGATCCGATTCTCGATCCAGCGGGGCCGGTTCGAACGCGGCGACGGATACGCCGTCCGAGGGTGGGTCCGCTACTCGCGACTCCTCGTACTCGGTGACGATGGAGCCGGTCGGGACCGTCGAGTTCGATCGGGTTCCCGAGACCTGGTTCCCGTACACCGGCGACTACGCCGACATGGGCGTCGCGCTCGGCCGGGGCGACGGGCTTCTGGCGATCGGCGTCCGCGCCCGCTTCGGAACCCACCTGTACGAGGAACTACCGGGCGTCTCCGTAAACGAGGACGACCTCACGCAGTTGTGGCAGGACGGCACCGGCAAGGAGATCTTCTACGAACTCGACGCGGACGTCCACGTGATCGACCCGAACTTCATGATCAACCGGCTGCAGTGGAGCCGGGACGACGTCGACGAGGTCGCGGAACGCGTCGCGCCGTTCTTCGGGAACACGGGCTTCACGCGGGTCTACGACTGGCACGACTACCGGTACTACTCGATGTACGAGGCCTTCGAGAAGCTCGCGGAGGTGTTCCGGGAGCGAGCGCGCTACGAGGCGTTCGAGGAGTACCACGACGAGGTGCTCGCGGACGTCCAGTCGCGCTTGCCCGAGGATACGCCGGACGTCGCGGTGCTGTATCCCGCGGGGATGCCTCCCGAGTCGTTCTACCCGTACCTCGTCGGTTCCGGAACCCAGTCCAAGCACTGGAGCGACCTGAACGTCGGGGACGCGCTCGCCCGGCACGGGGTCACGGACGCGCAGGTGAGCGGCGGCACCGTCGACTACGAGACCCTGCTCGAGATCGATCCAGACGTCCTCGCCATCCGACTCCAGGGGGAGATCACCCCGGAGTACTTCGAGCGGGAGATCGTCTCGCACCTCCGGAACCACGACGTCGCGAGCGAGCTTCGGGCGGTGCGGAACGACCGCGTCGTCTACGGCGGGCTCACGTATCAGGGGCCGATCGTCCACCTCTTCCAGCTGGAGCGCGCCGCCCGGGACCTCTACCCCGAGGAGTTCGGCGACGAACAGCTGTTCGACCGCGGGCGGGTCGCCGACATCGTCAACGGGGACCGCTGATCGTGAGCGCCGCGACCGAATCGGGAGACGAACTGTGGCGTCCAGACCGTCGCCGAGTCGGACGCGCGGGCTCCCACTCGATTTTGGCCGGCCTAAACATCGAAGCAGCTATGCCGTATTAGGCAAGCCTAAAACGCATGCAGGGAGACGGTACGACCTCGAAGGGGCCGACGCGTAGGGACTACGTGAAGTACGGCGGGGCGATCGTCGGGGGTGGGTTACTCGCCGGTTGTGCGAGCGATTCGACCGACGACGCAACCCCCGAACCGGCGGCGTCGAACGCGTCGACGGCGACCGACGACGCCGGGTACTCCGTGACGATGTCGCCTGTGGGCGAGGTGACGTTCGAGTCGGTTCCGGAGCGGGTCGCCGCGTACGGTCCGGACGTCGCGGACGTGCTCGTCGCGCTCGGCCAGGAGGAGCGGCTCAATTCGCTCGGCCTCACCGACTTCTACGGTGAGACGCTCGCGGTCTACTACGACCGCCTCGACGGCGTCTCGTTCGACGCGTCGGGGCTCACGGCGCTGTACGACGGGGGTCTCGACAAGGAGGTCTTCTACGAACTCGACAGCGACCTGCACCTCATCGACCCGTGCGGCGTGGTCACGTTCGAGGGGTGGTCGCACGCCGACGTCGACGAGATTCGGGAGAACGTCGCCCCGTGGCTAGGTAACGAGTACAGCCGCGAACACTCGGACCCGCCCGAGGGGTGCGCCGAGGACTACGAGTACTACACGCTGTACGAGATCGCGGAACGCATCGCCGCCGTGTTCAAGCAACGGGAGCGATTCGAGGCGATCGCCGCGGTTCACGAGCGATTTCGGGAGACGATCCGTCGGAACCTCCCGCCGGAATCGGAGCGTCCGACCGTCGGGCTGATCACCTTCTACGACGAATCGTTCCATCCCTACGAGATCAACGGACCGGGGTACGGCCGCTCGCACGTCCGACCGATGGGTGCGGTCGACGTCTTCGCCGACGACGAGCGCGCCTACGGGAACGAATCGGCGGGGAGCTACGGCTACGAGGCGATGCTCGAACTCGACCCCGACGTGATCCTCCACAACTTCGCGGTGTTCCCGAGTTTCGACTGGGGAGCGATCCGGGAGACCGTCAGCGGTCACCCGGTCGGGAGGGAACTGAAAGCCGTGCGGGAGGGTCGGTTCTACGCGTCCGGTGCCGGGATCCAGGGTCCGATCATGAACCTCTTCCAGCTGGAGATGACCGCGAAACAGCTCTACCCCGAGCGGTTCGGGGAGTGGCCCGGATACGTCGAGGGCCAGCCGTATCCCGAGATCCCCGAAGGAGAGCGGCTGTTCGACCGCGGGCGGGTCGCCGACATCGTCGACGGAGACATCTAACGATGAGTACCGCAGGACCCCCTCGAGACAGCACCGAATACGACCACGACGTCGTCATCGTCGGGGGCGGCCCGGCCGGGTGTGCGGTCGGCGTCTTCACCGCCCGGTACGGCCTCGACACGGTGATCTTCGACCGGGGGCGCTCCTCGATCCAGCGGTGTGCGTACCTCGAAAACTACCTCGGGTTCCCCGCGGGCGTGGACATCGAGACGCTGTACGGGTTGATGCACGACCACGCCGAGGAAGCCGGCTGCGAGATCGTCGCTGACCTTGTTGAATCCGTGGAACGGGCTGAGGACGGCGAGGGCTTCATCGTGAAGCCGCAAGAGGGCGATCCCGTCACTGCGCGGCGGGTCGTCGCGGCGACGCGGTACGACGGCGAGTACATGCGCGGGCTCGACGACGACGCGGCGATGTTCGAGGAGTACGAACACGACGGCGAGACGCACGAGCACTTCGACGGTGAGTACGCCGACCACGACGGCGCGACGCCGGTCGAAGGGCTGTACGTCGCCTCCCCATCCACGGAGGACAGACAGGCGTTGATGGCAGCCGGGCGCGGGGCGCGCGTGGGGCTCCGAGTCGTCGAAGACGCCCGCGAAGACCGCGGCTACCCCCAGGCGGTCGCCGACCACTACGACTGGATACGGCAGGAGTCCGAACTGGACGACGAGTGGAGCGACCGTGACCGGTGGCGCGAGTGGTTCGACGAGCGACTCCCCGACGATCACGGCCTCGGCGAAGAGCGTCGCGTGGCGTTACGCGAGCGGGACATCGACCGGTCGTTCGGGACGTACCTCCCCGACGATGAGATCGAGCAGCGTGAAGTGCGCGGTCAGAAGCGGCTGCTCGAACACGTCGACGACGAACTCGTCCTCGACGCGGCGCGCGAAATCGAGTCCGAACGTCGATCGACCGAGGCGAGCGACTGACCATGGCCGGGGGACCCGTCACCGACACCACGACTACCACGCGTCGGAAACGCTGGTTCTCCTGGTTCGACGGCTCGCTCATCACGCTCTGTCTCGGAAGCGTCGCCGTCGTCGTCGTCGGTGGGCTCGTCCAGGTGAGCTTCGGAGCGTTCACGATGAGCATCGTACAGACGTGGCAGGCCGTGTTCACCCCTGAAGTCGTTCTCAACGCACAGGCGTGGGAGGCGTTCCTGCTCGGAGGAGAGGTTCCCGAAATGAGTAAGGAGAGCCTCATCGTCTGGAACATCCGTCTCCCGCGAGTGTTCGTCGCCGTGCTCGTCGGGATGAATCTCGCCGTCTCGGGCGCGATCTTCCAGGCTGTCACCCGCAACGAACTGGCGAGTCCGTTCATCCTCGGCGTCTCCTCCGGTGCGGGACTGATGATCCTGTTGACGCTCGTGGTCTTCTCGGGGCTGTCGGCGTTTCTTCCGCTCATTGCCTCCATCGGCGGGGCGGTCGCGTTCCTGATCGTCTACGCGATCGCGTGGAAGAGCGGCACCTCGCCGGTTCGACTGGTGCTGGCGGGTGTCATCGTCGGGACAGTCTTCGGGTCGCTGCAGACGGCGCTGTTCTTCTTCGCCGACGACATCGGCGTCGTCCAGTCCGCCATCGCGTGGACCACGGGATCGTTGACCGGAACCGATTGGGAACAGGTCCGAATGGCCCTGCCGTGGACGGCCGTAGCGATGCTGCTGGCACTCGTCAGCTCCCGGCAGTTGAATGTCCTCTTGTTGGGTGAGAGCACGGCGAAGTCGCTGGGCATGTCGGTGGAGAAGGTCCGCTTCGCGCTCTCGGGCGTGGCCGTGCTCGCCGCGGCTGCAAGTATCGCGGTCGCGGGTATCGTCGGGTTCGTCGGGTTGATCGTTCCGCACATGGTCCGAAACATCGTCGGCAGCGACTACAAGAAGCTCGTCATCGGGTGCGTGTTCGCCGGGCCGGCGCTGATGGTCGCCGCGGACGTGGGCGCACGCCTCGGCCTGGCGGTGCTCGTCGGGTCAGACGCGCAGATTCCGGTCGGCATCGTCACCGGACTGGTCGGCGGGCCGTACTTCCTCTACCTGATGCGTAAGCAGGACAGGATGGGTGAGATCTGATGCAGGATAGCACGCCCGAGACGGACGGCGGCCTCGGGACGATGGCGGAACCGGACTCGACGATAGAGAACGGTCGGCGCGACCCCGGCGGAGGATCGAGGCGACGGTGTCACTCACCGAGCGTGGGCCGCGGGTCACGTCGATCCGGCCCGCTTCACGAGGATGCGTCGGCGCCGGAAAACGGGGGTACTGGGTCGGAGACGCCGCTGACGGGCCGGCCGTCGTGACTACCCCTGATTCCGAGGCGTTCGAGACGGAACTCGACGCGTACCGCGACCGCGTGTCGAAACCGTTGCTTCGGCTGTTCCGCGCGTACGGCGTCGGCGAGTGGCGTTGGCTCGCCCTCGGGCTCACCACCAGCGTGCTGACGTACGGTGCGCTGCTCGTCACGCCCATCGTTCTCGGAACGACCATCGACGCCGTGTTCACACGGGAGAGCGGATATGCCCTCCCGCTCGTGCCCGACGCGTGGCTGCCGACCGGGCAGACCGAGCAGTTCCGGCTCTCGGCGATCATTATCGGCGTCGCGCTGCTCGGCGGGGCGATCCTCCAGTGGATCCGCGGCGTGGCGATCAACTTCTTCGCCCACGGCGTCATGTTCGCTATTCGCGTCACCGCCTACGAGAAGATGCAGCGCCTCGACATGACGTTCTTCGATAACAAGGAGACTGGCGAAATTATGTCGATTCTCAACAACGACGCCGGAAATCTCGAAATCTTCTTCGACAACGTCCTCGGCGACAGCGTCCGGATCGGCGTGATCGTCGTCGGTGTCATGGCGGCGCTGCTGTACACCAACTGGCAACTCGCACTGGTCACGTTGGGTGCCGTCCCGCTCTTGGTCGTATTCACGTGGTGGTTCGTTCGGGTCATCGAGCCGCGGTACACTCGCCACCGCGAGACCATCGGCGACCTCAATACGCGCATCGAAAACGGGCTCAGCGGGATCGAACTCGTCAAGACAACCGCCTCTGAGGACTTCGAGAACGGCCGCGTCCGGAGCGTCTCGCGGGACGTCTTCGACGCGAACATGGACGTCTTGAAATTGAGCTACTTCTACCGGCCGGGCATGGAACTCATCACCGGCGCGGCGCTACTCGCCACCTTCATCATCGGCGGAATCTGGGTGTTCTCGGGACCGCCGCTGTTCTTCACTGGCGACCTCTCCATCGGGGACTTCGTCGTGTTCATGCTGCTCACCCAGCGGCTCACCGGGCCGATGGCTCAGTTATCTAGTATCGTCGATTGGTACGAGAACGCGCGGGCCTCGGGCAAGCGTATCTGCGGGCTGATGGACGTCCCCGTTCGCATCGAGAACGCGTCGAACCCCCTCGCGCTTGATGACGTCGACGGACAAATCGAGTACGACGACGTGACGTTCGCCTACGAGAGCGGTGAGACGGTGCTCGACGGCGTCACGTTCGACGTCGAAGCGGGCGAGACGGTCGCGCTGGTCGGCCCGACCGGGGCGGGAAAATCGACGGTGGCGAAGCTCCTGCTCCGACTGTACGACGTGACGGACGGGGCGGTTCGCGTCGATGGACACGACGTCCGGGATGTGGACCTCGCCGGTCTCCGAGAGGGGATCGGGTACGTGAGTCAGGACACGTTCCTGTTCGACGGGACAGTCGCGGAGAACATCCGGTACGGGCGGTTCGACGCGACTGACGAGGAGGCGCGCGGTGCCGCGAGTGCCGCTGAGGCGCACGGGTTCATCGAGAACCTCCCGGACGGCTACGAGACGCGAGTTGGCGAACGGGGTGTGAAACTCTCGGGTGGTCAACGCCAGCGCATCGCGCTCGCCCGCGCGATCCTCCGGGACCCCGAGATCATCCTGCTGGACGAGGCGACCGCGAGCGTGGACACGGAGACGGAGTACCTGATCCAGCGGTCGCTCGACCGGTTGACGGCCGACCGGACGACGCTGGCAATCGCCCACCGCCTCTCGACGATCAAGGACGCCGACACGATTCTCGTCGTCGAGGGCGGGGAGATCGTCGAGCGCGGAAGTCACGACGAGTTACTGGCCGAGGATGGCTTGTACGCGAAGCTCTGGGGCGTACAGGCTGGCGAGCTAGACGAGCTAGCGGACGAATTTGTTGAACGGGCCGCTGGGAGCGCCGCCGAGTCGCGCCGGTAACTTTGTTTTAGGTTGGCCGAAAAAACGGAACTACTATATCGTTTTAGGCGAGCCTAAAACGTATGGCAGACGACGCCACGGAACACGAGGCACCGACGCGCAGGGAGTACGTGAAGTACGGCGGCGCGGTCGTCGGTGGTGGCCTGCTCGCCGGGTGTACTGGCCAGGGCGAGCCGGAATCCACCCCGACCGAGACCGAGGACAGGACCACAGCCACGGAGCAGGAATCCACGGAGACGGGCGATTCCTACGAGGTGTGCATGTCGCCGGTCGGCTGTATCGAGTTCGACTCGATACCAGAGACCGTCGTCACTAACCTATGGATCAATGCGGACACGCTCATTTCGTTTGGAGAAGGGGCCCGTCTAACGGGTATGCGAACGCCGGAGACGCAAGTCGTCTCCCATTACGATCAACTCCCTGGGGTCGAAATCGACGCGAGTCAATTAGCTGAATTCGAAGTGAGTAACAAAGAACAGTATTACGAACTCAGCCCGGACGTCTTCCACGTTGATCCGACAATCCTTCGGCTGTGGTATGACGGGTGGGATGAGAGTGACGTCAGAGAGATAGCCGAAAACGTCGCGCCGTTTTTCGGTAATGAAGGCAGCCGAACGTGGAGTGAATCGTCCTGGCCTGCCGATGAGGGTTACGAGTTCTACACGCTTGAAGAGCTCACCGAGAAGCTCGCTCGGATCTACGATGCAGAAAAGAAGGCACAAGCACTCATCAATGTTCGAGAAAAGCTACTAGCGGACATACAGTCGTCACTTCCTCCTGAAAGCGAGCGCCCGGTCGTAGCTCGTTTGTTATTCTACGATGGTGAAATCTACCCGTACGTATTCAATGGTCCCGGATTTGGCAGGGCACACCAACAACCGATGCAAGCCAGAGATGCGTTCTCAGGCCTGGAAAAGGTCTACTCGAAGAGTGGTGGTACTATCGACCTCGAAGCGCTGCTGGAGTACGACCCCGACGTGATGATCTTCTTCGGTGGTATCGGCTACTGGTTCGATGCGTACGAAGAGACGAAGTCGGAGCTCGAAAACGACTCTGTCGGACAGGAATTGACGGCTATTAAGAACGAGCGCTTCTATCGAGGGGGTACGTTCGATCAGGGAATACTGCTGAACCTGTTCCAGTTGGAGATGACCGCTAAACAGCTGTATCCCGAACAGTTCGGCGAATGGCCTGGCTTTGACGAACAGAGAGTACTCCCCAAGATCCCCGAGGAGGAGCAGCTGTTCGACCGCCAGCGGGTTGCGGACATCGTCAACGGAGACATCCGAACATGAGCGACGAGACTACTGACACGGCGGGACCGACGCGGCGAGACTACGTGAAGTACGGCGGCGCGGTCGTCACCGGCGGGCTACTCGCCGGGTGCACTGGAGGGACCGATTCCGGCGCGTCGCCTACTGACACGGCCACGGAGACAAAGACGCCCGACGGGAGCTACTCGGTGGAGATGTTCCCCGTCGGTGAGGTGAGGTTCGAGGCCGTCCCCGAAACCGTGACGACGTACAACATGGGATGGGCGGACATGGTCGTCTCGCTGGGACAGGCCGGAACGCTACGGACGAACCGGCTGCCTGCCCCCCGGCTGTTCTACGACCGGTTCGATATCGACTACGACGCCGACTGGCCGGCGCTGTGGCAGGACGGTGGGCTTCCCAAGGAAATCTTCTACGAACTCGACCCCGACGCGTTTCTCATCGACCCGAACCTGCTCGTGGCGTGGGATGACAATTGGGACGAAGCCGACGTCGAGGAGATCGAGAAGAACGTCGCGCCCTTCTTCGGCTGTTATAACCGCCGGATCAGAAGCGAGTGGCAGCGGGAACTCGGCTACCCCGAGAAGGCCCCGTCGATGCTCGAGGCGTTCGACAAGGTCGGCACGGTTCTCGACGAGCGCAAACGGACCGAGGCGTGGCTCGACCTCCACACGGACCTCCAGGCGGAAGTACAGTCACGACTGCCGAGCGACGGGGAACCGCCGTCGATAGGGCTCATCAACAGCGGCTCGGACCCGGCGAAAGGGACGTTCTACGTCCTCTATCTGGAGGATGACGGGTACGAGATGAAGCCCTACCGCGATCTCGGGCTCGTCGAGGCCGACGCGTTCGCCGGCGTCGAAACTGGGCAGTACGGACAGACGGACTACGAGACGATGTTGGAGGTGGACCCCGACCTCATTCTCGTTCATTGGGGCATCACGACGGGCTCTGTGACGTTCGATGGTGATGGCGCGTTCGACACCGACCGGTTCCGTGAACAGTTCGTCGCGCCGATGGAAGAACACGAGATCGGGAGCCGACTCACCGCAGTGCGGAACGGTCGGGTTCTTCCCGGCCCGACCGCCGAACAGGGGCCGCTCGTCAACGCCTTCCAGACGGAGCTGACTGCTCGGCTGTTCTATCCCGAGGAGTTCGGCGAACTCGACCTGAGCGCGCCACTCGACGTACCCGAGGAGGAACAGTTGTTCGACCGTCACCGGGTCGCAGACATCATCGACGGTGACCTCTAGTATGGACAGTACAGACTCAACGGAATACGAGGCACCGACGCGCAGGGAGTACGTGAAGTACGGCGGCGCGGTCGTCGGAGGAGGGGTGCTCGCCGGGTGTACTGGAGCCGGTCCGGCGTCCGAGCCGTCGGAGACGCCTGCCCGGACGAACGCCACCGAGACGACGACGGCGTCCGAAACCCCCTTCGAAGTCTGCATCGAGTCGAACGGATGTACCACCTTCGAGACCGTCCCCGAGACGTTCCTGACGTACCACAACGCGTGGGCGGATCGGGATGGCACTCGGTCGGATCGACGACCTCCGGGGATGCGTACGTTGACCGACGTGACTCGACTACGCCCATCGCCCGCTCGTCTCGCGACGGAGTACCCGGAGGAGTATCCCGACGAGGAAACCCGTCGTTCCGGAGACGAGGGCGACGATCCCGCCGAAGAACACCCCGGCCGCGACCAGAATGGAGAGCGACGGCGGTCCGAACCATCCTCCGTACTGGAGTCTCGCGACGGCCGCGAACGCCGGTAGCCCCGCGAGGAGCCAGCAGACGACTGGCCCGTCGTTGTAGTACGAGAAGACGACGAGCGAGAGCGCGACCGCGAACAGGATCCCGTTTCGCGTCACCACTCTCTCCCTGCCGAACAGGAGGTGCGCCGACGTTCGTTTCACGATGGCCGTCCCTCGCGAGTCGACGAGCACAGGCCTTCAGGTCGGTCTCGGACTCCGTTTCGGGTTCTGCCTCCGATCACCGACACCGGGATCAGAGTCCGTCCAGCACCTCCCCGAACGCCGCCAGCGCCGCCTCCGTCGTCTCCGGGTCGTGCCCCAGTGCGACCCTGACCGCTCCGGGAACCTCGAAGAACCGTCCGGGGACGACGAGGACGCCCGCCTCCCACGCCGCCTCGCTCACCCGGTCGCCGGCCGCCCGGTCGTGGGCGAGCAGCGCGAAGGGACATCCCTCGCGGACCTCCCCCGAGAGGTCGGTCCGACCGTCGACGAAGTCGGCGAGGAGCGCGTGGTTCGCCCGGAGCAGCGCCCGGGAGCGCTCCGCGAGAGCCTCGCGGTGGTGGAGCGCCCGCCGGGCCAGCGCGCGGCTCGGTTCGGCGACGACCGGGAGGTGCCAGGCGGCGCGGTCGAGGCGGTCGGCGAGCGAACCGTCGGCGACGATCCACCCGATCCGGAGACCGCCGAGACCGTGGAACTTCGTGAGCGAGGAGACGACGACGGCGTTCGGCAGGCCCGCCGCGGTCACACCGCCGAACGCGCCCCGGCGCGGCTCGGTCGCGTAGGGCGCGTACACCTCGTCGACGAGGAGCGTCGCGCCGACCTCGCCGGCGAGGGCCGCCGTCTCGGCCAGCGTCGCGCGATCCGCGAGCGCGCCCGTCGGGTTGTGCCGGTTCGTGCAGACGACGAGGTCAGTCTCGGCGGTGATGGCGTCGGCGACCCGCTCCGGGTCGAGGCGACCGTCGGGGCCGCGGGGGAAGCGATCGACGGTCGCGCCGAAGCCCGCCGGGGTGACGACCTGCGGCTCGTAGCCGGGCGACTCGACCAGCACGCGGGGATCGTCGGCCGCGGCGGTGATGGCCATCGCGACGAGCGCGTTCGCGTGGCTCGCGCCCGCGGTGACTCGGACGCTCCTCCGACTGCGGCCGTAGATCGCGGCGAGTTGCGCCTCGAGAGTCGTCCCCTCCGGCGGGTCGGGGAGGCCGACGAGGGCGTCCGGGACGACCGCGTCGTCGGCCCGACGGTCAGCGAGGTCGTCGTCGTCCGGTCGCGCCCGGAGGTCGCTGGAGCCGAGATCGTGTGCGGCCGCGTCGGGCCGTCCGGCGATCCACTCGAGGTAGGTGAGGGGCTGGAACACGGTAAGCGTGCGCGCCGTCGAGCCATGTGCGTACTGAATCCGGACGACCGTGGCGACACGCTTTCGGCGCTGGCCCGCCGCATCCCGCCATGGACGAGGACATCGGTATCGACGAGAAGCGCGTCTACGGCGCGAAGGCGGGCCGGACGGTCGCAGTCGTCGCCGCGGAGGCGGAGCTCGTGCGCGTGGACGTGTCGGGCGACCTCGTCGGCGGCTTCGGCCTCGAACGCCGCGGGGCGGTCGCGTCGGTCGCCGCGCGCGACGGGGCGCTCGCCGTCGCCGCCGAGGGCGACGTGCTGATCGGCTCCGACTTCGCGGAGACGGGGTTCGGCCCCGCGAGCGCCGTCGGCTTCGACCCGGAGGGGGCGCTCGTCGCCGCCGGGTCGGATCGGGTCGCGCGGCTCGGGGACGACGGCTGGGCGACGCTCTCGGCGGTCGAGGACGTGCGCGCGATCGACGGCGACCTCCTCGCGGCCGCGGGGGGCGTGTTCCGCCTCGACGGGACGCGCGTCGGCCTCGCGGACGTTCGCGACGTCTCGACGGTCGGCGTCCCCCTCGCCGCGACCGCGGACGGCCTGTACAGGCTCGGGAACGGCTGGATGGACGTGCTCGACGGCGATTTCCGGGTCGTCGCGTGCGACGGCGAGCGCGCCCACGCCGCCGCGTCCGACGCGCTCTACGAACGGGAGCGGGCCGGCGCGGAGTGGACCGAGGTCCCCCTGCCGGTCGCAGACCCCGTCGCCGGTATCGGGTACGGCGAGTCGACCTACCTCGTCACCGGGTCGGGGACGTTCCTCGCGGCGGGCGAGGACGGCTGGCGCGCCCGGTCGCTGGGCGTCCGCGACGTCCGCGGGCTCGCGGTGCTGTAGTTCCCCGGCGGCAACGAAAACGCGTTTTACCGCGCGCCGTCGAGAGGCGCACATGATACTGCCCGGATCGGCGTCGCAGTCGCTCGCGGCGTCGCTCGCCGCCGAACTCGACGCGGAGGTTGGACCCGTCGAGTACGACCGGTTCCCCGACGGCGAACTCCTCGTCCGCGCGCCGGCGAGCGGCGAACGCGCGATCGTCGTCGCCTCCACCGTCGACAGCGACGCCCACGTTCAGCTCTTGCAACTCCAGGACGTCGCCCGCCAGCACTTCGATCGGGTCACGACGGTGATCCCGTATCTCGGCTACGCCCGGCAGGACCGGGCGTTCAGGGAGGGCGACCCCGTCTCCGCGCGCGCGATGGCGCGGGCCATCTCCACGACCACCGACCGCGTCGTCACCGTCACGCCCCACGAGGAGGCGGTCTGTAACTTCTTCGACGTCCCCACGGAGTCGGTGGACGCCTCGCCGCTGCTCGCCGACCCGCTCCCCGCCGACCTCGACGAACCGCTCTTTCTCGCCCCCGACGAGAGCGCCACGCCCCTCGCGGAGACGGTCCGGGACGCCTACGGGGCGGGCGGCGTGGACTACTTCGAGAAGGCGCGCGACTACGACACCGGCGAGGTGACGCTCACGCCGAGCGAGACGGACGTCTCGGGACGCGACGTCGTCGTCGTGGACGACATCATCGCCACCGGCTCGACGATGGCCGGGGCGATCGAGCACCTGCACGCCGAGCGCGTCGCCCGCGTCTACGCCACCTGCGTCCACCCGATGCTCGCCGCGAACGCCCGGGCGAAGCTGGCCCGGGCGGGCGTCGCGGCGGTCTACGGCACCGACACCGTCGAGCGCGCCGAGAGCGCGGTGAGCGCCGCGTCCGTTCTCGCGCCGGCCGTCGCGGACGCGCGGTAGCCATCCCCCCTTTCCGCCGGTCCTCCCCCCGCTCTCGGGGTAGCGACCGTTCTCCCACCGCGCCGACCTCCGAGCTGATTTTGGTCGGCCTAAATCGATGCGCTCAAGTATTTTAGGCCGACCTAAACCGGTATGGACGCCGGACGAACGGAACGCGAACCGGAGAACGGGGGGATCGACCGTGCGGGCGCGTGAGTGGGTCGTCGCCTCGCTGTACTACGGGCCGGAGGACTACGACATCCCGCCGCTGCCGCGCTGGCGCGAGGGGCGCGACGAGTGCGGTCGGCTGGCGCTGTTCGCCGCGGGGACGGACGAACCGTTCATCACCTGTGCGAGGCCGGTGACGGTGCGCCGGTAGGAAATCGAGAGTGGGGTTCCGGTTCAGTCCGAGGGTTCGGGCGTCGCGAGCGGTTCGACCGCGATCGACATCTCGACGCCCTCGACCTCCCACTCGCGGCGGTGGCCGTCGGCCACGTCGCCGAACTCGGCGGCCCGCACCTCGCGGGCGATGAGGTCCTCGTGTTCGCGCACGAGGCGGGCGACGCGGTCGTCGCCGACGTCGAGGTCGACGCGCACCTCCGCCTCGATGTCGAGGTCGAGGTCCTTGCGCATCTCCTGGACGCGACGGATCACCTCGCGGGCGTAGCCCTCGCTCTCGATGTCCTCGGTGATGCTGGTGTCGACGTAGACGACCCCGCGCTCCCCGCCGTTCGTCGAGAAGACGGTCCCGGCCACGTCGTCGGGCGTCTCGGTGACGAACTCGACCATCTCGTCGGTGAGTTCGACGGGTTCGTCGAGCCGGTCGTTGACGCTCGCCTCGAGCGCGTCGAGCGTCGCCTCGGACACGCGGGCATCGTTGAGCGCCCGCATGACCTCCTGGGCGCGGGGGCCGAAGGCGGGGCCGAGGACGCTCATGTCGGCCTGCGCGGAGTACCGAAGCTCCTCCCAGGACTCGTCGGGGGCGACGACCTCCACCTCGCGGGCGTTGAGCCGCTCGCGGAGGAGCGGGGCGTGCTCGCGGGCGGCGCGGGCGGCCTCGGCGTCGTTGGCGGCGACGACCACGCGCGGGACGGGCCAGCGGAGCTTGCGCTCGGCCTGCTGGCGGGCGTTCGCGCCCGCCTCCTCGATCCCGCGCAGCACGTCGACGTCGGCCTCCAGGTCCTCCCGGAGGAGCGCCTCGTCGGGTTCGGGCCAGTCGCACATGTGGACTGTGTCGTACCCCGCCTCGCCGGTGAGGGTGGCGTAGACGTCGTCCGCGACGTACGGCGCGTAGGGCGCGAGCAACTGGACCGTCTCCAGGAGGACGCGGTAGAGCGTCGCGTAGGCGGCGCGCTTCGAGTCGCTCGCCTCCTCGGCCCACATCCGCTCGCGGACGACCTGGATGTAGAACCGCGAGACGTCCTCGACGACGAACTCGAGGAGGGCGTCGAGCGCGCGGTCCTGCCGGAACTCCTCCCAGTGGGCGGTCATCTCGCGCTTCGTGGACTGGAGGCGCGAGAGCACCCACTCGTCGGCGAGTTCGAGGGGGACGTCCCCGACGCCGACCGCGTCGGGGTCGAACCCGTCCATCCGCATGTACGGCAGCGGGAAGCGAAAGACGTTCCAGAGGATGTTGAGGTCGCGCTGCATCGTCGCCATCTCGTCCCAGGAGAAGCGCATGTCCTCGCCCTGCGGGTTCACCGAGAGGAGGAACAGGCGCATGGGATCCGCGCCGTGGCGCTCGAGCGCCTCCCGCGGCGTGACGACGTTCCCGATGGACTTCGACATCTTGCGGCCGTCCTCGGCCAGCGCCCAGCCGTGCATGAGCACCTCCCGGTAGGGGATCTCGCCCATCGCGGTCGTCCCCATGCCGAGTTGCGACCAGAACCAGCCGCGAGTCTGGTCGTGGGCCTCCATGATGAGGTCCGCGGGCCACAGCTCCTCGAAGTCCGCCGTCTCGGCGGGGTAGTTCAGGGTGCCCCACGACGCCACCGAGGAGTCGAGCCACACGTCGAAGACGTCCGGGACGCGCTCGTAGGTGACGCCCCCCTCCGTGATCGTGAGGTGGTCCACCGTGGGCCGGTGGAGGTCCACGTCCTCGGGATCGACGTCCTGATCGACGCGCTCGGCGAGTTCCTCGCGCGTCCCTACGACGATCACCCCCTCCATGTCGCCGTCCCACCCCTCGGGCACCCAGATCGGGATCGGGATGCCCCAGTAGCGCTGGCGGGAGACGTTCCAGTCGGGCGACCCCTCGATGAACTTCCGGAACCGGTTGTCGCGGGCCTCCGGGGGGTGCCACTCCGAGTCCTCGATGTTCGAGAGCATCTCCTCCTTCACGTCGGTGACGGTGACGAACCACTGGTCGGTGGCGAGAAAGACGATGTCCGTCCCGCAGCGCCAGCACTGCCCGTAGTCGTGGCGGGTGGTCTCGTCGGCGAGCAACAGGCCCTTCGCGTCCAGGTCCGCGATGATGTCGTCGTTCGCGTCGCGGACGAACTCGCCGGCGTACGCCCCGCCCTGCTCGGTGTAGACGCCGTCGGGGCCGACTGGGCAGAAGATCTCGAGGTCGAGTTCCCGCCCACGCTCGAAGTCCTCCTGGCCGTGGCCCGGCGCGGAGTGGACGAGGCCAGTGCGATCCACCTCGACGTAGTCCGCGTGGTAGACCCGCCCCGCTCCCTCGCCGGCCGGGTGGGTGGGCACCTCCTCCGCGAGGGGGTGGTCGTACTCCCAGCCGAGCATGTCCGCGCCCGACAGCTCCTCGACGACCTCGTAGTCCTCGTAGCGCCCGCGCTTCAGCACGTCCTCGACCATCGCCTCGGCGAGGTAGAGGCGATCGGTCTCGCCGTCCCGCTCGGCGTCGACGGCCACGTAGTCGGCCGCCTCGTCCACCGCGACGAAGGTGTTCGCCGGGATGGTCCACGGCGTCGTCGTCCAGATGACGAGCGAGCCCTCGCGGTCACGCAGGGGGAACGTCACGTAGATGCTGGGCGACTCGATCTCGTGGTACTCCACCTCGTTCTTGGCGATCGCGGTCTCGCAGCGGGGACACTGCGTGATCGAGCGCTTCCCGCGGTCGACGAGGCCGCGCTCGTGGGCGCGCGCGAAGCCCCACCACGCCGCCTCCATGTACTCCGGCGTGACGGTCCGGTAGGGGTTCTCCCAGTCCATCCAGACGCCGAAGGACCTGAAGTCGTCCTGGAGGCCCTCGAGTTGCTCGTCGGCGTACTCCTTGCACGCCTCGATGAACGCCTCCATGCCGAACTCCTCGATGTCCTTCTTGTTGGCGAAGCCGAGCTTCTCCTCGACCTTCGTCTCGATGGGTAGCCCGTGCATGTCGTAGCCGGGGCGGTCGGTCACGTCGTAGCCGCACATCCGCTTGTAGCGGATGTAGGCGTCCTTCAGCGACTTGTTCCACGTCGTCCCCATGTGGGCCGCGCCGCTCGTGTAGGGGGGCCCGTCGACGAAGAAGAACCGCTCTGCGCCCTCCCGGTTGCGCTTGGTCTGCTCGTAGGCGTCAACGTCCCGCCAGTACTCGCGGACGCGCGCCTCGACCGCGTCCGGATCGTACTGGTCGTCTACCTCCCCGAACCGTCGTCGGAGCCCGGAGGACTCCGCGCCCGACTCGGGGGCGCTGTCGGCGCTATCGCTCATGGGTGAGAAACGCACCCCCGAAGGTAAAGGCGAATCGGTCCGACAGGTGGGGCCGTCAGCGGTCGCGCGGACGACGGTACGATCGGACGATCAGGCCAGGAGCGCCCGCGCCCGGGGGAGCAGGTGGCCGGTCGCCACGAGGTACGCCCCGCCGAGCGCGACCGCGCCCATGGCGAGCATCCAGAGGCCGAGCGTCTGGTCGGTTCCGAGCGTGGTGAGTCCCGCCTGTTCGGTGAGCAGACCGACGCCCGTCAGCGCGACCGTCACGGCCGCGTAGACGAGCACGGAGAGCGCCTCGAGCGCGGGTTCGAGCAACGCGTCGTTCACGGGGGAGGGTATCGCGCTCTCGGATAAACCACTTGCGGAACGTGTGCTATTCGCTCTCGAACAGGTTTATGCCCGAGGTGGCGAATACGTGAGGTATGGGACGTTACGGTTCGCTCGATTACACTAGGCTCACGAAGGGCGGCTTCCTGCTCGGCCTCGCGCTGTTCCTCGTCGGGGCCATCGGGGGCGCGTTCGCCCCCGCGGTGCTCGGCTCGACGCCCGGCTGGCTCTCCACCGTCTTCGTTGACATGGAGGCCGTCGGCATCCTCGTCGGCCTGCTCTCGCCCATCGTCTTCGGCGTCGTCCTCCCGCTGACGGAGTGACGGTGTCGCCGCGGTACCCCGAGCCCGACGACCGCCTCGTCCTCGAACCCGACTGCCGGCGGTGCCCCGAACTCGCCGACGCCCGCGAGCGCATCTCGTGGGGCGTCGGACCCGCGAACGCCGATCTCGTGGTCGTCGGCGAGGCCCCCGGCGCGGGCGCGCCCGAGGCGGATCGCTGGCGGGGCGGCAACTGGACCGGCGTGGCCTACACCTCCCGCGCCTCGGGTCGGAAGGTGCGGGCGATGTTCGAGGAACTGGGCTACCCGGACGCCTACTACACGAACGCGGTGAAGTGCTTCCCGCCCGCCCCCGGGGGCGGCAACCGCGAACCCACCGACGAGGAGCGCGCGAACTGCCGCCCGCACCTCCTGCGCGAGATCGAACTGATCGACCCGGCGTGCGTCGTCGCCACCGGCAAGCACGCCGCGCGGTCGCTGCTCGCGGTCGAGGGACGCGAGGTCGACCGCTTTCTCGACCTCGTGCTCGAACCGCAGGCGTGTCCGACGCTCGGCGTTCCGGTCCTCCCCGTACTCCACCCCTCCTATCAGGAGGTCTGGATCGCGCGGCTGGGACACACCTACGAGTCCTACCGCGACGCGATCGGAGAGGCGCTGGCGGCGTACGTCTGACGCCAGCGCGTCCGTCCGCGGGTCGTCAGAGCCAGTCGTCCGGCAGTTCGTCTCGGTTGTCGTGCAGGAGGCGGATCGCCGGTTCGATCTCGCGGAAGTGCGGACCGGGACCGATCGTCCCCCGCTCGCGATCCCAGGCGACGAAGCCCGCCGCCGCCAGCTTCGGCAGGTGGACGTGGCGGAGGCGCCCCCGACACTCTTCCGATAGCTCTCCCCGCGCCGTGAACGCGTCGACGCCGAACGCCTCCCCCTCCGATCGGCGTCTCCGACGGTACACTTCGAGGAGGAGTCGGCGGCGATAGCGGTCGCTGAGGACGTCGAACATCGCGTCGAGCGACGAAGCGACGTCGGATTCGTGGTGGTCTGTCGTCATTTCGTGGGCGATAGGACACGCTCGTCGCCGTCGTGGGAACTGCACGGATCGGAGCGACCCAACCAGTGTGATCTGACGCGCCGCGTGAGGAGATCCGGGCGACCGCGTGACCGCAGAACGTCGTGTCTGTCTCCCGGTACTGGCCGAACGGTATTAATGCGTTCCGCGAACCGTGGTAGCGTTTACCCGTTCTCGTGCTAACGGAAAGCCATGACCGTCGACCTCTCCGACCTCGCCCGGCGCGAGGTGACCGGACGCCGCGAGTTCACCGTCCAGCCCCGTCACGCGACGAACGTCTTCGGCGAGCAGGACGACCCGCCCGCGCTCCCCGCGGCGGCGGACGCGACGCCCGAGGAGGCCGTGCGCGTGCTCGGCTCGCCGTCCCTCCTCGCCTTCTGCGAGTTCGTCGGCCGGGAGTCGCTGCACGGACTCCTCCCGGACGGCACGGGCACGGTGGGCGAGCGCGCCGACCTCCGCCACCGGCGGGCCGCGCCCGTCGGGACGACCGTGGCCGTCGAGACGGACCTGGTCGGCGTCGAGGGCCGCCGCCTCGAACTGGCGGCGACCGCCTCGCGCGCGGGCGACGGCGCGGTCGTCGGGACGGCGGATCTCGTCTTCCGGGTCGTCGAGCGCGCGCGGTTCCGGGCGGCGCTGGAGGGACTGGAGGGGTGAGAGCGACGGTCGGGGAGCCGGCCAGCCCCAACGCCTACCCTCCCGGCGTGCGTCCCCCTCCCATGGACACGAGCGAGCAACTGTACGACCGCGAGGCGACCGGGTGGCGGCGGGGCCTCTACGACGACGTCAAACGCACCTTCCGCGCGCCGGTGGTCAACTGGATCTTCCGGACGGCGATGGCGAACGAACCCGCGTTCACCCGCTACGCGTGGGGGCAGGTCAAGCCGCTGTTCGAGACGCGCGCGTTCGCCCGGCTCACGGTCGAGTACCGCGACGCCGTGCTCTCGGAACTGGACGACCTCCCGGCCTACGACCCGGCGGCGCTCGGCGTCTCGCCGGCCGAGTTCGCCGAGTTGCGGGGGCAACTCGCCACCTTCGACGTCGTCGCGCCCCGCCTCGCCGTGCTCTTCGAGGCGATGGACCGGGCGCTCCACGGCGAGGCGGTGGGGACCGAACCGGCGGACGACCCCGCGACGACCGCGCCGTTCCCCGACTGGCTCGACCGCGACCGGGGCGCGCCCCCGTCGATGACCCCGCCCGACGCGGTGCCGGGCGAGCTGTCGGGGACGGTCGAGTCGATCCGGGAGTTCCACGGTTTCGAGTCGAACCTGCCGAGCATCTACCGCTGTCTCGCGCAGTGGCCCGCCGCGCTCGACCGGCTGTGGGGGGACGTCGAATCGGCCTTCGAGAGCGCGGCGTTCGACCGCGCGTGCGATCGCGTGGACGATCTCACGAGCGGGTTCGTGACGGGCGCGCCCTACCGACCCCGCCTCGCGCCCGACGACCTGCGCGGGATCGGGATGGACGAGGATTCGATCGAGGACGTGCAGGACCTCTTCCGGGAGTTCAACTCGGGGCCGGTCGAGACGGTCCTGCCCGCGCTCCCGGTCTTCGCGGCGACGGTGGGCGCGGGCGGCGAACGCTCGTTGTCGTGATCAGTCGTCGGCCGCCGCCACCCCGCCGCGGGCGGGTCGGCCCATCCGCAGGTGGATCCACGCCGCGCAGCCGACGGCGAGCACGCCCGCGAGCGCGGCGAGGCCGAACGCGACGCGGTAGCCGGTGACCGAGTAGACGCGCGCGCCGTTGATCGTCTCGCCCGTCCAGTAGGCGTCGAGCGCGACGCCCATCAGCGCGGGGAAGGTCGCCGCCCCGAAGTAGCCGAGGCTGTTCACCGTGCCGGTCACCGTCCCGCTCGCGGTCGCGCCGTGGCGCTCCTTGGCGACGGTGTAGGCGAGCGCCGTCCCGCCGTTGACGAACGTCCCGAGGAAGAGCAGCGCCCCGAGCACCGGCAGCGGCGGCGCGACCGCGAGGAAGATGGCCCCGTAGGCGAGCGTGAACCCGACGCTCGACGCGAGGATGACCTCCGTCCGGCGGCCGAGGCGATCGGAGAGCGCGCCGAAGACGGGCGGGCCGAGTAGCAGGCCGACGTTCCCGAGCAGGACGTACGTCGAGGCGCGGGCGACCGACACGTCGTAGACGTGGACGACGTACGGCACGCCCCACAGCCCGAGGACGGTGAAGTTGACTCCGAAGAGGAAGAAGAGCATGCCGCCGAGCAGCCACGTCTCCCGCTCGCGCAGGACGCGTTTCGTGTTCGCGAGGACCGTCGCGGCGCTCACCGCCTCCGTCCCGGGGGTCACGCCGTCGGGCGCGTCGAAGCCGGCCCGCGCGGGGCGGTCGCGGACGAGCGCGTAGACGACGACCGAGATGCAGAGGCCGACCGCCCCCGCGATCAGCAGCGCCGTCCGCCAGCCGAGGGCCCCCGCCGCGAGCGCCAGCGGGGTGGTGGCGAACACGCCGCCGAGGCCCGCGGCGGCGATCGTCCACCCGGTCATCGTGGCGAACTCGTCCGCGCGGAACCAGTTCGCGCAGAACCGGAGCGTGGCGATGTAGAGGACGCTCCCGCCGAGGCCGATACTCGCGCGGGCGAGGAAGCCCCCGACGAGCGTCCCCCGGGTGGCGAACGCGAACACGCCGGCGCTCATCACCACCAGCCCGAGGGCGGCCACGCGACGCACCCCCGCGCGATCGACGAGCACGCCCGCCGGTAGCTGGAGGGCGGCGTAGACGTAGAAGAACGAGGCGTGGAGCAGGCCGAGTTCGGCCGCGCTGGTGTCGAACGCGCGGGTCAGCTGATCCGCGAGCACCGACGAGGAGACGCGGTGGAAGTTCACCAGCAGAAAACCGCCAGCCAGGATCGTCCACAGCACCCAGCGCCACCGTCGCGGATCCGACCGGAGCGTCATTCCCTGTTCCGTTCGGCTCGAGCGACAAATAGCTAGGTACGGTCAGCAGTTCGCGAAGCCGGTTTCGGCGTACCGGTCGAACGCCGCCCCCTCTCGTCACTGCGGGATCCTGTGGTTGCGGTGAAAACTTATGCCGGTACCCTCGAATCGTTCGCTCACGATGACGAAATCGACCGGTGAGACGATCGGACGTGTCTCGGGAGCGTCACCGTACTGCTGATCGTCGCGCTGGTGATACGACAGACGTTCCTCGGCGTCGCACATCCCGTCACTGGCGAGTTCGTCAGGGGGATCGACGTCCTCACCGACGAACCGGGAGGGGCCTACCGAGTCGTCATCACCGGCGTCTCCAGCCTCGTGATCGCGGGCGTCGTCGCGTACGCCGCGTACGCGAAGCGACTGACCGTCCTCTGGTTACTCGCGCTCGCGCTCGCCGCCGCGCTCGTCGTCGGTGCAGACCTGGTCGTGGCGCTCCCGGCCGTCCTCGCGCTCCTGCTTCTCACCGCGGTCGCGTACTCCGTCGGCGAGTACATGCACGTCCTCCGGTCGAGGGGGGACGCCACCTGATCCGATCCCGTCCTCGAATCGCGGATCGGCCGGGGGGCATACAGGTCGTCGGAGGAGCTACCGCTCCCCGAGAAAGCGCGCCGCCGCGCCCCGGAGGAGCGCGTCGAAGGCCCCGTCGGACAGGTCCCGGGACAGCAGGTGCTCGCGTTCGCGCTCGTAAGCGTAGGGGACGTTCGGGTAGTCGGAGCCGTACATGATCCGGCCGGCGAGGTCCTCGAAAGCGGCGTCCGGGATCGAGGCGGGGTCGAAGTCCAGCAGGTCGGGCGCGGTGGACGCCATCGCCACGCAGGTGTCGAGGAACACGGACTCGCGCTCGCGGGCCAGGTCGAGAAAGCCCTCGTGCTCGTAGGTGCCCATGTGGGCGCAGCAGGCCCGTACCTCGGGGTAGGAGTCGACGAACGCCCGGAAGCGGTCGAGGCCGACGTGGGGGCTGTCCTCGAACATCGGCGCGGTGCCCGCGTGGAAGACGATCGGGCGGTCGTACTCGGCGGCGAGTTCGTAGGCGGGGTCCAGCCGCGGGTCGTCCGGCGCGCAGCCCTGGACGGGACACTGGAACTTCAGGCCCCGCGCGCCCCCTTCGAAGGCGTCGCGGACGACCGCCCGCACCTCGTCGTCGGCGTGGACCGTCGCGAACGGGATCGCCATCTCCGACGCGCCAGCCCGCTCGAGCAGCCACGCGTTCAGCTCCCGCGCGATGCCCGGCTTGTGGGCGTAGGGGAGCGCCACGTAGCGCGCGACGCCCTGCGCCCGCAGCGCGCGCTCCACGTCCGCCTGGGCGGCCGAGTCCGGGAACGACCAGCCCGCCTCGTCGTGCAGGGCGCTCCGGATGGCCGCCATGAGGCGCTCGGGCATCAGGTGGACGTGGGCGTCCGTGACGTCGCTGAAGCGGTCGTCACGGTCAGCGTCGCCGGGATCGTCCCGGGTCGCGTCGTCGGGGACGTCGTCCCCCGCCGCGCCGCCGGATCGACCCCCTCCCGTCATGCGCGCTCGGCCTCGAAGTCGAGCAGGCGGCGCTTGCACGCGACCCCGTCGGCGGCCGAGAACCCGCGCAGGTCGCCGTCGCTGCCGACCACCCGGTGGCAGGGGACGACCAGCGGGACGGGGTTGCGCCCGCACGCCCCGCCGACGGCGACGGGGGCGGTGTCGAGGTCGGCGGCGAGGTCGCCGTAGGTGCGCGTCTCGCCGTAGGGGATCGCCGCCATGGCGCGCATGACCCGCCCGGTGAACGTGTCGGGGAACCGGATAGGGAGGTCGAACGACCGGCGCTCGCCGCGCTCGTACTCCCTGACCTGCTCGCGGACCTCGTCGGGGTCGGCGTCGAGGGACCGCTCGTCGAGGACGAGGTCGGACCCGAGGACGGAGACGCGCATCAGAAGTGCCCCCGCGCCTCCGCCGCGTACGTCTCGGGGGCGACGTCCACCACGCCCTCGTCGTGCAGCACCGTGAAGAACGGCGAGTCGCTCCAGTAGTACCGGTCGAACACCGACCGCGCGACGACGTCGAACACGGGCGTCGCTCCCTCGTCGAGGAAGAGCGCGAAGTTGAAGCTGTTCAGCCCGGCGTCGCCGTAGTACGAGAGGACGCTCGCGATCCCCGACGCGAGGTCGGCGAGGAGGTCGCTCTCGGGGGCCGGGACGCCCTCCGCCCCGGTCGCGACGCCGACCAGGTGGCGGTGGTGGCGCGGGGCGAACGGCGCGAGCCACGAGACGCCGCTCGTCTCGGCGACGAACCGCTCGCCGTCGCGCTCCTCGTCGGTGAGGTCCGCCCAGTAGTCCGCGCCGTGCTCCTCGCGGTAGGCGCGGTCGGCCTCGCGCAGCTCGCGCTGGACGTTCGTCCCCCGGTCGTCGACGAGCGTCTGGAGGTGCGGGTGGATGATGCTGCTGCCCGCCGGTCGGAGGAAGTTCATGTTCACGCTCGCGTGCGGGGCGTCCTCGTGGTCGCGGACGGCCGTCACGTACCGGAGCGCGGCGCGGAGTCCGTCCTCGAACACCTCGGGCGTGAACCCGTCGATCGGCCGGTAGTGGTCCTCCGTGAGGGCGACGACGTTCGAGTGCGCGCCGTAGGGGTTGAGGTTCGGGAAGGAGGTCGCCTCGCCCTCCGTCACCCGCTCCTCGCCCACCCAGTCGGGGTACTTCGGGGTGACCTCCTCGACCGTCCCCGGGCAGAAGAAGCAGTTCTCGTCGTCGCGCACGACCTCCTCGATGTCGAACTCCCCGGGGTGGACGAAGCTCTCGGGGACGATCCGCGCCTGTCGCCCGGTCAGCGGGTCCTCTCGCACCTCGACCTCGACCTCGACCGGGGCGAAGTCCTCGAGCGGACTGTAGAAGGACGCCCGCTGTACGTCCCTGACGAACTCGATTGGCATGATGTCTCACGGTTTCGCGGGTCGAGACAAAAAGGTTCACCGCCCCGGCGCGCCGGCCCCCCGGTCGGAGTCACCGGGAGGCTTTTCCCGCCGCCGGACGACCGCCCGCCCATGACCGACTGCATCTTCTGTCGCATCGTCGACGGCGACCTCCCGAGCCGCACGGTGTACGAGGACGACTCGATCCTCGCCTTCCTCGACGCGAACCCACTCGCGCCGGGGCACACGCTCGTCGTCCCGAAGGCCCACCACGAGCGGCTCGACGACCTCCCCGGCGACCTCGCGGCGGACCTCTTCGCGGTCCTCTACGACCTCGTGTCGGCCGTCGAGGACGCGGTCGACGCCGACGCCACCACCGTCGGGTTCAACGACGGCGCGGCGGCCGGCCAGGAGGTGCCCCACGTCCACGGCCACGTCGTCCCCCGGTTCGAGGGCGACGGCGGCGGCCCCATCCACGCCGTCGCGGGGAGCAGCCCCGACCTGAGCGACGGGGAACTGGACGACATCGCCGCGGCGATCGGGGAACGGGCGTAGCCGCCGTCGCTCGCCTACCTGATATTTTTATACGAGACTGTCCCGATATACTGTATGAACAGTTACAGCCTCGTCGGTGCCACCGGCGGCGCGGGGACGACCCGTCTCGCGCTGGAGTTCGGTGCGCTGCTCGCCCGCGGCGGCCACGACGTCGCCGTCATCGACGCGGCGTACGCCACGCAGGGGCTCGCCGATCACTGCCCGGTCCGTCCCGAGGCGGACGTGACCGAACTGACGCTCGACCCCGACGCGCCGCTGGAGGCCGGCCTGGTCGACCTCGCGCCCGACGCCGCGGGCCGTCTCGCGGCCTGTCCCGCCCGCGCGCCGTTCGAACGGCTGGCCCGCGCGAAGACGCCCGAGGCCGCCCGGCGGTTCGAGGCGCGTATCGAGGAGGCGGGCGACCGCTTCGACCACGTCCTCGTCGACACGCCGCCGGTCGCGGCGAACCAGGCGGTCGCGGCGGTCTCGGCCTGCGAGTCGACGGTACTCGTCGCCCCGTCCGGACAGCGCGGTCGCGACTCGCTGGTGCGGGCGCGCGACCGCCTCGCGGACCTCGCGGTCGAGGCCGACGCGGTCGTCGTGAATCGGACCGAGCGGCTCGACGCCGCGCCCGACGCCGACGCCGTCGTTCCGGAGTCGTCCGTCGTCGATCCGGCGGCCGTGCCGGTCTGTGATACCGAGGACGGTCCGTTCGCCGCCGGCGTCGCCGCGGCGGTCTCGACGCTCTTCGGCGTGCGCGTCGAGGTGGCGGTCGAGCGGGGCGGGGTGCGCGAACGGTTGCGGTCGCTCCGACGCTAGCGGCAGTCGAACCCGTCGTCCATCGTCTCGGCGAGGAGGTCTCGCTTGGCGACCGCCGCGTCCCCGTCGGGGGCGAGCACGCCCTCCAGCGCCTCGCTCGCGCCGGAGATCGGATCGTGCGTCTCGACGTAGACGGCGAGCGCGAACGCGGACTCGCTCGCCCCCGAGAGCGCGAGGGCGTCGGCGCGCGAGAGTCGCGCGTCCAGCCAGTCGCGCACCAGGTCGCGGCCCGTCGGTCCGAGCGGCGAGACGTGCTCGCCGAGCAGGTGCAACACCTTCGCGCCGGTCATCGCCGGCAGGTCGGCCGTGGCGGCGCTCGCGCCGACGCTCGCCCCCTCCGCGTAGGTCTCGACTACCGCCGCCGCGGCTTCGGGGGAACACGGTAGCTCCGCCGAGAACGCGGCGAGTCGCTCGTCGAGGGCCGTCTCGGTCGCGTCGACGGTCGCGATCCCGCGCTCGCGCTGCTCGGTCGTCACCTCCAACCCGGCGGCGATGTCGGATAATCCCATATCAGACACTATCTCGTAATCTGACTTAAATGTGAGGTAGTAGTTTCATAATGGTTTGAGGACTGCCGACCGCCAGAGGTACCGGTAACCGGTACCTGGGCCCCTCGATCACGATCTCGTTTTCCGACCTGTCGCTCTTCTTTAAAGGTGGTGTCGGGACAAGTTCCACCTGTATGAGTTCGGCATCAGCACGGTGTTGCCCCGAGTGCGACGGTCGCCTGCACCGCGAGCGGACCGAGACGATCTGCGGCAGTTGTGGCCTCGTCGTGAGCGAGGACGCGATCGACCGCGGCCCCGAGTGGCGTTCGTTCGCCGCGGACGAGGCGGATCCCAGGCGCACGGGCGCGCCGCTGACCCGTTCGCGTCACGATCGCGGTCTCTCGACGGAGATCGGCTACGCGACGCGACTCAAGGGCCGGAAGCGCCGTCGCGTCGCCCGGATGCGTCGCCACCACAACCGCGCGAAGATCGGCTCGAAGACGGAACGAAACCGCGTCTACGCCTTCACCGAGATCCGCCGGCTCATCGGCGCGCTCCAGCTTCCCGACCACGTCCGCGACCGCGCGTGCGTCCTCTTCGAGTCCGCGCAGAACGAGGACCTCCTCCGGGGACGCTCCATCGAGGGGTTCGCCGCGGCGGCGGTGTACGCGACCTGTCGCGCCGACGCCATCTCGCGCACCGTGGCGGAGGTCGTCGCGCACGCCAAGGCGACTCGGGCGGAACTGAAGGCGGCCTACGACGCGCTGAACCGCGAACTCGGGCTCCCCACCGGTCCGATCGACCCTCGCGAGTACCTCGCGCGCTTCGCGACGGAACTCGACCTCCCCGCCGCCGTCGAGCGCCGCGCTCGCGACCTCGCCGGGGAGGCGGCGGAGCGCGGGCTCGTCTCGGGGCGTAACCCGGCGGGCGTCGCCGCGGCGTGCCTCTACACGGCGGCCGACGAGGTCGACCACGCGATCACCCAGCGCCGCGTCGCGGCCGTCGCCGACGTCACCCCCGTCACGCTCCGATCGACGTACTACGACCTGACCGACGACTGAACGACCGCGCCCAGTTCCTCGAACGGCTCCGCCGCCCGTCCGTCGAGCGACGTGACCGGCACGCCGTGGGCCGTCGCTCGCGCGACGGCGGCGGACTCGGGGATCGTCGTCACCGGCGCGCCGAAGAGCTGCTCGACCCGATCCGCGGCCGGGTGCTCGCCCGCCCGATTGAGCGCGACGGCGGCGAGCCCCGCGTCGAGTTCCCGCGCGAGGACGCGCACCCGGACGGCGTCGGCCAGCGCGACCGCCGACGGCGTCGTCACGATCACGGACGCCTCCGCCGCGAGCAACGCCATCCCCACGTCGCTCCCCAGCCCCGCGGGGCAGTCGACGACGCACCGACCGTACGCCTCGGCGACCGCCGCGAGCGCAGTCGAGAGGGCGCGCGGGTCCGCCGCCCGCGCGCCGGCGAGCGTCCGACCGCAGGGGAGGATCGACACCGGCCCGTCCTCGCGCACGGCCTCGACGGGATCCGCCCGCCCCGCCAGCACGTCGTGGAGGTCCGGCCCGCGGGCGGCGGGGAGGTCTGCCATCCCGAGATCGGCGTCCACGACGACCGCGTCGAGCGCCCGCCCGAGGTTGTACGCGACGGTCGTCTTCCCGACGCCGCCCTTTCCGCCGGTGACGGCGAGGATCACGCGACGCGCTCCAGCGTCTCGATCGGGAGGTCGAGCGCCGCCCGCCCGCGCAGGTCGGCGACGCGCGCCTCCAGCCGCGCCAGCGCCTCCCGGTCGTCTTCGAGCGCGGACCGAAGCGCACGCGCGCCGGCCAGTCCGCCGACGCGCTCCAGCGCCGCCGTCGCGTCGTCCAGCGTCTCCACGGCGGCGAGTTCCTCGGCCGCCTCGATCCGCGCCTCGACGGTGGGGAGCGCCGCCGTCGCCGCGCGCACCGAGCCGTCGTCTCCCTCGCGCTCGTCGGTCGCCTCTCGCTCGCTCCCCGCGCTCCGCTCGCGTTCGTCCACTCGCCCGCCCTCGCTCCTTCGTTCGGGAACCGGCACGGCCGCTCGCGGCGGCCGGGGATCGCCGAGCGCCCGGACGACGCCGTCGGGGGTCGCCTCGACCGCCGGTGCCCATCCGGGGCGGTCGAACGTCGGTGGCTCCTCGACGATCGGTAACGGTTCGACGTCCACCGGCGCGCCGTCCGTCGGCGGGGCGGGTGTAGCGAAGCCGAGCGACAGGATCCCGTCCACGACCCCCTCGTATCCATCGTCCGTCCACCCCGCTTCGGGCACGCCACGGCGGCGGGGCGGCCAGATCGGCGCGAGCGCGCTCGTCAGTCGAACCCGCCGTCGGCGGTCGCTCCGGAGGACGACCGAGACGAACGTCACCCCGTTTCGGCGACACTGTGACCACTCGCTGTCCATGCGGACGCTTGCCGCGTCTTCCGGGATAAACTACAGGCGGAGGACGGGCGCGTCGAGCCACTCGGCGGCCGCCGTCGCGCTCTCGAAGCGGTCGCACGCGAGCACGACCGGTGCCCGGACGGTCCCCACGCGGAGCACCGCGAGGGTCGCCGTGACGCCGTCCGCGGCGAACGGATCGGACGCGGCCGCCGTCGCTCCGGGCGCGTCGGCGACCGCCGCGCGGTACTCGTCGGTCACGCGCTCGACCAGGTGCCGCCGCGCCGCCCGGTCGAGGTTCGCGACGCGGTCGGCGAGTCGCCGACGCTCGTCGCGGGCGTCGCGGACGGCGCGCTGGCGCTCCGCGAGCGCGTCGAGTTCCTGCGCGGCCGCCTCGCGCGCCGTCTCCCGCTCGGAGAGCGCCCGCGCGGCCTCGGCGAGATCGGCCCGCGCCGCCTCCGCCCCCGCCTCGTCGTCCGCCTCTCGGAGCGCCTGTATCCGACCCTGGAGGGTCGCACACCGCTCGCGCAACCGGGCCACGTCGGCGTCGGCCGCCGCGACTCGACGCCGTGCGTCGCTGGCGTCAACCCGCTCGACCCGTGCGGCGTCGAGTTCGGCCAGTCGCCGTCGGGCGCGGTCGCGCTCCTCGTCCTGCGGGGCGAGGAACCCCCGCGACCGGGCGGCAAGCGCCAGCGCCGTTCGCACCCTGAGCGTCGCGTCCCGGCGGACGACGCCCGCCCGTTCGTGGAGCGCCCCCGGCGGCGGACACTCGACGAAGCCGTCGGCCTCCCGGACCGCTCGCGCGACGCGCCCGACGGCGAGTCCGCTCCCCCGGAGGTCGATCGCGTCCCCGGTCAGCGTCGCGGACGGCAGGTGGACCCTCATCGTCGCGTCGTCACAGCTCCCGGTCGGCCAGCTCCCGGTCGGCTAGCTCCTCGGGCGCAGGGTGGTCGGTCCCCGCCGCGAACGTCGCGTAGGGGACGTTGGGGTTCTCCCGGCGCTCGTAGGCGCGGGCGGCCTCGCGAACGCGCTCGGGGACGGCGCTGAACTCGTTGAACGGCTCGACGCGCGAGATCTGCACCTCGCCGGGGTGCTTCTCGCGCAGGCGGAGCGCGAGGAACGCGCCGAGTTCCGTCGCCTCGAACAGCGCGACCCGACCGAACCGCCTGACGACGCTCCCCTCGTGGGTCCGATGGACGTTCCTGAGGCTCCCGCGGGCGGCCCGCGAGTAGGCGATGACCAGTAGCACTGGGTGAACTGGAACACCTCTATACGATAAACAGTACGATTTTCGTGACTGTCGGTCACTCGACGCGCTCGACGTCGAACGGGCCGGGGTCGTCGACGAGCGCGCGCAGGCGCTCGCGCGCCTCCTTCGGCGAGGTCGCCACGACGACGAGGCCGTCGATCGGCGGATCGCCGCTGGCGCGGTAGGCGTCCTGTTCCGCGAACGACGTGGCGTAGGTGCGCAGGACGCCGCGGACGCGCCGCTCGGCCGTGGCGAGGTCGCACTCGCCCGCCTCGAAGTCGCTCAGCGCGTCCTCGATGTTGCGCAGCGCGGAGATCCGATCCATTCGACTGGTCGTGATCGAGCGCGGGGCATAAGTCTCCCGCTCGGGCGTACCGGTCGACTCAGTCCGTCCCCGGCTCCGGTCCCGCCCGGCTCTGCGCGCGCCAGCCGCCCGACAGGTCGCACTCCGGGCGCTCGACGTACGCGATCTCCGTCTCCCGCGTCACCTCGCCCTCCCCCTCGACCGCCTCGACGACGAACGCGATGTCGTGGGAACTCCCGCAGCAGCCGACGTCACAGAACTCCTCGAAGCGCTCGCCCTCCTCGAACGTCCCGTGGGTGCGCCTGAGCCACGCCCGGAAGGGCTTCGTCTCGATCTGCATGCGCCCCCACGCGCTCAGGTCCTCCGGGTGCGAGAGCACGACGCGCGTGATCATGCCCGCGGGTAGGGGCCGAACGCGCATAGGCCTTCGGCGCGCACCGCGTCACGTCTTCGGTACGAGACGCACGAGACGGGCGGTCAGACCGTCCGGAGGTAGTCGGTCTGTGGCTCGTAGACGTCGCCCTGGCGGCGTAGCTTCTCGATCTCGTGTTCGGCCTTGGAGCGCTCGATGCCGACCGCCTCGGCGCGGTCGAGCACCTCCTCGACGGGCGCGCCCTCGTCGTACTCGCCCTCGACCTCGCCGATGATGCCCTTGATGTCGCGGATGCGATCGCGCTGGGTCTTCGAGGTGCCCGTCTCGACGATGTCCGCGTCGAACTCGCCCGTCTCGGGGTCCATGCCGATGTCCTCCAGCGAGGAGCGCACGATGTCGATGACGCGCTGGGCGTCCTCCCGGTCGACGCTGTCGGAGAGGCGGACGCGCGCGGAGGCCTCCGCGAGGCGGACCAGCCCCTCCAGCTTGCGCGCGGTGACGGGGACGGGCGCGTCGCCGTCGGCCCCCTGCGAGCGGAGGTCGACGTAGAACTCCTCGATCTCCTCGCGCGCCTCCTCGGTCATCACCGGGAAGCAGGTGCGCTTCGCGTAGGCGATGTACTTCCGCAGCAGGTCGGCGTCGATGGCCGGCTCGACCCCCTCGGTGACGGTGTCGACCTCGTCCTGCGTGACGTTCGAGGCGTTCGCCTCCGTGCGGTGGGTGTGGAGTTCGCCCGCGTAGTTCGTCGTGAGGATGTGCTTTGCGAGGTCGCGGTCCCGATCCGGGTCGGGCTTGTCGGTGATGGTGAAGATGAGGTCGAACCGCGAGATGAGCGCGGGTTCGAGTTCGATCTGCTCGCCGATGGACTCGTACTCGTCGAAGCGCCCGTACTTCGGGTTGGCCGCGCCGAGGAGCGCACACCGGGACTTGAGCGTCGCGTTAATTCCGGCCTTGCTTATGCTAATACTTTGTTGTTCAAGCGCTTCGTGCATGGCCGAGCGATCCTCCGAGTTGTGGACGACCATCCCGTTCGCCACGAAGTTGTGCGTCCCCTCGACCGTGAGGTCGTACACCTTCGGCCGGCCGCGAGCCTCCAGTTCGTCGAGGAGCGCGCGGGCTCGCGTCCTGACTGCCTCGAACTCGGCGCGCGCGGTCGCTCTGACCTCCGGGAAGCGATCGGTCTCGACGACCCCGTCGAACCAGCGCGAGACCGTCGAACCGGCGACGCCGAGGTCGTCGGCGAGATCCTCGAACGAGACGCCGTGCCGGTCGAGTTCAGCTCGAAGCTCGTCCCAGGACGACGCCGTCGGCTCCTCCGCGAGCAGGCGTTCGGCGGACGATACCGCGTCCGCCGGCGTACAGCCGAGGAGGTCGGCCAACTCGCCGCGTAGCAGTCGGGTACGGTCGTCGGTCGTCCCCGGCGCGACGGGTTCGACGCTCGCGACCCGCCGCCACTTCACGTCGCCGCGGACCAGATCGCGAAACGGCGCGAGGTCGGTGTCGGCGACGGCCGCGACGACCTCGCGGAGCTGTCGTCGAACAGTCTCGCGGAGGTCGTCGTCGTCACCCCACCGTTGAGACACCTGCGACTGGCTGTACGACGTCCCGCTCGCGAGTTCGAGCTGTGAGACGTGGTACCTCTCCTTCACCTGCGAGAGCGTCTCCCAGCGATCGTCCTCGGACAGCGCCTCCGCGTCGGCCGCGGCGTCCCGCCGCCGCGCCTCGAACGCGTCGAGGACCGTTCGACCCAGCCGGAGCGAGACGTTCGCGTCCCCGTTCTCGAAGTTGCAGTACGTCGCGTCGTTCAATCCGCACTCGGACTGGTAGAGCCGGAGGGAGTCGCGGAGGTCCGAGAGCAGGTCGCCGCACGCTGGGACGACGTCGAGGATCGTCCGGTCCCCGCCCACCCGCTCGCACGCGGCGTCGAGGGCCTTCGTGTCGGCTTCGACGGTACCCGCGTCGGCGACCGTACCGCCGTCGGTGGCCGGATGCGGGAGCCGCCGCGGTACGTACACCCAGTCGTCGTGACCGAGTTCGGCCGCGGCCTTCTCGACGCGCTCGCCGCCGTCGAACACGAAGAACGGGTGGTCGGACGTCGCCGTGACGGCCTCGCCGGATTCGAGCGTCACCTCGACGAGGTCGTCGGGTGCGTCGTATGCGTGGACCGCGGTGACCGGTCGCCTGACGAGCCGCCCGTCGTCGGTCATCGTCCACGCCTCCGCGTCCACGTCGCGGATCGTTCGCCCGTTCGGGAGTTCCTCGATCGTCCCGGAGCGGGCGGCCTCGCGCGCCACTTCGCGGATGCGCGTCACGCGTCCGTCCCCGAGGTGGACGAGCGTGTCGCCCGTCACGCACCGCATCTTGTCGAGTTCGTCGATCGCGGCGATTCCCTGATCGGCCAGCACGAGCGCGCCGGCCTCGAGCGACCACTGCTGCCCCTCGCCGAAGTCGTCGCGCACGGCGGCGGCGGTCAGCCCGGCCGCGGAACTCCCCTTCCCCGAGGTGTACACCGATCGCGGCGCGATGTTTCGGACGTACTGCAGCAGCGCCGACTTCCCGGTCCCGGGGTCCCCGATCAGGAGCATGTGGAAGTCGCCGCGGATCCGGGAGCCGTCGGGGAGGTGCTTCGTCACCCCCGAGAAGAGCTGGAGGACGATCGCGAGCTTCTCCTCCTCGTAACCCCAGATGGAGGGGGCGAGCGAGCCGACCATCTGCTCGTAGATGCTCGACTCGTTGGAGAGGTTGACGATCTCGCGTTTCTCCTCGTCGGTGATGTCCATCTCCTCGAACTGCTCGTCCTCGATCTCGATCGAGATGCCGTCCATGAAGATGTCGAACATCGCGGACTTCTTCTGGCCGGACTCCTGCTGGTCGAGCCGGAGGATGCCGGTGACCTTCACGTGGTCGCCGGCGGTCACCCGGCCGGTGACGTCGTCCTCGACGTGGACGTCGATGTTCTGCGGGGTCTCGCCGCCGCGCAGTCCCTCGGGGGACTCCTGGACGCGGAGCTTCTGTGCGTCGACGAACTCCGACTGGTCGAAGTTGATGCGGAACGGTCCCTGTCGCTCACAGCCCTGACACTCGTGGGGCTCCTGGAAGTCGCCGCCCGTCTGGGGGATGCGGGTGAGCGTCCCGCAGCGCTGGCACTCGAAGGCGGCCTGCTGGATCTTCGGGCGAACGTCGGTGGCCTTGCGGACGATCCCCTGCACGCTGATGAGCTGGCCGCGGTGGCGCGCGCGGATCGCCCGGATGTCCGTCGTCCGATCGAGGTCGCGGATGCGGACGTGCGCCTGCCCGAGGCTCACGTCGACCGGCAGGTCGTAGAGCCGGAGGGCCTCCTCCGCGTACTCCTGGAGCTGCCCCGGCTGATTGCGGTACTGTTCGGCGAGTTCCGGGTCGAACCGGTAGAGGTCGGTCCAGGAGATGTAGAGCGAGCGCTGATCGTTGGGATACTTACGCGCGAGTTCACCGATCTCGTTGCGGTAGTACGTCCGATAGAACTCCTCGAACGAGTCGATGATGTCGGTATCCTCCGCGAGCGCCATTTGCCGACGATTGCGCCCGTTCGGATTAAAACCTTCCCACGAAGCGGAGCGAAAGTGAACGTGATCGATCGACGGCCGCTGCGTCCCGTATCGCCCGCTCGTCCTCTCCTCCCTTCGAGACGTACGCGGAGCGGCCGCTCCTCGCGTTCGTCACGAGATCGGGACCACGAGCGCGAGCGATACGCCCCGCGTACTCCCCCGGAAAAACGGTGAAGGTCTAGAACGACACCTGCTCCGGCCCGAACTCGCCGACCGCGTACGGGTCGCGGTCGGAGTAGAACTTCCGCCCGATCGCCTTGCTGGAGACGCCGCTGTAGAGCGCGTAGCGCGCGTCGTCGGCGTCCGAGAAGACCTCGCCGGGCACGCTCCGGAGCGCCTCGCCGACCGTCTCCGAGCCGTTCGGCAGGTCGAGTTCGAGGTCGCCGTAGGCCTCGACGAGGTCCTCCGTGGTCGCCGGATAGCTGTGCGCGTCGAGCTTCTCGTCCGCGTCGTTGAACAGACGCATACCCCAACGCAGCCGCGAATCCATCATAAACGTTCACTATAGATCCCTAACCCAAATATAAGGAACTTACATGCCCCGGTCGCCTACGGTCGTCGATGGTCGTCGCCGACCTGCACGTGCACACGACGAACTCCGACGGGACGCTGACGCTGGCGGAGGTCCCGCCCGCGGCGCGCGAGGCGGGCGTCCGCGTCGTCGGGATCACCGACCACGACCGGCTCCACCCCGACCTGCGGACGCCGGTGGCGCACGTCGGGGGCGTCACGCTCGTCCACGGCGTCGAACTGCGCGTCGAGAGCGACGCCGGGAGGGTGGACCTCCTCGGCTACGGCGCGCGCCGCACCGACGCGCTCGCGGACGAACTGGAGCGACTCCAGCGCGATCGGATCGAGCGCGCCCGGCGGATCGTAGAGCGCGTCGAGGCCGAGACGGGCGTCTCGCTCGACGTGTCGTTCGAACCGGGCGTGGGGCGGCCGCACGTCGCGCGCGCCATCGCCGAGAGCGACGCGCCGTACGACGCCCAGGGCGCGTTCGACCACCTGATCGGCGACGGCGGGCCGTGCTACGTCCCGCGGGACGTCCCGTCGTTCGAGCGCGGGGCGGCGCTGCTCGACGACGCCTGCGGGCTGGTGAGCCTCGCGCACCCGCTGCGGTACGACGACCCCGGGTCGGCGCTCGCGCTGACCGCGGAACTCGACGGCGTCGAGTACCGCTACCCGTACGGCCGCGAGGTCGACCTGCGGCCCGTCGAGCGGGCGATCGACGAACACGGTCTCGTCGTCACCGGGGGGAGCGACGCCCACGACCGGACGCTGGGGCGGGCGGGGCTGGACCGCGAGGAGTACCGACTGTTTCGCGACCGCGTCCGATTGAGCCGGTAGCGCAGGGTTCAGTAGCCTCGGGCACGGAGCGGACGTATGCAGTGTCACTACTGCAGCGACGAGGCGGACATCGCCGTCGAGCGCGGCGGCGTGACGGTCGGACTCTGTCAGATACACTTCCGCGAGCGCCTCGACGAACTGCAGGAGGAGGGGTGGCTCGACGACCTCAGGAGCGAACTCGAGATGGATCGATTCGACTGATCGCGCCCGGCGCTCAGGCCCGACTCCCGTCGACGTCGATGGCGTCCACCGGACAGATATCCACGCAGAGCATACAGTCGATACACTGCGCCTCGTCGACGGGCGCGGCCTTCTCCTCGCTCGCGGGGTGTCCCGGCGTCTCCACCCACTCGAAGACGTCGACCGGGCAGTTCTCCAGACACGGTCCCTCGCCGGTGCAGACGTCGAAGTCGACGGCGACGTGCGTCCCGTGGATGCCCAGCGCCTCGGGCGGTTCGACGCGGCCCCACACGTCGTAGTCGGCGTCGAGGTCGAGGTCGGTCTCCGCGACGGGTGTTCGCTCGCGGCTCTCGGCGAAGTCCGGGTCGATGGACATGGCGGCGATTCACGGCTCTCGCGTAAACCACACGCGGTCCGAGTCGATGAGCAGAGCTATCAGGACCCACTCCGACGGAGCGCGCATGGAGAAGGTGCGCATCGACGACGTGGACGGGTGGATGGGTCCGGCGGACGTGAAGCGACCGCTCGGGCGCGAACTCGGGACGGAGGACGTGGCGATCAACTACTTCGAACTCGCCCCCGGCGAGAGCTTCGCGTTCGGCTACCACCGCCACGCCGACCAGGAGGAGGTGTTCTACGTCCAGCGGGGAACGGTCGCGTTCGAGACGGCGGACGGCGAACTGCCCGTCGAGGCGGGCGAGGCGGTCCGCTTCGCGCCGGGCGAGTACCAGCAGGGGTGGAACCGGGGCGACGAGCGCGTCGTCGCGCTGGCGATCGGCGCGCCCGCGGAGTCCGGCGAGACGGAGATCCTCAGAGAGTGCGCCGACTGCGGCGACCGCACCCCCCAGCGCATCGAACCGACCGACGACCGCTCCGCGCTCGTGACGCTGTGTGAGGGCTGCGGGGCCGAGACGGGCCGGTTCACCTGAGGACGGGGAAGTAGCCCCCGGCGCGAGGGAACGCCGGGGCGAACGGCTTTGCGCATCGCCCGCCGAGTAGTCGGCGATGGCCGAGGCCGAGACCGCGACGGCGACCGGATCCGAGGACGGAGGGACGCCCTCGCCCGACCGCCTGCTCGAGGTCGCCCTGTTCTTCCTGAAGATCGGGCTCGTCGGCTTCGGCGGCCCACTCGTCCACATCGCGATGATGGAGGACGAACTCGTCGGCCAGGGATCGCGCGAGTGGACCGACGAGCGGACGTTCGTGGAGGGGCTCGCCATCTGCAACACGCTTCCGGGACCGGCTTCCACCCAGCTCGGGATCTTCATGGGCTGGGTGCGGGCGGGCACGCCCGGCGCGCTCGTCGCGGGGACGGCGTTCATGCTCCCCACGTTCCTCGTCGTCCTCGCGCTCTCGTACCTCTACTTCGCCTACGGGGGCCTCCCGGCGGTCGGGGCGCTGTTCTACGGCATCAACCCCGTCGTCATCGGGTTGATCGTCGGCGCGACGTACTCGATGGCACACACGGCGCTCGCGGAGGGCGACGACGACCTCCGGTTCGCCTTCGGCGGACGCGACTGGGCGGTCGACCTGAAGCTCCTCGCCCTCCTCGTCGCCGCGCTGGTCGCCACCGCCGCGCTGAACCCCAACCCGCTCCTGCTGTTCGTCGTCGCGGGCCTCGTCGGCGTCGGGATCTACCGCCCCGACTGGGTGCGCGCGAACGCCGGACGGCTCGCCGTCGGTTTCGCGACCGTAGGCGTCCTCGCCATCGCGTACGACCGGCGGGACGCCGTGGCCGCCGCGCTCGCCGGACTGGGCCGCACGCTCGGCGTGACCGGCGCGCTCGGCGGTCTGGCGGGTGCGCTCTGGGCGAACACGTGGGTGAAGCTCTTCCTGTTCATGGTCTACACCGGGTCGTTCATCTACGGCGGCGGGCTGGTGCTCGTCCCGTTCATCGAGAAGTACGTCGTGAGCGAGTTCGGCTGGATGACCGGCGCGACGTTCGTCGACGGGATCGCCATCGGCCAGCTCACCCCCGGCCCGGTGGTCATGACGACCGCCTTCGTCGGGTACGAACTCATGTACGAGACCTACGGCGGGAGCGTCGCGTGGGGCGCGCTGGGCGCGCTCGTCGCCGCCGTCGGCGCGTTCCTCCCCTCGTTCGTCTTCGTCGTGGGGCTGTTCCCCTACGTCGCCCGGATCCGGGAGGACGACCGTATCCGGGTCGCCCTCACGGGCGTCAACGCCGCCGTCGTGGGGGCCATCCTCGGCGCGACCGTCCCCCTCGCGGCGGAGGCGCTGTTCGCCCCGGAGGGGACGCCCTTCCCCGACCTCGCGGTCGATCCCGTCGCCGCCGCCCTCGTCGCGCTGTCGACGGTGCTGTTCGCTCGCGGGGTGAGCGCCGTGCGGCTCATCGCGCTGGGCGGGGCGGTGGGCCTCGCGACGCTCCTCGCCTGAGGCTTCTTTGCCTCCGACGCCGTAGGAGCGCCATGGACGACCCGCCCCTGCTCGTCTACGACGACGACTGCGGCTTCTGCACGTGGTCCGCTCGCTGGGCGGCCCGTCACAGCGACGTGCGACCGATCGGGTTCTCCGAACTGTCCGACGACCTGCGGGCGCGCCTGCCCGCCGACTACAAGCGGTGCGCCCACCTCCTCGCGGACGGGGAGACCTACTCCTGCGGCGCGTCCGTCGAGCGAACCCTCGGCAGGGTCCACCCTGCACTCGGGAGAGCGTTCGCCGTCCTCCGGCGCGTCCCGGGGTACGCCCGTCTCCGGGAACGCCTCTACCGCTGGGCCGCCGATCACCGGGCGTGGTGGGGAAGGGTCGTGAGCGCGGAGGCCGCCCGCGACGGAGCGTAACGCTCGCTACGCGCGTTGCCCTCCAGTAAGGGACTCCCACCGATCACTGATACCCAGCGGGGAACGACCGGTCGGGGAGCGACGCACATCGCTCGCCCACGTATCCCTGTAAGTTATCTAAACCCACTACGAAGCCACGAAAGCATTGTTTTGGATTGTACAAAAATCCTACCACCCGAACTTTTTTGTTCTGAGCTGAGGGACACGCTAGCGTTATGACAGTGTTCGCCAGCGACTTCGAGGAGGTGCACCGCCGATGATCGGTCCCCTGCTCGGCGTCGGCCTGCTCGTCGCCGTGTTCGCGGGGATCAACACCGGCGGGTCGTCGATCGGGGAGTCGTTCGGGCCGTCGGTGGGGAGCGGCGTGCTCTCCACCCGGGCGGCGGCCGCGCTCATGTCGGTCTCCGTCCTGGCGGGCGGCCTGCTCGTCGGTCGTCACGTCGTCCAGACGCTCGGCCACGGCTTCGTTCCGGAGGCGTACTTCACGCTCCCGGCGGCGATCGGCGTCCTCCTGTTCACGGGGCTCGGCATCCTCCTCGGGAACCTCCGCGAGGTGTCGGTCAGCACGAGCGAGACGGCCGTGGGCGCGGTCGCCGGGATGGGCGCGGCGTTCGGCGTGCTCAACTGGGAGACGGTCGGCGTCGTCGTCACCTGGTGGCTCGTCTCGCCCGTCGTCGCGTTCTGGCTCTCGGCCGTCGTCGGCCGCTACCTCTATCACCGCATCGAGGGTCGGCTCGACCTCGCCGACGGCTCGCGATCGCGCGCCGGAAAGGCGCTCGTGATCGCGATCGCCTGTTACATGGGCTTCTCCGCCGGGGCCTCGAACGTCGCGAACGCGATCGCCCCGCTCGTCGGCGCGGGCGTCCTGCCGATGGGCCCCGGGATACTGCTCGGGGCCGGCGCGATGGCGATCGGCGCGTTCCTCATCGGCCCCCGGACGATGGAGACCGTCGGCAACGAGATCACCGTCCTCTCGCTGGAGGGGGCGCTCGTCGTCGAGGTCGTCGCGGCGACGATCATCACGCTCCTCAGCTGGGCCGGGATCCCGGCGAGCCTGGCGATCACGGCGATCACGTGCGTCATCGGGCTGGGCTGGGGCCGCGCGACGCGTCACACCGAACTGGCCGAGGGCCTCGGGCTGGTCGAACGCCCGCACGCCGACGGCGGCTCGACCTCTGCCGACGAGGTGAGCGACCTCTTCAGCGAGGAGACGACGCGCCACGTCGTCGCGACGTGGATGCTCTCGCCGGCGGTCGCGGCGGGGCTCTCGTTCCTCTGTTTCACGGCCGCACAGACGCTCGGCCTCGTCTCCGTCTAGACCACCACCTTTTGCTGCGGTCGCTCGCTTCGCTCGCTCCCTGGCAAAAGCTGGATCAAAACCGCGCCTCACCCCCTCGCTTCGCTCGGGGGATTCGTCGCGTCCGCTCGTTCGCGCCTCTCGGCGCTCACTCGCGGGTGCTGCGCTGGTGCCGGCGGTGGTCAGGTCGTCCGTACCTTTATACCCGAGAGCGGGACCAGCGTCCGTGTGACCTGACGTCGGTCGCGGGGCGCTCGCGGGTGCGCGACGCCACGCCCCGCGAATCCATCCCTGCCGCGGCGTCGCCTGTCCGCCACTACCTCACCGCCTCCCCGCCCTTGTACACCGCCTCGACGTCCCGGAGGGCCGCGACGTCGTCGAGTGGATCGGAGCCGAGCGCCACGAGGTCGCCGTAGCGCCCCGCTTCGATCGCGCCGACCTCGTCGCCGGGGACGGTGCGCGCGGCGACGCTCGTGGCCGCTCGTATCGCCTCCATCTCCGAGAGGCCGACCGCAGAGACGAGCAGTTCGGCTTCGAGGGCGTTCTCGCCGTGCGGGACGAGGTCGGGACCGATGAAGTCCGTCCCGAGGGCGACGGGGACGCCCGCCTCGTGAACCCGTCGGGTCGAGTCCAGGTGTGCGCGCTGGGCCTCCCTGGCCTTCCGCAGTCCCCACTCCGGCATGCCGTGGTCCGCGCCCTCCGCGACGATCCGGTGCATGATGGCGAGCGTGGGGACGAAGGTGGCGTCGGTCTCGAGGAGGAGATCGATCGCCTCGTCGTCGACGTAGAAGCCGTGTTCGATAGTGTCGACGCCGTTTCGGAGGGCGTTCTTCATCCCCGGCGCGCCCTGCGCGTGGGCGGCGACCGGGATCCCGACGCGATGGGCCTCCTCGGCGAACGCGCGGATCTCGGCCGCCGTGTACTGGCTCTGGTCGGGGGCGTCCTTCTCGGAGAGGACGCCGCCGGTGGCCATGATCTTGATGCAGTCGACGCCGTCGCGGATGCGTCGCCTGGCCCCCTTGCGACACTCGTCGGGGCCGTCGACGATCTCTGAGAGTCCCGCGCGCGAGCGCGACCACTCGTAGGGGAGGAAGTGCGAGTCGCCGTGTCCGCCGGTCTGGGAGAACGCCCGCCCGCTCGTGTAGATCCGCGGCCCCGGGATGACGCCCTCCGAAACGGCCGTCCGGAGACCGAGGCCCGTGGCGCTCCCCACGTCCCGGACGCTCGTGAAGCCCGCCGCCAGGAGCCTCCGGAGGTCGGCGGTCGCGCGGGCGGTCATCGTCGCCACGTCCTCGCGCGCCCAGTCCATCGGGTCCATCGACCGCACCCCGGCGAGGTGGACGTGCGCGTCCACGAGCCCGGGGATCACCACGTCGTGTTCTACTTGCTCGCCGACCGCTTCGACCTCGTCGCGCGGCCCGACCGCCGCGATGCGCCCGTCCTCGATCACCACGCGGGCGTCGTAGCGCGGTTCGTCGGTGATGCCGTCGATCAGCGTCCCGCAGTCCACGGTGAGCATACCCGGTGTGCGGGTACCGGCGACAAAGCCCTGCTGGGTGGGCTTTTCCTTGCCGGGGCGCGTAGGGGAGTCCATGACCGTCACGGCCGAGGTCGTCTCCGTCCATCAGATGACGCCGCGGGTCAAGCAGTTCCGTCTGCGAGTCGAGGGTCACGAGTTCGACTACGAGCCGGGACAGCACACGACCGTTCAGTTCGAGCGGGACGGCGAGGAGGTCGTCCGGCCGTACACGCCGACGAGCCTCCCCGGAACGGACTCGATCACGCTCGCCATCAAGGTCTACGACGACGGGACCGCCTCGGCGTACATGCACACGCGCCGCGTCGGCGACGAGGTCACCCTGGGTGCGCTGGAGGGGAACCTCACGCTCGAGAACCCCGAGGCGGACGTCGCGTTCGTCGCCACGGGGACGGGCATCACGCCGATGATGGCGCTGCTGAAGCAGTACCTCCGGGAGGGCGAGGGCGACGTCCACTTCTTCTTCGGCGAGAAGGACCGGGAGAGCGTCCTCTACCGCGAGACCCTGGACCAGCTCGAGGCGGAGCACGAGAACCTCACCGTCGTCTACTCGCTGTCGGAGAGCGGCTACGAGTGGACCGGTCCCACCGGGCACGTCCAGGAGCACCTGGAGGAGTACCTCGACGACTTCGAGGAGCGAGATTTCTACGTCTGCGGCGTCCCGGGGATGGTCGTCGAGACGACGGAGCGCCTCGCGGACCTCGGCGCGCCCGACGACCGGGTGTTCACGGAGGGCTGGGAGGAGGGTGCCGTCGCGGACGAGGGCGACGGCGGGTGATCGATCGGCGCTCCGTGGGACGCGGAGCGACCCGGAGCGACCCGGGGTGCCCACCGCGAGTGTCTACCACGGCGTGACGCCGCCCCGGTAGTCGCGGATCCGTTCGCCCGCACACTGGCTGTAGCGAAGCATCAGGCGCGGTTCGCGGCCCGCCGGCTCGACGTATCGACACCCGCAGACGCTCCCCTCGTAGTCGAAGTGCTCGGCCCGGACCGCCGCCGTCTCCCACGGGTAGCCGCTGACCATCGGGCTCACCACCAGCGCGCCGTCGTCCGGTCGCATCGAGCCGACGTCGTGTTCGAGGCCGAGGGCGTGGCCGCACTCGTGGAGCGCCACCTGCATCGCGTAGGTCCCCCAGGTCCGGCCGACGACCGTCGACGCGCTCCCGGCCGGCGGGAGGCTCGCCATCGCCGCACCGCCCCCGACCGCCGCGACGTGCGGGACGCCCGCGCCGGTCGGCCACTCGGTCAGGGGCTCGTCGGTGACGAGGAGGTTGACGTCGTCGCACGGCGTCGCCGGTCCCATTCCGGCGCTCCCCTGGACGAGCCGTCGGGGCCACTCGCCGCCGACGACGAGGTCGTATGCACGCTCGGTCGAGACGCGGACGGTGCCGCCGAACTCGACGGTCGCCCCCCGATGCACCCGACGGAACGCCCGTCCGAGGTAGCCGCTCACCCGTCGCCACAGCCCCGCGTACGCGGCCGCCTGTTCGCTGAACCATACCTTCACGTTGAGGGTCGCCTCCGGGCGGGAGAGCCGTCGACCGGTGACTCCCATCGAGCCGATCGCTCCCGCCGAGAGGAGGAACTTTCGCCGTTTCATTCGTGCCAGCCACGCGACATCGAGCGCCGTACCCGGTTCCCACGTGCTCGTATCGGTCGCCCGATGTGTCGCGCTGAGTGGCACTGACGACCGGCCCCGCATCATCCCCCCGTAAATACATGTAGCCGTCGCTCCGGCGGAGGGCTACGTGTATGGCAAGTGAGCAGGTGTGCGAGCGACCGCGGCGGGCTTCGGCCGGCGATCGGGCGGCTTCGAACCGTCGATCCGAGATCGTCCGGTCGGCGGTCGGTCGGCGGTCGGTCGGTTCCGCCCCCGATCGACGCGGGCGGAGGCGTGCCGGCGGAACCGGCGCGTCAGAGGACCGCACCGGGCGTCGCGGGCTACGGTTCCGGGGTCTCCTCGGGAGCCGGTTCCGGTCGGACGTGCGCGAGGCGCATCGCGTTGCCGGTCACCCCGAGGCTCATCCCCATGTCGCCGACGACGACGGCGAGGGCGACGCTGACGTACCCGAGCGGGACGCCGAGTGCGAGGGCGGCCTTCGCGCCGAGGCTGAGCCAGACGTTCTGACGGATGACGCGGGTGGCGGTGTGCGAGAGGCGGTAGAGATAGGGAAGTTTGGCGAGGTCGTCGCCCATGAGGGCAATGTCGGCAGTGTCGAGGGCGGTGTCGGTGCCGGCCGCACCCATGGCGATGCCGACGGTGGCGGTGGCGAGCGCCGGCGCGTCGTTGATGCCGTCGCCTACCATCGCCACGCCGTCGAACCGCTCGGTCAGCTCTTCGATCGCTTCGACCTTCTGGTCGGGGAGGAGGCCGGCGCGGACGTCGTCGACGCCGACGCGGTCGGCGATCGCGCGGGCGGTTCGCTCGTTGTCGCCCGTCAGCATCACCGTTCGCGAGACGCCCAGCTCTTTCAGGCGCGCGACGGTCCGGCGCGCCTCCGGCCGGAGTTCGTCCGCCACCGCGATCACCCCGAGGATGGCCGACTCACTGCCGACGAGGACGACGGTCTTGCCCTCGGCCTGGAGCGACGGGATCGTCCGTTCGGCGAGGTCGACGCAGTTCTCGCGCCCGCAGTCACGCGCCGTCGGCTCGACGATCCCGCCGTCGGTGGTGGCGTGGACGTGCGAGAGGTCGAAACCCAGCTCCTCGAACAGGTCAGGTTTGCCGGCGTAGTGGGTGGTCCCGTCGAGGTCGGCGCGGACGCCCCGGCCCGTCAGACTCTCGAACTCGCTCACGTCGCGCGATCCGACGCCCTCGGCGCGCGCGACGATGGCCTGACCGATAGGGTGTTCGCTGCGCGCTTCGAGCGCCTCGGCGTACGCGAGGACCTCCGATTCGGAGCGACCGTCGAGCGGGACGACGTCGGTGACGGCGAGGTCGCCGGTGGTGAGGGTGCCGGTCTTGTCGAAGGCGACCGCGTCGATCGCCCCCATCGCCTCCAGGTACGATCCCCCCTTGATGAGCACGCCGTTTTTCGCCGCGCTCGTGATCCCCGACACCACCGACACCGGCGTCGAGATGACGAACGCGCACGGACAGGCGATGACGAGGAACGTCAGTCCGCGCACGAACCACGTCCCCCACGGCGCGCCGAACGCGAGCGGCGGCACCGCGGCGGTGAGGATCGCGAGGGCGACGACCGCCGGCGTGTAATAGTCCGCGAAGCGCTCGACGAACCGCTCGCGCTCGGTCCGCCGCTCCCGCGCGCCCTGCACCATCTCGATGATGTGCGCGAGGGTGGTGTCGTCGGCCGTCGCGGTGGTCCGCACCTCCAGGTACCCTTCCTGGGTGATGGTGCCGGCGTAGACCTCGTCGCCGACCGCCTTGTCCACGGGCACCGACTCGCCCGTGATCGGTGCCTGGTTCACCGCGCTCGACCCCTCGATCACTTCGCCGTCGAGGGGGATCTGCTCGCCGGGGCGGACGACGAGCACGTCGCCGACGGCGACGTCCTCGACGGGAACGGTGACTTCTTCGACGGGGGCGGCTTCGCCGGCTGCTCGGGGCGTCTCCGACGCGCCGGTGTCGCGCCGGACGGTCGCCTCCGCCGGCGACAGGTCCATCAGCTCGCGCAGCGAGTCCCGCGCGCGGTCCATCGCGTACTGCTCGAGCAGTTCGGCGACGCTGAACAGTACGGCGAGCGTGGCCGCCTCCTCGAAGTAGCCGATGCCAGTCGCGGCGACGATGGCGGTCCCCATCAGGAGGTCGATGTCGAGGCTCCGGGTGCGCGCCGAGTAGTAGCCGCTGCGGACCACCGGCAGGCCGCTGCTGAGGGCGGCGGCGAACAGGAGGACGTCCGCGAGCGAGAGGTCGTACCAGAGAAACGTCCCGACGGGGACGTTCCGCCCCACGAGGACGAACTCGAACAGGAGTCCCAGCGCGAGAAAGCCCGCGCCGAGCCACGTCTTGCGCGCGCGCGGACTCGTCCAGACCTCGGCGGAGTCCGCGACCGTCCCGGCTCCCGTCCCCGCCTCGTCGCTCCCCGCCGCGACGCGCTCGGTCACCTCGTAGCCCGCGCCCTCGATCGCGGCGACGAGGCGCTCCTCGGAGACGCGGTCGGGATCGTAGGTCACCCGCGCGGTTCCGGCCGTCGGGCGGAGGTCCGCGTCGACGAGTCCGTCCACCTTCCCGAGGGCGTTGTCCACCTTTCCCGCGCAGGAGGGACAGTCCATCTCGGGAACCGCGAACTCGGTCGTCCGCTCCCGCGTCGGTCGTATCGATCGTTCGACCTCGTATCCGGCCCGTCGAACGCGCTCCTCGATGGCCTCCTCGTCCGTCCGCGTCGGGTCGAACGTGACGGCGAGCGTGCCCGCGGTCGGGCGGGGGTCGAGGTCGCGGATCCCGTCGAGTCGTTCGACGCTCTTGGTCACCTTCCCGGCGCAGGAGGGACAGTCCATCTCCGGGACGGAGAGTCGGACCGTCCGAAGCGCGTCCGCGGGCGGCGACCCCGATGGTTGACTCATCGCCCTCGCTACGAACGGACGACGCATATCGCTTGATTGGCGCACGCCAATCGAAGGTTGGCGAACGACGATCCACCTCGGATCAGGTGGGCGACGACAGCGACCCGAGCGGGCGGTCGGCGGCGACGAACCGCTCCGCGAGTTGCGCCTCCGCGCGACGGAGGCGGTACGACAGCGTGGACCTCGGGAGGTCGAGTCGAGTCGCGAGTTCCGAGAGGTCGACGGCGCGGGGGGTCTCGTAGTAGCCGTGTTCGACGGCGGCCCGGAGCGCCTCGCGCTGCTCGGCCGGCAGGACGTCGGCCTCCCGCTCCGTCGGCGGCCGCCGCGGGGAGAGTTCGGTCAGCCGGAGCAGCTCCATCCCTGCGCAGTCGCCGACTTCGACGCGGAGGGCGTCGAAGAAGCCGTGGATGTCCGCCTCGTTCGAGAGGATGATGCGCCAGGTGTAGCGCCGACCGTCGCGCCGGGTCTCGAAGAGCAGGCCGTCGCCGAGGTAGTCGAGCGCGACGTGCGGGACGGAGGTGCAGACGGGCGTCCGCTCCCAGTAGGTGTAGATGACGAGCGTCCCGTCGGTCCGATCCAGGGGCTGGGTGTCGCACTCCGCCCCGCAGTCGTCGGTGACGAGACAGTCGGAGCAGTACTCGGCGGTCCGGTAGGCGTCCTCGAGCGCGTCGAGCGCCGGGGCCGGTCCCGTGGCGTGATCGACGCGCCAGAGGCTCTCCGCGGTCACGTGACAGGAGAGCGACCGCACCGTCGCCTCGGAGTGCGACGCGAGGACGTCGGCCACCGGGTTGCACCCGGGTTCGTAGTCGAGTGCGAAGACGAGTTCGCGCATACCCCCAGTACGGGCGCGAGGGTATTATACGGGGATCGATGCGGCGGATCGTCGCGCGCGTCGCTCGCCCGACCGATCTCGACTCCCCGCGCTCTGCGCTCCGCCCTCACAGCCCGAGGCGGTCGCGTAGCCTGTCGATCGGACCGCCCGTCTCCCCGAAGATCGTCCGCATCTCGTCGTCCGCGAGCGCGAAGTCGAACACGTCGAAGTTCTCCCGCAGGTGGTCGCGTCCGGCCGCCTTCGGGATCGCCGCGACCGTCTCCTGCTGGAGGAGCCAGCGGAGCGCGACCTGGGCCGCGGTCTTCCCGTACCGGTCGCCGATCTCCGCGAGCGTCGCGTTCGACGTCACCTTCCCGACGGCGAGCGGGCTGTACGCCGTCAGCACGATCCCTTCGTCGATGCAGGTCTCGAGGAGCGCCGACTGGTCGCGGTAGGGGTGGTACTCGACCTGGTTCGTGAGGATCGGCGCGTCGGAGACCGCCATCGCCCGGCGCAACTGGTCGACCGAGAAGTTACTCACGCCGACGTGTCGGACGACCCCCTCCTCCCGTAGGTCGTTCATCGCGCCGATCGTCTCCTCGAGGGGCACAGTGCTGTTCGGCGAGTGCATCAACAGCAGGTCGACGTAGTCGGTCCGGAGCGCCGCGAGGGACTGCCGCGTCGATTCGAGGACCCGGTCGCGGCCGCGATTCGACTCGCTCAGCTTCGTCGTGACGAACACGTGGTCGCGGTCGACGTCGGCGGTCGAGACGGCGGCTCCCACGGCCCCCTCGGTGCCGTAGCTCTGGGCCGTGTCGACGTGGCGGTAGCCGACGTCGAGGGCCGCCTCGACCGCTCGCCGACAGGCGTCGGGCGAGTCGAACCGCGCGGTTCCCAGCCCGAGGGCGGGGACTTCGACGCCCTGCGTGGTTACGTACTCCATGGGTCGAACGCCTCCGTTTCCCCTTCGCGCGCCGGCGACGAAAAGGAACGGCCGGCAACGTCCCGACTCGGGCGGGGGGACTCCTCAGTCGGCGTGACGCGAACCGGACGCGTCGTGCCGGGTCTCCAGCCGTTCGGCGACGCCGTGGACGATCGTGGAGCGGACGATCGCCCGCCAGACCTCGCGGGGTAGCGATCGGAGGACGGACCGCAGGAAGGTTCGGACCGCGCTCGTCATCGAACCCGCCGAGAGGGCGCTCACCGCCTCCCGATACGCTCCGGCGAGCGCGTCGTAGTCCTCGGCGTACAGCGCGAACGTGTCCGGGTTGGTCGTGGGCGGGTACGGGGGAGACTCCCACCCCGCGGGGAGGTCGGGAAGGAGCGCTTCCCAGCGCATCGCGGCGAGGTCGAGGACCCGCCGCCGTCGAGCGACCGAGGCGCAGCTATCCAGGAGGAGTGCGACCTGCCGGTAGGCCGACGCGGTCCGTGCGGCCGTCTCGGCGGCGGTGCGACACTGGGCGACGAGGATGTCCCGTGGCGACTCCTCGAGCGACGGAGTCGCGCTCGTGGCGGACATGAGTGGCCGTCGGGTGACTCTCCGGATAACTGTTCCGTCACCGATCGTATCGTCATCGCGTGCGACGGGAATACACATAGCCCCGCTACGCGCTCGCATTCGGCACGGAGCGGCGATCCGCACCGCCGCGCCCGACGGCCGAAGCGACGGCGGTGCGGGTCAGAACCCGGTGTAGTACATGAGGAAGCCGACGACGAGCCAGCCTCCGACGAGTAGACCGACCGCGAGGGCGAGCACTACGTCGCGGGGAGTGATCCCCTGCGCGACGTACTCGCCGTCGGCTCCTCGCATCGCTCCACAGCGGAGACACTCCTGTGCGTCGAGGAACGGGTGATCGGTCCACTCGTGACCGGCCCGCCAGCAGACCACGGGGCCGAACAGCGACGGCTCCGGCGGCGGCGGTGGCGACGCGGAGTCGTTCATCACGTGCGACTCCCTCCGTCAACGAGGCGTGCGAGCAACATACCTCGACAGAGGGGCTACATCTCATAAAACGCTGACGAGCGATTCGCCATACGTGAGTACGTTCACGTGCTTTCATATCTATTTATTTTCACTCGTTGAGGGACGGTTACGGAAGTACCCTTCGCGTCACGCAGAACAGGCCCGACGGACTGAGCCAGACGTGCTCGTTCGCTTCGCTCGTTGCGCGCGCCTTGCAGGGTTCAAATCCGTCGGTACGCTCACCACGCCTCGCTAGCGCTCGGCGGGTTCACGAGCCCGACGGGACCGAGCGAAGCCGAAGGCTTCGCGAGGGTCGTCGGGCGAGTCGACCGAGGAGCGAAGCGACGAGGGAGACGAGCCCGACGGGATTTGAACCCGCGACATCTTGGTCCGGAACCAAGCACTCTGTCCACTGAGCTACAGGCTCTCGTTCAATCGTACCCGACACTCCGGTATAACGGTTGTGTGTTCGCTTCAGTCCTCGCCGTCCGGGTCGGTCGCCTCGACCCGCGGCGTCGGGGTCGACCGCACGTCCACGACGGACTGTTTCCACGTGCCGCGGAGGAACCACAGCCCGGCGGCGATCGCGCCCACGACGTTCCCGAGGGCCATCCCGATCCAGATGCCCGTCGCGCCCATGTCGGCGACGAACGCGAGGCCGTAGACCGTCGGGACGCGCCCGATCCAGAGTGCGACCATCGAGAAGGCGAGGGCGGTTCGGGTGTTGCCCGCGCCGCGGTACGCCCCGAGGAGCACCTGGAGGACGCCGATGAACGCGAACTCGACGGTGCGGATGCGAAGGTACTCCGCGCCGAGGGCGATGGTCCGGAGCGCCTCGGCGGTGCGCTCGCCGATGAACACCGCGACGATGGGTTCGGCGAACAGCAGCGCAACGAGCGCGACGACGAGCATGATCCCGGCACCGGCCCCCGCCGCGAGGTGGACGGCGCGCTCGGCGCGTCCCGGCTTCTCGGCCCCGAGGTTCTGCCCGACCATGGTGTCGGTCGCCCGGCCGAGACCCATCGCGGGGAGGAACACGAGCGAGACGAGGCGGTTGCCCAGCCCGTAGGCCGCGACCGTCGCGGTGGGGAAGGTGGCGACCATCGCGGTGAGGGTGATCATCGCCAGCGCGCTGGTGGACTGTTCGAGCGCGCTCGGGACGCCGATGCGGACGATCTTCGCGATCGCCGAGAGGTCCGGCCAGAGGTCCGTCGGGCGGACGGTCGGGCCGACGTCCGTCCGGAGGATGAGGTAGAAGCCGACGATCATCGCCACGAGCCGCGAGAGCAACGTGGCGAGCGCCGCGCCCGCGACGCCCATCCCGGCGAAGCCGGTCGCCCCGAACAGCGCCGCTTCGAGCCCGCCCAGCCCGAGCGCGCCGAACAGGGGGTTCGCCCGGAAGCCGAAGATGAAGATCGGATCGAGCGCGATGTTGAGCGCGACCGAGAGGAACATCACGCGCATGGGCGTGCGGGTGTCGCCGTGGCCGCGCAGGAGCGCCGAGAAGACGAAGAAGCCGAACATGAACGGCGTCCCGAGGAAGAACACGCGCATGTACTCCTCGGCGAGGGGGATCACCTCGACGGCGGTCTCGGGGTCCGTCGGCAGCAGCGAGAGCGCCGGCCCGGTCGAGAGGTAGCCGACGACGGCGAGCGCCACCGCGAGGAACGTGATGAACGAGAGCGTCTGGCCCGCGATCTTCCCGGCGGACTCGCCGCTGTCGGCCCCCGTGTACTGCGCGACGAGGATGCTCCCCGCCACGGTGAACCCGCCGCCGATCGAGAGAAAGAGGAAGATGAGCGGGAAGGCGATGCTCATCGCGGCCACCGCGGCCGCCGAGAGTTGGCCGAGCCAAAGCGTGTCGGCGATGTTGTACGCCACCTGCAGCAACTCGGTGACGACGATGGGCCACGCGAGCGTGAACAGCGGGCGCGCCAGGCCCCCCTCGGTGATCGTATCTCGTGTGGAACTCACTCCCCCTCATCCATCGCGTGAGGACATTTGAGTGCGTTGGTTTCTCACCCACCGTGACAGAAGAGTAGCACACCGGCGACCGCGAGTGTCGGACGCGTCGAGCGGTCCCACCGAATCGAGAGAGAGCGGTATCGGGGTGGAGCGTGAATCAGGGAAGGAAACCGGCAGATCGGGAGTGAACTACTCAGGGGAGGAGCGAATCTGGGGTGAGTCGACCGGGAGGGGGCGCGGTGCGGTGTGAGGGTCGGATCGGGCGCGTCGTTCGAGCGCGGTCAGGGGCTCTCGCCGGTTTCGAGGCTGAAGTCGGCGGTGGGGTAGGCGACGCAGGTGAGCGTGTAGCCCTCGGACATCTCCTCGTCGCCGAGCATCTCGTTGGTGTGGTGCACGACGTAGTCCTCGCTGTGGCCGCCGTCGGCGATGTGGCCCGAACAGGAGATGCACTGGCCCTGACGGCAGGCGTACGGCAGGTCCCAGCCCTGCTCCTCGCCCGCCTCGAGGAGCGTCTCGTTCTCCTTGACCTCGATGGTCGTGCCCTCCTTCACGTACTCGATCTCGTACACCTCCGCCTCGTCGTCGGGGATGGCCGAGGGATCGTCCCCGGCCGCCTCCTCGGCTTCGCCCTCCTCGAGTTCGCCGCCCGCCTCGCCCGCGGCGACGGCACCCGCCCCCCCGCCTCCGGCACCGATGGCGCGGTTCATCGGCTCGGGGAAGTCCGTCTCGGCGACGGTCGCCGCGCGCCGTTCGAGGACCTGCTCCGAGATGTCCTCCGTCGGCGTCCACGCGGTGCCCCTCGTGAAGTGCAACGTGACGGCGATGAGCGTGAAGAGCGCTCCCAGCCCGATACCCAGCAGTGGGTCAACCATGCTGATCGGTTGGGAACAGGTGCTTAATTGCGTTGTGATTATCCGCCCCCTCCCGGTCCGATCGGTCGCACACCCGCCCCGCGACTCGAACGTGTCTCTCCTCCATGAAATTTGTTTAATAAAAAATTTCATGGATTAAACTTATCCCGGTCCCACGATAGCTTCGGCCGATGGAACTGACCCGACGGACCGCGCTCAAGGCCCTCGGCGGCGTCGTCGCCGCCAGTGCGTCCGGCGGTATCGCCGGGGGCGCGTGCGCCCCTCGCGAGCGCGTCGCGCTCGATTACCTCGCGAACGACGACCTCCTGGGTAACGACGAACTCGAACTGGCGCTGCGCTCGCTGCGCCGGGCCTACCCGCACCGCGTCCGGCTCCGCCGCGCCGGTCGGTCCAATCAGGGGCGGCCGATCTGGTCCGTCAGCGTCGGCACCCGTCGGACGGACGCCGTCGACGTCGTGGCGCTCGGACAGCAGCACGGCGACGAGATGATCTCGTCGGCCGAGGGGCTCCTCTCCGCGGTCGAGTACCTCGCCCGTGCTCCGGAGGCGGCCGCGATCCTCGACCGCGTCACGCTCCACGTCCTCCCGCGCGTGAACCCGGACGGCTTCGTCGCCCGCCAGCGCTACAACGTCGACACGGACGCCCCCGCTCGGGGCGAGGGCGACGACGTCTTCGGCGGCGACGCCGGGTTCTACACCTCCGGGCTGGAGGGGATCGGCTGGGACGTCAACCGCTACCATTGGCCCGACTGGACCGAAAGCGACCTCTACCGGGCGCTCCCGGATCGGTACCCCGAGAACCCGGTCACGGAGGCGCGGGTCGTCCTCGACGCCGTCGAGCGCGTCGATCCCGACTGGGTCGTCGACTACCACCGGCAGGGGACCTACTGCGTCGACCCGGACGCCGCCTTCGATCCGGCGAACCCCGGGGCGGCCTACGAACGCGGCCGGTATCCGCCGGCCCCCGACGACGACGGCGGCGGCGAACTCGTCACCGCGTCGCTGTTCTGGCCGATCGCCGAGGGGGTCCCGACGGCCGCCCGGACCCTCTCGAAGCGCCTCGTCTGGACGATGTTCGAGTCGCTCGACGCGCTCGATCGCTCGACGGTCACGCGCTATCCCGGCGGCACCCACCGGGGCGTCGCCCGCAACGCCTACGGCCTGCAGGGACGCGGGAGCGTCCTCTTCGAACTGAGTACCGGCACGCTCGGCGACCGCGAGTTCCGCGTCAGGCAGGTGTTCGAGTCGCTGCTCGCCGCCCTCGAAGCGACCGCCGACGGCTCGCTGCGGCGCGTCGATCCGAACCGGGTGACGGAACTCCCCGAACGCGAGACGAACAACTTCGTCGTCTGAGACGATGGGCCACCGTTCGAACGCCCCGACCGAGGCCGCGGATCACCCGGGCGCGACGTACCCCAGCGGATCGCCGCGGGCGAAGGTCTCGTTCTCGCCGACGAGCACCTCGACGGTCCCCGTCGCGGGCGCGGGCACGTCGACGCTCACCTTCTCGATCTGGATCTCGCAGACCGCCGCGCCCGCCTCGACGCGGCCGCCCTCGCGGACGAACCAGTTCGCCACGACTCCCTCCGCCACGTCGTCGGCGTCGTCCGGCCAGACCGCCGCGGGGTCGATCGCGGTCCGATCGCCGCCGCTCATGCCCCCGTCGCGCGCACCGCCTCGGCGATGTCCTCGACACCGGGGTTGACCTCCCGCTCCAGCGGCCGCGCGTAGGGGATCGGCACGTCGGGGATCGCGAGCCGCCGGACCGCCTCCAGGTCCGAGAGCGCCTCCTCGGCGACGCGCGCGACGATCTCGCCCGTCACGCCGAACGAGCGGTAGTCCTCGTCGACGACGACGAGGCGGCCGGTCTTCCGGACGGACTCGACCACGGTCTCCGTGTCCAGCGGGACGAGCGTCCGCAGGTCGATCACCTCGGCCTCGACGCCCTCGTCGGCGAGCGCCTCGGCCGCCTCGAGCGCCCGGTGGACGTGCAGGCCGAGGGTGACGACGGTGGCGTCGTCGCCCTCGCGCTTGACGTCGGCCTCGCCGAAGGGGATCTCGTAATCCTCCTCGGGGACGGGGGTCTTCGGGCCCTCCGGCGCGGGCATCCAGCCGAGCCCCATCAGCCGCTTGTGGAACATGTAGACGACGGGGTTGTCGTCCCGGATCGCGGCGTGCATCAACCCCTTCGCGTCGTAGGCCGTCGAGGGGACGACCACCTTCATCCCCGGGAGGTGGGCGAAGGTGCCGTAGAGCGTCTGGGAGTGCTGGGCGGCGTCGTTGTAGGTGCCGCCGACGGCCGTCATGAGCACCATCGGGACGTTCACCGCCCCGCCGCTCATGTAGGTGTTCTTCGCCATCTGGTTGTAGATCTGGTCCATGCAGACGCCGAAGAAGTCGACGAACATCAGCTCGGCAATCGGGCGCATCCCCCGCTGGGCCGCCCCGACCGCCGCCCCGATGAACGCCGTCTCGCTGATCGGGACGTCCATCACGCGGTCGCGGCCGAACTCCTCCAGCAGGCCCTGCGTCGAGTCGAAGATGCCGCCGTAGTCGGCGACGTCCTCGCCCATGACGAACACCTCCTCGTTCCCGCGCATCTCGGTCGCGATCGCCTCGACCATCGCGCGGCTCATCGTCAGCTCCCGCTCCGCGGCGGCCTGCGCCATCAGTCCTCACCTCCGGCGGTCGCGGCCGGCTCCTGGCGCCGCTCTCCCCTCTCGACGAATACGTCCTCGTAGGCCTCCTCCGGGTCGGGTTCGGGTTGGTCCTTCGCCCACGCGATGGCCTCCTCGACGCGCTCGCGGGCGCGCTCCTCGATCTCCTTTACCTCGTCGTCGGTCGCACCGGCCGAGCGAAGGTCGTCGGCGAGTCGCGCTACCGAGTCGAGTCGCCGGTGGCGTTCGACGTCCTCCTCCGGTCGATACGACTCCGGGTCGCCCATGAAGTGGCCCATCCGGCGGTGGACCTGCACCTCCAGAAGCGACGGCCCGTTGCCCGCCCGGGCACGCATGATCGCCTCCTCGGCCGCCTCGTGTACCGCCACGGCGTCGTCGTAGTCGATGCGGACGCCGGGCATGTCGAAGCCCGCGGCGCGCTGTGAGCCGTCGGCCACGTCCGTCACGCGTTCCTTGGGCATGCTGATCGCCCAGTCGTTGTCCTCGATGACGAACACGACCGGGAGGTCGTGGACCGCCGCGAGGTTCAGCGACTCCAGGAAACCGCCCTGGTCGATGGCCCCCTCGCCGACGAACGAGACCGCCACGCCGTCGGTGTTGCGCTTCTTCGCGGCGAGCGCCGCCCCCACCGCGGGCGGGCTACCCTCCGCGATGATGCCGCTGCACGCGAAGTTCACATCGGGGTCGAACAGGTGCATGTGTCCGCCCTTCCCCTTGCAGAGCCCGGTCCGCCGACCGAATATCTCCGCGGTCATCCGCTTCAGAGCCACCCCCTTCGCGATGGCGACGTGGTGCGGTCGGTGGGTCGCCGTCACCGCGTCGTCGTCGCGCAGGTGCGCGCACACCCCGGCGGCGACCGCCTCGTGGCCCGCCGCGAGGTGCAACTCGCCGGGGATCGGCCCCGCCGAGATGTCGAACGCCGGCTGTTTCCCCTCCAGGTACTCCTCCTGCAGGCGCTCCTCGTAGTGGCGAGCGGTGACCATCCACTCGTACATCTCTTGCAATTCGGTAACGCTTGGCATGGTCTCTCCCCGGGTGTCCCCTTACCGACCGCCGTAATAAAATCTCGGTAACACGTTCTCTCCCACCTTTTGCCGCGCTCGGCGGCGAAGCCGCCTCGCTGGCAAAAGCTGGACCAAAAGCGCGGCGCGCTCCCTGCGGTCGCGCTTGCGGCCGCTCGCTCACTTCGTTCGTTCGCGGTCCGATTGCTCGGGTTAGCGGTGGAAGGGCGAGCCTCGCCGACGCCGAACTCGCCGTCTCCCTGACTGAATATTTATATACCGAAACGGGACCAGACCCCCCGTGCGCTGACCACCGCCCGCGGGCGGCCCGCGGTCGTGCGACACGACCGCTCGCGGACCGTAATCCGTGTCGCCTGTCCATCCACCGCGTGCCGCGGTCAGTAGCGGTAGCACTCCTCCGCGGGGCTACTCCTCCCGGACGACCTCGTGCCGGCCGAAGCCGTAGCGCAGGCGGTTCGCCAGCCGCCGCGAGAACCGCCCCTCGTCGGCGCGCGAGCCGAAGCGCTCGGCGAGCGCCGCGTAGATGAGTGGGACCGCCACCTCCCGCTCCAGCGCCTCCTGCACCGTCCAGGTGCCCGTCGAACCCCCCTCGATCCGGTCGGCCACGTCGCCGAGGTCCGTCCCCTCCTCGCGGAACGCCTCCTCGCAGAGTTCCAGCAGCCAGGAGCGGATCACCGCGCCGTTGTTCCACGTGCGCGCGACGGCCTCCAGATCGAGGTCGTAGCGCCCGTTCGCGAGCAGGTCGAACCCCTCGCCGTAGGTCTGCATCAGCGCGTACTCGACGCCGTTGTGGACCATCTTCACGTAGTGGCCCGACCCCGACGGCCCCATGCGCTCGTGGCCGTCGGGGCCGGTAGCGACCGCGTCGAACGCCGGCGTCATCGCCTCGTAGGCCCACTCGGGCCCGCCGACCATCAGCGAGAAGCCGAGGTCCGCCCCGGCGGGGCCGCCGCTGGTGCCGCAGTCGAGGTAGGCGGCGGTCGTGCGATCGGCCCGCGCGACGGAGTCCTCGAAGTGGGAGTTGCCGCCGTCGACGACGACGTCGCCCTCGTCGAGGTGCGGTTCGAGTTCCGAGAGCGTCGCGTCCACGACCTCGCCGGCGGGCACCATCAGCCAGATCCGCCTGTCTTCGCCGAGCGCCTCGGCGAGTTCCACGAGCGAACCGGCGGGCGTCGCGCCCGCCTCGGCCGCCGCCGCGACGGCCGTCTCGTCCACGTCGAACGCCACCACCTCGTGACCGGCGTCCATCACCCGTTCGGCGACGATGCGTCCCATGCGCCCGAGACCGACGACTCCGAGTTGCATGCGCGAGAGTCCGCGGGCGCGCGCTAAGGGGTTGTGGTTCCGCGATCGAACCGTCTCGGTCGCGATCAGCGATAGCCCAGCTGCCGCAGTTGCGCCTCGGGATCGTACTCCCGACGGGGCTGGGCGGTCGCGTTCGGATCGGGGTCGTACTCCTCCGTGTCGCGGGCGCTCGTGACGTACCACGGGACCCGTCGGATCGCGTCGATGCCCGCGAACGCCGGGTGGCCGTAGACGCCCCACTCGCCGAGCGCGTTGCCGTGATCCGACGTGATGACGACGCGCTCGGCGTCGAGGTTCGACAGCAACAGCGACACCTCCTCCAGCGCGTACCGGAGGTTCGACCGGTAGGAGTCGAGCACGTCGTCGAGGTCACGCTCTCCCCTGCGCACCTGATCCCACGGGTCGGCCGTGCGGGGGTTCGGGTAGGTCCCCGGCTCGAACCCCGCCGTGTCGTCGTCGAGAAACGGGTGATGCGGCTGCATGTAGTGGACGATCATCCGCTCGGGACGATGCGCGCGGTGCTGCGCGATGGCTCGGTCCGTGACGCTCCGGGGGAGCACGGTCCCCTCCTCCTCGTCCCAGGCGTAGCGCCAGACCTCGTCGAGCAGGGCGAACGACGACGCGTCGAGCACCTCCCCGGAGAAGGGGTTGGCCGTCACGTACGCCGTCTCCCGAATCTGTCGCGCGTGCTCCGGCGCGAAGTTCCGGCGCATCCACGACTTCGAGTAGCTCGCGACCGAGCGGATCTCCTCGCCGGCGGTCAGGTAGGGGTACTCCCCCTCGAACGCCGCGAGCAGGTCGGCTCGACACGCATCGAGGACGATCAGCGCGTCCCAGTCGCGGTCGTATATCGGCGTCCCGTTTCGCGGACCCGACGCGAACAACCCGATAGTCCCGACTCGGGCGTAGTACAACCCCTCGCGGCCGATGCGGCTGACCGACTGTACTCCACGTTCGATGAACCCCCCTCCCGCCATTCCCGATGTACTTCGACGGTGGTTAGTCTAATTCTTTTGACTATATTACGTTACTTCACGTAGTCGTGTTTTACCTACTCCTGGCTCATTCTCACGCTAGAACGGTTCCGCCGTGATCGAACCGCGCCGTCGGGCGCGACGCGAAGATTTATCCTGCCCACCCCTCTAGACGCGAGCATGTACCGGTCGTCCGTAGTACGTGCGTAGGCTCCTTCTCCTCCAGCACCGTCCGACGACCGTCCCACAGCGACCATGACCGAGCTACCAGACGAGTACGATCCGAACCGAATCGAGCAGAAGTGGCGCGACGCGTGGCGCGAGAGCGACGTCTACGCCTACGACGGCGACGGCGAGCGCCCCGAGTACGTCATCGACACGCCGCCGCCGTACCCCACCGGAAACCTCCACATCGGCCACGGACTCGGGTGGACGTACATCGACTTCGCCGCCCGCTATCACCGCCTGAAGGGCGAGGACGTCCTCTTCCCGCAGGGGTGGGACTGCCACGGCCTCCCGACCGAAGTCAAGGTCGAGGAGATCCACGACATCCACCGCACCGACGTTCCCCGCGAGGAGTTCCGCGATCTCTGCATCGAGTACACCGAGGAGCAGATCGACGCGATGCACGAGACGATGGACCTGCTCGGCTTCTCCATCGACTGGGATCACGAGTTCCGGACGATGGACCCCGAGTACTGGGGCGAGACCCAGCGCTCGTTCGTCCGCATGGCGGCCGACGACTACCTCTACCGCGACGAGCACCCCGTCAACTGGTGCCCGCGCTGCGAGACCGCCATCGCGGACGCGGAAGTCGAGAAGGAAGACCGGACGGGGACGCTCTACTACGTCACCTTCGAGGGGGTCGACAACGACGACAGTGAGGGGCGAAGCTCCTCTGGCTCCTCTGGCTCCGCGGCGGAGCCGCGGAACATCGAGATCGCCACCACCCGCCCCGAACTGCTCGCCGCCTGCGTCGGGATGGCCGTCGATCCCGACGACGAGCGCTACGCCGACCGCGTCGGCGACACCTTCGAGGTCCCGCTGTTCGGCCAGGAGGTCGAACTCATCGCCGACGAGGACGTCGACGGCGACTTCGGGACCGGCGCGGTCATGATCTGCACCTTCGGGGACAAGCAGGACGTGACCTGGTGGGCCGAGCACGACCTCGATCTCCGCCCCGTCGTCACCGAGGACGGCCACCTGAACGAGCTGGCGGGCGAGTTCGAGGGCCTCGCGATCGCCGAGGCGAAGGAGGAGATCGCCGCGGCGCTCGACGAGCGCGGTCACCTCGTCGACAGCGAGCCGACCGAGCAGTCCGTCGGCGTCTGCTGGCGCTGTGACACGCCCATCGAGATCCTCTCGAAGGAGCAGTGGTTCGTCCGCGTCGATCAGGAGACGATCCTCGAGAAGGCCCGCGAGGTCGAGTGGGTCCCCGAGCACATGTACACCCGCCTCGAGGAGTGGACCGAGGGGATGGACTGGGACTGGGTCATCTCCCGCCAGCGCGTCTTCGCGACGCCCATCCCCGCCTGGTTCTGCGAGGACTGCGGGCACGTCCACGTCGCGAGCGAGGACGAACTCCCGCTCGATCCCACCGAGACGGCCCCCGAGACCGACGCCTGTCCCGAGTGCGGGGGCGAGTCGTGGCGCGGCGAACCCGACGTGATGGACACCTGGATGGACTCCTCCATCTCGCCGCTCTACGTCAGCGGCTGGCCCGAGGAGGAGTTCTCGCCCGTCGCGCTCCGCCCGCAGGGCCACGACATCATCCGCACGTGGGCGTTCTACACCATCCTTCGAACCGCGGCGCTGGAGGGCGTCCGCCCGTGGGACGAGATCCTGATCAACGGGATGGTCTTCGGCGAGGACGGCCGCAAGATGTCGAAGTCCCGCGGGAACGTCGTCTCGCCGGACGAGGCGGTCTCCGAGTACTCCGCCGACGCCTTCCGGCAGGCGCTCGCGCTCGGCGGTCAGCCGGGCACGGACGTCCAGTTCCAGTGGAAGGAGGTGAAGTCCTCCTCGCGGTTCCTCACGAAGGTCTGGAACATCACGAAGTTCGCGTCGGGCCACTTCGACGAGCGCACGCCCACGATCGAGGATCCCGCCTACCGAGACGCCGACAAGTGGATCCTCTCCCGAGCATCGCGGGTCGCCGACGCTGTCGGCGCGCACATGGACGCCTACCGCTACGACGCGGCGCTGCGCGAACTCCGCGAGTTCGTCTGGCACGACCTCGCCGACGACTACCTCGAACTCATCAAGGGGCGGCTCTACGAGGGACGCCCGGGCGAGCGCAACGCCGCCCGTCACGCGCTGTACGCGGTGCTCTCGGCATCCCTGCGGATGCTCTCGCCGTTCGCGCCGTTCCTCGCGGAGGAGGCCTACCGCGCGCTCCCGGGCACGGAGGGGAGCGTCCACAACGCGCGCTGGCCCGATCTCGACCGCGTCGACGGGGACGCCGAGGCGCGCGGACGACTCGTCGCCGACGTCGCCAGCGCGGTCCGGAGCTGGAAGTCCGACCGCGGGATGGCGCTCAACGCCGACCTCGACCGCGTCGAACTCTACCTCGACGACGACCGCGCGCTCGACACTTACGACCTGAGCAGCGCGGTCAACGGCCCCGTCTACATCGAGTCCGGCCGTCCGAACGTCGAGATGGTCCCGGTGGGGGTCGATCCCGACCACGCGACCATCGGGCCGGAGTTCCGCGACCGGGCGGGGGCGGTCATCGGCGCGCTCGAATCCGCCGATCCCGCGGAGATCAAGGCGCAGATGGAGACCGACGGCGAGATCGAACTCGACGCGGGCGGCGAGGTGGTCGTCCTCGCGCCCGACGCCGTCGAGGTCGTCGAGGAGCAGCGCGCCGCCAGCGGTGAGGAGGTTCAGGTGCTCGAACTGGACGACGCGACCGTCCTCATCTACGAGGGCTGAGCGACTCGCGTCGGTTCCACATCGGTTCGGCTTTTATCCACGCCCGGCCAGTCGTGGGCATGGACGAACGAATCCGCGAGCACGCCCGCGTGCTCGTCGAGTGGAGCGCCCGCGTCGAGCGCGGCGACGACGTCGTCGTGAGCGTCGGCCCCGACGCCCACGAACTCGCCGTGGCGGTCTGCGAACTGCTCGGCGAGCGTGGTGCGAACGTCGCGACGACCTACGACTCCGGCGAACTCACGCGTGCGTACCTCCGCGCGCACGACGGTGACTTCGAGACGCCGGACCACCGGCTCGCGCTGTACGAGCGCGCGGACGTCGTGCTCTCACTCGGCGGGGGACGCAACACAAGCGCCACCGCCGACGTTCCGGGGGAGGCGCGACAGGCGTACGCGAGGGCGCAGACGCCCGTCCGCGAGGCGCGCATGGACACCCGGTGGGTCTCGACGGTCCACCCGACGCGGTCGCTCGCCCAGCAGGCCGGGATGGCCGTGGAGGAGTACCGGGAGTTCGCCTACGGCGCGATCCTCCGGGACTGGGCGGCGCTCGCCGACGAGATGGGCCGGATGAAGGACCTCCTCGACGAGGGGAGCGAGGTCCGGCTCGTAAAGGAGGACACCGACCTCACGATGTCGATCGAGGGACGCACCGCGGTCAACAGCGCCGCGAGCGTCGCCTACGACAGCCACAACCTCCCCTCCGGCGAGGTGTTCACCGCGCCGTACGCGGCCGAGGGCGAGGTGTTCTTCGACGTGCCGATGACGCTGCACGGCAAGCGCGTCCGGAACGTCCGCCTGGCGTTCGAGGGCGGCGAGGTCGTCGACTACTCCGCAGAGGCGAACGAGGGGGTCCTCGAGGAGATCCTCACGACCGACGAGGGGGCGCGGCGGCTCGGCGAACTCGGCGTCGGCATGAACCGCGGGATCGACCGCTTCACGGACAACATCCTCTTCGACGAGAAGATGGGCGACACCGTACACATGGCGGTCGGCCGCGCCTACGACTCGAACCTCCCCGAGAGCGAGGAGGGGAATCAGAGCGCCGTCCACGTGGATATGATCACCGACGTGAGCGAGGACTCGCGCCTGGAGATCGACGGCGAGGTGGTCCAGCGCGACGGGCGCTTCCGCTGGGAGGAGGGGTTCGAGGGGTAGCCCTACCGCGAGTAGCGCGATACCCGACAATGGCAAACAGGCGACGCCGCGGCGGGGGCTGTTCGCGGGGCGTGGCGTCGCGCACCCGCGAGCGCCCCGCGACGACTCTCACGTCACACGGACGCTGGTCCCGCTCCCGGATATAAAGATACGGACGGGGCGACTGTTGAGCGCCCCGCCTCGAATTGCACCAGCGCGGTAGCCGCGAGTGAGCGCCCCAGGCGCGAACGAGCGGGCCGACGACCGAGCGGAGTTTCCGCGAGCCAACGGCGAGCGGGAGCACGCTGGACGAGCGCAGCGAGTCCAGCGGAGCGCTCGGAGAGCGCGAAGCGAGGGAGGAGTGCTTTTGATCGAGCTTTTACAGAGGGGCCGCCGGAGGCGGCCCCTCGTAGTAAAAGGTCGTTGTCTAGAAGTAATCGACGCTCGGGGGCAGTTCCGTCTTCATGCCCTTGCGCTCTCGGATCTCCGTGATCGTCTCGCCCTGGAGGTTGTCGGCCATGACCTGGAAGCCGGCGTTCTCGGTGTTCCAGGAGGCACGCCCCTCGGTGGCGCTCCGAATGTCGCTGGAGAAGCCGAGCATCTCGGAGACGGGCGCGACGCCCTCGACGACCATGAGGTCGCCCTCCTGGTACATGTCGTCGACGCGGCCGCGGCGGCCCTGGATCTCGCCGCTCGCGGGCCCCATGTGCTCGTTGGGGACGTCGATGCGGACGTTCTGGATGGGTTCGAGGAGCCGCACCTCCGCGTCGATGAGCGCGCCGTGGACGGCCTGGCGGGTCGCCGGGATGACCTGCGCCGGGCCGCGGTGGATGGCGTCCTCGTGGAGCTTCGCGTCGTGGAGGCGGATGAGCGCGCCCTGCACCGGCTCGGCGGCGAGCGGCCCGTCGTCGAGGGCCTCCTCCAGGCCCTCGATGACGAGTTCCATCGTCTCGTTCAGGTGCTGGATACCCTTCGTGTCGTCGATGAGGATGTTCGTCCCGTAGATGTGCTCGACGTTCTGGGAGGTGTCCTTGTCCATGCCGGCCTCCTGGAGGGCCTCGCGGCGCTCCAGTTCGGGCATGTCCATGGACGCCTCGCCGAGCTTCAGGATGTCGACGATGTCCTGACTGAGGGGTTCGACGCTGATGTAGAACCGGTTGTGGCGGTTCGGCGAGATGCCCTCGACGACGTCGCCGGCCCTGGTGGGCTGTTCGCGGAAGACGACGATCGGCTCGCCCGTGATGACCGGGATGCCCTGGTTGCGCTCGATGCGCTGGGTGATGACTTCGAGGTGGAGTTCGCCCTGGCCGCTGATGAGGTGCTCGCCGGTGTCCTCGTTGATCTCGATGCGGATCGTCGGGTCCTCCTTCGACACCTGGCGGAGCGTCTCGATGAGCTTCGGCAGGTCGTCCATGCTCTTGGCCTCGACGGACTTCGTGATGACGGGCTCGGAGATGTGTTCGATCGACTCGAAGGGCGTCATCTCGATGGAGGAGACGGTAGAGCCGGCGATGGCGTCGCGCAGGCCGGTCACGGCGGCGATGTTCCCCGCGGGGACGCGCTCGACCTCCTCGCGCTCGCCGCCCATGAAGATGCCGACGGACTGGACGCGGTTCTTCCCGGCCGTCCCGGAGACGTAGAGTTCCTGGCCCTTCTCGATGGTGCCGGAGAAGACGCGGCCGGTGGCGATCTCGCCCGCGTGCGGGTCCATGGAGATGTCGGTGACCATGAGGACGACCTCGCCCTCGTCGTCGACGAGGCGCATCTGCTCTGCGAGTTCCGACTCCGAGTCGCCGCGCCAGATCCGCGGGATGCGGCGGGGCTGGGCGTCGATGGGGTTGGGGAAGTGCTCACAGACCATGTCGAGCACGACGTCCGAGAGCGGCGTCCGCTCGTGGAGTTCCTCGCGCTCGCCGGCGCGCTCGAGGTCGATGATGTCGCCGAAGTCCATGCCCGTCTCCTGCATCGAGGGCATCGAGACGCCCCACTTGTACAGGGCCGACCCGAACGCGACGGTGCCCTCCTCGACGGAGACGCGCCAGTCGCCGACGTCGTCCATCTCCTCGGTCATGCCGCGGATGAGTTCGTTCACGTCGCGGATGACCGCCATGAGCCGCTGCTGCATCTCCTGGGGTCCCTCCTGGAGTTCCGAGATGAGGCGGTCGACCTTGTTGATGAACAGCGCGGGCTTCACGCCCTCGCGGAGCGCCTGCCGGAGGACGGTCTCCGTCTGGGGCATCGCGCCCTCGACGGCGTCGACGACCACGAGCGCCCCGTCGACGGCTCGCATCGCGCGCGTCACGTCGCCGCCGAAGTCGACGTGGCCGGGCGTGTCGATGAGGTTGATGAGGTGGTTCTTCTCGTCGTACTCGTGGGTCATCGAGACGTTCGCGGCGTCGATCGTGATGCCGCGCTCCTGCTCGTCCTCCTCGGTGTCCATCGCCAGCTGGTGGCCGGCCGTCTCGTCGGAGATCATGCCCGCGCCCGCGAGCAGGTTGTCGGAGAGTGTCGTCTTCCCGTGGTCGACGTGAGCGGCGATCGCGATGTTCCGGATGTTCTCCGGCTTGTCCATCAGCCGCTCGCATTCCTGTACGATTTTCTTACGTCGGCCCATTACCGGGTCATACCGACAGCGTAGTGAAAAGGGTAGTGTTTCGCCCGCAGGATTTCGCTCGAATATTGTGAGAATACGCCTCATACCGCGCGGACGCGCCGATTCCGTCGCGACCGCGAGCGCGCGCCGTGCGGTCCCCGAGTCGCCTCTGCGCGGTCTCCGCGTCTCCTCTGCGCGCGGTCCTACCGTCGCTCTCGAACGCGCTCGTAGGCCCACCGAACGCGCTTGAACGCCTCCCGATCCCCGCCGGCGTCGGGGTGCGTCTCCTTCGCCCGCTCGCGGTACGCCCGCCTGATCGCGTCCGCGTCGGCGTCCGCGTCCACGCCGAGCACGCGGTAGGCCGCCGCGAGTTCGGGATCGATCCCGACCGCCGCCCCGCCGGGTGCCCGTCCGTCGATTCCGCGTCCGTCGGACCCCCGTCGGTCGGTTCCGCGCCGGTTCGTCCCTCGCCCGCCGTTCGCGGCCCCCGCGCCGCCCGTCCGCGAGCGTCCGGTCGTCCGCCCGTCTGCGTCTCCCCGACCGTTACTCGCGGTTCCGTTCCGATCGTTTCTACTTCCCGCCCCCGTCCAGCCGTCGCGCGCGCCGTCCGCCCAGCGCCAGTCGTCGCCGGTCCACTCGCCGTCTCCCGCGTCGCGCCCGCCGACGGTCGCCCGCCAGCCCTCGCGGTGCCAGTCGTCGGCGGGCGTCCGTTCGCGCCGCCCGTCGGTCCACTCCCCCTCGACGCCGATTCGCTCGTAGATGTCGCCGACGACGCGCTCGTTGCCGTAGCGCCAGCAGCGGTGTCCCCCGACGGCGAGCGCGAGCGCGACGGGCAGGGCGAGCGGCGTCCCGGTGACGCCGACGATGCACGCGATCGCCGCCGTCGCTCCGAGGACCGCCGCGAGCGCGAGTGCGACCCAGCCGAGCACGGTCACCATTCCGTCGCTTTCGTAGTAAATCTCCCGCCGCGATCGGTTCGCCGCACCCCTCGCACGCGCCGTCATAAGAGTCATACTCGCCCCGACCGTGGTACGCGTGAGCATGGACGTTCGAGTGTTAGGCGGCGGACCGACGGGGCCGTTTCTCAGCGCGCAGGGGCTGTTCGAGACGGAGTACGACCTCTCGAAGCCGGTGCGCGTGCGCGTCCGGCGGGACCCCGACGAGCGGACGTGGACGGGTCACTACCCCGACCACCACGTCCTGAACATCTCCGCCCAGGCGGCCACCAGCGCGATGGCGCGCGAACTCGCCCTCCACGAGTACGCCCACATGCGGCGCAACGAGGAGGCCCACCCCTCCCACACCCAGTCGACGGCGGAGGCCATCTACATCGGACTGGCCGGGCGGCGCGTCGAGCAGCGTAAGCTCACCCACTGCTACCAGATCGCGAACCACATGAAGGACATCTACGCCGACGACATCACGCTCTCGGTCGCCCCGGCGGACAAACTCGTCTCCTTCCTGGAGGCGAGCCTCGCGGCGGCGCTGGCGGACCGCCCGCACGACCCGCCGCGGGGCCACCGGCTCACGCCCGCGTCCGATCCCGAGATCACCGTCGTCAACGCCGCGTTCGCCCTCGCGCTGGTCGAGCGCCACGACCTCGTCGGGACGGACCACCGCCTCTACGACCTCGCGCACGCCGCGGCCGACGACGCGCCGGGCGTCCCCCTCGAACGGTTCAAGCACCACTTCGAGACGCTGGCGGACGACCCTGATCCGAGCGAGTACCGCAAGGCGCTCGTGGACGTCACCAGACGGTACGCGGTCGAGACGGGGCAGGCGGCCGATTGATCCACCCGACGGACGTAGCGGGACGTCCACCGGGCGACCGCCACGTCGCGCGCCTCCACGGCGTACCGTTCGTCGATGCCGTGATCCCGGTGGCGTCCCGGTGCACGCGTCTCCCCGCCGATTCGAGCGCCCGTCACGGCGCACGACTACGTCGTCGGCGATACGGCCGCCGGTCGGATGCGGGTCCGCTACGGTTTCGGCCCGATCGCGCCCGGCACGACCGTCTCGCCCCGTCCGTGAACGCCAAGGGACGGGACCGCCTCGTATCGACCCATGAGCCGCCGAGTCCTCGTCACGGGCGCGACCGGTACTACCGGGTCGGCCGTGGTCGAGTCGCTGCTCGCCGCCGACTACGACGCGGTCGCCGCGGTCCGCGACGTCGCCGCCGCGCGCGAGCGGTTCGGTCGCGGCGTCGAGTACGCCCGCTTCGACTTCACCGACCCGGCGACCTACGACGCCCTCGGCGGTGCTGACGCACTCTACCTCGTTCGGCCGCCGGCGCTGAGCCGGGTCCACAGGGACGTGTTTCCCGTCGTCGACGCGGCCGAGCGCGCGGGCGTCGAGCGAGTCGTCTTCCTGTCCGTGCTGGGCGCGGAGAAGGCCCCGCCGATCCCGCACCGGCGGATCGAGCGGCGGCTCGAACGCTCGTCGCTCTCGCATACGTTCCTCCGAGCGGCGTACTTCATGCAGAACCTGAGCGGCGTCCACGCGGTCGACGTGCGCGAGCGCGACGAGGTGTACGTTCCCGCGGGAACCGGCCGGGTCGGCATGGTGGACGCCCGCGACGTGGCGGCCGTCGCCGCCCGCGCGCTCGTCGAACCGGATCGCGCGAATCAGGCCTACGACCTCACCGGCCCGGAGGCCCTCGGCTTCGACGCGGTGGCCCGGACGCTCTCGTCGGTGCTCGGTCGCGGGATACGCTACCCAGCGCCCTCCTACCCGGCGTTCGTCCGGCGGCTGCGCGCCCGCGGCTACCCGTGGGGGTACGTCGCGGTGCTGTGCGGCATTTACGCGCCGGTCCGCCTGCACCGGGCGGACCGGGTCACCGACGCGGTGAGCCGGCTCCTCGGCCGTCCGCCCCGCTCGTTCGAGGCGTTCGCGGAGGGCGACCGCTCGCCGTGGTCGCCGACCTGAGCCGTTTCATCCGCTCTCGACGACTCCTCGTCGGCCGGCTCGCTCCTCACTCCCCCGCCAGTCACCCCTTGTCGACCATGTCAGAGCGATCGTAGTCGACCTGTTCGGGCAGGTAGACGTTCGCGTCGGGGTGCTGGTCCGCGTCCTCGACGACCTCGCCCTCTTCGCGGAGGCGCTCGACGGCGGCCTTCGCCTCCCGACGGTCCACGTGACCGACGACGCTCATCGCATCGAGCAGACGTTCCTCGGGGATCCCCCGGCTACCGGTCGGGTTCTTCGGCTCGAACGCCGCCTCCCCCTGCATGAACCGCAGGTACGCCCGCGGGTCGTTCGACCCGGCCAGCCGCTCGTGCCAGTTCGCGGGATAGGTGCTGAGCCGCCCCGAGGGGAGTCCGTACACCGCATCGCCGTCGACCCACGTCTCGCTGTCTGTGCGTCGATCGTCGAGGGCGCTCGACAGCGCCTCGTCCTCCGCGGGAACGCCCCGCTCTGCGAGCGCCGTCGCGTACGCCTCGACGACCTCGGGTTCGACGCCGGGCGTCTCGTCGCCGTGGTGGCGCTCGACCAGCGACAGGAACTCCTTCGGCAGGAGGCTCTCTCCGTGGTGCTCCGCCTCGTCGAGGACGCGCTCGTTCAGGTCTACCATCGTTTCCGACCTTCGCACGCCAACTGTAAAAACCCGGTGCGGGCGTGCAATCGGAGCGTCGCGGGTGGCGGTCCGATCCCCGACGTATTCGACGCGACGCGATAGGACTCGGGGGAGGGGAGATCGACGGAGGCGAGAGGGGTGGAGAGATGGGAGGAGGTGAGGGACGGGAGGAGATGGAGAGATGGGAGGAGGTGAGGAGACGAGAGGAGACGAAACGATACGGAGAGACGAGAGGGGTTACCGTGCCGCGGCGGCGACGCGCTCTTTCTCTTCCTTCTGGTTGATCGCGTAGGTCTGGACGTCGTAGTTGGCCGCGCCGATGAGCTGCGAGGCGAGCGCCTCGGCGGCGGGCGTGGCGGTCTTGAACGACGCGTTGTACGCGCCCTCGGCGATGAACTTGAGCGACTGGTCGACCCGGCGCTGGGGTGCGACGTCGACGGCCTTCGGGACCGAGATGCCGCCGTACTTGAGCCGGACGGTCTCCTCGCGCGGGCCGGCGTTCTCGACGGCCTGGACGAGCACCTGCACGGGGTTCTCCTCCGTGCGGTCGTGGACGATGTCGAACGCCTCGCGGACGATCTTCATCGTCTTCTGCTTCTTGCCGGTGTTCTCCTCGGTCTGCATCAGGCGGTTGACGAGCCGCTCGACGATGCTGATCTCGGACTTCTTGAACTGCTTCGAGGAGTGTCGACCCATCGTGTGGGCGATAGGGGTGAGCGTGATGTAGCGCTCCATCGAGGGGTCGGAGAAGGCGATGTCGGAGACGTCCCACTTCGTGAAGAGCAGCGCGTCGACGCTCGTTTCCTCCTCGTCGGTGCCGGCGGGCGGCTCGGGGTCAGGTGCTTCGCTCTCGCTCACGCGAACCACCCTCGGTGGTGAGCGTGAGTAGATGAGTCACAGCCCGCACAGCGAAGCGAGCGGGAATGTCTTAGCGTACTCATGTTAGCGCACCGGTTTCTCCGCGTTGCCGCGCACCAGTTCGACGAGCGACACGCCGTTTACCTTCTCGACCTTGTAGTTCACGCCGGAGAGGTCGCCCATCGCGCGACCCTTCGCGCCACCGATCCCGGCGATGGTGACCTCGTCGTGCTCGTCGATGAACGAGATCGCGCCGTCGCCGGGGCAGAACGCCGTGACCTGCTTGCCGTTCTTGATGAGCTGGACCCGGACGCACTTCCGGATGGCGGAGTTGGGCTGCTTCGCCTCGATCCCCACCTTCTCCAGGACGATACCTCGACCCTGCGGTGCGCCCTCGAGCGGGTCGGACTTCTTGCCGAGCCCGCGGGCGCGTCGCGCGTACTCAGAGTCGGACCACCGGTGGCGCTGGCGGTCCTTGTTGAGCTTCCGCGCGGCGTACTTGCCGTTCGCCATAGTACAATTCGGTATCTGTCCGAGCTACTTAAGGCTCCCCTTTCGAGACAGGGGACGCGCCGTGCGTGCGGATTTCACGCGGTCGGAGGATATCGTGGAACCCGCTCGCACACCTCGTCCGGTCTCCGAAGCCTCATGTACGTTCGTGGTATAACCGATCGACATGGCAAACACGTCGTCCTCGAAGGACGTGGGGGACGCGCCGGCCGCGACCGACGTGGGAACCGACTGGTTCTCCGGGGTCGCTCGCCGCGCCGCCGGCTTCGTCGTCCTGATGATCGCCCTCGCCCTCGCCCTCGAATTCCTCATCGGGATCGGGGCGCTCAACGACACGGAGATGAACAACGTGTTCATCGGCATCGCGCTCAGCCTCGCGCTCCTGACGGTGCTGACCGGCGTCGTCCTGTTCGTCGTGTCGACGATCCGGCGCGCGCTCTGAGCGGGTCGGGTCGGCGCTCACGGGTCGGGATTGCGGTCGAAGGACCGAACCGTCGAACGCGCCTCTCCTCTCCCACCGTCCGCGTCAGGTCAACTCGACGTCGGCGACGTCGAAGTGCCGTCGGGCGAGCGTCCGCGCCCGCTCGATGTTCCGCCCGTCGACCCCGATGGCGACGCCGCGATCCTCCTGGGCGACCTCGGCGTACGCCACCACGTCCCTGTTCCGGCTGATCGTGACGTTGTACACCGCCGCCGGCGCGAGGGCGTTCGCGACGAACGCCTCGGGCGTGTCGGCGTCCTCGACGAGTTCGACCCGCCGACCCAACCGCTCTTCGACCGCCTTGACGTGCCGACCGTTCGGGCCGATCGCCCGCGCCATGTCGCCGGGCGGGACGAGGTAGACGACCCGGTCGTACTCGTCGTCGACGAGGCAGTCGCGGGCGGCGACGTCCGTCACGTCCTCGAACAGCGCGATGTACCGACGGGCCGCGTCCGAGAGGGTGACGCCCATCGGCTCAGTCGGCGTCGGCGCGCTTCCCGTCGCGCTCTACCGTCCCCATCCGCAGGTTCACGTCGCCGGTGCCCAGCCGGATCGGCTTGCCGACGATGACGTTCTCCGTCACGCCGTCCAGGTCGTCCACCTCGCCGTGGATGGCCGCGTCGAGCAGGTGGTTGACGGTCACCTCGAACGCCGCGCGGGCGAGCACGGAGTCCTTGTTCCCGGAGATCCCGTGTCGGCCGATCGACTCGATCTCGCCGCGGTTCGTCATGATGTCCGCGACGAGCATCAGGTGGCGGATGTTCACGTCACCCAGCCCCTGCTCCTCCAGCGTGTTCATCGTCTCCTCGATGATGGTCTCGCGGGCGGCCTCGATACCGAGCTGCCGGTGGACCTCGTGGATGTTGTTACACGTCGCGCGCGACGCGTCGACGCCCTCGATGTCGAGGACCTTCCCGAACGCCGATCCCTCGGTGTAGAGGACGAACTCCTCGTCGCCGTCGTCGGTCTCCTCCTTCCGGATGACGACGCGGTTGACCTCGTCGATGCCTTTGAAGACGATGTCGCGCAGTTCCTCGACCAGCTGGAGGAGCCCGCGGTAGCTCGGCTCCTCGGGGCCGAACTCGATGACCGTCGGCTGCGGACGGGCGGTCTCGACGCCGAGGTCGCCCTCGATGGTCGCCGCGATCTCCCCGACGATCTCCTCGGTCGCGTCCACGGTCGGCCAGCGCTCGTGGAGCGTCTCCTCGTTGAGGTCGATCCGCACCAGCATGTCCGCCACGTTGGTCGAGACGTCCCCGAGCGCGAGGACGCGCGTCGCCTCCACCTTCCAGACGACCTCGTGGGCGCGCTCGCGGTCGGTCGCGTACTCGTCCTCGAGGTAGACCGTCATCATCGGCGTGTCCGGCGTCTTCCGGGCGTCCACCAGCTCGATGAGCCGGGGGAGCCCCTGCGTGACGTCGATCTCCGCGACGCCCGCGTAGTGGAAGGTGTTCATCGTCATCTGTGTACCGGGTTCACCGATCGACTGCGCGCTCACGGTCCCGACGGGGTCGAGCGGATCGACGCGCGTGTCGATATAGCGGTCCTCGACGCGCTCTGCGATCTCCGTCGCGGTGTCGAGATCGGAGACGCCCTTCTCCTCGATGACGCGGTACACCTCGTCCTTGAGCCGTCGCGGGAGGTCCGTCCCCTCGACGACCGTCTTCACGTCGTCTTGCGTTGCTGCCATCAGTCGTCACCCAGTGCGAAGTGGTCCATGTGTTCAGAGAGGTTGGTCTGCCTGTCCTGGGCGGCCAGGAACTCCTCTCCCTCGTCCTCGAACTCCGCGGCGAGGACGCGATCCGCGATGTCGTCGACGTCGATGTCGTTGTCCGCCGACGAGGAGACGTGCACCGGGCTGGTGCCGTCCTCGCCGAACTCGAACTGCACGATGGTGTCGCTGGTGTCGCGCACCGTCCCGTCGTACTGCGTCTCCAGTTCGGACAGCGCGTTGATGAGCCGCCGCTGGAGGTACCCGGACTTCGACGTGCGAACCGCCGTGTCGACCAGCCCCTCGCGGCCGCCCATCGCGTGGAAGAAGAACTCCCGCGGGGTCAGCCCGGCGCGGTAGGACGACTCGACGAAGCCGTGAGCGTCCGCAGAGAGGTTGTTGCGCTGGTAGTGGCTGAGGGTGCGGTCCTCGTAGCCGCGGTTGATGCGCTCGCCTCGAACCGCCTGCTGGCCGACGCACCCGGCCATCTGGGTCAGGTTGAGCAGCGACCCGCGCGCCCCCGACCGGGCCATGATGACCGCCGGGTTGTCCTCCTCCAGGTACTCCTCGGCGATGTCGCCCGCGCTGTCGCGGGCCTTCCCGAGCGTCTGCATGATCTTCATCTCGAGCGTCTCGTCGACCGTCCGCCCGGGCAGGGACTCGAGTTCGTCCGCCTCGTACGTCTGGATGAGTTCCTCGACGCGATCGTAGGCGTTGTCGATCGCCTCGGTGATCTGCTCTTCCGCCTCGGTGGGCACCGACTCGTCGTCGATGCCGACCGAGAACCCGAAGTGCATGATGGCGCGCATCGCGAGCGACGCCACCTCGTTGATGAACATCCGGGCGCGGGTCGTCGAGTACTGCTTGCAGATGGTGTCCACGACCTCGCCGCCGAACGCCCCGACGGCGTCCTCGTCGATGGTACCGGCCGTGAGGACGCCGTCCTCGATCGTGACCGTATCGCCGGCCGAGGCGGTGAACTCCAGGTTCAGCCCCGCCGGGAGCAGTTCGGAGAAGATGGTCCGACCGTTCCAGTAGGGGACCCCGTCGTCGTCGCTGCCGTCAGGCTCGGGGAGTTCGTCGACGCGGGTCGCGCGCAGCAGGTCGAGCGCCTGCGTCTCGTTGAACTGCGGGTTCTCGTGGGTGAGGAGGTACGTGCCGGAGATGTGGTCCTGGATTGCACCGATGATGTTCTCGCCGAAGCGCGGGCTGAGGATCTGCTCCTGGACGCGCATCAGCACGCGCGCCTCGGCGCGCGCCTCCTCGTTCTGCAGCGCGTGCATGTTCATCTCGTCGCCGTCGAAGTCGGCGTTGTACGGCGGGCAGACGACCGTGTTCAGCCGGAACGTCTTGTACGGCATCACCACGACCTCGTGGGCCATGATGGACATGCGGTGCAGCGACGGCTGCCGGTTGAAGATGACGATGTCGCCGTCGACGAGGTGGCGGTTCACCTCCCAGCCGGGTTCGACCTTCTCGGACAGCTCCTCGCAGTTCTTCTCGGTCACCTTCAGGCGGCGGTTGTCCGGGCGCTTGACGTAGTTCGCGCCGGGGTGGCTCTCCGGTCCGTTACGGACGTACCGGCGGGCGTCCTCCAGGTTCCGCTCGGTGACGTTCATCGTCTGGGTCATCTCGGTCGCCACGCGGTCGGGGACGCCGACCTCGTTCAGGCTGAGGGTGGGGTCGGGCGAGATGACGGTCCGCGCGGAGAAGTTCACGCGCTTGCCCGACAGCGAGCCGCGGAAGCGGCCCTCCTTCCCCTTGAGCCGCTGGCTGAGCGTCTTGAGCGGCCGCCCCGAGCGGTGGCGAGCGGGCGGCGTGCCCGAGATCTCGTTGTCCATGAACGTCGTCACGTGGTACTGGAGGAGTTCCCACAGGTCCTCGATGATGAGCTGGGGCGCGCCGGCCTCGCGGTTCTCCATGAACCGCTGGTTGATGCGGATGATGTCCACCAGCTTGTGGGTGAGGTCGTCCTCGGAGCGCTGGCCGTTGTCGAGCGTGATGGAGGGACGGGCCGTCACCGGCGGCACCGGCAGGACCGTCAGGATCATCCACTCGGGGCGGGACTTCTCGGCGCTGATGCCGAGCACCCGGATGTCCTCGTCCGGGATGTCCTCGAACCAGTCGCGGATGTCGCTCGGCATCAGCTTGTTCATGTCCTCCTCGGTGAGGTCGATGTCGAGGGCCTTCTCGAGCGACTCGCGGTCGGCCGGTCGCGGGCGGAACTCGCCGGAGATGATCTCGTTGACGCGCGAGACATCGATCCCCGTCTCGTCCGCGAGTTCCGTGGGCGAGGTGGGCTCGCGCTCCGTCTCGTCGTCCTCGTCGACCGGGCGGCCCTCCATCGCGGCCGCGATGCGCTCGGCGTAGTCCGAGGAGAGCACGTCCTGCACCTCGTAGTAGGTGGTCGGCTTCTCGTGGTTGATGTCGTACTGCTTCGCGCCGCAGTACGGACAGCGCGACTTCTTGCGCGCCTGCCGGATGGCCGCCTTCGTCACGTTGTTCAGATCGTTGCCGAGCTGGCGGTCCCGCTCCAGGCGCTCGCGGAACTCGTCGCGCTCCTCCTCGGTCAGACAGAGGCGCGAGCACTCCCGGCAGGTGCCGCGCAGCAGCCGCCGGATGAGCTTCGAGAACCCGACGTGGATGACCGGCGCGGCGAGTTCGATGTGCCCGAAGTGGCCGTTGCACGACCCGGAGTGCTTCCCGCAGGTCTTACACTCGAGCCCGGGATCGATGACGCCCAGGCGGGGGTCCATCAGCCCCATGTCGATGGGGAACCCGTCGTCGTCGTACGTGTCCGCCGTGATGACCTTCGTCGCGGACATGTCGCGGTACTCCTCCGGGTTCATCAGCCCGAAGCTGATGGCCCCGATTTCCTTGGGAGACTGGTTTACACTCATGTATTAGACTGCGTCCTTCAGTTCGATGCGCGGCGCGATCCCGAGCGCCTTCATCTCGTCCAGGAGGAGCTTGAACGCGTAGCTCATCTCGATGCGGTGGATGTCCGTCTCCTCGCCGCAGTTCGGGCAGTACACCCGACGCTGCTCGACGTTCTCGACGGCGGCCATCCCGCAGTTGCCGCAGATGTCGATGAACTCGCGGTCGGACTCGTCGAGCAACCGCTCCTTGAGGGCCATGGCCGCGCCGTGGCCGATCAGCACGTCGCGCTCCATCTCGCCCACGCGCAGGCCGCCCTCGCGGGCGCGCCCCTCGGTGGGCTGGCGGGTGAGCACCTGCACCGGCCCCCGCGAGCGCGCGTGGATCTTGTTCGAGACCATGTGGTAGAGCTTCTGGTAGAAGATGATCCCGACGAAGATCTCGGCCTCGATCTTCTCGCCGGTGACCCCCGAGTACATGACCTCCTTCCCGGAGGACTCGAACCCGTGGTCCCGGAGCGCGTCACGCAGTTCCTCCTCGCTCTCGCCCTGGAAGGCGGTCCCGTCGACGCGACGCCCCTCGAGCGCGCCGACCTTCCCGCCGAGCATCTCCAGCACGTGACCGACCGTCATGCGCGAGGGGAGCGCGTGCGGGTTGACGATGAGGTCCGGGACGACACCCTCCTGCGTGAAGGGCATGTCCTCCTGGGGCGCGATGTGGCCGATGACGCCCTTCTGGCCGTGGCGCGACGCGAACTTGTCCCCGAGTTCGGGGATGCGCTCGTCGCGCACCGACACCTTCGAGAGCTTCGAGCCGTCCTCGCCCTCCATCAGCGTCACCGTGTCCACGGTGCCGTTCTCGCCCGAGCGCATCGTGACGCTCGTCTCGCGGCGCTTCTGCGGGGAGAGACCGCCCATGTCGTCGGGTTCCTCCAGGAACCGGGGCGGGCTGGTCTTGCCGAGCAGCACGTCGTTCTCGTCGACGGTCGTCTCGGGGTTGACGAGGCCGTCCTCGTCGAGGTGCGTGTACGCCTCCTCGCCGCGCGCGCCCCGAACGTCGTCGTCGGGGATCTCGAAGCGGTCCTCCTGGCCGCCGGGGTAGCGGCGCTCCTCGCCCTCGTAGGTGCGGAAGAAGTGCGAGCGACCGAGCGCGCGGTCGACGGAGCCGCCGTTGAGGACGAGCGCGTCCTCGATGTTGAACCCCTCGTAGCTCATGACCGCGACGACGAAGTTCTGGGCCGCCGGTCGGTCGTCGAACCCGATCTGCTCTGTGGTCTGGGTCTTGACCATCGAGAGCTGCGGGTAGTGGAGCAGGTGCTGGCGGGTGTCGGGGCGGATGCGGTAGTTCGCGGAGGGGAGCCCGAGCGACTGCTTGATCATCCCCGACCCCATCGTGATGCGCGGCGAGGCGTTGTGTTCGGGGTAGGGGATCATCCCGGCCCCGATGCCGAAGATGAGCTGCGGGTCGATCTCGAGGTGGGTGTGCTCGGTCGTGAGTTCGTCCTCGTCGACCGCCACGTAGATGTCCTCCTCCTCCTCGGCGTCGATGAACTCGATCGCCCCCGTCTCGACGAGGTCGTGGAACTCGATCTGTCCGGCCTCGAGCGCCTCGGTGTCCTCGTCGGTGACGAGCGGTTCGCCGTTCTCGACGACGATGAGGGGGCGGCGTGCGCGCCCCGCGTCGGCGTTGATGATGACCTCGCCGGTGCGCTCCTTGACGGAGACGTTCACCATCGAGCTGACGTCGCCGCGGCGGCGCGCCTGCCTGATGTCGCTCGCGAGCTTGTGTGGATCGGGGTGCGTCCCGATCAGACTGCCGTTGACGTAGATCTTCGCGTCTCGTGCCTGACTCATGTTAGTCGTCCGCTGGTTGCTGGTCGAACGTCTCGATACCCGGCATCCCCTCGACGCCCATCGTGGCGAGTTCGCGCTTGAGCCCGCGCTCGTCCTCGACGTTCTGTGAGAGTTCCATCGCCTGCGCGAAGTTCTTCACGAGGCCGCAGTTCGGACCCTCCGGCGTCTCGGAGGGACAGATGCGCCCCCACTGGGTGGCGTGCAGGTCGCGCGCCTCGAAGTGCGGCTGCGACCGCGAGAGGGGCGAGCGGAGGCGACGGAGGTGCGACAGCACGCCCATGTAGTCCGTGCGGTCCACGAGCTGGGAGACGCCCGAGCGCCCGCCCACCCAGTTGCCCGTCGCGATGGGGTGCTCGAGGCGCTCGGTGAGCACGTCGGAGCGGACGACGGTGCTCACGGTGAGCCGCCGGTTACGCATGTTCGCGCGTTCGAGCTGGTACTTCACGTCGCGCGCGAGCTTGTTCAGCGCCGTCCGGAAGAGGTCGCGCATGAGGTCGCCGCTGACCTTCAGGCGCTTGTTGGCGTAGTGGTCCTTGTCGTCGGCGTCGCGGCGCTTCAGCGCGAGTTCGAAGCAGGCCTCGGCCATCCGACAGAGGTAGTACGCCTTGTTCATCCGCACTTCCTCCTCCTCGATCCCCTCCTCGTGGAGGTGCGGCAGGAGGTAGCGGTCGATGACGTAGTTGGCGCGCTTGAGCTGGTAGTTCTTGCCCTGGCCGCTGGCGACGCGCTTGCCGAGCGCCTCGATCGCCTCGTAGGTCGTCTGGACCTCGGCGGCCTCCAGGTTCTCGAGCATGAACTTCACGATCTCGGGGTCGTCGCTCACGCGGTGGACGATCTCCTCGTCGGACTCGAGGCCGAGCGCCCGGACGAGCGTGACGAAGTTGATGCTCCCCGACACCGAGGGGAACGACACCTCGAGGATGCCGCTCCGGTTGCGCTCACAGAGCACCAGCGCGCGGTAGCCCCGGCGCTGGCTGAACGTCTTCGCGACCTGGATCTCGTCGCCGTAGCGCGTGTCGTACTCCGCGAGGATCTTGTTCGGCGCGAGGTCCTCGCTGGTCATGAGCACGCGCTCGGAGCCGTTGACGATGAAGTAGCCGCCGGGGTCGGCGGGGTCCTCGCCGATCTCGACCAGTTCGTCGCGCGAGAAGCCCGCGATGTTGCACTTGTTCGAGCCGACCATGATGGGCATGCGCCCGACCTTCGTCTCCGCCTGGTCGACGACGTGTTCCTCCTCTTCCTTCCCCCCGCGGACGATCGTCATCTCCATGAACACCGGTGCGGCGTAGGTGATGTTCCGGAGGCGCGCCTCCTGCGGGTAGAGCAGTTCCTCGCTCCCGTCGGCCTCGCGCACCCGGGGCGTGGTCACCCGCACGTCGCCCAGCTCGACGTACACCGGTTCCTGGCCCTCCTTGTCGCCGATGTCGGTGTCGATGGTGCCCTTCTCCTCGACGACCTCCTGCATCCCGCGCTCGAGGAACGCGTTGAACGAGCGGAAGTGGTGTTCGGCGAGGCGGTCGCGCGAGAAGTACTCCCGGGAGATGACGCGTCGGTCTTGCCTGTTCATTCTATCACGAGTCGGTATACTACGGCGACGTCTGCGGTTCGCGAGTTGCGCTCGATGCGGACGACGTCGCCCACGTCGGCGTCCATCGAGCGCAGCGCGGGGTCCCGTCGCTTGATCTTCGGTAAGTCGGTACGGTCGATGTCGTACTCGGCGAGCACGTCGTCGACCTCCGCGTCGTCGACGATAGTGTGCTCTGGCACGAGGTCGTGTTGGCTTGCGTCTACCATGTGTGGCTCTGGACGGTCGAGAAGGCTGTCACGAGATACTACAGCGCGTTAATCGTTCCGGCCACATAACGCTTACTAAGTAGGGCAGCGGCGCTCTCGCTACGTCGGAACGAGGTTCCGACAGGCCGCTTCACGCCAACCGGTATGCCGGCGTCACTGATGTACTAATCGGTGCGCTCCGCGGTATCATACGTTTTGCGGCGCGTCGTTTGGAAAGGGTTAAATGAAGCCGCTAACAACGATTGAGTGCAGCACACCCGGTGCCCGGGTGGTGTAGTGGCCCATCATACGACCCTGTCACGGTCGTGACGCGGGTTCAAATCCCGCCTCGGGCGTTTTTCGGAACACAACGCGAACGAGGAGCGTAGCGACGAGTGAGCCGTGTTCCGAAATCGACTCACGAGGGATTTGAACCCTGCCAGTCGCGCGCAGCGACCGAAGGGAGCGAGCACGTCTGGTTCTGGTTCAAATCCCGCCTCGGGCGCTTCTTCGATTTCTACTCCGTGAGCGACCGGCGTAGCCGTGTCGCGATTCGCTGAAATCGAAGAGCGGTCGGACGAAGGGATTTGAAGCAGGGAGCACGCAGTCCGAGCGTAAGTGAGGAACCGTGCGACCGTGGTTCAACTCCCGTCGGACTCGTCTCCCTCGTCGCTTCGCTCCTCGGTCACCTCGCCCGACGTCGTTCGCGACCGCGAAGCGGTCGCTCACTCCCGCCTCGGGCGTTCCTTCGATTCTCACCTCGCGAGCGGACGGGGGCAGATACTTGTCCGGCCTCGCACAGTTCGTCGGTGATGAACGGAAGGGACCGTTACGACGTGATCGTGGTCGGCGTCGGCGGGGTCGGAAGCGCGACCGCGTATCGGCTCGCCCGACGAGGTGCCGACGTCCTCGGTCTCGAACGCTTCGACGTGCCGCACGGGCGAGGGTCGTCCTTCGGCACTCGTCTCATCTTGCCGGCCGGTCACCGACCGACGCCGGAGGCGCTCGACCGGCGGGCCTACGCGCTCTGGAGGGACCTCGAGACGGAGACGGGCCGTCGGCTGCTCTCCGTCACCGGCTCCCTCGGGATCAGTCCGGCGGGCGGGGAGCAGTTCGAGAACGAACTCCGAGCGTGCCGCCGACACGGCGTCGATCACGAGGTGTTGACCGGCTCCGAGGTCTCCGAACGGTTTCCGGCGTACGACCTCCCGGCCGACTACGAGGCGGTGTTTCAACCCGGGGGCGGGTTCCTCGACTGCGACCGGTGCATCGCCGCGCACGTGGAAGCCGCGCATCGACACGGCGCGGAGATCCGCGCGCGGGAACGCGTCACCGGGTGGCGATCCACGCCGACCGGCGTCGACGTGACGACGACCCGGGGCGAGTACGAGGCGGCGGCGCTCGTCGTCACGGCGGGCGCGTGGGCCGGCAAACTGGTCGACTCCCTGCGCGACCTGTTGACGCCGGAACTCCACCTGACCGCGCGGTTCCAGCCGACGGCTCCCGAACGATTCGCCCCGGAGAACTTCCCCGTCTTCTCGATGACGGCGGAGGAGGGGTTCTGCTACGGGACGCCGATCCACCGGACGCCGGGGTTCAAGTTCGCGCACGGTCGACCGCTGGAGCGCCCGACCGATCCCGACGCCCCCGACCGCGAACCGACCGTGGAGGACGAATCGCGGCTCCGGAGGGTCGCGGAGCGATACTTCCCGGAGGGTGTCGGGGCGACGATGGGGTTGAAGACCGGGTTCATCACGTGGACGGCGGACCGGTCGTACTCGAGTCCCGTACTCGACACGCTCCCGGAGGCGGAGAACGTCGTCGTCGGCGCGGGGTTCTCCGGCGGCGGATTCAGCTCCGCCCCCGTGACGGGCGAGATCCTGGCTGACCTGGCGCTCGACGGGCGGACCGACTACGACACGGACCGGTTCTCGATGCGTCGGTTCGACTGATCGCGCGCCTCACTGGTCATAGAGGGGCTCGACTCCGAGGCGGTTCACGTGATCCCCCAGATGAGGGCGATGCCGAGCACCGTCGCGATCGAGAGCAGCACCTGCAACGGCGCGCCGACGCGGAAGTAGTCGGTGAAGCGGTAGCCGCCGGGACCGTAGACGAGCAGGTTCGTCTGGTAGCCAATCGGCGTCATGAAGTCGGCGCTGGCGGCGAACGTGACGGCGAGGACGAACGCGAACGGGTCCGCGCCGATCTGGTTCGCGGTCGCCACGCCGACGGGGATGAGCAGCACGACGCTCCCGGCGTTGCTCACGAGCGCGGTCGTCAGCGCGGTCACGACGTAGAACAGCCAGAGGACGCCGATCGGCGGGAGGACGGTCGCGCTCTGGGCGACGAGCGAGCCGATGAGCGCGGCCGCGCCGGTCTCCTCGAACGCGATGCCGAGCGGGATCAGTCCGGCGAGCAGGAAGATGACGTTCCACTCGATGGCGTCGTACAGTTCGTCGGAGTGGAGCACGCCGCTGAAGAGCATCAGGATGACGCCCCCCAGCGCCGCGATGAGGATGTCGACCACGCCGAGGGCGGCGAGCCCGACGACGCCCCCGATGATGGCCACCGCGATGGGGATCTTCCCCGTCCGGTAGTCGGGATCGGCGACCTGGTGGGCGACGATGACGTCCGGGTCGGTCGCGAGCTGGTTGAGGCTCTCCTCGGTCGCCTGGACGAGCAGCGTGTCACCCCCGCGCAGCAGCAGTTCGTCGAGGCGGTTGTGCAGGAGCGTCCGCTCGCGGCGGATGGCGAGGACGTTCGCGTCGTAGCGCTCGCGAAAGAGCGCCTCGGAGAGCGAAGTGCCGACCAGCCGCGACTGCGCCGGGACGACGAGTTCGACCAGCGTCTTGCGCCGGGCGACCGCCTCGAGTTCCTCCTCGGTCACGTCCGGCGAGGAGGCGAACGAGAGCCCCTCGGCGCGCATGAGCGCGCGGACGGTCGCGAGGTTGGCCCGGACGATGAAGACGTCCCCAGCCCGGATCGTCGTCTCCGTGAACGGCTCGATGTAGCGCTCCCCGTCCCGGATCAGCTGGATGACCTCCACGTCGAGGTCCGTCTCCGCGAGTATCGCGTCGACGCTCTCGCCGACGAGCGGGGAGCCGTCGTCGACGACGACCTCGGTCAGGTAGCCCTCCATCTCGTACTCCTCGAGCAGTCCCTCGTCGGGGCTGACCCGCTCCGGGAGGAGGTGCTGGGCGACGAACACGACGTAGAGCGTGCCGGTCACGAACACGATCGCTCCGAGCGGGGTGAACTCGAACATCGAGAACGAGTTGCCGATCAGCCGCTCCGAGACGTCGCTCGCGACGATGTTCGTCGAGGTGCCGATGAGCGTGAGCATGCCGCCGACCATCGCCGAGTACGAGAGCGGGATCAGGAGTTTCGACGGGGAGGTACCCCCACCGCGCGCGAGGTCGGACACTGCCGGGATGAGCATCGCGACGATGGGCGTGTTGTTGAGCACGGCCGACGGGAGGCCGCCGACGCCGACCACGGCGAGCAGTTGCTTGCGCTCGTCGGTCCCCGCGAACGACGACATCCAGGTGCTGAGCATCTGAACCGCGCCCGTACGGCTGATGCCCGCGCTCAGGATGAACATCGCGAGCACCGTGATGGTCGCCTCGTTCGAGAACCCCGAGATGCCCTCCTCGATGGAGATACGCGTCCACGGCTCCAGTATCATCAACAGCGCCATCGTGATCAGCGCGGTGACGTCGACCGGCACCACCTCGCTCGCGAACAGGAGGAACGCGAGCAGGGTGATCCCGAACACCACGAGCATCTCGATCGTTATCGGCGGCACATCCGTCGCTGCTTGCAACAACGCCGACGTGACCCCGACTACCCACATGGTATCTCATTCAACGGAGTTGCATTAAAGAGTCATCTCTACCCCGTGAGAACGTCTCCCCGTGCGTACGTCTAGGTCTCGGGATGAGTTCGCGACGCGCTGCGGTTCGTCGGACGCTCGGGGACGTCCGCCCCGAGCCGTCCCCCTCCGTTACACCGCCTCGTCCTGCCCCGTTCCCCGCTTCGTCCGACCGTGTGACCGCTCTCCCGCGTCTCTTCGCACCGCGTCGCGGAACGCATTTATTCCCGCCGTCGTGAGCCTCCCTTATCCGTGTGATGGAGCCCGCCTCGACGCGGAGACGCCGGCCGGTGGCTCCTTCTCGGAGAGCCATGACCGACCGACACCCCATCCTTCGACTCGAATCGCTCGCGCTCGTCGCCGTCGGCGGCTTCGCGGGAGCCAACGCCCGATACCTGGTCGGGCAGTTCGTCCCCGGTGCGCTCGGGACGCTCGCGGTGAACGTCCTCGGGAGCTTCCTCCTCGGGTTCCTCCTCTACGAGGCGATCCTCGGCGGCGTCATCGCCCAGGAGACGCGCGCCGTGCTCGGCACCGGGTTCCTCTCGTCGTTCACCACCTACAGCACGTTCGCGCTCGAGACCGTCCTGCTCGACTCGCCGCTGTGGATGGTCGGCAACGTCGTCGCCTCCTACGGCCTCGGGTTCGCGGCGGTCCTCGTCGGTCGGGCCGTCGCGCGCGTCGTCGCCGGGGGGCACCGGCCGCTGGAGGGGACCGCGTGATGGTCGCGCTCGACCCCGCCCAGCTGGTCGGGCTCGGCGGCGTCCTCGGGGCGGTCGCCCGCCACCTCGTCAGCGAGGCCGTCGACGTCGAGTGGTTCCCGCTGGGAACGCTCGCGGTGAACGTCCTCGGGAGCTTCGCGCTCGGACTGCTCGCGTTCGGCGGGTGGGGGAACGACGTCGTGCTCCTGCTCGGAACCGGTGCCTGCGGGTCGTTCACCACGTTCTCGTCGTTCTCGTTCCAGACCGTGCGGCTGTGGGAGGCGGGCGATCGCGCCCGGTCCGCCGTCAACGCGCTCGGCAACCTCGCGGGCGCGCTCGTCGCCCTCGGCCTCGCCTGGCTGGTCGCGGGCGCGCTCTGAGCGTCGTCCCGGTGGACGGTACGCAGTGTGCGTTCGGAGGCGTTCGTCGTGCGACGCGCTCCCCCTCGGTTCACACCGCTCTACTCTCCCTGCGCTCTACTCCCCCTGCGCTCCACTCTGCTCCGTACCGTTCCAGGCCGTCACTCGTCGTCGCCGGCGCGGACGGTGAGGACGGGGACCGGCGACCCGCGGACGACCTTCTCGGTGACGCTCCCGAGGAGGACGTGACCGAGACCGGTCCGCCCGTGGGTCGCCATGACGATGAGGTCGACGTCGTTGCGCTCGGCGTAGTCGAGGATGACGCTGTGCGGGACACCGGGTTCGAGCGTCGTCGTCACCCGGAGCCCCTCGCCCTTCGCCCGCGTCTCGATCCGCTCCACGGCGCGTTCTCCAGCGTCTTCGACCGCCTCCTGAACGGTCATCCAGCTCTCCTCCGACAGCGTGCTGTAGCTGCGCACGTCGACGACGTAGAGCGCGTGGATCGTCGCGTCGGAGGCCGCCGCGAGCGCGATCGCCTCGTCGACGGCGCGCTCCGCCTCGTCGCTCCCGTCCGTCGGCACGAGTATGTGATCGAACATACCCCGTCGTACGCGCTCGGGGGTCATAGTGGTGGGGAGCGAACGTCACGCTCGCCCGCCGTCCGACAGTCCCGACGGCCGAGGACTCCCTCCGCCGTGGGGCGTCGTCCGCTCTCGAACCTGTACGGTGTGGACGCGTTCGGTCGCGTCGTCGACGACGACCGCCTCGCCGGGGCGGGTCGGCATCCGCTCGTCGAGCGTCTCGCGCATCGAGGTCGGCCTGGCGGCGCGCATCGCCTCGCGGTCGTCCCGGCTCGACAGCCGGTGCATCACCACGAGGTCGGCCTGCGACACGGCCACCTCGGGGAGGGCCGCCGGGCGCTGGGTCGCGGCGACGAGGCTGACCCCCGGCTGTCGCCCCCGGGTGAGCAGGCGACGGAGCGCGGGCGCGGCGAGTCCGTCGAAGAAGGCGTGCGCCTCGTCGACGAGCAGCCACGGGAGGCGGTCGGTCTCGCCGTCGAGTCGGGCGCGGTAGCATCGACTCGCCGCGGCCCGACACACGGCGTTCATCGGCGCGCGATCGAACCCCGAGCAGTCGAGGACCGTCGTTCGCCCGTCGAACAGCGGGGGCAGTTCGCCGCCGAAGACGTCCCACGCGGCAGCGAGGTCGAGGTGGTTCGACGCGGCGCGTCTCGCCGCGTCGGGTGCGTCGGATTCGGCGACGAACGCGCACATCCCCTCGAGCGTCGTGGCGGCCGACGCCGCGCGCCAGACGAGCACTCCCGCCGCGCCCTCGGGATCGAGGCCGAGCAGGTCGCACCACGCCCGCGGTTCGAGCGCGTCGGCGCGGACGCGCGGCCGGACGACCCGCGCGCCGACCGGCCCCTTGGCGAGCGTCTCGAACGCGCCCATGGGATCGACGATCACCGGCGCGATCCCCTCGACGCGGTCGAGTTCCTCCGCCAGCACGCCGAGCGTGTAGGACTTTCCCGACCCGCGCTTGCCGACGACGAGCGCCGCGTGCGGCCCCCCGAGGTCGATCCCGGTCCGCGCTCCCGCGCTCCCGTCGCGCGCCCGGTAGGCCCCGAGGTGGCCGACCGGTCCGTTCTCGTCCGGGGGTCCGTCACCCGACTCTCCTCTGCCCGCGTCCGCTGTCCGCCCGAGGATCGACATGGGGGTGTCTGGTCCCGCTCTGGTTCATAAACTCTCGTCCGAGCCTTCAAGTAGGATACCGGGACCAGCGACCCCATGCGTCTCCCACGGGACACGACGGGACGGTTCGTCGCCGACGAGCGCGCCATCGAGGGGTTGCCGATCCGCCTCGTGATCGCGCTGGTCGTCGGCGTCGCCAGCCTGAGCGTCATGATGAACATGCTGTCGGGCGTCAACGGCCTCGCGGTCGTCGAACTCGACACGAAGCCGACGCCGGAGGTGATCACGCCGGGTCAGCAGGAGATCGACGTGCGCGTGATCTCGCCGGAGGGCGACCCCGTGTCGGGCGCGACGGTCGTCGCGCGCGGCGGGAGCGCCCGCCTCGACGGGATCGAGACGGCGCGAACGGACGAGAACGGGGTTGCGACGCTCGCGCTCTCCCCGCGCCTCGGGGCGAACCAGGCGGACGGAACGATCACGTTCGACGTGAAACCGCCCGCCGGAAGCCGGTACGTCGACCGGCGGGAGAACACGGCGGTGCTGGTGGTGCGGGAGTAGGATCGCGCCCGTACACGGGTCGCAGTCGGTGGGGAATGCGTCGGAACACGCACCCGCCGGCGGGGATCGCCCGTCGCTCTACTCGCCGAGTTCGCGGTTCGTCGCGGCGACGCCGGTTCCGACGTCCACGTCGACGCCCTGCGCGTCGAGCGCTCGGCCGAGCGCCCCGACCGTCGGGAGGACGTTGGCCGCGCGCGCGGAGTGGCCCATGCAGCCGACGCGGACGATCTCGTCCGCGAGGTCGCCGAGGCCGCCCGCGATCTCGATGCCGTCGTCCTCGAGGAGGCGGCTCGTGAGGGCGTCGCCGTCCGCCGCGGCGGGGATGCGGACGGCGTTCAGGCTGGGCAGCCAGTGTTCGTCTGCGGGGAGGAGTTCGAGGCCCATCGCCTCGACCCCGGCCTTGAGCGCGCCGGCCGTCCGCCGGTGGCGCTCCCAGCGCGCCTCGATCCCCTCCTCTGCGACCAGCCGCAGCGCCTCGCGGAGGGCGTACACCGTCGAGGTCATCCCAGTGTGGTGGTACTGCGGGTCGTCGCCCCAGTAGCTCCAGAGCCCCTCGAGATCGAGGTACCACGATCGGGGTTGCGTCTCGCGGTTCCGCACCTTCTCCATCGCCCGGTCGGAGAGGGTGAGCGGGCTCGCGCCCGGCGGTGCCGAGAGGCACTTCTGCGAGCCGGAGTAGACGAGGTCCGCGCCCCACTCGTCGGTGCGGAACTCCACGCCGCCGAGGGAGGCGACGGTGTCCACCACGAGGTAGGCATCGTGTTCGTGGACGATCCGCGCGATCTCGTCGATCTCCGGTTGGCGGACGCCGGTGCTGGTCTCGCCGTGGACCACGCCGACGACCGTCGGCTGGTGCTCGTCGAACGCGGACTCGATCGTTCCGGGGTCGAGCGGCTCGCCCCAGGGAGCGTCCGCGGTGACGACCTCGCCGCCGACGCGGTCGGCCATCTCGCCCATCCGCCCGCCGAAGTAGCCGTTCGACGGTACGAGGACGGTCTCGCCCGGTTCGACGAGGTTGGCGAAGGCGGCCTCCATCGCGGCCGATCCCGTCCCGGAGACGGCGAGCGTGTACTCGTTGTCCGTCCGGAGGACGTACCGGAGCAGTTCCTGTACGTCGGTCATGATCTCCACGAACGAGGGGTCGAGGTAGCCCACGAGCGGCGTCGCCATCGCCCGGAGGACGCGGGGGTGGACGTCGCTCGGTCCGGGGCCCATCAGCGTCCTGTCGGCGGGCGTCAGTTCGTCGGTGTCTGGTGCGTCAGTCACGGTCACGAGCGAACGAACACTCCGCACGGATAAATATCACGAGCACGCGATCGGGGCGTTCGGTCGTTCGAACGATCGGCGGCTCGGGCGCTTGGACGTTCGAGCGTTCGATCAGTACGCGTCCCAGTCGATCCAGTCCTGCTCCCAGCCGCGCCGTCCGTGGGTGTTTCGCCGGGCGAACTCGCGGTCCTCGCGGACGGTGCGGTTGCGCTCGACCGCGTCGGCCTGCTCGCCCTCGACGAGCATGGGCGCGAACGCGACGGGGCCGAAGCGGTCGGTGACCCGCCCCGAGTCATCGACCGCGACGAGCGACTGCTCGGTCGCGCCCAGCGGCATCACGAGGCGGCCGTCGGGCGCGAGCTGGCGGACGAGCGCGCGCGGCGGGTCGACGGCGGCCGCCTCGAGGAGGATGCGGTCGTAGGGCGCGTACTCGGGCAGGCCGTCGGTCCCGTCGCGGCGGTCGACGAGGACGCCGCCGTAGCCCGCCCGGTCGAGGTTGTCCCGCGCCTCGTAGACGAGTCGGCGGGCGATGTCCACGCCCTGGACGGTCTCTTGCCCGGCGATCTCGGCGACGACGGCCGCCGTGTAGCCGACGCCGACGCCGACGACGAGCGCCGAGTCGCCCGGCTCGGGCGCGAGGGCTTCGAGGAGGCGCGCGGCGGTGCTCGGCGAGAGGACGCGCGTGCCGAACCGTTCGAGCGTGCGGTCGGCGTACGCGCTCGCCTCGTCGTCGACGAACTCGTGGCGGGGGACGGTGCGCATGGCGAGGCTGATCGCGTCGCTCCGGACGCAGCCCTTGGCCTCGTACTCGAGGCCGTCGACCATGTCGTCCCGCAGCACCGTCCGATCCATGGTCGCCCTCCGCGGTGGAGCTTAATCAACTACGCGGCCGGCGACCGCGCGGTCGTCCAGTCCGGGGATCCCGATCGCGTCCGGCGCGAAGCCCGCCTCCGCCAGCCAACCTGTCAGTTCGTCGGCGGTGTGCGCGCCCCCCTCGCCGTGCAGCGCGTACTCGTGGAGCGCCCGCAGGGTCGCGTCGGGCGTCTCGCCGCGCACCGAACCGACGAAGACGGCGACCCCGTCGTCGGTCAGCGCCCCCCGCGCGTTCGCGAACGTCCGTCGCAGATGGGTCGCGCCGTACCGCGACAGGAGACCGACCGCGAAGACGAGGTCCGCCTCGGGGTACGCCTCGCCGTCGAGCGGGTCGCCCGCGACGAGCGAGACGGCCTCCTGTTCCAGCGCGGCCTCGTTCACCTCGATCACCGCGTGCGCGTCGAGGAGGGTTACGTCGTAGCCCCGGCGGGCGAACTCGACGGCGTGGCGGCCAGGACCGTCGGCGAGGACGAGGACGCGCTCCGCGCGCGGGTGGTAGCGAACGGCGGCGGTGACGGCGGCGGTGACGGCGGCCTCGCCGCGGGCGGCCGCCGCGCCCATCGCGTTGCGCGTCCAGTCCGGGTGACGGTCCGGGCGCTCCCCGGTTCGCATCGTCTCCGGGAGCGCGAGCCACGCGTCGAGCGCGTCGAGTTCGTGGGGCAGGCGGCCGATCGAGCGCACGTCGGTCTTCGCGAGGAACCCGAGCATCCGGTTGGTGGGCTGGTACTCCCCGTCCCCGCCGAGACGCTTCAGGAAGCCGCGCTCGGCGAGCGCCTCGACGACGAGGCGGGCGGCGCGCCCCTCGATCCCCGTCTCGCGCGCGACGCCCTCGACGGTGCCGGTCGTCCGCGTCAGCGCCTCCAGCACGCCGGTCCGGCGCGCGACGTGGAGCAGGAGGAGTTCGCGCACCGCCGGGTCGGTTCGGTCCTGCGTGGGCATGGCTCCCGGTTCGTGGCGGGCGATAAAAGGCGCTCAGTTCGGGCCCGCCCGACGCGCCGGTCGGCCGTCTGCGCCCTACCACGCGGACCAGGCGTCGCTGGTCTCGTCGTCGGCGTACAGCCGCTTCACGTCCTTCGCGATGGCGGCGTCGCCGCGGTGTCTGAGTTGATCGTGGTCGTACCCGCGGGCGTCGTGGCGGAGGCGGATGGACTTCACGGTGAACTCCTCGTCGCCGAAGGTCTCGGTCGCGCCGACGACGAACTCGTGGTCCCCCGGGAGGAGCAGCTTCAGGCTCCGCGTCTCGTCGCGGCGGCCGTCCCGCGGGTTGAGCGTCACGGGGACCTGCACGTTGTCGACCGCGCGGGTCCAGAACGTCTCGACCTCGCTCGCGGGCGCTCGCTCGGCGCGCCGCTCGTCGCCCACCTCGAGGCTCGTGATGCGGACGGTCATCAGCGCCTCCTCGGTGTCGACGATGAACTCCTCGCCGACGGCGACGACCTCGTCCGCGGGGGCTTCGACGCGCGTGCTGAACGACTCGCCCTCCTGGGAGACGATCACGTCGCGCTCGACGGTCCGCTCCTCCTCGATCGTCGCCTTGTGGGTGTGCCCGCACTCGGCGCAGCGGACGGTCAGCGTCTGTCCGCCCCCGCCCGACGAGAGCACCTCGTGGGCCGTCTCGAGGTCCGGCGAGCACGCCGGACACGGGACGGCCACCTGCTGGCCTGGTTCGCTCATACCCGCCCTACTCGGCGGGGCGTTAAAGGGGCGTTCAATCGTTCTTCCGCGCGTCGCACTGTTCTGCGCGGCGCACTACGGCCGCGGGAGGTCGATCTCCTCGCCGTCGGCGTACACCGTCGGCTCGGTGACGATGCCGTCGAGGTGGAGCGGGGCCTCGACGTCGCCGCCGATGCCAGCGTCGTCGCCGAGCGCGACGTGGACCGTCCCGGCGGCCTTCTCGTCGAGCAGGACGCTCCCGACCAGCTCGGTGACGGCCACGTTCGTCCCGATGCCCAGCTCGGCGAGGTTGTAGGCGTCCTCGCCCACCTCCTCGGCGGCGGCCTCGACCTGCTCGCGGATCTCGTCGTCGCCGATGTGCGTGACGACGCCGTCCTCGACCTCGAACTCGAGGGTCTGGCCCTCCTCCAGCCGTCCGTAGGGCATCATCGTGCCGTCCACGACGTAGGTGCCGTCGGCCGACTCGGGGCTGACGAACGTCTCGCCCGCGGGGAGGTTCGAGAACGCGCTCTGCTCGTGGACGATGCCGGTGTCCTGGAGCCAGGCGCGCCCGCCGGGGTAGAACGTGATGTCCGTCCCCGCGGGGGCGGTGACGCGGATCTCCTCGGCCCCGGCGACCTGGTCGTAGACGGCCCGGCAGTGGCTCGCGATGGAGTCGTAATCGGCGTCCAGACCGGTCACGAACACCTCCTCGGTGACGCCCGGGAGGGTGGCGACGCGCGCGCCGGATTCCGTCGCCTGCCGACGGGCGCGGGTGTGGCTCAGGCTCTTGGTCGTCGGCGCGAGCACCACGTCCGCGTTCCGCATCGCGGCCGCGACCGGCCGCGGCGGCTCCTCGCCGTGCTGGTCGCCCGGCGGGTAGCGGACGATCACGGCGTCGCCGGTTACCTCGCGGGCGGCCGCGAGTAGCGCCTCGCCGATCGCCTCGCGCCCGTCGTCCGTCACGACGAGGCACGACTCGTCGTCCCGCAGCCCCATGCACTGTTCGATGGCCGTCCTCGCCGGGGCGGCGAGGGGGGAGTCGTCGCTCATGCGCCGGGGTTCGCGAGAGGGACGGTTAGGCGTTACCGTGTGCGGCCCCCGGCGGCGGCAGTCCGAACCGCGCGGGCGGGGTCGCCGCGTCAGGGGCGCGAAGCAGAGAACGCGAAATAGAAACTCGGATTCGAGTAAAAACCGGGGGTATGGCGGCGGTACCCACGGAATAATTATCCCCGTCGCTGTTGGACGGGCGGGTAGGTACATGATCAAGGTCGGCATCAACGGCTACGGCACGATCGGAAAGCGCGTCGCGGACGCGGTCGCCCTCCAGCCCGACATGGAACTCGTCGGCGTCGCCAAGACCCGCCCGAACTTCGAGGCGGAGACGGCCGTCGCGAAGGGCTACCCGCTGTACGCCGCCGTCGAGGAGCGCTTGCCCGGGTTCGACGAGGCGGGCATCGACGTCGCGGGCGGCGTCGAGGAACTCGTCGAGGCGGCCGACGTCGTGGTGGACGCCTGCCCCTCCGGCATCGGTGCGGAGAACAAGTCGACGTACGAGGAGCACGACACGCCCGCGCTCTACCAGGGCGGCGAGAGCGCCGACCTCGTCGACGCCTCGTTCAACGCCCGCGGGAACTACAGCGAGGCGGAGGGCGCGGATCACGTCCGCGTCGTCTCCTGCAACACGACCGGGCTCTCGCGGCTGCTCGCCCCGCTGCAGGAGGCCTACGGCGTGCAGAAGGCGCGCGTCACGCTCGTCCGCCGCGGCGGCGACCCCGGCCAGACCGGGCGCGGACCGATCAACGACATCCTCCCGAACCCCGTCACGCTGCCCTCCCACCACGGGCCGGACGTGAACACGATCTTCCCCGACCTGAACATCGACACGCTCGGGATGAAGGTGCCCGCGACGCTCATGCACACCCACAGCGTGAACGTCCAGTTGGACGCCGCCCCGGCCGCGGAGGAGGTGCGCGACCTGCTCGCCGACGAGTCGCGGCTCTTCCTCGTGCCCGCCTCCTACGACGTCGACGGCGCGGGCAAGCTGAAGGAGTTCGCGATGGACCGGGGTCGCCCGCGCGGCGACATCTGGGAGAACTGCATCTGGGAGGAGTCGATCACCGTCGAGGACGGCGTCGCGCCGGCCGGCCGGGACGGGGACGGCGGGACCGCCGGGGCGGACCTCTACCTCTTTCAGGCCATCCACCAGGAGTCCGACGTGGTGCCGGAGAACGTCGACGCGATCCGCGCCGTGCTCGGCGCGGCCGACGCCGACGAGAGCGTGGCGACGACCGACGAGGCCCTCGGAATGGGGTTCTGAGGCGCTCGGAACCCGCACAGACAGAAGGCTTTTGCGGCGAGCGCACCTGTGTTCCCTCATGGGACCTCGTGACAGGGACGACAGGGACCCCTTCGACGACATCTTCCGGGAACTGAGTCGAATGATGAACGATATGATGGGCGACGACGTGGGCGTACACGTGCAGGGTAACGACGCCGGCTTCGGCGACGACGTCCACATCACCACCCAGCAGGACGACGAGCGCGTCTACGTCGTCGCGGACCTGCCGGGCGTGGAGAAGGACGCGATCGACATCAAGTGCGACGGCCGCACGCTCACCATCGCGGCCGCGACCGACCACCGCGAGTACGAGGAGCGCCTCCGCCTCCCGGTGCGCGTCGACGAGCACTCCGCGAACGCGACGTTCAAGAACGGCATCCTCGAAGTGATCTTCGAGCGCGCCGACTCCTCGGCCAACATCAACCTGGAGTAAGCCCGGTCGTCTCTCCGCCCTCCGAAAGTCGACGCGCGAGGAGCGGTCGCTCCGGCGGCCTTCGGTTGCTCCGTCGACCTTCGTCGGTTCGCTCGCTCCTCCGGCTCCCCCGATCGTGCGCCTCGCGGGCGGACACCGGCAACGCTTCGCGGAAGCGCGAGGCTTCTTAACCCTCCGTCGCTTGCCAACGCCAATGAGTCGCGCCGACCCTCTGCGGCGGTGGAGTCGATGAGCGACGACGTGGTTCGGGCGTACACCGTGCGCCTCGAACTCGTCGACGAGCCCGGCGAGCTGCTGAACGCGCTGGGGCCGATATCCCGAAACAGCGGCAACCTCCTCTCGATATTCCACGAGCGCGGCAACCTCACGCCTCGCGGGCGCATCCCCGTCGAGGTGGACCTCGAAGCGACGCCCGAGCGCTTCGACCAGATAGTAGCGGACCTTCGCGCCGCCGGGGTGAACGTGATCCAGGCGGGGCCAGAGCGCTACGGCGAGGAGCTGACGGTGCTGCTCGTCGGCGACCTCGTCGAGACCGACCTCTCGGACACGCTCTCGCGGCTGGAGACGTGCACGAGCGCGTCGGTCGCCGACGTCACGCTGACGGCCGCCGACGGGACGGACAACGCGTCGAGCGCCCGACTCCGCCTCGCCACGCAGGCGGGGGAGGCCGAGCACGTCCTCGAGACGGTCCGCGACCTCGCCGACGAGAAGGGCCTGACTGTCATCGAGCCGCTCACGCCCGGGGGTGCCAAATGAGGCTCTCCGTCGTCGGCGCGGGGGCGGTCGGTCGCTCGGTCGCGGAGCTGGCGAACGAGTACGGTCACGAGGTCGTCGCGCTCGCGGACTCGCGGTCGGCGGCGGTCGCCGACGGGGACGCGCTCGACGTGGCGGCCGTCCTCTCCGCGAAGCGCGAGACGGGCCGGGTCGGCGACCTCGCTCCCGAGGCGGCGCTGGACGCCGACTACGACGTCCTCGTGGAGGCGACGCCGACGACGCTCGGCGACGCGGAACCGGGCTACGGTCACGTCGTCGAGGCGCTCGCGCGCGATCGACACGTCGTCCTCGCCAACAAGGGACCGGTCGCCGAGCGCTACGACGAGGTGCGAGCGCACGAGCGCGAGAGCGCGGGGAGCGTGCGCTTCGAGGCGACCGTCGGTGGGGCGATCCCGATCCTCTCGACCATCGCCGACCTCGGTCCCGGCCAGGTGACGGCCGCGCGTGGCGTGCTCAACGGCACGGCGAACTTCATACTCACCAGGATGGCCGCCGAAGGCCTGGACTACGAGCACGTCCTCGCGGAGGCACAGGACCTGGGCGTCGCGGAGGCCGATCCCTCCTTCGACGTCGAGGGGACGGACGCCGCGCTCAAGTGCGTCATCCTCGCGAACGTGCTGGGCGACGGGGGACACACGCTCGACGACGCCGAGGTCTCGGGCATCAGCGACATCCCCGGCGAGGCGCTCGACCTCGCGGCGGAGGACGGTCGGACGATCCGGCTCATCGGGGAGGTCGCCGGCGACCGCGTCCGGGTCGGCCCGCGGCTCATCCCCGAGCACGGGACGCTCGCCGTCTCCGGCACGCGCAACATAGTACAACTGGAGACGAACCACGCCGGTCGACTGAACGTCAGCGGGCGCGGCGCGGGCGGTCCCGAGACGGCGACGGCGGTGCTCTCGGACGTGGGGCGACTCCCCCCGCTCGAGTGAACCGGAGCGACCCCCGAGGGAGCCGGGGGTCGTTCGCGCCCCTGCCGATCGTGGTAGTAAGTGCCAAACCGCTATACGGCGTCGGGGTGGCCGGTATATCGTTTCGAAATCGTTTTATCCGATTCAGTCGAAAGCTTTCGCCACAGCGCCTTTGCGCGTGAGCTATCAATGAGCGACAAACCCCACCAGAACTTGGCCGTCATCGGCCACGTCGACCACGGGAAGAGTACGATGGTCGGGCGACTCCTGTTCGAGACAGGGAGCGTACCCGAGCACGTCATCGAGCAGTACCGCGAGGAAGCCGAGGAGAAGGGCAAGGGCGGCTTCGAGTTCGCCTACGTGATGGACAACCTCGCGGAGGAGCGCGAGCGCGGCGTCACCATCGACATCGCCCACCAGGAGTTCGACACGGACAACTACTACTTCACGATCGTCGACTGTCCGGGTCACCGCGACTTCGTGAAGAACATGATCACGGGCGCGAGCCAGGCCGACAACGCCGTGCTCGTGGTGGCGGCCGACGACGGCGTCGCGCCCCAGACCCAGGAGCACGTCTTCCTGGCGCGCACGCTCGGCATCGGCGAACTCATCGTCGCGGTCAACAAGATGGACCTCGTCGACTACGACGAGGACAAGTACCGCGCGGTCGTCGACGACGTGAAGAAGCTCCTCCAGCAGGTCCGCTTCGACACGGACGACGCGAGCTTCATCCCGACCTCGGCGTTCGAGGGCGACAACGTCTCCGACAAGAGCGACAACACGTCCTGGTACGACGGGCCGACGCTCCTCGAGGCGCTTAACAACCTCCCGGAGCCGTCCGAGCCGACGGACGCGCCGCTGCGCCTGCCGATCCAGGACGTCTACACCATCTCCGGCATCGGGACCGTCCCCGTCGGCCGCGTCGAGACGGGCATCCTCGAGACGGGCACGAACGTCTCGTTCCAGCCCTCGGACGTGAGCGGCGAGGTCAAGACCATCGAGATGCACCACGAGGAGGTGCCCGAGGCCCGCCCCGGCGACAACGTCGGGTTCAACGTCCGTGGCATCGGCAAGGACGACATCCGCCGCGGGGACGTGTGCGGTCCGGCGGAGGACCCGCCGAAGGTCGCAGAGACCTTCCAGGCCCAGATCGTCGTGATGCAGCACCCCTCGGTCATCACCGCGGGCTACACGCCGGTCTTCCACGCCCACACCGCGCAGGTCGCCTGTACGATCGAGTCCATCGACAAGAAGCTCGACCCGGCGAGCGGTGAGGTCGCAGAGGAGAACCCCGACTTCATCCAGTCCGGCGACGCGGCGGTCGTCACCGTCCGTCCGCAGAAGCCGCTGAGCATCGAGCCGTCCTCGGAGATCCCGGAACTCGGGAGCTTCGCGGTGCGCGACATGGGCCAGACCATCGCCGCCGGCAAGGTCCTCAGCGTCCAGGAACGATAGATGCAGCAGGCACGCGTCCGACTCGCGGGGACGAACCCCTCGGACCTCGACAACATCTGCACCGACGTCCGCGAGATCGCGAACAAGACGGGCGTCAACCTCTCGGGGCCGGTCCCGCTCCCCACGAAGAAGCTGCAGGTGCCCACCCGCAAGTCGCCCGACGGTGAGGGTACCGCGACGTGGGAGCACTGGGAGATGCGCGTCCACAAGCGTCTCATCGACATCGACGCCGACGAACGGGCGCTGCGCCAGCTGATGCGCATTCAGGTGCCCAACGACGTCAGCATCGAGATCGTCCTCGAGGACTGACGCCGGCTCTTCCCGTTCTCTCTCGCCGGGGAAGCGCTCGCCACCCAGCAACGCGATTCATTCTCGTAACCGTCCAGCGACAGGTCGGTCGCTCGCGGCCACCGCCCGCCGGTTTCCGTCGTGATACCGTCCCGCACCCCGGTACTCAAAGCAGAAGGTACAAGTACGAAACGGCGGCAATTCGATAACGCGGGCTCGTAGATCAGCGGCAGATCGCTTCCTTCGCAAGGAAGAGGCCCCGGGTTCAAATCCCGGCGAGTCCACTTCCTTCCCTCACTTCGTTCGGTCAGTCGTGGACTCGCCGACCCTCGCGAACGCTTCGCGTTCGCTCAGTCCCGGCGAGTCCACTCGATCCACTGCGTCTCCTTCCCTTGTCGACGTCACACTCGCTCACGCTCGCGTGACTCCCGGCGAGTCCATCGGAGCGAGAGAGTTCTCGAGCCGGTAAGTCTCGATAGATATTCTCGCTCGAACGACCGCTACATCCGCCTTCATCCGGCGTCGTGGGGATCGGTCTCGGTCGCGCTGCGCCGAGGGGGTCCGGTCGACGTAGCCCTCTCCTGCCTTGTCGTCGAGTACGGCTCGCGCTCGGCCGAGTGGATCAGCTCCCCTCCCGGGCCGCGACCCGAGACCCGGGGAGGCGGTGCTTTTATCCTCCGCTACGTCGAACGTCCTCACCTGTCCCGACACGTGGTAACGCACCACATAATACGGGGTGGGGGCCAATGGTGATCACGACGTGACAGACGAGACGCTAGCCAGCGAGGAGTGGTGGAACGACTATCGGGACGTCGTCAACGCGGACCCCGAAATGAAACTGCACGGCCGGGACGCGTTCGACGAGAACTTCCTGGTCGGTATCGGCGAGGAACACTTCCTCGTCGAGATGCGCGACGGTGAGGTACGGGAGGTGCGGACGCCGGGGCTGGACGACGCGTGGTCGTTCGGCGTCGTCGGACCGCGCGAGGCGTGGGAGCAGTTCGTCAGCGAGGTGCCGCCGCCGCATCACAACGAGGTGTTCGCCTCCTTCTACCGGACCGCGGTGAAGGGCGAGGACGGGTACTTCGACCTCGTCGGCAACCACAAGCGAATATTCCAGAACTTTCGGCCGTTCCAGCGCGCGCTCGATCTGATGCGGACGGCCCACAGCGGGGGCGAACCGCGGACGGAGGGATCGACTCGCCCCGCCGAACCCGCCGCCGCCACCATCGTGGGGCGGTACGTCACCGTGGATCTCGACGGCGTCGACCACCGCATCTACTACGAGGCGGCCGGCCCGGAGGACGGCATCCCCCTGCTCTGTCAGCACACGGCGGGGTGCAACAACCAGCAGTGGCGGCACGTCCTCGCCGACGAGGAGATCACCGAACACTTCCGGGTGATCGCCTACGACCTGCCGCGACACGGGAAGTCGGTCCCGCCGTCGGGCGAGTCGTGGTGGGCCGACCAGTACGACCTCACCGCCGAACGGTTCGCGGACACCATCGTGTCCATCGCCGACGCACTCGAACTCGACGATCCGGTGTTCGTCGGGTCGAGCATGGGCGGGACGATCACGCTCGAACTCGCCGACTGGTACCCCGAGCGGTTCCGGGCGCTCGTCGGCCTCGAGGTCGGCCTGTTCACGCCCGGGTTCTACATCCAGTGGCTCGATCACCCGCACGTCAACGCGAACGACGTCAACTCACACGCGACTTGGGGGTTGATGGCGCCGCAGGCTCCCGAGTGGGCGCGCCGCGAGACGCTCTACCTGTACGAACAGGGTGCGAACGGCGTCCTCAAGGGCGACCTCTACTACTACTCCGTGGAACACGACTATCGCGAGTCTGCCGCCGACATCGACGCCACGCAGGTCCGGATGTACCTGATGAACGGCGAGTACGACTACCTGACCAACCCCGACGACGCCCGCGAGGCCGCCGCGGCCATCGGCGAAGGGGCGACGGCCCACGAGATGAAGGCCACCGGCCACTTCCCGATGAGCGAGCGCCCGGAACTGTTCCGGGCCTACCTGAAACCCGTGCTCGACGATATCCGCGGCATCAGGGACGAACCGCTCCCCGAGGTCTTCGCGCCCGAGGACTTCGGCGTCGAAGCGAGCGAGTAACCCCGCGACCAGCCATGAGCGAACGACAATTCGACCCCGAGCGGTACACCGGAATGCCTGATGGGACGTACGTCCCGTCGCCGCAGCTAATCAAGAACGCGCGGATGCTCATCGTCGGCTACGAGGCCGACCCCGAGGTACTCGAATCGGCGTTGCCTCCCGGCCTCGACCCGCACCCGAACAACCTCGTTCAGATGAACATGTATCGAGTGCCGTCGGCGGAGCAGACGAGCCACCTCGACCCGTACACGCTCACCTACCTGACCGTGGAGGTCGCCGACCGCGACAGCCGCGCGATCAGCGCCGCACAGGGCGAGATTCCCGTCCCCGGCCGGTTCTGGGTGGGCTACTGGAACGACTCCCCGCAGATGCAGGCGTACACCCGCGAAGGTGGCGGCATCCCGACGCTCGACGGGGCCTGTGAGTGGGAGGAGGCCGACGGCGAGTTGTCCTCGACGCTCTCGGTCGACGGCACCCCGGTCATCGAAGCCGAGGCGAGCGTCGGCGACGAGCAGGTGGACACGCTCACCGGCCACCTGCACTACTACGCGCATCGGCAGATACCGGATCCGGCGGGCGGCCGAGCGCAGATCAACGAACTCGTCGAGTTCCCGATCCCCTTCGTCAGCGAACTGTACGAGGCCGAGGTCGACCGCGTCGACTTCGACTTCCCCGACGGATCGCCGTTCCAGCGGTTCGCTCCCGTCGAACCGCTCTCGACGCCGTCGGTCCTCCACGGCACGGTCACGTTCACCTACTCGCAGGGCCGACGCGTCCGGGACTACCTCGCCGAGGAGGCGTCGCGGGGGCTGTCGTCGGACGTTTCCGATCGGTAACTACGACGGACGGGGTGCGAGAGGCGCGGAGTCGTGCCCTCAGTCCGCGCTCTCCGCGACCGACACCGAGAGGTACTCCTCGAGGAGGTCCTCGCGCGAGCGGAGTTCGTCGATGGTGCCCTCGTAGACGGTGCTCCCCTTCTCGATGATGTAGGCGCGCTCGGCCAGTTCGAACGAGAACGCGACGTTCTGCTCGGTGAGGACGACGGTGACGTCCTCCCGGACGACCTGCCCGAGGACCTCCCGGAGGTCGTCGACGATGACCGGGGCCAGCCCCTCGGTGGGTTCGTCGAGCAGGAGGAGGTCGGGGTCCTGTACGAGCGCGCGGGCCACCGAGAGCATCTGCTGTTCGCCCCCCGAGAGGTTGCGTCCCCTGTTCTCGCGGTGGTCGTCGAGCGCCGGGAAGATCCCGTACATCTCCTCTACGTCGCGCGGATCGTCGCAGGCGTCGTGGGCGACCAGCAGGTTCTCGTGGACGGTGAGCGTCGGGAAGACGCGCCGGCGCTCGGGGACGAGCTTGATGCCCATGTTGCTGATGCGATCGACCGACTCCCCGACGATGTCGGTCCCGCGGTAGCGGATGCGGCCCGTTCGACGGGGGACCGTCCCGACGATGCTACGCAGCGTGGTCGTCTTGCCCGCGCCGTTGCGCCCGAGCAGGACGACGATCTCGTTCTCCTCGACGGTCATCGAGAGGTCGAACAGGACGTGGCTGTTGCCGTAGTAGGCGTTCACGCCGTCGAGTTCGAGCAGGCTCACGCCTCCTCACCCCCGAGGTAGGCCTCCTTGACCCGTTCGTCGGCCATCACCTCCGCCGGCGTCCCCTCCGCGATGAGCCCGCCGCTGTCGAGCACGAGGATCCGGTCGGAGATGCCGAGGACGACCTCCATGTCGTGCTCGGTCAGCACGAACGTCGTATCCGTGTTCTCGTTCAACCGCTGGACGAGATCCACCATCTTCCGGGTCTCGCTCGCGTTCATCCCCGCCGTGGGTTCGTCGAGCAGGACGACGGAGGGATCGGTGCCGAGCGCGAGGGCGATCTCGACCTTCCTGGTATCCCCGTGCGAGAGGTTGGAGCACTCGGTCTCGGCCACCTCCTCGAGGCGCGCGAGTTCGATCACCTCCCAGGCGCGCTCGGTGAGTTCCTCGTCCTCGGTCGCCCGCGAGGTGAGGTCGAGCGTCCGTCCCTGGAGGCTGATGCGCGCGATGCGCACGTTGTCGAGCACCGACAGCCCCTCGAAGACGTTGTTGATCTGGTACGCCCGCGAGAGGCCGAGGCGGCTGATCTCGTACGGTTCGTCGCCGGTCACGTCGACCAGGTCGCCGCCGCCTCGCGGGCGCAGTCGGACGCCGCCCGCCGTCGGTTTCAGCTGTCCCGAGAGCAGGTTGTAGAACGTCGTCTTCCCCGCCCCGTTGGGACCGATGATGCTGGTGATGTCCTCGGAGTCGATGCTGACGGTCACGTCGTCCACGGCGACCAGTCGGCCGAACGCCTTGGTCAGCCCCTCCGTCTCGAGGACGGTCGTCATCGAACCACCCCCCCGATCACGCCTCGGCACCCCCGAACAGCCCCTCCGGACGGAGGACGAGGACGGCGATCATGGCGACGAACGGGAGTAGCTGGTTGGCCCCCGGAATACCGACGATCGTCCCGACCGAGATCAGTAGCCCGATGATCATCGCGCCGACGAACGCGCCGACGAACGACCCGAGGCCGCCGATGACGGCCACGACGAAGGCGTTGATGATGACCTGGTCGCCGAGCGACGTGGTGACCGACTGGAGCGGCGCGGCGAGCGCGCCGCCGACGCCCGCGAGCACGCAGCCGGCGAAGAACACGCCCGTGTACAGCCGCGGCACGTCGATGCCGAGAAGCGAGGCCATGTCGCGGTCGGACGAGGTCGCCCGCGTGACGCGCCCGACGTTCGTCGTCTCGAGGACGGTGAACAGCAACCCCATGATGACGAACGCCATCACGATGACGAAGAGTCGGTAGCCGCCGACGGCGACGTTCTCGCTGAACCGAACGCTGAAGTCGAAGACGGCGGGCGGGTTGATGGACCTCTGTCCCGTGCCGAAGACGAACCGGACGGCGTCGGTGAGCATGAGCACGAACGCGAACGTCAACAGGAGCTGGTCGAGCGGTTCGCGGTCGTACACCCGGCGGATGAATCCCGCCTCGATCGCCGCCCCGAGGACGCCGACGACGAGTCCGGCGGCGATCACGCCGATCCAGAAGTTCCCGACGGCGCTGTTGACGGCGACGACGGCCACGTACGCGCCGATCATGAAGAGCGCGCCGTGGGTGAAGTTCAGCACGTCGAGGACGCCGAAGATGAGGCTGAGCCCCACGGCCACGAGGAACAGCCAGCTCCCGATGCTGAGCCCCGCGATGATCTGGTTCGCGAGCAAGTCAGGGCTTACCATACCACTCCGGTCCGGGAGGGTGCGATTAAACCTTTCGCAATGAGTGACCGTTTTCGTCGAGAGTATCGGTGTGAAATCAATCAGAATTATATAATTTCTGACACTCGGGATCGTCAGGCACGGTAAAGTATATATATCGAAAGTCCATGTCCTCGGTAGACTATGACAGGCAGACGGAAGAGTGGCGTGGAAACCGGCGGAGCGCGACGAGGCGGACTGGGTCGTCGCGGGTTCCTGCGGGCGGCCGGTGCCGGCGCGGCGGCGACGGCGCTGGCGGGCTGTCTCGGCAGGGGTGGTGGTGGCGGCAGCGGTCCGATCAAGATCGGCGGCGTGTTCCTGCTCTCGGGCATCGCGGAGGCGCTGGGCTCCGCCTCGCAGGCCGGCGCGAGGCTGGGCGTGAGCGCGGTGAACGAGGCGGGCGGCATCATGGACCGCGACGTCGAGATCGTCTTTCGGGACCACAACAACGGCGACGCCGTCTCTCAGATCACGAGCCTCGTTCAGGAGGAGCAGGTCCACGCGCTCATCGGCCTGACCTCCTCGGGGGTGACGCTCAGTTCGGCGTCCGCCATCCGCGACCTGGGCGTTCCGTTCACGCTGACGGACATCGGGACGCCGTGGATCACCGAGCACGACACGGAGACGTACGGCTCCTTCTTCGAGGACGACAACGGGAAGGCCGCCGGGATCCCCAACCTGTTCCGGACGAACGCCAACACGACGGTCAACACCTACGCGATGGCGAAGTTCGCCGTCGAGGAACTCGACGTCACGCGCGTCGCCAACATCGGCCCGGACTACGCCTACGGGTCGCAGACGTGGGACTACTTCAAGGCGTTCGGGGACGCGCTGGGCGGCGACTTCGAGTACGTCGAATCGGTGTTCCCCAAGCTCGGGGCCAGCGACATGACCCCGCAGATCAACCAGGTCAAGAGCGCCAACCCAGACCTCGTGTTCACGTCCTTCTGGGCGGGTGACGCCGTCACCTTCGTCCAGCAGGCGACCGCGCAGGGACTGTTCGACCAGGTGGACGACGTCTTCGACACGCTGGGTGCCGACCCGACGGTGTTCGAGGCGCTCGGCAGTTCGATGCCCGAGGGGTACCACTACTCCTCGTGGTACTGGCACTCGGCGTACGACAACAAGGCCAACGAGGAGTTCGTCAAGGCGTACAAGGAGGCCAACGACGGCTCGATCCCCTCGTTCACCGGACCGAGCACCTACTCCTCGATCTGGCTGTACAAGCGCGCCATGGAGAACGCGGAGAGCACGAAACCGGAGGACGTCATCGCCGAGATGGAGGGGATGGAGTACGACGGCCCGCGGGGCAAGTGGAAGATCGATCCCGACAGCCACCAGGCGACCGCGCCGACCATCATCGGCGAGACCAGCACGAAGGACGACGTCCCCTACGACGGCGTGGGACTGAAGCCCGTCCAGTCGGTCTCGCTCGACAAGAAGACCGCCCAGGACCTCCTGAAGGGAACCGGTCTGCCTCCGGGACTGTGATCGACGAATATCGACGAATGAACGCGTACGCACGATACCGATGAGCTACGGAGTCCGTGAGCGTCTCCTCGACGGGGAACGCTCGAGTGTCCAGTACGCGGTGCTCGCGGCGGTGCTCGTCGCGGCACCGTTCCTCGTTGGGCCGTTCGAGACGCGACTGCTCACCGAAGTGCTGATCTTCGCCGTGTTCGCGACGGCGTTCAACCTCCTGTACGGCTACACGGGGTTGCTCTCGTTCGGCCACGCGATGTTCGTCGCGGCGGCGGGCTACACGCTCGCGCAGTTCGTCAAGAACGGTAGCTCGGCGCTCGGCTTTCCCGACCTGTTCGGCGGGGCGTCGGTGCTGGTGACGTTCGTCGTCGCCGTCGTCCTCGCCGTGCTCGTCGCGACGCTGCTCGCGGTGGTCGTCGGCTACCTCAGCGTCCAGTTGCAGGAGATCTACTTCGCGATGATCACGCTGTCGTTCAGCATGGCCGTCTTCGTCGTCGCGAACCAGAACATCGGCGGCCTCACCAACGGGAGCGACGGCCTCTCGTTCATCCTCGGACGGGTCGACCTGTTCGGCGTCGAGTTCACGCTGATGAACATTAGGGACCCCATCGTCTACTACTTCGTCGTGCTCGCGGTCTTCGCCGCGGCGATGTACGCGCTCTGGCGGGTGGTCAACTCGCCCTTCGGGATGATCTGTACGGCCATCCGGGAGAACCCCGAGCGCGCGGAGGCCCTCGGGATCAACGAGACCTTCCACAGCTGGATGACGTTCATCGTCTCGGGGGCGTTCTCGGGGCTCGCCGGCGCGCTCCTCGTCCCGTTACGGACGGGCATCACGCCCGATCTGGCCTACTGGTCGTTCTCCGCGGAGCCGGTCATCATGACCGTCATCGGCGGCCCCTACTCGTTCGCCGGTCCCGCCGTCGGCGCGTTCGTCTACGAGTACCTCCGGGAGTTCATCAACAGCTACCCGACGCTGGCGAACCGCTGGCAGTTCGCCTTCGGGTTCGTCCTGTTGCTCGTCGTGCTGTTCTTCGACAACGGCGTCGCGGGCGGGATCGAACGGCTCCGCGCCTGGCTCGGGGAGACCGGGGAGCACTACCGCGAGGGCGGCTTCGCGGCGGTCGTCTCGTTCGCTCGCGCCTCCGTCGTCCGGCGGGTCGCGTCCGCCCGAGACGCGGTGACCGGACGCCCCGCGGGACGAGAGCGCGAGCGGAAACCGAGCGACGACTGACGCCGCCGTCCCCCACGGTTCACCGTCCTGTCTTTTCTCCTCGCTCCCGTCCGACGCTCACGCTCAAGTCCCGGCCGGCCGTCCGTGGGGTATGATCCGCTACGACCTGCGCGACGACGTCGCCTGGATCACCATCGACAGACCCGAGAAGCGGAACGCGCTCCACCTCGACGGGTGGGACGACCTGCGCGCGGCGCTCTCCCGCGCGAGCGACGAGGCCCGCGTCGCGGTCGTCACCGGGGCGGGCGACGCCTTCTGCGCCGGCGACGACGTCGCGACGCTCGCCGAACTGGACGACGAGGCGGCCGTCCGCGCGCTGAGCGACCGTCTCTACGAGGGTCTCCACGGCGTGGAGGCGCTCTCTGTCCCCGTGATCGCCGCCGTCAACGGACTCGCCTACGGCGGCGGGTTCGAACTCGTCGCCGCGGCGGACCTCGCGGTCGCCGTCGAGGGCGCGACGTTCGCGCTCCCCGAGACGCGCATCGGGGCGTACCCGCCCTACGCGGTGGCCCGCGTCGGCGACCTCTGCGGGAAGAAGCGACTCATGGAACTCGCGCTCACCGGCGAACCGATCGACGCCGCCACCGCCCGCGAGTGGGGGCTGGTAAACCGCGTCGTCCCCGCGGAGGAACTGTCCGACGCGGTCGGAACGCTCGTCGATCGGATCCTCGAGTCGCCGGCCCCCGCGACGCGGCTGGCGAAGGCGTACGCCGCCGTCGCGCTGGCTGACGCCGACGAGCGCGAACGGATCGCCGGCGGGTTCGCGCGGGTCGCCGCGGCGGAGGACTGCCGCGACGCGACCCGGGCGTTCCTCGAACGCTGACTGCGCACGTTCGTTCGACTATCTCTTTATACTCGGGGGATACTCTGACCATCCGCGCGCTCGACTGGTCGGATGTCCGCCCGTCACCGATATTTCTTCTCGCGACCAACCTCTACCTTGGTGGGGAAGTAATGGCAACGCAACAGTCGATGGAGGAGCGAAACGTGGACCTCGTCCGACGGTTCGTAGCGGAGGTCGTAAACGAGCGGCGCTACGAGCGCATCCCGGAGTTCTTCTCGCCGGAGTACGTGCGCCACGACCCCGCGGTCGCGGGTGACGCGCGCGGGCCGGAACGGTTCGAGGAGACGGTCCGGGCGTTCCACGCGGGGTTCCCGGACGAGGAGATGGTCGTCGACGACGTCTTCGCCGCGGGGGACAAGGTGTGCCTCCGGTACACCGTGACGGGGACGCACACGGGCGAGTTCATGGGAATGGAACCGACGGGCGAACCCGTCGAGATGACGGCCATCGCCGTCCACCGCATCGGCGAGGACGGCACGGTCGCCGAGACCTGGGTGAACTACGACTCGCTCGGCCTCATGGAACAGATCGGGGCCGTCCCGCCCCGCGACGAGCCGACGGCGGAGTGAGCGGTTCGTCTTCGTTTTTGTCGTCGAAACGAACCAGCACTCGCCATGTTTGATCGTCGTCGGTCACCGTGATCGATCCACGCGTCGAGCGGGAACTGTCGATCTACGGCAGTGGACTCGCAGCCGCCATCGTCTCGCTCGCGGTCGCACTACTCGTCGGATGAGTGGGCGTGGTCCGCTCGACTACTCGACGGTCCCTTCGGCCTCGGCGTCCGCCTCGGCCGTCGCCTCCTCTTCCGTCCCCTCGTCGGTCTCTCCGTCTGTCCCCTCGGACTCCTCCTCCTCCTCGTCTTCCTCGTCCTCGACGACGCGCAGTCCGCGGTTGTTCACGGCGTAGGGGTCCAGACCGACCTCCTGGAGGAACTGCTTGTACTCGCGCTCGCACTGCTCGGCGTTCTTCTGCTTGTCGCTCGCGCGGTCGCAGAGTTCGAGGAGGTCCTCGGGGACGTCGTTCTCGTGGACGATCCAGTGGTTGATGAGGTCGGACAGCCGGCGGATGGGGCTGGTGAAGTGGCCGTAGATCTCGAAGTTGAGCGCGTGGTGGCCGCCGAAGGGGTCGTTCATGTACTTCGCGCGGGGCATCACGCGCATCACGGCGCGCTGGATCTTGTGGAGCTGACGGCCGGGTGCCTGTTCGAGCGTGGCGTTGACCGCCTTGCGGGGATCGTCCCACGAGTCCCCCGGGATGTTCACGCCGTCGAGTTCCTGGATCTCCTTGAGCGCGCGGTCCCACTCCTGGGGCGTGGGCTGGGGGTGGACGCGGTACATCGCCTCGACGCCGCGCTGGAACATGAGCACGTGCGTGACGGCCTTGTTCGCCTTCAGCATGCACTCCTCGATGATGGTGTGCGCGCGGTCCCGGGAGGGGTTCAGGACGAGCGAGCCGTCCTCCTTGCGCTGCTCGTGCATCCGATCCGCGAGTTCGAAGACGAGCGAGCACTCCTCGTGCAGCGGGGCGTCGGGGTCGTCGAGGCGGTTCTCCGCCTGCGTGTAGGTGAGCCGCTCGTCGCTCCGGATGACGGACTTGTAGATGTCGATGGACTCGTAGGAGAGCGTCTCGTCGTCGACGACCATCTCGACGGTGTGCGCGAGCCGGTCCTCCTCGGGCACGAGCGAGCAGACGGTCTCCGCCAGGGCCGGCGGGAGCATGTGGATGGTGTACGCGGGGAGGTAGACGGTGTTGCCGCGCTCGACGGCCTCCGCCCACATCTCGCTGCCCGGGTGGACGTAGTGGGTGACGTCGGCGATGTGGACCCAGAGGCGGTACGCGCCGTCCTCGCGCTCGATCGAGAGCGCGTCGTCGAAGTCCTGGGCGTCGATCGGGTCGGTCGTCCACGTCGTCAGGTCGCGGAGGTCCCGCCGGTCGCCGACCTCGTCCCGTATCTCCTGCTGGACGCCCTCGGTGCGCCGTTCGGCCTCCTCGAGCACTGTCGGCGGGAACGCGTCGCGGATGTCGAACTTCTCGAAGAGTTGTTCGCGCTTGTTCCGCAGGTGTCGCGCGAGTTCCTCGTCGATCTCGACCGGACCCTGGCCCTCGGCCGTCCCGGCCGCCGCCTGGTCCTGCTGACTGGTCATAGCCGGGTTAAGTGAAGAACGCAGTTAGTCGTATCGGGGACGACGAACCGGACGCGAACGCCTCACCGGCCGCGCTCCTCGAGCGACCCGTACCGCTCCTCGACGACCTCGTTGTACCGCCGGAGGAAGTCCCCTTGCCCCCGTCGCCCCTCCCGCTCGATGTCGACGAGCAGCGCCTCGAGTTCGTCGCGCGGTTGGTGACACAGCTCGCGATGACAGCGCTTACAGAGGTACTCGAACGTCTTCCCGCGGCGCGACCAGCGGTCGCCCTCCTTGTCGTACTCGCGCGCGGCGGATCGCTGGACGGTCTGGCCGCAGGCCACACAGACGACGCCGCCGTTCTCGCCCTTTCGCGTGCCCCACATCCTACCCGCCCCTTCGTTCGCTGTCACTTATCCCTTTTCGCTGGTATATGAGAGTGTGTCTGGTGCGTCCACGGAATCCCGTACCGCCGCCTCGCGGCACGTCGGGCGGTTTATCTTTCCGGCACCCGCACACCCCCTCATGCAGGTCAAGTCCCGTCACCACCTCCGCAGCGACGAGATCGAGCGCGTGAAGGAGACGCTCGCCGACGGACTCGGCGTCGACCTCGACGGCGACGCCTTCGAGCGCGTCGCGTTCGTCGACGACGACACCGACCTCGTCCTCGTCGACGGCGACCCCGTCGTCGTCTACTTCGACGACGAACCGTTCCTCACCGTCCGCGGGGCCAACGCGTTCCCCCCCGACCACCACGTCGTCACCGTGGACGCCGGCGCGGTCTCGTTCGTCTCCGACGGCGCGGACGTGATGCGCCCCGGCATCACCGAGGCGGACGAGGCCATCGAGGCGGGCGACCTGGTCGCCATCGCCGAGGAGACCCACGGGAAGGTGCTCGCCGTCGGGCGCGCGCTCGAGGACGGCGACGACCTCACCGGGGACTCCGGGAAGGTGGTCGAGTCGCTCCACCACGTCGGCGACGAACTCTACAACGCCACCTTTTAGAACGGGGTCCTCCCTCGCGGCGCTTCGCGCCGCTCGGTCGAACCCCGTACCAAAATCTGGACCAAAACTGCCGTGAGCGAGGCGTAACCGCGCCTCGCTCACGGTACATCACGGCCGCGAGCGAGCGATAGTGAGTGAGAAAAGGAGTGAGTGAGAAAAGAAGTGAGTGAGGAGGAGATCGATAGACGAGCCGTGCGGGACGGCGGACGCGGTTCGTCGCCAACGAAGCGAGTCCATCGGCGGACCGAAAGCGGAACCTCGCGCGCTCCCACCGAACCGCTCGCTCCGCTCGCGTCTCGGTTCCGCTCGTTCGGTTCCGAGGAGCGCGCACGTAGGGGGTCCCAATCGCTACTATCGGGTAGATCCGTGCCCGTATCGCAGGACGTGTTTCCCGTCGTCGAGCCGGATCGTCGCTCCGCGCCCCTCGTCTAACCCGTACCGAGGTCCGCACTGTGAGGCGCTTCGCGCCTCGCTCGCGGTCCGACACGGCGGCCTCTCCCGGTTGACCACCTCCGTCGAACAGTCGTACGGATCAGTTCGCCGTTGGTTCCCACGTCGCGTCCGCGTCGACGTTCTCGTCGGTAATCGCGACCGACGCGCTCCGTCCGACTCCCACGCACGGTTTTATGTCCTCCCTCATTTGACGTTCGAGCGATGGCTTCACCGATCCACCTCGCGATCCGCTGGCTGCACGTCCTCAGCATGGCGCTCCTGCTCGGCGGGGCCGTCCTCGCGTGGCTGTCTCTCCGGTAGGTCGGGGCGGCCGGCGGGGAGGTGGAACGACGAGAGCGGTACGGTGAGTACGCGGTCGCCGTCGCCGCGGGGTACGAACGGCTGTTCTGGGGGGCCGCCGGCGTCGCGGTGATGACCGGCGTGGGGAACCTGGGCGCGCTCGCGCCGGGTCTCCCGCCGAGCGACTCCGCGTGGGGGCTCGCCCTGACGGTGAAGCTCGCGGGCGTCCTCGGACTCCTCCTCGGGTCGGTTCCCCGGACGCTCCTCGTCGCCCGGTGCGACGCGGCAGGCACGGTCGGCGACGGGGTGCGGACGCTCCGACGGGGCTACGGCGCGACGGCGCTCTACCTGACGGGAGTGCTCGCGCTCGCGGAGGTGCTCGCGCATGGGTGAGCACGCGCCCGACTCGCTCCTCGTCTGGGCGCTCGGTGCGTTTCACGCCGCGTTCCTGGTCGCGTCGCTCGTCGCGCTGCTCCACGTCACCCTGTCGCTGGGCGACCTCCTCAGGGGGCTCGACACCGCTACGGGCCTGGCGCTCTATCTCGTCCTCTGGGCGACGACCTGGTGGACGGCGCGCGCCGTCCTCGCGCGGGCGACCGTCGGCGAGAGCGTCGACCGCCTCGCACTCGTCAAGCGGGGCGTCCTCTGGGGCGGCGTCGCCGGCGTCTGCTTCCTGCTCGCGCTCGTTCTCGTCGTCCTCGCCCCGCGGTTGCTCGTCGAGGGCGAGTTCGTCGCACTCGGCCTCGTGACGGGAATCGGCGTCGTGATCGCCCTCGTCGTCGGGGGCCTCGTCGGCGGCCTGTTCGCCCTGCTCGACCTCCTCCTGTTCCGGTTGGCGGGGTGGTCCCGGCGGGGGAGCGACGCGATCACCGACGACCCTGAACGGCAGTCGTGCGACTGACGTACCGTCGAAGCGCGTCCCGGCGTGGTTCGCCGGCGTTGTCGCGACTCACCCGTCCGGGTACGTCGGCAGCCGGGCCGAGCGCGCGCTCCCCTCGACGAACGGCAGGTCGACGGCGCGCGCCCCGCGCTCCTCGCCGTCGATCCGCACCGTGGGGTCGCCGTCGAAGTCGAACGGGACGTAGGCGAGCGCGATCGGCCCGCCGTGGCTCGGTCCCTCCGCGCCGCGGGTGACCTCGCCGACCGCCGAACCGTCCGAGAGGACGGCCGCGCCGGATTCGGGAACGGCGTCGCACGCGAGGCCGACGAGGCGCTTCGAGGGGCGTCCGCGGTTCTCGACGCGGGAGACGACCTCCTGGCCGACGTAACAGCCCTTCTCGAAGTCGAGGGCGTTGCGGACGCCCGCGACGTTGGGGACGCGACCGCGGAGTTCCGTCTCGTAGAGGGGGGTGCCGGCCTCGAGCGTGAGCGAGTCCCACGTCTCGTAGCCGAAGGGGACGGCGTTCATCCCGTGATTGACGAGGGTGTCGAACACCTCGGCGGCGGCGTCCGCGGCGCAGATCACCTCGTACCCCTCCTCGCCCGCGAGGCCGTCGCCCGCGATCACGGTGACGCCGGCGTCGCCCATCGACCCGCGGACGAAGGTGAGCGCGGGTTCCGGCGCGCCGGCGCGGTTGAGGACGCTCGCGATCTTCTCGGTCGCGCTCGGGCCGTGGACGCCGAAGACGGCGAGGTCGTCGGTCGCGACGCGGATCGAGACGTCCTGGATGAACGTCTTCCCGCGCCAGTCGTCGGCGATGGGGCCCGCGCGGTCGGGCGGGCAGAACAGGAGCAGGCGCTCCCCGGCGTTGTAGACGTAGAGGTCGGCCTCGATGCGGCCCTGCGGGTCGAGCAGGAGGCAGTACGCGCCGCGGCCGTCCTCGTCGGGGACGCGGTTCGAGACGGCGTTGTCGACGAACTCGACGCGGTCCTCGCCGGTCACCTCGACGACGCCGGAGCCGAGTTCGACGACGCCGACGCCGTTACGCACCGCGCGGTGGGTGCGCTCGGTGCGACCGTAGGTGGCGACGACGCGCCGTCCGCCGCGCTCGACGAACGCCGCGCCGTGGTCGGCGTGTACGTCCTCGATGACGGTCATGGCTCGTGATTGGCCGGGGTGGCAGATGACCCCTGCGGTCCTCGCGGGATCGCGCGTCGGTCGCCGTCCGGAGAGCGATACGTCTTCGACGGTCAGGGATCGTCGTTCGACGTCAGAAGGGGAGGCGCTCGCGGAGGCGCTCGAACAGCGACGGCAGTTCGTCCTCGTCGCCGTCGGGGACGACGTGATCCGCCGGGACGAGCACCATCCGGTCGTTCGAACGGGTGGCAGTCTCGATTAGGCCGTCGGCCTTCAGCGCCGTCAGCGCCTCGTCGAGCGCGTCGATCTCGGCGTCGACGCGCGTGCGGAGTTCGAGGACGGTCATCCCCTCGCTCCCGCGCTCGACGAGGGCGTCGAGCACCGCGACCTGCGTCTCGTCGCGGTTGCGGAACTCCCGCTTGGCACGCATAGCCGTCGGTAGCACGCGACGACCCTTAACGTGTACCCCCGCGCGGCGGACAGTACGCTTATGGTTCGGACGCGGTAGTTCCCCACAATGGCTCTCACATGTTCGCTCCTCGGACACGAGTTCGGCGACCCCGAACTGGCGCGCGAGCGCGAAGAGCGCGGGAGCGAGGTCATCACGTCGGTCCGCGAGGTGGTCGTCTGCGAGCGCTGCGGCGCGGAGCGCGTGCTCTCGGAGAACACCGAGATCGCCGCCGTCGTCGACGAGGACGAGGTCGACCTCGCGCCGCCGGTCGGTTCGGACGCGACCGACGAGGTGGGTGCAGCGGCCGACGAGGCGGACGCCGCGACCGACGACTCCGACGCGGACGCCGCGACCGACGACGAGGACGCCTTCGACCTCGAGGAGACGCCCGACCCGGCGGAGGAGGACGCGATCATCCTGACCGACGGTCCCGACGAGCGCGAGTACGGCGAGTGGCCGACCGAGGCGGGGTACGACTACCGGCCCTGGAACCCCGACGAACTCCTGAGCGGACCGGACGACGGCGATCCCTCCGGTCCGACCGTCGCGGAGGCGGTCGGGTCCGACCTCGACGGGTCGGCGGCCGGCGCGTCCGACGCGGACGGCGTAGACGACGCGGCTGGCGATCTCGACGCCGGCGTCGAACCGGCGGCCGAGCCCGCGTCCGCGCGCGACGCGACGTACGCCTGTGGGTCGTGTGGCTACACCGTCGAGGCGTTCAGGACCTCCCTCAGGCGGGGCGACGCCTGCCCGTCCTGTCGACGGGGGTACCTCCGCGACGCTGAACGGAATCACTAAACCTTCCCTCGCCCACCACACATGCATGCGTGAGTACAAGATGCGCCGGGGCGAGCACCTCGAGGAACGCGTCCCCGACATGAAGGCGAAGATCGAGGAGATGTTCGGCCCCATCACGGGGACCGAGGAGTACAAGGGGAGCGACCTCTACGTCGTCGGCGAGCCGTCGAATCCAGTGTTCGAACGCATCGTCGCAGGGGCGGTTGCCTACAGCGGCAAGAAGGACACGCTCGCAGTCGAGTTCGAGGAGGCCGACCCGACCGAACTCTCGCCGGACGACCTCGAAGCCGCGGGCGAGGCGGTCTCGCTCAAGAACGACTTCCTCCTCGAGTGCACGGGCCGCGACGCGAAGAGCCGACGGGAGTCGATGAAGAACGCCGTCCAGGACGACGCGCCCGACGTCTAGTCTACCAGTCCGTATCCCTTCTCGAAGAGGTAGACGTCGAACAGCAACACGGCGAGTGTCAGCGCCGTCAGGACGGCCAGCGAGAGGTTCGGGTCGAGTTCCGCGTAGCCGAGGACGCCGTACTGCACGCCGTCGACCATGTAGACGAGCGGATCGAGCAGCGAGAGGGTCCGGAACGGCTCGGGGAGGACCGACAGCGAGTAGAACACCCCGCCGAAGAACACCAGCGGCCGGAGGATGAACTGGGTGAGCACGGTCAGGTAGTCGAAGTCGCGCGCCCAGAGGCCGCCGATGACGCCCAGCCCCGCGAACAGCGTCGGGACGACGACGGCGAACGCGAGCAGGTAGAACGGCCTCGCGGGGACGACCGGCGCGAACAGGTAGCCGACGGCGTAGATGAGTATCCCGACGAGCAGGCCGCGCAGCGCGCTGGAGAGGACGTACGCGAGCACCATCGACGTGTACGACAGCGGCGAGGTGAGCGTCTCGTGGATGTACTCGTTCCAGCGGCCGTGGAAGATGGAGAACGAGGCGTTCTCGAAGGCGTTCGAGACGATCCCGAGGACGACCAGACCGGGCAGGACGAACTCGACGTAGCCGAAGTCGCCGCTCACGCCCGAGAGCCGCGAGCCGAGGATGACGCCGAACACGGAGAAGTAGAGCACGTTGGTGATCACCGGCGGGAGGAACGTGTTGCGCGGCCGGCGGACGAACCGCAGGATCTCGCGGCGCAGCAGCGACCGGAACCCGGTCGTCGAGAGGCCGCCGACGAGCGAACTCACGCGATCACCTCCGCGCCCGCCTCGGCCTCCTCGCGCCCCTCGTCGCCGTCACCGCCGGTGAGTTCGACGAACACCTCCTCCAGGGAGGCGCGGCGGATGCTCACGTCCACGACGCGCTCGCCGGCGCGGTCCAGGTCGCGGAGCACGTCCGGCGCGAGGCGGCCCGCGCCGGTCGCGCGGAGGCGGATCGTGTCGCCCTCGACCCGCACGCCCGCCACGTCCTCGTAGTCGAACGCGGGGAGCGCGGTCGGCTCCGACGCGAGCGTGACCTCGAGTTCGTCGGTGCTGCGCGACCTGAGGTCGTCGGGCGTCGCCACCTCCACGCGCCGGCCGTCGTCGACGATCGCGACGCGGTCGCAGAGGCGCTCGGCCTCCTCGATGTAGTGGGTGGTGAGGAGGATCGTCGTCCCCTCGTCGTTGAGCCGCCGGACGAGGTCCCAGAGGTCACGCCTGAGTTCCACGTCCACGCCCGCGGTCGGCTCGTCGAGGATGAGCAGGTCGGGATCCGAGACGAGCGCCCGGGCGATCACGAACCGGCGCTTCATCCCGCCGGAGAGCCAGTCGAAGCGGGTGTCGCGCTTGTCGTAGATGCCGACGGTCCGCAGGGCCTCCTCCGCGCGCCGTCGGGCCTCCTTCCGCGGGACGCCGTGGTACCCCGCCTTGTGCTCGAGCACCTCGACGATGGGGAAGAACCGATCGACGTTGAACTCCTGGGGGGCGAGGCCGATGGCGTCGCGCGCCCGCTGGTACTCCGACTCGACGTCGTAGCCGAACACCTCGGCGGTGCCGCCCGTCTTGCGCGCGAGGCCGACGAGGACGTTGATGAACGTCGTCTTGCCCGCGCCGTTGGGACCGAGCAGGCCGAAGAACTCGCCCTCCTCGACGTCGATCGAGAGCCCATCGAGCGCCCGAACGTCGCCGTACTCCTTGTGGAGGTCGCGGACACGGATGGCCTGTGTCATCCCCTGAATCGAGGGGCGGGCGGCGGATAAGACTGCTGAACGCGGCGTTCCGACCGACTCCACGACGGGCGCTTCCGGTGGGAGGAGAGGGCGTGAGACGCGCGGAGAGCGTCGGAGCGGGCGGCGAGAGCCAGAGGAGAGAGAAGAACGGAGAGAGAAGAACGGAGAGAGGAGAGAACGCCGCCGGCCGGACGCGCCGAGGCTCTTAGAGTTTGGTCCGGCTGATCGTCACGTCGGTCGGCGTGATGATGATCTGGTCGTCGTCCTTCTGGACGATGTCGCCGCCGACCTCGCGGGCGACCTGCTTCAGTTCGTCGGTGATGTGCTCCATCGTCCGGTCGGAGGTCGTGTGCCGGGTGATGTCGGCGATGACGAGGTCGCCGTCGTAGACCGCGTCCTTGATGGCGATCACGTCGTCCTGCCCGCCGATGTTCGCGATGCGGACCTGCGTTCCGGGGGTGCTCGACTCGGTGTGGAAGTCGTCGACGTCCAACTCGACGTACTCGTCGGTGCTTCGCGTCCCGGTCCCCCCCATCAGCTTGTCCATGAGACCCATAGCACGTGAGGTGTCCGGCGCGGCAATAATTCTTGCGTCAGACACCGTTTCCCCCTCCGATGCGGGAGTGAGTTCAGATTATTAATTATTTGCTATCGTAATATTAATGTAACAACTACTCTCACATAGAATTGTATGGTACGAAATAACACCACACGACGGCGCTTCCTCGCGGGTACCGCCGCGGGCACCGTCGGAACGTTGTTCGTCGGCGGCGTCGGCGCGAGCCGTGCGCCGAGGCGCATCGTCGGCGTCACCTCCCCCGAGGCGGCGGCGGACGCCCGCGACCGTGCCGAGTCGGTCCGGAGGACGCTCGACTTCGGGGGGATCGGACTGGCCGTCGCCGGTCGCTTCTCCGACCGGGCCGTCGAGGAACTGCGGCGTCGGCGCGACGTGCGGTACGTCGAGGCGGACGGGACGATGCGCGCCATCGGGGATCGGCCGGGGGCGAACGCACCGCCGTGGGAGGGGGGTGGCGGTAGCTCCACCGCCGCCGAGACGCTCCCCTACGGGATCGATCGCGTGGACGCGGAGGTGGCCCACGCCAACGGCTACACCGGCGCGGGTGCGGACGTCGCCGTCATCGACACCGGCATCGACTCCGACCACCCCGATCTGGCGGCGAACCTCGGCGAGGGGAGGGCGTTCGTGAAGTGCCGCGGCGGATCCTGCAACGTCCCGTGGGACGACGACAACGGCCACGGGACCCACTGTGCGGGTACGGCCGACGCGATCGACAACGAGGAGGGGGTCGTCGGCGTCAGCACCGAGGCCACCCTCCACGCGGTGAAGGTGCTCGACAGGCGCGGCTCGGGGTCGTTCTCCGACGTCGCGGCCGGTATCGAGTACACCGCCGACCAGGGCTGGGACGTCGCCAGCATGAGCCTCGGCGCGAGTTCCGGCTCGCAGACCGTCGAGGACGCCTGTACGTACGCCTACGGGAAGGGCGTCCTCCTCGTCGCGGCGGCGGGCAACAGCGGCCCCTGCACCGACTGCGTCGGCTACCCCGCCGCCTATCCCGAGGTGATCGCCGTCAGCGCCACCGACTCGACCGACGCGCTCGCGAGCTTCTCCTCGACCGGTCCCGAGGTGGAACTCGCCGCCCCCGGCGCGGACGTCCTCTCGACGGTCCCCGGCGGCGGCTACGACACCCTCTCGGGCACGTCGATGGCCTGCCCGCACGTCGCCGGCGCGGGCGGTCAGCTGATGGCCCGGGGGTACGCGAACGCGGAGGCGCGCGATCGCCTCGCCGCGACCGCCGAGGACGTCGGTCTCTCGGAGAACGAGCAGGGGAACGGCCTGCTCGACGTCGCGGCCGCGCTCGGGCTGAACTCCGACGACGACCTGAACTGACGATCCGACGACGACCGCGCCCTTCCCCGCCCCGCCTTCCGCGCTACCGGCCGAGCAGCGCCCGAAGCTGGTCGCGCGAGAAGAGCGTCGAGGGTTCGTCCATGTGCACCGCGATCTCCCCCGAGAGCGCCCGCAGCCCGGCCCGCTGGAGGGTCGTCGGGAGGGAGTAGCCCGCGCGGACGAGGCGGCCGAGCCGGATCTCGTTCCGGAGGTCGGCGCGCCACGCCCGCTCGTAGTCGTCGAGCGTCTCCGGGCGTTCGGGGTCCACCCGGTCGGCGGCGTGATCGGCCGCGCGCATCCCGTAGAGGATGCCGCCGCCGGTGAACGGCTTGGTCTGCCCCGCCGCGTCGCCGAGCAGGAGGCTGCGGCGGCCCGTCACCCGGTCGGGCGGTCCGACGGGGATCATCCCCGAGCAGCGCCGTTCGAGTTCGACGCCGTAGGCGGCACACAGGTCGTCGAACCGCCCGGACACGTCCGCGCCCGGCGCACACCCCAGCCCGTACTCGACGCCCGCGTCGCCGCGCGGGATGCGCCACGCGAAGAACCGCGGGACGGTGAGGTGCACGTCCACGAAGTCCCGGTGGTCGGGTTCGGGATCGAACCCGAGCACGCCGTGGAGGAACTCGTTCGGTTCGGGGAGGCCGCACTCCGCGCGCACCCGGGAGCGCGGCCCGTCGCTCCCGACCGCCATCCGCGCCTCGTGGCGCTCCGTGCCGTCCGGGCCCTTGACCGTCACCCGTACGCCGTCCGGGCGCTCCTCGACGCCGGTGACGGTGTGGCCGTCGCGCACGTCCGCGCCCGCGTCGCCCGCGGCGCGCGCGAGGACCCGATCGAGGCCGACGCGATCGATCGCGTTGGAGATCACCTCCCGCTTGTAGAACGGTTCGCCGGGCGTCTCCGGGCCGCCGACGTGGAAGCGCGCGCCGTAGATGTCGTTCTGGAAGAGGTCCGCGCGCGCCCCCTCGGGGACGTACTCCCAGACGTCGAGGCTCACGTGCCCGGAACAGGCGAGGGGCTCTCCGATCTCCCCCTGCTCGAAGACGAGCACGTCCCGACCGCGCTCGGCCGCCCGTCGCGCGAAGCGCGACCCCGCGGGCCCCGCGCCGACGACGATGAAGTCGTGCATCACTCCCCCGTCGGCGGGGGTCCGCAAATAGCTTCTCGCTTCGCCTCAGAGCACGACCAACCCCTGGGGCGTCTGTCGCTCGTACCCCTCGTGCCACGGCCAGACCTGCCGCATCCACGTCTCGCCGCCGTCCATCGAGCGGAAGGGGCCGCGGTTCGTGAGCGCGTAGAACTCACCCGGCCCGCCCGACGCGAGGACGGGCCGGAGGAGGCCGTCGGGTCCCGGCAGGCCGTCCATCGACCGCTCCCACGCGCCGTCGTCCTCGCGGCGGTAGACGTAGGTCTCCGCGCGGTCGGGGTTATGGGCGGTATAGGCCCCCCGCGCCGACGAGAGGAGGACCACGTCCGGGTCGTCCGCGTCCACGGCGACGCTCCAGCAGTAGCGGTGGTCGAGGCCTTCCTGCGGGTGCGTCCAGGTCTCGCCGCCGTCGCGCGTCTCCGCGTAGCCGTCGCCCGCGGCCGCCCACGCCCGCCCCGGTGCGTCGGGGTGGGTCGCCATCGAGTGCGTGTCGCGCCGCGCGGAGGGGACGCGGTCCGTCCACGTCTCGCCGCGATCGCGCGTCTGGACGAGCGCGCCCGCTTCGACGGTGACGTATAGGTGCGCCGGGTCGTTCGGGTCCACCTCCAGCCAGCGGACGTGGTGGGTGTGCGGGCGCGGCGGGAACGACCACTCGGACGACGAGGGGAGGTCGGTCAGCCCCTCGCGTTCGGCCCACGTCTCCCCGCCGTCACCCGAACGGTAGACGCGACTCGGCTCCGTCCCGGCCCACAGTTCGTCGGGGTCGTCGGGCGAGACGGCGAGCGCGGTCACCCGGTCGCCGACGACGCCCTCGCCGACGCGGTTCCACGTCTCGCCGCCGTTCGACGAGCGGTAGACGCCGTCGTCGGCCGTCCCGCAGAGGACGCGATCGGGGCGACCGGGCGCGGCCACGACGCACTGGATCTCCTCGCCGGCGAGGCGCTCTGTGACGCGCCAGTCGCCCGGTTCGCCGTCGGCCACGAGCAGGGCGTTTCGCAGAGCGGCGTAGATGCGGGTCATCGTGTAAGCTAGTCGCACGCGGGATCGGAAACGCCTGTCGCCCCACTGCCTCCGTCGTGATCTCGCCGACGGGTATCCAACCGTCACGAGGTGGGACATCTCTACGTCCGGGTGTGAACGTATTCGTCGACCGCTTCGGCGAACTCGACGTAGCGTTCGAGGCCAGTTTGTAGCGAATCGTACACGATGTCGTCGTTGACGATCGGTCCGTACGTGTGCGATAACACGTCTCTGAATTCGACGGCATCGAGCAGCCTCTCGGTGAGCGCACTATCGATGACCCCCTCCCGTCGCAGTTCGCGGATTTTGTCCTTTCGGCCACGCGGTGAACTCCCACGTTCGTGCTTCAGGAGTTGATCCGCGATGTCGAGAACCGCTTCGGTCAGTTTCTCGAATTTTCGCTCGACTGCATCGCGGAGGTCCTGCTCGTCGCTCGCTTTGTATTCTGCCCGAGATAGATGCTGCTTCTCTCGAAGCGAGGAGAGATTCCGCTCGATATCCTCGATCGCTTCAGTGATTCGATTCGCCCTGTCGCTGGTGAGGGGATCGGTTCCCATATCTACTTCTTCTGGCCCGGCAGTAAATACAGCGCGAACTGTGCCGTTACTTCGTCATCCGGTCGACGGCGGCCGAGATGCGTTCGCTCGCTTCATCCAGTGAGATCGGCTCGCCTGCCAACTCCGTCTCCAGCGCCCGTCGTTTCTCTTCCGTCCCGATGAGCAGGTCGCCACTGTCGAATACCGCCCGTGCGAATCGCGGTGACATCGAATACACGTCGACGATATCGACGTCCGTCGCAAGCGCGTCTGCGAGGTCTGTCGAGAGGCGCAGGTAGACCCGACTGTATCCGGTATCGTCGGGACGGATGTCCTCGAACGCAACGGCGATGTCGATGTCACTGTTCCCAGTAGCGGTTCCGCGTGCGGTCGATCCGAATACGATTGCGAAAGTAATCGGATGGCGGGAGAGGACATCGCGCAGCCGCTCTCGAACCTCGTCGTCGAGGGTGGAGTCCGCTGGAGTGCTGCGCGCCATGGTTGGGTATAGATGCCGGCCGATAAAGTGCTTTTGTACCTCGGTCGTGGTTCCCTCTCGGCCTCGCTGGCGTCGACACTCTCGTCGATGGGGTCCCTTCGTGCTGTTCATGGCCTTGCTCGGGGGTGTCCTATCAGACCGACTGTGGGCGCGTTGTTCTACGGCGTATTTCAGGATACGTTAGCCCACGTTGGCCCGCCGGGTCGTCGTCGCCGTGACGAACACCGGGCGGACGAGATCGACGCCGGAACGCGCGCTTCCTCTGGAAGGATCGTTCGGGGGCGGACGCGCGCCTCGAGGCCCCGTTCGCGCCCGGCGAAACAGTTTACCTCTATCGCCCCGCGGGGGAGGCGGTCGCGGTCGAGGTGAGTCGGACACCGCCCTCGGCCGCGGTCGCCCCTCTCGACGGCTCCTACCGCGTCGAACTGACCGCGGGGCGTACGACCCGCTGGCCGAGGTGCGCGCCGGGTAGCGTCGATCGAGCGCGGGGAGCGGTTCGGCGTCGCGTCGCGCTCAGTCGTCGCTCGCGACCTTCGCCGCCGGGCGATCCGAACGCGGCCCCTCGAGTTCCACCGTCGGCAGGAGGTCGCGCAGGTAGCGGCCGGTGTAGGAGTCGCCGTCCGCGGCGAGGTCCTCGGGGGTCCCCTGCGCGACGACGCTCCCGCCGTTCTCGCCGCCCTCCGGCCCGAGGTCGATGACGCGGTCCGCGTTCTTCACGAGGTCGAGTTCGTGCTCGACGACGACGACCGTGTTGCCGTTGTCGACGAGGCGCTGGAGCACGTCGATGAGCTTGCGCTCGTCCTCGGAGTGGAGGCCGGTCGTCGGCTCGTCGAGCAGGTAGAGGGTGTCGCCGGTGTCCTTCTTCCCCAGCTCCTCGGCGAGCTTGACGCGCTGGGCCTCGCCGCCGGAGAGCGTCGTCGAGGGCTGGCCGAGGCGCATGTAGCCGAGGCCGACGTCCCTGAGCAACTGGAGCCGCCGGCGGATGCCCGTGTGGCTCTCGAAGAACGCGTGAGCCTCGTCCACGTCCATCGCGAGCACGTCGGCGATCGTCTTCCCCCTGTAGGTCACGTCGAGCGTCTCGTCGTTGTAGCGCTTCCCGTCGCACTCCTCGCAGGGGACGTACACGTCGGAGAGGAAGTTCATCTCGATCTTCACCGTCCCCTGCCCGCCGCACTCCTCGCAGCGGCCGCCCTTGACGTTGAACGAGAAGCGCCCCGGCTCGTAGCCGCGCTGCTTCGAGAGTTTCGTCTCCGAGAACAGGTCGCGGACGTAGTCGAAGACGCCGGTGTAGGTGGCGGGGTTCGAGCGCGGCGTCCGGCCGATCGGCGACTGATCGATCAGGCGGACGTTCTCGATCTCCTCGATCCCCTCGATGTCGTCGTGGTCGCCGGGGTTCACGTCCGTGTCGTTCATCCGGCGGACGAGCCCCTTGTAGAGGATCTCGTGGAGGAGCGTGGACTTCCCGGAGCCGGAGACGCCCGTGATCGCGACGAAGGTGCCGAGGGGCACCGTCACGTCGAGGTCGCGGAGGTTGTGCTGGCGCGCGCCGCGGACGGTGAGCGCGCCGGTCGGCTCGCGGCGCTCTTCCGGCACGGGGATCTGCTTCCGCCCGGCGAGGTAGTCGCCGGTGATGGACTCCTCGGTGGCCATCACCTCCTCGACGTCGCCGTTGACGACGACCTCGCCGCCGCGCTTGCCGGGGCCGGGGCCCATGTCGACGACGGTGTCCGCGCGGTACATCGTCTCGGTGTCGTGCTCGACGACGATCAGCGTGTTCCCGAGGTCGCGCAGTTCCTCCAGGGTGTTGAGCAGGCGGTCGTTGTCGCGCTGGTGGAGGCCGATGGAGGGCTCGTCGAGGACGTAGAGCACGCCTACCAGCCCGGAGCCGATCTGCGTCGCCAGCCTGATCCGCTGGCTCTCGCCGCCCGAGAGGGTGGTCGCCTCGCGGTCGAGCGTGAGGTAGTCGAGCCCGACCTCGCACATGAACCCGAGGCGGGCGCGGATCTCCTTCAGGATCTCCTCGGCGATGGTGCGCTCGCGGTCGGTGAGGTCGGCCTCCAGGTGCTCGAAGTGCGAGAGCGCGTCGCCGATCGACAGGCGGTTGACCTCGGTGATCGCGGTGCCGTCGACGAGCACGGCGCGCGACGCCGGCTTGAGCCGCGTCCCGTCGCAAGCCGAGCAGGTCGTCGCCGCCATGTACTTCTCGATGTGCTCGCGGGCCCGGGAGCTGTCGGTCTCGACGTAGCGCCGTTCGAGGTTCTCGATCACGCCCTCGAAGGGGTGTTCCTTCCGGCGGACGCCGTTCTTCGTGTTCCACTCGAACAGCACGTCCTCGTCGGTGCCGCGGAGGAACGCCTCCCGGACCCCCTCGTCGAGTTCCTCGAAGGGGGTGTCGAGCGAGACGCCGAAGTGCGCCGCCACGGAGTCGAGCTGTCGGCGGTAGTACGACCGCGAGTAGCTCCACGGCTCGAAGACGTCGCGCAGGGGTTTCGAGGGGTCGGTCACGACGAGGTCCTCGTCCACCTCCTTGGTGACGCCGATGCCGTCGCAGGCGGGGCACGCCCCGTGAGGGCTGTTGAACGAGAAGCTGCGCGTCTCGATCTCGGGGAGGTCGATGCCGCAGTGGGTGCACGCGAGGTCCTCCGAGAAGGTGACGACGAGCCTGCTGTCGCCCTCCCCCGCGAGGTCGCCCGTCGCCCGCGCCTCCGCGCCGCCCAGTTCGACGCCCTCGGGCGGGTCGGGGAGGATCACCTTGAGCGCGCCGTCGGCCTCGGAAAGGGCCGTCTCCACGCTGTCGGTGATGCGAGAGCGGGCGTCCGCCGACACCTTCACGCGGTCGACGATCACGTCGACCGTGTGGTTGTAGTTCTCGTCGAGGTCGGGCTTCTCGACGGCGAGGTCGTGCTCCTCGCCGTCGACCTCGACGCGGGCGTACCCCTGGGCCACGAGGTCGTCGAACAGGTCGGCGAACGCGCCCTTCTGGTCGCGGACGACGGGGGCGGCGAGCTTCGCCTTCGTGCCCGCCGGGAGTTCGAGGATCCGTCGGACCATGTTCTGGGCGCTCTGCTCGCCCACCTCGCGGCCGCACTCGGGGCAGTGGGGCGTGCCCACGCGGGCGTACAGCAGGCGGAGGTAGTCGTGGAGTTCGGTGACCGTCCCGACGGTCGAGCGGGGGTTGTTCGCGCCGTTCTTCTGGTCGATCGAGATGGCGGGCGAGAGCCCCTCGACCGTCTCGACCTGCGGCTTGTCCATCTGCCCCAGGAAGTTGCGGGCGTAGGCGGAGAGCGACTCGATGTAGCGGCGTTGCCCCTCCGCGTAGATCGTCTCGAACGCGAGCGAGGACTTCCCCGATCCCGAGAGCCCGGTGACGACGGTGAACGACTCCCGGGGGATCTGCACGTCGATGTCCTTGAGGTTGTGCTCCTCAGCCCCACGGACCTCGATGAACTCCTTCATCGTCTGGGTCACGTGTGCGAGAGGGGAAACGCTGTCGATCCGGGCCCGACCCCCGCACGCAGGAACCGTCCGATGAGGTCGTATATCTCCTCTCTGCGGCGTTTCAGGCTCCGTTCGGGAATCCTGACTCTCGCCCGCGTCGACGCAGCGACGCGGCGGCGACGCGGCGGCGACGCGTCGCCCCAGTCGCGTCGAACGTGACTTCGAAACGAACATTCAACCGTCGATTTATTACCGGTGACGGTCGACGTATCGGTATGAGCGACACGACCGGAAGAGACGTCATCGGCGGGATCGACCTCTCGAGCGATCGGTACGTCATCAAGCAGAGCTACATCCGCAGCAAGTACGCCGTCGAGGACGCGAACGGGAACGTCGTCCTCAAGGGGCGAAAGAAGCGCTTCAAGCTCAAGGAGGAGTTCCCCTTCACCGACTCCGGGGGAAACGTCGTCTTCCGGATCAAGGCGCGGAACCTCCTCGACGTGTCGGGCAGCTACGCGCTGGAGGACGAGGCGACGGGCGAGACCTTCGCGGTCATCGAGAAGGAGTTCACCATGTTCAAGCACGTGTACAACGTGCGGAGCCCGGACGGCGCGCTCTGGGCGCGCATCGAGTCCGAGAGCGCCCTGGTCATGGCGCTCAAGGGCGTCTCGGAGCTGTTCGGCCTGCTCCCGCACTCCTACTCCGTGACGGGACCGAACGGCGAGTCGATCGGCAGCATCGAGGAGCGGTTCTCCCTGCGCGACGTCTACGACGTGCGGATCGGCGACGCGGGCGACGCCCCGCGCGAGGCGATCATCGCCGCCGCCGTCGCCATCGACGCCCTGGAGGAGAACTGAGCGCGGAGTTACGCCGACGGCGGCGTATTTACCCTAGCGGTCGCGCAGCAGCAGCGCGACGAGCAGCGCGAGGAGGAGCACCTGGGCGACCTTGTCGACGTAGTCGGCGACGCCCAGTTCGCCGGCGGTCTTGCCGAGGCTGACGACGTTCACCTGGTACCAGAGGGCGATCTGGACCGCCGTGAACGGGATACCGAGGAGGTAGATCAGTCGCCGCCGGTAGTCGAGCAGGACGAGCGCGATCGCCCCGAAGAAGCCGAGGCCGGCGAGGAGGAACGCGATCCCCACCGGCTCGGCGACGAACTCCACGCCCAGCCAGAGGTGGATCGTTCCCGACAGCGCCGCGAGCGCGATGGCGGCCCAGTGGAGACCCGAGAGCGTGCTCGTGTCGAACGCGAATCCGTCTGCGGCGGTCGTTGCCATGTCACGACGGTACACATTCAACGGTATTGACGCTATCCCCGCGGGGTACTTACCCGGCGGGCGTCATCTCCCGCCGATGATGGTCACCACCCACGCGGCGGTCGGGGTGGCGCTCGCCTCCTCGCTGGTCGTCCTCGCCCCGGAGCACGCGACCGTCGGCGCGCTCGCCGCGCTCGCGGGCGGCGTCCTCCCGGACCTCGACCTCCTGGTGGGCGCGCACCGCCGGACGCTGCACTTTCCCGCGCTCTACTGGGTGGCGGCGCTCCCGGCGCTGGCGTGGGCCGTCGTCGCCCCCGCCGCGGGATCGGTCGCGCTCGCGTGCTTCCTCCTCACGGCCGCGGTCCACTCCCTCTCGGACGTCCTCGGCGCGGGCGAGGAACTCCGCCCCTGGGAGCGCACCACCGACCGCGCGGTCTACCTCCACCCGGCGGGGCGGTGGCTCGCCGCCCGCCGGTGGGTGCGCTACGACGGCGCGCCGGAGGACCTCGCGCTGACGGTCCTCTTCGCCGCGCCGGGGATCCTGCTCTTCCCGGGGGCGGTCCGCTACCTCTGTCTCTCCGGGGTCGCGGTCGCCACCGTCTACGCCCTCGTGCGCAAGCGGATCCCCGACATCATCGAGGGATCGATCCGGTAGCCTCAGGGGGCTCGGCGGGACGTCACCGCCGACCAGTCGCGGGCGAACTGCGCGAGGAAGGGGAGCATCGCCGCCGTCGCGAGGACCGTCGTGGTCGGCGGGCCGAGCACCGGCAGGAGCGCGAGGCTCACGACGGCCATCTGGACGCCCGCAAGGACTCGGCGGATCGGTCGCTCCGGCAGCGGCGCGATCGGTCGTCCCCGCCGCCGCCGCAGGAAGAGCCCCGCGAGGAAGACGTAGCGGGCGGCGCTCACCGCGAGGTACCAGACAGGGAGCTGTCCGTAGCGCACGGCGAGTACCGGCGCGACCAGCAGACCGATCGCATCGAACGCCACGTCGAGTCGCGCGCCGAGCAGGGTCGTCCGCCCGGGGCCGCGGGCGACGCGCCCGTCGAGTTGATCGAGCAGCACCGCCGTCCCGTACAGCAGTCCGGGGGTCCACGCGAGCGCCCCCGAGGGCGGCGGCAGGAGGAGGAAGCCGGCGACGCCCGCGACCGCCAGCCCGCGGACGAGCGTGAGGGCGTTCGCCGGGCCGAGCGTGGGCAGGAGGGGTCCCTCGGCGCTCGTTCGGTTGTCCCCGAGCGCGCGCCGCAGCAGCGCCGCCTCCGCGCCGAGGGTCGCCCCCGCCCCGACCGTCCACCAGAGGCCCACCCCGGGTGACCGGGCGAGGGCGAGCGCGCTCGCCCCGCCGACGAGGGCGACGACGCCGGCGGCGACGGCCCCCGCCCATCCCCGACGCAGGCGGTCGGCCGGGGCGTGGCCGTCGCGGGGGCTACGTACGCCGCGGGGCGTCGCGTCCGTGTCGGCGTCGTAGCTGTCCATCTGCGGAGAGAGCGGGCGCGGAGCACCGGTCGGTCCCCGTTACGCCCGCCGGACGGGTTAACCTATCCCGTCGCACCCTCGTTCGGCGGGGTCGAGCGATCGCGGAGCGGAGCGGAGCGAGGCCCCTACACGCGCTCGGGGAGCCACCCGCCGTCGATCTCGACGTTCTCGCCGCTCACGTACTCGCTCCCCTCGTCGCAGAAGAACAGCAGCGCCTGCCGGAGGTCGTCGTAGGTCGCCCACCGTCCGCGGGGGGCCTCCTCGGGGAACTCCGCCGAGTTCTCGACGACGTACGGCGAGATCGCGTTGACCGTGATCCCGTCGTCCTGGGTGTCGGCGGCGAGCATGCGCGTGAACATGAGGACGCCCGCCTTGGCGACGAAGTAGGGGAAGTTCTTCGGGTTCACGAGGCCCCTCTCGCTCGAGGCGTAGCCGACGTTGACGATGCGCCCCCACCCCTCCTCGCGCATCGGCCCGAGCGCGCGCTTCGCACAGAGGACGGTCGCGTTGAAGTTCGTGTCGAGCACAGAGTTCCACGTCGCCCAGTCGATCGCCGCCCAGTGTTCCGGCGCGAACCGACCGACGTTGTTGACGAGCACGTCCACCGCGCCGAGGTCGGCCTCGACGCCCGCGAACAGTTCGTCAACCGTCGCCGGATCGGTCACGTCGCCGCGGACGGTCGTCGCCTCGACGCCGCGCTCGCGTGCCGCGTCGGCCGTCTCGCGCGCCGCCTCGTCGCTGGTGTGGTAGTGGACGGCCACGTCCGCGCCGCGGTCCGCGAGCGCGAGCAGGAGCGCCCGTCCGATGCCCTTCGAACTGCCCGTGACGAGCGCCGTGCGCCCCGAGAGATCCGGCTGGATCATGCGTCCATTCGTCCACGCGGGGGTATATACCCCCGCCCGACCGCCGTCCGGGCGACCCGCCGCCCGGCTTTTGTCCGCTCGCGACCTCCGCTCCGCATGGCGGGAGGACCACCGACGGGGAGACCACTGGCGGGGAGCGTCGCCGTGGTCACCGGCGCGAGTCGGAACGCGGGGCGGGGGATCGCCGTCGAACTCGGGGAGGCGGGCGCGACCGTCTACGCGACGGGTCGCAGCTTCGGCGACGACGCAGCGACCGACCTCGGCACCGGCACCGTGGACGAGACCGCGCGGATGACGACGGCGGCGGGCGGCGAGGGGATCGCCGTCCGTTGCGATCACACCGACGACGAGCAGGTGGCGGCGCTGTTCGAGCGCGTCGCGGACGAGCGCGGGGAGATCGACCTGCTCGTGAACAACGTCTGGGGCGGCTACGAGGGGTACGACGAGGAGTCGTTCGTCGCGCCGTTCTGGGAGCAGCCGATGGACCGATACGACCGGATGTTCGACGCGGGCGTCCGGGCGCACTTCACCGCGAGCAGGCACGCCGCGCCGCTGCTCGTCGAGGGAGGGCTGATCGTCAGCACGACCGCGTGGGACCGCGACCGCTACCTCGGGGCGGTGCCCTACGACGCGGCGAAGTGCGCGATCAACCGCATGGCATACGGGATGGCGCTCGAACTCCGGGATCGGGGCGTCGCCGCCGTCGCGCTCGCGCCGGGGTGGATGCGGACGGAGTACGTCCTGCGCGAGTACGGCGTGGACGACGCGACGGCTCACGAACACCCGGAACTCGGATCGACGGAGTCCACGCGGTACGTCGGGCGGGCGGTGGTCGCGCTGGCGACCGATCCCGACGTGATGGAGAAGAGCGGTCGCGTCCTGCAGACGGGCGCGCTCGCCGACGAGTACGGCTTCGTCGACGTGGACGGGCGGCGCGTGCCGCCGTTCGAGATCCCCGAGGAGTATCGCCGGGAGTGAGCGCGTCTCGCGTCCCCTCGCGTCCCGTGACGGGGCAGTGGCACGTTTTCACCCGCCGCCGAAATAATCTCTTGAGTTTTAAGTGCGGCGGGCGTCCGTATCCGCGTAATGGCCTATTACGTGGGCGTCGACCTCGGGGCGACGAACGTCCGGGCGGTCGTCGCCGACGGCGAGGCGACGATACTGGGTCGCAGTCGCGAACGAACGCCCGACGGTCCGACCGGCATCGCCGTCACCGAGACGGTGCTCTCGGCGATCCGGGGGGCGTGCGAGGACGCGGGCGTCGCGCCCGGGGAGATCAGCGCCGCGGGGATCGGGTCGTTCGGCCCGCTCGATCTCACCGAGGGGACGGTCGAGAACCCGGCGAACCTCCCGGAGGCGATCGACCGCATCCCGCTTACGGGACCGGTGGCGAACCTCGTCGGCACCGATCGGGTACACCTGCACAACGACACGAACGCGGGCGTCATCGGGCAGCGCTACTTCAGCGAGCGCAACCCCGACGACATGGTCTACCTCACGATGTCCTCGGGCATCGGGGCGGGCGTCTGCGTCGACGGGCACGTCCTGCGCGGCTGGGACGGCAACGCGGGCGAGGTCGGCCACATGACCGTCGATCCCGAGGGGCGGATGACCTGCGGGTGCGGCCACGACGGCCACTGGGAGGCCTACTGCTCGGGCAACAACGTCCCCCGGTACGCCCGCCTCGTCCACGAGACGGAGGGCGTGCCGACCGACCTCCCGCTCGACGATCCCGACTTCGACGCGGCCGCCGTCTTCGCCGCGGTGGACGAGGACCCGCTCGCCGAGCGCGTCATCCACCGCTTCTCCGACTGGAACACGATGGGCGTCGCGAACCTCTGTCACGCCTTCGCGCCGCTCGTCGTCTACGTCGGCGGGGCCGTCGCGCTCAACAACCCCGACCTCGTCCTCGACCCGATCCGCGAGCGCCTCGGCGACCAGGTCATGGTGAACGTCCCCGACGTCGAACTGACGACGCTCGGCGACGACGTGGTCGTCCTCGGCGCGCTCGCCAGCGCCCTCACGGACGGGACCGGCGACGGGCGCGCCGGCCGCTGATCCCACGCCGTCGCACCGTTCGCCACCCGCTCACCGCCGCCCGCGTCCCCCCGTCGTCGGATCACCCCATCGCCGTCACGTCCCTCGCTCCTCTGCCATCGTAACGCATACCGTCCTCCCCCGACAGAGGGTGGTATGGTCAGCAGTGGTCCCTCGCGGCGCACCGCCCTCCGGGCGATCGGCGGCGCCCTCTCCCTTCCCGCGCTCTCCTCCCTCGCCACCGCATCCGGCCGCGGGGCCGCTCGCGATGACGTCGCCCCGCTCGGGCGCGTCGAGGTCGACGGCGCGAAGGAGGCCGTCGTGGGCGACGACGGCGACACGGTCTACCTCGCGACGACCGACGGCTTCGCCACCGTGGACGTGAGCGATCCCGAGAAGCCCGCCGTCCTCGCGGAGCGGCGATCGCTCCTCGGGGACCGCGAGGACGGTCCGCTCACTCAGATCTACGACGTGAAGGTGGACGGCGACCGGCTCGTGGTCCCCGGTCCCGCGAACCCCGTCCGGAGCGGGCTCCAGGCGGCGGTCCTCTACGACGTGAGCGACCCCGCCGCCCCCGAGCGGTTGGGCGTCTACGAGACGGACTTCTACCACCACAACGTCTACTTCCACGACGGCGTGCTCTACTTCGGCGGCAACGGCCTCCCCGGCAATCCGCTCGTGATGGTGGACGCGGACGCACTCGCGTCCGGCGATCCCACGCCCGAACTCGGCCGGTGGTCGCCCGCCGACGAGGACGAGCGGTGGCTCGACGTCCCCCTCCCCGTGTTCAACCTGCACGACCTCTGGGTGCAGGGCGGGATCGCGGCGCTCGCCTACTGGGACGCCGGCACGTGGCTCGTCGACGTGAGCGACCCGAAGAACCCCGAGCCTGTCGTGAAAGTGCGCGGGATGGACCCGGGGAAACTCGCCGACCTCTCGCGCCAGGAGGCCACCGTGCGGGCCTTCGAGCCGCCGGGGAACGACCACTACGTCGCGTTCGACGACGACGGACGACTGCTCGGGCTGGGGATCGAGTCGTGGGATCAGAACCAGGAGGACGACGCGGGCGGTCCGGGCGGCATCGAACTCTACGACGTCTCGACGCCGACGGATCCGACGCTCGTCCACTCCATCGCCGCGCCGCCCGCCGAGAACGACTCCTACGAGGGGACGTGGACCACCTCCCACAACTTCGAACTCGCCGCCGGGCGGCTCTACTCCTCGTGGTACCAGGGCGGCGTGAAGCTCTACGACGTGCGCGACCCTGCCGCCCCGGAACTCCTGGGCGAGTGGGCGGACCGCTCGGACGCGAGTTTCTGGACGGCGCAGGCCGCCCGTCCGGGCGAGTTCTTCGTCGCCAGCAGCGCGAACTTCCTCGAGTGGGGGACGACCGAGGCGCTCTACACCTTCTCCGAACCGGCGCTCGACGGGACGCGGAGCGGCGGGGGTAACGGGACCGCGGGACCGCCCGGCGGGAACGGCTCGTCGAACGGAACCGACGGAGACGCAGGAGGCGGTTCGGGCGCGACGGGGGCGGGGTTCGGCGTCCTCGGAGGCGCGGCCGCCCTCGGGATCGCCGGGTGGCGACTCGCGCGCCGACGCCGGGAGTGAGCGGCAGCAGCGAACCGAGCGCGGTGTCGCCCCGTCAGCGGAGCGCCCGCTCGATCGCCGTCGCCACCCGCCGCGCCCGCTCGGCGAGCGGTTCCGGCACCTGTCCGGCGGCGACGGCCTCGTCGAGTTCGTCGTCGTCCACGCGCTCGACCGTCCCGTCGGCGTGCTTCACCACGTCGACGTGGAGGTCGACGTAGCGCGCCGCGTCGGGAAAGAGTTCGACCGGCGTGCAGACGTTGACGTAGGTGCCCCGGCGCTCGCCGTCGGCCCCGCGGTAGACCGTCGCGTACCACCAGCGCCCCTCCTTGAGCTTCGTGACCGCCACGTCGCCCGCCCGCCGCTCGACGCCGAGCGCGTCGTACGTGCCGCCGGGGGTCATCTCCCGCTCGACGGTGATGCCGCCCTCGGGGTCGTAGTCGGTCACCTCGCCGCGCCCGAGGACGAGGAGCCGACCGTCGGGTTTGCCGTGTCCGAGAGCCACGGTGTCGCCCTCGCGCGGGCCGAACTGCCGGGTGACGGCCGAAAAGGGGAACTCGCCGCCCGGCTCGCAGACGGCCTCGGCGAAGTCGACGGCGGCGCTCGCCGCGCTCGCGTGGGCCTTCGTCCGGTGGTGTCCCGGCATCGTCGTCGCGACCGCGCGCCGGTGCTCGTCGAGCGCGAAGCGCGATTCGCGACCGAACCACACCCACGCCGTCGCGCGGCCGTCGGTGAGTCGGCGCGGCGCGTCCACCTCGTCCGCCAGCGCCTCGTCGACTCGCCCGGCGCGCTCGTCGAGGTTCGCGAGCGCGGCCCCGAGCGCGTCGAGGTCGGCGGCGTCCGCCCGCTCGTCCCACCGGACGGCCCACCCCTCGGGAGGGTCGGTCGGGAGCAGGGAGGCGAGATCCACGCTCGCGCCGCCGCCGCTCGCGCCGCCGCTCGCCCCGCGGACGAGGCGAGCGAGGCCGTTTCCGATCTCGATCCGCGTCGCACACTCCGGCGCGCGGTCGCTCCACGGCGGTTCGCCCCGCCGGACCTGCACGCGGACGGCGTCGCCCGTCTCCACGTAGCCGTCGGCGCGGTCGAACGGGAGGTACCCCTCGCGCTCGCCCAGGTCGAGGACCGCGCCGCCCCCGCGCGTGTCGGTCACCGCGGCGTCGAAGACCGCCCCCTCCGGCCCGGGGTCGTCCCACGAGAGGGCGTCGACGCCGACCTCCCGTAACTCGGCGGCGATCACCGCGACCCGCTCGGCGGGGCCGCTGACGCCGACGCCCTGCCGGTCGCGCGTCGTCTCGATCGCGACGGCGGCGGGCCGGGCCGGGAGATCGTCGTCGAAGCGGTCGCGGATGGGCTCGGACGCCTGGACGACCTCGTAGTCCTCGCGGAGGAGGCGCGTCAGCGCCGTCGCGTAGATCCCCCGGACGCGGACGCCCGCGCCGTCGCCGTCGCTCATAGGTCGTCCGAGTCGGCGGCGAAGCGCACGCGATCGTTCACCGTCGGGCCGAGCGTCAACTCGACGGTCCCATCCGAGAGGGGTCTGCCCCCCTCGACGGGGACGCCCCACGAGTCGAAGCGGAGGTAGCCACGGACGTCTGCGGCGTGGGTGTAGAGGTCCAGGTACTCGACGACGTGCTCCTGGACTCCGCCCGCGCCGTGGGCCACCTCCATGTCCGAGTAGACAGTCTCGCGCCCCTCGAAGAACGCCTCCAGGGCGGCGGCGTCCTCTCTGGTGGCTTCCTTCACGAGGTCGCTCGCCGTCCGCAACTGGTCGGCCGAGAGGCCCACCTCGCGGAGGGCCGCCTGCGTCCGCTGGTCGAAGTGCATGGGCGCGCTTGGCGGGCGACCGTAGAAAACCCCGCGAAACCCCGCCGCCGGGGCCTAGAGTTAGGGGACTGGCGCGTGTGCTGTGCGTATGGGAGAACGTGACCCCGTCGAGGCGAGATCCGACGGCACGCGCGACCTCTACGACATCGCGACGTGGGAGCCGCGGAGCGCGCTCGACCGCCTCTCGGTCAAGGTCTACGGCGGTGCCGTCGCGGTCGGCAAGTGGATCGTCGTCCTGCTCGCGCTCGCCTTCACCGTCGCGATCGGCGCGTTCGGGGCGCTCAGCGATCCGTTCGTCGGGGCGCTCACCGTCCTGTCGGCGATCCCGGCGCTGGCGCTCGCCGCGTACGTCTACTACGTCGACATCACGAGCGGCGAGCCGATCTGGCTGCTGACCGCGACGTTCGTGCTGAGCATCTTCTTCGCCAGCTTCGCCGCCGTCATCAACTCGCTGTTCAGCCCGCTCTCGCTCCTCGGCCCGGTGGGGCTGGTGCTCTTCTTCTACCTCGTCGTCGGCCCGGTCGAGGAGTCCGTGAAACTGCTCGCGGTCTGGCTCTACGCCTACCGCGACGCGCGCTTCGACGCCGTCGTCGACGGGGCGGTCTACGGCGCGTTCGCCGGCCTCGGCTTCGCCTTCGTCGAGAACGCCATCTACATCAACCGCGGGCTGGAGATGTCGCCCGCCGCGGGGCCGGAGACGCAACTCGCCGTGGCGGGCGGCACCGCCGCCTTCCGCGCGCTCGCCGGGCCGGGACACGTCGTCTACTCCGCCTTCGCCGGCTACTACCTCGGGCTGGCGAAGTTCAACCCCGAGAACGCAGGCCCCATCGTGGCGAAGGGACTGCTCATCGCCGCGTTCATCCACGCCACGTACAACACGCTGGTCAGCTTCATCCCTAGCGTCGTGTCGCTCAGCTTCCCGAACGTCCCGCAGTTCGTCGTCTTCCTCGCGTTCGTGCTCATCTATCAGGGCTTCTTCGGCTACCTGCTCTACCGGAAGATCGCCCGCTACCGCGCGACCTACCGCGCCGTCCGGACGGAGACCGAACGGAAGGGTGGCGACGTCTCGGTCGACACCACCGAGTTCGATAGCTAGAGTCCACCACCACCACCTTTTGCTGCGCTCGCGCGCCAGCGACACGCTTCGCGGTCGCTGGCGGCTCGCTGGCAAAAGCTGGAGCAAAACCCTCCTCACCCGTTCGAGCCTCCGGCTCTCACGGGTTCGTCGGTCCGCTCGTTCGCGCCTGCGGCGCTCCCTCGCGGGTGCCGCGCTGGCGTCGGCGGTGGTAAAGCCAGTCCGCCGTCCGTACCTTTATATCCGAAAGCGGGACCAGCGTCCGTGTGACGTGACAGTCATCGCGGGGCGCTTCGCGGGTGCGCGACGCCACGCCCCGCGAACCAGCCCCGCCGTGGCGTCGCCTGCACGCCCACCTTTTGCTGCGCTCGGCGGCTTCGCTCGCTCCCTGGCAAAAGCCGGATCAAAACCCTCCTCACCCCCTCGCTTCGCTCGGGGGTTCGTCACCGGAACGCACCGCGTTCCGGTTGGCTCACGAGAGTTTCACTCTCGTGAACGTCGGTCCGCTCGCTCGTTGCACTCGCTCGCGGTGCAACGCGCCGGCGCGAGCGGCGGCGATGAGTGGAAACGCTGGCCGTCGTCGCCCCGCCCGCTTCGTTCACCGTGCGTCGTCGAGCAGCGGGCTCTCCAGGTCGCCCTCGCGGACCAGCCGCTCGACGTACTTCGCGATCACGTCTACCTCCAGGTGGATCGGATCGCCGACCTCCTTCGCCGAGAGGTTCGTCAGATCGTAGGTCGCGGGGATGATCGCGACGGCGAACTCGCCCGCCTCCCCGTCGAGTTCGGCGATCGTGAGCGAGATGCCATCCACCGTGATCGACCCCTTCTCGACGACGTAGCGGGCGAGCGACGCGGGCAGCGAGAAGCCGAAGGTCCAGTCGTCGCCCACGCGCTCGATCCGGGTCACCTCGCCCGTCCCGTCGACGTGTCCCTGCACGAGGTGGCCGTCGAAGCGCCCGTCCGCGGGCATCGCGCGCTCGAGGTTCACGCGGTCGCCCACCGCCACCCCGTCGAGGTACGTCCGGTCGAGGGTCTCCCGCGAGAGGAATAGCTCGAACGAGTCCGCGTCGCGGTCCTCGACCGTCAGACAGGCCCCGCTGACGCTGATGCTCTCGCCGCGATCCAGATCGCCGGTGAAGCCGCTCGCGACTCGGATGCGCTTTCCCCCCTCGTCCGACTCGACGCCGACGACCTCGCCCGTCTCCTCGACGATTCCGGTGAACATGTCGTCCGCTTGGCGGTCGCACGTCCAAAGCGTTGCCATCCCGACTCGCGATCCGTCGCCGGACTCGGCGCGTGTGCGCGGCGGGCGGAACTAAAGATACTTGTCGGAGCGTCGATACCATCCGGACGAACGTGACCGCCAAAGACCCCAGCGGTCCCGGTCGATGGTTGAACGACGAACGTGCCGTTCGCCGTCGGGAGGACTCCGACGGGATCGGCCGGTTGCTCACCGGAATCGGGTACTACGGCCTCGGACAGCTGTGTCTCCTCGCCTGGCCGATGATCTACCTGATCTATCAGGCACCGCTGGCGTTCGTCGAGGCCAAGGCCGCCGCGGCCGTCTCGTTCGGGCTGGTGCCGTTCCTCGTCGGGCTCTTTCGAGGGCGGTACGTCGCGGTCGGACGCCCCTGGCCGGCTCTCACCGCCAACACGCTCGGGACCGACGCGGGGTACGGCGCGTATCTCACGCGCTCTGTGTACCTGTCGTGCACCCTCGGGTTGGCGACCTACGCCGGGACGGCGGTGCACGTGCTCGCCGGCTCCTGGGTGCTGAACGTCCTCGTCGCCGCGGGCATCACCGTCGGCGGGATCGCCCTGCTCCCGTATCTCTCGACCGGATCGACCGAGGCGCGAGTGGCGCGGGGCGGCTACTACGCGCTCTCGCTCGCGGTCGTCGCCGTCGGAGCCGCGCCGCTCGATACGTCCGTCGGCGACCCCATCCTCGGGCCGGCGCTGTTCGCGCTCCTGGTCGGGCTGGCGCTGCTCGACCTCCGGCCGCTGCCCGGTACCGGCGACGGCCGGACGCCGTGAGGGCGGTGACGGACCCGACGCGCATCGCTGGCTTTTATCCCCACGCCGCGTACCACCGGGCATGGCACGCGGCATCATCGGAACGCTCCAGTTGGCCGTCACGGTCGCGTTCGCCGCGCCGATCGCGCTGCTGGGGCTCTCCTTCCTCCGCTCGGGCGAGACACTGCTCGGGGCGGGCTTCGTCGCGTTCGCGGTGCTGATGCTCCTCGTCGAGGAGTACCTCACCACGCCGCAGGACGTGCCCGCGAAGGTCGCAGAGAAGGCGGTCGGGACGGTGCTCCCCGACGAGGACGACCCGGACTAGACCGTCGCCAGCGGTTCCTGCGCGTCGTCGATGAGCTGATCGAGCGGCGCGCCGGTCGGTTCGTTGTGGAGCAGCACGTCGATGGGGAGCGTCGGTGCGCCGTCGACGAGGTTCTCCATGAGGACGAGCCGTTCCCGGGCGCGGGACATGCCGACGTAGAAGACGCGGCGCTCGTTGTCGGTGAGCGTCGGCACGGGGTCGGTCGTCTTGCTGAACGCGCCGTCGCCGGGGACCTCGATGCCCTCGTCCTCGATGGTCGCCGCCATCTGCTCTACGACCTTCTCGGTGAGGTCGGTGGCGACGAAGACGTGGTCCGCCTCGCGCCCCTTCGCGGAGTGGATGGTGCCGAGGCGGACGCGCGAGCGGTCGACGTCCTGGTAGTCCCCCCCGAAGTACGCCTTGATCGAACGCTTCTGGTAGTTGGTGACCTTCCGCACCATGTCGGCGGCGCTCGCCCGACCGGGCGTGAACGGCGCGTGGTCCTTCACGAAGTCGGGGGCGACCTCGAGGTCCGTGAGGTCCTCGACGCCCTCCGCGTCCTGCAGGTCGTCGAGGGCGTCGTAGAGGTCGTCCCGTTCGCCGGTGCCGAAGGCGGCGCTGTCGAGCATCTCGGCGAGGCGGCGCACCTGGAGCCCGTCGACCGGCTCGCCGTCCTCGATGGCCTCGACGGCGCGGACGTAGTCGGTGAGGCGGTCGGTCCACATCCGCTGGTCCGTGAGCGCCCGGAAGGGGATGCCCTCCCCGATGAACTCATCGATGAACTGGTACATCTGGTAGCGCGCGCGGAACAGCACCATCACGCTCCCCTCCTCGTCGGTCTCGATCGTGTGGCGGATGTTGCGCACGAGGTCGAGCATCGAGGGGTTCCGGACGGCCTCGACGGCCCCGCCCTCCTTGCGGGGGAGGAAGTCCTTCTCCTGGCGCTCGGTGACGTGGGCGATCTCGTGGTTGACCACGTTGAGGATGCGCGAGGGGAGCCGATAGGAGGTGTCGAGGATGACGTCCTCGCCGACCTCGTTGAGCAGCAGGTGTGGATCCGCGCCCTGCCAGGCGTAGACGACCTGGTCGTCGTCGCCCGCGATCAGGACGCGCTTCATGTGCGCCTTCCACTCGTCGTAGACCTCGTACTGGAGCGTGGTGATGTCCTGGAACTCGTCGATGACGAGGTAGTCGACGTTCGGCAGCAGCGAGCGCTGCTTGACTCGCTCGAGCATGTCCGCGAAGCCGACGAGGCCGTTGTCGCCCTTGTAGGCCCGCCACGCACGGATGGCTTCGGGCACGTCGAGGCGGTCGTCGCCGCTCGACCACGTCGGGGTGTACTTGTTGCCGGTCTGCGCGTTCGGGTCGACGTCCGGGGGGAGTCGCACCGTCTCGACGTCCCACTGGAACGGCACGTCGTACCAGTCGGCCACGTCGCGGCGCGTCCGCTGGAGCCACTGGCTCGTGGCGATGATCTTGTTCCCCATCGTGGTCGAGCGCGAGGAGCGCCGCCGCGAGGCCTCGTACTCGTCCTCGTACTCGAGCCCGTAGTCCTCACAGAACTCCTTCTTGTGCTTCTCGCCGACCACGTCCCCGCGCGAGAGGTCGAGCAACTGGTAGGCCTTCGCGTGCATCGTGCAGACGTTGCCGCGGAGCGAGCGCGGGTTGCGGTCGAGGCGCTCGGCCAGTCGCTCGCGGATCTCCGCGGCGGCCGCCCGGGTGTACGAGACGACGAGCACGTCGTCGACCTCGACACCCTCCTCCTCGAGCAGCGAATCGACGCGGTCGAGAAGCGCCGTCGTCTTCCCGCAGCCCGGCCCGCCGAACAGCCGGGTAACCTGCGTGTCGGTCATTGAAGCCACGAACGGTCCCCTCCAGTATAAGTCACGTGAATTCGGGAAGGAAACGAAACGGTCCGTCGATCGCCGGTCGCCGATCGACGGCTACGGCGACCACCCGCAGACGGTACACTGCGTGGCGGACATGTCGTGGAGACCACCGCATTCGGGACACTGCTTCTTGTTATAGTCCTGCTCCCAACTCGGCCGCTCGGTCGCGTGACCACGCTGTGACAGGAACTCGTCGAACAGGTCGGTGTCTGCGGTTGCCATACAGGTCATGGTATGGCACACCACGGCAATAAAAGTACTGGCGATTCCCGTCGATCGAGACTGTGCTGACGTGGACTACGGACCGTCCCGCCGCCGGTCAGGCGACGAAGAAGATGAGCACGCTCACCGCGACGACGACGAGGATGAACGCGGCGGCGAGCGCGCCGCCCATCGAGATCATCGCGTTGGCGTGGCTGGCGAGCGTCTCGGTCCGATCGTTGCCGAAGACCGTCACCTCGGCGCGCTCGACGGCCATCCCCGCCTCGACCGGCTCCAGGTCGGCCAGCGCGTCCGAGACGAGGTCGGTGACGAGCGATTCGAGTTCGTCGTGCGGGAGGGCCGCGCCCACCTGGTTGTCCGCCTTGACGGTGTTGACGATGTGGGTGTCGGTCGTCATCACCTCGACCAGTTCGACGTCCGCCTCGGCGAGCACCGCGTCCACCAGACGGTCGCGCAGCCCCGGTTCCATGTTGTTCCCGTCGACGAGGACGTACGCCGTCCGCTGGTCGCCGACCTCGACGCACGCGACGCGAACGCCGAGCGGACCGATGCCCTCCTGGGGCGTCCACCGGGTGCGGTCCCACGCGACGCCGAGGCGGACCGGCCCCTGCTCCGCGGCGGCGAGGCGGCGACCCGCCTCGCCCGCGGCCTGGATCATCGAGAACGAGCGACGGCTCCCGGGGGTGACGTGTCCGAGGTCCTCCCCGTCGAGCCCGTCGTTGCTGTTGTGCGCGTCGACGAGCATCACGTCGTCGAGACCGGTGGTACGCGCCTCGGCGGCCGCGGAGAGGCCGACGGCGTACTCGATGTCGTCGGCGAACGCCGGGGCGTAGGTCGCCACGAGCAGGGCGTCGTCGCCGAAGGCCTGACCGAGGATCGACACCTCCCCGTCGCGCGTTCGGACGCTCTCGCTCGCCGTCGTCGCGTACTCGATGCGCTCGTGGGCGCGCGTCGCCGCCTCGACGACGGCGTCCACCTCGCGCTCGGTGACGAGGTTGAAGTCGTGCCCGGCGGTCGCGTGCGGGGGGAAGGCCATCCCCTCGGAACTCGCCGCGACGCGGGCCGGGAGGTTCCCGCCGCCGATCTCGCCCATCGGACCGGGGTGGATCATCGGGAGGACGAACCGGGCCTTCTCGACGCCGTCCTCGATCCGACGGAACGAGAGGACGGTGACCGGCACGATGGCCTCCTCGCCCAGCTGCTCGAAGAAGTCCTCGAGTTCGCGGGTGCCCTCGGCGATGTGGCCGATGAACCCCCGGACGAAGTCGAGGACGCTGACGCCCAGCCCGCGCTTCCAGGGCGTGTCGATGATCACGACGAACAGCCACGCCGCCCCGCCGTAGAGGAGGCACATCACCCCGAGCAGGAGGAAGTCCTGCGGGACGACGATCGACAGCGCCTCGGGGGCGCGCTCCGGTCGCGAGAGGTACGACCGGAAGATCGGCCCGCCGATCTCGAGGTAGGTCATCGTCCCGCTGTAGACGAACAGCAGGAGCGCCGCCGCGAGCGTCTGGATGCTTGCGGGGACGGCCGCGACGAGCAGCGACTTGCGCGAGACGGCCATCACGACCAGCAACCGGACGGCGAAGACGCTCGCCAGCGCGACCAGCAGCGCGTCGAAGACGAACTGCTGTCCGAGGGGGGTGAGGATGGCGACGACGCCGGCGACGGTCATCACCGCGACGGTGACGAGTTCGCAGAACAGCGCGAGCAGGGAGGCGCGGTTCGGCGTCAACTGCCCGTCGAGGCGACGGTCGACCCACGGCGTGAGCACGCTCGCCGCGACGGTCGGAATGCCGATGAAGAAGACCCCCTGCCAGGCGTCCTCCAGGACGTAGCGCGAGTCGAACGCCGCGATGCCGGTGAGTGCCGCGATGAGGAGCGAGAACCCGACGCTCGCGTACCAGTTCGGCGCGCGGAAGATGAACCGCGAGAGATCCGCGAGGTCGCCCTGATTCGTGGTCATCGTCCGGTGCGGGCTCTCTCAGTCCTCACATCGCGCGAGGAAGTTCTCGAACACCGCCTCGCCCTCCGCCGTGTGGGCGACCTCGGGGTGCCACTGCACGCCGTAGAGGTCGCGCTCGGGGTCGCCCATCGCCTCGATGCCGCAGACGTCGCTGCGGGCCGTGAGGCGGAACCCCGGCGGCAGTTCCTTCACCTCGTCGGCGTGGCTCGCCCAGACGCGCGTCTCGGGGGCGAGCGAGCCGACGAGCGGGTCGTCCTCGTCCACGATCTCGACGGTCACGTCGGCGTAGCCGCCGTAGTCACCGCTCCCGACGCGCCCACCGAGCGCGTCGGCGATCACCTGCATGCCGAGACAGATGCCGAGCACGGGAACGCCGAGGTCGAGGTACTCCGCGCTGTGGCCCGCCCGGTCGATGTCGGGGCCGCCGGAGAGCACGACGCCGTCGGCGTCGACCTCGGCTGCGGGGGTGGCGTTGTCGACCAGCGCGACGTCCACCCCCATGTCGCGGAGCGCGCGCTGCTCGAGATGGGTGAACTGCCCGTGGTTGTCCACCACGACGATGCGGGTCATTGCTGGCACCTACGGCGGTACCCCGATAAAAACCTCCGGAAACCGTCTCTCGGTACGTGCGGGCGGATCGTCTCCCAGCGGCCGGGAGAGCGGCGAACGGATCGGTTCGGCCGACCGACCGTCCTCCCCGCCGGACCGTCCAGACCTGCACAAGCAGGACGTACACTTATCTGGGTGGATAGGTTAGTCCCGCTGTCCGAGCGGTTCACCCCGGACCGACGCGATCTCCGGGGTCCGGGGGCACTCCTGGTCATGGCAAACACCGAACACGAAACGCGAGCGATCGACTCTCTCGAAGAACTGGGCCTGCGGGAGTACGAGGCGAAGTGCTTCGTCGCGCTGTCGCAGCTCTCCGAGGGGACGGCGAAGGAGGTAAGCAAGGTCGCGGGCGTCCCGCGCTCTCGGGTGTACGACTCGCTCGACCAGTTGCGCGAACGCGGGCTGGTCGACGTCCGTGGGTCGAACCCCCGGGTCTATCGGGGGACGCCGACCGACACGGCGATCCGGACGCTCCGGAACGAGTTCAGCGCGCACATCGAGACGGTCAGCGACAGCCTCGCCGAACTCCAGGTGTCGCCCCAGCGGCGGAACGACGAGTGCTGGACCGTCACCGGCGAGGAGAACGTCACCGAACGCGGCCGTCAGCTCGTCGATGACGCCGACCGGGAGGTCGTCGTGGTCGTCCAGGACGACGAGCGCGTCGTCGCCCGCTCGACGTCGTGGATCCGCGCCGCGCTCGATCGCGGGGTGACGACCTTCGTCCAGGTGCCCTCGGCGGAGGTCCGCGACCGGATCGAACAGCTGGTCCCCGGCGCGCAGGTGTTCGTCACCGACCGGTCGCCAGACGGCGGCGGCGTCGGTCGCACCCTCCTCGTCGACGACGACTCGGTGCTGCTGAGCAGTATCGACGACGAGACCGCCGCCGGTGGAATGGAGACGGCGATCCTGGGCACCGGCGGCCTCGGGTCGCGCCTCGGGTCGCTCGTTCGCGGGGGGTCCGCGTCGACCCGACGGCTCACCGACCTCTCCGAGTCGATCCTCGCCGACCCGGGCGAGCGGTTCTCCGACGACTGATACTGTCTGACCGGGTTACAGCGCCGTCGGATCGAACGGGGCCGTCTCGCCCCGCCACTCCTCGCGCTCGTTCTCCGCTCGCGTGTCCAGGTACACCTCGACGCCGTTTCCGTCGGGGTCGGAGAAGTAGAGCGCCTTGCTGATGCCGTGATCTACCGGCGACACCCGGACGCCGCGTTCGCGGAGCGTCTCGTAGACGCCCCGCAGAGCCGCCGCGTCGGGCACCTCCCAGGCGGCGTGGTAGAGACCGACGCCGCGGCCGGGGGGCGCGGCGTGCGACCCGAGCGCCTGCAGCGCGAGGTCGTGGTGGTGCTCGCCGAACGAGAGGAACGCGAAGTTCCCCTGCCGCTCGCTGACCGAGAGGCCGAGGACAGCCTCGTAGAAGCCGACGGCGCGGTCGAGGTCGCGAACCTTCAGGTGGACGTGGCCGAGGTGGCTCGCGCTCGCCGAATCCGCTGAATCCATGCGATCACTTGGCAGGGGGAGACAAAAGCGTTCGCGTCGGGCGGTCGTTCAGCGGTCCTCGGGGATCGCGCCCAGTTGCTTCATCATGCCGAGCGCGTCGTCGTGGACCCACCGCTCCGCGATCTTTCCGTCCTCGATGTGATCGACGATCGCGCCCGTCACCTCGATGCGCTTCCCCGTCGCCTCGACGCCGCGGAGTTCGCCCTCGACCGTCCCGCGCGTCGTGAACCGCGTCGCGACGCGATCCCCGTCGCCGAACATCTCCTCGACGGTCATCTCGAAGTCGGGGACCGCCTCGCGGTACTCCTCGATCAGGTGCCGGTAGCCCTCGGGTCCCCGTATCTCCTCGTCCACCATCGGATTGTGGTAGACGAAGTCCTCGGCGACGAGGTCGGGGATCGCGTCCGTGTCGTCGCCGTTCCAGATCTCCTCGACGTCGCGCCGGACGACGTCCATGTTGTCTCGAGTTGTCACTGCCATCTCTCTCTCACCCCGGTACTCCATCGCGAGCACGGGAAATAGCTATTCTCGCGGATCCCCCCGACAGTACCGGGGCGAGTACGCTCCCGGCGTCGGGCGGGCTACGCCTCGGGGTCGTCGCGCCCGCCGTGATCGTCGCACCCGCCGTGATCGTCGCGTTCGTTGCGATCGCCGCGACCCTCGTGCCCGCCGCCATCGAGTCGACTGTCGTCGGTCGGTTCGACCCGCTCGCCGGCAGTCGAGAAGGCGAACTCCGCGAGTTCGCGTCCCCGGCGCTCCTCGCGCGCGGCCAGGGCCTCCGGATCGGGCGCGGCGTCGTCGTCGACGCGCGCCCACGAGGCGTGGACCTTCGCGTGACACCACCGACAGAGGGTGACCGTGATCTCGTGGGAGAGATGGGACTCGTCGCGGTAGGAGAGGTGGTGCTCCTCCAGCAGCGGGCGCGCCCGATCGTGGGCCATGCGGACCTCCTCGAGTCCGCAGCGGGCGCACTCGCGCGCACGTCCCCGACGGCGCATGTGCGGGCAGTCGCGCCACTCCCAGCACCCCTCGGCGACGGGGCAGGCGTAGTCGTCGCGCTGGCGCGCCTCCGCGAAGCGCGGGTCGGCCTCGGGGCGCTCGAACGCGAACCGACAGCGCCCGTCGTCGGTGAGGTGGTCGCACCGCTCGACGAACTCGTAGGGGTCGTCCACGCCGACCGACGATCCGGCGGGCGTCTTCTCCATGGGCGGGATTGCGCGCCCTCCGATTTCAACGTTCGCGGAAGTATCGAAGGGAGTGTACGTTCGCGGTGTCGCCGCGCGGCGTGCCGCGTCGCGGCTCGACCGTTACCGGCCCCTCGCCTCGCCGGGGCCGGGGCCGGGCTCGGTACCGTCTCCGGGCCCGTTGCCGTTCCCGCGTCCCTTTCCAGTCCGTCGGAACTCGACCTCGAAGTCGTAGGGGACGGTGCCGGTGTCGCCCGGCGGGGCGGCCCACGTCGCGGAGACGACGATCTCCTCGAAGTTACCGTTGCGGAGGAACCTGTCCAGTTCCTCCGCGTCGCCCTCGTCGAACGTCCGCATGTCGAGTTGCTGGACGCGGTAGTTGCCGTTGTTCATCACGCCGACGAGGGTGAACTGGTACTCGACGTAGTCCTCGCGCACCTCCCGGAGGCTCCGGAAGGGCGCGACGCTCGACCCGTCGTAGCTGACATTCGTGCCCGACACGGCGACGTCGCGCACGTACCAGCCCTCGTTCGCGACCGCCCAGTCGGTCTGATAGCGGAAGGCGACGAGCACCTCCTGGCCCGCGTACGCCGAGAGGTCGAACTCCTCGGTCACCCACGAGCCGTTCGTGCTCCCGGTGAAGCCGGGGACGTTCGCCGCAACGTCGGGGTGCGCACCGTCGGCGAGTTCGGTGGACGTGTTCCCGTTCGCGAGGCTGGTCCACGTCTCGCCGCCGTCGGTCGAGACCTGCACGAAGCCGTAGTCCCACGCCCGCTCGATGTCGTAGTAGGTCTCGAACCCGAGCGTCGGGTCCTCGACGTTCGTCAGGTGGGCCTCGAAGATGGCGCGGTTGTCGAGGAGGTCCCCCCGCCCGCTGTAGAGGACGGTGTCGCCCGAGCCGGTCGGGTCGGCCGCGGTCGTCCACCTCGTCCCGGTGAAGTCGATGCCGTTGATCGTGACGCCGGCGACCGGTCCCTCGCCCGCGGCGTCGACGGTGGTGTGAGAGGCACCCCACGCGGCGGCCTCCCGGTCCGGATCGCTCGTGTTCACGTCGAGGTCGATGGTGCGGAACTCGTAGCGTGGCTTACTGGCGCGGCCCATCCCGTCCGCGACGGTCGCCGTCGAGAAGTCCTGGTAGAGCGAGTAGAAGTCCCCCTCGTGACCCTCCGCCTCGAGCACGCCCTCGACGCTCGCGATGCCGTTTTGGTCGTCGCGGGCGATCGCCCGGATCGCGTCCTCGCCGTACTGCTCGTAGAGGTACAGCTGGAAGAGGTAGGCGTGGCCGTAATCCGCGAGGACGTTGATCGCGCCCTCGTCCTCCCACTCGACCAGCGAGTTGTCCGGGCTGGCCTCGAAGGCGCTGACGTGCCCCTCGGGGTGGCCGTAGCCGACCGCGTACTCCGCGAAGTCGGAGAGCCCCTCGTTCACCCACGTCGTCTCGTCGGCGTCCAGGTCGCCGTGGACGAGGTGCTGGTACTCGTGGGCGAAGGTGCCCTCGACGAGGTGCGGGACGTTCCGCTCGTCGCCCGGCTCCTTCCACGGGGCGTCGGGACCGCCCGCGCGGTGCTGCCAGTCGTAGGCGTCGACCGTCACGACGTTGCGGTCGGTGTACCGCTGGATGGTCGGCGAGTAGAACCCGGCGACGTAGTTCGGGTAGTCCGCGTCGTAGTAGTTCTCGTCGCGGACGTTGTCGACGAGGACGACCGAGCGCCCCTCGCCGTCAGTCCGCCAGTAGTTCTCCGGTAGGCCGAGCGCCTCGTCGAGCGCCTCGGTCCCGTTGCGCGGCGCGGGCGTTCCGAACAGCTCGCTCTCGGTCGGGTAGATGTTCGAGTCGAACTCCTCGGCGAGGTAGTCGAGTTGCGCGTCGGTCACCCGCGGCGTAGAGCGCGGGTCGTCGGACGGCCACGAGAGGTCCTCGGCGACCCAGATCTCGACCTCCTCGCCCACCTCTCGGAGGGTGAACTCCTTGAAGTAGTACCCGCCGCTGGCGTAGTCGAGCGCGAGGAAGTACTTCGTCTGGCCCTCCTGTGCGGCGGTCGATCCGGTCCCGCCGCCCGATCCGGCGGCGCTCGCTCCGTCGCCGCTCGCGCCCGCCGCGTCGCCGGGTAGCGTGTCGGCGTCGACGGGGAGCCGCGTGTCGTTCGGGGTCACCTCCGTCGGGCGGTACTCGATGGGTTCTTCGGCGGGGTCGGTCGCGGCGACCGACGCGGAACCGTTCTCGGTGGACGGGTCCGCCACCCCGGCGACACCCCCCGTCCACGCGGTCGCGGTCGATACCACGACCAGGACTGTCAGTACGATGGTACGGATTCGCATCCGAGAACGATTCACCTGCTCGACGACTTAATGTTTCCGATACCAAATTATTATATTCCACACAGGAACGGTGTGTCGATCGGTACGCGACATCGTTTTGGTAGCGGCCCGCTCTCGGAGGGACGTGCGCGTCGTACACGACTCGGGACGGGTGCTCGCGACCGAGGTCGAGCGGGCGGAGGGGTTACTCTCGCAGGGACGGGGGTTGATGTTCCGGCGCTCGATCCCGGACGACTACGCGCTCGTCTTCCCGTTCGGTCGGCAGGCTCGGCGGGGCATCCACACGCTCTGCGTCCCCTTCCCGCTCGACGTCTGCTGGCTCTGCGACGACGTGGTGCAGCGGACGGCGACGCTCGCACCGTGGCGCGGCTACGGCCGGGCGATCGCCGACGCCGTCGTGGAGTTCCCGGCGGGTACGCTCGACGGCGTGGAACGGGGGGACAGAATTCGGATCGAGTGAGCGAGGACCCCGAAGCGCGTTCGGAACGGTGTCACCCTCGCGCGACGGGAGCCGAGGTGGTGGGGATCGGGGGATCGATCAGTCGTCGCTGACGGCCTTCGTCTCCTCCGCGTCGTCCCTGGCGGTCCCGGCCGCTTCGGCGATCTCGTAGAGGTTCTGGCGTGCGTCGGCGAAGTAGACGTCCTCGTCGACGACGTCGATGGATTCGAGCCGTTCGAGCGCGTACCGCACGGTCCTGGCCGAGAGCATCGACTCCTCGACGATACCCTTCTGGGTCAGCGGCCCGTTGTACTCGAGCACCTTGTACACCAGCTTCGCACTCGGCGGTAGGTCCGTTATCCCCTCGGCAGTAGTGTCGCTCATCAGTGGGCGGAAAGACACGTCCACGGCGCATAAAGCTTGAGGGGTTCTTCCGGTTCCGGACACACCCGCCGGTATCCGCGCCGCGGGTGCACCGCCGCGAGCGCCGTCGGAGTCGACCGACGCACCAGCGGGCCAACCGAACGGCTTTTGCGCGCGGGCGGTCGACGCATGGACATGGCAACCGACACCGTCGAGCGACGACGCGCCCACGTGCGGGGCCTCACGGTCACCGCCCTGGCCGCGGTCGCGGGACTCCTCTCCGGCGTCGCCGGGAGCGTCGTCGCCTCCGGTCCGCAGGACGTCCTGTCGGCGTCGGTCCTTCTCGTCGCCATCGCCGTGCAGATCCCCCTGCTTCGCGTCACCGGCGTCGTCGATGAGTTCTCCGGGAAGGACTACCTCTACGTCGCCTTCATGACGTTCGCCTTCTGGTTCGTCAGTCTGACCGTCCTCTACACCGCGGGAGTCAGCTTCTGATGGCGGAGGACAGCATCGCGGTCGTCGATCTCGACCGCTGTTCGCCGGACCGCTGTAACTACGAGTGCGCCAACTACTGCCCACCCAATCGGACGGGCAAGGAGTGCATCACGACCCGCGGCGACGCGGCGAAGGAGGGCAAGATAGCGGGCGATCCCGACCAGGTACGTATCTCCGAGGAGATCTGTCTCGGCGAGTCCTGTGGCATCTGCGTGGTGAAGTGCCCGTTCGACGCCATCGAGATCATCAACCTCCCGCAGGAACTCGACGAGGAACCCGTCCACCGCTACGGCGAGAACGCCTTCTCGCTGTACGGCCTGCCCGCCCCGCAGGACGGGAAGGTGACGGGCATCCTCGGCCCGAACGGGATCGGGAAGACGACCGCCGTCCGCATCCTCGCCGAGGAGATCACCCCCAACCTCGGCGACTACGACACCGAACCGAGCTGGGAGGCGGCCATCGACCGCTTCCGCGGCACCGAACTCCAGAACTACCTGGAGGCGATGCGCGACAGCGACATCGCCGTCGCGCGAAAGCCACAGTACGTCGACAAGATCCCCGATCAGTTCGACGGCAACACCCGCCAGCTGCTCGATTCGACCGACGAACGCGGCGTCGTCGACGACCTCGTCGAGCGACTCGGGATCGGGCCGGTCGTCGACCAGCCCATCGACACGCTCTCCGGCGGCGAACTCCAGCGCGTCGCGCTCGCCGCCACGCTCGCCCGCGACGCCGACTTCTACTTCCTCGACGAGATCACGCCCTACCTCGACATCGGCCAGCGCGTCGCCGCCGCGCGGCTCATCCGCGACCTGGCGGAGGCGGGCGACCGCTCGATGCTCGTCGTGGAGCACGACCTCGCCGTCCTCGACCTGCTCGCGGACTCGCTCAACGTCGCCTACGGCGAACCAGGGGCGTTCGGCGTCATCACGCCCCCGAAGTCCACCAGACAGGGGATCAACGAGTACCTCGCGGGCTACCTGGAGGCGCAGAACATGCGCATCCGTCCGGAGGCCATCGAGTTCGAGCGACACGCGCCGCGCGCCGCGCGCAGGGGCGAGGTGCTCGTCGAGTACCCAGCGCTCACCAAGAGCTACGGCGACGGCGAGTTCACCCTGGAGGTCGAGGCCGGCGCGATCCACGAGAACGAGGTGCTCGGCGTGGTCGGCCCGAACGGGATCGGGAAGTCCACCTTCGCGAAGCTCCTCACCGGGCGACTGGAGCCCACCGAGGGCGAACTCGACGCGCGACTCGACATCTCCTACAAGCCTCAGTACGTCGAGATCGACCAGCCGATGCGCGTCGACGCGTTCCTCGCGTCGATCACCGACGACTTCGGCTCGTCGTACTGGGAGACGGAGATCGCGGGACCGCTCCAGCTGGAGCGGATCATGGAGCAGAACCTCCCCGACCTCTCGGGCGGCGAGCGCCAGCGCGTCGCCATCGCGGCCTGCCTCTCGAAGGACGCCGACCTCTACCTGCTCGACGAGCCGTCGGCGCACCTCGACGTGGAACAGCGCGTGCTCGCCACGCGCGCCATCCGCCGCTACACGGAGAACCACGACGCGACGGCGCTCGTCATCGACCACGACATCTACATGATCGACCTCCTCGCGGATCGCCTGATGGTCTTCGACGGCGAACCGGCGATCCGCGGCGAGACGAGCCCCCCCGTCGGCATGCGCGAGGGGATGAACCGCTTCCTCGGCAACCTCGACATCACCTTCCGCCGCGATCAGCGCACGAGTCGCCCGCGGATCAACAAGCCCGGGTCGCAGCTCGACCGCGAGCAGAAGCGGGCGGGCGAGTACTACTACGCCCCCGAACGCGACGACGAGTAGGGCGGGGAGGCTCACACCGGGGGTACGTTTAACCCCGGCGCTCGACACTCGTCCACATGGACTACGACTACCACGTCCACTCGACCTACTCGGACGGGAGCTTCCTGCGCTGGATGGTGCGCGCCGCGGAGCGGGCGGGTCTGGAGGGCGTCGGTATCGCCGACCACTGTAACGTCTCGGAACGCGAGTCGATGGTCGCGGCCAAGCGCGATCACGGGTTCAACCTCGATCTGACCCACGAGCGGCGTCGGTCGGCCATCGAGCGCGTCCGCGAAGACGCCGCTATCGACATCTTCGACGCGGTCGAACTCGACTACGATCCCCGAGACGAGGACGCAATCCGGCGCTTCCTCGACGGAAACGAGTTCGACTACGCGATCGGGAGCGTCCACACCGTCGACGACCTGAACGTGCAGGTGCCGTCGCTCTTCGACGACTGGTCCGAGTCCGATCGGCGCGACCTGACGGACGACTACTTCGACGGTCTGGTCGCGCTGATCGAGTCCGAACTGTTCGAGATCGCGGCCCACCCCGACCTCCTCGAACGGAACCCTAACCTCCGGGGGTTCGCGACCGACGAGCACTACCGCCGGGTCGCGGAGGCGTTCGAGCGCTCACGGACCGTCCCCGAACTGAACGCCGGGCGGGTCCTGCGCGACTACGGCGAGTTCTCGCCCCGTCCGGCGTTCCTCTCCGTCCTCCGCGAGTACGACGTGGCCGTCACGCTCGGCTCCGACTCCCACCGTCCCGACGAGATCGCCCCCCGCCACGAGCGAGTTCGGGAGTTCCGGGAAGAGATCGATCTGGACCTGGTCGAACTGAACGTGTAGACGTCTTCCGTCGCGTCGTGACTTGGCGGTGAGTCCCTGATCACCGTCGAGCGAGGCACTCAGCGACGAACGTAGCGACCGATACTGGCGAACAGGCGACGCCGCAGTGGGATCTGGTTCGCGGGGCGTGGCGTCGCACACCCGCGGACACCCCGCGACGACTCTCACGTCACAGGGGCACTGGCCGCGCTCTCTGTTATAAACGTACGGACGGGACGACTGGCCTCTGGCTCACCACCGCCAGCGTCAGCGCGGTAGCCGCGAGGAGCGCGGGATTCAGAGAGCCCCGCGGACAGTGCGAACGGCCGGTGCTGTCGGCCGCGAGCGAGGCGCGAAGCGCCGAGCGAGCGGACCGAGGAGCGACCAGCGGGAGCGACGAGGGTTTTAGTCGAGGTTTTACCAGCGACCGAGCGCGAGCGAAGCGAGCGCGAGGGAGCGCAGTAAAACGTCGTGGTTCAGACGACGTTGAGCACCATCACCAGCAGTCCGAACATGACGCCGAAGGCGACGACGGTGCGCGGATCGATCTGGGGGGCGTTGCGGTCCTCGGAGTCGAAGTAGCGGACGAGTCCGGCGCTCGACATCAGACCGCCGGTGTTCTGGCCACGGCTCATGCCTTCCGGTGGGTCCGGTATCGCCGTAAGCTTTTCCACTACTTGCCCACGCCAGTGGAAACCCTTATTCCCGAGAACGGGTAAGCGTGGGTGGACCGATGACTGTCACCCTCAAGGATTTCTACGCCGATTGGTGCGGCCCGTGTAAGACCCAGGATCCCATCCTGGAGGACCTGGCGGAGGACTGGGACGGCCGCTTCGAGGTCGAGAAGGTGAACGTCGACGAGGAGCAGGACGTCGCGAACGAGTACCAGGTCCGTTCGCTCCCGACGCTCATCGTGGAGAACGACGATGGCGTCGTCGAGCGCTTCGTCGGCGTCACCCAGCGCGAGGACATCGAGGACGCCCTCGAATCCGCCGGCGCGTAAGCCGTAGATACCCCGTTTTCTGGACGGCGCGAACCGAAGGACCGAGGAGCCGAAGAGCCGAAGAGCCGAGCGGTTCCCGCGGCGCGTGCCTGCGTCTCGCGGACCCGCGCCGCGGCGTTCACTGGAAGCGGACGCCGAGGTCGTGCATGCCTTCGTTGTGTATCGCGACGTTGACGAGCAGCGGCGTCAGCGCCTCCACCTCGCTCGCGTTGGCGAGGCCGCCCGCGTCGAGCGGGCGCAGTCCCTCGATCTCGTCGGCGAGCAGCATCACGATGTCCTTGGCGTCCGCGTCGTCGCCGAAGACGAGCGTGTCCCACTCGACCTCGGCGTCCAGGTCGGCGAACCTGCCCGCGGCGAGGTTGTGGAACGCGCCGACGACGGGCACGTCGTCGGGGGCGGCGTCGGCACAGAGCGCCGCCACGCTGCCCGCGCTCGGCGGGTTGTAGTGCAGTCCCGAATCGTCGCGCTTCATCCCCACTGCGGGCGTGACGAGGACGGTGTCGGGGTCGAGCCGGTCGGCGATGGACTCGACGGTGTCCACGAGGTGGTAGGCGGGGACCGCGACGACCACCACGTCCGCGCGGTCGGCGGCCATCTCGTTGGCGAATCCTTTCACGTCCGCCTCGATCCCGCGGCTGTCGAGTTCGGTCACGTACTCCTCGGCCTTCCCCCGGGCGCGCTCGGGGTCGCGCGAGCCGATCAGGATCTCGTGGTCGGTGTCGTAGGCCCAGCGGAGCGCGAGCGCCTCGCCGATGTCGCCGGTGCCGCCGCAGAGTGCGATTCGCATACCTGGGAGTCGCGGGAGGGACGATTAAGCGTTGTGCGACGCGCTCACTCGACGCGCACCGAGGCGAATCTCGAGACTCGACGAAGAGCCGCGTCAGCGCGGTTCGAGCAGTTCGGGCACGTCGTTGACGCTGTCCCGGACTGCCCGCGCGCCCGCGCGTTCGAACTTCCGGCGGCCCGATTCGCCCGAGAGGCCGCCGGTGAGGACGCCGATCCCGTGGTAGGTGCGTTCCGGGTCCGCCTCCTCGGCGTTGACGGCCGTCCGCACGTCGTCGAGGGTGTCGCCGACGAACGCGAGCGCCTCGGCGTCGAAGCGCTCTGCGAGGCTGACGAGTGCCTCTGGCTCGGGTTTGCCCGGCGCGTCGTGATCCATCGTGAACAGGTAGGCGTCGGGCACGTCGAGGCTGACCCGATCCAGGGCGATGGCCGCCTCGGCCGCCGGGCGGCCCGTCACGACGCCCACGTCGTAGCGCTCGACGAGCGCCGCGAGCGTCCCCTCCTCGACGAGGACCGTCTCGTCGTTGATGAACCCCTCCGTGTCGAGGGATGGTTCGCCGCCCTCCAGTTCGCGGTACAGGTCGCTCCCGAGGTAGAGCTGCTGGAATACGTCGGTCAGCTTCTCGGGGTCCCAGGCGGCGAGGACGCGCTCTCGCTGGTCGGGGTCGAGCTTGTCGGCGACGACGGTCTGTGCCCCGTCGATGCCGCCCCCGCTGGCCGCGATGGCGTCCGCGAAGGTCGCAGTCGAGTACTCGTAGCCGTGACGGCGCGCGAGGACGAGCAGCGCGGCCGCGTGAGTGAGGTCCCAGTCGTCGTTGAACCCGCCCGCGTCCTTGAACAACTGAATCGTCTCCCGCTCGATCGTCTCGCCGTAGACGTGTTCGATGGACTCGACGATGGCGCGGCGGTAGGACTCGGAGACGTCGACGAGGACGCCGTCGACGTCGAGGACGACGGCGTCGACCGCGAGCGTCACGTCGCAACCCCCCGCTCGCGGGCGGTGAACAGCGTCGTCCCCGGGAGCGTCTCCCGAGTCACCGGGATCTCCGGTTGATCCCCGCCGAGCGTGGTGAAGTGGAACGCCGCGCCGACGCGACGGGCGACGGCCCGCGTCGGACGGTGCAGTTCGGGCGGGAGGCAGATGGCGTACAGCGCTTCCGCCCCCTCGTACACCGAGAGCGTCGGTCGGGTGACGTCGTCGCGGACGAACTCGACGCCGGGCGGCGTCGGTCGGTCGTGAACGTCGGTGGCGACGACCGAGGCGCACTGCGCGAGGGGGCGCGCGACGTCGTCGCGATGCCCGATGCCGACCTCCACGACCGAGTCGTAGTAACAGAGGCGCTCCAGCAGCGCGTCGCGTGTTGCCGGATTCACGTCGGGATATTTATAGCTGGCCCGCTCTAATCTCTTGCTATGCACGTTGACATCGTGCCGATCGGCGACGTGCCCCCCGCCGTCAAGCGCGAGGCGTCATCTGGTCTGCGTGCGGTCTACGACTGCGACGTAACCGTCCATAGCGCCCAGGAGATTCCCGAGGGAGCGTACGATCCGAGTCGGGGGCAATACCGAGCCGAGGAGTTCATCGAACTCGCCGGCCGGATCGGCGACGGCGACAAGAACATCGCCATCACGCCGAAGGACCTCTTCTACCGGCGGCGAAACTACGTCTTCGGTCTCGCCTACCTCGACGGCAACGGGAGCGTCATCTCCACCTATCGACTTCAGACCTCCTCGGACGGCGGAATCGCCTCGAAGCCGGCCAGCGAGGTGTTCTCCGACCGCGTCAGAAAGGAGGTCGTCCACGAGATCGGACACACGCTCGGACTCGAACACTGCGACAACAACCGCTGCGTGATGAACTTCTCGCCGACCGTCCGCGAAGTCGACATGAAAGAGCAGAACCTCTGTGGGACCTGCTCGCGCCTCGTGCACTAGAACCACGACGTTTTGAACTCCCACGTTTTGCTGCGCTCGTTCGCGCGCCTGTGGCGCGCTCACTCGCTGGCAAAACCTGGACTAAAACCGCGCCTCACCCTCTCAGTCGCTCCGCTCCTTCGAGGGATTCGGCGCGTCCGCTCGCTCGTTGCACTCGCTCGCGGTACGGTGCGCTGGCGTCGGCGGTCGGGGCTGTCGGATCGTTCACTCGCGCCGTAACTTTATAACTGAGAGCGGGACCAGCGTCCGTGTGACGTGACGTTCGTCGCGGGGTGCTCGCGGGTGTGCGACGCCACGCCCCGCGAGCATCGCCGCGGCGTCGCCTGTTCGCCCATCTCGTGCTGTGTTCGCCCAGCGCGCCCTCGCTCCATCGCCGACCGATGGCTGGCTTCCGACGGACGGAGCGCGCCGCTTTTGACCGGGACCTCCCTATCGCTCCCCATGACGCTCATCGCCGGCGTCGTCGCGGTCCAGGGCGACGTCTCGGAGCACGCGGACGCGATCCGTCGCGCGGCGACGGCCCACGGCGAGGCCGCCGAGGTCCGCGAGATCAGGACGGCGGGGACCGTCCCGGAGTGTGACGTTCTGCTCCTGCCGGGCGGCGAGTCGACGACCATCTCGCGGCTCCTCCGCGCGCAGGGGATCGACGAGGAGATCCGGGAGCACGTCGCGGCCGGGAGGCCCCTGCTGGCGACGTGCGCGGGTCTCATCGTCGCCAGTTCGGACGCGAAGGACGACCGCGTTCGGACGCTCGATCTGGTGGACGTGACCGTCGACCGGAACGCGTTCGGCCGGCAGGTGGACAGCTTCGAGGCTCCGCTCGACGTGACGGGCCTCGACGATCCCTTCCCGGCGGTGTTCATCCGCGCGCCGCTTATCGACGAGGTAGGTGAGGGCGTCGAGGTGCTCGCCGAGTGGGAGGGTCGCCCCGTCGCGGTGCGGGACGGCCCGGTCGTCGCCACCTCCTTCCACCCCGAACTGACGCCCGATTCACGCGTCCATCGCCTCGCCTTCTTCGAGACGCTCCCCGCCGAGTGACGGTGCTCGACCCCCGTTCCATCCCATAGACGTTTTGCGAGGGGCGTCCTTTTCGCGGGTATGAACGCGTTCATCGAGGCAGTCCGCGTCGCCGGTACGCCTCAGGGACCGGCACCGGTCGTCCTCCTCGGGGCCGAGGACACCGTCGACGTTCTCCCCATCGTCATCGGGTTCGACGAGGCCGCCAGCATCGCCCGCGGTCTCGACGCCATCGACATCGGTCGGCCGCTCACCCACGACCTCCTGCTCGACGTGGTCGAGGAACTGGGCGGCCGGGTCAACCGCGTCCACGTCTCCGAGGTGCGCGACGAGACGTACATCGCGGACGTGTACCTGAACACGCCCCGGAACGACGTGGTCGTCGACGCCCGCCCGAGCGACGCCCTCGCGCTGGCCGCCCGAACCGGATCGCCGATCACCGTCGACGAGGCGGTCTTCGAGGACGGTCGCGAGCCGCTCGATCGGTTCGACGAACTCGACGACATCCGGGAGGTCGTCCAGTGAGTGACGACGTCCTCCGGGAGCTGTTCGCCGTCATCGAGAGACGGCGAGAGACGTTGCCGGACGGTTCCTACACGGCGTCCCTGTTCACCCACGAGAAGGGCGAGAACGCCGTCCTCGAGAAGCTCGGCGAGGAGACGACCGAACTCGTCCTCGCCGCGAAGGACGACGACCGCGAGGAGATCGCCCACGAGAGCGCGGACATCGTCTACCACCTGCTCGTCCTGCTCTCGATGAAGGGGATGGAGCCGGACGACCTGCTCGGGGAACTGGAATCGCGGCGGTAGCGGATCGCCCGTCGCGTCGGTACTCGAAATCGAGCGTCGCGTCGGTATTCAGGTCAGGCCGCTTCGAAGCGGTGGCGCACGACCTCGGCCTCGTCGTCCCACTCGAAGCGGTCGCGGTGGACGCGCTCCATCCGCTCCCTGTACGCGGCCAGGTCCTCGGACCCCTCGGCGCGGGCGTCCTCGTCCGTGAGATCGCCGAGCGTCCGGTGCTCGACTGCGGTCACCTCGAACGTCTCGCCGTCGATCTCGAACGTGTCGCCCTCCTCCGCGTACTGCTCGCCGCGGTGGATCTGGACGAGTTCGCCGTCGCTCGCGAGTTCCTGGAGGCGCTCGTTCGGCAGGAGTACGTCCGCGTCTATCGTCGCCATACCGAACGGTCGCGCGGGATCGTGTAAAGTCCTGTGCCCTGCTCACGACAGCGCCGCGCCGACCGCCCCGCCGACGGCGGAGGGCAGCGACAGCAGCAGCCAGAGGACGATCGCGACGGTCGTCAGGCCGAGTCCGGCGAGCAGGCCGCCGGGACCGCCCGCGAGACCGAGCCCGGCGACGCCGACGACCCCCAGCGCGAGCACGACGACGAGGCCGCCGAACGCCCCCGCGAGAAGCCCGTGCCACGCGCCGTTGCCGGCGCCGCCCTTCGCGATGTAGCCCGCGACGAACCCGCCGACGACGGCCGCGGTGAGCTGACCGAGGACGGGGACGACCAGGCCGACGATACCGAGGACCAGTTCGACGCCGAACCCGACGAGGACGGCGCGCCAGTTGACCATGGTTCGACTACGCTCTCGTCGGGTAAATCCCTGCTCCCTGCATCTCCGATCCCCTCGCGGCCTAAGGGACGCGCTTTTGCGTACTCGTCCGGTACGGGTGGTATGACCTACGAAGACCTCCCCACCGTACCGCGGGCGGAGGAACTCGTCGACAAGGCGTTCTCGCGGGCGGCGCGGGCGGGTCGCGCGAAGTCGGGCGTGGAGGCCCAGCAGTCGATGCTGCAGACGGCGGGCAACATCCTCTCGGACAACCTCCAGAACGTGGTCACCTCGTGGCCCGACTTCGACCGCGTCGATCCGTTCTACCGCGAACTCGCCGACGCCGTCGTCCCCGCCCACGGCGACTGCCCGGGCGGCGTCGACGGCCTCCGCTCGCACCTCTCGGAGGTGATGTGGGCCGGACGGCAGGCCGGACACATCCGCGACGAGTACCAGTCGAAGCTGCGCGGCGTCGACGCCGACCTCGCGCGAAAGCACCGGAAACAGGCGTTCGCCCGCCTCGCCGACGTGACGCGCGAGGTGGCCGACGACCTCGAAGCGCTGGGCGAAGCCCGGGACACGCTGAAGACGCTGCCCGACGTCCGGCCCGACGAGCCGACGATCGTCATCGCGGGCTACCCGAACGTCGGGAAGTCGACGTTCGTCAACCACGTGACCAACGCGAGAAACGAGGTGGCTTCCTACCCGTTCACCACGAAGCAGGTGCGCGTGGGTCACGTCGAGCGCGACCACGTCCGGTATCAGCTGATCGACACGCCGGGACTGCTCGACCGCCCCGAGGCGGATCGCAACGGCATCGAGCGCCAGGCCGTGAGCGCGCTCCAGCACCTCGCCGACTGCATCCTCGTGTTCGTCGACGCGAGCGCGGAGTGCGGCTACCCGGTCGAGGTGCAACTCGCCCTGCGCGACGAACTGGCGGACCGCTTCGCCGACATCCCCGTCCTCACCGTCTGCACGAAGGCCGACCGTGCGCGGGACATCGAGGCCGACGCCTACCTCAGCGTCACCGAGGAGGAGGGCGTCGAGGAACTGCTCGACGCGGCGGTCGAGGCGGTCGACTACGAACTCGAACTCCCGTTCGAGGGGTAGGTGACCCGGCCTCGGTCACTCGATCGCGTAGTCGACCGTCACGGTCGCCGTCACCGCCACGCGACCGGGGTCGAACCGCGTCTTCGCGCCGCCGTCGCTTCCCGCCGCCACCGCCGCCTCGGCGTAGACCGGGCGCGGGAGGCCGTGGTCGACCGTCGAGGCCGATTCGATCCCGCCGAGCGTCAGATCGCCGGCCGCGGCGACGGCCTCGGCGTCGCTTCGCGCGCGATCCATCGCCCGCTCGATGGCCCGCGCGCGGAGTTTCTCGCGGCGCTCCTCGGAGAGCGTGAACCGCACCGAGGAGACGCGCGCCGCCCCGTTCTCGACCGCCGCGTCGACGACCGAACCGGCGGCGTCCACGTCCGACAGCGTGACGCGGTAGGTGTGGACGGCGCGGTAGCCGACGACCTCGCGCCGCTTCTCGCCGTAGTCGTACTCCGCGCCGAGCGAGTAGCCGACCGTCTCGACGGCGTCGTCGGGGACGCCGGCCGCGCGGAGCGCCTCACGCAGTCGTGCGGCGTCCTCGGCCGCCCGCTCGCGGGCCGCGTCGGCGCTTTCGGCGGTCGCCACGACCGCGAGGTGGAGTTCTGCCCGATCGGGGGCGGCCTCGACCGTCCCCGTCCCGGTGACGCTGACGGCGTTTCGCCCGTTCTCGATCGACGGGGCCCCCGCTCCCGGGGTTGCGGTGCTGAGGCAGCCGGCGGTGACGAGCAGGAGCGCGAGCGCTCCCGCCAGCGTGACGTTCGTTCTCGTCGTTCTCGATGGCATGGCGTACGCGAGAACGACGACCGGGGGCATCACCTTCCTGGAGCCTCAAACGCCGGTTTGATGCTCCCGGTCGGCCCCCCGGCCCGGCCGTTCGCCTCGTAGACGACGACAGACACCGACTGGCCCGTCGTCTTCCGGATCCGCTCCTCCAGCGCCGCCGCCGCGCCGTCCGGGGCCGCCGCCGCGTGGACGACGACGGTGCGCGGTTCGCGGCCCAGCATGCCCGGATCGTACTCGACGGTGACGGCGGTGGCGTCGATCCTGCTCTCGCTGACGGCGCGGTCCACCTCGCGTTCGAACGTGGCGTTCGCCCGGTAGTCCAGGGTCGCATAGCCCACCGCGGCGGAGACGACGAGGCCGCTCAGCGCGAGCGCGAGCGCGCGCCGGGCGGACACCGTCCGTACCCGTCGTCGCTCGAAGAGATCGCTGGGGAGGTACCCCCGCGACCAGAGCGTCAGCAGGCTGGTCAGGTTTATCGAGAGGACGTTGACCAGCACGAGGACGGCGGCCCCGACGAGCAGCGAGGGCCGCCAGTATCCGATGCCGAGGCCGATCGCCGCGCTGGGGGGGACGATCGCCGCGGCGACCGCGACGCCGACGAGCGCGGTGCTCACGTCGGACGTGAGCGAGAGCGCGGCCGCCACCCCGGCGACGAGGGCGATGATCAGCGTGAACACGACGGGGTCGGAGAACTCGACGATCTGGTCGAGGCTGTCGAGCGGGAGCGTGGGCAGGACGAGCGCGCGGGCGAGCAGCGCGAAGACGGTCGCGCTCGCCACCGCTAGCACGACGCCGCCCACCTGCGCTCTGATGCCGGTCCGGACGAGGTCGTCGTCGCCGACGACGCTCCCGACGCTGGAGGCGATACCCGGCCCGAGCAGCGGCGCGATCACCATGCTCCCCGTGATGACCGTCGGGCTGTCGAGGATGAGGCCAGCGCAGGCGAGCACCGCGCTCAGCACCGTGAAGAGCGCGTCGTCGACGGGGTCGCCGAGCTGTTCGCGCATCGCCGCCTGTAGTTCGTGTCGCGCGACGTGACTAGTCGATCCCTCGCTCTCCTCGCCTCCCTCGCCGCCCTCCTCGTCCGCCTCTCCCCCGTCGTCGGGTTCGGGGAGGACGACCGACGCGTCCGTGACGACGGCGGTGCCGCCCTCGTCGACGCCGACGTCGCGAAGCGACTCGAGGAGCGGTTCCACGTCGTCGGTGTCGACGGTGACGAACAGCACGTCCCCCCCGCCGTCGGCGGAGTCGACGATCGCGTACGGTTGATCGAGGTCGAGGTCGGACAGCGCGCGCTCGACGGCCTCGCGCGACCCCTCGGGAACGATCGCCTGTATCGAGCGCACGGCGCTACTCGCGGGCGCTCCGCGGCGCGTCCCTCGGCCCAGTGGGGGTCGCGCGTCCGGTCGGTCGACCGATCGTCGGTGCGGGCGGTGTCATCGCCTGGGGGTGATTCGTCCGACCGACATAAATGGAGTCGTCCGAGGGGATCAGGGGCGTACCCGTCGGAGAACGGGGATCTCCTCGATCCGATCCTCGTCGAGCAGGGTCCAGTCGATCCCGTCGGGCTTCGTCGCGTCCGTCGGATCGGGGCGGATCACCCGCTCCGGGGTGGCGATCAGGTCGAGGGGGACGTCGTGGGCGTCGGGCGTCACGTCGCGATCCACGACCTGTTCCTCGCGGACGGTCGTCGCGAGCGGCGTCCCGTCGTCGACCGCACCGAGTTCCCGGAGGACCGCATACTCGAGGTCGCTGTAGCCCTCGCCCTTGCCGACCCGGACGCCCGCCTCCGTGACCGCCACGCTCCCGGCGACGACGAGGTCGATCTCGGGGAGCGCGTCGGGACCGACCTGGACGCCGAGTTCGGAGGACCCCTCGATCGTGGACGCGCGGTCGTAGTCCTCGATACGGGCCGGGTCGAGTTCGACGAAGCACTCCTCGTCGCGCAGGCGCGGGACGGCCACGTAGACGGTCTTTTCCGCCGCGAGCGCGCGCTTCCTGACCGGCCGCTGGGGGGAGTCGGGGTTCGCCTTGACGACCGTCGCGTTCTCCCACTCGGGCGTCTCGAACAGTCGCTCGGCGGCGCGCTCGGCCCCGACGAAGTTGGGGATGCGCCCCCGCGGCGGAAACGGGAACCGCGAGAAGTCGCCCTCCTCGAACCGGGTCCAGACCGCGTCGCGCACGGCCGCCTTGCTCTCGTCGTCCATGGCTCACGCTCGTCGGCCGGGTACAAAAAATCGGATCTCCGGGTCGGGCTCAGGCGGTCGGCCGACCGGCCATCCGGGTCTCGGAGCGACCCTTCGCCCACGCGCCGATCGCCCCGCCGACCGCGCCGGGGATGGCGGCGACGACGAGGAGCACGATCCCCGCGACGAAGATGCCGACCCCGAGGAGTCCGGCGGCGAGCGTCCCGATGAGGGCCAGGATGACGAGCGCGACGAGCGCGCCGGCGATCGTCGCCACGCCGCCGTTGAGCGCCCCGTTACCGATCGTTCCACCCGCCACGTACCCTGCGACGAGCCCGCCGATGACGCCGGTGAGGCCGTACCCGACGGCCGGGAGGCTCATGTCCGTGAAGGGGACGACCGCTCCGCTGAGGAGCCCGACGATCAGGGTCGCTACGAATCCGTATATCACTGCACGTACGTTCAGTTTCATACCGATACAATATCCGTCACGAACGAATATAACGATTTTTTGCCACCCTTGGGACGATATTTCCCCGGTGGACGTCCGACTTTCCGGGCGGTCGGTGTGGCGATCAGCGGACGAGCCCGCGTCGCGGCGCACGTCCCGCCCGACTCCGTCGCCCGGCCGCGACCCGGCGGGCTTTTGCCCGCCGCTCGGGTAGCGCGGGTATGTTCGACTCCCGTCCCGACCGCGACGCCGAGGTGGTGTTCGTCGGGCGCTCGAACGTCGGGAAATCGACGCTCATGCGCCAGTTGACCGGGCACCAGTTCTCGACCGGCGGGAAGCCCGGCGTGACGCGGACGCCCAACCACTACGACTGGGCACCGGAGGACTTCGTCCTCACCGATCTCCCGGGGTTCGGCTTCATGGAGGGCGTCCCCGAGGAGCGCCGCGAGCAGATCAAGACCGACATCGTCCGCTACCTCGAGACGTACGCAGAGAAGGTCCTCGTCGGCGTGCTCGTGGTGGACGGCAAGAGCGCCGTCGACATCATCGACCGCCACTCGGCACGGGACGAGATCCCTCACGACGTGGAACTGTTCTACTTCTTCGAGGAACTCGGCATCCCTCCGGTCGTCGCCGTGAACAAGATGGACAAGGTGGACGACCGCGACGAGCGTCTGAACGAACTCTGCGACCGACTCGGTCTCCTCCCGCCATGGCAACAGTGGCGGGACACGATCGCCCCCATCTCCGCCAAGCGCGGGAATATCGACGCGCTGAAAGACGCGATCCGAACCCACCTCCACGAGGCGAAGCGCGACGACCTGTTGAAGTTCTTCTGAAACCACCACCTCTTACTGCGATCGCGGACAGGCTCCCGCTCGCCGTCGGCTCGCGGGAACGTTAGGAAATCCGGCGCGTCGCTCGCTCGTTTCAGAGCCCGCTCTAGCGGGAACCGATCGGCGGCGTGATCGCGCCGACCGAGTATTCCCGAGTACCGATACGACCCTCCGCTCCCCGTCTCCCACCCGGGGTGCGATACATTCGCTACCGCGGAAGGTAAATTATCTCCGGCGTCGATTCACGTCTGAGATGAGCGAGAACTTCCCCGAGTACCTGACGGTCGACTACGACGACGGGCGGGAGCAGACCGCCGCCGACTACCCGAAACTGGCCGACAAGCTGGCGAAGGCCGTCGACGTGACGAGGATCGCGCTGGAGCAGTACCGCAGGCCCGCGGTCATGTGGACCGGCGGGAAGGACTCCACGCTCGTGCTCTACTTCGTGAAGGAGGTCGCCGAGGAGTACGGCCACGACCTCCCTCCCGTGGTGTTCATCGACCACTATCAGCACTTCGACGACGTCACCGACTTCGTCGAGCGCTGGGCCGGCGAGTGGGACCTCGAACTGATCTACGCGCGAAACGAGGACCCCGTCTTCGCCGAGCACGTACCGGGCGACGACGTACCCGTCGCGTCGCTGACCGAGGAGAACCGGCGCGAACTCCGCCGCGCGGACCACGAGGGCGACACCTTCCGCTTCGAGGCCGACAGCCTCGGCGGCAACCACCTGCTCAAGACCGTCGCGCTCAACCACGTCATCCGCGAGCACGGCTTCGACGGCATCTTCTCGGGCGTCCGCTGGGACGAGCAGGAGGCGCGCGCCGACGAGACCTTCTTCAGCCCCCGTCACGACTCGGAGAAGTACCCGCCGCACGACCGCGTCCACTCCATCCTCCAGTTCGACGAGCGGGCGCTCTGGGACGCCACGTGGCAGTACGTCGTCCCCGACACCGTGGCCGGGTGGCCCGAGGGTCACGTCCCGCAGAGCTACGACGACATGCCGGAGGGATTTACCGCCGAGGACATCCCCGTCTCGCCCAAGTACTTCGAGGGCTTCCGCTCGCTCGGCACGGAGAAGGGGTCGGCGAAGTCCGCCGAGGAACCCGCCTGGCTGCAGGACCTCGACAACACCACCGAACGACAGGGCCGCGCCCAGGACAAGGAGAACCTGATGGCCCGCCTGCGCGACCTCGGCTACATGTGAGACAAACCTGTTGCTCCGCCACCTTTTGCTGCGGTCGCTCGCTTCGCTCGCTCCCTAGCAAAACCCTCCTCACCCCCTCGCTTCGCTCGGGGGTTCGTCGGTCCGCTCGCTCCCGCTGGTCGCTCACGGGTGCCACGCTGATGCCGGCGGTGGAATTCGAACTGTTCGACCCGTCCGTAGCTTTATATCCGAGAGCGGGACCAGCGTCCGTGTGACGTGAGAGTCGTCGCGGGGTGTCTGCGGGTGTGCGACGCCACGCCCCGCGAACCGGATCCCGCCCACGGCGTCGCCTGTTCGCCCACGGTTTACCGCGCTCACTCGTCGCTGCGCGCCTCGTTCGCTGGTAACACATAGACGAAAACCCTCCTCACCCCCTCGTCGCGCCTCCGGCGCTCCTCGGGGGTTCGTCGGTCCGCTCGCTCCCACCGCCGGACTCGCGGTGCTCGTCCGGCGTGCTCCCGCTCGCCTCCGGCTCGCGGGAACTGCGGTCGCTCGTCGGTCCGCTCGTTCGGCCGTCGGCCTCACTCGTGGTCGTGCGACGCCACGCCCCGCGAACCGGATCCCGCCCATAGCCTCGCCTGTTTGCCCCATCGGCTCGGCGCTCGCTCAGCGTGCTTCCACCGGCTCGGTGCCGGACAACGGCCGGCGAGCGTCGCGAGCGGCGGTGTCGAGAGACGGGGCGCTCACTCGACCCGGCCGCTCAGGACGCCGACGAACCCCAGCGCGCGCTCCTCGTAGCGGCGGTCCGTGGTGCGGGCGGCGAGGGCGTCGCGCGCGACGCTGACTCGCTCGTCGAGGTGGCGTCGAGCGCGTCGGCCGGCGAGCGCCTGCTGTACCGATTCGGTGAGCGCGTCGGCGGGCGCGCCCGCGCCGACGAACGCGCCGAAGGCGGGGTTGAGGAGCGGGCCGACCGGGTGGGAACTGCTCGTCGCGTCTAGGAGGGCGACCCGACCGGAGGCGAGGTCGCACCAGCCGTCCACGGCGGCGGTCGGGTCGGCCAGCAACCCGACGACGAACGACCCGAGGACGGCGTCGGCGCGTTCGACCGGCGGTCGCGCGGCGTCCGCCTGTACGAGGTGGACGTTCTCCCAGCCCTCGGGATCGACGCGCGTCCGGGCGTACCGCAGCAGCGGGCGCGTGAGGTCGACGCCGATCACCGTCCCCTCCGGCCCGACGCGCTCGCGCAGAAAGCGGAGGTTCGCGCCCGTTCCGCAGCCCATCTCGACGACCGTGTCGCCGGATTCGAGGTCGAGCGCGTCGACGGCGGCCGCGCGCCAGCGAGCCACGCCGGGAGCGGTGGCGATGGCGTCGTAGAGCGCCGCGTAACGGCCGTAGAACGCCCGGACGCTCATCGGACGCGGAGGTCGCGGACGCGCTCTGCGGCCGTCGACGCGTCGGGCGCGAGGACGTAGACGATCGGCTCGATGCCGAACCCGCCCGTCTGGTAGAGCACGTCGACGGCTGGGTCGTCGGCCACCGCGGCCTCGACCGCGGTGGCGACGTCGCCCTCCGCGTCGAACTCGCGGGTGATCAGCCCCCGCTCCTCGGCGCGGCCGACGATCCCCGGATCGTAGCGGACGTTCAGCGCGGCGCGGGCGTCGCTGCCGCCGGCGCGGGCGGCGAGCAGGACGCCCGCCACGTGCTCGCTCACGCCGAACTCGGGTTCGCCGGGGACGGCCGCCCGGCCCTTGATGTCGAGGATGCGCCCCGGGACGGCGGCCACGTCGTCGATGTCGGTCGCCTCGGGGAGACACTCGACGAGGTTCGACCCGACCGCGGGGACGAGGGCCGCGAACCCGCTCGCGTTCGAGAGGATCCGAAGGCCGCGCCGGACGGAGGCGAGCGCGCGCTCGGCCTCGCGGAGGCCGCTATCGGGGTCGTGGACGGCGAAGTCGCCGTCGTACTCCGCGAGTTCGGGCATCGCCCGCTCGTGGAGCGTCGCGAGCAGGTCGCCGCGCTCCAGCCGCCGGATGAACACCTCGGTCTCGACGAGCGCCTGGACGCGGCTCATCTCGCCGTCGGCGAGCCCCTCCCCGAGGCGCGCGACGAGGTCCGCGACGCGCTCGTCGCCGAGCACCTCCGCGTTGCGGTCGATGTCGCCGTGAGCGTACTTCGAGACGGCGCTCTGGCTGATGCCGAGCAGCGTCGCCACCTCGTTCTGCGTGAGCCCCCGTCCGCGGAGGTCCTCGGCGAGCATCGAGCGGAACGTCGGCAGGAACTCGTCGACGACCACCTCCTCGATGAAGCGCATTACTGGTCGCCCCCGAACTCCCGATCCCCGCCGATCCGGGACGCCTGCGGCCCGGCCTGGTCCTGGTACTTCGAGCCGCGTCCCGAGCCGTAGGGTCGCTCGGCGGGCGACTTCATCTCCGTGAAGATGAGCTGTGAGACGCGCATCCCCGGCGTGAGCGCGACCGGCGCGGTGCCGAGGTTCGACAGCTCGAGCGTTATCTGGCCCCGGTAGCCGGGGTCGACGACGCCCGCCGTCGCGTGGATGACGATGGCAAGCCGGCCGAGCGAGGAGCGCCCCTCGACGTGCGCGAGCAGGTCGGGGGGGATCTCGACGCGCTCCTCGGTCGTGCCGAGCACGAAGTCGCCGGGGTGGAGGATGAACTCCTCGCCGTCCTCCACGACGGTCTCGCGCACGTACTCCTCGACCTCCTGTTCGCTGTTCGGGTGGATACAGGGGATGTTCGTCCGCTGGAACTCGAGGAACTCCCGGCCCAGCCTGAGGTCGATGCTGGCGGGCTGGATCTGGAGGTCGGGGTCGTCGAGCGGGGCGACCACGAGGTCGCCCGCCTCCAGCCGCCGGAGGATGTCGACGTCGGCGAGTATCATTGGATGTATCAGCGCCCGAGAGACGCTAAAACCTCCCGGTCGTCGACCGACGGACCGATCGGTGCCGGCGAAACGCTCGAGCGACGGCCGCTCGCCGCGGGTCGTCGCGGGGCGCGAGCGGTCGCCAGCGCTTTCACCCCCACCCGCCATCCACGCGCATGGGCATGAAGCAGGCCATCGTCGCCCGGACGGACGTCGGCATGGGGACGGGCAAGCTCGCCGCGCAGGTCGCCCACGCCTCGCTCGCGGCCTACGAGAACGCGGGTCCCGACGCGCGCCGGGAGTGGAAGTCCGGCGGCCAGAAGAAGATCGTCCTGAAAGCGGGAAGCGAGCGCGAGGTGTTCGAACTCGCCGAGGAGGCCCGACGGGAGGGCCTCCCGCACGCCGTCATCCGCGACGCCGGCCACACCCAACTCGACCCGGGGACGGTGACGGCGCTCGCGGTCGGTCCGGCCCCGGAGAACCTCGTGGACCGCGTGACGGGGGACCTCTCGCTGTTCTAGGCCGTTCGAGTCGAATCAGAACCCGCGGCGGTACTGGACGGGGACGTGCGCGTCGTCCATCCGGTCGAGCGCGTCCGCGGCGTGGAGCGCGAAGTACGGATCGCGAAGGTGCTCGCGGCCGACGATGGCGAGGTCGGCCCGCCCGTTGCGGATCACCTCGTCCGCCCCCTCGGGGGTCGTGATCTTCCCGACCGCGCCGACGGCGACGTCGTTCGCCTCGCGGACGGCCTCCGCGAGGGGCGTCTGGTAGTGCGAGCCGGTGTCGGGGAGTTGCTGGTCGGGGTGGATTCCGCCCGCGCTCACGTCGATCAGGTCCACGCCGACCTCCGCGAGGTCGCCCGCCAGCCTGACGGTGTCGTCGATGGTCCAGGCGTCCCGGTCGGGCAGCCAGTCGGTCGCCGAGAGGCGGACGAAGACGGGCTTCTCGTCGGGCCACACCTCGCGGACGGCGGCGGTGACCTCTCGGACGAGTCGCGTCCGCCCGTCGAAGTCGCCGCCGTAGTCGTCCTCGCGGGCGTTCGTGACCGGCGAGTAGAACTCGTGGAGGAGGTAGCCGTGCGCGCCGTGGACCTCCGCGATCTCGAAGCCGGCGGCGTGGGCGAACTCGGCGGCCTCCCGGAAGGCGTCGATGACGCCCTCGATGCCCGCCTGGTCGAGCGCCTCCGTCGCGAGCGGCTCGTCGTGGGGCCACGGCTCGTCGGTCGGGCCGAGGGGCGTCCAGCCGTCGTCGCCGTGGACGGGGCCGTAGCCGTCGGCGGGCGGGTAGGTGGAGGCCTTCCGCCCCGCGTGGGCGAGCTGGATCGCGGGCACCGACCCCTGCGAGCGGACGAACCCCGTTATCGGCGCGAGCGCGTCGGCGTGCGCCCGGCTCCAGATTCCGAGGTCGTTCGGCGAGATGCGCCCGCGCGGCTCGACGGCCGCCGCCTCGCTCATCACGATCCCCGCGCCGCCGACGGCTCGCGAGCCGAGGTGGACGAGGTGCCAGTCGGTCGCCAGCCCGTCCGGTCGACAGGAGTACTGGCACATGGGCGACACCATCACGCGGTTGGGGATCTCCGTTCCGCGTAGCGTCAGCGGCGTGAACAGGTCCGACATCGACCGGGGTTCGGGGCGGTAGCCAAAAGCCCCGTCGAAGCCAGCAGGCGCTTCCCCCGTCCGTTCGGGTTTCACGCGCCGACCTCGCGAGCCGGAGCCGGGAACGGGCGCGCGGCGACGGGATGAGTACGCACATACGGCCGCGCCGAGAAGGGCAGGTATGTCAGGAGCGGCGAGGACGGCGGGCCGGGAGAGAGCGACGGGGGGACGCTGATGCGTCCGGCGCACCCGGTCGAGCGCGCGGTCGGCATCGACTACTACGTGAGCGACGCCGACGGCGTCGGCGGCCGGTTGCGCGCCGCCCCCGAGGACTTCCGCGTGCGCGAGCGCGAGGCGGTCGACGTCGAGCCCCTGGACGCCGACCCGGGGGCGTACCCGAACGTCGTCTTCCGCGCGACGCTCCGTAACTGGGACACCAACGACTTCGTCGCCGTGCTCGCCGACCGCCTCGGGTTCAGCCGCGAGCGCTTCTCCTGGGCCGGGACGAAGGACAAGCGCGCCGTGACGACGCAGCTGTTCTCCGTGCGCTGGCTCGACGACCCCGCGTTTCCCGACGTGGGCGGCGCGGAGATCGAGGCGCTCGGACGGACCGGCCGGCCCGTCCTCTTCGGCGACCTCAGGGGTAACGAGTTCGAGATCGCGGTGCGCGACGCGGCGCACCCCGACCGCGCTCCCGCCGTCTCCGAGGCCCTGCGCGCCTTCGGCGACTGCGCGGCGGGCCAGGTGGCCGTCCCGAACTACTTCGGCCAGCAGCGCTTCGGGACGCGCCGGCCCGTCACTCACGAGGTGGGGCTCGCCCTCGCCCGCGGGGACTGGGAGGGGGCCGTCATCGCCTACGCGGGCAATCCGAGCGAGCGGGAACCCGAGTCCACGCGCGAGGCCCGACGCTACGTCGAGGAGACCCGCGACTGGGCGGGGGCGCTGGAGCGCCTCCCCGGCCGCCTCGGCTACGAGCGCGCGATGGTCCACCGCCTCGTCGAGAACGGCGGCGAGGGGGAGGCGGACTTCGCGGACGCCCTGCGGACGGCCCCGAACAACGTCCAGCGGCTGTTCGTCAACGCCGCGCAGTCCTACCTGTTCAACCGGATGCTCTCCGCGCGCCTGGATCGGGGGCTCCCGTTTCACCGCCCGGTCGTCGGCGACGTGGTCTGCTTCGCCGACGATCACGGGCTCCCCGACCCGGATCGCGGCCAGCGCGTCACCGAGCGCCGAGTGGACACGATCGCTCGCCACTGCGCGCGGGGTCGGGCGTTCGTCACCGCCCCGCTCGTCGGCACCGAGACGGAACTCGCCGACGGCGAGCAGGGCGAGATCGAGCGGGAGGTGCTCGACGACGAGGGGATCGCCCCGGAGGACTTCGACCTTCCGGGCGAGTTCGGCTCGACGGGCACCCGCCGCGCGATCCTCGTCGCGACCGAACTCGACGTGGCGGACGACCCGCTCACCTTCTCCTTCTCGCTCCCCTCCGGGTCGTACGCGACGGTGCTCCTGCGCGAGTACCTGAAGGCGGATCCCGCGGAGATGCGGTGAGCGGGGTCCCCTCCGCCGTCGTCCCGCGTCCGATCCGCCGCGGAGGGGAACACGCCAGTTATACGCCTCGATAGAGTGTCCTCTGACATGGCGTGTCGGCAGTGCGCGAGCGACCTCGACCGGCCGGGAGACTACTGTCTCGTCTGTCGGACGCGCAACGCCGACACCGTCGTTCTCGACCTCTCCCGCGAGCGCGCGACCGTCACCGCCCTGCTCGACGACGCGGTGATCGCGCGCCGCGAGGTGACGACCACGCCCGAGGCGGGCGAGCGCGAGACGACCGAACTGCGTAACTTCGCGGGGCTGATCGCGGACGACCTCCAGCGGAAGCGCCCGGAGGAGGTGTACGCCGTCGGCGACCGCGAGGTGCTCTCTGCGGTGCGCGAGCAGGTTCACTACCCCTTCTACCGCGTCGAGGGCGAGGACCCCGTGGAGGCGGTCGTCGAGCGGCGGGGGGAGCCCGCACTCGAGACCGTCGATCGCCCCCCGGCGGCGAAGCTCGGCGGGTCGCACTCGACGCTCATCGGCGGGCGCGCGGGTCGCCGGGCCGTCGAGACGATCGCGGCCCACCCGCACGTGAAGAAGCTGATCCCCGGTCCCATCGACGCCGGCGGGTCCGGCTCCCGGAGCGGCGTGCGCGCGAAGGCGACCCGCGCCGACGAGAACGGCAACGTCCGGATGCTCCTCCGGGACGGCTCGAGCGTCCAGGAGAACCGCGTCGTCACCACCGCCTACGACCGCGAGACGGGCGAGCGCGTCCGCGCCGACCTCGACGAGTGGCTCCGGGACGCCGGACTCCGGGAGTAGGACTGAAACCGCGGAACTCGGGACCTCCCCGCACGGATCGGACTCAACGGATTTATACCGCTGTCGGGGGTACCGACGGGTATCATGGCCAAGAAGAAGGGACGCACGGGCAGCGCGGGTCGATTCGGCGCACGCTACGGCTGCGTCGCCCGCCGCCGCGTCGCGGAGATCGAGGAGGACACGCGAAGCTCGACGGTCGACGGCGCGCCCGTCAAGCGCGTCGGGACGGGCATCTGGATCAACGAGGAGACCGGCGAGAAGTTCGCCGGGGGAGCCTACCGCGCGCAGACGCCGGGCGGTCGCACCGTCCGCCGCTCGATCCGCGCCGCCCTCTCCGAGGACGACACCTAAGTACGCCCACCCGATACTACCAGTATGAGCTACAAGTGTTCTCGCTGCAAGCGCGACGTCGAACTCGACGAGTACGGCGGCGTCCGCTGTCCGTACTGCGGTCACCGGGTGCTCCTGAAGGAGCGCGCCGGCGACGTCAAGACGATCGACGTCGAGTAACGGCGTGTCGGCACCCCCGCGGCACGACGCGCTCCTCGAATTCGAGTACGAGTCGCCCGACCACGCGGCGCTCGTCGAGCGATGCGTCCGCCAGGAAGTCGGGGAGATAGAGGGCGACCGCACCCGTGCCGAGGTCGGTCGTGACGGCGCGACCGTCGCGGTGCGCATCGACGCCGACGACCTCGTGGCGCTCCGCGCCGGGCTGAACACCTGGTGTACGCTCGTGGAGGTCGCGGAGGGCGTGGTGGAGGCGTCCCTCGGCGACGGTGACGGTCGGTGACGGGAGGAGTGCGAGGGAACGAGCGGCGAGGTGGCGGTCGGTGACGAACGATTCGCGTCGCCCTCGCCGGTGAGTCGAATGCCGTGCCTTTTTGCGTCGTCGTCTCGTCGGCACAGTCATGCAGGGTAACCTTCCGCCAGAGGCCCAGGAGAAGATCGAGGAACTCCGGAACCTTCAGGAGACGGCACAGCAGGTCGCGGCCCAGAAACAGCAGGCTGAGACGACGCTGTCGGAGTCGCGCGCGGCGCTCGACCAGCTCGAGGACGTCGACGAGGGGACGACGATGTACCGCGAGGTCGGCGAGCTGCTGGTCGAGACGACCTACGACGAGGCGTCGGAGGCGCTCGAGGAGAAGGTCGACAGCCTCGAGATCCGCGTCGAGACGCTGAACAAGCAGGAAGAGCGCGTCCAGCAGCAGTTCGAGAAGCTCCAGGGCGAACTCCAGCAGATGCTCGGCGGCGGACCGCAGGGTCCCCAGGGGCCGCAGGGTCCCGGCATGGGCGGCCCCGGCGGCGACTGAACCGATGCCGAGCGACGAGGAGGTCGTCCAGGCCGCGAGCGACGCCGCCGAGGACGTCATCTTCTCGCGGTACAAACAGTCGGCGGTCCGTGACTTCGACGTCGCGGTGACGTTCGAGGAGGGCGTCCTCGACGTGGACGTCTACCTCAACGCGCCGGACGACCCCGACCCCGAACGGGTGGCCGAGGACGCGGCGCTCGCGGCGCGGGCCGCCGTCGACGAGTTGTTCGAAGAAGCGTAGCGGTCGTCGCTCTAATCGCCGAGTTCGCCGCCTCAGGTCGTTCGACCGGCGGGCGGCGTCTCGGAATCGCGCTCGCTCGCGTCGCCGCGGTAGGTGTCGACGCCGAGCGCGCGGTTCAGCGGGCACTTCTGGGTCGTCCCCGTGACGAGGAAGACGACGCCGACGAGCCCGGCGATCACCGCCACGATCAGCGTCGAGACGGGGCCGATCGCGAGGCCGACGACGCCGAAGAGCCCGGCGAGCGCTACCGCGACGAGGATCGGTCCGAGGACGAGTCGAGCGATACGGTCGTATCCACCGACGTTCTTTTGCATCTTATCTCACCGACCGTGTTAGGTCACCGTCACGTTTCCCCCTATCGGTCGTTTTCACGGGTCTGGAACCGTGAGCGTCCCGTTCGGCGTACCTCCGCCGCCTCGTCGTTCCGTCGGAACGCGGGGTCGGAGCCGCTTCGCGCGGATGTCACCCGTACCGCTCGGCGTGGCGCGGGCAGAACTCGGGGTCCCGTAGCTGCGCCCGTACTACCCCCTCCTGCCGGTGGGGGTTCGACAGGCGACAGCGCTCGTCGTCGCAGAAGGCCTCGCCCGTCTCGAGGTAGTGGACCGCCCCGAGGACGTACCCCGCGAGTGTCTCCGTGGTGCGGGGGTCGTCCTCGACCAGGAACTCCCCCTCGACCTCGTTCTCCAGGACCTCCCGCGGCGGCGGGTCGCCGGAGAGCAGCGCGCGACGCCCCTGTTCGCGGTAGTACGCCTCGGGCTTCGCCGGGGCCTCGTACAGCCCCGGCACGGAGACGAGCGCCGGCCGACCGAGCACGCTCACGCGCTTGTGCCAGCGGCCGTCGTGTTCCCCCCACGTGCCGAGCACGCGGTCGAGCAGGATCACGTACGCGTGCTCGGACGACCGCTCGCCGGGCGGCAGGCGCTCGCGTAGGGCGTCCTGCACCCGCAACCCGTCGTAGATGACGCCTCCGGCCCGCTCGGGGTTCTCGAGCGCGCGCTCCTCGTAGCGGACGACGCCGAGCATCTCGCTGCCCGTCTCCCGGTCGTACGGGGAGCGGACGCGCGCCCGGGCGAACTCGCGAGCGAGTCCGTCGCCCGCGCCGGCGAGGAACCGATCGCGGGCCTCCGCCTCCCACTCGCCGCGCTCGTCCAGCCAGCGCGCGATTCGATCGGCGTCCGCGACGGCGGTGGGCGCGCGGTAGACGCTGACGCGCTCGACCATCCGCCTAGTCGTCGGCGGTCGTCCGCGAGGTGAGCGCGACGGGCTCTGCGTCCACCTCGAGTTCGTCGAGCGCGAGCTGGGCGGCGCGCTTGCCCGACAGCAGCATCGCGCCGAAGGTCGGCCCCATCCGCGGCAGCCCGTAGGTCGTCGCCACCGCCATCCCCGTCACCAGCAATCCCTCGTGGGTGAGGCCCGTGTGCTCGACGACCGCGTCCTCGCTCCGCCCGACCCACATCGAGTCGTGTCCCGGCGAGTCGTGTCCCGGCGCGCCGTACTGCCCGTCCTCCGTCTGGTCCATCACCCGCCCGCGCTCGCGGGCGCTCCGGACGCCCGGCGCGTCGAGGACGCCCCGCTCGTCGAGTTTCGTGACGGCCATCGCGTCGTGGCCCGTCGCGTCGATCACCAGGTCGGCCTCGACGGCGATCGGATCGACGCAGGTGAGTTCGCGGGGCAGCGCGTGCACCGGCGTCCAGTTCATGACGATGCCGCCGACGCGGTGGTCCTCGCGGATGACGACGTCGGTGAACTCCGTCATGTTCTGGATCTTCGCGCCCGCGTCGCAGGCCGCCTTGATCAGCGCGCTGCAGGCGTGGGGCCCGTCGGCCACGTACAACCCCTCGGTATCGCGCGCCGGACGGTGGTCCACGTCCAGTTCCTCGAGCACCCGCTCCGCGGGCGAGCGCACGGTCACTTTGTTCATGAGGAAACCGCCGAGCCAGAACCCACCGCCGAGGTAGTTGTTCTTCTCGACGACCATCGTCTTCACGCCGCGCTCTGCGAGTTCGGTCGCCGCCATCAACCCCGACGGTCCCCCGCCGACGACGATGACGTCCGAGTCCGAGAAGTCCATGAACTCCTCGGTCCACTCCTGACCGATCGCGCGCGTCACGTCCGCCTCGCTCGCCTCGCTGAATCGCTCGAAATCCGTCATACCACCTAGTGATATTCTGTGGTAGTAATAGTAGTTTGGGTACGACTAGCACTGGCGACCAGTCGTCGGAGAGACCCGTCTCTCGGACGCAGAGGGAGTGCTCGAAGAAGTGGCACCAGGGCTTGGATCTCAGTCTCCGCCCTCCCGAATCGCCCGCTCCGCGTCGGCGAGCGCCGCCTCGCGGTCGAACGCCTCGACGATCGCCTCCAGTTCCTCGCGGGGGGCGTCGCGCAGGTCGCGGGCGTAGCGGGTGATATTCGGGATCGCCCGGATCACGTTGTCCACGATCGGGACGGCCGCCGTCCGGGGCGACCGGGAGAGCGGGTTGAGGTCGACGACGAGTTCGGTCTTGCCCATCCGCCCGAGCGCCTCGGCGCGGTCGCCGTCCTCGAGCGGGACGAGCACCACGTCGGCGTCGTGGATGCCGTCGGCGTCCACCTTGGCGCGCTCGTGGTCGAGGCCGGGGACGCGCTCGTCGGCCGTCAGCCCCTTCACCTCGCCCGCGCCGTGCTCGCGCAGGTGGTCGGCGATGGCGCGCACGCGCTCCTCGGTGCGGTTGAAGAGGTTCACTTCCAGGTCAGCGCCGACGGCGTCGGCGAGTTCGACCAGTTCCGCGGGGCACAGCGCCGCGACGTTCCCGTTGACGGAGACGACGGGGTGGCGCGCGAGCAGGAGGTGGGCGGCGGCGGCGCGCTCGGCCTCGTCGGCGCTGTCGAGCGTGCGCTCGCCGAGCAGGTAGTCGAACGCCTCGCCCCGGCCCTCCGCGATGAGTCCTTGCTTGCTGGTGATGCCCTTCTCGACGCCGGCCTCGATGCGGTGGCGCGTGAGGAGAGACTGATAGCGCGGGTGGCTCTCCGGCACCTCGATGTCACCCATGGGGCGGGGTTTGCGAGAGTGAATGAAAAACGCCGCGCTCTCGGACTCACAGCCGGGTCGCGCCGCCCGTCACGCGACAGGACCGCGCCTCGTCGTAGCCCGCCTCGCTCAGCCCGTCGCCGAGGGCGAACACCGTCCGGCCGAGCATCGCCATCGCCGCCTCGCCGCCCGCGCTCCGCACGTCCTCGACGGTCGCCTCCACGCGGTCGGTCAGCAGGTCTGCCTCCCGCGCGAACGTCCGCGAGGCGGCCATGAAGGCGTCCAGCGTGGGATCGTCGAGGAGGCGGTCGAGGGCGGCCTCCCCCGCGCGGGTGAGGCGGGTCGTGTCCCCCGTGATGATCTCCGCGGTGTCGAGGCCGCCGAAGGTGACGTACTCCACCTCGGGGCGTCCGGGCAGGCCGTCGAGGCGGCCGTGCGGCGGCGCGCCGGGTTCGAGGCGGAGAGGGACGCCGCCGCGGGCCTGCCCGACCACGTCGCCGAGTCCGGTCCCGGCCTCCACCTCGGCGGCGTGGGCGATCGCGACGAGTTCGTTCTCCGTCCGCGGGCGGAGGTCGGGGTGCGTCGGGGCGTGCGCGTCCGCCGCGAGCGCCGTCCCGAGCGCGCACGCGCCGGAGACGCCGAAGCCCGCGCTCACCGGGAGCGCCGTCTCGCACTCCACGCGCGCGTCGACGCCGAGTCGCGCGAGCACGTTCGTCACGGCCGCCATCCCCCCGCGCTCGCCGTTCACCCGCACCGTCGTCCGCTCGGCGGGGACGACCGTCACCCGAACGCCGTCGGAGAGTGCGAGGCCGGCCCCCCGCGACCCCGCGCGTGCGGGGTCGTCGTGCGGGTGGGCGCTGAAGAAGCCGGTGACGTGGCCGGGGACGAACGCGCACGCTGTCATGGTTCCGTCACCGACTCGGACGCTGGCGCGCTTGAATCTTACAGTTCGTCCTCAGTCCGAGGGGGTCGCCGTCGCCTCGGCCTCCGTCGTCGGGACCGGGCGCTCGACGGCGAGGACCGCGATCGATCCCGCCGCGAGCAGGCCGCCGAGGGCGGCGACGGTCGCGAACGGCCCCACCGACTCGGCCAGCGCGCCGCTCACGAGCTTCAGGGGGACGCTCGCGAGCGAGACGAGCATCGACCACGCCGAGAGCACCGTCGCCCGACCCAGCGACGCGGTGCGGTCGTTGAGGTACTGCTCGCTCACCGGGGCGACGAGGTTCAGGGTCGCGCGAAGCAGGAAGAACGTCGGCACCGCGAGCGCCGGGAGGAACCCCAGCACGACGACCGCGCCTCCGAGGCCGACCGGCGCGAGGTGGATCAACCGCCGGACGCCGACGCGCGTCGCGACGGCGTCGGCGTAGTTGCTCGCGACGGCGGACAGGCCCGTCAGCCCCGCGTAGAGCCACCCGAGGTCGGTCGCCGAGAGGCCGGCACGCGTCCCGATGGGCTGGACGAACAGGTCGACGCTCCACCCGACGGCGAAGAAGAACGCCGTGTAGCCGACGAACGACCGCAGCGACGGCGACCGGAGCTGTGAGAGCGCGCGCCGCGCCCCGGCGAGGGTGAACGACTCGCTCGGGTCCGTCGACGGCGGCTCCGGCACCGTGGCGACGACCGCCGCGCTGAGGAGGTTGATCGCTCCCGTGGCGAAGAACGGGTAGCGCGGGTCGAGCGCGTAGAGGTAGCCCCCCGCGATCGAGGCGACCGAGGTCGCCCCGAGCAGCAGCGCCAGCCCCCGCCCGCGGACCCGGGCGAACGCCTCCGGCTCGCCGCCCGCCGCGAGCGTGTCGTAGAGCCACGCGCTGTCGTTCCCCGAGCGGAACGTCTGGGCGACGCCCCACGCCACGTAGACGACGAGGAACTCGCCGACGCCCTCAGCGACGCCGAACCCCGCCGCCGCCGCGCCGACGGCGAGCGAACTCACCACGAGCGCCCGCCGCCGGCCGATCCGATCGCCGACGTACCCGGTCGGGAGTTCGCTCAAGACGATGACGCCGAAGAAGACGCCGTCGAGCAGCGCGATCGACGCGAGCGAGAGCCCCCGATCCTCCAGCAGGACGACCCACACCGGCGAGAGGAAGCCGAGCGTCGAACTCGTCATGTAGAGGTAGTACCGGAGGACGACGCTCGCGCTCGTTGTCACCGTGGAGAGGGAGCGGGCGAACGGCAAAAGCGATCCGGTGCCGTGAGTGACGGTGGCACGACACGGTACGGTCGCGTGAGCGGCGGTAGCACGACACGGTACGGTCGTGCGGGCGGACGAGTTGATCGACGGCGCGGCCGATCGACTGCGGCTTCGTCCTAGGGACTCAGCCGTTGGCGATCTGGGCGAGAGTCGCTGGCGCTCCTCTCGCTGGCTCCCAACGTCTTCGCCCTACGGGCTCAGCCGTTGGCGATCTGGACGAGACTCGCCCCGCCCGCCTCGCTGGCTCCCAACGGCTTCGCCCTACGGGCTCAGCCGTTGGCGATCCCGCGGGAAGAGGACGGCCTCGCGGATGTTCTCGAGACCGAGGATCGTCATGAGCAGGCGCTCCGCGCCCAGCCCGAAGCCGGCGTGGGGCGGCATGCCGTAGCGGAACATCTTCGTGTAGTACTCGAAGGCGTCCGGGTCGAGGCCCTGCTGTTCGAAGCCGGCGATGAGTTCGTCGTAGCGGTGTTCGCGCTGTCCGCCGGAGACGAGTTCCATGCGCGGGTGCATCAGGTCGAAGCCGGTCGAGAGCGACTCGTCCTCGTCGTGATCCTTGATGTAGAACGGCTTGATCTCGCTCGGCCAGTCGACGATGAAGTAGTGACCGCCGACGTCACGCCCGAGGGCCTTCTCGGCCTCCGTCGAGAGGTCGTCGCCCCAGACGAGCTGCTCGTCGAGTTCGCCCGTCGCGTTGACGCGCTCGATGGCCTCGTCGTAGGAGAGCCGCGGGAACGCCTCCTCGGGGACCTCGAACTCGTCGGCGAGCCCGAGCACCTCGAGCTGCTCCCGGCAGTTCTCGGCGACCGCCTCGTAGGCGGCGCGCACCGCCCCCTCGCAGGCGTCCATCGCCCCCCGGTGGTCGATGAAGGCGCTCTCGAAGTCGATCGAGGTGGCCTCGTTGAGGTGTCGGGGCGTGTTGTGCTCCTCGGCGCGGAAGATGGGGCCGATCTCGAAGACGCGCTCCAGCCCGGAGCCGACCATCAGCTGCTTGAACAGCTGGGGGCTCTGGTTCATGAACGCCTCCTCGCCGAAGTAGGTGATGGGGAAGAGTTCGGTGCCGCCCTCGGTGCCGGTGGCGACGATCTTCGGCGTGTTGATCTCGGTCGCGTCGACCTCGCGGAAGTACTCGCGGACGGCGCGGAGGACCTCGGCGCGGATCTCGAAGATCGCCTTCGCCTCGTCGCGCCGGAGGTCGAGCGTGCGGTTGTCGAGCCGCGTCGGGAGTTCGGCGTCGACCTTCCCCGAGGGGTCGAGCGGGAGTTCGGGGTCGGCGGGCGCGACGACCTCGACGGACTCGGGGACGATCTCGACGCCCGTCGGCGCGCGCGGCTCCTCCTCGACGGTTCCGTCGACCCGCACGACCGACTCGCGGGAGACGCTCGTCCCGGTCTCGACGAGGTCGTCGTCCATCTCGTCCTTCGCGAACTTGACCTGTATCCTCCCGGTCTTGTCCCGGAGGATGAGGAAGGCGATGCCACCGAGGTCGCGGAGTTCGTGCACCCAACCGGCGACGGTCACCCGCTCGCCCGGTTCGGCGTCCGCGGTGTACGTGCGGTTCTCCATACGGCCCCGTTTTCCCCGGGCGGGTTAAAGTGGGTCGATTGGCTTTGTCTAAATGATAAGTGGATGATATCTTCGGCGCACGAGGTACAGTTCAAGGGCATATCGCCGCCCCGCCCCGAGTGGGCGTACGGAGAGCCTGGGACCGGCCCCCCGACGTAGCAGACGGGGTCGATCCACGGTCGCGACGAAACTCACCGTCACGTTTCCCCCGCCAGCGACGTCTATTTGGGCACTCCTCACCGAGTTCTCTCGGACTATGGCGATCAAGCGAATGGACAACGTCCTCATCGTGGTCGAGGACCTCGAAACTGCGAAGGCGTTCTTCTCGGAACTCGGTATGCAACTGGAGTTCGAGACGTCCGTCGAGGGAGAGTGGGTAGATCGCGTCGTGGGGCTCGAGAACGTCCAGAACGACATCGCCATGATGCGGACCCCCGACGGCCACGGCCGCGTCGAACTCGCGAAATTCATCACGCCCGAGGCCACCCGCGACGGATCCGAGGAACCGGCGGTGAACACCCTGGGGATCCGCCGTATCATGTTCGCCGTCGACGACATCGACGACGTCCTCGACCGCCTCCGCTCCCACGGAGCCGAACTCGTGGACGACGTCGCCCAGTACGAAGACGAGTACCGCCTCTGCTATGTGCGCGGCCCGGAGGGCATCGTCGTCGGGTTGGCCGAGGAACTCGACGGAGCCTAGCGGGTCGCCCCCACGCTCTTGGCGGCCACCGTCTCGAGCCCGTGCGTGAACACTCGTGTCCGGCGTGTGGGTTCGAGGCAGATAGAGATGCGAACGAATCGCGGAGTGATTCATCAACGCCTGTGGAGACTGCGCTCCCTGTGGATATCTCGGTATCTGCAAAGCGCGTCGTGGAAACAGGAAGACTGCGAAAATCGTGAGATTTTCGCGTTGCCAAGGAGCTTCGCTCCTTGAGCACCCCACCCTCAAGCGCGAGCCGTCAGGCGAGCGGTAGGGTGGGGGAGTTCACTCGACCACTTCGGATTCGACCAGTCGGGCGTACGCGCGTCGGAGCCGCTGGCTGATGGCCTGTTCGGAGACGTCGAACTCGTCGGCGAGGTCGCTCATCGTCGCCTCGCGGGGGATCTCGAAGAACCCGCAGTGGTAGGCGAACTCGATCGTCTCGCGCTGGCAGCGGGTCAGCGGGCGCTCGCCGTTCGAAGCGAGCGTGACGAACACGTCGTCGAGTTCGACGGTGACGTCGTGCTGGTCGAGGAACGCGAGGTAGGCGTCGAGCGTCCCCCGGTCGGGAAAGCGCGTCACCGAGTACCACCAGCCGTCGCGGAACCACGAGGCGTAGTTGCTGGCGTCGAGGTCCGACCACCGCGAGTCGGCGTAGACGCTCGCCGCTCGCGTCACCTGCAGCGTGTACAGTCGCGCGTCGGCCACCTCGCGCATCCGCTCTACGTCGGTCACCGTCGGATCGTCGGCCATCGCGCTCTCGAAGGCGTCGAGGTCAGTCCCGTCGGCCCAGAGGAACCACGTCGGTCGGCCGCGATCCGTCGGGACGGCGCGCGCCACGTCGAGTTCCACCTCGGGAACCGTCGTCACCGCGGTCGCCAACACCAGTTCTGGAGAGGACGTACGATACGCGGCGACGAGACTCATTGATGGGTGTGCGTCGGCATCCCATAATAATGATTTCCCCTGACATATGTGGCACACGCCGCCAATTTCAGGAATTAAATAGAGTTCAAACAACTCTAACTAGTGGTGAAAGTCGCCGTGGAGCGGCCGGGAGTAGCGGCCGATCGTCCATCAGTGGGTTCGTCGCGGGGGGTCCGATCCCAGGCGGTCGCGCCTACCGACGCCTACCGACTCCTGTCACCCTACCGACGCCTACTGGCGGACGCGAGCGGCCTCCTTCGCGCCGCGGACGGTCGCCTCGACCGCCTCGATGCCCTCGTCGTGGAGGAGGTCGCCGACGATCACGACGTCCGCCTGTTCGGCCATCCGGTAGGCGGAGTCGTAGTCGCGGATGCCGCCGCCGTAGAACAGCGTCGCCTCGTCCAGCGCGTCGCGGGCCGCGCCGACGATCTCCGGGTCGCCGAGCGTCCCCGAGTACTCGACGTAGACGATCTCCTGGCCGAACATCCGCTCGGCCACGGTGGCGTAGGCCGCCACCTCGTCGGGTTCGAGATCGCAGTCGGCCTGGGTGTACTCCGCCACCGACGCCTCCGGGTTGAGCACGACGTACGCCTCGGTGGTCGTGTGCTCCCAGTCGATGTCGGGATCGATGCGCGCCCACTCCTTGTGCGCGCCGGTGATCCACGCCACGTCGCCGGCGTTGAAGACGACGGGGACGAGGTAGCCGTCGAGGTGATCGGAGTGGACGACCGCGCCGGCGTGACTCGGTTCGATGTACACCGGAAGGTCGCACGCTCCGCAGGCCTCGATGACCCGGGTCATCTTCTCCTCGGTCATGCCCGTCGTCCCGCCGACCATGATCGCGTCGGTGCCCGTCGCGCGGAGGTCCTCGTACGTGACGCCCTCCGGCAGGGCCTTGTCCGGGTCTACCTTCACGATGTGGTCCCAATCGCCCCACGAGTTCATACGTGTCCGTCCCGACCCCTGGACAAAACGGCTTCGAAACGAGAGAACGGTCGAATTCGCCCCGCAGACGGCCGATTAGGCGCTAACTCGCGCTCGCCTGCGTCTGCCACTCGCGGATGCGGTCCGCGCTCACGCCCTGCACCTCCGCGGCCACCTCGTCCGCCTCCGCCGAGCGGAGGTCGTCGAGGTCCTCGATGCCCGCCGCCGCGAGCTTCTCAGCGGTCTTCTTCCCGACTCCATCGAGGTCCTCGATCGCGCGGGCCGCCCGCCGCGCCCGGTACTCGGAGAAGTTGCAGATGGGACAGCCGAGTTCCCAGGGGTCGCCGTTGTGGACGACGAGTTCGGGCAGGTCGTGCTCCTCGCAGCGCTCGTCGGTCACCTCGATCTCGCCGCGACGCGGCAGGGGAAGCGAGTACTCGCAGTCCGGGTAGCGCGTGCAGCCCACGAGCCGCGACCCGGAGCGGAGCGTCTTGATCGCGAGTTCGCCGCCCTCCTCCGACCCGCAGTCGGGACACGTCCCGATCACCCGATCCTCCGTCTCGTCGGCCTCGTCGGCGCGACAGCGCGGACAGCCGTGGGTGAACGTGTTGCGCCCCGCGACCATCTTCACGTGCCTGAGGTCGTGCTCCTCGCACGCCTCGTCGAGCACCGTCGGCTCGCCGCGGTTGGGCAGCGGCAGGGTGTACTCGCAGTCGGGGTAGCCGTCGCAGCCGACGAAGTACGACCCCCAGCGCGAGCGGCGGACGAGCAGGTCGCTCCCGCACTCGGGACACGGCCCGAGCACCTTGTCGGCCTTGAGCGACGCGCGGAGGTGCTCGCCGATCTCCTCGCGCGAGTCGTGGAGGTCCGCGAACACGCGCTTCAGGATGTCCCTGGACTCGTCGGTCACGTCGTCGAGGGTCGCCTCGCCGTCCGCGATGGCGGTCATGTCCCGCTCCAGCTGGGCGGTCATCTCCTCGCTCACGACGAGGTCGGCGAACCGCTCTGCGGCCTCGACGACGCCCATCGCCAGCTTCGTCGGGCGGGGCGGGTCGCCCTCGATGTAGCCCCGGTCGTAGAGCTTCTGGAGGGTTCCGTGGCGGGTGGATTTCGTCCCCACTCCCCTGCTCTCCATGGCCTCGATGAGCCGCGACTGGCCGCGGCGGCGCGGCGGCTGGGTCTGCTTCGCGTCCAGTCGCACCTCGGTCACGTCGAGCGACTCGCCCTCCTCGACCTCGGGGACGTAGTTCTCGCTGGTCGAGAAGTACGGGTAGACGGCGTGGTAGCCGGGGTCGACGAGGCGCTTGCCGTTCGCCTTCAGCCGGCAGCCGTTCGCCTCCGCGACGACGCGCAGGTGCGCCCACGTCGCCGGCTCGGCCACGGTCGCGAAGAAGCGCCGCACGACGAGTTCGTACACCTCCCACTCGTCGTCCGAGAGTTCCGTCGGGAACTCGCCCGTCGGGTGGATCGGCGGGTGGTCGGTCGTCTGCTCGTCGCCGCTGGTCGGTTCGATCTCGTCGCGTTCGAGGAGGTGGCGCGCGTCGTCGCCGAAGTTGGGGTGCTCGGCGAACGTCTCCAGCAGTTCGCGCTCGTCGAGGTCGTCGGGGTAGACGGTGTTGTCCGTCCGCGGGTAGGTGACGTACCCCGCCGTGTAGAGGTCCTCGGCGATGCTCATGGCGCGCTGGGCGGAGTAGCCGATGCTCCCGGCCGCGCGGATGTACTGGGTCGTGTTGAACGGCGCGGGCGGGTCGTCAGTCCGGGTGCGGCGGCGGACTGACTCGACGACCGCCGCCGTCGCCTCGCGGAGGCGCTCGTGGACGGACTCCGCCTCCGCCTCGTCCCAGAGGCGCTCCTGTTCGGTGCCGTCGTCGCCCTCGAAGAAGTACTGCGCCTCGAACTCCTCGTCCGCCGCGTCCGCCGCCTTCGCCAGGTCGGCGTACAGCTCCCAGTAGTCCTCGGGGTCGAACGCCTCGATCTCGCGCTCGCGGTCGACGATGAGCTTCAGCGTCGGCGACTGCACCCGCCCGACGCTGATGAAGTCGTCGCCGAGTTGCTTCGCGGAGAGCGAGAGGAAGCGCGTGAGCGCCGCCCCCCACATCAGGTCGATGATCTGTCGGGCCTCGCCGGCCGCCGCGAGGTCGAAGTCGAGTTCCTCGGGGTCGGCGAACGCCTCGCGCACCTCGCGGTCGGTGATCGAGGAGAAGCGCACCCGGCGGATGGGAATGTCCGTCTCCTCGCGGACGAGTTCGTACGCCTCCTTGCCGATCAGTTCGCCCTCGCGGTCGTAGTCGGTGGCGACGATGGCGCGGTCGGCCTCCCGCGCCAGCGAGCGCAGGGCGGCGACGATGTTCTCCTGCGTCTCCGTCTTCACCACCTCCGCGTCGACGAGTTCGACGGGCTGGACGTCTCGCCAATCGGCGTACTCGGGGGGGAAGTCCACCCCGACGACGTGTCCGGACAGCCCGATGCAGCGCCGCCCGCCCCACCGATAGACGGGGACGCCGTTGCGCCGCTCGACGGACGCACCGCCCTCGCTCAGGATCTCGGCGATGCGCCGGGCGGCGTTGTCCTTCTCGGTGATGATCAGCTCCACGGGGACCCACCTCTCCGCGTCGTCATGTGAGGGTGGTAAGCCGACGGCCTTTCTAACCCTTTCGACTGGTAAAATCAAGGCACTGCGGGCGTGTGCGTACGCTCGCGGGATCCGCGCGCGTCGGCGAGCACGCCCGAGGGGAAACGGCGGGATCGTCCCCGACCGCCCCCGGCCGTCGCCCGCGTCGCGACCTGAAACCCATTTGTCCCCCCGATCGCTACCCCCACCATGGACAGGCAGTTCATCCCGGGGTTGCGGTTGCTGGTGCTGCAGATGCTCGCCATCGACGCCCTCATCCACCTCTCCGTGGTCGCGCCGCGGCTCGCCGCCGTCTCGCGGACCGGCGAGTTCCCCCGGGTCGTCACCGTGCTGATGACCCTCTCGATCCTCGTCGTCGTCGTCGGTGCCCTCGCGGTGTGGGCCGGCGCGCTCTCCTACCGGACGGCCTACGCGCTCGTGATCCTGCTCACGGTCGGCGAGATCGTCGCGTGGCTGCTCTTTCACAACACCGACGTCGGTCACACGCACGACACCGGGATCGTACAGAGCACGATCGACCACCTCGTGGGCGACCCGCTGGAGACGGCGGCGAAGACCGCGGAGGTCGTCGCGCTCGCCGCGTCGGCGTACCTGCTCCGCGTCGACACCGCGGGAACGACGCGCGATTCGGCCGCCGCTCGGCCGTCGGCGCGCGACGACTGATCTCCCGCTGTCTACCGTCTTCCGCTGTCTACCGTCTTCCGCTGTCTACCGTCTTCCGCTGTCTACCGTCTCCCGCTATCTATCCGTCCGCGGCGGCGAGCGCCGCCGTGGCGTTCACCCGCCCCGCCCCGGAGGCGTCGTCCGCCCCCGCCGGACCGACGTCGGTCGCGCTCCCGGCCAGAACCGTCCGGACCTCCTCGGCGGCGAGGTCCGGGTGTTCCCCCACGACGAGCGCCGCCACGCCCGCGACGTAGGGCGCGGCGAAGGAGGTCCCGCCGTCGACCGCGATTCCCCGCGCGGCGATCGTGTCCGGCGCGACCAGGTCCACGCCCACCCGGGCGCTGTACGGTCTCACGTTCCCCCCCTCGCTCGCGCCGACGGCGAGGACGCCGGGGGCCATCACGGGGGCGCTCGCCCCGCCGGCCGAACGGTGGTGGAGTTTACGGTTCGCGAACAGTTCGAGCGTCGTCGCACCCTCGACGCGATCGCCCTTGACGGCGACGTAGTAGCGCCCCTCGGGTACGACGACGCTCAGGTGTTCGTAGGGGCGGCCGTCGTGGCCCGTCGCCTTCGCGACCGCCACGTCCCGGCTGGGACGTTCGCGGACGAGGTAGAGGTCGTAGTCGGTGGCCGTCTTCGGCCAGCCGTCCCAGCGGAGGGTGAGCGTCACCCGGCCGCTGACGACGTCGCCGCCGTCGAGGTAGTTGCCGCCCGTGTTCGGGGCGAACTGCACCCACGTGGGGTCGCCGGGCCCGTGGGTCCCGGTCCAGTAGCGCCGGGCGTGGTTCCCCACCGAGGTGACGAAGACGGTGTCCTCGGCGGCTTCGGCGGCGATGCGCGAGACGGAACCGCTCCCGTCGCCCGGTTGCGTGTAGTAACTCCCCGAATCGACGATGACGTCCACGCCGGAGGCCTCGAGCCACTCGACGGCGTCGCGGTACTCCTCCGCCGTCGTCGACCGCCCGATGGCGGCGAGGTAGAGCGTCGCCCCCGGGGCGGTGTCCGCGACGACGCTCGCCACGGCGGTTCCGTGTCGCCAGTCGCCACCCGAACCGAAGGTGCGGTACGCCCCGACGTTCGAGGCGATGGCGGGGTGGCTGACGCGGAAGTCGCTGTCGATGACGCCTACGGTGACGTTCTCGCCGGTGACGCCCGCCTCGTGGAGGTCGTCGGCCCCGATCGCGGACACGCCGGGGGCGACGAGGTCGTCGGGCGCGAACGCCGACGACGAGACGCGGATCGACTGGACGCCGGGCTGGGCGGCGAGCGCTCGGACCGCGGCGAGCGGGACCGACCCCTCGACGTGACGGGTCCCCTCGCTGGTGTAGACGCGGTTGATCTGGAACCCGTCGGCCGTCGGGAGGCGCGCGCGCTGCTTCAGGCGGACGACGACGCGGACCTCCTCGTCGACGGTCGGGCTCTCGGGGTCGTCCGGTCCGTAGAGGTGGGTCTTCAGCCGGTCGACGAGCACCGCGTCGTTCGTGGTCTCGCCGCCGGCGTCGGCCCCCGGGACCGGGGCGAGCGGGACGGCGAGCAGGCTACAGGCGACCATCACCGCGAGGAGGTCGCGCGGCTCCATCGGCGGTCAGCGGATCGCGGGGTTCACGCGGTGCCAGCGCCTCCACGCGAGCAGGAGACCGAGCACGAGCAGCCCACCGGCGAAGAAGAGCGCGCCGGGCGGTGCCGAGATCGGGGCCGCGGCCGCGCCGTCCCCGAGTCCGTCGGCCATGCGCGGGAGCGAGTCGGCGGCGGTCGCCACCCGCTGGGGGGTGACGAGCCACTGGACGAACAGGCTGACGATCCCGAGGAGCCCGACGGCGGCCACCAGACTGCGTAGCGAGTCGAGGAACGAGGTCTTGCGTTCCTCGCGTCCGACGAACACGACGAGCGGTTCCTCGCTCGGCGCGTAGACGTTCATCTCCCGGCCCTTCTGGGAGTAGCGCGTGTCGGCCACCCGGACGAGTCCGGCCTCCTGGAGGTTCGTCAGGTGGTGGCGCGCGTTCTGGAGGGACGTGTCGACGCGGTCGGCGACCTCCGAGGCGGTCGCCGGTTGTTCGTGGAGCGCGGTCAGGACGGCGCGCGCCGTCCCGGACGAGAGCGAAGAGAGCAACTCCCCCGCGTGGTCGCTGTCGAGCCACAGCGTGCGGAGTTCCCCCTCCTGCTCAGAGCTGGCATCAGTGCTAGTTGGCAACAGCCCTGACATTGACACGTACTTATCCCCCTGGGTACAAATATTTGCGGTAAGTTTTTTTCACTCTTCCTCGTGAATGTTTGGAACCGGACGTTTTCCTCCGGGATTGGTTTACGCAATGGCAGTTAACGGACACGTCCGTCGCCGGTCACGCGACGGTCGTTATCCGTCGAGTTCCGCCCGCAAGAGCTGGTTGACGGTACCGGGGTCCGCGCTGCCGCCGGTCGCCGCCATGACCTGTCCGACGAGGTAGTTGAGCGCGCCCTCCTCGCCCGCGCGGTAGTCCTCGACGGCCTCGGGGTTGTCCTCGATCGCCCGCGTAACGGCGTCCGCGACCTCGTCGTCGCCGGTCTTTCCCAGTCCTTCCCGCTCGACGATCTCGTCGGGGGCGTCGCCCTCGTCGAGCATCGCGCGGAGGACGACCTCCTCCGCGTTCTTCGCGGTGATCTCCTCGTCCTCGACGAGTTCGAGCAGGCGGGCGAACTCCCCGCGGGGGATGGCGTCGAGGGGCATGTCGCGGTAGTTGAGTTCGCCGAGCAGGCGGTCCGCCGTCCACGCCGCCGCGAACGCGGGGTCGAACTCGTCGGTCAGGTCCTCGTAGAAGTCCGCCACCTGCTTCGTGGAGGTGAGCTTCGAGGCGACCTCCCCGCTCAGGTCGTACTCGCGGCGGAAGCGCTCGCGGCGGGCCTCGGGGAGTTCGGGGATCGGGATCTCCTCCTTCCAGCCCGAGACGCGCATCGGCGGGAGGTCCGCCTCCTCGAAGTAGCGGTAGTCCTTCTCGGCCTCCTTCGAGCGCATCGAGACGGTGACGCCGCGGGACTCGTCCCAGTGGCGCGTCTCCTGCTCGACCTCCCGTCCGCGCGCGACCGCGTTGCGCTGGCGGGTCACCTCGTAGGCCAGCGCCTTCTCCGCCCCCTTGTGGCTGCTTATGTTCTTCACCTCGGTCCGGTTGGCCGCGGCGAGCGCCGCCGCGCCGATGGAGCCGTCCTCGGCCACCTCCTCGCCCGGCACGAGCGAGATGTTCGCGTCGACGCGCAGGCTGCCGTCGCGCTCGGGGTCGAACACGCCCAGGTACTCGAGCACCTCCTCCAGTTTGGCGAGGAAGGCGCGCACCTCCGTCGGCGAGCGGAAGTCCGGCCGGGTGACGACCTCCATGAGGGGCATCCCGGCGCGGTTGTAGTCGACGAGCGTGTACTCGGCGCGGTCGATGGCCCCGCCCTCGTGCTTGAGCGACCCGGGGTCCTCCTCCAGGTGGGCGCGCTCGATCCCGATGACGCGGCGCTCGCCCTCGACGCTGATCTCGAGGGAGCCGTCCTGACAGATCGGGTCGTCGTACTGCGTGATCTGGAAGTTCTTCGGCAGGTCGGGGTAGTAGTAGTTCTTCCGGTGAAAGCGCGTCTCCTCGGGGATGTCGGCCTCGATGGCCTTGCCGACCTTGACGGCGGCCTCCACCGCGGCCTCGTTGACGACGGGCAGCGATCCCGGCAGGCCGAGGCAGACGGGGCAGGTGTGGGTGTTGGGCGCGTCGTCGGCCGTGTCGGTCGAGCAGCCACAGAAGAGCTTCGTGGCCGTCTCCAGCTGGACGTGCACCTCCAGCCCGATGACGACGGCGTGCTCGCGCGCCCGGGTCGCCTGTGCGGTCATTACCTCGATTCACCGGGTCCGCGCGCTAAAGGCTATCGGGACTCGGGTCGGGGGTGGGTTTGGGGGGTCAGCGGTCTACGGTGGCGGTGCCTCGAACGTCTCGGATCTGAGTAGGGAGGGAGCGCCTCGAAAGCTCTCGCTCACGTAACGAACCGCAACGAGAACACCTCGAACGCCCTCGCATGGTCTGCCACATCGTATACCGTCTCGAAAGCCTCCGAATCGGATGCAGAGGACAGTACTACCTCGAAAGCCCTCGCGCTGTGGACTCCCGGAAGACGGTCCTGCTCGCCTCGCGGTGCTCGGCTGCGCGGGCTGCGACTTCCGACGTCACGCTCGCCTTGCTCGCGTGACTCGCGCGCCTCGCTGCGCGCTTCGCTCGCTCGCTCCGCTCTCTCGCTCCAGTGCTTGTGTCGGCGTGCTTCGTCTACAGCGCTCGCCCTTTCAGTCCACCAGGAGACGCGCAGTGCGTGTCTCCTGCGCCTCCGTTCGCTCGCCTGACGGCTCGCTCACGGAGACGCCAGGGGACCGAACCGCACCGTCCCGCACGCCTGCCCTCCCCCGAGTCGGGCGACGAGCCGCCCTCCCGGCCACGCGGCTGGGCGCGCTTCTATGCGCGCCCGGCGGAGTCGGGTAGGCAGCCTGGCGGACTGAAAGGGCGAGGGTCCTACGCGAACCCGGAGGCCGCAAGCACCGCAGGTGAGCGAGCGGAGCGAGCGAGCCGAGGAGCACAGCGTGTCTCCCGGGAGCGTAGGACCCGAGGGCTTTCGAGACACTCTCCTTCGACTCTGATCCGAGGGCGTTCGAGGTGGTAGAAGATCTCGCTGACCGTCCGAAAGCGTTCGAAGTGGCATCGACGGTATCCGCGTTCACGCTAAAAAATCCACCAACTTCTCGTTCACCTCGTCGGCCTTCTCGTGCTGGACCCAGTGAGTCGCGTCTTCGAACACCACCAACGCACCGTCCTCACAGTACTCGACGCTCCGCTCCGCGTTCTCCCGGATCAGGGCGGTATCCCGCGCGCCCCAGAGCACGAGCGTCGGCACCGTCACCCGCTCGCGGCGGTCGAACAACCCGCTCCGCAATCCGTTCGCGCGGTACCAGTTCAGCATCCCCGTCAGCGCCCCCGGGCGACCCCAGGCGGTGCGGTAGCGCGCGAGGTCCACCTCCGAGAAGGTGCCCGGTCGGGAGCTGTCGGTGAGCCCCCGCTCCAGCAGTTCGAAGTCCCGCGCCCGGAGCGCCGCCTCGGGGAGGCGGGGAAGCTGGAAGACGCCGGCGTACCAGCTTCGCAGGGCCTGCCGCGGGTTCTCCCGGATAACCTCGCCGAACGCGCCCGGGTGGGGGACGTTGAGGATCCCGAGGCGCTCGACGCGCCCGGGGTGGTCGAGCGCGAGCCACCACGCGACCATCGCGCCCCAGTCGTGGCCCACGATCCGGGCCGCGTCGTACCCCTCGGCGTCGAGGAGGCCGACGACGTCGCGGGCGAGAGCGTCGATGCGGTAGGCCCCCCTCCGGCCGGGCCTGTCGCTCAGGTTGTAGCCGCGCTGGTCGGGGACGAGGAGACGGTAGCCCGCGTCGGCGAGCGCCGGCAGTTGCCGCCGCCAGCCGTACCAGAACTCGGGAAAGCCGTGGAGCAGGACGACCGGCGCGCCGTCCTCGGGACCGACCGTCCGAACGTGGAGGGTGACGCCGTTCGTCTCGACGTACCGCGAGGTGCCGGGGAGGTCGCGGGTTCGCTGGACCATGGCGTCCCGTAGGACCGCGGGACGGTAATCGCTTCCCCGGTGCGGCACCGAGACGTGTCACTGAACTTGTCATTGTCTGACGCATGTTTATACGTCCGCGCCGGTGCATGTGGGACATGGCCAGCGGAAATCGCGTCGAGGAACTCGAGTCCCGCGTTCGACAGCTCGAGGCGTCGGTGACGGGGTTGACGGACGAACTCGTCGAGTGCAAGGAGCGGATCCAGGCGCTCGAAGCGGAGGTCGACCCGCCGGACGCCGTCGCGGGACGGTCCGGGCGAACCGGCCGGGCGGAGGGATCGGACCCGCCAGCGTCGGAATCCGAAGGGGACAAATCCGAGCGGAGCGAGGAGGAAGAACGGAGCGATTCCCCCGGTGGCGACGAGATAATCGTCGCGTAGGGGGGTCGCCAACGAGCGCCCCATGCACATCAAAGAGCTCGTCCTCGACGATTTCAAGAGCTTCGGCCGTACGACCAGGATCCCCTTCTACGAGGATTTCACGACCATCAGCGGGCCGAACGGCTCCGGCAAGTCGAACATCATCGACAGCGTCCTGTTCGCGCTCGGGCTGGCCCGCACGAGCGGGATCCGCGCGGAGAAGCTCACGGACCTCATCTACAACCCCGACGACGACGGCGCGGCGTTCGCCGGCGAGCGCGAGGCGAGCGTCGAGGTGGTCCTCGACAACGCCGATCGCACGCTCTCGCGGTCGCAGGTCGTGAACGCCGCCGGGACGGAGAGCGTCGGCGACGTCGACGAGATCTCCATCCGGCGGCGGGTCAAGCAGACCGAGGACAACTACTACTCCTACTACTACCTGAACGGCCGGTCGGTCAACCTCTCTGACATCCAGGACCTCCTCGCGCAGGCGGGGGTCGCCCCCGAGGGGTACAACGTCGTGATGCAGGGCGACGTGACCGAGATCATCAACATGACGCCGCACGCGCGCCGCGAGATCGTAGACGAGATCGCGGGCGTGGCGGAGTTCGACGCCCGGAAGGCCGACGCGATGGACGAACTCGAGGTCGTCGAGGAGCGCGTCGACGAGGCCGACCTCCGGATCGAGGAGAAGGAGGAGCGCCTCGCGCAGCTCGAGGACGAGCGCGAGACGGCCCTCGAGTACCAGTCGCTCAAGGAGGAGCGCGAGGAGTACGAGGGCTACCTCAAGGCGGCGGAACTGGAGGACAAGCGCGCCCGCCTCGACCGCACCGAGCGGAAGGTCGAGCGCGACGAGACGAAGCTCGAGGAGCGCCGGCGCACCCTGGACGAGCGCCAGGGGACGGTGCTCCGTCTGGAGGAGGACCTGGAGGACCTGAACGCGGAGATCGAGCGCACCGGCGAGGACGAGCAGCTGCGCGTAAAGCGCGAGATCGAGGAGGTGAAGGGCGAGATCGCCCGCCTGGAGGACGCGATCGAGAGCGCCGAGGGGCGCATCGAGGAGGCCGAGTCGAAGCGTCGGGAGGCGTTCGTCAAGCTCGACGCGAAGCAGGAGCAGGTCGACGACCTCGACGCCCGCATCCGCAACGCGAAGGTCGCGAAGTCCTCGCTGAAGGCCGAGGCGATGGAGCGGGAGGAGGAACTCGCCGAGGTCGAAGCCGAGATCGAGGCGGTGGACTCCGAGTACGAGCAGCTGAAGACGGACCTCCAGGAGGCGCGCGACGAGCTTGAGGCCGCGAAGGCCGAGAGGAACGAACTCCAGCGCGAGCAGGACCGCCTGCTCGACGAGGCGCGGCGGCGCTCGAACGACCAACGCGAACTCCGCGAGGAGATCGAGTCCCTGGAGGCGTCGATCCCCGACCTGGAGGCCGACCTCGCCGACCTGGAGGCCGAACTGGAGAAGGCCGAGAAGAACAAGACCACGATCGAGTCGGTCGTCGACGACCTGCGCGCCGAGAAGTACGAGCGCCAGGACGAACTGGACGACCTGGAGGACGAGGTCAGCGCCGCCCAGCAGGAGTACGCGGAACTGGAGGCCAAGGCGGGCGAGTCCGGCGACAGCTCCTACGGTCGCGCCGTCACGACCGTCCTCAACGGCGGCCTCGACGGCGTCCACGGCACCGTCGGTCAGCTGGGAGGCGTCTCCGGGCGGTACGCGACGGCGTGTGAGACCGCCGCCGGGGGTCGCCTCGCGAACGTCGTCGTGGACGACGACGGGGTCGGCCAGCGCTGCATCGAGTACCTGAAGTCGCGCAACGCGGGCCGGGCGACCTTCCTCCCGATCAACAAGATGCGCCAGCGCTCGCTGCCGAGCGAGCCGAGCCGCGACGGCGTCGTGGGGTTCGCCTACGACCTGATCGACTTCGATCCCCAGTACGCCGGGGTCTTCTCCTACGTCGTCGGCGACACGCTCGTCGTCGAGGACATGGCGACCGCCCGCGACCTGATGGGCCAGTTCCGGATGGTGACCCTGGAGGGGGAACTCGTCGAGAAGAGCGGCGCGATGACCGGCGGCTCCCGCTCGGGATCGCGCTACTCCTTCTCCTCGGGGAAGGGTCAGCTCGAACGGGTCGCCGAGCGGATCACCCGCCTCGAGGACGAGCGCCGCGAGGCCCGCGAGGAGCTACGGGACGTGGAGAGCCGCCTCGACGACGCCCGCGACCGGCAGGCGGCCGCCGCCGACAAGGTGCGCGAGGTCCGGACGGAGATCGAGCGGACCGAGGGGCGCATCGAGGACGTGCGCGAGACGATCGCGGCGAAGGAGACCCGGGTGGCGGAGATCGACGAGGAGCGCGAGGCGGTCGCCGAGCGCATGGAGGCGCTCGAGGACGAGATCGCCGAGGCGACCGAGACCGTCGCCGGGATCGAGGAGCGCATCGCGGACCTGGAGGAGGAACTCAGGAACTCGGCGGTGGCGGAACTCACCGAGCGCGCCGAGGAGATCCGCGCCGAGATCGCCGACCTGGAGGACGAGATGGACGACCTCGACGGCGACCTCAACGAACTCGGACTCGAGAAGCAGTACGCCGAGGACGCCATCGAGGAACTCCACGAGACCATCGAGGACGCGCAGAACCGCAAGGCTGAGGCGGAGACGCGCGTCGCCGACCTGGAGGCGGAGATCGAGACGAAGGAGGCCGCGCTCGCGGAGAAGCGCGAGCAGGTCGCCGATCTGGAGGACGAACTCGCCGAACTCAAGGAGGAGCGTGAGTCGCTCAAGGCCGACCTCCGGGAGGCGCGCGAGGCACGCGACGAGGCGAAGGAGGCGGCCGCGACCGTCGAGAGCCGCCTCGAGAATCGCCGCGAGACCGTCCAGCGCCTGGAGTGGGAGGTGGACGAACTCGCCGCGCAGGTCGGCGAGTACGACCCCGAGGACGTCCCCGACCACGACACGGTCGAGTCGGAGATCGAGCGCCTGGAGGGCGAGATGGCGGACCTCGAACCCGTCAACATGCTCGCCATCGACGAGTACGACCGGGTGGCCGACGACCTCGGGGATCTAGAGGAGAAGCGCGCCACCCTGATCGAGGAGCGCGACGGCATCGTCGAGCGCATCGAGGGCTACGAGGCGAGAAAGCGCGAGACGTTCATGGAGGCCTACGAGGCCATCGACGAGCACTTCACGGACATCTTCGAGCGCCTCTCGGGCGGCACGGGGACGCTCCACCTGGAGGACGAGGCGGACCCCTTCGACGGCGGGCTGACGATGAAGGCCCAGCCGGGGGACAAGCCCGTCCAGCGCCTCGCGGCCATGTCCGGCGGGGAGAAGTCGCTGACGGCGCTCGCCTTCATCTTCGCCATCCAGCGGCACAACCCCGCGCCGTTCTACGCGCTCGACGAGGTGGACGCCTTCCTCGACGCCGCCAACGCCGAGGCGGTGGGCGAACTGGTCGACGAACTGGCCGACACCGCCCAGTTCATCGTCGTCTCCCACCGCTCCGCGCTCCTCGAGCGCTCCGAGCGCGCCATCGGCGTCACGATGCAGGACGACAACGTGAGCGCCGTGACCGGCATCGACCTCGCGGCCGCGGGGGTGACCGCCGGTGACTGAGCGCGCAGGCGAGTCCGACGGCGAGCGCCCCGATCCCGGAATCGGGACCGACGGCGGGGAGGGGATCGCGTTCGACTGGACCGGCCACGACTCGCGCGAGCGCGGGGAGGGAGCCGACGATCCCCCCGACGACCGCCGCCCGGACGGGGCGGAGGACGCCGGCGCGGACGCCGTCGATCCGGACGCGCCCGACGGCGACGAGGTCGAGCCGGTCGAACTGCTCGTGCAGCTCGCCGACAGGGGCGAGATCGAGCCGTGGGACATCGACATCGTCGCCGTGACGGACAAGTTCCTCGCGGTGCTCGACGAGGCCGACCTTCGCACGGGCGGTCGGGCGCTGTTCTACGCGAGCGTCCTCCTGCGGATGAAGAGCGACGCGTTGCTCGAACCGGACGAACCCGAGGTCGAGGACGAGCCGTGGGACGCGTGGGACGACCCGCCCGCCGACGGCGGGGAGTGGGACGGTCCCGACCCGTTCGACGCGCTCGACCGCGAGATCGACCGCCGTCTGGAGCGAAAGCGCGCCCGCGGGACCCCGCGGACGCTCGACGAACTCGTCCGGGAACTCCGCGAGGCCGAGCGCGGCTCGCGGTGGAAGGAGTCGCGCACCTACGACACGAGCGACTCCCCGCGGGGGTTCCGCCGGGGGACGCAGACGCTCGACTACCGCGCGGGCGACGACTTCCGCGTGGACGACGAGCCGACGACGGCCGACGTCACCGGGACGGCCCACGCCGAGGACATCGAGGCGACGATCCGGCGCGTCTACCGCGCCCTGCGCGAGCAGTACGACGCCGGGCGCGCGGAGGTGCTGTTCGCGGAGGTGGAGGAGACCGGCGGCTCGCGCGTCGAGACGTTCCTCGGCCTGCTCTTTCTCTCCCACCGCGGACAGGTCCACCTCCAGCAGGACGAACTCTTCGGCGACCTCTGGATACGGGACCCGGCGGCCGCCTCGACGCCCGAGGAGGTCACGGCGGACTGATCCATCGCCCTCCCGATTAAGCCGGGCTTACGGACCGCAACGGTCGAAAGGGTCATGTGCAATGGTAGCAAACGTCTCGGTGGCCATGACGCCAGCGTGGTTCCGCGAGCGCCTGGCCGAGACGGAGGGTCGCGTCGACCGCGAGCGGCTGATCGAGGCCCTGCAGTACGTGCGCGATCCGGGCCGGTGACCGAGTCACACACTCGGCCGCGCTCCCCGTTTTCCCCTCAGAGGTACTCGCCGGCGAGGAGGTCCACCCGCGATTTCGTCTCCTCGGGGACGTGCTCGCTGGGGGTGTTGATCGTCCCCGCCAGGGCGCGCCCGCAGTCGCACTCGCGGTCGTCGGGCAGCGTCTCGATCGCCCGCTCGACGACCTCCTTGATCGCGGCCTCGTTGGCGGCGGCGTTCTCGAGCACCTCCTCCAGGGTGACCTCGCCGTCGCGCCTCCAGACGTCGTAGTCCGTGACGCCCGTCACCGTGGCGTAGCACAGTTCCGCCTCGCGGGCGAGCTTCGCCTCGGGGACGGCGGTCATGCCGATCACGTCCCACCCCTGGTCGCGGAAGAACTCGCTCTCCGCGCGGGTCGAGTATTGCGGCCCCTCGATGCAGACGTAGGTGCCGCCCTCGACGATCCCGTCGGTCGTCTCGCGCCCGCACCGTGCGAGGTGTTCGACCATGTGGGGGCAGTAGGGGTCAGCGAAGCCCATGTGGACGACCATCTCGCCGTCGAAGAAGGTGTAGGGGCGGTGGCGCGTCCGGTCGAAGAGCTGATCCGGGACCACGAGCGTCTCCGGCGGGAGATCCTCGCGGAGGCTCCCGACGGCGTTGCTCGCCAGGATCCGCTCCACGCCCACCGCCTTGAGCGCGTAGACGTTCGCCCGGTAGGGCACGTCCGTCGGGTCGTACTGGTGGTGGCGGCCGTGTCGGGGGAGGAACGCCACCTCCGTCCCGTCGAGGTCCCCGATCGTGACCGGGGCGCTGGGATCGCCGTAGGGCGTCTCGATCTCCTCCTCGCGGACGTCGGTCAGGTCGAGCGCCTCGTAGATGCCGCTTCCGCCGATGAATCCGACCGTCATGCGTCGGGCGAGGGGCGAGGGGGACTAAACTCCCCCGAGATCGCACTGCGCCAGCGCGTCGAGCATCGTCTCACCCCGCGAGCCGCCAGCCCTCGCCGACGCGCTCTGCGACGCCCCGGCGCTCCATCTCCGAGAGCACCTCCCCCATCCGCCCCGGCTGGGCGATCTCCATCTCGATGCGCTGGACGTCGTGGTACTCGTTGAGGTAGTGGCGGATCTCCTCGACGGTGTAGGACGGCTCGCCGGCCTTCTCCATCACGCCGCGCGTGAGGTCGATCATGTCCTCGATGAAGTTCCACGGGTAGACCACCCACGCCCACTCCTCCAGGCGCTCGCCGACGTAGTCGGGTTCGAACTCGCTGGTCCCGAGCAACTGGAGCGTGGCCGTCCGGACCTCGCCGGGGTCGCGGTCGCTCACGTACTCGTGGGCGCGACGTATCGACCCGCCCGTGTCCGCGATGTCGTCGATGACGAGGACGTCCTTGCCCTCGACGCTCCCCTCCGGCATCGGGTAGCGGATCTCCGGCTCGCCGGTCTTCTGGGCGGTGCCGACGTAGTGCTCCATCTTCAGGCTGGTCAGGTCGTCGAGGCCGAGGAAGTCACAGAGACAGCGCCCGGCGAACCAGCCGCCGCGGGCCAGCGCGACCACCACGTCCGGCTCGAACTCCGCCGCCTTCACCTGGTCCGCCACGTCCCGACAGAGGTCGTAGATGTAGTCCCAGTTCGTGATCGTGCACTTGAATTCGTCCGGGAGGTCAGCCATGGCGCGTGTTCACCACAGTACACCGACGGAGTTTCGCCGTTTAAGTCGTGTGAATCGATCCGGAATCCCGCGTCGAGTCGGGACGCGGCCGAGCGCCGCGCGAGTTCGTCGGACGCCCGCGTCTCCGCGCCTTCGCGCCTCCGTACCCGACCGCCGATTCGGGCGGCGTGATCTCCGCCGAGTGGGCGTGCGTCGAAAGCGTGTCACGCGGCACAGGCAAGCACAGTATCTATATACGTTCGTTCGAACTGTGTTGTCACACAGGTGGAAATATGTCGGCTTGGGACCCGACGACGGCTTCCGATGCGGCGTTCGCGTTGCTCTCCAACGCGCGCCGGCGAACCGTCGTCGAGCACTTATTAGACAACGGCGGCGAAACGACGCGACAGGCACTCGTTCGGGCGGTGGTAGAGGCGGAGACCGGGCGACCGATAGCGGACGCGGAGACGGGGCTCGTACAGGACGTGCACATCTCGCTCTACCACCGTCACCTCCCCAAACTGAGCGAGCACGGCGTCGTCCGCCACGACCGGGAGACGGGGGAGGTGGTGTCCGCGGACAACGCCGACGCCCTCGGGGAGGTGCTCGAGTCGATCACCGCCTCGCTGGACGCCGTCGGGGAGTTCTGCGAGTAGACGGAGACGGTCGTGCCCCGAGTTCCGCTTCGACCGACCGAGGAGCGGCCGCTCGCCGACCTCGACCGGCCCGGCGTTTCGTCGATCCACGACCCAGCGAACCCGAACTTACTGGAGCGTGCCCCGCTTCGGGGACGGTGTGACCGACGACAGCCCCGACGACCCCGGCCACGAGCGGTTCGTCCGCCGCACGCACGAACTCGCGCGCGAGGCGATCGAGAACGGCGACCGCCCGTTCGGAACGCTGCTCGAACGCGGCGGCGAGGTGCTCGCGGAGGACGTGAACACCGTCCTGACGGACGGGGACATCGCGGCCCACCCGGAGCTGAAGCTCGCGCGCTGGGCCGCCCGGGAACTCGACGCCGACGCGCTCGCGGAGACGACGATGTACACGAGCACCGAACCGTGCCCGATGTGTGCGACGGCGCTCTACAACGCCGGCCTGCGGCGGGTCGTCTACAGCACCTCGGCCGCGGACCTCGCCGCGGTCGCGGATCCGGGACTCGTCCTCCCCGCGAGCGACGTGTTCGCCCGCGCGGACGACGAGGTGGCGGTGATCGGCCCGGTGCTCGCCGAGGAGGGGCGGACGATCCACGAGTCGTACTGGTGAGGTCGGGACCGCCGCAGGATGCCGCGGGCCGTCGACCCTCGTCACCCCTCGTCGCCCCTCGCCAACCCTTATCCCGACGGGTCGAGTCGCCCGAACCATGGAGACGCGCCGTACCCTGCTCGTGGACGCCTTCACCGAGGAACCGCTGTCGGGCAACGCCGCCGGGGTCGTCCCCGACGCCGAGGGGCTGACCGCGGATCGGATGCGGGCGATCGCCCGCGAACTCCACGCGAGCGAGACGGCCTTCCTCACCGACAGCGAGGAGGCCGACCGCCGGATCCGCTACTTCACCCCCGAGACGGAGGTCGACCTCTGCGGGCACGCGACGATCGCCAGCCACGCCCTCCTGCACGAGGAGGGCGTCGTCGACGCCGGCACGCACACGCTCGCGACGAACGTCGGCGTCCTCGAGATCGACGTCGAGGCGGACGGTACGGTGTGGATGACGCAGGCCCCGCCCGAACTCCACGCGGTCGACGCGGAGTACGGGGAGGTCGCGGACGCCCTCGGCGTCGAGGAGCGTGCGCTCACGACCGTCGCCGACGACCTCCCGCTCGCGTGGAGTTCGACCGGTCTCGCGTTCCTCGTCGTCCCCGTCGCGCGCCTCGACGACCTCGGGAACGCGACGCCCGATGCGGCGGCCGTCGAGGCGCTCTGCGAGTCGGTCGACGCGACGGGCGTCTACGCGTTCACCTTCGAGACGCTCGACCCCGACGCCGCGCTCCACGGGCGGATGTTCGCCCCGCTCGCGGGCGTCCCGGAGGACCCCGTGACGGGCACCGCGAGCGGGGCCGTCGGGGCGTACCTGCGGGAGTACGACGCCTTCGACGACCTGCCGGCGGAGATGGCGTTCGAGCAGGGTCACTTCGTGCAGCGCCCCGGCAGGGCGCTGGTGCGCGCCCGCGGCGAGATCCGCGTCGGCGGTCGCGCCGTGACCGCGCTCGACGGGACGCTCTCGATCCCCGACCCCGAGGAGGACGACGTGATCGAGGCCTGAGGCGGGCTATCCTCGGCGACGGCGGAGGGTGACGGTGGTGGCGAGCGCGAGCGCCGCGCCCGCGAGGAAGAGCGCCCAGCCGGTCGGCGGCGCGGTCCGCACCGCCTCGACGAGGTTCGCGGAGGCGTTCGGGTCCGCGGGTTCGACCGTCGCCCCGGCCGTGAGCGGTCCGACGTCGACCTCGGGGGCGGCCTCGCCCCGGACGTAGGTGTCGAGCCACTCGTCGAGGGGTTCGCCCGCCGCCCACGCGACGAACCGCGCGAAGTCGGCGTAGCTGACCGTCCCCTCGTGGCGGTTCATCCGCCGGAGGACGTCCTCCAGGCTCCGCCGACCGTCGCTCCGCTCCCTGATCGTCGCGTCGAGCGCCGCGAGCACCCGCATCCCCTTGAAGTAGGAGGCGTCGCCGGCCCCCGCCTCGGCCAGGACGGCGTCGCGCTCCCGCTCCGCGCGGACGTACTCGGCGAACGCCGCCTCCGAGATGCGCCCCTGCCGGTAGGTCAACAGCGCGCCGTAGTACTCGGCGCTCGCGTCGTCGAACCACGCCATCGACTCGTCGGTCTCGTAGGCCTGTCGGCTGTGGGTGAACTCGTGGAGCCAGGCGCTGTCCGGCGTGTTGAGCCGCGCGGACGCGGAGACGTACATGTCGCGCGCGCCGCCGTCGCCGGCGCGGGAGAAGCGCCCGGTCGCCTCGATGGGCGCGGGCGCGACGAAGGCGGTCAGCCGCTCGCGTCCGGCGTCCACCCGCAGGTCGCGCGCCGCCGTCGCCAGCGCGTCGAGCGTCGCCGTCGCGTCCGTGGAGCCGTTCGCGGCGCGCGGGACGACGAGCCTGATCGTCTCGCCGTTCACCGTCCGCGAGCGCGTCGAGTAGGGGCCGAGGTAGACGTACGTCTCCCCGGCGACGCCCGCGCGCTCGGGGACGACGGCGCGCTCGGTCACCCCCGGGTCGGTCCCGGTGTGGGCGTACCCGACCCGGAGGTCGGTCCCGCGCCAGTTGAACAGCGCCCACTCGCGGGTGCTCACGTCCTCGAGCGAGCCGTCGTCGGTCTCGTTCACGGCCACGCGGTAGGACAGTTCGATCCGCCTCGATCCGTCGCCCCCGTCGCGCTCCCACTCGAGCGTATCGCCGTCGCCGCCGAAGTCGGCCGCGCGCACGTCGGACGCGTTCGACGGGAGTTCGACGGAGAGTTCGGTCACGTTCGCGGGCACCGTCGCCTCGGCGGTGACGCGGACGGTGCCCGGATCGCCGGTGTGCTCGTACCGGTAGTCGATCGCGACGGTGCCGTCGTCGGAACTGCCGTCCGGCTGGCCGACGACGCCCGTCGGCAGGGCGGCGACGCAGAGGAGCGCACAGAGCGCGCACACCAGCAGTCGACGGCAGGTCGTCGCGTCGGATCCGCGCATCTCACTCACCTCCCCCGCCGACGTGGTAGCGCGCGGCGTGGTGCAGCAGGAAGCCGACGAACCCGACCGCGCAGGCGACGAACCCGACGCCGACGACGGGGAAGCCGGCCGCCTGCGCGCCGGCGAGCAGCGCGAGGCTCGCCGCGCCGCCGACCGCGAGCGCGACGCGCCTCGGCGAGAGCGTCGACGATCGGGTGCCGTTCCCGCTCGCTCGATCGACTCCGTGCGCGTCCCGGTCGTCCTCGCTCCGCTCGCCGCGCTCGATCCGATCGAGTTCGGCCCCGACCGCCGCCTCGTACCCCGACGCGTGGGCGTCCCACTCGCGGGCGAGCGCGACGCGCTCGTCGGGCGACGCGAACTCGCAGGTCGTGGGCAACCGTTCGACGGCGGCGAGGCGCGCCAGCAGGCCCTGGCCGGTCGTGTTCTGGATGCCGAGGCCGGGGCGGACGTTCACCTCGAGCACCTTGGGGACGTTCCCCTCGGTGAGGACCACGTCGACGCCCGCGTAGCCGAGTCCCGAGGCGGCGGCCGCGCGGACCGCCGTCTCCAGGATCCCCGTCCAGTTCGGGACCGCGAAGTCGGTCAGGTCCGCGCCGGTGTCGGGGTGGCGGTCGAGGTGGCGGTCCCGGCTCTGCTGGTACGCCCCGAGGGGCGTCCCGTCGGCCACGCGCAGGCCGACCCCGACCGCGCCCATGTGGAGGTTCGCCGCGCCCTCGGACTCCTCGGTCGGGAGTCGCGTCATCGCCATCACGGGGTACCCCCGGAAGACGATGACGCGCACGTCGGGGACGCCGCCGCCGCACCGCTCGCGGAAGAACCGCGCCGGCCGGAGGCGCTCCTCGACGATCGCCGTCCCCTCGGGGTCGAGCCCCGAGTAGTGGCCCTCGACGATGCGCCGGACGTGGCCGAGCAGTTCCGCTCTCGTTCGCGGCCCCTTCGAGGTCGCGAACCGGTCGCCGTCGCGCCCGGTGACGACGACGATCCCCTCGCCGCCGTATCCCGCGCTCGGCTTCACGACGAACTCCTCGCGCTCGTCCATCACCGCGGCCGCGGTGGACAGGTCGGCGGCGTCCCGGACGACGGCGTACGTCTCGGGCGCGTCGATGTCGAGGCCCGCGAACCGGCGGTTGATGTGCGCCTTCTCGTCGGCCGCGGGCCGGAGGTACGGTGGGTTGTACCGGTCGATGTATCGGTTTCGCACCTTCATCGGCAGCACGTCGCTCACGGCGCGCAACTCGCCCGCGCCGTTCGAGACGAGCCGTCGCAGGCGGAGGCGCTGGTTGTGGAGCCACACCTGCCCGCCCGTCAGGAGGGCGAGGGCCGCGTTCGAGTCGATGTGGTCGGTGAACCGGACGTACTCCGTGAGGCGGATGCACGGCCGGTTCCCGACGACGACGGTGACGGCGAGCGCGCCGACCCACGCCTCGGGCGTGCGGACGAACCAGCCGACGATCGCCTCGTTCGTCACGACCAGGTAGGCGACGAAGACGGCGACGATCGTCCACAGCAACTGGATGGCCGGGGCGACCCAGCCGCGCTCCTCGACCGCGGTGGCGACGCGGTCTGCGTACCACGCGCTGATGATCGTGGGGAAGAACACGTCGACCGAGCCGAAGAAGCCGGGGAGCAACCCGACGTCCGCGGCCAGCAGCGTCATCGTCGTCGAGAGGCAGGCGACCGACAGCAGCGTCGCCACGCGCGGGGCGGTCCCGAGCTGGAGGGGCTTCACCGCCAGGAACGCGACGAGCGTCACGACGAGGACGTTCAGGAACAGCAGCAGTCCCCACAGCGGCCCGGCGGCGACGAGGATGAAGGCGACGATCATCGGCGCGAACAGCCCGTAGGTCTTCATCCCCACCTCGCTGCGAAGCAGCGAGAGGACGACGCCGGCCAGGATGAGCTGGAAGAACAGCCGGTAGCGCTCGACCGCGCCGGCGAAGTCGTCGACGGTTCGTTCGGCGAGCAGTCCGGCGACGAGGACGACCGCCAGCAGCGCGAGGAACCGTCCGTACGGCGCGACGGTCGAGCGGACGTCGGCCAGCCGGTCGGCCGTCCCCCGGGCTACGGCCGTCACCGTCCGCCCCCCGTCGCGCCGTGGTCGCGCTCCCGCGACAGCCGTTCGAGGGGACCGAACGCGAGCGGCGCGCCCCCGCTCCGATTTCGGGTGTCGATCCGTCCGATTGGTCTTTCGGTCATCTGCGGTCGTGGCGAGGGACGTCACCGTATTAATTCGGAGACATATTGAGTATCAATTACTACGGATCAATATGAATTAATCAGGATTCAATCGCGTAGGGTGTGCTTTACGGGCACGTCGGGGTCGGGTAGGCGGTCGCATCGCGCGGCGGACGAGATCGTATCCGGCGATCCCGTCGATCGTGAAACCGGCGCTAGAGGAGTGCTATCGGCATTTAGCGAGGGGATGGCGTTCGGGTGACGGGCGGCGGGTCGGAAGGTTCTTAATCAAGTTCCGTGTTCATCCCGATACGCAAATGGCTGTACTCTGGCTGGACGACGTCGGGTCCGACGACATCGACGCCGTCGGCGGGAAGGGTGCGTCGCTCGGGGAACTCACGGGGGCCGGCCTGCCGGTCCCGCCGGGGTTCGTCGTGACGGCGGGTACGTATCGCTCGTTCATCGAGGGGACCGGCATCGACGACGACCTGTTCGAGGCGGTCGACGTCGACTCCGACGACTCGGGAGCGCTCGCCGCCGCCGCGAACCGCGCCGAGGAACTCATTCTGGAGACGCCGATCCCCGACGAACTGAAGGAGGAGATCCTCGACGCCTACGCGCGCATCGGCGCATCGGACTCCGGGGAGGACGCCGAGGGAGGCGAGGCGTTCGTGGCCGTCCGCTCCTCCGCGACCGCGGAGGACCTGCCCGACGCGTCGTTCGCGGGCCAGCAGGAGACGTTCCTCAACGTCACGGGCGAGGACCTCGTCGATCGCGTGAAGCGCTGCTGGGCGTCGCTGTTCACCCAGCGCGCGATCTACTACCGCGAGGAGCAGGGCTTCGAGCACCACAAGGTCGACATCGCGGTCGTCGTTCAGCAGATGGTCGACGCCGAGAAGAGCGGCGTGATGTTCACGAGCCACCCCTCGACCGGCGAACCGGAGATCATCGTCGAGGCGGCCTGGGGGCTCGGCGAGGCCGTCGTCAGCGGCTCGGTGTCCCCCGACAACTACGTCGTCGACCGCGAGACCGCGGGGACGACCGAGGTGACCGTCGCCGACAAGAAGGTGATGCACACGAAGGACGCCGAGACGGGCGAGACCGTCGAGATCGAGGTACCGGACGACAAGCGCACCGAGCGCGTGCTCACCGACGACGAGATCGAGCGCCTCGTCGAACTCGGCCGGCAGGTCGAGGAGCACTACGGCCGCCCGCAGGACGTCGAGTGGGCCATCTACGAGGGCGAGGTGTACATGCTCCAGTCGCGGCCCATCACCACGATCAAGCGCTCCTCCGGGTCGGGCGAGGCGGCGAGCGCCACCGACGGGAGCGGCGCGAGCGCCCGACAGGAGCGGTCGGGCGACGACGAGGTCATCCTGAAGGGCCTCGGCGCGAGTCCGGGGATCGCGAGCGGCGCGGTGCGCATCGTCGACAAGCTCGACCAGCTCGACAAGGTCGGGGAGGGCGACGTCATCGTGACGGCGATGACGACCCCCGACATGGTGCCCGCGATGAAGCGCGCGGCGGGCATCATCACCGACGAGGGCGGCATGACGAGCCACGCGGCCATCGTCTCCCGCGAACTCGGCGTCCCCGCCGTCGTCGGGACGGGGAGCGCGACCCGCGACCTGGAGGACGGGCAGGTCGTCACCCTCGACGGTGACAAGGGGACGATCCGCGAGGGTGCCGCCGACTCGAAGGAGGAGGAGGAGACCGACCCGCTCGAGGACGTCCGCCCGAAGAACCCCGTCAAGCCGATGACGGCGACGGAGGTGAAGGTGAACGTCTCCATCCCGGAGGCGGCCCACCGCGCGGCGGTCACGGGCGCTGACGGCGTCGGCCTGCTCCGCCTGGAGCACATGATCCTCTCGACGAACAAGACGCCCGAGCGGTACGTCCGCGACCACGGCGAGGACGCCTACGTCGAGGAGATCGTCAACGGCGTTCGCGCCGTCGCCGACGAGTTCTACCCGCGGCCGGTTCGGGTTCGCACCCTCGACGCGCCCACCGACGAGTTCCGTCAGCTCCAGGGCGGCGAGGACGAGCCGAAGGAGCACAACCCGATGCTCGGCTACCGCGGCATCCGCCGCAGCCTCGACAGGCCGGACGTGTTCGAGCACGAACTGGAGGCGTTCCGCCGCCTCTACGACATGGGCTACGACAACGTCGAGATCATGCTCCCCCTCGTCAACGATGCGGAGGACGTGCTGCAGGCCCGGCGGCTCATGGAGGGGGTCGGCATCGACCCCGACAAGCGCTCGTGGGGGATCATGGTCGAGACGCCCGCCAGCGCGCTCTGCATCGGGGAGATGGCCGACGCCGGCATCGACTTCGCCTCGTTCGGGACGAACGACCTCACGCAGTACACCCTCGCGGTCGACCGCAACAACGAGCACGTCGCCGGGCGCTTCGACGAACTCCACCCCGCCGTCCTGAAGCTCATCGGCGACACCATCGCCACCTGCCGCGAGCACGGCGTCGACACCAGCATCTGCGGGCAGGCCGGTTCCAAGCCGAAGATGGTCCGCTACCTCGTCAACTGCGGGGTCAGCTCCATCTCGGCGAACATCGACGCCGTCCGCGACGTCCAGCACGAGGTCAAGCGGGTCGAGCAGAAGCTCCTCCTCGACTCGGTCCGGTAGCGCGGAGCGCCCCCAACCCTAGGTCGGCATAAGCTTTGTGGACGGCGTCAGACACGTCTTTTTTGATACCTGAATCTAATGGGAACACATGCGACGAAGTCGTCTCTCTCTCGTCCTCGCGGTCGCGTTACTGCTCACGGCCTCGGGATGTCAATCATCCGGTGGGTCCGCGGCGGACGCCGCGGATCTCCCGTCCGACGACGCGCCGCCCGGCGTCGTCGACGGGCGACTCGACAACGTCACCGCGCTCCTCGACGCTCACGTCGCGGCGCTGAACGAGACGGGGTTCGAGACGCTCGTGGTCGTCAACGGGACCCGTCCCGTCACGCTCGGCGGCGACCGGGAGGTGTTGAACGTCTCGCGCTCCCAGCGGACGCTCGTCGAGGCCGGCGGGACGCCCTACGCGTACCACACGGTCAATCGGGGGACCGGAGCCCGGTTCGACGCCTGGGCGAACGCGTCCACGCACTACCTCCGCGGCGACGTCGGCGGGCAGACGTACTACCGGACCGGTCGACCCCACGCGGTCGCCGCCCTGGCGTTCGTCGACCTCCTCGCCCCGCGCCTCGCGGCCGCCGACTACGAGGTGGCGTCGGTGAACCGGACCGGCGACCGGACGCTCGTCACCCTCCGCGCGACGGGCACGACGAACGCGACGGCCGTCTTCCCGGCGAACGCGACCGACACGTCCGACTACCGCTCGACGCTCGTGGTCGACCGCCGGGGGCGCGTCCACCGCTACGAGGCGTCCGGGAACTACACCGTCGCCGGCAGGGACGCCTCCTTCCGCCTCGTCTTCGACCTCGTGCGAACGGAAAACGTGACCGTCGAGCGCCCCGCGTGGGTCGCGAACGTGACCGCGTAACGCAACGGCTAAACGGCGTAGCGCGGTACGGGGCCCCATGCAGCGGGCCGAACCACAGGACTTCGCTCGCGTTCTCTCGTCGATGTGTACCCGGCCGCACCCGTCGGCCCGCGCCGCGGCGGAGCGATTTCTCGCGACCAACCCCGGCGACCCCGGCACCTACCGGACGGTCGCCGCGCTCGAACGCGAGGCCGTCGAGTTGCTCGGCGAGGTCGCCTCGCTGTCCGACCCCGCGGGGTACGTCACCTCCGGGGGAACGGAGGCGAACGTCCAGGCGGTCCGCATCGCCCGCAACCGCGCCCGCGGCCGGACCGACGCGCCGAACGTCGTCGCGCCGGAGAGCGCCCACTTCTCCTTCACGAAGGCGGCCGACGTCCTCGGCGTCGAACTCCGGCGCGCCCCCCTCTCCGACTACCGGGCGGACGTGGACGCGATGGCCGAACTGGTCGACGCGGACACCGTCTGCGTCGTCGGCGTCGCTGGCAGCACGGAGTACGGGCGCGTCGATCCCGTCCCCGCGATCGCCGACCTCGCGCGCGATCGCGGCGCGCTCTGCCACGTCGACGCCGCGTGGGGCGGGTTCGCGCTCCCCTTCACCGACCACGACTGGGACTTCGCGGACGCGCCCGTGGACACGATGACGATCGACCCGCACAAGCTGGGTCGGGCGGCCGTCCCCGCCGGCGGCCTGCTCGCGCGCGACGGTTCCCTGCTCGACGCCCTCGCGATCGACACGCCGTACCTCGAATCGACCGCGCAGGTGACGCTGACGGGGACGCGGTCGGGGGCGGGCGTCGCGAGCGCCGTCGCCGCCATGGAGGCGCTCTGGCCGGACGGCTACGCCCGCGAGGAAGCGCGCGCCGCGGCGGACGCCGAGTGGCTGGCCGGGGAACTCACCGCGCGGGGCTACGAGGTCGTCCCTCCGACCCTCCCCCTCGTGGCCGTCGACCTGCCCGACCGGACGGTCGAGGCGCTGCGCGAGCGCGGCTGGCGGCTCTCGCGGACGGCGGCGGGCGAGGCGCGGATCGTGGTGATGCCACACGTCACCCGCGGGGTGCTCTCGGCGTTCCTCGCGGACCTCGATCGCGTCGAGTAAGAGAAGACTTACAGCGCCGCGCGCGGAACCCGCCGCGTGTGTCAGCGCTCGTGGTCCCCGTCGACGTCGCTCTCGTCGTCTCCGGCGACGTTCTCCACGCGCTGAAGTCGGCGGTCGAGCACGCGACCGGACCGCTCGGGCTCGTCCTCATCGCGATCTACTCCTTTCTCATCGCGGTCGCCCTCCCGCTTCCCAGCGAGACGGTCCTCCTCGCACCCCTCGACCTCGGGCTTCCGCCGTGGGCCGACTACACGCTGATCATCCTCGTGAGCGGCGCGGGGAAGGCCGCCGGGAGCGTCCTCGCGCTCCGCCTGGGCAACGAGGCGAAGCAGTCGGGACCGATCATCGACCTCCTCCGGCGGTCGCGGCTGGACGTGGTGTCCTACTCGGAGCGCAAGACGATCGCGCTCGCCCATCGGTACGGCTACGTCGGCATGGCGCTCGCGCTGTGCGTCCCCTTCTTCCCCGACACGCTCTCGATCTACGCCTTCTCCGTGCTCGAGGACGACTACGCCAAGTTCGCGCTGGCGGCGTTCGTCGGGAGCGCGGGTCGGCTGATCGTGACGCTCGCGCTCGTCGGCGGTGTCGTCACGGTCCTCTGAAGACCGACGAGGCTATGTAGGACGCGCGGCGAACCCAGTGACGTGACTCACCCGGCGCGGCCCCCCGCGGTTTCCCCTCCTATGCGCGCGGAGCCGTCGCCGCGTCGGTGAATCGTCGCGTCGGCCGGTCATACGGCCTCCGGGACGCGACCTGAACCCGACGTTCTCCGGACTGTCGATCGCAGAGCGACCGGCGGGGCCGCGCAGCGCGGCCCCCACGGCACACCACGGACACACGCGGTACACAGCACGATGATCCACACCGATCACCGAAATCGGCGGGTTTTAGGCCCGCACGGGAGGCATCGATAGACATGAGCCACGAGGACTTCCCCACGGAACGCCCGGCGGTGGTCACCTGCGGGTTGCCCTACGCCAACGGCGACCTGCACATCGGCCACCTGCGAACGTACGTCGGCGGCGACGTGTTCGCCCGCGCGCTGCGCCGACTCGGACAGCGGACCGCCTTCGTCTCCGGGTCGGACATGCACGGCACGCCCGTCGCCGTCAACGCGGAGCGGGAGGGCGTCGCGCCCGAGGAGTTCGCGCTCCGCTGGCACGAGACGTACGAGGCGACGTTTCCCCGGTTCGGCGTCGAGTTCGACAACTACGGCCACACGCACGACGAGACGAACACCGAGCTGACGACGGAGATCGTCCGCGCGCTCGACGAGGCGGGCTACGTCTACGAGAAGGAGATCCTCGTCGCCTACGACCCCGAGGAGGATCAGTACCTCCCGGATCGCTACGTCGAGGGGACCTGCCCCTACTGCGGCGCGAAGGCGCGCGGCGACGAGTGCGACGAGGGGTGTCAGCGCCACCTCGAACCCGGCGAGGTCGAGGACCCCGTCTCGATCGTCACGGGCAACCCCGCGGAGTACAGGGAGCGGACGCACAAGTTCTTCCGCGTCTCCGAGTTCCAGGAGTACCTCCAGGGGTTCATCGACCGGCTTGAGGGCACCTCGAACGCGCGCAACCAGCCCCGCGAGTGGATCGAGGGCGAACTCAAGGACTGGTGCATCACCCGCGACATGGACTGGGGGATCGACTACCCGGGAGAGGGTTCGGAGGACCTCGTCCTGTACGTCTGGGTCGACGCCCCCATCGAGTACGTCTCCTCGACGAAGCAGTACACCGAGCGCGTCGGAGCAGACGAGTACGACTGGGAGGAGACGTGGAGGGACGCGGGCGAGGTCGTCCACGTCATCGGCCGAGACATCATCCAGCACCACACCGTCTTCTGGCCGGCGATGCTCCGCGGCGTCGGGTACACCGAGCCGCGGGCCGTCATGGCGAGCGGGTTCGTCACCCTCGGCGGGAAGGGCTTCTCCACCTCCCGGAACCGGGCGGTCTGGGCCGACGAGTACCTCGACGAGGGGTTCCACCCCGACCCGCTTCGCTACTACATCGCCACCAACGGCGGCTTCCAGCAGGACGTCGACTTCTCCTGGGAGAAGTTCGCCGAGCGCGTGAACGGCGAACTCGTCGGGACGGTCGGCAACTTCGTCTACCGCTCGCTACTGTTCGCCCACCGCGAGTACGGGGGGACGCCGGACGCGCCGCTCTCCGACGAGGTGCGCGAGCGCATCGAGGGCGCGATCGCCGACTTCGACGAGGCCGTCAACGACTACGACGTCCGGGCGGTCGGTCGGTCGACGGTCCGCCTCGCGCAGTTCGGCAACGAGTACATCCAGCGCAACGAGCCGTGGAAGCTCACCGACGATGACAGCGAGCGCGCCGCACAGGTCATCCGGGACTGCGTCCAGCTCGCCAAGGCCGTCGCCGTGCTCTTCCAGCCGATCGCGCCCGACGCCGCCGAGCGCCTCTGGGGACAGCTGAACGAGGACGGCTCCGTCCACGACGCGACGCTCGACGCGGCGCTCGCGGAACCCGCCGCCTCCTTCGACGCGCCGAGCGAGCTGTTCGAGAAGATCGAGGCCGAGCGCGTCGAGGAACTCAACGAGAAGCTCGAGGCGCGGGTCGCCGAGGCGACCGAGGAGGACGCCGAGACGGGAGCGGACGCGGACGCCGCCGCTGACGCCGACGACGGCGACGGCGACGGCGAGGCCGAATCGGACGCGCCCGACGCGCCCGCGGACCTCGAACCGCTCGTCGACGAGCGCGTCGGGTTCGAGGAGTTCCAGGGGCTCGACCTGCGCGTCGGCGAGATCGTGCGCGCCGAGCCGATCGAGGGGGCGGACAAGCTCCTCCGACTGGAGGTGGACGTCGGCGTCGAGACGCGACAGATCGTCGCGGGCCTCCGACAGCTCCACGACGCGGCCGACCTGCCCGGCACGCGCGTCGTCGTGGTCGCCAACCTCGAGAAGGCCGAACTCTTCGGCGTCGAGAGCGACGGAATGGTGCTCGCCGCGGGGGAGGCGGCGGACCTGCTCACCACGCACGGCGACGCACCCCCCGGGACGAAGGTTCGGTAGCGGATCAGCGACACGCCTTTCCGGGTCGTTCGCGTAGGCGTCCCATGGCCGACGACGAGTCCGAGTGGCGGTTCACCCCCGACGGCGACCTGATGGGTGCCGGGGACGATCCGTTCGACGCCGATCCGGAGCCGGAATCGCCGACCTTCGAGAACGCCTTCTTCGTCCTGCTGGGGGCCGTCGCGACGGTCGCCGTCTTCGCGATCATGTTCCTCTAGTCCAGAAGCGTTAATCTACGGACAGACCCTAGCACACGCATGACGCTCCTCCAACTCCCCTCGGGATTGGAACTCTCCCTCCCCGTCCTGTTGTTGCTCGCGGGGACGGGTCTCATCGTCGCCGAGGCGCTCGCGCCTGGCGCGCACTTCATCGTCGTCGGCATCGCCCTGCTCGCCGCGGGCCTCGTCGGCCTGGTCGTCGGCGGCGGGGCGCTCGGCATCTTCCTCATGATGCTGTCGGTGTTGCTCGTCGGGGGACTCGCGTTCTACGCCTACCGCGAGTTCGACCTCTACGGCGGGAAGGGCCGCAGTCGGACGAGCGACTCGTCGTCGCTCCGGGGGAAGACCGGGCAGGTCACCGAGCGGGTGACGACCGCCGGCGGGCAGGTGAAACTCGACGGCGGGGGGTTCAACCCCTACTACGCCGCGCGGTCGATGGAGGGGGAGATCCCCGAGGGGACCGAGGTGATGGTGATCGACCCCGGCGGGGGGAACGTCGTCGTCGTCGAACCGCTGTCGCTCATCGAGGACGCCATCGATAGAGAACTGCGCGAGGGACGGGCGCACGAGACCGACCGCGACGAACCCGAAACCGTTTGATTCGGATACGGCGGTCGCGTTTATTCGTTCGCTCTTGTGTAGTACATTGTTGATGTAGAGCTGTCTTGCGATTCTGTAGTGAATCGAGCGAGACTAAAACCAGATCGTTAGGCAGTCAGGCGGTCAGTTTTTGTTCCTGTTCTACCGTAGAGAGCTGTATCAACAATCTCCTACGGAAGAGCGTTATTCGTTTAGTCGCTCGAACGTGATTTCACCGTTCGTGACTCGAACAGCGAGCGGGGAGACGGCGTCATTCCATTCGTAGGTATCACTGGGTCCATTCTGAACAGTCACTTCCACCAAATTATCCGTGTGCATGAGAACTTTGTTGTTAACTGTTTGTTCCTCATTTGGAGATAGCGACATTGTTTCTTCAACAATGATGTCGCTGTCATCTATAGAGGTCACTGCAATTGTCACCGTGATTTCATCGGTTGTTTCATTCGAGATGTCGATATCGGTCGCGCCTCGAGAAGAGGAGAGGCAGCCAGCACCGCTTATCCCGAAAACGGATATACTGCCAGCGCGGAGGACCGTTCGGCGGGAATAGGCCATGAGATTCATAGATGCCATCTCAGTAAATATTTTTTGCTGCCAATGTTTTCTTGCTTTGTATTGATTACGAAATAGTGGTGGTGAAGAGATAGATGAAATGTGTCTATGAGGTCGTTACTTTTGTGTAGGAACAGGCAGTCCAACTCCCCCACGTAAGATAGTGTGATTGGCTGTCGTAGGTGTCATAGAGTTCGAACACTTCTCCGCCCTCACGATATCCAATGACGGTAGTTGTATGGTTCCCATACGGGTTGCTGCGGTCTTGCGCCGTTCCGCCGTTCGTCATATTGAGAAGGAACGGACGATTATTGATGCTGATCTCTGCCAGCGTAAAGTCCGGATGATTCCACGCATAGATGTTAGACCCGTTATAGTTTTTCGTTCCCCAGATGTAATTGTCGAACCCATCATCGATCTTCCAAGGATCGGTTGCCCCTTCTGAATCATTGTCAGTATCCATTGTGATATGGAGTTGGTCAATGATGGATTCACGTGCGTCTGCATCTCCTTCACTGACGCCTTCGTGAAATCCGATGATCATCGATCCAGCGATAGGACTGCAGCCGTCCCATCGGCCCCAGGTATCTGGACCCGTTCCCACATATGTCCGGCTAGCGTTGCCCTTGTCGGTTTCTGTCTAAGCTGGAACTCCATAGATCGTGTCTGAGTCACTGCCACCTGGGTTGATGATATCGGTGGGAGAGATGCTGTCGGTGGAGCCTGAGTGATCAGTATTGTCCTCGGAACTGGTTAGTGTTCTCCATTCATCTATTACATGATCATTATCAAATGACATTGCTACCGGCGAGATGCCATTCCCGACGGTTTGGGGCTGTTTGTTACGAAGATTCATTGCTTTCCCCTCCGCGAGTTCGAGACCGTACTTCACGCCACCGTGATATAGGAGATTTCCGCTTACTGTGAATCCCTGCTGTTGGGCGACGTTGCGCGTTGATTGAACCAATGCATTGGGAGGTGTAGCCCTACTATATTCGAGAATCGGGGCCCAATCTGATCGGGCAGCGGCCGTGACGTAACCGACAAATTCGTTGCTCTTCTTAAGAGGAAAGACATACGCACTTGAGATGTACTTAGGACCCTTTCCAGCATTCTTCATGACGAATGTAGTCGATTTTCCTACTGTTGCACCCTCCCATGACGCGAAACGAGGATCAGCCACAAGTTCACGGACCTTTGTCCGGACTGCCTGCTTCGCAGTTCCCTTCCTAACTCTATCTTCGTGACTACGTGAGTTCAAGCCAGAGGCTCCGAGTGCGAGGCCAGAGGCTGTACTGGCGAGCCCAGTTGTTCCGATAGCTTTGAGAACGCTACGACGATTAAGCTGGAGACCTTTGATTGGTATCCAATAGTGTCTTCTTCATAATAATATATAAACATAACTAACTCTCTGGTAGAGATGTTTGACCTATCGGTAGAAGCTATGAAGGATAGTTTACGTGATACAGAAGAGAGTTCTGCAGTGTGCGAGATGCCCTTCTTTTGTCTTTAATTGAAAGTGGTTGACCCAGTGCGAATCCTTTTATCAGTGACATGCCAAGGTCCGAGTATGCTCCCCGCAATCGTGTTGCAGGTCGGTTTCGAGGGCGCGCTGGTGTCGCTCGTGGCGCTGGTGTTGCTGCTCATCGCGATCGTCGCGGTGTGGCAGGCCGTCGAGATCGTGAACGCCTACGAGAAGCGCGCGCTCACCGTCTTCGGCGAGTACCGCAAACTCCTCGAACCGGGCATCAACTTCGTCCCGCCGTTCGTCTCGCGGACGTACCCCTTCGACATGCGGACGCAGACGCTGGACGTGCCGCGCCAGGAGGCCATCACGCGCGACAACTCGCCCGTCACCGCGGACGCCGTCGTCTACATCAAGGTGATGGACGCGAAGAAGGCCTTCCTCGAGGTTGACGACTACAAGCGCGCCGTCTCGAACCTGGCGCAGACCACCCTCCGGGCGGTGCTCGGCGACATGGAACTCGACGAGACGCTCAACAAGCGCCAGGAGATCAACGCGCGCATCCGCAAGGAACTCGACGAGCCGACCGACGAGTGGGGCGTGCGCGTCGAGTCGGTCGAGGTGCGCGAGGTCAACCCCAGCGCCGACGTCCAGCAGGCGATGGAGCAGCAGACCGCCGCCGAGCGCCGCCGCCGCGCCATGATCCTCGAGGCGCAGGGCGAACGCCGCAGCGCCGTCGAGACGGCGGAGGGAGAGAAGCAGTCGAACATCATCCGTGCGCAGGGGGAGAAACAGAGCCAGATCCTCGAGGCGCAGGGCGACGCGATCTCGACCGTCCTCCGGGCGAAGTCCGCCGAGTCGATGGGCGAGCGCGCCATCATCGAGAAGGGCATGGAGACGCTCCAGGCCATCGGCGAGGGCGAGTCCACGACGTTCGTCCTCCCGCAGGAACTCACCTCGCTCGTGGGGCGCTACGGCAAGCACCTCACCGGCAGCGACGTGCAGGCGGACGGGAGCGTCCTCGACAGCCTCGAGTTCGACGAGGAGACCCGCGAGATGCTCGGACTGGACGACATCGAGCGCATCATCGGCGAGATCGACGAGGCCGCCGAGATGGACGTCGAGCAGATGGAACAGGAGGCCCAGGCGATCAAGGCCGGGGCCGACACGGCCGACATCAAGGACCCCGACGAGGTCATCGAGGAGATGGACGCGGAGATGGACGCCGAGACGAACGCGGCCGATTCCGAGTCCACCGGTGGAGCGTCCGCCGGCGATGCGTCCGACGAGGAGAGCGTCCGGGAACCCGAGACGCAATAAGTCTACCCGAAGCGATTTTACCTCCCTCCGTCGTATCGACTGCCGTGAGCGACCAGCCGAGTGGGAGCGTCGACGAGGAAAAGCGGGCGACGTTGCGGCGGTTCGCGGCGCTCGGAGCCGTCGCTCCGCTCGCGCGCCTCGCGGACACGGACGCGCAGAGCGACGCGCGCGACGCGATCGCGGGCTACCTCTCGACGACGCCCGGCGCGCACTTCTCGAAGATCCGCGACGACCTCTCGCTCGGGACCGGCGAGACCCAGCATCACCTCCGACGGCTGGTCGAGGCGGGCGCGATCGAGAGCTTCCGCGACGGCGAGTACCGCCGGTACGTCCCGGCGCGGCGGTTCTCCCGCTTCGAGCGGACGGCGCTCGGCTACCTCCGGCGCGAGACGCCCCGCGGCATGCTCATCGCGCTGCTGCGCGATCCCGACGCGACGGCGAGCGCGCTCGCCGACGGACTCGGCGTCTCCCGGCCCACCGTGAGCAAGTACGCGAAGGAACTGGAGGGCGCGGGCCTGCTCGACCGCACCGACGGCTACGCGGTGGTGCGCCCCGAGACGGTGCTGACGCTGCTCGTCCGCCACGCCGACTCCTTCGGCGAGGACGCGGTCGCGCTGGCGGGCGAGGCGGACTCGCTGGTCCGGTACGACCCGCGGTGAGCCGACCCGACCCGACGGCGTTCTCTCCCCGGAAGCCGATCCGCTGAAGTCAATTCGCCGAAGTCGATCCGCTGAAATCGATCGAGACTGCGTCCCGGAAGCGGGGCGCTCTGCGGCGTTCCTGTCGATGAATCTATTACTCTTGGGGTCAGACCTGTATCAGAATTCGTACGATGACCAACCACACGGGCAAGGCCAGTATCGCCCTGCTTATCGGTTTACTCCTGGCCGCGACGGTCGCCGGGTCGGCGACCGAGCAGGCGCTCCTCGCGCTCGTGATAGCGGTCCCCGCGTTCGTCGTCCTCTATCAGGTCCATCGGGCGATGGACGCGACCTCCGGCGTCGGGGGAAAACTCGAAGCGGCGGTCTGGGAACTCGGCTTCGCGTGCGCGCTCCTGACTATCGGCGGCGGCATCGGGACGGGGATCGTCTTCAACGCCGATCTCCACCGACAGGAGTCGCACGTCTCGTTCGTCGTCGCGGTAAGCGTCGCGGTGGCGTTCCTGCTGCTCGGCTACGCGGTGGACTTTCGGCGTCGGACGGGGTCGAGGTCGGCGTAGGGAGATCGACCTCAGACGCTGACCTTCCAGGTGGTGCCCGAGGAGTAGCCCCACTTCTCGACCGACAGCGTCGAGTGCTGCTGGACGGCGCGCATGTTCGCGCCGACCTCCTTCGCGCTCATCCCGAGTTCGTCGCCGATGAGCCGCGACTTGAAGTAGGTCTTCGTCCCCGCGTTCTCGCGCAGGAACCGCTCGATGCGCCGCTGCTTCTCCGTGAGGTCCGTCTCCGCGTAGGTCCCCGTCGCACTCACGCTCGTGCTCATGCTCGTGTTTCCAGAGACGGACTATCCAGGTATAGTGGATTTGGTACGATGGGCTAACGGCCCTCTGTCCGGTGGTTTTCCCCGCGGCGGGAGGGTCACGGTCCCGACTACGACGGCGTCGACCCCGGGGACCTGGTACGCGCGGGAAACGGCGCGGAGGGCGCAGTCGTCGGCGTGGGGGGTGTCCGCGGGCGGGGTGGGCGTCGCTGTTCGCACGCTCCCGCATAAACGCCCGGGAGTTTCGACGCCGTCGCCCGTGCGGTCACTCGATGACGTCGCCGACGGCGAAGTTGGACTTCACCTCGCTGATCTCGACCTTGACGCGCTCGCCGATGTCCGCCCCGGGGACGATGATGACGTAGCCGCGCTCGACGCGGGCGATGCCGTCGCCCTGCTTGCCGATGTCCTCGATCTCGACGTAGCGTATCTCGCCCACCTCGACGGGCGGTTGGGGTTCGCTCGGCGGTCGACCGCCGGACTCGCCCTTCTCGAGTTGCTCGCCGGTGGCGATGAGCGCGACGCGGTAGGTCTCTCCGGGTTCGATGGAGCCGGTGTCGATCTCGCGACGGGGGACCTCGACCGTGTAGCGGTCGCCCTCGGCGGTGACGTCCGCACTAAACAGACAGAGGAGCTTTTCTGAGATTTCCATAGGCCTCTGCACGGGCAATCTGCGCCGAGCACCAAAGCCCTTACTCGCTCAGCGGGGCGTCCCGTCGGGTCGCTTTGCCCCCTCCGAGTCGTGGACGACGACCTCCCCGGGCGCGGGGTGGGCGGGTTCGTAGGCGTCGCGGACGGCGATGGCCTCCTCCAGTTCGCGCACCGCGCGCTCCCGCAGCGCGGCGGCCAGCTCCTCCGCGTCCTCCCGGTCGATGTCTCGACCCAGCCCCTCGCACTCGTGGGCGCGGACGATCCCCCGCTCGTCGACCGCCTCGCCCATCGGCTGGCTCGTCCCGGCGAGCGCGACGCTGAAGGGATAGGTCCGGCAGATGAGCGGCCGGTCCGGGTGGACCGCGCACGCGCCGACGCCGTCGGACTCGCGATAGAAGACGCAGTCCCCGCAGGCGTCGGTCCGGAGCGCCCACTCGAAGGTCTCGCCCTCCGGCCCGTCGTCGCCCTCGCGCAGGCCGAAGGGCGTCGGGCGGGCCACGTCGCGCCACGGCTCGCCGGTCGCCTCCCGCAGCGCCCGCACCTCGTCGGGGAAGACGGTCGCCGTGTGCGGGTCGGTCCCGCCGTCGTCCGCCTCCTCCGCGGTGCAGCACGCGCCGCAGCGGGTGCACTCGAAGCCGATCGACTCGATCGCGTCCGCGAGGTCGGCGACCTCGAGGTCGCGGGCGCGCTCCAGTTCGGCTTCGAGCGACTCCATGTCGTGACCGTGCGGACGCAGCGGGATAAGGGGCGTGTTCGCCGGCAGGCGTACCCATAGGTGTGCTCTGGTAACCGTGCCGACACAAAGGCCTCGAAAGCCCTCGCAGTCTGGACTCGCGCGGCTCGCTGCGCGCTTCACTCGGCCTCCGGCCTCGTTGCAGTGCTTACGTCGCCGTGCTTCGCCCAGACCGCTCGCCCTTTCAGTCCGCCAGGGGTACAGTTCACTCGACTGTCGTCGCCCGTTCGCCGTCCCACGTAATCCATTCCTCGACGGCCAGCTTCTCGAGGTGGGCGCTGACGGTGGCCTCCGCGAGCGCGCGGACGGCGGCGACGTCCTTCTCGTAGGCGGCGTCGGTGACCGCGGGGACCGTTCCGGCTCCCCCGCGCACGGCGGCGAGGACGCGCGCCTCGCGCTCGCGGCGGTGATCCAGGAGCCGTCGGGCGACGGCGCGGACCTCGCGCGCGCCCTCGATCAGCGGTCCGTGGCCGGGGAGGAGTCGGTGGGGCGCGCGGGCGTGGACGCGCCGGAGGCTCGCGAGGTAGGCGCGCAGGTCCCCCTCGGGCGCGCCCACCGCGACGCTCCCCTCCGCGACGGCGAGGTCGCCACAGAGCAGGTGGTCGCCCATCGCCGTCTCGAACGCGAACCCGACGTGCTCGGGGGCGTGACCGGGCAGGTCGAGGACCGTCACCGCGCCGTCGCCCGTCTCGATCCTCGTCCCCTCGCGGAACGTCCGGTCGGGCGCGACGCCCGTCGCGCGCTCGAAGTCCGCCTCGCGGCCCCCCCGCGCCCAGACGGTCGCGCCGGTCCGCTCCGCGGCGTGCGCGACGGCCCCGACGTGGTCGGGGTGGTGGTGGGTGACGGCGACGTGGCCGACGTCGAAGCTCGCGAGGATGTGCTCGAGGTCCTCGTGCCGGGCGGCCGGGTCGACGAGGAGGGCGTCACGGTCGTCGACGACGTAGGCGTTGGTCGCGCCGGAGGGCGCGGCGGTCCGCACGGTGACCGCTATCGGCCCGGCCCACGAGTGGATGGTCATGTCTGTCGTAGGTTCGTGGGTGACAAAACGCTGTGCGACGGGCGCGGCTTACTCGATGAGGAAGTACACCTGCTTGCGGGCGTCGCGGAAGCTGTAGCGCGACTCCACGAGGTCGGCCTCGGCGAGTCGATTCAGCGCGTAGCGGACGGTTCGGTCGGGGAGCAGCGAGTCCTCGGCGAGTTCGCCCTGGGACATCGGTGCCTGGTCCTCCAGGACCTTCGCGACGAGTTTCGCGCTCGGCGGGAGTTCGCGCAGGCGCTCTCTGAAATCGGGATTCGACAGGGGTGTCTCCGCCGCCTGCTTCTCCACACGTGTACTCATGTCTCATCCGTCCGGCAAAACATACCGTAAACCTTCGCTATAGGGTGAACAAAACAATACTGACTATCCTATGTGTTCATATCACCCTTATACATCGTTGAGTGACACGACCGTCCCGCGGGCGTCGCCACCTGGTTCGAGCGGGGGGCCGCCGTTTACGGCAGGGGAGTTGACCCACACGGCTTTGCCGCTCGCCCGAGTAGTGGTGGTATGGCGATACCCGACGAGTTCCACGACCTCTTCGAGAAGCGGACGTTCGCGCATCTCGCCACCGTCATGCCAGATGGGACGCCGCAGGTGACGCCGGTGTGGGTGGACTACGACGCGGACAGCGGAGAGTTGCTCGTGAACACGGCTCGCGGGCGACTGAAGGAGCGGAACGTCAGCCGGGACCCGAAGGTGGGGGTGAGCCTGGTCGACCCGGACGAGCCCTACCGGTTCGTCTCGGTGCGCGGCCGCGTCACCGACCTCCAGGAGGAGGGTGCCGACGACCACATCGACGAACTCGCGAAGCGGTACATGGGCGTCGACGAGTACCCCAACCGGGGGGAGGAGTCGGGCGCGCGGGTCGTCCTCCGGATCGCGACGGAGCACGTGGCGACCTCGTAGGTGCGGTCCCCTTCGGGGCGCGTTCCTCCTAATCCAGTATCGTTTTATTGCTCGCCCGGGTCCTTCCGGATAGCGTGAAAGGTCAGGAGTGGTACCAGGCCGCCGACGTCGCCGAGGAGTACGACACGAAGCGGTTCTCGCAGGGCGGCCGGCTCATCGACGAGCGCGAGAAGCAGGCCGTCCTCGACGCCGTCGCGCCGGCCGAAGGCAAACGCGTCCTCGAGATCGCCTGCGGTACCGGCCGGTTCACCGTCATGCTCGCCGAGCGCGGAGCGGACATCGTCGGCATCGACATCTCCGCCGCCATGCTCCGGCAGGGGCGCGAGCGAGCGCAGCGAGCGGGCGTCGCGGACCACCTCCAGTTCATCCGCGGGGACGCCGCCCGCCTCCCCTTTCCGGACGACTACTTCGACTCCGTCTTCGCGATGCGCTTCTTCCACCTGGCGGACACCCCGGCGTCGTTCCTGAGCGAGATGTGCCGCGTCTCGCGCGATCAGGTGTTCTTCGACACGTTCAACCGGGCGAGCCTGCGGACCGTCTACAACTGGTTGCTCCCGATGGGATCGCGCCTCTACGCCGAGAGCGAGGTCCTGCGCCTGCTCCACGGCGCGGGCCTGCGCCTCGACGACGAGGACCACGACTTCGTCCTCCCCTACGGCTTCTATCGCTCGATCCCGAACGACGTCGCCCGGTGGTTCCGCGACGCGGAGGTCTCGCTCGGCGACTCGCCCGCGGGGGCGCTGGCGTCGGTCTCCTACTGGGACGCGCGCGTCGAGTGAGGGCGGGCGAGCGCCGAGTTTCCCCGGGTGACCGCCGAGCGGTCCCCGACGACCGCCGAGCGACCGACGATCGGCGAACGGGCCGAGTAGGGGGGCTTTTTACCGCTCGGGAGCGGCACGTACGAGTATGCAGCTCTCGGTAGTCGTCCCGACGCTCAACGGCCGAGAGCACCTGGTGCGCTGTCTCGACTCCCTCGCCGAGCACGCACCCGAGGCGGAGGTCGTCGTCGTCAACGGTCCGAGCGTCGACGGCACCACCGGGACCGTCAGAGCGCGCGACGACGTGGACGTGCTGGTCGAGATCGACGAGCGGAACATCGACGTCGCCCGGAACGCCGGCATCGACCGATCGACGGGCGACGCGGTCGCCTTCCTCGATTACTCGGTGACCGTCCAGCCGGGGTGGTACGAGGCGCTCGTCGGCGCGCTGGCCGGGCCCGCGAGCGCCCACCGCGCCAGCGGTCACGGACCCGACGTGCCGGCGGTCGTCACCGGTCCGACCCGCCGCGCGCTCCCCGGCGGCGGCGTCGCCAGCGAGGCGGTCGAGCGCCGTCGCCTCGGCGGCCGACGCGTGACCTACTTCAACGGCGGAAACGTCGCGTTCACGCGCGAGGCGCTCGACGCCATCGACGGGTTCGACGAGTTCCTCGCGACCGGCGGCGGCCGCGACGCCGCCCACCGCCTCGCCGCGCTCGACCGCGCGGTGTCGTGGGTCCCCGGGATGGCCGTCCGCTACGACGGGCAGGGGGAGCCAGAGGGCATCCGGGAACCCTCCCTCTACGCCGACGGTGGCGAACTCACTCGCGACTGGTCGTGGCGCTACCGCTCGCTCACGTACCGCCTCGTGAAGAACTACGGCGTGCGGTCCTGCTGGCGGGTCGGCAGGCACGCGGTCGACGACGCCGCCGACGCGCTCCGCGAGGTGGTCCGCGGCGAGAGCCGCCCGTCGAGCTGGTTCGGGAACGGGCGGGACGTCCTCTCCGGGGCCGCGACCGGACTGCGGGCCGGGGTCGTCGCACGCGTGCGCGATCGATCCCCGAAGCGCAACCCCCACGGTCTCTCGACGCGGAGCGACCGCGCCGTCGCCGTCTACGACCGCCGCGACGCCTGACGGGGACGTCCCCGATCGCGCCCGGCGTCGATCCCCCGAGGTCGCCGGGGCTCGCGCGACCGGTCCGACGACGGATGGGGTGGGACCCAGGTCACGACATAGAATGGCATGCCACGCCATCGCTCGATTTCGGCGGCGATCTACGAAACGATTATATAGAATCGCAAACCATGTCCCATCTGATTATGGCACAATCCTTCCAGCGTCGCGGTCAGCCGATGTTCATACTCGCGGAGGACACTCAGCGCACCCGCGGACGGGACGCGCAGTCGTCGAACATCGCCGCCGGGAAAGCGGTGAGCAACGCGGTACGAACGACCCTCGGGCCGCGGGGGATGGACAAGATGCTCGTCTCCGACTCGGGCGACGTCGTCATCACGAACGACGGTGCCACCATCCTGGAGAAGATGGACATCGAGCACCCCGCCGCCCAGATGATCGTCGAGGTCGCCACCACCCAGGAGGAGGAGGTCGGCGACGGTACCACGACGGCGTCCGTCCTGGCCGGCGAACTACTCGCGCAGGCGGAGGACCTCCTCGACGACGACGTCCACCCGACGGCCATCGTCGAGGGGTACAACGAGGCCGCGCGCCTCGCGCTGGAGGCCATCGACGAGCAGGTGCTCGACGAGGAACTCGACGACGACCTCCTCGTGAAGGTCGCCAAGTCGAGCATGACCGGCAAGGGCACCGGCGACGTGGGTGCCGAGCCGCTCGCGGAGACGATGGTCGAGGCGATCCGCCACGTTCAGGGCGACGAGCGCATCGAGCGCGACGACATCCGCGTCCGCACGCAGACGGGTGCCGGCTCCAGCGCCACCGAACTCGTCACGGGCGTCATCAGCGAGGAGGAGCCCGCCCACGAGAACATGCCCCGCCGCGTCGAGGACGCCACCATCGCGGTCCTCGACCTCGACCTGGAGGTGCGCGAGGGTAACGTCGACGCCGAGTACAGCATCACCAGCATCGACCAGCTCACCGCGGCGCTCGACGCCGAGGAGGGCGAACTCCGGAGCTACGCCGAGGCGCTCGCGGACGCCGGGATCGACGTCGCGTTCGTCACGGGCGACGTCGACGACCGCGTCGCCTCGTTCCTCGCCAAGCAGGGCATCCTCGCGTTCGAGGACGTGAGCGACGACGAGGCGACCGCCATTGCCCGCGCGACCGGCGCGAAGCAGCTCGGGAGCGTCAAGGACGTAGACGAGGCGGACCTCGGCCACGCCGAACTCGTTCGCGTCGAGAAGTTCGGCGAGGACGAACTCGCGTTCGTCGAGGGCGGCGCGGAGGCCCGCTCGGTGACGGTCTTCGCCCGCGGCTCGACCGAGCACGTCGCCGACGAACTGGAGCGCGCGCTCACCGACGCGCTCGACGTGGTGACGGCGGCGCTCGACAGGGGCGGCGTCGTCCCCGGCGCTGGCGCGACCGAGATCGCCATCGCCGATCACATCCGCAGCGAGGCCGCGAGCATCACCGGCCGCAAGCAGCTCGCCGTCGAGGCGTTCGCCGACGCCGTCGACGTGCTCCCACGCACGCTCGCCGCCAACGCCGGCATGGACCCCATCGACGCGCTCGTCGAACTCCGCTCGACGTTCGAGAGCGAGGGTCGCTCGGGCATCATCGCGCAGGGCCAGACGGGCGTCGTCGCCGACCCCGTCGAGTACGGCATCCTCGACCCCGCCGCGGTCAAGCGCGAGGCCGTCGAGTCCGCCACCGAGGCCGCGACGATGATCGTCCGCATCGACGACGTCATCGCAGCGAACTGATCGCGCGAGCGTCTCGTCGCGAACCTCACGGTTCGTCGCGAGGAGCGGCGAACTGATCGGACGAACGTCTCGTCGCGCGTTCGAGATTCTTTTCGCGAACGCACGCGACCCGCGCCGAGAGCGGCAGGGCCATCGGGCGCACGGCGTCCCCCCTCGCGTTCGAGCCGGCCGGAGTCGGCGCGCCTCGAACGCCGTCGCTCTCCGTCACTACCCTTTTTCGGGCTGCGGGCCGTCACTCCGAGCAGGGTACCTAACCGTGTCTTCCGACGACCTCGGGCTTGCCGAAGCCGTTTCGATGGCGGTGGGGGGAATGATCGGTGGCGGTATCTTCGCCGTCCTCGGGGTGGTCGCGAGTACGGCGGGACTCCTCGCCTGGTTCGCGTTCGTTGTCGCGGGCGTCATCGCCGCCTGCGCGGGGTACTCGTTCGTTCGGCTCAACGCCCTCACCGACGAGCGCGCGGGGCCGATCACGTACATAGAACGGTTTACGGGAAGCACGAAGCTCGCGGGGATGACCGGCTGGACGTTCGTCTTCGGATACGTCGGCACGATGGCGATGTACGCCTACGCGTTCGGCGGGTACTTCTCGGAACTCGTCGGCGTCGCGTCGGTCCTCGGCGTACCGCTTCGCCCGCTCGCCTCGCTCGCCGCCGTCGGCGCGTTCGTCGGGCTGAACGTCCTCGGTGCGCACGCCTCCGGTCGCACGGAGGACCTCCTCGTCGGACTGAAGGTCGCCATCCTCCTGCTGTTCGGCGTGGGGGGCGTCTACTACGGCCTCGCCAACGGCAGCCTCGGTCTCGGCCTCTCGCAGTTCGGCGCGGGACCGCTCATCGCGGCCGCCATCTCGTTCGTCGCGTTCGAGGGGTGGGAACTCCTCATGTTCGACCAGGGGAGCATCGAGAACCCCGAAGAGACCGTGAAGCGGGCGATCTTCGCCTCGATCTTCGCGGCGACGATCATCTACGTGCTCGTGGCGATCGTGACGACGAACCTCGCGCCCGAGGGGGCGATCCAGCAGCATCCCGAGACCGCCCTGGCGATCGCCGCCCGTCCGTTCCTCGGGCAGGTCGGGTTCGTGCTCATCGCGCTCGCGGCGGTGTTCTCGACGGGCAGCGCGATCAACGCGACGCTGTTCAGTTCCTCGCGGCTCGCGGGCCGGATGGTCTCGGAGGACATGCTCCCCCACCAGATCGAGGGTGACGGCGACGGCCAACCGGTTCGCGCGGTGCTCGTCCTCGGAGCGCTCACGGCGGCGTTCACCGTCTACGGGAGCCTCAACGGCATCACCTCGTTCGCGTCGCTCGCGTTCATCACCGTCTTCGGCGCGGTGAGCTACCTCGCGTTCCGTCAGCGCGAGTCGCCCCGCACCGCGCTGATCCCGGCCGTCGGCGTCCTCGGCGCGGTCGCGACCGTCGTCGCCCTGCTGTGGCACCTCGCAACGAGGGAACCGGCGGTGTTCACGTCCGTCGTACTCGTCGCGGCGACGGTCGTCGTCGTCGAATTGCTCTACTTCGAACGCGAACCGCTGGCTGCCGAGCTGGGCGAGGTCGAGGAGCGCGTCGAGGACGCGGTGTGAGCGACCACGGCGTCGTTCTCCGTCCTCACGCGTCGTAGAACGACGCCCGGTGAGGCGTGAGCCGCCGACGAGGGTGCGTGCGTCCGCGATCCGACTCAGAACCGGAGCGAGACGGCGTCGCCGACGTCGACTCCGAACGCCTCGTCGCCGCGCCCCCGGTTGACCGCGAGTTCGACGTTGCCGTGGCTGCCGACCGTGACGAGCGCCTCGCCGGGATCGCGGTGGGCGTAGGACGGGGCGACGGGGTAGGACTCGCCGTTCACGCGCACCGCCTCCCGGCCGTCGAGCGCGTCGCCGGGGACGTTCGTGACGACGTTGCCGAAGCCGTCCACGACGAGCACCTCGCCGTCCGCGCCGTCGTCGCGCACGTCGGGGGCGGGAAATCGCAGGTCGACGACCTCGTCCGTCGGCCTCGCCCGGTCGAGTTCCTCGATCCCCTCGACGCCCGCCTCGTGGACCGCGGCGGCGGCGGGGGCGAACACGTCCCGACCGTGGAACGTCGCGCTCTCGGGGTCGTCCGCGCGCCAGGCGAACGCGTCGATCCCGGATGCGGGGGCCTCGGGTGGAGCGCTCGTATCGCCTTCGTAGCCCGCCAGTCGCCGCGCGGCGGGGAGGAGGAGGCCGTTGTCCGGGCCGACGAGGGCGTGGTCGCCCGCGCGGAGGACGAGCGCCCGCCGCTCGGTCCCGACGCCGGGGTCCACGACGGCGCAGTGGACCGCCGGGGGGAAGTACGGCAGGACCTCGCGGAGCCAGAAGGCGGCCGTTCGCACGTCCTGCCGGGGGAGGTCGTGGGCCACGTCGACGACGCGGGCGTCCGTCCGCCGGAGGACGACGCCCTTCATCGCCGCCGGGTACGGGGTTCCGAAGTCGGTCGTCAGCGTGATCATCGGATCTGTCCTCAGTCGTTCGGCCCCTCGGCGTATCCGTCGCCGTCGCCGTTGCTGTCCGTGCTGCCGACCTGTCGGAGTCTTCCGACGCCGTCCATCTCGTCGATGACGCCGACGACGGCGTCGGGGACCAGACTGCGCCAGTCGTCGCCGTTCATCATGCGCTCTCTGACCTCCGATCCCTCGAGCACCTCGCGGCGGAACATCGGCGAGGAGTGGACCTCGATGCCCGCCTCCTCGAACAGGCGGACGACGAGCGGGTTGTTGGAGTAGGCGACGTCGAACTCCGGGCACATGCTCTGGACGTGGCTCACCCACACGGCGTTGCGGTTCAGGTCCTCGATCGGGACCGCGTAGGTGATGATGTCGAGGTCGGCCGCGCTCACGGCCTTGGTGATCATGGTGATGCGCTCCCCGGCGGTGAACGGGTCGTGGAGGGTGTGGGACTGATCCGCGCTCCCAATCCCGAGGACGAGTTCCTCGACGTCCTCGGCGATCCGCTCGACCATCGCGTGGTGGCCCGCGTGGTACGGCTGGAACCGCCCGATGTAGAACCCCCGGCTCATACCTGACTCTCAACAGGGCGTTTAATAAGCCCAACGAGTCCCCCCGGTTTCGATCGGGGGTGGTCGAATTCGACCATTTCGGCGGTTCTCGACGCCGTCTGTGTTCGTCGGAGGGGAGAAAGTATATCAGTAGAGGTCCCCTCAGTATCGGTTGACAGCAACGGTTCTATGAACGATAACAACGCAGACGAGGTCTCTCCGGTGGAAGAGGGGGCCGGCGAGGTGCCGGTCGAGCCGGAGGACCAGTCCGAGTCCGACCTGGGGAGGGCGGTCGTCGACGACATGGAGATCGACGAGTCGTCGACCGACGACTTACTTGGGGGGCTCAGGATAGAGAGCACGGCAGACATCGAAGTGCCCGATCGCCTGGTCGATCAGGTCATCGGGCAGGATCACGCCCGTGACATCGTCCTGAAGGCGGCCAAACAGCGCCGTCACGTGATGATGATCGGGTCGCCGGGGACGGGCAAGTCCATGCTGGCGAAGGCGATGAGCCAGCTCCTCCCCCGCGAGGAGCTACAGGACGTCCTCGTCTATCACAACCCGGACGACGGGAACGAGCCGAAGATCCGGACCGTCCCCGCCGGCAAGGGCGAACAGATCGTCGAGGCGCACAAGGAGGAGGCCAGAAAGCGCAACCAGATGCGCAGCTTCCTCATGTGGATCATCATCGCGATCGTCATCGGCTACGCGCTCATCATCGAGGGGGCCGTCCTCCTCGGTATCCTCGCGGCGGGCGTCATCTACCTCGCGTTCCGCTACTCCTCTCGCGGTAGCGACGCGATGATCCCGAACCTGCTGGTCAACAACGCGGACCACCAGACCGCGCCCTTCGAGGACGCGACGGGCGCACACGCCGGGGCGCTGCTCGGCGACGTCCGCCACGACCCGTTCCAGTCCGGCGGCATGGAGACGCCGAGCCACGACCGCGTCGAGGCCGGTGCCATCCACAAGTCCAACAAGGGCGTGCTGTTCGTCGACGAGATCAACACGCTCGACATCCGCAGCCAGCAGAAGCTGATGACGGCCATCCAGGAGGGCGAGTTCTCCATCACCGGCCAGTCCGAGCGCTCCTCGGGCGCGATGGTCCAGACCGAACCCGTCCCGACGGACTTCGTCATGGTCGCGGCGGGGAACCTCGACGCCATGGAGAACATGCACCCGGCGCTGCGCTCGCGCATCAAGGGCTACGGCTACGAGGTGTACATGGACGACACCATCCGCGACGAACCCGAGATGCGCCGCAAGTACGCGCGCTTCGTCGCCCAGGAGGTCGAGAAGGACGGCCGCCTGCCGCACTTCACCCGCGAGGCGGTCGAGGAGGTCATCCTCGAGGCCCAGCGTCGGTCCGGCCGCAAGGGCCACCTGACGCTCGAACTGCGCAACCTCGGCGGGCTGGTCCGCGTCGCGGGCGACATCGCCCGAGCGGAGGACGCGGAGTTCACCACCCGCGAGCACGTGCTGCGCGCCAAGCGCCGCAGCCGCTCCATCGAGCAGCAGCTCGCCGACGACTACATCGAGAAGCGCAAGGACTACGAGCTGAACGTCTCGGAGGGCGAGGTCGTCGGCCGCGTCAACGGGCTCGCCGTCATGGGCGAGGACTCCGGCATCGTCATGCCCGTCATGGCCGAGGTCGCCCCCTCGCAGGGGCCGGGCGAGGTCATCGCCACGGGTAACCTGCAGGACATCGCCCAGGAGGCGGTCCAGAACGTCTCGGCGATCATCAAGAAGTTCTCCGACGAGGACATCTCCCAGCAGGACATCCACATCCAGTACGTCCAGTCCTACGAGGGCGTCGAGGGCGACTCCGCGTCGGTGACGATGGCCACCGCGGTCATCAGCGCGCTGGAGAACATCCCGATCGACCAGAGCATCGCCATGACCGGCTCCCTGTCGGTCCGCGGCGACGTGCTCCCGGTCGGCGGCGTCACGCACAAGATCGAGGCGGCCGCGAAGGCCGGCCTGGACACGGTCATCATCCCCGCCGCCAACGAGCAGGACGTGATGATCGAGGACGAGTACAAGGACCAGGTCGAGATCATCCCGGTCCGGCACATCAGCGAGGTGCTCGAGGTCGCCCTCGTGGGCGAACCCGAGAAGGACTCGCTGGTCGACCGGCTGAAGAACATCACCGGGCAGGCCCTCGACCGGCAGGTCGGCCACGGCGGCAGCCCGAGCCCGCAGTAAGCCGTGACCGACTGGGCGGCGTTCGTCGGCCTGACGGTCGTCGTCCTCCTCTCCCTTCTCGCGCTGGCGCGACTCTCCCAGGGGACCGTCCGCGACACACCGCGCCGCGCCGACCGTTCTACGGGATCCGTTCCGCTCGCCGAGTTCGACCCGCCGACCCGACCGTCGTCGCTCCCGGACGGCGGCGCGCTCGCGCCGTCGGCACCAGTCACCGACCTCGATCGGATCGGGACCGGCGCGCTCCTCGTCAACGTCGCGCTCTCGCAGGGGCTGTTCGGCCTCGCGCTCGTCGCCGGCGCGTGGTACACGCGCGTGCCGCTCGCCGCCCTCGGCGTCGACCCCTCCGCCCCTCTGAGCACGGGCTTCCCGGCGCTCGCTGTCGGCGTCGGCGTCGGGGTCGCGCTCTACCTCGCGAACGCGCTGGGCGCGGCGGGCGCGTCGGCGCTCGGCTTCGACGCCGACGAGACGCTCCGCGAACTGCTCACCCCCGACTCGCCCGGCGGGTGGGGGCTGTTGCTCGTCGGCGTCCTGCCCATCATCGCCGGGTTCGAGGAGGTGCTGTTCCGGGCGGCGCTCGTGGGCGTATTTTCGACGGGGTTCGGCGTCTCGCCGTGGCTCCTCGCGGCCCTCTCCTCGGTCGCGTTCGCGCTCGGCCACGGCGCGCAGGGGCGCGCCGGGATCCTCGTGACGGGGGTGCTCGGCTTCGTGCTCGCCGCCGTCTTCGTCCTCACGAACAGCCTGCTCGCGGTCGTCGTCGCCCACTACCTGGTGAACGCGCTCGAGTTCGTCGTGAGCGGCTACTTCGGCGTGGAGTGGACGGCGTAGCGCCTCGTACGCCGCCCACAGTGACGACTCCCTGTCGTCAGACGAGCGTCTGACGCAAAGTTTTGTACGCCGCGTGAGAATTCGCCCCATGACCAGCCTCACGGAGGTCTACGAGGGGGGCAGCGGCGGGGCCAACCTCCGACGGCTGTACCTCGGCGTCCTCCTGTTCCTCGCGGGCGTGGCGTTCGTGCTCGGGGGCATCGTGTTCGCGACGGCCGACCCGCGGGCGGGACTGTTCGGCATGACGTGGTGGCAGCAGCGGGAGGTCGCGGGCGTCCTCGCGGGCGTCGGGCTTCCGGCGGTGTTCCTCGGGATCTTCTCCGTGCTCCCGGCGAGCCGTCGGGTCAGGATCGCGGCGGTCGTCGGCGCGGCGATCGCGCTCTGCGGCGTCGGGCTCTTCTACCTCGTCTACCCGCACAACTGGGTCAACGACGCGGCGAACTACGCCCTCCCGGTCGTCGTGATCTACTTCTTCGGCGCGATCGTCACGTTCTGGTGTCTGTTCACCGGCGTCGCCAACTTCAAGACGCGCAACGACCCCGGCGGCACCGTCACGCTCGAGATCACCCAGGAGGGCGAGACGCGCGTCGTCGAGGTCGACCGCTCCCGACTGGGGGGTCTCGGCGGCGTCGGCCTGCTCGGGGCCGCCCCCGACGGCGAGGTGGCGACGCAGACGAACGATCCAGGCAGTGCGGAGCGGAGCGCGAGTACGAGGACGCGGACGAGCGCGAGCGCGAGCGCCCACCGGAGCGACGGCGGCGCGAGCGCCCGCCGCTCGTCGCCCTCCGCGAGCGTGGGGACGGGGGCGAACACGGGCGCAAGGGCCCCCTCAGCGGACGCGCGGGACGCGCGGGACGAGCGGGACGACGGGGCCGTCCTGCTCGACGGCGAGTCCGACGGATCGAGCGCCCCGGACGTCTACTGCGGCAGTTGCACGCACTTCAAGTACGTCAGGACCGGCGGCGAACTCCGCCCCTACTGCGGCTACCACGACGAGGTCATGGCCGACATGGACCCCTGCCCGCAGTGGGAACGGAACGGGTGAGCACCACCGTCCCTACCTACTCCTCCCTCACAGCCCCTCCAGCGTCGCGCGCACGTCGTCCCAGTGGCTCCCCCGCCAGAAGCACTGTCGGCACGCCGAACAGCGCCACACCGCCTCCCCGTCCGGGTCGGGGGCGTACTCGGGGGTCGACGCGTCCGCCGGAACCCGTTCGAGGGGACCGTTGCAGCGCCCGCAGACGGAGGGGCGCTCGTCGAGCGCGAGCGGGACGCCCGCCGCGACGAGTTCGCGGAGCTGTTCGCGGACGTCGCGCGATTCGACGAGGATCGCGTCGCCGGCGCGCCCCGCGAGTTGCACGTCCCGCGTGACGAGCGTCCGGTCCTCCTCGCGGGCGAGTTCGAGGAGGTCTCGATCGTCCTCGATCCCCCGATCCAGCGCGTAGGCCGCGTCGTGGCCGCACATCCGGAGGTAGCTCACCAGGCCGCCGCACATCACGTCGAGCAGGAGACGGAGGCGCATCGTCGCGACGCTCAGCGTTCGAGGAACGCCCGCACGTCGTCGGTCTCCCAGGCGTTCAGCACGTCGCCGACTTCCGCCCAGCCCCGCCGGGCGGTGTGGACGCCGTACCGGATCAGGTCGAAGTTCGACGGGCTGTGGGCGTCGGTGTCGACGACGACGGTCGCGCCCTGCTCGATGGCGAGCTTCACCGCGCCGCCGGAGAGGTCGAGGCGGCTGGGGCTGGCGTTGATCTCGAGGGCGGTGTTCGCCTCCGCGGCCGCCGTCGCGACCGTCGAGACGTCGATGTCGAGCCCCGATCGCTGGTTGAGCATCCGTCCCGTCGGGTGGCCGATGACGTCGACCTCGGGGTGCTCCGCGGCGCGGACGAGGCGTTCGGTGCCGTCGCCGTCGAGCGCGCTGTGCGGCGAGGCCACGACGCAGTCGAGCTGCTCGAGGAGGGCGTCGCCCACCGAGACGCTCCCGTCCTCGCCGACGTTCGCCTCGACGCCCGCGAACACCTCGATGTCGGCGTCGTCGCCCACCTCGCGCACCTCAGCGAGCTGCTCCTCCAGTTCGTCGTCCGACAGGCCGACGCCACCGACCATCCCCGGACCGGTCGCGTGGTCCGAGACGTTGACGTAGTCGTAGCCACGTTCCTCGGCGGCCTCGACCATCTCGCGGACCGAGTAGCGCCCGTCGGACCACGTGGTGTGCACGTGGAGGTCGCCCCGGACGTCGCTCTCCTCGATCAGGTCCGGCAGGCGGTCCTCGGCGGCGGCCTCCACCTCGCCGCGGTCCTCGCGAAGCTCCGGCGGGACGAGCGGCAGGTCGATGGCGGCGTACACGTCCGCCTCCGTCTCGCAGGCGAGACGCTCGCCCACGCGCTGTCCCGCGTCCGGGTCGTCGACGTCCGACACGTCGAAGACGCCGTACTCGTTGACCTTCAGCCCGCGCTCGATGGCCCGGTCGCGCACGCTGATGTTGTGGTCGCGGCTGCCGGTGAAGTGCTGGAGCGCGGCGCCGAACTCCTCGGGGGCGACCACGCGGAGGTCCACGCGGATGCCCGCGGAGCGCACCGACGCCTTCGTCGGTCCCGCCTCGATGACCGCGTCGGCGTCCTCCCAGCCGGTGAACGCCTCGACGACCGCCTCGGGGTCGTCGCTGGCGACGAGCAGGTCGACGTCGCCGATGGTGGGCTTCCAGCGCCGCAGCGACCCGGCGACCTCCGAGCGCCCGACGGCCGCCACGTCGGCGAAGTGGCGCTGGATCTCGTCGGCGAGCGGTCGTGCCCGGCTGAGGAGCTGGCGCTCGTTCGACTGGCGGGCGAAGTCGAGGTTGGCGAGGATGTTCTCCTCCGTCTTCGCACCGAAGCCCGGCACCTCGCGTATCTCCTCCGCCCGCGCCGCGGCTTCGAGGTCGTCGAGCGTCCGGACCCCGAGTTCGTAGTAGAGCGTTCCGACGGTCTTCGGGCCGACGCCCTCGACGCTCGTCAGCGCCGCCATGTCGACGGGGAGTTCCGCGCGGAGTTCCTCGAGTTCCTCGATCTCGCCCGTCTCGACGTACTCGACGACCTTGGAGGCGATGGCGTCGCCGACGCGATTGACCTCCTTCACCGCGTCCGTCCCGCCCCGCCGCGCGAGGTCCGCGACGGGTTCGGGGTGCGAGCGGATGTTCTCCGCCGCCTGGCGGTAGGCCCGCGGCTTGTACTCGACGTCCTGGGCTTCGAGGAGGGCGGCGAACTCCTCGAACAGGGCGGCGAGTTCCTCGTTGCGGACGCTCACGATCGCCCCCGCCGTCCGCCGTCGTCGCCGAGCACCTGCCTGAGGAAGCTCACCCAGCGCTTCTGGTCAGCGGCCTCCTGCGCGCGCGCCTCGGCCTCGACGTTCGCCGGACCGAGGTTCTGGAGGGCCTCGAGTGCACGATCGATGCCGACGATGCTCTCGACGAGCGCCCTCCCCTCCTCGTAGCTGACCTCTCCCCGCTCGATGCGCTGTTTGCGCTGGAGGCGTTCACGGCGGAGGTTCCGCTTCGCCCGGTCGACGCGCTCGCGCTCACCCGACGGCACCGTCTCCCGGCGCTTTATCTCGAAGACGAACTCCCGGAGGTTCACCTCCTCGCCCTGGACGGTGATGGTCTCCGGGATGCTCGCGCCCACCGTCGCGCCCTCGCGGTCGATGCGCTCGAGCAGCTGTTTTCGCTCGAACTCTTCCATACCTCGGGTTGGGCGCGCGGGCACAAAAGTCCGAACGAAAGGCGTAATGGCCGCGCCGTCGCACCCACCGACATGGCTGACGAGGAAGAGGAGTCCGGACCCCTGGTCGAACTCGGGGAGGGCGAATCCGTCGAGGGCGCGCCGCTCGCGCGCGTCACCTCGCGACTGCACTACGGCATCGCGAAGAGCGAGGTCGTCCGCCGCGTCGGCGACGTCGAGATCCGAACCCCCGACGGACCGCGGACGGTCGAGGACGCCCTCGGCGAGAGCGACGAGACGTACTTCCCGAAGAAGGAGGCGCTCGAAACGACGATCCGCGACGTCGTCGGACGCGGGCCCGTCCCCACCAGCGACCGGGATCGCGACGCTACGAGCGACGGGAGCCGCGACGGCGACGAGTGAGTCGGTAAGACATTTCTCGCCGGCGACCGTACCAACGGCCGATGAGTCTCGAGTTCGACCCCTCGGCGCTCGATCCGGAGGACATCGGCGAGAAGGAGGCGACGCTCCACATGGACCACGAGGCGGCCGTCGAGCACGTCCGCGAGACGTTCGTCGAGGCGGGCTTCGGCGTCCCCGTGGAGTTCTCGCCCTCCGAACTGCTGAACGAGAAGGTGGACGCCGACCGCGACCCCTACTACGTCCTCGGCGCGTGCAACCCGGCGATGGCCGACCGCGCGCTCGACATGAGCCTGCGGATGGGCGGACTGTTCCCCTGTAACGTCGTCGTCTGGGAGGAGGAGCCGGGCGTCCAGCACGTCTATCACCTCAGCATCATGCGGATCGGTCGGCTCGTCGGCGTCGCGCCCGACTCCGAGCAGTGGCGGGAGCTGATCGACGAGACGGGCGCGCTCGCGGACGAGGCGTTCTCGAACCTCGACAGCCTCGACGGCGCGAACTGACCTGCTACTCGCGTTTCTCGCGCTCTAACTCCTCCACCCGCCGTTCGAGTTCGCGGACGCGATCGGTCGAGGAGCGTCGGCGGAGGACCCCGACCACCACGGCACCGCCGACGACGAGGAAGACCAGCGGGATGGCGAACACGAGGAGGACGATGAACAGCTCCGGACCGCCCGGAACGCCGGGGAAGAGCGGGATCGACGACATGTCAGGGAGGGAGATAGTCGAGGGCATCAGCTTTCTGGTCACTTCTGCCCTACCCGCGTCTGGACGCCCGCCACTTGAGGTAGGCGAGCGCGAGTACGCCGGGGACGCCGAACGCGCCGAGCGCGAGCAGGCCGACGACCATCAGGTCGGTCGGGGAGACGGCGAGGGTCACGAGCCGTAGTCCCCGAGCGTCGCCTGCAGTCCCGACGCCATCTCGGAACTCCGGCGGAGACGGTTCAGGTCGATCGGGAGCGCCGGCGCGAGGGTTCGTATCGCGTCGTGGAACGTCTCGGCTTCCCCCGGCTCAGCGCCGCCCTCGGTGAAGGCGTTCCTGACGCTCTCGCGGATCATCCAGACGCCCGTCGGCCCCCAGTAGTCCTCGGTGACGTGCCGGAGGACGAGCACCTTGGCCTGTCGCCCCCGGTCGGCGAGGTGTTCGAGCACGCCGAGGCGGGCGGCGTAGTACGCCCCCGCGGTCTCCTCGACGTACCCCGTCCGGCCCTCGTAGCCCTCGTAATCTGCGCCCACGAGGTACCGCGCCTCGGGATCGTAGTTCCAGATGCTCCCCGGAGCCTTCATCTCGACGAGTTCGTACTCCCAGCGCCCGGGCGCGAGGAGCACCCAGAAGCGGTTGCCCATGTACCCGTTGTACCACACCTCGACGGCGTCGACGCTCGGGGCGTTGCGGATGCGCCCGCGGAGGTACTGGCCCACGGTGTCGTCGACGGCGGTGATCGACCAGCGCGTGGGGACGAGCCTGCGGCTCTCGGCGGTGCCGAGCGCGCCCGCCGACAGGATGCGGTTGATGTCGTAGACGTCGAACCCGCGGTTGTAGAGGTAGTTCATCGCCCCCTCGGCGCGCCAGTCGTCGTCCGAGAGGGTCTTCTCCACGGCGCGGGGTACGTGGGGGTTCTCGGCGAGTTCGGCGCTCTTCGCGGTCGCGCGCGGGCCGGTCGGCGTCGAGACGTTCGCCAGCCCCGCGTCGAAGTCGATCGTCGGGGGGCCGTCGAGACCGACCTCCACGTCCACCGGTCGGTCGGCGATGGCGACCTCGCGCTGCACGCCCACGAAGCCGCCCCACTCGTCGGCGACGTGGACGTTCGTCCGCTGGGTCGAGTTGAGCAGGTTCGTCCGCGCCTGGAACACGTCGTCGATCGTGAACCCCCGGCGGTACCACTCGCCGCTCGTCTCGTAGTCGGCGGCGTGCTCGGCGTCGCTCACGGGCGCGAGGACGCCGGCGGAGACGTTCGGGTACGACGAGCGCCCGACGAAGATCGAGGGGGCGGTGCTGCCGAACAGCGAGTCGCCCTGCACGGTCTCCTCGACGCGCCGCTCGACGTCCGCCAGGTAGTCGGTGATGGCGTAGGACTTCTCCTTCGCCAACTGGCGCATACGGACCGTCTCGTCGACCTCCAGCCCGTCGATGTACTCGTCGAGACGCATTCGATCGGAGTTGGTACCCGACGGGTTTGAAGGTTCAGTTCCGGCGGACGCGGGATCGACCGCGCGGCGGAATCGTGCCGTTGCAGTCGCTCGGCGGATAGCGAACAGGCGACGCGGCGGCGATGGGTTCCGACGGCGGTGCGTCGCGCTCCCGCGGAGCGCCGTCGGGCGAACGTCAGCGCACGGGGTCGCTGGTTCCGGTATCGTATAAGAACGTTCGCGCCGCTCGGGGGTATCGCGACGCGGAGAAGTGGTACTCGGGAACGCGAGCTAGCTGTGGATGCCCATCGCTTCGATCTGTTCCTGGTAGCGGTTGCGGATGGTGACCTCCGTCACCTGCGCGACGTCGGCGACCTCGCGCTGGGTCTTCTTCTCGTTGCAGAGGAGCGAGGCGGCGTAGATGGCCGCCGCGGCGTAGCCCGTCGGCGACTTGCCCGACAGCAGGCCCTCCTCCGCCGTGGTGGTGATGATCTCGTTGGCCTTCGACTGCACCTCTTCGGACAGGCCCAGTTCCGAACAGAACCGCGGGACGTACTTCTTCGGGTCGACGGGCTCCATCTCCAGGGAGAGTTCCTGGGAGATGTATCGGTAGGTCCGACCGATCTCCTTGCGTTCGACGCGCGAGACCTCGGAGATCTCCTCGAGGCTGCGCGGGATGCCCTCCTTGCGACAGGCGGCGTAGAGCGCGCTGGTGGCGACGCCCTCGATGGAGCGCCCGCGGATGAGGTCCTCCTTGAGCGCGCGGCGGTAGATGACCGACGCGACCTCCCGTACCGAGCGTGGGACGCCCAGTGCGCTCGCCATGCGGTCGATCTCGCTCAGCGCGAACTGGAGGTTGCGCTCGCCGGCGTCCTTCGTGCGGATGCGCTCCTGCCACTTCCGCAGCCGGTGCATCTGACTGCGCTTCTTCGAGGAGATCGAGCGCCCGTAGGCGTCCTTGTCCTTCCAGTCGATAGTCGTCGTCAGTCCCTTGTCGTGCATCGTCTGGGTCGTCGGCGCGCCGACCCGGGACTTCTGCTGACGCTCCTGGTGATTGAACGCACGCCACTCCGGACCGGGGTCGATCTTCTCCTCCTCGACGACGAGACCGCAATCGTCACAGACGAGTTCGCCTCGGTCCGTGCTCTTAACAAGGTGGTCGGACCCGCACTCGGGGCATTCCCTCGTATTTTCCCGTTCTGTGTGATTCTCCTGCTCGCGCTCCCGGGTACGGGTGGACCGTGTCATCGCATTTTTATAGTATTACGGCTCCGCTATTTAAGACTTTGCTTGGTGGAGATCGGCGCATCGGACGGAGAATTCGCCGACGGGAACGTGTCTGACGCCGATTTACCAGTGGTATCCGTCACGACCGGAATCGACTTGCGACTCCCGGGGCGAATGAGGACATGCCGGTCATCGAGTGCGATCCCGACGAGGCGCGAGAGCGCCTGGAGGCGGCGGGCGTCGCGGTGGACGCGGGGAACACGGGGCACGAACGCTGGCGCGCCGAGTACGAGGGGGCGACGGCGGTGGCGTACGACGACAAGGTCGTCGTGCAGGGTCGTACGCCGGGACGGCTGGTCGGCCTCCTGCGCGGCGGCGGCGGCCGCGCGCACGTCTACTTCGACGGCGCGGCCCGCGGCAATCCCGGCCCGGCCGCGGTCGGGTGGGTCATCGTCACGGGCGACGGCATCGCCGCCGAGGGCGGCGAGCGCATCGGGCGCGCGACCAACAACCAGGCGGAGTACGAGGCGCTCGTCCGCGCGCTCGAGGTCGCCGCCGACTTCGGGTTCGACTCCGTCGAGATCCGCGGCGACTCGCAACTCGTGGTCAGGCAGGTGACGGGCGCGTGGAACACGAACGACCCCGAACTGCGCGAGCGACGCGTCCGCGTCCACGAACTCCTCCGCGAGTTCGAGGACTGGTCGCTCGCGCACGTTCCGCGGGAGATAAACGACCGCGCCGACGACCTGGCGAACGAGGCACTCGATGACGGGAGTTCCTGACGACGCCGTAGAGGAGGCAACGCGACTGACCCGACTCGCCCGCGACGCCGTCGACGAGGGCGAAGCCGAGGCCGCGCGCGCGAAGCGCGACGCGCTGCTCGGCGAACACGGGTTCACCGCCAGAGTGCGGGAGGAAGACGCGACGCTCGTGCTCTATCCCGCCGAGTGGATCGAGGACGGGACGGTCAGGTTCGACCGCATCGACGACACCGAGCGCGCGGTCGAGCGACCGCTCGAAGGGGCGGGCGACGGCGAGGACTGGGAGGCGATCGAGGCGCACAACCGCGATATCGTCGCGCGGGTCGCCGACGAACACGGGGAAGTCCACGGAAAGAATGCGGCGGCGTTCGCGGACTTCATGGGGAACCACTACGCGAAGCCGATCGAGGCGGCCACCGCGAGGATGCGAGCGGAGTTCCTCACCGAGTACTTCCCGCGTAACGCGTGGCCCGACGAGCGACAGCGCGACGCCGTCGGCGAGTCTATCGAACTGACGATAAAAACGGCGCGTTCGGTCCGATAGCGTCGGTCGGTCGCCGGAGGTCGACTACTCCTCCGACGCGCGCATCGCCCGTGATGCGCGACCGACGCCGCGACTCGTGACTCGTGACTTACTCGGCGGCGTCGACGAGCGCGCGCAGTTCGTTCGCGCGCTCCGCGTCGGTCACGAACCGCGAGAAGATCCATCCCAGCTGGCCGAGGACGGCGTCCTTGCCCTTCTCGGTCAGCGCGTACTGGTTCGTGCGCTTGTCGAGTTCGCTCTTCTCGACCAGTTCCATCTCGACGAGGTCGTCGAGGTTGGGATAGAGTCGCCCGTGGTTGACCTCCGCCTGGTAGTAGTCCTCGAGTTCGCGCTTGATCGCGAGACCGTAGCGCGGTTCCTCGGAGAGGATGACGAGGATGTTCTGCTGGAACGCCGTAAGTTCCCGCCCGATGCCCGGTTCGCCGGAGACTGACTGTGCCTCTGACATGAGAGGATAAATGTCATGGTGGTATATAAAACTTCTCAACTATCCTTGGATTCATCACCATTTTCGCATTACTGCGACTGATTGTGTACGTATTAACAGATCCGCAACTCGGCTACTTATACCAGTCGTCGCGAGGTGAATGTCGGTATCGGTGATCGGACGGGAGGCCGAAAGTACTTTTTGGCCGTCTGCCGCACGTCCGGTGATGGCTAACCTCTGGGAAGACCTGGAAACCGGCCCGAACGCGCCGGAGACCGTCTACGCGGTGATCGAGTGCCTGAAGGGCGAGCGAAACAAGTACGAGTACGACAAGGACGTTCCGGGCGTCGTGCTCGATCGGGTGCTCCACAGCAACGTCCACTACCCCTCCGACTACGGGTTCATGCCGCGGACGTACTACGACGACGAGGACCCGTTCGACGTCCTCGTGCTCGTCGAGGACGCGACGTTCCCCGGGTGCATCGTCGAGGCGCGCCCCGTCGCGCTCATGAAGATGGACGACGACGGCGAACAGGACGACAAGGTCATCGCCGTGCCGACGGAGGACCCGCGCTTCGATCACATCCAGGACCTCGACGACGTCCCCCAGCAGACGCGCGACGAGATCGACGAGTTCTTTTCGACCTACAAGAACCTCGAGGCCGGCAAGGAAGTCGAGACGCTCGGGTGGGAGGACAGGCGGGCCGCGCTCGACGCCATCGAGCACGCGCAGAACCTCTACGAGCAGAACTTCGCCTGATCCCGTCCGTCGATTCCCCGCGGTAATCGTCGGGACGGCCGGAATGTGTTATAATTATGGGTAATTATTTGTGCTCGAGTCCGCTAGCGCTAGCCGTGATGTCCACGAGAACGTCGTTCGGCTGCCGCCACCTGACGGTCGTCCCCGAGAACTTCGACCCGGACGCCGAGCGTGCCCGTCGCTTCCACGACGACTACCGCGATCGCGATCGTAATCCCGCCCACGTCCGCGATCGCTGAGGGCGGTACCCGACCGATCTCGTTCACCGCGCTCGCCGGTTACCACAGCCGACGAGCCGAGGCTAGAAAACCCCGCAACCCCTGACGGCGAAAAGAACCTTCTTGTGGGAGTGCCTCGGTAGCTATACCATGGGACTGTTCGACCGCCTTCGCGGCGATGATGGGCCACGTGTCGCCTTCTTCGGAATCGACGGCGTCCCCTATAGCCTGCTGAGAGATCACACGGACGAGTTTCCGAACCTCGCGGCCGTCGCGTCCGAGGGGGCCGCGGGGGCGATCGACAGCATCGTCCCCCCCGAGTCCAGCGCCTGCTGGCCCGCGCTCACGACCGGGGTAAATCCCGGCGAAACGGGCGTATACGGCTTCCAGGACCGGGAGAACGGCTCGTACGACACCTACGTCCCGATGGGCCGCGACGTCCAGGCGACGCGCCTCTGGGACCGCGTCGAGGCCGCCGACCGCGACGCGACGGTGATGAACGTCCCCGTCACGTTCCCGCCCCAGCGAAACGTCCAGCGGATGGTGAGCGGCTTCCTCTCGCCGAGCGTCGACAAGGCCGCCTACCCCGACGAACTGCGCGAGACGTTGCAGGAACTGAACTACCGCATCGACGTGAACGCGAAACTCGGCCACCAGGAGGACAAGTCCGAGTTCATGGAGGACGCCCACGCGACGATCGACGCGCGCTTCGAGGCGTTCAAACACTACGTCCAGCAGGACGACTGGGACCTCTTCTTCGGCGTCTTCATGACGACCGACCGGGTCAACCACTTCCTGTTCAAGGACTACGAGCGCGACGGCGAGAACAAGGAGCTGTTCATCGACTTCTACCGCAAGGTCGACGACTACCTCGGCCAGCTCCGCGAGATGCTCGACGACGACACCACGATGGTCGTCGCCTCCGACCACGGGTTCACCAGCCTCGACTACGAGGTCCACTTCAACCAGTGGCTCGTGGAGGAGGGCTGGCTCGACTTCCAGGACGACGACCCGAGCGAACTCGGCGACATCACCGACGACACGCGCGCCTACTCGCTCATCCCCGGCCGGTTCTACGTCAACCTGGAGGGTCGCGAGCCGCGCGGAAGCGTGAGCGAGGAGGACTACGAGTCCGTCCGCGACGAACTCAAGGAGGAACTCGAAGCGCTGGAGGGGCCCAACGGGACGGCGGTCGCGGAGCGCGTCGTCACCAAGGAGGAGGCCTTCCGCGGCGATCACGACGACATCGCGCCCGACCTCGTCGTGATTCCGAACCACGGCTTCGACCTCAAGGCCGGGTTCAAGGGGACCGGCGACGTGTTCGGCGTCGGCCCGCGAAACGGTATGCACAGCTTCAACAACGCCTGCCTGTTCATCGACGACCCCGACGCGCGCGTCGGCGACGCCGACCTGCTCGACATCGCGCCGACGATCCTCGACCTGATGGAGGTCGAGTACGACCGCACGTCGTTCGACGGCTCGAGTCTCGCCCGATAACTCGGGGTCGATCGCCGCGTTTCGTCCGTCCTGTCGTTCACGTACAGTTACCCGTCTGGACCGCGTCCCGTCGTCATGGACGGGGCACCAGGGACGACGCGCGAGGCGCTCTCCCGGATCAGGGAGGTCGTCCGTACCCGCGAGATCCCGCTCGCCGCGGCCGGCATCGCCTACTACGCGCTCGTCTCGCTCGTCCCGCTGCTGGTGCTCACTGTCGTCGTCCTCACCGCGCTGGTGGGAGAGCAACTGGCCGAGTTCGTCCTCCGGCAGGCGGGAGCGATGCTGTCGCCCAGCGGTCGTAACGCGATCCGCGAGACGGTCCGGGACGCGAGCGGCCGCGGCGGGGCGTTCGCGTTCGGCTCCCTGGTCTTCCTGTGGGCCGCCGTCCGGCTCTTCCGCGGCATCGGTGCCGCCTTCGGGGTCGTCTACGGGACGACCGACGGACACGACGTCCTCCGGCAGTTCCGCGACGCCGTCGTCGTCCTCGTGACCGTCGTCGCCGTCGCCGCCGTCCTCGCCGGCATCGACAGCGTCCTCCGCGTCAGCACCACCGTCGATCTCGGCGTCGTGAACCTGTTCGCCCAGTTTCTGGCGCTGACGTTCGTGCTCGTTCCGCTCTACTACTTCCTACCCGACGTCCCGGTGTCGCTCGCCGAGATCGTCCCCGGCGCGGTGCTCTGCGCCGGCGGCTGGACGGTCCTGGGGGTGGTCTTCGAGGTCTACGCGGCGACCGTCGGACCCTCCCTCTACGGCGCGCTCACGGGCGTCGTCCTGTTCGTCACGTGGCTGTACGTCTCCGCGCTCGTCCTGCTACTCGGCGTGGTCGTGAACGTCGTCCTCGCCGGCCGCGACTGAGGGTGTGTTCAGGTAGGAGGCCGGGGAAGCAGCGAGCACCATCCCGAAAGCCCCACCCGCATCGATCGTCCAGCCATCGGTGGGTGGGACTGAAGGGGGCGGCTCGATGGGCGACGGTGGATGAGGCAAGCACCGCAGCGCGGGGGGCACGAGGAGCGCAGCGAGCCGGGCTTTCGAGATCGTATCTCAACCTCGAGTACCTCATCTAACACCCCTCGCGACCGGTGGCCGAAGGTTCAAGTACCGGAACGGGACCACTCCGCCTCGATGGCAGACGACACGCTCTCCGCGCGAATCGACGCGCTCGAACGCGCCCTCACCGACGGTCGCGCGCTCCCCGACCTGGCCGACGAGGCGCGGGTCGCGACCCGCCTGACCGAGATCGAAGACCGGGTCGACGAGCTGGACGACCGGATCGCCGACTTGGACGCCGCGGTGCAGGCGCTTCGCGGCTACGTCGGCGAGGTCAGGCGCGTCGATCGGGCGGTCGAGCGGCGCGCGGACGCCGCCATCGCCGCCGTCGAATCGCTCGAGGGGACGATCGCGGCGGCCGACCTCCCCAGCGAGGGGCGACGGGACGCCCCGGACGAGGCAGACGGCTCCGCCGCTCCGTCCGAATCTGCCCCCGGCCCCCGAACGAGACTCACCGACGGCCCGGAGACGGACGTCGCCGGTACCCCCACCGACGGCGAACGAGAGGCGGACGAGGTCGACGGGGCGCTCGCCCGCCTCCGGAACGCCCTGTAGTGCTCCGCGTCGTCCTCGCGGTCCTGCTGGCCGTCGCGCTCGTGGGCGCGTCCCTCCCCGCCGTCGAACGCGCGCGCGTCGCGTCGAGCGACGCGGCTGTCGAGCGGGAGGCCACCGCGCTCGCGACCGCGGTCGAGCGAGCGTGCGCGGACAGCGACCCCGTCACCCCGGGCGGGCCCGGCGCGCGTCGCGTCGTCACCCTCGCGCTCCCCGCTCGCTCGTGGGGTCACGCCGGCGTCGAGCGGGTTCGCGTCACCCCGCGTGGCGTCCGCTGGCGGGTTCGCGGCGGCGCGCGACACCGTCTCCGGTTCGACGGACCGGCCGCACTCGACCGCCCGATCGAACTGCGCGGAGCGGGCCGCCACCGCCTCCGCGTCGCCTGCGAGCGCCGCGCCGGCCGCGCGGTCGCCGTCGTCCGTCGCGGCACAGGTTTATGAACGAGAACGTCACCAGCCCTGCCCATGTCCCGGTTCCCGTTCGGCCTCCTCGATCGCGGGTCGCCACCCGCCTGCGCCTGCCGCCCGCGCGCGGACGGCGACCGCCTCGTCGTCGACGCGACCGACTGCGACGGCGGCGGCGTCGTGGAGCGCAGCCCCGACTGCCGCGAGACGGTCGTCGACGCGCTCGCCCGTCGCGACGCCGAGGTCGTGCTCGTCCGCGCCGCGGGCGTCGAGCGGTCCTACGAGGGGGACGCGGCGGCGTTCCTCGTCGCCGCGGGTCGGTTCGTCGAGGCGGCCGCCCACCGCGACGAGACGCTCGCGGCGCGCGCCCGCCGCGATCCGCTCCTCGCCGCCAGACAGGCGACCGGCCGCGCGGGGGCGCTCGCCCGCATCGCCGCGGAGACGGGGCTCGCGGAGGGCGCGGCCCGGGCCGAGGGGTACGAGGACGCTCTCCGCCCGCGCGTCGGGCCGACGGTCGCCCGCGCTCGAATCGCCGTCCGTCCGCCGTCGGACGCGCGCCTCGTCGAGCGGACTGACCTCGACACGGGCGCGGTCGTCCGGGTGTACGAGCGCCCGGGGGACGAACTCCGGCTCTACCACCTCGTTCCGATCGAGCACACGTTCGACGATGCCGCGCTCGCCGCGCTCGCCGCCGCCTACGAGCGGTTGGCGGAGGGGGACGCGACCGGCGACCGCGCCGCGGGGCGCGCCGTCCGGGCGGTCGCGGACGCGAGCGGGGACACGGACGTGCCCGTCGAGCGCCTCGTCGCGGTGCTCGAGAAGCACACCGCCGGCGCGGGCGTGCTCGACGACCTCTTCGCCGACCCCGGCTGCTCCGACGTGTTCGTGACGGCCCCCGCCGACGCCGCCCCCCTGCGCGTCCGCCGGGGCGACGAGACGCTCCGGACGAACGTCCGGCTGACAGAGCGCGGCGTCGAGACGCTCGCCTCGCGCTTCCGGCGGACGAGCGGCCGGGCGTTCTCGCGGGCGAGTCCGACCCTGGACGCGGCGACGACGGCGGGCGGTCGCCGCGTCCGCGTCGCCGGCGTCACCGATCCCGCGAGCGACGGCGTCGGGTTCGCCTTCCGCGCCCACGACGTCGAGGCGTGGACGCTCCCGGCGCTCGCGGCGAACGGCACGCTCCCCGCGGACGCGGCGGCGCTCTGCTCGCTCGCCGTCGAGCGCGACGCCGCCTGCCTCGTCACCGGCGGTCGTGCGTCGGGGAAGACGACGCTCCTCTCCGCGCTCTGCTGGGAACTCCCTGCCGCCGTCCGCGTCGTCGCGATTGAGGACACGCCCGAACTCCCCGTCGCCGCCCTGCGCGAGCGCGGGCGGGACGTCCAGCGCCTCCGCGCCGACGCGGACGCGGACGGATTCTCCCCCGAGGAGGCGGTCAGAACCGCGCTTCGGCTGGGAGACGGCGCGCTCGTCGTCGGCGAGGTACGCGGCGCGGAGGCGGGCGCACTGTTCGAGGCGATGCGCGTCGGCGCGAACGACAGCGCCGTCCTCGGCACGATCCACGGCGACGGCGGGGCGAGCGTCCGCGAGCGCCTCGTCTCCGACCTCGGCGTCCCCGAACGCGCCCTGGGGGCGACCGACCTCCTCGTCACCTGTGCGCTGACGCCGAGGGGTCGTCGCGTCGCGTCGGTCGAGGAGGTCCACGCCGTCGAGTCGGGGGTCGGATTCGCGCCGCTGTTCGAACGCGACGGCGACGGACTCGCCGCCACGGGTCGCCTGGAGCGCGGCGAGAGCCGCCTGCTCGCCGGACTCGCCCGCCCCGGCGAGTCGTACGCCGATCTCCGAGCGGCCCTCGACGCGCGGAAAGCGTGGTTCGACGAACTGGTCGCCGCCGACCTGACCGACGCCGCGTCCGTCGTGAGCGAGCACGCCCGCCGTCGCGGACGGGACCGACCGGGTGACCGATGACGCCGCGCCGAACGCGTCCGCGCGACGGTGGCAGAGGGGATCGGCCGACGATCCGCCGCTTTGCCCGCGGCGCGCCGCCGTCCCTCGCCGGCGTCCCGCGGGATCGCTACGAGCGCGCACTCCGGTTCCTCTCACCAACCCTTTCCGTGGAGACCGTCGCCGCCGCGAGCGTCGTCGCGGCGCTCGCGGCCGCCCTCGGTGTCGTCGTGGTGGGGCTCGCCGTCGCGCCCGGCCTCGGTACGGCCCTCGTCCCCGCGGCGGTCGCGATGGGGTTCCTCGTCGCGGTCGCCGCGTGCCGACTCCCCCCCTGGGCCGCCCGCGTCCGTCGCACGGCGGCGCTCGGGGCCGCGCCCGACCTCGTCAGCCGCGCCGTGCTGCGGATGCGCCTGACGCCGACCCCCGAGACGGCCGCGGCGTTCGCCGCCCGAACCGGGCGCGGCCCGCTCGCCGACAGCCTCCGCCGCCACGTCGAGCGGGCCGCCGGGACGCCCGCCTCGGGGCTCGGGTCGTTCGGGGAGCGGTGGCGGGAGGCGTACCCGGCGCTACGCCGCGCCGCGCTCCTCGTCGAGGCGGCGGGGGCCGCGCCCGCCGGGGAGCGCGAGCGGACGCTCGACCGGGCCGCCCGTGCCGTCCTCGACGGGACCCGCGAGCGGATGACCGAGGCGACCGCGGACCTCTCCGGCCCCGTCTCCGTGATCTACGCGTTCGGTGTCTTCCTCCCGCTCGCGCTGGTCGCCGTCCTCCCCGCCGGCCGCGCCGCGGGCGTTCGCGTGACGCTCCCGCTGGTCGTCGCCCTGTACGACGCGCTCCTCCCCGCGCTGTTGCTCGCCGCCGCCGTCGGCGTGCTCGCGCGCCGCCCGGTCACGTTTCCCGCCCCCACGATCTCGCGGACGCACCCCGACGTTCCCGATCGACGGCGGGGTGCGACGGTCGCGCTCGGGGCCGGCATCGCGGCGGGCGGTGCCGCCGGCGCGTTCGTCGTCCTGACTCTCCCCGGCTGGACGCTCCCGCTCGCCGTCGCCGGGGTCGGCGTCGGCGCTGCTCTCCTCGCGTGGTACCGACCGGTGGTCGCCGTCCGCCGGCGGGTTCGGGCCATCGAGGACGGCCTGGCCGACGCGCTCTACCTCGTCGGCCGGCGCGTCGAGGAGGGGCGGTCCGTCGAGCGGAGCGTCGAACTCGCGGCCGACGAGGTGACGGGCGAGATGGGTGCCGTTCTGGAGGCGGCCGCCGCGCGACAGCGACGGCTCCGAGTCGGCGTCGGCGAGGCGTTCCTCGGCGAGCACGGCGCGCTCGCGGCCGTCCCCAGCCCCCGCGTGCGGAGCACCGCCGACCTGCTCGCGATCGCCGCGCGCGAGGGTCGCCCGGCTGGGGCGGCCGTCGTCGCGATGGCGGACCACGTCGAGGAACTCCTGTCCGTCGAGCGGCGGTCGCGCCGCGACCTGAAGCGGGTGACGACCACGCTCTCGAACACCGCGGCGGCGTTCGGGCCGCTGGTCGCGGGGGTCACGGTCGCGCTCGCCGACGCGATCGGCGGCCGCTCGCTCGCGGGCGACTCCGTACCCCTCCCGACGGGCGGCCTCGGCCTCGCCGTCGGGGCGTACGTCCTCCTGCTCGCCGCGCTCCTGACCGCCCTCGCTGCGGGTCTCGACCGCGGGTTCGACCGCGCCGTCGTCGGCTACCGCGTCGGCGCGGCGCTCCCCGCGGCCACGGCGGTCTACCTCGTCGCGTTCGCGGGAGCGCGACTGCTCGCGTAGCACCGGCGTAAGTTCATATACCGGGAGGGGACCAGCGTCCCCATGTTCGACGTCCCGCTCGATTCAATCGCCGCGTGGGTCGGCCTCGCGTTCGTCAGCGTCGCCCTCGTCGGCGTGGCGCTCGCCCTCCCGACCGCGACGCCGCCCGACGCGGCGGCGGCCGCCGACACGATCGACGCGGTCGCCGCGAGCCCGCACGCGGCGGCCGCCGACTACCCCCTCCACGGGGCGACTGTCCGTCTCGACCCCCGACGCCTCACGCTCACCCGCGGTGGCGCGAGCGCGCACGCGACGTTCGCCTACGGCCCTGTCACGCCAGTTCGGCCGGGGTCGCGTCTCGGTCTGGTGCTCGCCGGACGACCGCCGACCGCCGTCTTCAGGTCCCCCGGGGCGCTGGCCCGGGCGACGGCGGCGGCCCGCGAGCGCGCGCCGGTCGTCCGGAGCGCCGCCGACCGACTGCTCGTCAGACACGTCCGCTGGAGGGGTGTCGATGTCACGCTCGTCGGCGCGTAGGGCGCAGGTTGAGCCGGTAGCGGCGCTGCTTGCGGTCGTCGTCCTCTGTCTCGCCGTGAGCCTCTACGCGGGCGTCGTCACCGATTTCGTCGCCACCGACTCGAACGCCGACGGGACGACGGCGATCGCCGCCGACCGGGCGGTCGCGCTCGTCGCGCCGGCGGGCGTCGCGACGCCCGCCGATCTCCCGGCCGCGGTCGACGCCGCGCCGGCGGGGTACCGGCTCAACGCCACGCTCGACGCCGGCGGTGAGCGCTGGCATCTCGGCCCGGCCGCCCCACCGACGGCACCGCGCGCGACCCGCCCGGTGAGCGTCCGCCTCGCGCCCGGCCGGGTCGTCCCCGGAACGCTCGCGGTGGTGGTGTGGTCGTGAGCGCGCGCGGCCAGAGCACGGTCGTGGACGTCGCGCTCGCGCTCGTCGTCGTCTCCGCCGCGGTCGGCCTCCTCACGGTCCCGTCGCCCGCTCCGACGGCAGACGGGACGGCCGACGAGACCATCGCGGCGCTCCAGACGACCACCGTGACCGTCACCACCGAGGACGGAGATCGGACGCTCCACGGGACGCCCGCGCAGCTGCTCGCCCGCGCGACGCTCGACCGGGTTCGGTTCGACGGGACCGCGATCGGCCGCACCGACTCGGCCGACCGTCGCACCGTCGAGAGAGCCGTCGCCCGAGTCACCCGCCACCGCGCGGCGCGCGCGCAGGTGATCGCCCGGTGGGAGCCGTACCCCGGCGCGTCCGTCGCCGGCCGGGTCGCCGTCGGTGGGACGCCTCCCGCCTCGGCGACCGTCGACGCGGCGGTGACCACGCTCCCGGCACCGCTCCCCCTCGGCGCGGTCCCCCCGACGCGCGCGGCGGCCGGGTACGACGCCCTCGGGAGCGCGGCGGCGGAGTCGGTCGTCGCCGCCGTCGCGCCGCCGTCGCTGTGCCGACGCGCCCGTTTCGACGCTCGCGCCCGAACTCGACTCGTCCGGCGGTACCGCCGGCTCGATCGGGCGCTCGGCGGGCGGACCGTCGCTCCCCCGGCGGAGGCGGGACGTCTCGCGTCGACGGACCTGACCGCGACACGCGAGCGTCTCCGACGGGCGCTCGCGGCGCGGTTCGCGGACGACCTCCGGGAGCGGTTCGCGTCGCCCGACCGCGCGGCGCGATCGATGGCGGCCGGGGAGGTTCAGATCGTGGTTCGGACGTGGTCGCCGTGAGGCTAGCGGACGACCGCCGCGGTCGCGTCCCGTTCGCGCTCGTGGCCGTCCTCCTGCTCGTCGGGAGCGCGGCCGTCGTCGCTACCGACCGACCGCGTCGCTACGAGACGCCCGCGGTCGACCGGGTCGTGGGGGAGACGGTGGCAGCCGCGCAGACGGCGCTCAGGCAGGCCGCCGTCGTCGCCGCGCGCGAGTCGGCCGCGAATCCGGTGGTCGCTCCGGTCGATACGCCCTACGGGCGGGTCGTCAACGACTCGTCGCCGTTCCGCGACGCCCTCCGGATCCGCGCGTCCCTCCTCGCCCGTTCGTACCTCTCCCGGATCGGGGAGCGACGCGGCGACGTCGTCTCCTCGGTCTCCCTCCCGCCCGTTCGGTCGCCCGCCGACCTCCGCGCGGCGAAACGCCGCGTCAGCGTCGAGCGCGCCGGGCCGAACGGGACGGCCCTCCGAGTCCGGTTCCGGGGCGTGACGGTGCGGGCGAAGCGCGACGGCCGGGTGATCGCGGAGCGGCGCGTCTCGCCCGTCGTCACCGTCGCCTCGCCCGCGCTCGCGCTCCACGATCGGGTGGCGGCGTTCGAGCGGGCGCTGAACGCGGGACCGCTCGACGGCGGGCTCGGCCGGCGGCTCGCGATCCAGCTGTACGCGCTGGCCTGGGCGCGCGGCTACGCCCAGTACGCGGGCGCGCCCGTCGAGAACGTCGTCGCTAACCGCCACGTCGAGGTGGCGACGAACGCGGGGGCGCTCGCCGTCCAGCGGGAGACCCTCGGCGCGACCGCGTCCGGCGGTGAGCGCGCCGTCCTCGGCGCGGCGGCGCGGGTGGCGGCGACCGACCTCCTCGCCGCGAGCGGCGTCGACGCGCGCTGGACCGACGCCGTGGTGGCCGCCGTCCGGGGGGCGTCTTCGTCCACCGGGGCTCACCGGCCGGTTCGGAGCGACGGTCACGAGGGGCCGGAGCCGGTGTCCGTTCGGGTGAACCACACCGCGGACCGGGCGCTCGTGGACGTGCTCGGAACGCGCGAGGCGTCGAGGCTCTCGACCGCCGTCGATCGCGGGTACTCGGTCGACGCGCGGCTGTTCGTCCGCGCGAGGCGAACCGGCGGTTCGACGACGGGGGCGACGGGGGCGACGGGAACGACGGCGATCGATCCTGGCGGCAACTGGACGCTGGTCGACCGTCGCCGGAGAACGAGCCGTCGCGTCCTCCCCGGCGGCGGTTCCGCCCCGGTCCGCGTCCCGACGGGCTGGCGGGCGTTCGAGCGGTACGACCGCCGGGTGGTCGTGACGCACACGACCGTCTCCCGCTGGCGGCGCGGGGCAGCGCGGCGCGTGACGCGCCGCACCCGGACCGAGCGCCACGCCGTCTCGATCGCGCTGGCCGGGCGGCACTCCCCCGACTCCCGCGCGCCCCGGGTCGGCGTCGCCGGCGTCTACGAGCGCGGCGGGCCGCTCGACGGGCCGAACCTCGCCGGCGTTCCCGCCGCGGCCCGCCGCCGTCTCGTCGCCTCGCGCGGCGGTCCCGACGCGCTCGCCCGCCGGGCCGTGCGCGGTACGCTCGACCGCGAACCGGTCCGACTCGCTGGCGCGCGCCCCGACGGTCTCCGGGCGTGGCTCCGACGCGACCTGGTCGCGCTCCACCGGCGCGTCCGGTCGACGGCCGTCGCGCTCCCCCGCGGGGCGGTCGCGACCTACGGGGTGAATCCGTCCACCCGCCTCGCGGCGCGCCTCCGTGTGCGGCGCGCCGAACTGCTGGACGCGCCGACCCGGTACGCGGGGGTCGCCGACAAGGTGCGCGTCGCCGTCCGCCGGGCGTACCTCGATCGGGTCCTCGCCCGCCTCGACGAGCGCGCGGCGGCGCGCGACCGAACCCGTGGCAACCTGAACGAGGCGCTCGACGGGACGGGCATCGGGTCGCTCGACCGCCTCCGCGCCGTGCGAGCCGTCGGAGGCGGCCCGTCCCCGGTCGAGCGTCCGCCGCCGGATCGAGGGCTCGGCGGCCCGCTCGCGCTGGCGGTCGAGACCGAGCCGGCGTACCTGCGCCTCGATCCGGTGGCCCGCGAGCGTCTCGGCGTCGCCGGGCGCGGGACGGTGACGCCGCTCGACGCGCGCAACACGAACCTGTTCACACTCCCGTACGGCGACGCGGCCGACGCCGTGACGCGCGGTCTCCTCGGCTCGGAGCGCGTCTCGCTTCGCACCGCCGCGCTGATCCTCCGCGCCGAGCGACGGGCGACCGGCGGTCGTGGGGATCGGGACCTCCGGCGGGCGGTGTCGGCGTCGACCGACCGCGTCCGCGACCGGATGGCGACCGTCCTCGCGGCGGCCGGGGTCGGGGTGACCGACGAGACGCCCGGGGCGGTCGTCGACCGGGGACTGTCGCGCTGGCGGACGCCCGCCGGTCGCGCGCTCGCCGTGACGAACGGCTCGGCGATCCGAGCCGTCGTCGCCGTGACGCCGGGCGTCTCCGACGCGGAGCGCGCGGCGCTCGCCGCCCGCCTCGAGGTCGCAGTCTCGGAGACGCTCGCCTCGCCGTCCGCCCGGCCGCCGGAGACGGCGGTCGCCGGATCGGTGGGCGTCGTCAGGGCCGCCGTCCGCGAAGGGGCGACGCGGGCGGCGGAGTACGGCGTCAACCGGACGCTCTCGCGGTTCAACCGCACGTTCGATGCGATCTTCGTCGGCCTGCCCGTCGCGCCCGTCCCCGGCTACTGGTACGCCACGCTCAACGTCTGGGACGTCCACGCTCGCGGTACCTACGAGCGGCTGGTGGTGCGCTCCCGTCGCGGCGCGAGCGGCGTCGCGTACGTCCGCGACGGGGGCCTCGTCCGACTCGACGTCGACGGTGACGGCGCACGCGAGCGCCTCGGCCGGGCCGAACGGGTGGCCTTCGAGACGCGCGTTCCCGTGGCGGTCGTCGTCCCGCCCGGCCGTCGCGGCGTCGGCGACCTGGACGGCGACGCCGACGAGCGCTCGCCGGGGTACGGGTGAGCGGACGCGCGGACGTGAACGCACTTATGCCGCGCCGGCGAAGGGGGAGCATGCTCCAGAACGTCGCTGACGACCCCGGTGCGCTCACGCCGGAGGAGTTGCGCGCCCGCTACGACGACAGCCTTCGAGAGACCGTCGAGGCGGTCGGCGCGGCCGAGATCGCGCGGGAGGCGGGCGTCCCCCGCGAGGCGGTCGACGCGCTCGCCGCGGGGGAATCGCCCGACCTCACGCTGGAGGAGGCGGCGGCCATCCTCGCCGTCCCGGCGGACGCGCCCGACGCCGACGCCATCCGCGTGGAGGTGCTCGACGACCTCATGATGGGGATGTCGATCGCCGTCCTCGACGTCGAGACGCTGGAGAGCGAACTCGACGGGAAGCTTGAGGCCAAGGAGATCCAGCAGAAGATCGAGGGGCGCTTCCCGATGACGCTCTCGGAACTCGCGCTGCTCCAGCAGGCCATCGAGGGGCGCAAGCCGTGAGCGCCCTGGTCTCCCTCGATGCCGGCGTTCGGCCGCGCCGAGACGCGGCCGGGGGTCACCGGTGAGAATCGCCGTCCTCGGCTGTGGCTACGTCGGCCTCGAACTCTGTCGTCAGTTGGCGGGCCACGACGTCGCGGGCGTCCGACGGTCCGACGACGGGCTGGCCGCGGTCGAGGCGACCGGGGCGACCGCCGTGCGGGCGGACGTGACCGACGCCGAGTCGCTCGCGTCGGTCCCCGACGCCGACGCCGTCGTCTTCGCGGCCAGTTCCGGCGGCCGCGACGCCGACGCCGCCCGGCGGGTGTTCGTGGACGGGTTGCGGACCGTCGTCGAGCACTTCGCCGCGCGCGAGGACCCGCCGGGGCGCCTGGTGTACACCTCCAGCACGGGCGTCTACGGCGACCACGGCGGCGACCGGGTCGACGAGGAGACGCCGATCGACCCGACGACCGAGAAGACGCGCGTGCTGGCGGCGGCCGAGCGGGTCGCCCGCGAGGAGGCCGCAGAGCGGGGGATCGAGGGGACGGTCGTCCGCTTCGCGGGGCTGTACGGCCCCGAGCGCTACCGCCTCCGTCGGTACCTCGAGGGACCGGTCACCGAGGGCTACCTGAACATGATCCACCGCGACGACGCGGCGGGCGTCCTCCGGTTCGTACTGGAGGAGCGCCCGCCGGACGACCTGCTGCTCGCCGCGGACGACGAACCCGCCCCGAAGTGGGAGTTCGCGGACTGGCTGGCCGGCGAGTGCGGCGTCGAGCGCCCGCCGAAGCGGACGAAGGAGGAGCGCCTGGCGGCCGACGACCTCTCTGCGGCGGCGCGGCGGCGGGTCCTCACGAGCAAGCGCTGCTCGAACGACCGCCTGCGCGAACTGGGCTACGAGTTCGCCTACCCGACCTACCGGGAGGGGTACCGCGCCGCGATCGAGGCGTACCTGGCAGGCGAGCTCCTCGACTGAGTGGCCTCCCACCTAAGGCGCTCGGACGGGAAGGGGAGGTATGGCTACGAAGAACGGCACGTGGGCGTATCGGGACGCGTTCGATGGGTTCGCCCGCACCTACTTCCGCCGGTTCGGCGAGGGCGTGGTGTCGAGCGTCGGTCTCGGCACCTACCTCGGCGACCCGACGGACGCCGTGGACGAGTCGTACCACGAGACGATCGTGCGCGCGCTCGAGAGCGGCATCAACGTCGTCGACACGGCGATCAACTACCGCGCCCAGCGCTCCGAGCGGGTGGTGGGCCGCGCGCTGGCCGACGCCGACGTGGACCGCGAGGCCGTCCTGCTCGCGACGAAGGGCGGGTTCGTCCCCTTCGACCACGGCCGCCCCGCCGACCCCGCCGCGTACGTCCGCGAGCAGTACGTCGACAGGGGGATCGTCGACCCCGACGACCTCGTCCGGGGCATCCACTGCATCGCGCCTGGCTTTCTCGACGATCAGCTCGACCGCTCGCTCTCCAACCTCGACGTCGACGCGATCGACCTCTACTACGTGCACAACCCGGAGACGCAACTGGAGGAGAACTCGCGAGAGGCGGTCTACGATCGGCTCGAGGAGGCGTTCACCCTGCTCGAACGGCGCGCGGCCGCGGGCGACATCCGCCACTACGGCGTCGCCACCTGGCAGTGCTTCCGCGTTCCGCCCGACCACGACGCGTATCTCTCGCTTCCCGAGGTGGTGAACCGCGCCCGCGCCGCCTCCGACGCGGCGGGGACGGCGGCGACGCACCTCCGCGCGATCCAACTCCCGTTCAACGTCCACATGGCCGACGCGTTCACCGTCGAGGCCCACGAGTCGGTCGAGGGGCGTCAGAGCGCCCTCCGGTTCGCCCACGAGTCGGGCCTGGGCGTCTTCACCAGCGCGTCGCTCGGGCAGGGAGAGCTGACGCGGGAGGGGGCGATCCCGGACGCCGTGGACGCGAAGCTCGCGGGCGAGACGCCCGCCCAGCGCGCGATCAATTTCGCGCGGAGCGCGCCCGGCGTCACCTGCTCGCTCGTGGGGACGAGCGGTCCCGACCACCTGGAGGAGAACCTCGCCGCCGGGACGTTCGAGCCGATGGGCGCGCGGGCGTTCGACCGGACGTTCGAGTAGCGCGCCTCCTCAGCGGTCGACCGCGCGGAGGTACTCCTCCAGCAGCGCGGGGAACTCCCGACCGTAGAGGTAGCGCAGGCCGAGTTCCTCGGCCCAGTTGATGATGCCCTGGTCCTCCGTGACGACGCCCGCGTCGAGTTCGCGCGCGAGGATGAGCAGGTCGAAGTCCTCCCGCGAGTCGAGGACGCCCCGCCGTAGCGCCCCGCGGTACTTCTCGCGGAGATCGGAGATGACGATGTCCACCCCGGTCATGTAGTCGTGGTCGTCGACGGTCTCGGCGCGGGCGCGCTCGGCGCGGCGGACGGCCTCCTCGGAGACGCGCAGGCCGCGGTCCACGCGGTCGTTCATCTCCTCGACGAACCGGTAGACGATCTCCGCCGGGACCGACACCTCGTAGCGCGCGGGGTTCTTCCGGATGACCCACGTGTTGAGCTTCGAGACGGTCTCGTCGGACACGTCGCGGTCCGCGAGGATGGTCGTCAGTTCGCGGTGGATCGACGGCGGCATGTAACAGGAGATGTTGAGCGTCAGCTTCGCCGCCGCGACGGCGTCGAGCAGTCGGTCGAGCGCCTCCGCGAGCGTCTCGTCGTCCCGCCGGATCTCGTTAGTGAGGAACGCCGACGTATCCAGCACGAACCGCTGTTTGAGCGGGTAGTCGGCCATGTGTGGTACTCGTTCGCGTCCCGGGGAGATATATCATACCCGCGGCGAGGAGGGGGCGGCGCACCGGCCGCGGTCGGCGCGCCGCCCCGGCGACGACTCGCTTTTACGCCCTCGCGCGGTACGTCAGTGGTATGAGTTACCACGAGTCGTTGGGGGTGTCTCGTGCTGACTTCGAGGCGCTCGCCGAGCACTTCCAGGAGCGGGTCTACGAGGGACGGCGCTACCGCGCGCTCCCGGACGCCCGGCGGTCGCTCGAACGCGGGACCGCACTCCTCGACGGCGTCGTCGTCCGGGGGTTCCCGAAGGTCCCACGGACGTTCGTCCTCGAGACGGGCGTCCCCCGGCACTTCGACGGTCCGTTCGTCGTCGAGGAGAAACTGAACGGGTACAACGTCCGCGCGGTGCGCGTCGAGGGGGAGGTGCTCGCGTTCACGCGCGGCGGGCTGATCTGCCCGTTCACGACGTGGGCGGTGCGCGACCGCCTCCCCGTCGAGGCGTACTTCGACGCGCACCCCGAGTCGATGCTCTGCGCGGAGGCGATCGGTCCGGAGAACCCCTACACGGCCCACGACTACCCGGCGGTCGAGTCGCTGGCGTTCCGGGTGTTCGACCTCCGCGACCGAACGACGGGCGAACCGCTCCCCGTCGCGGAGCGCCGGGAGCGCTGTGCGGCGTTCGACCTCCCCGCCGTCCGGCAGTTCGGGACGTATCGTCCGGAGGGGGCGGCGGCCGAACTCCGCTCGGTCGTCGACGGACTCGACGCCGAGAATCGCGAGGGGGTGGTGATGAAGTCCCTCGACGGGTCGACGCTACTCAAGTACACGACGAGCGCGGCGAACCGCGGCGACCTCGCGTACGCCTTCTCGGTCCCCTTCGACTACGGCCGCGACTTCGTGTTCCGGCGACTCGTCCGCGAGGCGTTCCAGTCGGTGGAGTGGGACGAGGACGAGGCGACGCGCGCCGAGCGCGCCCGGGCCGTCGGCGAGGCGATCCTCGAACCGATGGCCGGGACGTTCGAGGCGGTGGCCGACGGCGACCTCGCGGGCGAGCGCCACACCGTCCGCGGTCCGCCGGCGGTCGTGGACGCGCTGCTCGCCCACCTCCGCGAGCAGGGCATCCACGTCGTCGTCGAGGCCGACGCCGTCGAGGCGGGCGAGCGCGTCGTCACCTACCTGAAGCGGATGGCGGCGACGACCGACCGGACGCGGGCGTACCTCGACGGGGCGATCGTACGGGAGTAGCCGGCTCGGCGGCGGGCGGCGCGTCGCTCTCGACGCGCCGAGCAGCCCGTCGTGAATGCCTGTCTCTGGCACGGAAACGGTCGATCGTCTCCGGTTTCGGAAGATTTGACACGGCTCGCGCGGAACCCCACGACGTGTCTCGCAGTCAGTTGTTCGGGTCGCTGTGTGCGATGGTCTTCCTCGTGAACCTCGCCCGAGTCATCTACGCCCCTCTCCTGGTCCCCCTCCAGCAGACGTTCGACGTCACGGAGGCGACGCTCGGGCTCATCACGGCGCTGGCGTGGTTCGGGAGCGCCAGCCCCCGGTTTCCGGCGGGCTACCTCCTCACGAAGACCTCGCGGATGGCGGTCGTCGTCGGATCGGGGATCGTGCTCACCGGGTCGGCGCTGCTCGCCGCCGCGGCACCCTCGATCGAGGTCATCATGGTGGGGGCGTTCTGCATGGGCCTCGCGAGCGGCCCCTACTTCATCGCCGCCGGGCCGCTGCTAAGCGAACTCTTCCCGGGCCGGGTCGGTCGCGTTCTCGGCGTCCACGGCGCGGCCAGCCAGTTCGCCGCCGTCGGGGCCGCGCCGTTCGTCCTCGTCGTCCTCGCGTTCGGGTCCTGGCGCGCGACCTTCGCCGTCATCGCCGCCCTCACCGCGGCCGTCACCGTCGTCCTCGCTCTCGTCGGGCGTCGGGCGGATCTCCCCGACGCGGGGGCGGCCGACCGCGACCTCCTCGGGGCGGCGCGCGCGCAGTGGCGCATCATCCTCGCGGGCATCGCCTTCGTCAGCCTCACCGGCCTCGTCTGGAACGGCGTGTTCAACTTCTACGTCATCTACATGATCCAGGCGAAGTCCCTCTCGGAGCCGATGGCGAACGCGCTGCTCACCGTGCTGTTCGCCGCCGGCATCCCGGCGTTCGTCGTGGGCGGCGACTTCGCGGAGCGCCTCCCGACGGTCCCCTTCGTCATCGGGATCTCGGTGGCCTTCGCGCTCTCGCTGCTCGCGCTCGCGACGGTCACCGGACTGCTCGCCGTCGTCGCCGTCACCGCCGTCGTCGGCTTCGTCGTCCACTGCCTCTTTCCCGCCGTCGACACCTACATCCTCGGCTCGGTCCCCGACGAGCACCGCGCGAGCACCTACGCCGCCTTCAGCGGGACGGTGATGCTCCCGCAGGCGATCGGATCGGTCGCCTTCGGGGTCGTCCGCACCGCCGGCGTCGGGTGGGACGCGCTCGCCCGGTGGTCGGCGCTCGGCCTCCTGCTCGCCATGGGCGTGCTCGTGGGGCTGTACGCCGACGGCCGCCTCCCCTCGGCGGGCGTCCCCGCCGAACGGTAACTCACGTCTCCGTCTCCACCCCCGTTTGCGCTTCCCGCTCCACGTCGATCGGACTCGCGAGGGCGGGTATCCCCCGCGCGAGACGGCTGGACTTTTGCGTCGTCGGCGCTGACTCACCGCCGATGGAATACGTACAGGAGCGCGTGACGACGCTCCACGACTTCGCCGACCCGGTCCCCGACGCGCCCGTCGACCGGGCGGCGGTGGTCGTCCCGGCGACCGAGCGCGAGTACGCCAGCCTCGCGGCCGAGCGCACGTTCGCGACGCTCGAACGGGTCGACCCCGCCAGGGTGGTCGTCGCCCTCCGGGCGGACGAGGGGCGGGTCGGCGCGATCCGCGACTGGCTCTCGGCGTACGATTTCGACTGCGAGGTGCTCTGGTGCGACGGGCCGGGCGTCGAGGCGCTGCTCGCCGACGCCGGTCTCGACGGGACCCGGGGCAAGGGACGGGACGTGTGGCTGGCGCTCGGCGTCGCCGCCGCGAGCGAGGAGTACGTCGTCGTCCACGACGCCGACGCGAAGGGCTACTCCGAGCGCCACGTCCGCCGCCTGCTCTTCCCGCTCGAGCGCGGCTACGACTTCTCGAAGGGCTACTACGCCCGCGTCGAGAACGACCGCCTCTACGGACGGCTCTTCAGGCTCTTCTACGCGCCGCTCGTCCGCGCGCTCGCGGACCGCCACGACGCGCCGATCGTCGACTACCTCGGCGCGTTCCGCTACGCCCTCTCCGGGGAGTTCGCCGCCAGCGGGTCGCTCGCCCGACGACTCCGCGTCCCCCGCGGCTGGGGGCTCGAGGTCGGCACGCTGGGCGACGCCTTCCGCGAGGCGGGCTTCGCCGGCACCGCCCAGGTCGACCTCGGCGTCCACGAACACGACCACCGCGCCGTCTCCGGCCCGAGCGGGCTGGGCGACATGAGCGAGCAGGTCGGGGCGGCGCTCCTCCACGCGCTCGCCGACGGCGGCGTCCGCCCGGCGTTCGACGGACTCCGCGAGGCCTACCGCGAGGCGGCGGCCGCCCTCGTCGAGCAGTACGCCGCCGACGCCACGTTCAACGGTCTCGACTACGACCCGGGCGACGAGCGCGAGCAGGTGTCGGCCTACGCCCGCGCGATCCGGCCGCCGGGCACGGACGACCGCCTGCCCGCCTGGGACGACGCGCCGATCGCGCCCGCCGCCGTCCGCGAGGCCGCCCGCGAGGACCTGGAGGGGATCGAATGAGCGACCCGATCGACCTCGACGGCGACGACCTCGCGGGCGTCGTCGACCTCTTCGGCGCGCTCACCCGCGAGGAACTCGACCGCGCGCTCGCGGAACTCGCGTTCAAGCGGGACGCCGACCCGCCCGACGCGGGGGTGATCGAGCGGGCGCTCGCCGACTACGAACTCGTCGCCCACGACGACCGGCTGGTTCCCGGCCCCGCCGCCTTCCCCGCGCTCCCCGAGGGCGCGGCGGACCTCCCCCACATCCTCGACGTGGAGCCTCGCTCGCCGGACCGCGCCGCCGTCGCGCGCGCCGTCGAGGAGCGGTTCCGCGCCGAAACCGCCCGGGCGCTCGCCGAGGGTGACGACGACGCAGTCGTCCGTCTGCTCGACGCGAGCTACGACCTCGAGGCGTGGGGACCGATCGACCTGGGGGACGCGCGCCGCCGACTCGACGACGCGCGCGAACCGTGAGTGGGCTGTTACCGCACCGCTTGCGCAGGACGTAAGCCGATTCCGTCCGAGAGGGGGATATGGACCTGTCGCGGGTGGCCGCCCACGAGCCGGTCGAGGTGACCGACGAGGAGCGCGAGGCGGCCGTGCTGGTGCCGATCGTCGATCGCGGCGGCGATCCGCACCTCCTCTTCACGAAGCGCGCCGACCACCTCGGCGAGCACCCGGGACAGATGAGCTTCCCCGGCGGCGGCCGCGAACCCGGCGACGACGACCTCCTCGGGACCGCCCTGCGCGAGGCGAACGAGGAGATCGGTCTCGACCCCGCGTCCGTGGAGGTCGTCGGCCGCCTGGACGACATCCGGACCGTCACCAGCTACTCCGTGCGCCCGTTCGTCGCCCGGATCCCCGACCGCGAGTACGCGCCCGACGAGCGCGAGGTGGCCGAGATCGCCGTCCTCTCGATCGCCGACCTCATCGACCCCGACAACTACGAGTCCGAACGCCGCGAGCACCCCCACTACGGGGAGATCCGACTGCACTTCTTCCGCGTCGGCGGCTACACGGTCTGGGGCGCGACCGGCCGAATGCTCGTCCAGTTCCTCGAACTCGCCACCGACTGGCGCATGCCCGAGGAGGTCGACCGCGTCGTGGATCCGGATGCGGACCTCCCAACCTGAACGTCACTCCGGAAAGTCATCATCGAAAGAGTGTTCCCCGCGCTGATCGACGGGTGCGGTATGCGAAGATCGTTCGACGATCCGGAATGGCTGTTCGAGGGCGCAGTCCGCATCGGTGTCATCGTCGCGCTCACCCTCCTCGTCTCCGGCCTCCTCTCGGTGTTCGACGCCGGCCTCCCCGGTGCCATCGGCGGGTTCTTCGGTTACGTCGCCGCCGTCGTCCGCTACACCGGCCTCCTCACCGCGGTGATGTACGCCGTCGCGCGGGCGAGGCGGTAGCGTCCCGACGGCGTGCGTCGTCTCCGTCGTCGTCGGACGCGCTCGTCGGGACGCAATCGTGCGGGAACGAGGCGGTCGCCACACTCGCCCGGAACGACATCCTTATCCGACGAACGGCCGTCTCTCGCCCCATGGTCGCACCCGCGGCTGATCGAGTTCCGCACCGACTGTAGACGCTTCTGCGCGACCGGGGTGACGCGATGCTGACCCAGCGGACGCTCTCCGCCGCCGGCATCGACGCCGTCGCGCTGAAACCGACCGAGTGCGACGTGGGCGACGCTCGCTCGCTCGGCGTCGACACGATCGCCATCGACTACGAGGGGCGCGCGCACCTGCCCGACGCGGCGACGCTGCGGTCGCTCGCCGCCGAGTCGACGGTCTACCTCACCACGCCCGTCCGGACGGACGGGTTCGACCCCCTCGGGGACGACTCGCTGCTCTCTGACCTCCCCGAGGGCGTCGGTCGGGTGCTCGTCGCCGGCAACGCGGCGTACCTCACCGACGCCGAGCGGAAGCGCGCCATCGCCCCCCGCCTGCGGGCCGCGCTCGACGGGATCGTCGAGGCGGCCGGTGACGAGCCGACGCCCGCGCCCTGGATCGGCACCGAGGGCGTAGAGCGCCTCGCGCTGGCGGCGGTACTGGAATCGGGCGACTCCAGTGCCGGACGGGACGGGGAGGCCGCGTCGCCGGGCGCGGGCGGCGTCCAGTACGACCTGCTGGGTCGCACCACCGAGCGGGAGCTGCGCGCGCTGCGCTCGGTGGGCTTCGAGGGCGACGTGGCCGTCTACGCGCCCACCGTACTCACCGCCGACGAGGACGCGATCCTCGACGCGCTGGGCGGATACGTCTCGCGACGGCGCGCCGTCGGGCGGGCGCTCCCCGAGGGCGCGGCGACCGATCGCCGCGCGTCGGGACGCGCTCGCGAGGTGCTCCTCGCGGCGGCGCGCGACTTCGCGCTCGTCGGGACCGTCGACGAGGTCCGCGAACAGGTCGACGCCCTCCGGGACGCGGGCGCGACCGCGGTCGTCTGCTACCCCGCCCGGGGACTGGACGCGCTCGCGTAGGGGTCTCCGGGTCGGACCGGCCAGTTCGGATCGATCGAATCCGTCGAACCGGTCGGCCGCGTCAGGCGTCGCGCCCGTCGGAGGCTCCGTCCTCTCGCTCGTCCTTCGGTTCCCCCTCGGCCTCACCTCTCTCCCCGTTTCCGTCCTCCTCCTCCGTCGAGACGGCGACCGCGACGTCGCGCCCCGCGTCGGTCTTCGGGATGCGTACCCGGAGCGTGCCGTTGCTCGCGAGCGTCGCCTCCGCCGCTCGCGGGTCGACGGCGGCGTCCTCCGGGAGGTCCACCGACCCGTCGAGGGAGAGTCCCCGGCCGGGGACGCGCATATCGTAGTCCTCGTAGTAGTCGCGGAAGCGATCGATGCGGATCCGGACGGTGTTGCGGTCGAAGCGCACGTCCACGTCCTCCCCGGTCGCGCCGGGCGCGTCGAAGACCGCGAGATACGCGTCGTCGCTCTCCAGCAGATCGACGGACAGCGGCGTTCGCTCCTGGACGCGACTGGAGAACTTCCCGACGCCGTCGAGGACGACGCTCTCGACCCGCTCGCTCAGGTCCTTCAACATGGTCGGAGGTTCGGACGAGAGCGGCTTATCGGTTGCCCCGTCGATCAGAGGACGATCTCCTCGAGGTCGTCGGTCGACCCGCAGTACGGGCAGGAGAAGTCTTCGACGGACGTCTCGTCGGGCATGTCGTACGTGTAGTGGAGTTCGAACATGTCGAGTTCGCACTCCGCGTTCGTGCATTTGACCTCGAGCGTCTTCGGCATGTTCACCGCTACGGACGGGTCGCTAATCAATTCCACGGGGCGAGGGCGGCGACGCCGCACGTCGCCGCGTTCCGCGACGAGTTAAGCCGCGGCGCGACCAGCGTCCGATATGCGACTCGCAGCGCAGACTACGACGACGTTCCGCGACGCGGCGTGCGAGGTCGCGCCTCTCCCGACGGGGGGCACGGAACAGCACGGCCCGGCGCTCCCGTTCGGGACGGACCACCTCGCGGCCGAGGCGCTCGTCCGGGCGGTCGAGCGAGACGACGCGGCCGGGGGTCGCCGGTGAGAACTGCCGTCCGCCCCGGTTCCGGTGTACGGCCGCGCCGAGACGCGGCCGGGGGTCACCGGTGAGAACTGCCGTCCTCGGCGCGGGGGCGATCGGCACCACCGCCGCGTACGACCTCGCGACGCGCGGGGCGGACGTGACCGTCTTCGAGCGCGAGTCCGTCGCCGCCGGGAGCAGCGGGCGGGCGTCGGGCCTCTGCTACGACGCCTACGCCGGGCGCACCGACGCCGCCGTGGGCGACCGCGCGCTCGAACGGTTCCGGGAGCTGTCCGGCACCGGCGACTTCGAGTTCACCGACCGCCCGTACGTCTGGCTGGCGCGCGAGGGCGACGAGCGCCGCGCCGCGGCCATCCGCGAGCAGGTCGGCCGGATGCGCGAGCACGGCCGGAACGTGTCGCTCCTCTCGAAGGCGGCGCTCGCGGACCGCTTCTCGGCGCTCGAAACGGACGACGTGGCGGTCGCGGCCGTCGCCGAGAACGCGGGTCACGCCGACCCCGCGAGCTACGCCGCCGCGATGGCCGATCGCGCGCGGGAGGCCGGCGCGACGATCCGCGAGCGCACGCCCGCGACGCTCCGGGAAGGAGGGGACGGGAACGAGGGTCCCGTCGTCGAGACGGACGGCGGACGGGAGTCGTTCGACGCGGTGCTCGTCGCGGCGGGCGCGCACACCCGGCGGGTGCTCGCGGCGGCGGGGATCGCCGTCCCGCTCAAGCCCTACCGCGTGCAGGCGCTCGTCACCGGACCGACGCCGGTACGGGACCGTGACGCCCTGCCGATGCTCTTCGACGCGACCGGGGGTTACTACCTCCGGCCGTACGGCGCGGGCCTGCTCGTCGGCGACGGCACCGAGCCGGTGGAGCGCGACCCCGACGACTGGGACCGCGGGGCCGACGACTGGTTCGTCGAGGACTGCGCGGGGTACCTGGCGTCGGCGCTCGGGGAGGCACTCGGCGCGGAGGGGGATGAGGGTGCGGCCCTCGGTGCGGGCGGGGCGACGGCGCTCCCCGTCGAGCGCGCCTGGGCGGGTCTCTGCACGGCGACGCCGGACGGCGACCCCCTCCTCGGGGAGTGCGCGCCCGGCGTCTACGTCGCCGCGGGCTGGCAGGGCCACGGCTTCATGCGCGCGCCGGCGCTGGGCGAGGTGATCGCCGAGGGGATGCTGGGCGGCGAGGGGATCGGGGGCTTCGCCCCGACGCGCTTCGACGGGAGCGAGGACTTCGAGATCGTGGAGGGAATGGACGTGGCGGTGGAGCCGGAGTGAGGTGAGGCCGCTGTCGGCCGTCGCGCCGGTGCGATGGACGCGACGCGGTCGACGGACGGGCCGACCGAACGCAGTACTAACTGGTCGGGCGTCGTAGGGCGAGCGAGTTCCATGAGCGTACACTGTAACGGACCGACGACGCGCGCGAGGGGCGACGCGCCACGGGACGCGCTCTCGCGCGAGGACTGGCCGGGGCTCGCGCTGGCCGTCGCCTTCTGCGAACTGGCGGGGATCGTCCCGGGGATCGTCACCCGCGAGGACGTCGCCGCGCTGAACGAGCGGGAGACGGTCGATCCCGACGTCGCGCCGCCGGGGCGGGTCGTCCCGCTCGTCTGGAACGTCCTGTTCGCGCTGATGGGCGTCGCCCTCTACCTCGTGTGGCGCGACGCCGGCGACACCCCGGAGGGGAAGGTCGCCGTCGGCTTCTTCTCGGCGCAGCTCGGCCTGAACGTCGCGTGGTCGTTCGTCGTCTTCGGCTCGCGGGCGCGGAACACCTACCTCGTCGGCTTCGCGATGATCGTCCCGCTGCTGCTCGCCGTGGCGGTGACCGTCGTCGCGTTCGCCCGCGTCAGCCTGCGGGCGGCGCTGCTGCTCGTCCCGTACCTCGCGTGGGTGAGCTTCGCGACCGTCCTCTGCTACCGGGGGTGGCGGTTGAACCGGTAGGGAGCGAACGCGGAGCACTTCCTTGCAACGCGTTCGACCGATCTCGTCACGAACGTCTCGAAAGCCCTCGCGCTCTCGACTCCCACAGTACGCGCTGCGCGCCTCGCCTCGCTCGCCCCGCTCTCTCACCTGCGGTGCTTACGGTACTGGGGTTCGTCGAGAGTGCTCGCCCTTTCAGTCCACCAGGGCGACGCTCGCTCGGTCTGCACCGCGGATCGGATGATCGATACGTGCGTCCTGGTGTGGACTCGAAGGCGTTCGAGTCGGTGGCTGTCGAAGCGTAGACTGTAGCAGGTAGTCACCGTTTTACGCGCTCGTCCACTCACACCCTCCAATGACCGATCCGGCGACGCTCGACGTGACGCTCGTGGACGGCTACGTCGACGAGCCGGCGCACTTCGGCGTCCCGCCGTACGTCTCGACGTACCCGCGCTACGTCGCGGGCGCGCTAGTGGACGCCGGCGTCCCCGAGGAGCGCATCACCTACCACACCATCGACGCGCTTCGCGAGGACCAGCGCCGGTGGCGCGACGTGGAGGAGGCGGACCTGTTCGTCTACGTCGGCGGGATGACCGTCCCCGGCAAGTACGTCGGCGGCACGCCCGCCGAACCCGACGAGGTGCGGCGCATGGCGTGGACCGCGACGGGGACGACGCTGATGGGCGGGCCGGTCCGCTTCGGCGTCGGCGAGCAGAACGAGGGCGCGAGCGACACGGAGCGCAGGGACCTCGACTACGACTTCGTCGCCAAGGGGGACGTGGAGGCCGCCGCCCACGACCTCGTCGCGAACGGACTGGAGGGGTTCGGGAACCGCATGCGCGACGTGGAGGAGGTGACGCGGTGGGCCGAGCGCGGCGCGTTCGTCGTCGAGGCTCATCCCAACCACCCCGACTACCTCATCGCCGAACTGGAGACGGGCCGGGGCTGTCCCTACCGCTGCTCGTTCTGCACGGAACCGCTGTACGGCGACGCCACCTTCCGCCCGCCCGAGACGGTCGTCGCGGAGGTCGAGGCGCTCTATGAGCGCGGCGTCCGACACTTCCGACTCGGGCGGCAGGCCGACATCCTCGCCTACGGCGGCGACGGCGAGCGGCCCAATCCCGACGCGCTCCGGGCGCTCTACGGCGGGATCCGCGAGGTGGCCCCCGACCTCGGGACGCTCCACCTCGACAACATGAACCCGGTCACGATCGCGCGGTGGCCGGAGCTGTCCCGGGAGGGAATCGAGGTGATCGCGCGGCACAACACGCCCGGCGACACGGCGGCCTTCGGCCTGGAGTCGGCCGATCCCGTCGTCCAGGAGGAGAACAACCTCAACGTGGACGCCGAGGAGTGCTTCGAGGCGGTCCGGATCGTCAACGAGGCGGCGGGGTGGCGTCCGGGGGCGGGGGCGGACGGCGCACCGGGGGACGGCGCACCGTCGGAGGGATCGTCCGGGGAGGGAGCGGACGCCAACCGCCTCCCGAAGCTCCTGCCGGGGATCAACCTCCTCCACGGGCTGAAGGGCGAGCGACGGGAGACCTACGAACTGAACAAGGAGTTCCTCCGGCGGGTGTACGACGAGGGGCTGATGCTCCGCCGGGTGAACATCCGACAGGTGATGGCCTTCGCGGGGACCGAGATGTCGGAGACGGGATCGGCCATCGCGAAAGAGCACAAGAAGCTCTTCAAGCGGTACAAGCGGGAGGTGCGCGAGGAGATCGACAACCCCATGCTGCGGCGGGTCGCGCCCGTCGGCACCCGCCTGCCCGACGTCCACCTGGAGTACCACAGGGACGGCCGGACGTTCGGTCGTCAGCTGGGGACCTACCCGCTCCTCGTGGCGATCCCGGGCGAGCGCGACCTCGGAACGACGGTCGACGTGGCGGTGACCGACCACGGGTACCGCTCGGTGACGGGCGTCCCCTACCCGCTCGACGTGAACGCGGCGTCGATGGACGAACTGACGGCGATTCCGGGGGTGGGCCGCCAGCGCGCCGGCAACCTCGTCGTGGACCGACCGTTCGCCTCCGTCGCGGACGCGGCCGAGCGCGCCGGCGTCGACCTCGCCGACTTCGCCACCGTCCGGACGCCCGAGGGGGCCGACTGATTCCGACGGGGCGGCCGCGGGCCGTCCCGCCCCCGCTCGCCGTCCGTCGCCCGTGACCGTCCCGTCCCGTGACCCGTGGGCAAGGCACTTATTCGTCCGTGCCGACGGGCGACCAATGACCGAGGTGAGCGTCGTCCTCCCCGCCTACAACGAGGAGGCGACGATAGAGCGGACCGTCGAGACGACCCTCGCGACGCTCGCCTCGTTTCTGCCCGACGGCTCGTTCGAGGTGATCGTCGCGGAGGATGGCTGCGACGATCGCACCCCGGAGATCGCCGCGCGCATCGCCGGCGGCGACCGCCGCGTCCGACACGTCCACTCCGACGACCGCCTCGGGCGGGGCGGCGCGCTGGTGCGGGCGTTCCGACTCGCGGCGGGCGAGACGCTGGTCTACCTCGACACCGACCTCGCGACGGGGATGGACCACCTGGAGGAACTGGTCGAGAGCGTCCGTACGGAGGGGTACGACGTGGCGACCGGCTCGCGGCTCGTCCCCGGGCACGTGGTCGGTCGCCCCGCGAAGCGCGCCGTCCCGAGCCGCGGGTTCAACGCCGCCGCTCGGCTCCTGCTCGGCTCCCGCCTGCGCGACCACCAGTGCGGGTTCAAGGCGTTCGACCGGGGGGCGCTCTTCGCGCTCCTCGACGACGTTCGGGACGAACACTGGTTCTGGGACACGGAGGTGCTCGTCCGCGCCCAGCGCCGGGGCTACCGGATCAAGGAGTTCCCCGTGGGGTGGATCCCGCGCGAGGAGACGACGGTCGACTTCGTCCGCGACGTGCTCGGCATGGGGAGTCAGCTCCTGCGCTGCTGGTGGGAGTTCGCCGTCCGCCCGCGGATCACGCCGCGCGCGTCCGTCGCCGCCGGGGCGCTGCTCGTCGCGCTCGCGGCGGCGTTGATGACGCTCTACATCGACTTCGGTACGGTGCTCGCGGAGGTGAGCGCGGCCGACCCCGTCCCGATCGCGCTCGCGGCCGCCGTCTACGCGCTGTCGTGGCCCCTCCGCGGCGGTCGCTACCGGGCCATTCTCTCCGAACTCGGGTACGACGCGCCGCTCGGCTTCCTCACCGCCGCGGTGTTCGTCAGCCAGACCGGCAATCTCGTCTTCCCGGCCCGCGCGGGCGACGCCGTCCGTGCGTACGTGGTGAAGGTCAAGCGGGGGGTGCCCTACCCGACGGGGTTCGCCTCGCTCGCCGTCGAACGGGTCTTCGATCTGCTCACGATCACCGTCCTCGCAGGGACGGTGCTGTTCGGACTCTCGGCGGTCGGTCTCGCCGATCCCTCGGGCCTCGACGGCGTTCCCGCGGCCTACCGGCGAAGCGGGCGGACGGCGCTCGCCGTCGCGGGGGCGATGGGCGTCGCGGCGATCCTCGCGGTGTGGCTCGTCGTCCTGAGCGCGCGCGGCGACCGCCGCCTCGCCCGCCGCGCCGTCGCCCGGATCAGCTCCGACTCCTACGCCGACTACGTCGCCGACGCCGTCGAGCGGTTCGCCGGCGACGTGCAGGCGGTGGCGGGGAACCCGCGAGCCTTCGGCCGCGTCGCCGCGTCCAGCCTGGCGATCTGGACGCTCGACGTCGCCACCGCGCTCCTCGTCCTCGCCGCCTTCGACGTGGGGCTCTCGCCGGTCGTCCTCGTCGCCGTCGGCTTCTTCGCGGTGAGCGTCGGCAACCTCGCCAAGGTGCTCCCGCTGTCGCCCGGCGGGGTCGGCCTCTACGAGGGGGCGTTCACGCTGCTCGTCGTCGGACTGACGCCGGTGGGGTTCGCCACGGCGTTCGGGGCGGCCATCGTCGACCACGCGGTGAAGAACGCGGTCACGGTCGCGGGCGGCGTCGCCTCGACGCTCGCGCTCAACGTCTCGCTCGCGACGGCGGTCGAGGAGACGCGCGACGCCGAGATCGCCGAGATGGACTGAACGGCTCGAACGCGGGAGCGTCGCGGGGTCGATAGATAAACAGGCGCGGACGGATCGCTCTGACGGGAGAACGGGCAGTATTCGACGCTATCGCGCGCGTTCGATGGTGTAGATTCTTATAATCGGTACCGGAACCATTAAGAAGCTTTCGGGCCAAGGGACCGTACCAGACGACTGTCCGGGATTTTCGGGGGCCTCTCCTGCCCGGATAGCACACGCCCTCACAAATGAGTGATTCGAACACGCGAACGCGGGAACGACAGACCGAAGAAGAGCAGTCCGACGAGCGGGAAGGACTCGACTGTCCCGAGTGTGGCGGGAACCTGATCAGCGACACGGAGCACGGCGAGACGGTGTGCGCCGACTGCGGTCTCGTCGTCGAGGAGGACAGCATCGACCGCGGCCCCGAGTGGCGCGCCTTCGATTCCCGGGAGAAGGACAAGAAGTCGCGCGTCGGCGCGCCGACGACCAACATGATGCACGACAAGGGCCTGTCGACCAACATCGACTGGCGCGATAAGGACGCCTACGGCAACTCGCTCGGATCGCGCCAGCGCGCGAAGATGCAGCGCCTCCGGAAGTGGAACGAGCGCTTCCGCACGCGCGACTCCAAAGAGCGCAACCTCAAGCAGGCGCTCGGCGAGATCGATCGGATGGCCAGCGCCCTCGGCCTCCCCGAGAACGTCCGTCAGATGGCGAGCGTGATCTACCGCCGCGCGCTCGACGAGAACCTCCTGCCCGGTCGATCCATCGAGGGCGTCGCCACCAGCGCCGTCTACGCCGCCGCGCGCCAGGCGGGCGTCCCGCGGAGCCTCGACGAGATCGCGGACGTCTCGCGCGTCGAGAAGAGCGAGATCGCCCGCACCTACCGCTACGTGGTGCGGGAACTCGGCCTCGAGGTGAAGCCCGCCGACCCCGAGAGCTACGTCCCCCGTTTCGCCAGCGCCCTCGGCCTCTCCGACGAGGCGGAGAACCGTGCGCGCCGCCTCCTCCGCAACGCGAAGGAGCAGGGCGTCCACTCCGGGAAGTCCCCGGTGGGACTCGCCGCGGCCGCCGTCTACGCCGCCGCCCTGCTGACCAACGAGAAGACGACCCAGGCCGCGGTGAGCGAGGTCGCGGACATCTCCGAGGTCACCATCCGCAACCGGTACCACGAACTGCTCGAAGCCGAGCAGGACATCCCGGTGTAGGTCGGTTTTCACGTTTATCACCTCCCGCGTCGAGCGTCCGCCATGGCCTTCGGTCCCCGCTACGACCTCGCACAGGGCGTCCTCCTCCTCGTGGCCGTGAGCCTCCTTCTCGCCGGTTTCGGCGTCCCTTCGGGGCCGAGTCTCCTCACCCTCTCGTTCGTCGCCCTCGCGCTCGCCGGACTCCTCGCGCTCGCGGCGAGTCGGCGACCCGCGATCGAGGTCGCCGGTCGGCGCGTCGACTACCTCACCCTTCGGGGCACCTCGGGCTGTCTCGTCGGAACGGCGCTCGTCCTCTCCGGCGTGACCCTCTCGCTCGACGGCGACCCGTTCGGACTCCTCGTCGTCGTCAGCGGCCTGTTCGTCGTCGGTACCGGCATCGGCGTGCTACTCCGCCGTCCGACGTTCGTCCCCGAACTGCGAACCGCGTGACCACGGTCGCTCCTCACGTCGCTCCCTGACCGCGTTCGCTGGCGCTCACGCGACCACGGTCGCTCACTCCGTTCGATCCCTGATCACCCTCGCTTCGTCTGCGGGCGACCCGAACGTCGCCCGCACGGCCCGCGAGACGGCATCGTCGTCTCGCGCTGCTCGCGTGACCACGGTCGCTCCCGCTGGTCGCGCGAGCGGAGCAATAAAATTCAGGTATTTCACACGAGTTGGATTCTGGCAGTGAGCAGTGCAGGGCTCGAAAGCCCCCGGTCGCTCGACTCCCGGGGCTCGCTGCGGTCCTCGGGCTTCGCCCTGCGGTCCTTGCGTCGCCCGGGTTCGCCGAGCGACCGGCCCCTTTCAGTCCCACCTCGAGGTGGACGACGTGCTCGCGGCTAGCAGCCGACAGGTAGGCTACCCACGATGCCGTCTCGTGCTGCCCACGCGACCACGGTCGCTCCTCACGTCGCTCCCTGATCACCCTCGCTCCGCTCGCGTGACCACAAGACACTAGACGCCCCCGGTGGACCTCTCGTCCATGCAGACCGAGCACGTCGTCCGCGTCGGCGACGCCCGCGACCTCGCGCTCCCCGACGACTCGGTCGACCTCGTCGTCACCTCCCCGCCGTACCCGATGATCGAGATGTGGGACGAGCAGTTCGCGGCGCTCGATCCCGCCATCGGAGAGGCGCTCGACGCGGGCGACGGGGACCGGGCGTTCGACCTGATGCACGACGTGCTCGACGACGCGTGGGCGGAACTGGCGCGGGTGCTCGCGCCGGGCGGCATCGCCTGCGTCAACGTGGGCGACGCCACGCGCACCGTCGGAGAGTTCGCGCTCTACCCGAATCACGTCGAGGTCGTCCGGCGACTGCGCGAGCGCGGGCTGACCCAGCTTCCGGGCGTGCTCTGGCGCAAGCCCGTCAACCGCGGGACGAAGTTCATGGGGTCGGGGATGCTCCCCCCGAACGCCTACCCGACGCTCGAACACGAGCACGTCCTCGTCCTCCGGAACGGCGGCCCGCGGCGGATCGAACCGGGCGCGGACGACCGCTACGAGGCGGCCTACTTCTGGGAGGAGCGCAACGAGTGGTTCTCCGACCTCTGGACGTTCAACGGGACGCCGCAGGCGCTCGCGCCCGACGAGGAGCGCCGCGACCGGTCGGGGGCGTTCCCGCTCGCGCTCCCGCTGCGCCTCGTGCGGATGTTCTCGACGCGGGGGGACACCGTCCTCGACCCCTTCTGGGGGACGGGGACGACGACGCTCGCGGCGATGCTCGCGGCCCGCGACTCGGTCGGCTGCGAACTCGACGCGACGCTCGTCGAGGCGTTCGCCGACCGGATCGACGACCTCCCGGCCCGCTCGCGCGAGCGCGCTCGCGACCGCCTCGCCCGTCACCGCGCGTTCGCCGCGGGCCGCGACGACCTCGCGTACGAGGCCGACCACTACGACTTCCCCGTGATGACCCGTCAGGAGCGGCGGATCCGGCTCTACGCGGTCGAGTCGGTGGCGGCGACGGACGCGGGCTACCGCTGTGCGCACGCGCCGGTCGAGTTTTGACCCCGCCGGTGCAAGCCCGACCATGGACTTCGATTCGTTCGTCCTCGCGGCGGTCCTCTCCGACCTCGGCGAGGAGCGCGCCGCCCGCGAGCACGCAGACGCCGTCGAGTTCCGCATGGACCTCGCGGACGACCCCCTCGCCGCCCTGGACGACTACGACGGCGAGTTGCCGATCCTCGCCACGAACCGCGTCGAGTGGGAGGGCGGCGAGGCGGCCGACGACGACGCCCGGGTCGACGCGCTCCGGGCCGCCGCGGAACACCCGCGCGTGGAGGCCGTGGACGTGGAACTCGCGGCCATCGCGGCGGGCGAGGGCGTCGGCGTCGTCGACCACGCGCGCGAGCGCGACGTCGCGGTCGTCGTCTCGGTGCACGACTTCGAGGAGACGCCCGCCCGCGCCGAGATGGCGCGCCTGCTCGGCCAGGCGCTGGAGTTCGGCGACGTGGGAAAGCTGGCGGTGACGGCGGACGCCCCTGCCGACGTGCTCCGCCTGCTCGCGCTCACCCACGCCCAGACGGAGGCGGGCAACCGCGTGGCGACGATGGCGATGGGCGAGGCGGGACGACACTCCCGCGCGGTCGCGCCGGTGTACGGCTCGCGCATCGGCTACGCCCCGGTCGATCCCGCCGACGCGACGGCACCCGGGCAGTACGACCTCGCGACGCTCCGCGACCTGGTCGACGCGCTGGACGCTACGTGACGGAATCGGCGATCCCCGCGAAATCGGGGCACAACGCTCATATACGCCCGCCGTAGAGTGCCAATCGTGCGCAAACGTCGCCCCTGGTTCGCCGTCGCGCTCGCGTTCGTCTACCCCGGGCTGGGGCACGTCTACCTGCGGGAGTGGTTGCGCGCCCTGCTGTGGTTCCTGCTCACGGTCGCGACCGCCGTGCTCGTCGTCCCCGCGAGCGCGCTCGACGGCGGCAGCCTCGACGCCGTCCTCCGGGCGCAGCGGAACCTCCCGATCTCGGCGCTGCTGGCGATCCTCGCCGTGACGGCGTTCAGCATGTTCGACGCGTACCGGCTGGCCGCGCACGGCCGTGCGGCCGAGCGGTCCCGCCGCTCCGGTCGCCCCGGATCGACGCCGTCGGTCGCGTCCACCTCCTCCGGTGCGTCCGCGGATGTCGGCGGGAACGCGAGCGGAGACGCGAGCGCCGACACGCGCTGTCCGAACTGCCGTCGGACCGTCGAGGCGGGGTTCGACTTCTGCCCGTGGTGCGCGGCGGAGTTCGACGCGAACGGGTGAGTCACTGGTACATACGCATCGGTTGCGCCTGCGTGCTCTCCTCCTCGGCCTGTCGCATCCGCTGGGCGAGGCGCTCTCTCGCCTCCCGGATGTCCTCCGCCTGTTCGACCAGCGCCTCGACGTCCACCTCGACGCCGGTCAACGGCTTGACGCCGTGTTCGAGGATCGCCCGGGCGGCCTCGGGATCGGGGAACTGCGCGTCCGCCTCGGCGATGAGACCGACGCTCGTCAGTTCGCGCCTGTCCGCCTCGTACAGCAGCGCGCCGGTCGGCCCGCTGACGAACCCGGTCTCGGCGGGCGGGACGACGCCCGCGTCGTCGAGCAGCCGATCGCCGTCGCCCGTCGCGATGCCGTAGAGTTCGGGCGGACTGTCGCCCTTCTCGGTCGGAAGGCCGCTGAGGTAGAGCGGCGTCACGTCGTGCTCGGCCAACCAACTCGTGACGCAACTCGCGAACTCCGAGGCGCTCCGGGGGGAGACCGGGACGTCGCTCTGGAGGACGAGCAGGTCGCGCGCCTCGTCCGCGTAGAGCCGTACCGGCGGGCGCACCGCGGACGACTCGCCGCGATAGACCGCGACGCGCGGGATCCCGTCGCAGTGAACGGCGGCGTGATAGGTCATGTCGAGGGAGTCGACGAGGTAGTCGGCGGCGATCTTCCCGACGAGACCGACGCCCGGAAGCCCCTCGACGAGCGTCGGACTCGAGAGGGACAGCTCCGTCTTGACGGCGATATGTGCCATGTGCGAGCACACGGCCGGCTTCGGGTTAACGGTATGCCCGCCGTGCGCGGGCCGATGGAAACGCACAAACGCGCCCCCGTCCACTCGCGACCATGGTTCTCGAGCGCTACGAACCGCTCGTCGACGACGTCGAGGCCTTCCGGGCGGCCTGCGAGCGACCGCTCCCCTCGGTGGTCCGGGTCAACACCATCAAGACCACCGTCGAGCGCGCCACGCGTGCGCTCGCCGACGGCGGCCACGGCTTCGAACGGGCGGACTGGCTGCCGAAACTCCTCCGGCTCGACTCGCGGAGCCCGGGCACCTCGTGGCCCTACTTCCACGGCTGGCTCTACGGTCAGGAGGAGGTGAGCGCCCTCCCCGCGGTCGTGCTCGACCCGGAGCCGGGCGAGCGGGTGCTCGACCCCTGCGCCGCGCCGGGGAGCAAGACGACCCAGCTCGCCGCGCTGATGGACGACGAGGGCACGCTCGTCGCCAACGACAACAACCTCGGACGGCTCTCCGCCCTCCGGTCGAACGCGGAGCGCTGCGGCGTGACGAACCTCGCGGTCACCAACGGCGACGCGCGAAACCTCTCGCTGAAGCCGTTCGGGGGCGAGCCGTTCGACCGCGCGCTCGTGGACGTCCCCTGCTCGTGCGAGGGGACGATCCGGAAGAACCCCGACGCCTTCGACGACTGGAGCCTCGGTCACGTCCGCTCGATCGCCGGCATCCAGCGGGCGATCCTCCGGCGCGCCGTGCAGGTGACCCGGCCGGGCGGCACCGTCGTCTACTCGACGTGCACGTTCGCCCCCGAGGAGAACGAGGGCGTCCTCGACGCCGTCCTCCGCGAGGAGGACTGTCGGCTCGTCCCCTTCGAGGTCGACCTCGAGACGCGCCCCGGCGTCACCGAGTGGGAGGGCGAGCGGTACGACGAGTCGGTGCACCACGCCAAGCGCGTCTACCCGCACCTCAACGACACGGGCGGGTTCTTCTGCGCGAAGCTGGAGGTGGGTGCGTGACGGCCCCACGCGAAAACCGGAGCCACGAGTTCGACCGCGTCCCCGAGACCGACGCCGAGCGCGAGGTCGAGGGGCGTCCCTCCCGTCAGGCGGTCCTCGACTTCTGGGAGGAGCGCTTCGGCGTCCCGCCGGCGACCTTCGACGGCTACACCTTCTGGGAGAAGGGCGCGGGGAAGCTCTGGGCGTTCGCGGGCGACGTCCCCGCTCCCGCCACGGTCGAGGCGCTCGGGATGACCTTCCTGCGCGTCAGACAGGAGCACTGGAAGCCCACCACCGACGCCGTCCAGCGGTTCGGGCGACACGCGACGAGGAACGTCGTCCACCTGGACGAGGAGCGGGCGAGACGGTTCGTCGCCGGCGAGACGGTCGAACCCGACTGGAACGGCGACTGGGGGTACCTGATCGTGACCCACGACCTCGCGGGCGAACCGGAACCGATCGGCGTCGGCCTCTACCTCTACGACGAACTCCGCTCGCAGGTGCCGAAGGGTCGACGCCGGGAGATCGACTGAAACGATAGTTCATATAGGAGAGGGCGGCCAGAGCCCCCGTGTCCTGACGAGTCACCGCGCGGGGTTCCGCGGTTGCGCGACACGACCCCTCGCGTCCCGATCCGTCGCCTGTTCGCCCATCACCGCGCCTCCTTCTCGCGGACGGTCCCGCCGGACAGCCCGTCCCACTCCACGCGGTAGCCGAGCGCGGAGAGCGCCGCGCTCGCGTCGTCGATCCCCGCCTCCGCGAGAACCGCCTCGGCCTCGGACAGCGACATCCCCGGCTCGATCCGCCCGCGCAGGTCGTCGAGCACCGCCGGCCGCACGAGCGTCCGCCCCACGCGCTCGTGATCCGGGAACGACTTGCCCTCGACGGCGCTCTCGCTGACGCCGTACTCGGCGGCGAGTTCGGCGAGCGTCACCGCGTCGGCGTCGGGGACGAGGTCGTCGGGGAGGTCGGCCGCCGCGTCCGCCACGAGCGTCTCCTCGTAGCGCCGCAGCGCGTCGCGGACGTCCTTCACGCGGACGTTCCCCGAGTAGGGGACGACCCGGTGGTCGAGCGCCTCGATCTCCTCGCCGACGCCGAGGGACTCGTCCACCGCGACGACCAGTTCCACGTCCTCGAGATCCGCCAGTCGCGAGAGCTTCTTCTCGACGTACTCCGGCGTCCAGAAGCCCATTATCTCGAAGAACACGCGGAACGAGGAGTGCCGCCAGTCGAACGCGAAGTCGGGGATGACGACGTACGCGCCCGACTCGAGCGGTTCGGGCTCCCGCACCAGGTCCCAGTCCAGGTCGAGCGCCCGGAAGCGCGCCGCGAAGTCGGCCTCGACGCCGCTGTCGAAGGCCGGTTCCGCGAGCGGTTCGACGTTCGGCACCGTCACGTCGCCAGCGTCGAGTTCGAGCAGCCGCTCGGTGCCGCGGTCGTCGATGTCGGCCTCGAGGTACCACTCCGGGGCCGTCGCCACGGTCCGGAGGAGCCGCGCGAAGCGCGTCCCGTAGCGGCGCGACCGCCGAAAGAGCGCGTCCGGACCGGTGACGATCACCTCGCGCACGGGCGGTCCCGAGCGTCCGTCGGGCCGCGCGCGCTCGTCCGGCACCTTCCTGATCTCGTACATCAGCCGCAGGCGCTTGACCGCGGAGACGAGCGCCTTCGGGTCCGCGGTCCGGACGCGGACCTCCGTCGCGTCGAACAGCGCCGTCTGCGCCAGCGAGAGGTTGTACTGCGCGATCAGGTCCGCCGCCGACCACCGCGGCTCGAACGTCGCGAGCACCTGGCGGTCGTCCAGGTCGGCGTAGAGCGCGGCCTCGATCTCGTCGGGGGCGACGCCGAACCGGTCCGCCACCTCGCGGAGGACGGCCGCGCGCTCGTCGGACGTGACGACGCTCCGCTCCTCGGCCCGTCGGAAGACGGCGTCGCGGACGCGCTCGGGATCGACGGCCGCCCGCGTCTCGAACGTCGCCTCGCGGTCCAGGAGCTTCGCGAAGCCGCGGACCAGCTTGAACGCCCCGCCCTCGCGTTCGAGGTCCGTGAGCGCCGCCTCCAGCGTCGCCCGTGGCTCGTCGACGTGTTCCCGGTAGACGCCGAGGACGCGCTCGGCGAGCGGTTCGTCGTCCGCGTCGGCGAACAGCGGTCGGTAGCCGCCGCCCCGGCGCGAGACGCGGAGGAGGTCCTTCGTGAGCATCAGCGCCGCCTCCGCGCCACGTTCTCCTCCGCGGTCTCCTCGGTGACGACCTCGTACAGCAGCGCCCGCCCGACGCGGGACGGGGTCGCCTCGCCGGCATCCGTAGCGGCGGCTCCGGAGTCGCCGCCGTTCTTCGCGCTCTTCGCGTTCTTCGCGTTCTTCGGGCGGAGCACGCGCCCGAGGCGCTGGGTGAACTCGCGCTCGCTGCCGCTGCCGGAGAGGACGACCGCCACGTTCGCGTCCGGCACGTCCACGCCCTCGTCGAGGACGTTCGCCGTGACGACCCGCCGATAGCGCCCCTCGCGGAACCGTTCCAACACGTCGCGGCGCTCCGCCGTCCCGGTGTGGTGGGTGATCGAGGGGATGAGGAAGCGCTCGGAGAGGCGGTAGACGAGGTCCGTCGAGGCGGTGAAGACGATGACGCGGTCCTCGCGGTGGCGATCGAGGATCTCGGCGAGCGCCTCGACCTTCGCGTCGGCGTGCATCGAGATGTCGCGGGCGCGCTGCTTCGCCAGCAGCGCCTCGCGGGCGCGCGGATCGCTCCCCGAGCGCTTCACGAGTTCCTGGTAGTCGCTCCCCGAGCGCATCTGGATGCCCGAGCGGGCGAGGTAGTCGACGAACGTCCCCTGGGCCGCCTCGTACCGCTCGCGCTCCTCGGGCGTGAGTTCGACGCTCACGCGCTTGATGTCGTAGTGGGCGAGGTGCTCGCCGGCGAGGTCCTCCGGGTCGAGTCGGTAGACCCGCGGGCCGACGAGGTCCGCGACGACCTCGTGAGCGTCGTCGGGGCGCTCGAAGGTCGCGGTGAGTCCGAGGCGGGCGGGCGCGGCGAGCAGGCGGGCGATGTCGCGGTAGCCCTCGCCGCCGAGGTGGTGGACCTCGTCGAAGACGACGAGGCCGAAGCGGTCGCCGATCTCGTCGGCGCGGAGGTACGCCGAGTCGTACGTCGAGACGGTGAGCGCCTCGACCCGCTGCTCGCCGCCGCCCATCTGCCCGATCGGGCGGTCGAACTCCGCCGCGAGTTCCCGCCGCCACTGTTCGAGGAGGTCGATGGTGGGGACGACGACGAGCGTCGCGGTAGAGAGCGCCTCGATCGCCTTGATCGCGACGACGGTCTTCCCGCTCCCGGTCGGGAGTTCGAGCACCCCGCGATCGCGATTGTCGCGCCAGGCGTCGAGCGCCGCCCGCTGGTACTCGCGGAGTTCGTAACTCGAGGCGACGTCGAACGCGGGCGCGTCGAGCACGCGGTCCTCGAAGGGGAGGCCGCGGGCCTCGAGCGCCGCTCTCAGGGCGGCGTAGCGGTGGGCCGGCGCGCGACGGGTCTTCGTCCGCGGGTCGGCCTCGACGCCCGGCAGGGGGACGTCCTCGGGGCCGTCGACGCGGATGGTCCCGTCCTCGAACGCGAGGGTGAACACGGGAGAAACGCGGCGTTCAACGCTCTTGTCGATTACGGGACGGCTCCGTCCTCGGCGCGAATCCGGTGGGTTTACTCGCCCGCCGACCCACCCTCTCGGCAATGAGTGACGACGAGCAGTCTCCGCGGGAACGGGAGCGAGAACGAGTCGAGGAGTCGGCTGATTCCGACGAGGCCAGCGACCCCGGCGAGATCGACGGCGGTGGGGCGAACGGGACCGGCGAGTCGGCAGAGGCGGTCGACGCTGACCCCGTCGAGGGGGGCAACGACGGACCCGTCGACGAGTCGTCGACGGAAGGACCGGACGGCGACCTCGTCGAGCGCGTCGAGTCGGCGGCCCCCGAACAGCTCGCCCGCGAGATCGACGCGCTGCGCTCCCGGACCGACGAACTGGAGGCGGAACTCGACGAGCGCGACGCGCGGATCGAGGAACTCGAATCGAAGCTCAAGCGCGCGCAGGCGGACTTCAGGAACTACAAGAAGCGCCAGGAACGCCGCCGCGAGCAGGAGCGACGGCGCGCCACGGAGGACCTCGTCGTCCGCCTCGTGGACGTGCGGGACAACCTCCGGCGCGGACTGGAGCAGGAGGGCGACATCCGCGAGGGCGTCGAGTCCACGCTGCGACTGTTCGACGACGTCCTCGAATCGGAGGACGTGACCGAGATCGCGCCCGAACCGGGCGAGAGCGTCGATCCCCAGCGCCACGAGGTGCTGATGCGCGTCGACAGCGACCGACCGGAGGGGACCGTCGACGACCTCTACCAGCCGGGCTACGAGATGGCGGAGAAGGTCATCAAGCCGGCACAGGTCACGGTGTCCGACGGGAACGACGAATAGCACTTCTGTTTATACTTCGCGGTTGTCCCTCGACGCGTTTTCGGAAAACCGCACGACGGCGATACGGTGGGGGTGAGGGCCTGTGGACGAGATTCAGCAAGGTTTAACGGGCGGACGACAGTAGGTGGAGGTAACATGGCGAGTAACAAGATTCTCGGTATCGACCTCGGTACCACCAACAGCGCGTTCGCGGTGATGGAGGGCGGCGACCCCGAGATCATCGTGAACGCGGAGGGGGATCGCACCACCCCCTCGGTCGTCGCGTTCACGGACGACGAGCGGCTCGTCGGTCGCCCCGCGAAGAACCAGGCGATCCAGAACCCCGAGCGGACCATCGCCTCCATCAAGCGCCACATGGGCGATGAGGACTACACCGTGGAGATCGACGGCTCCTCGTACACGCCCGAGCAGATCTCGGCGATGATCCTCCAGAAGATCAAGCGCGACGCCGAGGAGTACCTGGGCGACGAGATCGAGAAGGCCGTCATCACCGTCCCCGCGTACTTCAACGACAAGCAGCGCCAGGCGACGAAGGACGCGGGCGAGATCGCGGGCTTCGAGGTCGAACGCATCGTCAACGAGCCGACCGCCGCCTCGATGGCCTACGGTCTCGACGACGACGCGGACCAGACCGTCCTCGTCTACGACCTCGGCGGGGGCACCTTCGACGTCTCCATCCTCGACCTCGGGGGCGGCGTCTACGAGGTCGTCGCCACCAACGGGGACAACGACCTCGGCGGCGACGACTGGGACCAGGCGATCATCGACTGGCTGGCCGAGGAGTTCGAGGCGGAACACGGGATCGACCTCCGCGAGGACCGCCAGGCGCTCCAGCGGCTCAAGGACGCCGCCGAGGAGGCGAAGATCGAACTCTCCTCACGCAAGGAGACCTCGATCAACCTCCCGTTCATCGCGGCGACGGACTCCGGCCCGCTCAACCTGGAGACGAAGCTCACCCGCGCGAAGTTCGAGTCGCTCACCCGCGACCTCGTCGAGCGCACCGTCGAGCCGACCGAGCAGGCGCTCGCCGACGCGGGCTACTCGAAGTCCGACATCGACGAGGTGATTCTCGTGGGCGGGTCGACCCGCATGCCGATGGTCCAGGAGCAGGTCGAGGAGCTGACGGGGCAGGAGCCGAAGAAGAACGTCAACCCGGACGAGGTCGTCGCGCTCGGCGCGGCCATCCAGGGCGGCGTCCTCGGCGGCGAGGTGGACGACATCGTCCTGCTCGACGTGACGCCCCTCTCGCTCGGCATCGAGGTCAAGGGCGGCCTGTTCGAGCGACTCATCGAGAAGAACACGACCATCCCGACCGAGGAGTCGAAGATCTTCACCACGGCGGCCGACAACCAGACCAACGTCCAGGTGCGCGTCTTCCAGGGCGAGCGCGAGATGGCGAACCAGAACGAGCTGCTGGGCGAGTTCCAGCTCGCCGGTATCCCGCCCGCACCTGCCGGCACGCCCCAGATCGAGGTGACGTTCAACATCGACGAGAACGGCATCGTGAACGTCGAGGCCGAGGACAAGGGGTCGGGCAACGCCGAGTCCATCACCATCGAGGGCGGCGCGGGCCTCTCCGACGAGGAGATCGACCGCATGCAGCGCGAGGCCGAGGAGCACGCTGAGGAGGACAAGGAGCGCCGCGAGCGCATCGAGGCGCGCAACGACGCCGAGAGCGCCGTCCAGCGCGCGCGCACCCTCCTGGAGGAGAACGAGGAGAACGTCTCCGACGACCTCCAGTCGGACATCGAGGCCGCCATCGAGGACCTCGAGGGGACGCTCGAGGACGAGGACGCGAGCACCGAGGACCTCCGCGAGGACACCGAGGCGCTCTCGAAGGAACTCCAGGAGATCGGTAAGCAGATGTACCAGCAGCAGGCCGCGCAGGCCGGCGGTGCCGGACCGGGCGCGGCGGGCGCGGATCCCGGTGCGGGCGGTGCCGGCCCCGGCGCGGGCCAGGAGTCGGAGTACGTCGACGCCGACTTCGAGGACGTGGACGACGACGAGGAGCAGTAACGGCGCGTCGAACTGTCGAATCTCGTTTTCGCCCTCTGTGAGATCGACGTCTTGCTGTAGCTCTGCACCATCCCGGACCCCTCACGGTGACTCCCCTGTGCGTGCGACTTCCGCGGTTTCGCATCCTGCGCACTCTCGTCGCCAACGACGAACTGAGCGCCGCCAAGCTCAAATCGGCGGTCGACGTCGAACCCCACAACTTCCACTACCACCTCGACGAACTGGTCGACGTCGGGCTCGTCGACAAGCGCCAGCGACGCACCGCCGACAGCCAGGGTTTCTACACGTACTACCGGCCGACCGCGATGGGGCGTGGCATCCTCAAGCACGGCGTCGAGGAGTTAATGCGTCGCGAACGCGAGTTCAACGACGCGTATTCGTGATCGGATTTCACCAGCCTCCTTGACCAACGAGGCTGATGAACGAGAGTTCTCAGTTGATCACTACCTAGAAGAAGCTCTGTCTCTGTGCGACTGCCGCCGTTGCTCGGGAGAGGGGGACCTCAAACCGACAAAAACGTCGCCCTCGTTCACCTCACTGAACGAAGCCCGCCGATCCCGCCCCGATGTGCTCCTACCGCCCCACGAACTCCGGTTCCTCCTTCCCGAAGAACGCCGCGTAGCCGCGCTCGTAGTCCTCCGTGCGGGTCGCGCCGGCGATGGCGTCCGTCTCGGCGGCCAGCTGTCCCGCCAGCCCGCGCTCGAAGCTCTCGGTCAGGAGGCGCTTGGTCGCGCCGAGGGCCCCCGTCGGCCCGCTCGCGAGGCGCTCCGCGTAGTCGGCGACGCGCTCGTCGAACTCCGCGGCGGGGACGCTCTCGGTGACGAGTCCCAGTCCGACGGCGTAGTCGGGGTCGATCGGCTCGTCGAGGAGGGCGATCTCCTTCGCGCGGCGGAGGCCGACGAGCCGCGGCAGCCAGAACGTCGAGCCGCCGTCGCCGGTGAGCCCGATGCGCCCGTAGGCGTACTCCAGGCGCGCTTCGTCGCTCATCACGACCACGTCGCCCGCGAGCGCGAGGCTGAAGCCCGCTCCCGCGGCGACGCCGTTGACGCCGACGACCAGGGGCGTCTCCGCCTGGTGGAGCTGGAGGATCGCGTCGTGGAGCGACGAGGCCAGGCGGCGCAGTTCGGGGGCGTCCCGCTCGTCGCCGTCGAGTCCCGCGAGGTCCGCGCCCGCGCAGAAGACGCCGTCAGTCCCGGTGAGGACCAGACACCGGATCGCGTCGTCCTCGCTCAACTCGGTGGCGGCGTGGACGAGTTCGTCGCCCATCGTCGGGTTGATCGAGTTGAAGTCGCTCGTGCTGTCCATCACGATCCGCCCCGCGGCATCGTCGCGCTCGACGCGCAGGTTCTCGTAGTCGTCGGTGATCTCGGCCATGTCCCGTCGTACAACTACGGCTGAAATAAAACAACTGGAACAGTCCCGGAACGGCTATCGTCGCGTCCGCTGTTCGAACGGTATGGGTTCCCGTCCGGAGTCGATCGGTTACGGCGCGCCGTACGAGTTCTCCTACCCCCGGCGGCGGCTGCAGGCCGCCGGGCTCGCCGCGACGGTCGTCGCCATCGTCCTGGGGACCGTCGTCGCGGCGCTTCCACGCGGCGGTGAGATCGAGTTCGCCGTCGAGACCGCGTCGTTCGTCGGGCTTCTCGGTTCGTTCGTCGCGACGATCGTCGTCCACGAGGGCGTCCACGCCATCGCCGCCCGGGCGCTCGGTTACCGGGTCGCCTTCGGCGTCGACCGGCGGCTGCCGGGCGTGTACGCCGCCGCGTTCGGGCAGATCGTCACCCGGCGCGACCAGGTGCTGATCGCGCTCGCGCCGCTGGTCGTCGTCGACGCGCTCGCCGTCGCGCTGCTCGCTCTCGGCGACGGTCCGCTGGTCGGCGTCGGGTTCGTCGCGTTCGTCGTGAACACGGCTGGGGCGGTGGGCGATCTGTACGTGACGTGGCGCGCCGCGGGGCTCCCCCGGGGATCGGTGTTCTACGACGTGAGCGCGACGGAGATGTACGTCTTCGAGCCGGAGGGGGCGTCCTGATCGGTCGGGGCGGTCGTCGTGGCGACCGCCCCGACCCACGTTCTACCCGACGGTCGTCCGCTCACTCCGCCTCGTGGAGCCGTTCGCCGCGGTGCAGTCGCGTCGCGATGGAGAACGTCTGTTCGGCCTCCCGCCGGGTCGGGAAGTGCGCCGCCATGTAGCGGGCGGTGGCCATCAGCGCGAGGCGGCGCTCCCCGTCCTCCTCGACCGCCTCGAACCGGCGGAACGCGGCCTCGACGTTCTGGAGGGTGTGGAACCCGGCGTCCTCGCGCAGCAGGCCGCGGCCGAGCGTCCGCTTCAGGTCGTCCGGGTCACCACCCAAATCGAAGTACTCGCTCACGAGCGCCGCCGCGCGGTTGACCCGCCCCTGCTCGTCGAAGCACGACAGCAACTCCTCGCGGATCTCGCCCGGGTCGCGGTCGGACTCGCCCGGCGTCGGGAGGGGCGCGCGCGGGGTGTTGAGGAACCGGTCGAGGTAGACGCTCATCGCGGCGTCGAAGCAGCCGCGGTAGAGTTCGACCGCGTCGGTCCGCAGCGTCGCCCGGTGGACCGCGTTGGCGTAGGTGAACGTGTGGTGGACGGTGTTCCAGTCGGAGAACTCGTTGTTCGTCGCGAAGTACGCCACCCGCCGGGTCGCCGCGCGCGCCACGGCGTCTGCGAGCTGCGTCGTCGTCGCGCCCTCGCGGATCGCGTCGGTCAGCGCGTCGACGATCGCCTCGGGATCGTCCGAGAGGAGCCTCTCGACGAACCCGTCCGGGCGCTCCCACGCTCTCCCCTCCCCCGCCGCGACGAGGTCGGGCAGCAGGTCGTGCGCGTCGAAGCACAAGGAGGCGATGTCGACCGGCTGTCGCCACGAGGACAGTTCCTCGGAGCGGGTCGCGCCGGTCAGCTGTCGCACCGTCGAGGCGAGGACGGCGTCGGCGTGGTCGTCGAACCCGACGTGATCGAGCGTCTCGAACGCCTTGTTGACGAAGTCGAGCGTGTGTCCCGCGTTCAGATAGAGGTGGTCCGTCGCGGCGGTGAACAGCACGTCCGCGACGGCTTCCTCCTCGAGGTTGGCGAGCGCGGTCAGGAGGACGCGCTCCGCGCCGTCTGCGTCCCGGACCTCCACGCAGTCGCGGAACCACTCCTTCAGTCGCTCCTTCGGGAGGTCGCGGTTGTCGAAGGCGTACTGCCCGAAGCGCGGCGGTTCGCCCGCGGCCTCGGCGGCCACCTCGCGCACGCCGAGGAACATCGCGCGGCGCTTGTCGCGCCCGCCGACGTCCGCGTGGAGGTTCGCCATGCAGCCGAGGGTGGTCAGGCCGCGCCCCCACCCCATCTCGCGGTAGCGGGTGCCGAAGTTGACGGCGGTCTCGATCGGCGTGTGGAACCCGTCGACCTGCGATTCGTTCCCCTCGCCGCCCGTTCGCTCGGGATCGCCCGGTCGTTCGGGGTCGCTCCGCGCCGTGCGGCCCGCCTCGTCGAGGCCGATGACGGCCTTCGCCATCACCAGCCGGAGGTTCTCGTGGAGACCGTCGGCGAGGCGATTGCGCCAGTGGACGGCGGGCGGCACGTCCGGTTCGGGGTCCGGATCGATGAGGACGCGCCCGTCGCGCACCTCGACGGGGAACGTCTGCACGTCGTCCGCCCAGATGTCGAACGTGTCGCCCGCCTCCAGTTCGAAGCGCGCGTGGTGCCAGTGGCAGGTGAGGATGCCGTCCTCGACGGTGCCCCGGGTGAGCGGAAAGCCCATGTGCGGACAGCGGTTGTCGACCGCGTACACCTCGCCCTCGTGGTGGAACAGCGCGACCGCCCGCCCGTCAGCGCCGACGACCGCCGTCCCGTCCCGCTCCAGATCCGCGAGGTCCGCGACCGCGACGTACTCGGAGTCAGTCCCCGACTCGGATTCGGTTGCCATGCGCTCACGTCCGCCGTCCGTGGGGAAAACCGTTCCCTGAACCCGATTTTTGTATCGGATCTGACGTGAGTCGCTTCCGTTCTTTTGAAGTGTAACAACGTCATACCACGTTCCAACGAATGAGCGAGGACTTCTACGAGGTGCTCGGCGTCTCGCGCGACGCCGACGAGGACGAGATCAAGCGGGCCTATCGGCGCAAGGCGGCCGAGTACCACCCGGACGTGAGCGACGAGCCGGACGCCGAGGAGAAGTTCAAGCGCGTGAAGAAGGCGAAGGAGGTGCTCATGGACGAGCAGAAGCGCGCGGCCTACGACCGGATGGGCCACGACCGCTTCGAGCAGGCGGAGAAGCGCGGCGGCTTCGACGGCGCGGGGGGCGGCGGTGGCGATCCCTTCGGTGGCATGGGCGGGATGGGCGGCGGTGCCGGGAGCCCCTTCGACGACATCTTCGAGCAGTTCTTCGGCGGCGGTGGCGGCGGTCGGCGCAGCGGCCCGCGGCAGGGGCAGGACCTCCAGACGAGTCTGACGATCGACCTCGAGGACGCCTACCACGGGCTGAACCGGCAGATGACGGTCACCCGTCCCGAGACCTGTCCCGACTGCGACGGCCGGGGTCACCCGCCCGATGCGGACGCGCAGACCTGCCCCGCCTGCGACGGCCGGGGCCAGCAGACGCGCGTCCAGCAGACGCCCTTCGGGCGCGTCCAGCAGTCCCAGACCTGCCGGCAGTGTGGCGGCGAGGGGACGCTCTACTCCGAGACGTGCTCGACGTGCGACGGCGACGGGCGCGTCCTGCGCGAGGCGACGCTCACCGTCGAGGTGCCGGCGGGCATCCGCGACGGCCAGACGCTCCGCATGGACGGCGAGGGCGCGCCGGGCGAGCGCGGCGGCCCGAACGGCGACCTCCTCATCGAGATCACGGTCGAACCGCACCCCGACTTCGAGCGCGACGGCGACGACCTGCTCTACCGCCTGCCCATCTCCTTCCCGCAGGCGGTCTTCGGCGACGAGGTGACGTTCGAGACGCTCGACGGCTCGGTGTCGATGGACGTGCCCGAGGGCACCCAGAGCGGCGAGACGTTCCGCCTCCGGGGGAAGGGGATGCCACGCCTGAAGCGCCGCGGCCACGGCGACCTCTTCGTCAAGGTGCAGGTCGTCACGCCGGAGCAACTCAGCCGGGAGCAGCGCGAGGCGCTCGAGGCCTTCGCCGAGGCCGGCGGCGAGGAGATCGACGTGAAGGAGGGCTTCTTCGAGCGGATCCGGAACAGTTTCTAAAGCACCTTTCCCTTCGTCGGGTTGGCTCGCTCGCCAACCATTCCTCGAAAAATCTGTTCTGCGAAGCCGCGCTTCGCAGCAGCAGCGAGACGCGAAGCGTCTCGCCAGCCACCAAAAAAAGCCGCGGACGCGGAGCGTCCGCGGTGAACCGCGCCGCTTCGCGGCGCGGACGCTGGCGGGGCCACCGGGAGCGAAACGGATCGTTCCCGTCCTACTTCCCGCTCCCCGGCGTCTCCCCCTCCGCCAACCGCGCCTCGTACTTCGAGAGCGCCGCGTCCAGCGCCGCGCCCGCGTCGAGATCTACCTCCTCCGCGAGCGCGAGGAGCGCGAAGAGGGCGTCCCCGAGTTCGTCGTCCGCGATCGCCACCGCCTCGGGGTTCGCCCCGTAGCCCGTCGAGGTGTTCACCTCCTTCGCCAGTTCGCCCAGTTCCGAACAGAGGTCGAGCAGGCGGTAGGCGGTCGGTGCGTGCAGGTCGTGGGCGGCGAGAAACTCGGCGACGCGCTCCTGTTCGTCCATGCCTCCCGATCGGCGCGTCGGAGCACTTCATCGACCCGATTTTCTCCCCGGCGCGCGAACGCCGCGCATGGACGATCTCCCGCGGGTCCTCGGCGACCTCCTCGCCCGCGAGCGTCGGAGCGACGCGCCGGCCCTGCTCGCGCCGGCGCTCGGCCGGGCGTACGACTACCACCGCCTCTGTACGAACGCCTGGAAGACGGGCAACTTCCTGCGCCTCCTCGGCGTCCGCGAGGGGGCGACCGTCGCCGTCGGGGACGACCCGACGCCGGAGGCCGTCCTCGCCTTCCTCGGGGCGGGCCTGCTCGGTGCGGCGGTCCGCTTCGACCCGCCGCGCCGGGTGGACGACCGCGCGCTCGTCACGCCGCTCGCGCGCGCCGCGGAGCACGCGGTCGGGCCGTCGACGAAGCGCGTCGTCTACGGCGACCCGCCCGACGATCCGCGCGTCTCGTACTTCGAGCGGGACGTCTGGAGCGAGAACCCGACCGAACCGCCGGACGCGGTGTCGCCCGACGCGGCGCTCCTGTGCGGATCGGGCGGCGAGTACTCCCACCGGGAGGTGCTCGCCGCCGCCCGCCGCGTCGCCGACCGACTGGGCCTCGCGAGCGACGACCGCGTGGCGGTTCGCGCCCCGCTGGCGGATCCGGGGACCGTCGTCGCGGGGCTCGTCGCGCCGCTGTTCGTCGGCGCGGCGGTGCTGTTTCCGGACGAGGCGACGACCGGGACGGCGGCGGTCGCCGAGGGGAAGGCGCCCGAGGGGAACGCGGTCGCGCCGGCGGACGTGTTCGAGTTCGAATAGTCGGACGGAGGGAACGAGGGGGCGGCGGAAGGGCGGCGTCAGGCGTGCGGCAGGCCGAGGAAGACGGTCATCGTGATCGCCATCACGACGAACCCGGCGAGCATGGCGATCGTGGAGTAGCCGATGATGTCGCGGGCGCGGAGGTCGGCCAGCGCGAGCAGCGGGAGCGCCCAGAACGGCTGGATCATGTTCGTCAGCTGGTCGCCCATCATCTCGATGACGACGGCCGTGTACAGCGGCATGCCGAGCTGCTGGGTGGTTTCGAGGAGGATCGGCCCCTGCGCGACCCACTGGCCGCCGCCGGAGGGGATGAAGACGTTCATGATGCCGGCGCTGATCAGCCCGATGACCGGCCACGTGAGGGGGGTGGCGAAGCCGGCGAAGAAGTTCGCGATGGTGACGCCCAGCGCCGTCCCCGCCACGATGCCCGAGATGCCCGCGTAGAACGGGAACTGGAAGATGATCCCGGCGACGTTCTCGACGGACTCCTCCATCTGCTCGACGATCCCCTCGGGCGTCTTCCAGAGGACGATCGCGCAGAACAGGAAGAACGCGTTGATGCTGTTGAGCGAGAGGCTGGCGATGCCAGTCCCCTCGATGAACCAGGCGTTGACGAAGTAGTACGCCGGGAAGACGGCGATGATCAGCGTGAGGATCACGGAGTTGTTCAGCCGATCCGCGGGGGTCATTCGGTCGGTGAGCGACGGCTCGACGGGGTCCTGTCGCGCGACCTCGGCACCGCCGTCGGCGACGGTCCCCTCCTTCCGGTTGGGTGCCATCTCCTCGACGACGGTGTCGGGCAGCCCGCGGATCTTCTCCTCCGAGTCCGGGTGGAGCATCGCCATCACGAGCGGGACGACGATCAGCAGCAGGGCGACCGTAACGAGGTTCACCGTGCTCCCGATGGTCTGTGAGAGCGGGATGCCGTTCGGCGTGTACGTCTGGAACGCCTTCGGGAGGGTCTCGGGCGACGCCATGATCAACCCGGAGGAGGTCGTCAGCCCGGAGTGCCAGATCATCAGCCCGGTGTACCCGGCCGCCGCGAGCAGCGGATAGTGGAGCGTGAGGCCGTTCTTCTGTCCCTGGTAGGTGACCTGCCGGGCCATCACCGCGCCGACGATGAGGCCGAGACCCCACGAGATCAGCGCCGAACACATCGTCACGAACGCGGTGAACGCGACGGCCGTCGGCCGCGACGACGGGAGGCCGGCGATGCGCTCGAGGAAGCGCGTGACCGCGGGCGACTTCGCGATGGCGTCGCCCGTCATCAGGATGATGGCGAACTGCGCCATGAACGTGAGGAACGTCCAGACGCCGTCGTACCAGGCGTCGAGGGTCTCGACCGGCCCGGCTCCGACGCTGATCGCCCCGAGGAACGCCAGGGCGGTCAGGACGATGACGAACACGTACGGGTCCGGCATGTACTTCAGCGAGACGTCCGCGAACTTCCCCCCTAATCGTCTGATGGGACTCGTGAGCGACATGGTCGGTGATACCGCGTCACAGGTGACTTGACGCCCCCTAAAAGAACTTTCGGCACGTTGTGGATCGTGGAAACGTTAATCCGATGTTTCAGCGCAGTGAACGCGATTTCTGCGCCGACATCTGTACCGGAATCTGATGGATCTCGCCCTCGACGTCCGGATGGTTTTTGCTCCTCGGCACCCGTGGTCTACGCCGTGCGTTCCCGTCTCGCATCCAGCGTGTACTACGGCTGGGTCGTCGCCGCGTGCTGCTTCGTCGTCACCGGCGTGCTCTTCGGGATGACCTACTCCTTCAGCGTCTTCTACGACTCGCTGCTCGCCGCGTTCGACGCCTCGCCCGCCCGCGTCTCGCTCGTCTTCGGCGTCCAGACGTTCGTCATCTACGTCGGCGCGGCGCTGCTCGGCGCGGCGCTCGATCGGTTCGGGCCCCGGCGGATGCTGCTCGCGGGGACCGTCCTGCTCGCGGGCGGCCTGTACGGCACCGCGATCAGCGACTCGTACGCGACGCTCGTGGTCGCCTACGGCCTCGTCACCGGCCTCGGGATGGGCCTCCTCTACCTGGTGGCGTACGCCGTCGTCCCCCACTGGTTCGGCCGGCGGCGGGGCGCGGCGACCGGGTTCGCGAGCGCCGGCCTCGGCGTGGGCATGCTCGTCATCGCCCCCGCGTCCGCGGAGCTCATCGCCCGCTACGGCTGGCGCGGCACGTTTCGCACGCTCGCGGTCGCCCTCGCCGCCGTCCTGCTCGTCGCCGTCGCGCTGCTCGCCGACTCGCCGCGCGAGGTGGGCGCGGACCCCTCGCGGGAGTTTCCCGAGGGTCGTCCCGCCGCCGACGGTCGCCCCGCCTCCGACGGCGGGGCGACCGCGACGTCCGCCGAGCGCGCGTGGGCGACGGTCCGCTCCCTGCCCTTCCTCCTCGTCGTCCTCGGGTGGACGCTCATCTACGCGCCGCTGTACGTCCTCGTCAACCACGTCGTTCCCTTCGCCGCGACCGTCGGCGCGGAGTGGGCGGGCGTCCTCGCCATCAGCCTCGTCGGCCTGACGACCAGCGGCGCGCGCCTCGGCATCGGCGTCGTCTCCGACCGCCTCGGCCGGGTCCGCATCTTCGTGACCTGCTCCGCGCTGATGGGCGTCGCGCTGCTCGCCCTGCCGTTCGCCCGCGCGCCGCTCGCGCTGCTCGGGGTCGCCGCCCTCTTCGGCCTGAGCTACGGCGGCAACGGCGCGCTGCTCTCGCCGCTCGTGGCGGACCTGTTCGGGGCCGACCGGCTCGGCACGCTCTACGGACTCGCGTCCGTCGCCTTCGCCGTCTCGGGGCTGCTCGCCTCGCCGCTGGCGAGCCTCGGCTACGGGACGCTCGGGACGTATCTCCCCGTCTTCCTCGTCACCGGGGTCGTCGGGATCGCCGGCGCGGCCTGCATCGCCGGGGCGGGGCGGCTCAGGGGCGTGACGTGACCGGTCCCCGACGCGCCGGTAGCGCCCGCCGCGTCTACCGCGCCCACCGCCCCGAACGCCTCCCCGCGCCCACTGCGCCCACCGCACCTACCGCACCTACCGCGCCTGCTCGACCTCGTCGATGGCGTCGGGGTTCTCGATGGAGGACATGTCGCCGAGGTCCTCGCCGGTGTAGGTCGCCTGGATGGCCCGGCGGATGATCTTGCCCGACTGGGTCTTGGGGAACTCGTCGACGAACAGCACCTCCCGCGGCCGGAACGGCTTGCCCAGCTCCTCGCCGACCTGCTCGCGCAGCTCCGCGCGCAGGTCGTCCGACTCCTCGATCCCCTCCTCTAAGATGACGTAGGCGACGACCGCGGTGCCGGTCGTCTCGTCCGGCGCGCCCACGGCGGCGGCCTGGTTGACGGCGGGGTGGTCGATGAGCGCGCCCTCGACCTCGGCGGGGCCGACCTTGCGGCCGGCGACGTTGAGCGCGTCGTCCGCGCGGCCGTGGAGGAACCAGAAGCCGTCCTCATCCTGCTGGGCCCAGTCGCCGTGGTCCCACATCGGTGGGTCCTCGAACGTCGACCAGTAGGTCTCCAGGTAGCGCTCGTCGCCGTCCCAGAGGCTCTTGGTCATCGAGGGACAGGAGTCGCGCGCGACGAGGAAGCCCCGCTCGTGGTCGTCGGCGACGGACTCGCCCGCGGCGTTCACGATGTCCACGTCCATGCCGAGGCCGGGCTTGCCGAGCGTGCAGGGCTTGAGCGGCATGCCGGGCAGCGGCATGAGGAAGCAGCCGCAGATCTCGGTCCCCCCGGAGATGTTGATGATGGGGATCTCGCCGCCGCCGATGTTCTCGTAGAACCACAGCCACGACTCGGGGTCCCACGGCTCGCCGGTGGAGCCGAGCAACCGCAGCGAGGAGAGGTCGTGGCCCTCGACCCAGTCGTCGCCTTTCTTGCGCAGCGCGCGAATCGCGGTGGGCGAGATGCCGAACACCGAGAGTTCGTGGCGGTCGATCATCTCCCAGAAGCGGTCCGGCTCGGGGTAGTCCGGCGCGCCCTCGTACATGAAGACCGTCCCGCCGAAGGTGTGGTTGCCGATCAGCGTCCACGGCCCCATCATCCAGCCGATGTCCGACACCCAGAAGAACCGATCCGAGTCCCTGTGATCGAACCCGAAGTAGATCTCCTTGGCCGTCTGTAGCTGGATCCCCGCGTGGGTGTGGACGATCCCCTTCGGCTTCCCGGTCGTCCCCGACGAGTAGAGCAGCATCGACTCCTGGCTCGCGTCCAGTTCCTTCGTCTCGTACTCGTCGGACCGCGTCTCGACGGCCTCCACCCACCGTTCGTCGCGCCCGTCGTTCCACGGCACGTCCGCGCCGAGGCGCTCGAAGACGATCGTGTGCTCGACGTGGCCGGCCTGTTCGATCGCCTCGTCGGCGGTCCCCTTCAGGAGCACCTCCTTGCCGCGGCGGTAGAAGCCGTCGCCGGTGAAGAGGACCGAGCACTCCGAGTCGGCGATGCGGGTGGCGGTGGCGTCCACGCCGAAGCCCGAGAAGATGGGGACGGCGATCGCACCGACCTTGAAGCAGCCGTAGAGGATCGAGACGACCTCGGGCACCATCGGCATGTACAGCCCGACCGTGTCGCCCGTCCCGACGCCGCGCTCCTCGAGCGCGTTGGCGACCTGGTTCGACTGGCGGCAGAGTTCGTGGTAGGTCACCTCACGAACACCGTCGGACGAGTCCGACGAGCCTCCGCTCGCTTCGCTCGCGGAGACCCCTCCGTCCTCACCCTCCCAAATGACGGCGACCTTGTTCCGTCGCTCGTCGTCGACGGCCGCGTGGCGGTCGACCGTGTTGTGCGCGACGTTGAGCGATCCGCCGACGTACCACCGGGAGAACTGCGGACCGTCGGAATCGTCCCGGACGGCGTCGTAGTCCTCGTACCACTCGATCCCGAGGTAGTCGGAGAGGACGTCCCAGAACCACTCGACGTCCCGGCTCCGCTCGATCAACTCGTCGTAGGTGTCGATGTCGAACTCGCGCATGAACGCGGCGACGTTCGTCGACTCGACCGTCTCCTCGGACGGTTCGTAGACGATCTCGTCCAGATCCGGCAGGGAACTCATGGCCGACTGTGTAACCGCCGGGGGCAAGTAGGTTTCTGCGCTCGGGGGAGCGCTCGGCCCCGACGAGGACGGCGCGGTCCCCGCCGTCGGTAAACCCTTTTGCCACTTCGCGAGCAACTAGCACGCATGTACGTCCGGGACGCGAAAAACCGAGAGGAGGTCTGGCTGCTCGACCACATCGAGGCGATGGACCTCGACGAGCGCGCGTTCCGGTCCCGGGACTACGTCGTCGCCATCGACGAGGAGTCGAACGTGAAGACGGGGTTCGGACGCATCCGCATCCACGCGGGCGACGAGGAGGACCGGCCGCGCAGCGCGAGCGGTCGCCGCTCGCGCGCGGGCGACTACTGCGAGATAACGAGCATCGGCGTCCTCGACGGGTGGCGGGGGCAGGGCGTCGGCGCGCACGTCGTCGAGCGCCTCGTCTCCACGGCGCGCGATCGCGGCTTCGACGAGGCGTACGTGCTCACCGACCAGCCGAACTACTTCACGCAGTTCGGCTTCCGCGGCGTCGCGGCCGACGCGCTACCCGAGGTACTGCGCGAGCGCCTCGAGGAGAAGCGCGAGGCGTCCGACGAGCGGGTCGTCGCGCTCGCGATCGACACCGACCGGTTCCGCATGCCGGAGACGCTGCGCGAACGGTTCAAGGTCGCGGCCGAGGACCGCGAGGCGGAGCCACAGGAGGCGGCGGAGGACTTCGGCATCGACCCCGACACGGCCACGTACAAGTACGACACCGGTCGTTGATCGGCCGTCGACCGGTCCGCGCTCGCTCCCGTCGCCCTCCGGACCGAACGCGTCCGCCGAGCGGGGCGTGGTACGGTCACGTCCCGCCAAGGATTAAGCCCGCCGCCCGCCACGTTCGACGCATGTTCGACGAGGACGATCTTCAGCGGATACGGGCGGAGCGCGAGGAGTGGGAGGCGGAGACGCTCGCGCCCACGCTCGATCGGTTCGGCGAGCGCCGGGAGTCGTTCACCACCGACACCGACGGCCGCGAGGTCGACCCCCTCTACACGCCCGAGGACGTCGCGGAGCAGGACTACGTCGCTGACGTCGGCTTCCCGGGCGAGGAACCGTACACGCGCGGCGTGTACCCGACCATGTACCGCGGACGGCTGTGGACGATGCGCCAGTACGCGGGCTTCGGCACCGCCGAGGAGACCAACGAGCGCTTCCACTACCTGCTCGATCAGGGGCAGACCGGTCTCTCGATGGCGTTCGACCTCCCGACGCAGATGGGATACGACTCCGACGACGCCATGGCCGCCGGCGAGGTGGGCAAGTCGGGGGTCGCGATCGACTCGCTTCACGACATGGAGACGGTCTTCGACGGCATCCCGCTCGACGAGGTCTCGACGAGCATGACGATCAACGCGCCCGCCTCCGTGCTGCTCGCCATGTACATCGCCGTCGGCGACCGCCAGGGCGTCCCCCGCGAGGAACTGCGCGGCACCATCCAGAACGACGTGCTGAAGGAGTACATCGCCCGCAACACCTACATCTACCCGCCGGGGCCGTCGATGCGGATCATCACTGACATCTTCGAGTTCTGCGCCGAGGAGGTGCCGAGCTTCAACACCATCTCCATCTCGGGCTACCACATCCGCGAGGCCGGCTCCTCCGCGGCCCAGGAGATCGCGTTCACCCTCGCCGACGGCGTCGAGTACGTCGAGGCGGCCGTGGACGCCGGACTGGACGTGGACGACTTCGCCCCCCAGCTCTCCTTCTTCTTCGCCTCCTACAACAACATCCTGGAGGAGGTCGCGAAGTTCCGCGCCGCCCGGCGGATGTGGGCGACGATCATGGAGGAGCGCTTCGGCGCGGAGGACCCGAAGTCGAAGCAGCTCAAGTTCCACACGCAGACGGCGGGCTCCACCCTCACCGCCCAGCAGATCGAGAACAACGTCGTCCGGGTCGCCTACCAGGCGCTCGCGGCCGTCCTCGGCGGGACGCAGTCGCTCCACACCAACGGGAAGGACGAGGCGCTCTCGCTGCCCACCGAGAAGTCCGTCAGGACGGCCCTCAGGACCCAGCAGATCCTCGCCCACGAGTCCGGCGCGGCCGACACCATCGACCCGCTCGCCGGGAGCTACTACGTCGAGACGCTCACCGACGAGCTGGAGGCGGAGGCGTTCGATCTCCTGGGGGAGATCGACGAGCGCGGCGGGATGCGCCGCGCCATCGAGGAGCAGTGGGTCCAGCGACAGATCCAGGACGTCGCCTTCGAGCGCCAGCGCGAGATCGACGAGGGAGAACGCATCATCGTCGGCGTCAACGCCTTCGAGGCAGACGAGGAACCCGAGGAGGATATCGAGGAGGTCGACGAGGAGGACGAGCGCCGCCAGCGCGAGCGCCTCGCCGCCGTGCGCGAGGACCGCGACGAGGAGGAGGTCGCGGCGGCCCTCGACGCGCTCCGAAACGCCGCCGCCGGCGACGAGAACGTCATGCCGCGCATCGTCGACGCGGTGAAGGCCTACGCGACGACCGGCGAGATCTGCGACGCCATGCGCGACGTGTTCGGGGAGTACAACCCGGGGCTCTGACCGGGGTCCGCGTCGGTTTTATCCTCCCGCCGCGCGCACGTCGATCCATGCACTTCGATCACGCCGGCATCGCCACCGGCGACGCAGACGCGCTCGCGTCGCTGTACTGCGAGCTGTTCAGCACGCGCATCGCCCACGAGGAGGAGTTCGACGGCCTCCGCGTGCTCTTTCTCGATCTCGGCGAGAGTTACTTCGAGTTGCTGGAACCCGTAGAGGAGGGGACGATTCAGCGCTACCTCGATCGGAACGGACCGGGCATCCACCACCTCGCGGTCGCGACGGAGGACATCGAGGCGGCGCTCGCGCGGGCGAAGACGATGGGTATCGACCTCATCGACGAGGAGCCACGTCCCGGCGCGTGGGGCCACGACGTGGCCTTCCTCCACCCGAAGTCGACCGGCGGCATCCTGATCGAGTTCGTGCAACACTGAGCCCTCGCTCGGCGCTGGCGCGCCTCGCTCGCCCTCAGTATTCCGCCAGACCTGCACTGCGCGAGTCCGCGCGGTCGCGGCCCGGCGGTCGTGATCCCACCGTCCCTCTCCTCCCGCCGTCTCCGCTCTCGCTCCGTGGAATTGCGCGAAAGATACAAACCCCCGGACTCCGTGCCTACGTGTGCCAACCCGCCTCAAAACCTTGTTCACCGATGATCCTACCTGCCCCACGGCCCGCCGGAGCGGCCGACGAGCGAGCGATACGAACCGACCCCGACGGCCCTTCCTGTGACGACACGCCGGACCCTCGCGGCGTCACGGAGGGATGAACTCCGACGACGCTCCGAGCGGGAACGGGGAGGGGTTCCCGCTCGATCGCGCGGACGATCGGCGCCTCGCCGACGAGAACCGCTGGTTCGTCCAGGGACGACTGCACCTCCCCGAGTACACGACGGGCTGTTACCACGAGCGACTCGACGACTGCTGCTGGCTGTGCTTCTTCCGCATCACGTCGAGCACCCTGCGGCGGGCGCTCCGTCGATAGTCGGTACGCTCTTCCGCCGCAGTCGCGTTCGTGTTCGTGGCCGTTGGTCCGCGAGACAGCCGGCCCGCGTGAGCCACCACGCGGGCGCTTCCCACCGAGCGAAACGCCCGAGAGGCTGGTCTGTCTCTACCTGTTAGCAGGTATTAACCGGAGATAGTTATCGGTCCCGAACGACGAACGACTCGTCCCCGGACGCGAGCGCGCCGCGCGACGGAGCGGTCGCTCCGCGCGGAAAGCACACGCCCCGGAACACCTCGTTTCGGTGCGGGTTGTCTTGTTCGCGGCGGGTCCCACCCGCCACAGGGCCCGCGGGCCGCCGGGACGTTCACCCTAATATGCGTAATTCGGAGACAATGAACTATGTTGGTGATTTTTAGATATTTTCAGTGTGCTGGTACGCGTCGCGTGTGGCGCTACACCGTCACGCGCTCGCCCGGTCGAGCGCCGCCCGCGCCTCCGCCACGATCCCCTCGACGATCGCCGCCGCGGGGCGGACGTCGTTCGTCAGCCCGCTACTCTGGCCCGCGTAGAGCGCGAGCGCCTCGACGTCGCCGGTCATCCCCGGCAGGGCGACGTCGTCGCCGTACCGCTCGACGGGGCGACCGTTCGGGTACGCCGCGACCGTCTCGCCCTCGCCGGGGCGCTCGCCCGGCGGCGGACGGCCGGCGCGCTCCCACGCCTCGACGGTGGCGTTGCGGAGCGTCCGGTGGGGCGTGCCGGGCCACCCGCCGTCGAACAGTTCGGAGAAGACGGTGTCCGTCTCGTCGGCGTCGCGGACGCGCTCGCGGTAGGCCCCGTGGCTCCGCGCCTCCTCGGCGGCGACGAAGCGCGTGCCGAGCCAGCCGCCGGCCGCGCCGAGGACGAGCGCCGCGGCGAGCCCACGGCCGTCGGCGATGCCGCCCGCCGCCACGACCGGCGCGTCGGGGACGGCGTCCGCGACGGCCGGGACGAGCGGCATCGTCGCCACCTCGCTCTGGACGTGCCCGCCCGCCTCCCAGCCCTGCGCGACGACCGCGTCGACGCCGGCGGCGACGGCCTCGCGGGCCTCCTCGGCGCTCCCGACCGTCTGCATCACCGTCGCGCCCGCCTCGCGACAGCGCTCCACGTGCGGGGCCGCGTCGCCGAAGGAGAGGGAGACGACGGGCGCGCCCGCGTCGAGGCAGGCGTCGAGGTGCTCCTCCGTGGGCGCGCGCGTCGTCGCCGGGTCGAGGACGAGGTTCACGCCGAAGGGGCGGTCGGTCCGCTCCCGCGTCTCGCGGATGGCACGCCGCGTCGCGTCGAGCCCCCGCCACGTGACGGCCAGCGTTCCAAGCCCGCCCGCCTCCGAGACGGCGGCGGCCAGCGCCGGACAGCTGGCGCTGCCGATCGGGGCCTGAACGAGGGGGTGGTCGATATCGAGCGTCCGGCAGAGCGCGGTGTCGAACGGGGGCACGACGCCCCTTGCCCGGCCGGCGTGAAAGAACTACTCCGTCCCCGGGGCGGGACCGAAGCTCTCGATCTTGGCGGCCTCGGCGTCGCCGCCCGCGGCGACGAGCGCCTCGGTGGCCGCCTCGACGAACGGCGCGAACCCGTAGACGAACGTCCCGCGATCCCCCTCGACCCCGTCGAGCGCCTCGACGAGGGCGGCGTCGAGCGCCTCGTCCTCGGAGAGGACGTACACCCGCGCGCCGCCCGCCGCGAGTTCGGCCAGGCGCTCCTCGTGAATCGGTTCGTCGTCGCGGTAGACGACGGTCGCCCGCCCGCCGTCGGCGAGCGTGCGCTCCGCGATGCCGACCGCGGGACCGATTCCCGGCCCGCCTGCGAGCACGAGCGTCTCGGCTTCGTCCTCGTAGTGGGCGTCGCCGAACGGCCCGGTGAAGTGCAGCGCGTCGCCCGGCGCGAGGGTCGCGACGTACGTTCCGAACGCGCCGTCGGGATCGACGGTGAGCGTCACCTCGAACGTGTCCGTCACGGCCGGCGAGGAGATGGTGTAGAAACGGGCGACGGTCTCGCCCGCTACCTCCGCGCTGAGCCTGACGAACTGGCCGGGGCGCGCGTCGAAGTCCGGGGGCGTCTCGAAGTCGATGGCGACGGCGTTCGGTCCCACGTCTCGAACGGCGGCGACGGTCACGGGAGTCGGGTCCATGTATAGTGTGCGTTCGTCCGATTCGAAGGGAGTTTCGGTCGTGTCGACTGGACACCTATACGGTATTCAGAAGTCTTTTGCGGTGTGGCGGGGTACCGACGACTAGCATGCCCGAAGACCTCAACTGGGCCATCGGCGGCGAGGCCGGCGATGGTATCGACTCTACTGGGAAGATCTTCGCCCAGGCGCTCTCGCGAGCGGGTCGACACGTCTTCACCTCGAAGGACTTCGCGTCCCGGATTCGCGGCGGATACACCGCCTACAAGGTCCGGACGTCGGTCGATCGCGTCGAGAGCGTCGTCGATCGCCTCGACATCCTCATCGCGCTGACCCAGCGCACCGTCGACGAGAACCTCGACGAACTCCACGAGGGGTCTGTCATCATCTACGACGGCGAGCGGACGACGATGCAGGACCTCGAGATCCCCGAGGGGATGATCGGCCTCGACGTACCGCTCAAGAGCCTGGCCGAGGACGCGGGTGGCGCGATCATGCGCAACGTCGTCGCGCTCGGCGCGGCCTGCGCGGTCGCCGACTTCCCGATCGAGAACCTCGACGAGTCGCTCCAGAAGCGCTTCGGGGGCAAGGGCGAGTCCATCGTCGAGAACAACAAGGAGGCCGCCCGCCTCGGACGGGAGTACGTCCGCGAGAACTACGACCACGAGTTCGACTACGAACTGGAGACGACGGACGCGGACTACGTCCTGCTCAACGGCGACGAGGCCATCGGGATGGGCGCGATCGCCGCGGGCTGTCGGTTCTACTCGGGCTACCCCATCACCCCCGCGACGAACGTGATGGAGTACCTCACGGGCCGCATCGAGCGCTACGGCGGGGCCGTGATCCAGGCGGAGGACGAACTCTCGGCGATCAACATGGCGCTCGGCGCGGCGCGCGCCGGCGCGCGGGCGATGACGGCCACCTCCGGTCCGGGGATCGACCTGATGACCGAGACCTTCGGGCTGGTCGCCACGACCGAGACGCCCCTGGTGATCGTCGACGTGATGCGCTCCGGTCCGTCGACCGGGATGCCGACGAAGCAGGAACAGGGCGACCTCAACATGCTCCTCTACGGCGGTCACGGCGAGATCCCGCGGTTCGTCCTCGCCCCGACGACCGTGAGCGAGTGCTTCCACAAGGCGGTCGAGGCCTTCAACCTCGCCGAGAAGTACCAGACGCCGGTCTTCCTCGCCGCCGATCTCGCGCTCGCGGTCACCGAGCAGACCTTCCCGCCGGAGGAGTTCGACATGGACGCCGTCGAGATCGATCGCGGGAACGTCGTTTCCGAGGGGCAGATCGACGAGTGGGTCAGCGAGTCCGGGCAGTTCCAGCCCCACCTCGAGACCGAGGACGGCATCAGCCCGCGGACGTTCCCCGGGAACGCCGGCGGCGCGCACATGACGACCGGCCTCGAACACGACGCGCTCGGCCGCCGCACGGAGGACACCGACGTGCGGGTCGACCAGGTCGACAAGCGAAACCGGAAGGTCGAGACGGCCATCGAGCGCGAGGACTGGTCGCCCCGGGAGTTCGGCGACGCCGACTCCGACACGCTGATCATCTCATGGGGCTCGAACGAGGGCGCGATGCGCGAGGCGATGGGCTTCCTCGAGGAGGACGGCGTCTCGGTCCGCTTCGTCTCGGTGCCGTACATCTTCCCCCGCCCCGACCTGACCGACGCCGTCGAGGCGGCGGACGAGGTCATCGTCGTCGAGTGTAACGCCACCGGGCAGTTCGCCGACCTCGTCGAACACGACGCCCTTACCCGCGTCAAGCGCATAAACAAGTACGACGGCGTCCGCTTCAAGGCGGACGAACTCGCGGAGGACGTCAAACGCGTGCTCGGAGAGAGCGCGGAGGTGACTGCATGAGTTCCCAAGTTCGATTCACCGACTTCAAGTCCGACAAGCAACCCACCTGGTGTCCCGGCTGTGGCGACTTCGGGACGATGAACGGCATGATGAAGGCGCTCGCCAACACGGGCAACGACCCCGACAACACGTTCATCGTCGCGGGGATCGGTTGCTCGGGCAAGATCGGGACGTACATGCACAGCTACGCGCTGCACGGCGTCCACGGTCGCGCCCTGCCCGTCGGCATCGGCGTCAAGGCGGCCAACCCGAACCTCGAAGTGATGGTCGCCGGCGGCGACGGCGACGGCTACTCGATCGGTGCCGGCCACTTCGTCCACGCCGTGCGCCGGAACATGGACATGACCTACGTCGTCATGGACAACCGCATCTACGGGCTGACGAAGGGGCAGTTCTCGCCCACCTCGCGCGAGGACTTCGAGACCTCGACCTCGCCGGACGGCACCCACCAGGCCCCGGTCAACCCGCTCGCGCTGGCGCTCGCCGCCGGCGGGACGTTCATCGCCCAGTCGTTCTCCTCGGACGCCCAGCGACACGCCCAGATCGTCCAGGAGGCCATCGAGCACCCCGGCTTCGGCTTCGTCAACGTCTACTCGCCGTGCGTCACGTTCAACGACGTGGACACCTACGACTACTTCCGCGACTCGCTGGTCGACCTCGCGGACGACGAGGACTACGACTCGACGGACTACGACCAGGCCAAGGAGGTCATCCTCGACTCCGACAAGGAGTATCAGGGCGTCATCTACCGCGACGAGAACTCGGTGCCCTACAACGAGAGCATGGGCCTGACCGAGAACATGTCCGAGATCCCCGACGGCGCGCCCGAGGACGCGATGGACCTGGTGCGGGAGTTCTACTGACCCACCACGTTTTTACGCCTCGGGTTTCCTCGCTCGGTCTTCGACCTCGCTGCGGGAACCGCTCGGCGCAAAAACCTGGACTAAAAACGCCGAGTTCGAGCGCGACGCGCTCGAACGCGGTGACCCGAGCTCGTTTCACTCGCGCGGACGAATGTGTCACTTCTTGTTTAGAGTGAAACTCGCATCTACCTTATGCCTAGTTTATAATAATCGTACACCTTCTCCTAACTAAATTATATGTGGATCTACATTAACGATTCTTATTGGTTATATGTGGGAAGGGGACATTTTTAATATTCTCTAACAACTGCAAGTTTGCTATCTATCTATAACAACTGAGGCGTAATATCTTCCATCACATAATCTCTACAGGGTAAAAATCGCTTGGGCGATGACCAAATGGTGCATTATGGTGGACATCGTTACTTATCATCTTTAGCGTATTCTCTCGGTATTCCTCAAAGAAGCCAATGGGGAAAGCATCCCAGAAGACTAGACAACAGAGATTCAAAAATACACTGCCTAGCGAATGCGTTATGAATTCGCTATGAGCTGTTGGATTTCTCAGACAGCGGATAAATTCATAGAAATCTGATTTATTATTCATCTCCGACTCGATCTCCTCAGCATATTCGTCAAATAGGGCTCGGAACGTCTCTTGTTTTTCTTGGTCAAAATTACGGATAGAGTCTAACGCACTGGCAGTTGCTTCTTCAGCCTCCTCTTCGTGCCATAATTTCAATGCTCCTTTTATATAGACTCTCTTACCGCCGCCAGCGTATTCTGATACATCAAATTCTTCACTACCATTACTATACAAATCGTGCAATACGCCGTCCACACCCATCTGCCTGCATCTCCGACGAAGGAGACCCTCAAGAGTAGACGTTCCGAGTCGGGTGACTAGACGAAAGCTATCAATTGTGATTGCGTTGTAACTTGGGTTCGCATCAAATTTATCCAACTTTCCGCCGCTAGCTACGACGCGAAGTTCCTGTCTCTTCATAGTCAGTGCAATCTGAATTAAAACATTCAGGTCTCGGAGTATATCTGTACCAAGCCTCGTCAGTTGCTCGTAAGATTTGTTTCTAGAGTACAATATTCTCAATAATGCAGACATAGAACCAGTCCAAGCCCAATACTGAACATGGTCTTCCCAAAATTCAGCCATGGCAGATTTTAGCGTTAGATCGCAGAGATATTTGGGTAATTCTCTCAGTTCATCTAAAGAAAGCATCCAGATGGCCCGGTCAGTAAGTAATACACGAGAATGTGGACCGATATGAGAGCGAAAACTATCCACCCCAGAGTTGCTTCTCATTTCATCGAAATTTCGAGATTCTAAATGTTCTCTGACTCGGTCTTCAAAGATACGACTTGGGGAGAGAGGCATAAAGAAGATCAAGGCTACCTAGGACTTATACTATCGTGATTGCTTATTAGCACCAATTTTCTATTCGTTCAATGGTGTATAGGGCGCACAATTTCTATCCAACAATCCTCTAAAGAGTAGAATATCTGTTCGATAGGAGCCACGCAGTACTTGTCTTTTGGTCAGTACCATGGTACATGGAAACGGATAGCCACGGCTTCTTATTCCATGGCACCGTTGGTGTGTCTCCCAGGCGGTCCGCTACTGTACTCGACACGCTTTTCAGGTACACTGTCTCCTCGACGAGTCGTACCGGAACGAGGTACTGATAACGGTCGGTGGCACAACTGAAACGCATGACGAAGAAGACGACGACATCTTCTAGCGCGAACGGAGACGAGAGAGACCGCTTCGACGTCGTCATCGCGGGGGCGGGGCCCGCCGGGGGGCAGTGCGCTCGCGACCTCGCCGCGCGCGGATACGACGTCGTCGTCCTCGAGACCGAAGCCGAGGACGAGTTCCCGCGACAGAGCAACAAATCGACCGCGGGGACGTTCCCGTCGATGATGACGGCCTTCGGCGTCCCCGACCGACTCGCGGAGACGTTCACCGACAGCGTCGTCGTCGAGTCGCCCAACGGCCACTACGAGCGAGCCCAGCCCGGGGCGGTCCTCGACTTCGCCGCGTTCAAACGCTGGCTCGTGGCGGACGCGCGCGACCGCGGCGCGGAGTTCCGCTTCGAGTCCCGCGTCTCCGGGCCCATCACCGACGGCGGACGGGTCGTCGGCGTGACGTACGCCGGCTCCGAGGAGGTGTACGGCGACGTCGTCGTCGACGCGACCGGCCCGAGCGCGCCGCTCGCGAAGGCCCTCGGCGTGAGCGACCTCCACCGCGCGAACCAGGCCATCGGCATCGACTACAAGCTCGAGGGCGTCGACCTCGACCACGAGGACTACGCCGACCTCACCGGGGCGATGATGCTCCGTCTCGACCACGACATCGCGCCCGGCGGTTACTCGTGGATCTTCCACACGGGCGGCGACACCGCGAAGGTCGGCGTCTGTTACATCCAGAACGAGCGCCACCAGGAACTCGCCCGGGACGGGATGCGCATCGACGACTACCTCGACTACTGGATGGACTCCGACCCGCGCTTCGAGAACGCCGAACCCGTCGAGGGCGCGCACGTCCTCCGCGGTTCGGCGCACATCCAGATGCCCGGTCGCCTGAGCACGGACGGCTTCATGGCGGTCGGCGACACCGTCCCGACCATCGACCCGCTCTGGGGCGAGGGCATCCACCAGGGGATGGAGTCCGGCCGTGCGGCGGCCATCACCGCCGACCACTGCCTGACGCTCGATACCCCCGACACCTCCGCCGACCGGATGTCGGTGTACGACGACCTCTGGCACGAGCGCGTCGCGCCGAACATGCACCGGCGACTGCTCATGACGGAGTTGCTGTACCTCGCTCCGAACGAGCGATACGACAGGTTGATCCGCGACCTGAACCGACTCGCCCCCGAAACGCTGGCGAACGCCAGCGGCGGGAGTCTCCTCTCGATCGCTCGCCTGCTCGAACTCGACGACCTCCGGTATCTCGCGAAGCTAGCACGGAACCGGCTCACGGACCCGCACCGCCGCTGGAATCCGCTCTCCTGATCGCGAGCGATCGTCTCTCGTACGAGATATACGACTGTTTTTAAAACGTGCCCCGCAAAGTGCGGTCATGCCTGCGGAAACGTACGACGTGGTCGTCGTGGGTGGGGGGACGGCGGGCGCGTTCGCCGCTGCGACGGTCGCCCGCGAGGGACTGGACGTGGTCGTCCTCGAGCGCAAGAGCGCCGAGGAGGCGGGGCACATCGCCTGCGGTGACGCGGTCAAGGGCAAGAGCACCTTCCCCGACGTGATCGACCTCGACTACCTGCGGGAAGAGTCGTTCTCGAACGAGGGGATCACGCGCGCGCGGTTCGAGAACCCGCACAACGGCGAGACGCTCGACGTCCCCTTCGGCCCGACGAACGGTGCCGTCGTCGATCGTAAGCGCTACGGCGAGGTCCTCCTGGAGGAGGCCGAACGCGCCGGCGCGGAGATCCACTACGACACGGTCGTCCGCGACGTCGTCCAGAACGGGTCGATCTCGGGCGTGAAGGCAACCCGGAAGGGCTCGGTGCTCACCTACGAGGGAGAGGTGGTGATCGACGCCGCCGGATCGCTCTCCCTCCTCCAGGACAAGGCCGACCTCTCGGACGCCACCTTCGATACGAACGTGAACTACTCGCAGTTCTGTTCGGCCTACCGCGAGATCGTCGAGGTCGAGGAGCCCGTCGAGTGGCACGACGCGCTCGTCTTCAAGCCGACCGAGGAACTGGGCTACCTGTGGTACTTCCCGCGGACGCCCACCGAGATCAACGTCGGCCTCGGCTTCCAGATGAACAGGCCGCCGGTGAAGCTCGTCCAGGTGCTCAAGCGCGACCTGCGAAACCGCCCCGAGTTCCGGAACGCCCGCGTGATCGACAAGCTGGGCGCGGCGCTCCCGACCCGGCGGCCCTACGACTCGGCGGTCGCGCCGGGGTTCGTGGCCGTCGGGGACGCCGCCGCCCACGTCAACCCCACCACCGGCGGCGGGATCCCCGGCGCGGCGAAGGCGGGCCACTGGGCCGCGCTGCAGGCCGTCGAGGCGATCTCCGAGGGGGCGACGGACGAGGCCGCCCTGTGGGAGTACAACCGGCGGGTCCAGACCGACTTCGGCAAGCGCTTCGCCGCGATGGACCTGTTCAACATCTGGGGCGGCGCGGTCGACATGGACGAGATCATGGAGATCATCACGAAGCTCCCCGGCCAGCAGCTCGCGGACGTGCTCGGCTCCAGCGGCACCACGTCGATGCCCCTCTCGCTGAAGCTGAAGACCGCCGTCAAGTCGTTCGGCCACTGGCGTACCCTCTATCAGATCAAGCGGGTCAACGACACCGCGACCGAACTCAAGCGCATCTACGACGAGTTCCCCGCCTCCCCCGACGGCTTCGACCGCTGGCGGGCCAAGCGCGACGCGCTCATGGACGACTTCTACGACCTCGTGGGCGCGGAGCCGAAGTACTAGACCACCACCTTTTAACAGCCACCTTTTGCTGCGCTCGCGCGCCAGCGACACGCTTCGCGGTCGCTGGCGCGCGAGCGCAGCAAAATCTGGACCAAAAGCCAGCGTCACCTCTTCGGGCGCTCGCTGTGCTCGCGCCCTCGAAGGCTCCTTGGCCCGCTCGCTCCCTTCGGTCGCTCGCGGTGCGACTGATCGTGACGGCGGTGGGAGAGGGAGCTTCGACGACCCCGAACTCGTCGTTCTGCCGGCCCGTACCTTTATATCCGAGAGCGGGACCAGACTCCCCGTGCGCTGACCCTCGCCGCGGGGAGGGAAGCGGTTGCGCGACGCGACTCCCCGCGGGCACGAATCGCGTCGCCTGTTCGCCATCGCTCCCTGTCGGCCCGACGATCCGCGTGCGACCGCGTGTCATCCACCTTCGTAACCCCTTTTGACTCGTCGCCCCTGGTTCGACACATGGTCCAACAGCGTGAGCTTACGCCGTCCGACGTGCCGGCCGCGAGCGGGATGCCGATGCTCGGCCTCGGCACCTGGCAGAACGACGACGCGGAGCAGTGCGCGGAGAGCGTCGCGACGGCCCTGGAGATGGGCTACCGCCACGTCGACACGGCGCAGGCCTACGGCAACGAGGAGGCCGTCGGCGAGGGGATTGCACGCGCGGACGTCGCGCGGGACGACGTCTTCCTCGCGACGAAGCTGTGGATCGACAATCTCGCGTCCGAGGACGTGCTGGAGACGACTCGCGAGAGCGTGGATCGCCTCGGCGTCGACTCGCTCGACCTGCTCTACGTCCACTGGCCCGCGCGGGAGTACGACCCGGCCGACACGCTCGGCGCGCTCACCGAACTCCAGGACGAGGGCCTCATCGAGCGCATCGGGGTGAGCAACTTCGAACCCGAGCACCTCGAAACGGCGCAGGACGCCTGCGAAGCGCCGATATTGGCGAATCAGGTCGAGATCCACCCGCTGCTCCAGCAGAAGGAACTCCGCGAGTACTGCGAGGGCGAGGGCATCGAACTCGTCGCGTACTCGCCGCTCGCGCGCGGGAAGGTCTTCGACGATCCCACCCTGTCCGACATCGCGGAGAAGCACGACGCGAGCGAGGCGCAGGTCAGCCTCGCGTGGCTCCGCGAGAAGGGCGTCACCGCCATCCCCAAGGCGACGAGCGAGGACCACCTCCGCGACAACTGGGGATCGCTCGCGCTCGCACTCGACGACGAGGACGTCCGTCGCATCGACGACATCGGTCGCGAGGACCGGCAGGTTCACCCGTCGTTCGCACCCGACAGCTGGTAGCGCGACAGTCGCTCGTTCGCCTCTCCCGAATCGGCACCGGTACTGGTAAGTAGACGAAACATTCACGTATTCGTGGTGTAACGGTCGCGCATGGTCGTCGAGCGCCAGCGGTACGGCATCGTGAGCGGCATCCGAGCGGACGTGACTCGCCTCCACGTGTTCTGGATGGCGCTCGCCTTCCCACAACTCCGGCGGACGCACTCGGTGATGGGTCGGTGGCGACCGAGTGGACGCGTCCAGCGCGCCCTGTTCCGCGCGTGGAGCCTGCTGGGCGGGCTGGCGCTCCTCGCCGGGTATCCCCTCCTCGTGTTGGGATTCGGCACACGCTTCGTCAGTCGACGGCTCGACACCACCGCCACCCGCCTCGGGGTCGCCGGCACGGTCGTCCTCTCTACCGTCGTCTGGGGTCTATTGACCCTGATCGCCCGTCTGCGGTTCTCCGCCGAGGGGTTCGTCGCCGTGGGCGCGGCGAGCGTCGTCGCCGTCGTCAGCGTCGCCCTCGCGGTCGTCTTCGCCCGCGTCGGCGGTCGGGGGACGACCGTCCTGCTCGCCTACCCCGCCGCCACGAACGCGCTGTTCCTCCCGCCGGTCGTGGCGGCGCTGTACTCACCGACGCTCGCGGGTGTGATCTTCCCCGAGAGCGCGACGCTCGCGCGCTGGGTCCTCGACAACGTCCTGGTCGTCGGTAACGTGAACGTCGCCCTCCGCGACGCGTTCGAACTCGAGGGAGTCGCCTACGTCGCGATGTGGTTCGCGCTCGCGGTTCCCGTCGGGTGGCTCCTCGGGAGCGTCGTCGCGCTCGCGGACGCGGTGCGGCCGACCGCACGCCGATCGAGTCACGCGTAGGCGGAAACGCTTATCAACCCGAACAACGCTTAATCCGGGTCCACCCCAAGGGCCGGTATGGAGTTCGATGCCAAGACGACGATCGGTATCTTCGTCGTCATCGTCGCCGTCGGCGTGCTCGGCCTGCTGGCGATGGGCGTGATGGAGACCGGAACCGTCCTGATGATGGTCCTCCCCGCTCTCGTCGTCTTCGGGTTGCTGTTCATGTTCCTCGGCGTCAAGCACGGCGAGTACCGCGCGATCCGCTGACCGACGCGTCGCTCGCGCGGCGGCGTGGACGCGCGACCGCCCGCCGAGCCAGTGGGAGTTCTTTCGGCCGCGTTCCGAGGAGCGACTGCCATCCACCCGCCGCGGTTGCGCACCGTGCTGTACCGCGAGCGAGGCGTCTCGCGATGCAGCTTTTACCAGCGAGCCGCCAGCGACACGCTCCGCGGTCGCTGGCGCGCGAGCGCAGTAGGAGGTGGTGGTCCTAGACCCCGATGCCGTCCTGCGAGAAGCCGACGAGGAGGGAGCCGGCGGCCATGCCGAGCGCGGCGATCGCCAGCGCGATGTCCGGTACGGGGGTGTCCGGCAGGCCGCCGAAGATGACGAGCGCGCTGCACAGGACGAGGAGACCGACGCCGATGGTGAGTCTTCGTGAATCCGTTGCCATGCGACCCGGTTCGGTCCCGATCGGATTAAGTTCCTGCGAATCCGTCCTACACGTGTTCACGACCCTCGTGAGATAAAGTAGCACGCGGCGCGGGTCGCGTGAGCGGACGCGAGGCTGCGTGAACGGGTGCGCGGCGACTCGCGGTGCTTTTGTCCGCGGGCGGATCAGCGGGGGTATGGACGACGACGAGCGGGCGCGACTGCGGACGATCGCGGACTACCAGTTCGGCGCGGGGGCGGGGGCGGCGCTGTTCCCCGACGGGGAGGCGCTGGCGGTCTGGCGCTCCTCGACCGGCCGTCCCCAGCAGGTCCAGACCGCCGACGAGACGCGCCTCGTCTCCTACGGCACCGACGGTCGGTTCACGCTCGCGTACGCGGGCGGCGCGCGCCTCCACGACGCGCTCGGTCGGCCGCGCGTCGAGGTCGGCGAGGAGAGCGTCCCGTTCGTCCGCGACGGGAAGAACGCCTTCGCGAAGTTCGTCCGCCACGCGGACGCCGACGTCCGCCCCGGCGACGAGGTGCTCGTCACCCACGCGGGAGCGCTACTCGCGGTCGGCCGGGCGGAACTCCCCGCCGCCGGGATGGCGGACTTCGAGACGGGGATGGCCGTGAAGGTGCGGGACGGCGCGGGAACCGGGGAGTGAGCGGCCGACGGACGGCCGCCGAGCGGGAGTCCACTACGCTTTTGCCGCCAGACCGAGTGGCTCCACGTATGTTCGGAGGCGGCGGCGGGCTCGACCCGCGCAAGATGAAACAGATGATGAAGCAGATGGGCATCGAGGTCACCGAGATCGACGCGGAGGAGGTCGTCATCCGGACGGCCGACGAGGACCTCGTGTTCACGGACGCCGACGTCCAGCGCATGGACGCCCAGGGGCAGGCCACCTACCAGATCGTGGGCGATCCCGAGTCGCGCCCGCGCGCCGAGGGTGCCGCGGAGGCGGGGTCCGAGGAAGCCACCGGCGACGTGGACGCGGACGCCGAGGCGACCGACGCGTCAGCCATCCCCGACGCCGACGTCCAGATCGTCGCCCAGCGGACGGGGGCGAGCGAGGAGGAGGCCCGGGCGGCCCTCGAAGCCGAGGGGGGCGACCTCGCCGCGGCGGTCAGCCGACTGGAGTAACGAGCGTGTACCTGTTCGTCCGCGACGGACGCGAGTACCTGCTCGCGCCGGGCGAGACGCTCGAGAGCGACCTCGGTATCCTGGAGGTACCCGAGGACGTCTCGCCCGGCGACACGGTCGAGACCCATCTCGGCGAGGCGTTCGAGGTGCGCGACCTGCGCGGGCCGGACCTGTTTGCCCACTTCGAGCGGACGGGCGCGCCGATGATGCCGCGCGACATCGGCCTCGTCATGGGCCACACCGGGGCCTGCGAGGGCGACCGCGTCCTCGACGCCGGGACCGGAACGGGCGTGCTGACCGCTTACCTCGCCCGCGCCGGCGCGTCGGTCGTCACCTACGAGCGAAACCCCGAGTTCGCGGAGGTGGCGCGCTCGAACGTGGAGATCGCTGGCGTCCCGGATCGGGTGGAGGTACGCGTCGGGGACGTGGTCGACGACCTCGACGACCTCGACGACCTCGGGACGTTCGACCTCCTGACGCTCGACACCGAGGACGCCCCGCGGATCGTCTCGCGAGCGCGGGATCTGCTCGTGTCGGGCGGTTACGTCGCCGCATACGTCCCGTTCGTCGAGGGGACGAGGGCGGTCGTCGAGGCCGCGCGGGAGGCCGATCTCGACGAGATCGAGACCTACGAGACGCTCCAGCGGGAGATGGACTTCGACGCCCGCGGCTCGCGCCCCTCGACGGCCGGCGTCGGCCACACCGGCTACCTCGTGTTCGCCCGCATCTGATCGATCGCCGCGACCGGGGTAGTTTAATGAGACTACCTGCCGTAGCTTTCGGGCATGAGCGATGCAGACTCCCCCGAGGAGCGCTTCGACGAGACCACGACGTGGCCCGACCTCGGCATCGCGCTGTACGACCGCCTGACCGGGCGGAACGCCGAGATCGAGTACGAGTTCGAGGACATGAACGTGTTCGTCCCGAGCAAGGCGGGGGAGGGGGCAGAGCACGCCCACTGGCGACTCGACGGGACGCTGACGATCACGACGCGCGAGCAGCGCGACTGACCGGGTGACCCGACGCGTTCATCCCGTCGACGTCACCGCGGACCTGACGCTGACCATCGACGGCCAACCCATCGCGGTCGAGTCCTACACCGACACGGTGCTCGTCGACCTTCCGTCGATCGGTGCCGCCCGCGCGGTCGCCCGCTCCGGGCTGCGTCGCGCGGACCGACTCGATCGCCTGCTTCACGACCTCGACGTGACCGTGGTGTTTCGCATCGACGGGACGCCCGTCGCCCGCATGGGCGCGGCCGCCCGTCCGGGGCCGGTGGCCCGCATCGCGCCGATCGAGCCCGACGCCCGCGGAATCCTCCGCACCGCGCTCGCGGCCCCGATTCGCGCGCTCAGCTGACCGCTCGGAGCAGTTCGAACAGCTCCGACCGGCACGCGCCCGCGTCCGGTCCGAGTGCTTCCCCTTCTCCCTCCGCGCCGAGTGCCGCCCCGAGTTCGGGGAGGGTCGTGGGGTACGCCCCGCCCGCGACGCGGAACCCGTCGTCCGTCGCCCAGACGCCGAGCCACCCCTCCACCGGAACCGCCTCCGGGCGTGCGCTCGCGTCGGCGTCGAGCGGCAGTCGGGCGCGGAACGACTGCAATCTGGCGCGCGCTCCCGAGCGAACGCGGACCCGTTCGGTGCGCCCGCGCTCGACCCCCCGGAACCCCCGTCCTCGGAGGTCGTTCGCGAACGTCCGCCGCGCCTCGGCCGCGACCGTCGGGAGGAGCATCGCCGGTCCGACGCCGGGCGGGAGCGGCGGGTCGAACGTCAGCCGCGTCGCGAAGAAGAAGCGCCACTGGCGGTCGATCCCGGTCGCCTCGTGGATCCGCTCGCGCGACGCCGCGTCCTCGTAGAGTCGGGTGTATCCCAGCACTCGCGCCGCCGGGAGGCGGACGAGCGTCTCCGTCGACTCCTCGACGAGCGACCAGCCGCCGCGCTCCAGCCGTTCCTCGGGGACGGAGGGCATCATAGGCGAGGATACGCCCACGGATCACTTGTACAGTAGGTGTAGCGAGCGACGGACGACGGAGGGGCCGCCAGCGAACCGGGAACGCTACGTTTCGTACCGCGAGCGAGCACCGCGAAGCGGTGCGAGCGAGCGGGCCGACGAACCCCCGAAGGAGCGCAGCGACTGAGGGGGTGAGGAAGTGCTTTTGATCGAGCTTTTACAGGGACGGCGCGCACAGCGCGCCGTCCCGTCGTAAAAGGTCGTCGTTAGTGATCGTCTTCGCGCCACTTGTGCTCGCACTCGGTGCAGACGAGAAAGCGGGTCTCCGACTCGTCGGCCGAGCGGATCTGCTGCATGTACCAGTAGGCGGTGTCGTTGCCGCAGTTCGGGCAGACGACGGTCGTGGTCGGCAGGCCGCGGTCCTCGGCGTCGCTGACGTCGACGATCTCGCTCTTCTCCTGGCCCTGGGTCGTCGTCATCTTCGCCTCCTGAGCGCGGTCGCGGGCCTCCGTGTGGCCACAGGAGCGACACTCCCACGTCTCGCCGTCCGAGTGCATCATCGAGCCGCACTCGTCACAGAACTTCATACCCCCCTGAACAGGGCCGGGACGTATAAGCGAAGGGAATTTCGACGGGCGATCGCACCGTCCCCCTCGGTCGGTTCGACCGCGAACCCGCGCCCGATCGTCCCCTCCCTCGGTGGTCTGTCCTCCCCTTCGGTGGTCTGCCCTCCCCTTCGGTGGTCTGCCCTCCCCTTCGATGGTCTGCCCTCCCCCTCGGCGGTCAGCCCTCCCCCTCGGACTGGCCGGGTTCGCCGACCGCCGCCACCGGGAGGTGGGAGTAGAGTTCGAGTTCGAGTTCCTCGACGCTGGCGAAGGAGTCGCTCGTCATCTCGTCGAGCGTCCGACCGAGGTTCGCCTCGCCGTCGGCGAGCAGGAGGGTCACGTCGTCGAACGCCGAGACGGCGCGATCGCGCGAGGTCGGATAATCGTGGTCGGCGAGGACGGTCCCGACTCTGCTGAGCTTTACTGTCCGAGCCATACCTCCCGTGAGGAATCGTTACAATATGAGGTTGCCGCTGGCGGTAAGGAAGGAAGGAAACCGTGATTGCGGACGCGTCCGTACGACGACCAGATGGTTCTCGGTACCGACCGTCGCGTGTTGACGCTGGCGCTCGCGCGGATGGCCGACGCGCTCGGCAACTCGTTTCTCATCATCGTCCTCCCCCTGTACATCGAGAGCGGGCAGGTGGACGTCACCGGCCTCGTCGGACGGTCCGTCCTGGGGATCGAACTGACGCTCCCACTGCTCGTCGGTCTCGTCCTGTCGCTGTTCGGCTTTCTGAACAGCTTCGGACAGCCGATCACGGGTCGGCTGTCCGATCGGACCGGACAGCGCCGGGCGTTCGTGCTGGTCGGGCTGGCGCTGTTCGGGGTCGCGAGCGCCGCCTACCCGTTCGTGAGCGGTTACGCGGCGGTCCTCGCCACGCGGGCGCTGCAGGGCCTCGGCGCGGCGTTCACCATCCCCGCGACGGTCGCGCTCGTCAACGAGTTCGCCGCGGACGACGCCGAGCGCGGCGGCAACTTCGGCGTGTTCAACACGTTCCGCCTCGTCGGGTTCGGGTTCGGCCCGATCGTCGCGGGACTCGTCATCGAGGGGGGTCCGTACGCGACGCCGCTCGGGGGGCTGACCGGGTTCAACGCCGCCTTCGCGGTCGCGGTGCTCGGGGCCGCCGTGAGCTTCGCCCTCGTGTCGCTGCTCATCGAGGACCCCGAGCGGACGGCCGCGGCGGCGTCGGACGACCTCTCGTTTCGGGTGTTCGACCGGAGCGGGCGGGGGGCGTTCGATCCGGTGTTCGTCCTCGGCGTGGGCACGCTGTTCATGGCGGTCACCATCGCCCTGTTCGCGACGCTTCAGGACACGATCACGACGAGGCTCGGGGAGGGGGAGTTCCTCTTCAGCGTCCAGTTCGCCGCCGTCGTCATCGCCAACGTGCTCTTCCAGGTCCCGATCGGGCGGGCAAGCGACCGCTACGGCCGCAAGCCGTTCCTCCTCGCGGGGTTCGCCCTGCTCGCCCCCTCGGTGGCCCTCCAGGGGTACGTTCCGGCGCTCGCGCCCGGCATCGAGCGGGCGATCCCCGCTCTCGACGGGGTGGCGGGGCCGGGGCTGATGCTCGCCGCTCGCCTCTTGCAGGGCGTGAGCGTCGCGCTGGTGTTCGCCCCGGCGCTGGCACTCGCGGGCGACCTCGCGGGCGAGGGGCGCTCCGGGACGACGCTCTCGGTGCTCACCACCGCCTTCGGGCTGGGGATCGCCATCGGCCCGCTCGCGTCGGGCTTCCTCGTGCGGTTCGGCTTCCCGACGCCGTTCGTCGTCGGCGGGGCGCTCGCCCTCGCCGGGTTGGCGCTCACCTACTCTCAGGTCGAGGAGTCCCTGCCGGGCAGTGAGGCGCGGC